>JAZRCW010000088.1:0-1099 GCA_045659945.1 Ruminococcus sp. | reverse complement strand
TCAATGTTCGGAATGGGATGCGGACTCGGCTTTGGGATTTATACTGTTGTATTTTTCTTGGCAAAATTTATCTGTAAGTACGGCATTCATATTATGTTTCCGTTTGAATTCCGAATTCTGACAGCTGCCGCAATATGCCTTGTTCTTTTTGCGATTTGCTCATTTAATCTTTATTCCAAAGTCAAAAAGCAGATGAAATACAGCATTGTTGAAAATATCAGGGAGTTATAATTTCTATGAAAAAAATATCCAGTTTAATAATGTTCTTGTTGTGTTGCCTTGTACCTATAACAACCGCTTTTGCAGAGGAAATACCCTCACAGCCGAAAGTTATGGTTACGGACTACAAAACCGAAGGTGAACTCAAAGCGGGAAACACAGCGAAAATATCAATCACTCTCACCAATAAGAGCAAAACCGATTATGTCAAAAACATGAAACTGACTTTCTCCGATTCAAGCGGAGATATTGTTCCCGTCGGTGTTGCTTCGGGTTATGTTGACAGGCTTAATGCCAAAAAATCCGTGACATGGGATATTGATGTTAAAATTTCAGAAACTTCCAAAGACGGCAACCACACCGTCAATATAATGTGTGAATATGAAAGTGAAGCAGGCAGCGGTTCATCATCCGATGTAATCAATCTCAATGTAATCGGCAAAAAGGAAGTTGAAACTACCGTCGCACCGCAGGACACTTCTCAACCCCGTCTTATGGTTACAGAATACACCATTGAAAACGACAGTATTATTCCGGGCGAAAGCAGAAAAGTGAACATCACAATCAAAAACACAAGTCCGTCAAAGTCAGTAAGCAACATAAAACTTTCTCTTTCCGATGAAAGCGGCGAACTCAAAACGGATGGCATGGGTACCGCTTATGTAAAAAGTATTTCAGCAAACGGCACTTATGTATGGACTGTCGGATTAACTGCTGTTCACACAGCGAAAACAGGCGAACATCCGCTGACTCTCTCAATGGAATATGAAGACTCAAATCACATAGGATATTCTGCGAGTGACACAATCAGAGTCAATATCAAACAAAGTGTTATGCTGAAATATGATTCCGCAAGACTGCCTTCGAAATCAATTCAGGG
>JAZRCW010000087.1:0-219160 GCA_045659945.1 Ruminococcus sp. | reverse complement strand
AAGAACGGAAGTCGCTTGACTTCCGTTTTTCATATTCAAGGGCCATTAGCTCAGTTGGTTAGAGCATCCGGCTCATAACCGGACGGTCTGGGGTTCGAGTCCCTAATGGCCCACTTTTACTCCCTCTTTAGGGAGTTTTTTGATTATATAATGATTTAAAGGGGAGTGAATACTGTGAAACGCAATTAT
This sequence comes from Ruminococcus sp., assembly GCA_045659945.1. Classification (GTDB taxonomy): domain Bacteria; phylum Bacillota; class Clostridia; order Oscillospirales; family Ruminococcaceae; genus Ruminococcus. Next base: position 218,971 of record JAZRCW010000087.1, on the reverse strand, counting down.
GCTATGCTGATATATTTTATCATTTTTCTTGCAATTGGCGGAATTATTATTTTTAGAAATGAAATGAAGCTAAAAAGCAAGGAGACTGTTGTTACATATTCCTTTCCGCCTGATGAAAATATTACCAATGTCGTTTCTGTTACAAGTAAAACAACTCTAAATACTTCAGATTCTTCAAGTAAAAAATCCAAAATTACAACTGTAACTACAATTGTTGTAACTGAAAATACGCCTCTTTATATCGACTTAAATGTTGCCTCACATGTGGATCTCTGTAAATTGAATGGTATCGGAGATAGTCTTGCTGATGCAATTATCAGTTACAGAGAGCAAAACGGAGGATTTAACAATATTGAAGAAATAATGAACGTATACGGTATTGGTGAAAATTTATTTGAAAATATTAAGGCTTATATTTACGTTGAAAATCCCGTTTATCCCTCATACGAGGAGGATGACGGGGAGTATTCCGATGAAAGTGAGTATGAGGAAGATGAGTCTGTTGGAGTGCAGATTTACGATGATGAAACGGAAACTGAACCTGCCCTCACTCTTGAAGATGTAGCTCCAATTGATTTAAATACTGCGGACGCAGAGTTGCTGATACTCTTACCCCATATAGACGAGGAAATTGCTGAAAAAATAATTGAGTTAAGAGAAAAAATCCATGTTTTCAGTCATCCTTATGAACTTCTTTACATTGAAGATCTTTCTCAGCAGCAGGTGGCTGAAATTATCGAATATGTCTTTGTGGATAGTGAGGATGAGAATGACAATTAAATTCAATTTTTCTATTGACAAAACATCGTAAATGTGATAAAATTATAGTGTAAAGTTGCTTCTGTTGGAAGCAAAATTTTGACCACTCCATAAGGAGTTAGTGCCATACGGACAGCCGGTCAAATGCCGATTTCCGATATACATATATCGGTCGGCAACTTCTGTTGCCTTATTGATTAAATGTATTTCTAAGTTATATTTTCAGCTTGTGAAAGGTCAATAAGAGTAGTTAAAGAGGTATCTTTACTCGTAATATAGCCATATGGCTATTTGTAGACGATGTTGGACAAGTACAGGCTGAACGCTTGTACTTTTTTTATTTTGAGGTGTTCTATGGAAAACAAGTTAAAGCTTTACGGCTTCAACAATCTTACAAAATCTTTAAGTTTTAATATATATGACGTTTGCTATGCACGTACTCCAAAAGCCCAGCTTGATTATATCGCCTATGTTGATGAAGTATATAATTCTCAGCGTATCACTGATATAATGACTCACCTTACTGAAATGATTGGTGCACAGGTTTTAAGTGTTTCAAGACAGGATTACGACCCACAGGGAGCGTCGGCTACTTTCCTTATTGCTGATGATACGATGATTCCTACAGGCGGAACTGAAACTGTTGCACACCTTGATAAAAGCCATGTAACAGTTCACACATATCCCGAATATCACCCAGATACAAGCATTGCAACATTCCGTGTTGATATTGACGTTGCAACCTGTGGCAAGATAACTCCGCTTACTGCACTTGATTATCTCATAGGCAGCTTTGACAGTGATATTATAACTATGGATTATCGAGTAAGAGGATTTACACGAAACCTTGACGGAGAAAAGCTTTTTATTGACCACAACATAACATCAATTCAGAATTATATTGCCGAATCAACTCTTGAAAAATACGACGCAGTTGATATAAATGTCTATCAGGCTAATATGTTCCACACAAAAATGCTTATTAAAGAAATTGAATTGCAGAATTATCTTTTTAATACAGATGTTCATGAAATTTCGCCACGCAGCCGGCTTGATATAACAAATGCCCTGCGTAGGGAAATGATTGAAATTTTCAGCGGAAGGAATGTTTTCGGAAATGGCTCTTTCACAGGTTAATGCACCTATATATGAAGCTCTCAGACGGTTCAGACGAATGAGAGTTGTTCCCTTTGATGTTCCCGGACATAAGAGGGGCAGGGGAAATATGGAGCTTACCGAGTTTCTTGGCGAGGACTGCATGAATGTTGATGTCAACTCTATGAAACCTCTTGATAATCTCTGTCACCCTGTTTCCGTTATTCGTGATGCAGAGGAGCTTGCTGCGGAGGCATTCGGTGCTGCAAATGCTTTCTTTATGGTGGGAGGTACTACCTCCGCCGTTCAGAGTATGATTATGTATGCCTGCAAAAGCGGCGACAGGATTATTATGCCGAGAAACGTTCACAGAAGTGCAATTAATGCCCTTATTCTTACGGGTGCTGTTCCTGTATATGTAAACCCTGATGTTAACAATCAACTTGGAATTGCCCTCGGTATGTCAGTAGAACAGGTAGAAAAGGCAATTCGTGAAAATCCGCAGGCAAAGGCGATTATGGTCAATAATCCCACATATTACGGCATTTGTTCCGATTTGAGAAAAATTGTAAAGCTTGCTCACGAGCATAATATGCTTGTTCTTGTTGATGAAGCACACGGAACACATTTTTACTTTGGTGAAAATTTCCCTGTAACTGCAATGGCGGCAGGTGCGGATATTGCATCGGTAAGTATGCACAAATCCGGAGGAAGTCTCACACAGAGCTCATTCCTGCTTATGGGTAAAAATATCAATTCCGATTATATGCGTCAGGTTGTAAATCTTACACAGACCACAAGTGCTTCATATCTTCTTTTGTCAAGTCTTGACCTTTCAAGAAAACGTCTTGCACTTGGCGGACGTGAAATTTTTGCAAAGACTGTTGAAATGGCAGAATATGCACGTTCCGAAATCAATAGCATAGGCGGATATTATGCCTATTCAAAAGAACTTGTAAACGGTGACAGTATCTACGATTTTGATATATCAAAATTGAGCGTATATACCTTACCTATCGGACTTGCAGGAATTGAAGTTTATGATTTGCTTCGTGATGAGTATGATATACAGATAGAATTCGGTGATATAGGCAACATTCTTGCATATATTTCCGTTGGCGACAGAACACGTGATATAGAGCGTCTTATAAGTGCTCTTGCTGAAATAAAACGCCGTTTCGGGCAGACAGGTGCTGATATGCTCACGCAGGAATATATTTCGCCAATCGTTGCTGATACTCCCAGACGTGCATTTTATGCGGATAAAGTATCACTTCCTCTTGATGAAGCGGCTAGCAGAATATGCACTGAATTTGTAATGTGCTATCCTCCAGGCATACCGATACTTGCCCCCGGTGAGCTGATAACAGATGAGATTATAAAGTATATAAAATATGCCAAGGAAAAGGGCTGTCAGATGACAGGAACGGAAGACCTGAATTTAGAGCGACTTAATGTTCTTGCATAAAAGGAGAAAAAACATGAAAAATACAATGAAATTTGTGGCTGTTATGGCGGCTTCTATGCTTCTTACAGCCTGCAATACAGGCGGAAACAGTACTTCGCAGGGTGGGACTGCTTCAAGCGGAAATACCCAGACAGGCGACGGTATAATTTATGAGTATAAGGATTTTCTTGATTATACTTTTGGAGGAAACTATACTATAGGAGAGCCGAAATATACAACAAGCAGACCTGATACGGAATATGAGCAGATGATTACAACATGGGATATTACGTATACAGGAAAAAACGGCAAGGAAACCAAGACATCATACCGTGCAAGCGAGTATATTGACCTTGATGTGCAGGTATATGGCTCAAAGGAAATACACGATTTATCTGAATTTGACTCGTTTATTTCCACAGCAATGGGAGAGATTGTCAAGACGGAATTTGTTGAGAATATAGCCTCAAAGTATATAGAACTCCAGTATGATGATTTGAGAGGTGTATACATCTGTCCTGATATCGGCGACCTTACATTGTTATGCTATCCGCCTGTATATATAGGTGCTTTGGAGGGTGAAGGCTTTGACAAGACCTGCGATATTGCAAGACAGCGTTTGACAGCAGGCAGCGGTTATTCAGTTGCTGACTCTGACCTTAAAAGTATATGTTCAGACGATGAATTTACATTTACTTGTCAGTTTGTAATTAATAATGGACTTGACCAGCAGAAATATATTGACATAATGGATAATATGATGAAGGATTTTGAAGAATATGTGGGAGCTCCTATGAACTATAATTTCTTTCTTGCAGAGACTGAAAATTCTTCATGGCTTTACAGAGATATGAATCTTCTCGGTGAAGATGTTTCTACTGAACAGATTGAAAGCGGCGAAGTTGTATATGCCGAGGATTTGAAAAATCATATTCTTTCAAAATATTAAGGGGTAGCAGGAGGGGTTAAAATGGAACTGTGGTTTACGGAAAGACATACGCCCAATGTGAAGTTCTCAATTAAGGTTGACAGACAGCTTTATACGGGAAAAAGTGAATTTCAGCGTATTGACGTTTTCGATTCAAAGGAGTTCGGAAGATTTCTCACCCTTGACGGTTATATGATGCTTACGGAAAAGGATGAATTTATCTATCATGAAATGATAACCCATATTCCTATGGCAGTTCATCCAAATCCTAAAAATATTCTTGTTATCGGTGCAGGTGACGGTGGAGTTGTGCGTGAGCTTACACGTTATCCCACTGTTGAGTCAATCGACCTTGTGGAAATTGATGAGCTTGTTGTTGAAGTCAGCAAGAAGTATCTGCCCACGACAGCCTGCCGACTTGATGATGAAAGAGTGCATATATTCTATGAGGACGGAGTAAAGTTCATCCGCCGCTGTGAGAATAAATACGACGTTATAATCGTTGATTCTACTGATCCGTTCGGCCCTGGTGAGGGACTTTTCACCAAGGAATTCTACGGCAGCTGCAATAAGGCACTTCGTGAGGACGGAATTATGGTTAATCAGCATGAAAGTCCGTTCTATGACGAGGACGCAGCGGCTATGCAGCGTTCACACAAGAGAATTGTTGAAAGCTTCCCCATAAGCCGTGTTTATCAGGCACATATTCCCACATATCCCTCGGGCCACTGGCTTTTCGGCTTTGCGTCAAAGAAATATCATCCTGTTCATGATTATAACGGGATAAAGTGGAATATGCTTGGACTTCAAACAAAATATTACAATTCAAAGCTTCATACAGGTGCATTTTCTCTGCCAAACTATGTAGAAGAAATGCTCCGTGATGTTGAATAAATCAGGAGAAAACAAATGCTTGAAAAAAACATACAGACTTTTATCGGCTGTGACAGCGAGTACGAAAATGCCAAAATAGTTCTATTCGGTGCAGGTTTTGACGGAACAACAAGCTTCCGCCCAGGAACGAGATTTGCCCCATCTGTAATACGCAGTGAAAGCTTCGGAATTGAAACATACAGTCCGTATCAGGACAAGGATATGACTGATTACAGCTATTTTGACAGCGGAGATTTAGAGCTTCCGTTTGGCAGTGTAAGACGTACAGTTGCTGATATTGCAATGCGTACCGACACAATACTGAACGACGGAAAAATCCCCTTTATGATAGGCGGCGAGCACCTTGTAACTCTCGGTGCAGTTATGGCGGTTAAGGATAAGGCGGAGGATTTATATATAATCCACTTTGACGCTCATGCAGATTTGCGTGATGACTATTTAGGTCAGCCTTTATCTCATGCCTGTGTTTTGAGAAGATGTCACGAGCTTGTCGGTGACGGTCATATTTTCCAGTTCGGCATAAGAAGCGGCGACCGTGAAGAATTTGTGTTTGCCGCAGACCATACGGAAATGCACAAGTTCAATTTCGATGGTCTTGAAGAAGTTGTTGAAAAACTAAAGGGGAAGAAAGTATATTTTACACTTGATTTAGATGTGCTTGACCCCTCGGTATTTCCTGGGACAGGTACTCCCGAAGCGGGGGGAGTTACCTTTGAGGAACTGCGAAAGGCAGTAACTCTTGTATGCTCAAAGCTTGATATAGTTGGCTGTGATGTTAATGAGTTAAGCCCTCATTACGATCAGTCGGGAGCATCAACAGCAGTTGCCTGTAAGATTATAAGGGAAATGCTGCTGGCGATGTCATAAAATAAGGGGGATTATTGGAAACTATGTGGAATTTTGAAAATTATTCGGAAACCGATTTGCGTTTGAAGTACTGGTTGTTCAGGTCGCTTTTGTATCTACTGATTTTTTTCACTATAGTCTTTCTCTCGATTGGAATAATCACATATTCAATTGGTGGAGATGATAAACTATGTACCGAAAGTGTAACAGCTATTGTAACGGAAAATATCTCAAGTGATAATGCACGAAATAGACATCGCAGTAACATAGATAAACATAAATATGTTTACACAGCGGTTTATAGCTATACTTACAATGGAAAAGAATATTCCGTTGAAAGTAGTAACAGTACAAGACCTGCTAAGTATGATGTAGGAGATACAGCTGTTATAATGGTTAATCCTGATAATCCTTCGGAAATTTATGAGCCTGAATTTAAAGAAATAAGATTGGCTTCAATTATTTATATTATTGTTGGCATATGTATTTTTTTAGCATGTATAGGTGATATTATATGCTTTATCCGTATAAATAAGAGGATTAAGAATTTTAAAAAATAGTGTTTACATATAAGTAAATAGTTTGCAGGATAATAAGGGAAATGCTGCTTGCACTTTCATAAAGTATATGGAATATATTCGGGGATTATAATGATATAGGGAGATTAATTATGAAAATCAGAGTTAGAAGTTCAGATACAAAAACATCTGTAATAATATTTATTGTAAGGTTAGTGATAGTTGTTGTTGGTAGTTTCTGTGCCATGGCTGGCTCATTAGGCGGATATCTTTTGAGGACATTTTTGCCGATGTATATTGAGGAAATGGATATGAAGAAACGCAATTTAGAGCCGATAACCGCAGTTGTTGTTTCCGTTGATAGAGAATTTAAAAAGGAAAGTATCATAGGCTATATGGAGTTGTCGTATGAGTACAACGGGAATAATTATGTTTATGATATGAAATATTATGAGGAGGGCAATTTTCATTATTCAACCGATGAAGATAGTAGTGAGCGTCGCAATAGCGAAGATGATATCAGACGTTCTAAAGAGCACTGGGAAGAATTACAGGCAATGGTGGGTACAAAGCAAGAGGTATTTATTGACCCCGAAGAACCTGATAAACTTTTTAAACCTGCTTCCGAGGAAACTATGAAATTTATTGGTATAATGCTTCTCATAGGCTTTGCTTTTATTGCGGTTATTGCAATAATTGTCATAGCGGCTTTAATTGTAAGTAAAAAGATTGTCGAAAAAATCGTACAGAAATTCAAAAAGACGGATAGTCTTGTAAGCTGAAAAAATGTGAGTTTTGTGCAAAGCAAATTTATGGGGTGTAATTTATGAATGACTATTACAGCGAAAATACTGCCGTAATAAAAAAGAAAAGATTAAGCGTAATGGGAGTAATAATTCCTTTGTTTTTGTTATTTGCTCTTGTACCGTTTTTCATGATGACAGGTGCAGCACTTATTTTTATTGGTAGTTTTGAGTTTAATGAAAGAAGAAATTGTACATACGAAACAGAAGCAACTATTGTGGATTACTTTACAGCAGAAAGACATAAGAATAACAGAATCAATTATCAATATTATCCTGTCTACAGCTATGGTTACGGCGAAAATGAGTACAGGGCACAAGGACCGCAATCACTGCCTGAAAAGAAATATGAAATCGGTGAGAGAACAACAGTGTTTGTCAATCCTGATAATTCAGAGGTATTTTTTGATAAAAATTATAGTCTGTTGAGGGCAGACAATAATCTGTTTGTAGTTGTATTTTATATTTTTTCTGCATTGCTGATAATTGATATTGTTTTCTTTATATGCTATAAAAAAGCTTATGAGGCACAGGAAAAAGAAAGCAACAATAATTAATATGGAGGTAAATAAAAAATGGGAAAATGTATGATAATCGGCTGTGGAGGCGTTGCTTCTGTAGCAATTCACAAGTGCTGTCAGAACAGTGAGGTATTTGAGGGAATAATGATAGCAAGCCGCACAAAGTCAAAGTGCGATGCTCTCAAAGAGAAGCTTCAGCCTACAACAAAGACAGTAATCGAAACAGCACAGGTAAACGCTGATAATGTAGACGAGCTTATTGCTCTTATCGAGGCATATAAGCCTGATGTAGTGCTTAATCTTGCACTTCCTTATCAGGATTTGACAATTATGGACGCTTGCCTTGCTACAAAAACACACTATGTTGATACAGCAAACTATGAGCCGCTTGATACCGCAAAATTCGAGTACAAGTGGCAGTGGGCATATCGTGAACGCTTTGAAAAGGCTGGAATTACAGCACTTCTCGGAAGCGGCTTTGATCCAGGCGTAACAGGAGTATTTTCCGCCTACGCTATGAAGCACCACTTTGACGAGATAAATTATATTGATATTCTCGACTGCAACGGCGGCGACCACGGTTATCCTTTTGCAACAAACTTTAATCCCGAAATCAATATCCGTGAGGTATCTGCAAAGGGCAGCTACATAGAAGACGGCAAGTGGATTGAAACAGAGCCAATGGAAATCAAGCGTGTATACGACTTCAAGGGCGTTGGTGAAAAGGATATGTATCTGCTTCACCATGAGGAGCTTGAATCCCTTGCACTTAATATCAAGGGCATAAAGCGTATACGTTTCTTTATGACATTTGGACAGAGCTACCTCACACATCTGAAATGTCTTGAAAATGTTGGCATGACATCTATTGAGCCTATTATGTACGAGGGCAAGGAGATAGTTCCCCTCCAGTTCCTCAAAGCAGTACTTCCCGATCCTGCTTCACTTGGTCCGAGAACAGTCGGCAAGACAAATATCGGCTGTATTTTCCGCGGCAAAAAAGACGGCAAGGACAAGAACTACTACCTCTATAACATCTGCGACCACCAGGAATGCTTCAAGGAAGTCGGCTCACAGGCTATTTCTTATACAACAGGCGTACCTGCAATGATTGGTGCAATGATGATTATGACAGGTAAATGGAATAAAGCAGGCGTGTACAACATTGAGGAATTTGATCCCGATCCGTTCATGGAGGAGCTCAACAAGTGGGGACTTCCATGGGAGGAGGACTCTAATCCTGTTCTTGTAGATTAAGAGGTGAGAGATATGTTTCTTAAAGATACACTGAAAAAATATATTGAAAAGGAATGTACCGTTACAACCCGTGATGACGAATACGACGGAGTTTTAACGGAAGTGGGAGAGGATTTTGTTGCTATAAACGATGGTATTTCCGTGTGTTTTGTAAACCTTAAAGCTATAGAATCCATTTCTTTTGAAGAATAAGCTTTAAACACATTACAGCAATGTGTTCATATATTTACATATTAAAAAGGAGTTGAAATTTATGCAAATCAAATTCAATAAGCTGGTAAAACCTGTAGTACCTCTGTCCGAGGGTGAAGTTTCACAGCCTGCCTCCGCACCTACCCCTGTCCCTGCAGCTGATGAAGTGAAGAAATCTGCAATTGACCAGGCACTGGCAAGTCAGGCACCGAAAGAACCTGCATTTCAGATGGATGAAATTCCTTCTGCACCTTCACCTTCAACCGTTGAAGAAGTATCTGCACCTGTTGAGGAAGTGTCCGCTCCCGTTGAAGAAGCACCTGTATCTTTCGCAGTAGCAGGAAAAATCGGTAAAATTGAGGATACTATGAAGCAGTTCGTTGGTAAGCAGGTTCGTATCTATATGGCTGACCACGAATATGTTGCAGGATTGCTTACAATTGTTGAAAACGGATGGGTTAAGATATGCAATGCCCGTTCAGCAGGAAGCGACTATTACTTTGACGAGGATATTATCAACACAGAGAATATCGTGAGAGTACGTGTAACTGTACCAATCGACAAGAAGCAGTATGTTGAGTTTATGAACAACAACTAATACCATTATCAGGGAGTCTTTGCGGACTCCCTGATATATTGAAAGTGGTGTAATTTATGACAGATTTCAAAAATATCCCGACTCCGTGCTATATTGTGGATGAGGAAAAACTTATACATAACCTTGAAATTCTGAAAGGTGTGGAACAGCGTACAGGTGCGAAAATTCTCCTTGCTCAAAAGGCATTTTCCTGTTACCACGTATATCCTCTTATAAAAGAATATGTTTCGGGAACTGCTGCAAGCGGTCTTTTTGAGGCGAAACTGGGATTTGAAGAAATGGGCGGCGAAAATCATGTTTTTTCCGCTGCATATCGTGAAAGCGAGATTGACGAGATAATTTCATACTGCGGACACATTATATTCAATTCCTTTTCACAGCTCGACAGATACCGTGACCGTGTATTAAAAGCAGGGAAAAAGATAGGTTTACGCATTAATCCCGAATTTTCCACACAGGAGGGGCATGAGATATATGACCCTTGCTCGCCAAAATCACGGCTTGGTATAACAAGAAAAAATTTCCGTGCAGATGATTTGCAGGGAGTAACAGGACTTCATTTTCACACACTCTGCGAGCAGAACTCCGATGATTTAAAACGCACGCTTGACGCTATTGAAGAAAAATTTGGCGATATACTTCCGAAAATGGAGTGGATAAACTTCGGCGGCGGTCATCATATTACCCGTGAGGATTATGATATCCCTCTCCTTGAAGAATGTATAAACAGGATGAAAAATAAGTACAGTCTTGAGGTGTTTCTTGAACCGGGAGAGGCGTTTGCCCTCAATGCAGGCTATCTTGTTACAGAGGTTCTTGACCTTACTGAAAACGATATGCCCATTGCAATACTTGACACATCGGCGGCTTGTCATATGCCTGATGTATTGGAAATGCCCTACCGTCCACCTCTTATGAATTCGGGAGAGGCAGGGGAGAAAAAATATACCTACCGCCTGGGCTCCCAGACCTGTCTTGCAGGAGATTCGATAGGGGAGTATTCCTTTGACCAGCCTCTTGAAATCGGTGACAGGCTGATTTTCTGCGATATGGCGATATATTCTATGGTGAAGAACAACACATTCAACGGTATGCCTTTACCCTCAATTTATCTGAAAAAATCCGACGGGACAATGAATCTTCTTCGTCAGTTCGGCTACAGCGATTTTAAGGAGAGATTGTGATGACAAACATTTACTTTGTCCGCCACGCACAGCCACTGTATTCTCATTCTGACCCTGCGACACGCCCTCTCACCGATGAAGGAGAACGGGACTGTGCAGAGGTTGTGAGAGTTCTTCACGATGTAAAGCTTGATTATGCCATTTCAAGTCCATACATCCGCAGCTACAACACAATAAAGGCAGCTGCAGAGGAACACGGCTTGGAGATACATACAGATTATCGCCTGCGTGAGCGAAAGAATGGAAAAAACAGCAATAATATGGAGATGTTTCAGAAGCGTTGGGCAGATATGACCTACTGTGAATCTGACGGCGAGTGCCTAAAAGACGTACAGGACAGGAATATCGAGGTAATGTCGGCACTTCTGGAGGAGCATGAGGGTGAGAATATAATACTCGGCACCCACGGAACAGCTTTGAGCACCATTCTGAATTATTACGACAAATCCTTTGCATTGGAGGGATTTCTGCGTATTATTGATTTTCTGCCCTATGTGGTAAGAATTGGATTTGAGGGGCATAAAATGGTAGAAAAAGAGGAGCTTCTCATAATTGAAAAAGTATTCAATGGATAAAAGAGGATAGGAAATGAAAAGTGAAATATTTGAAAAGTATGATATAATTGACGCACATGCACATATTTTCCCCGAGAAAATTGCGGAAAAGGCTACTGCCAATGTGGGGAATTTTTATGATATTCCGATGCTTGGCTGTGGTATGAGCGAAAACCTCATAAAGGGTGGCGATACTATCGGCGTATCGGAATATCTGGTATGCTCCACCGCTACAGTACCCCAGCAGGTGAGAGTTATCAACAGCTTTATAGCGGAGGAATGTGGAAAATATCCGCAGTTTTTCGGATTTGGCACAACTCATCCTCTTTCCGAGGATATTGAGGGAGATATTGCACAGATTAAGGAGCTTGGACTTCACGGCGTTAAGCTTCATCCCGATTTTCAGGACTTCAATGCTGATTCGCCCGAAGCATTTAAGATATACGAAGTAATTGAGGGGGAACTGCCCCTGCTTATCCACTGCGGCGATCCCAGATATGACCGTTCAGCTCCTGCAAGAATAAGGAAGATATGCGAGAATTTTCCAAAGCTTAAATTGCAAGCGGCACATATGGGCGGATATGGCTGTTGGGACGAAGCACAGGAAATGCTTACAGGCTTTGAAAATCTGCGTATTGATATATGTAGTTCCCTTGCTTTTATGTCTGTGGAAAAGGCGGCGGAGAGAATACGTGGATTTGGCGTTGAAAACAGCTTTTTTGCCTGCGATTTCCCTATGTGGAATCATAAAGAGGAGCTTGAACGCTTTCTTTCTCTCGGATTTACCGAGGAAGAAAACAGAATGATACTTTCTGAAAATTTCAGAAGATTTTATAAATAACAGCTATTTTACGTTGTTTTACGTAGGGGCGAGCATTGCTCGCCTTTAATTATAAACATAGTGGCATAGCGTTTGATATATAGGCACATTATATATATATATATATATAATGAAACCTTAACAAAATAGTTGACATGTATTGCGAAATAATGTATAATATGCTTATAAAGACAATAAACCCAATGACACAGACATCAAGGAGGGATTACTATGAAAAAAATTCTAAGCGGCATAATTTCAACAGCACTTCTGACAGCCTCGTTATCTGTAGTAACTGCAAATGCAGAGGACAAGCTGACAAAGGAAGAATTTCTCGACCTTGTAGTATCGGAAACAGAAGATTTTTCCGACGGCGGATTTATTTACGGCAAGGATTTGAAATTCGACGCAATTCCCGACGGAAACACCTATACATTAATAGTATACGGCATAAAGCAGGAGGATTACATCCGCAATGTAGGTGTAACTGAGGGCGTTATGGAGATAAATACAACAGAATACAGAGGTGCAGGTGCTCCCGAATTTTACAGCGGGTGTGCTTTGTCTGTATTGCCGATAGAGCAGGAAACTGATATTAAGGATAGTTTTACTGCTCTGGACGGTTTTATAGTGGTATTCTACATAGAGAACGTATTACCAGGTTTTTCTGCACCTGCTGAAAGCATTGTAGAAGCATCACTTTATAAAGATTATGAAATAGCAAGCTATATTTATCCCGAGATTACAGCAGGGGATATAGACGGCGACGGAAGTATTTCTTCTTCCGATGCTTCAAATGTGCTTCTTGCATATGCGTATTCATCCACAGGCAAAAAGCTCACACTGAATATGACACAGTTTGACTACAACAATGACGGAATAATCAATTCAGCCGATGCTTCTGCAATTCTCGAAAGATATGCAGAGTTATCCACAAGCAAATAAATTGGCTGTATATCGTCGTTCTGTGTAGGGGCGGATATTATCCGCCCATAATTCAAAAAGTTTATATTTCGACAAATTTAGCTGATGTCAAATAAACGACATCAGCTTTTTTATAGCAATTCCGCTATTGACTTTTATGTTGAATTATTGTATAATATTTACATAGTTTTATGAAAGGAAACTGAAAATGGATAAGGAAAAATTCATAAATTCTATAAAAGGTGTAATAATATCAGAGGAGAAAATAAAGGAGAAAGTCAAAGAGGCAGGAAAGTATATCGACAGTCTTTATGACGGTAAGCCTATTCTCCTTGTAAGCATTCTCAATGGCGGATTTGTATTTGCTGCCGATCTTGCAAGAGCAATCAGCGTTCCCTGTGAAATTGCTTTTATGGCGGCAAAAAGCTACCAAGGAACGGAGTCTACAGGAACTGTAAATATTATTCTTGATATAGATAAGGATCTTTCGCAGTATAATGTGATAATTGCGGAGGATATTATAGACACAGGTCGTACTCTTAAAAAAATAACAGAAATATTGAAATCAAGAAATCCTCACACTTTCAAGGTAATAACACTTTTGGATAAGCCGGAACGCCGTGTTGTTGATTTTAAGGCGGATTATGTTCTGTTCGAAATTGAGGATAAATTTGTGATTGGCTATGGTCTTGACTGTGACGGTTATTACAGAAATCTGCCTTATGTAGCTGAAATGAGCTGATTATTTCCGAATCGTATCTGATAGGGGGAGCATTATGAACACAGGAAAAAGAAAAGTTGTACTTATAGGTACAGGTATGGTTGGTATGAGCTTTGCGTATGCACTTGTTAATCAGGGGGGGATATGCAACGAGCTTGTACTCATAGATATAAATAAAAAGCGTGCCGAGGGAGAGGCTATGGATCTCAACCACGGCCTTGCTTTCGGTAAATCAAATATGAAGATTTACGCAGGAGAATACAGCGACTGCAAGGATGCGGATATAATTGTAATTGCCGCAGGAGTTGCACAAAAAGAGGGCGAAACCCGGCTTGATCTGTTACAGCGTAATGCAGATGTATTCCGCTCAATTATAACTCCTGTTGTGAAATCTGGATTTGACGGTATTTTCCTTGTTGCAACAAATCCTGTTGATATTATGACAAGAGTAACATATGAGCTTTCACGCTTTGGAGCATCAAGGGTAATCGGTACAGGTACTTCCCTTGATACAGCCCGTTTACGTTATCTTTTAGGCGATTATTTCATGGTTGATCCTAAAAATATTCATGCCTATGTAATGGGCGAGCATGGCGACAGTGAATTTGCTCCCGTTTCGCAGATGATGCTTGCTACAAAGCGTATTTCTGAAATTCTTGAAGAAAACTGCGGAAGTTATTGTCTTGAAGATATGAAAAAAATCGAGGAGCAGGTTCGTACTGCGGCATATAAGATAATTGAGGCAAAAAATGCCACTTATTACGGCATAGGAATGGCTATAACACGCATTGTAAAGGCAATTCTCGGCGATGAGAACAGCGTCCTCACTGTATCTGCAAAGCTGTGCGGCGAATATGGCTGTAAAAATGCTTTTGCAGGAGTTCCCTGCATAATCGGCAGAAACGGAGTCAAAGAGATTATTGAACTTTCCCTTACCGATGAGGAACTCGAAAGCTTCAAAAAATCTGTTGATATTCTCGAAGAAACCTTCGAGGGAGTAATCTGACGCTGAAAGGAATATTATGAAACTGTTAAAAATGGCCGCAGTATTGATTTCGTCAGTATTTCTTGCCGGCTGTATTGATGTAACCGTTAGTGATTATATGCCGTCTGTTGATGAGCAACAGGCGACTGTATCATCTGCATATTTGAACGAGCAGGAGATTTATGACGGTCTTACAGCGGAAATGGCAAAGGGAAATTTGCTTATTGACCTGAACGGAATCTTTGAAGATGATATGCTGACGGCTGTGTTGAATCGTATTGGGAATGATTTTCCTGAATATTACTGGATAGGCTATAAGTATTATATAGCTACAACATCAGGAACATTTATGGAAACTACGTCTACAGTAAGCTTCCACGGCACTGACGCTTACGAGCCGCAGGTTATTCTGGATAAACTTTCTGAAATCGAAGCTGCAGCAAATGAAATTATATCGTCAATGCCACAGGGGTTGGACGACTTTGAAAAGGCACTTTATGTCCATGATTATATTGCGAATAATACCGTATACGCAACGGAAAAAAAGGGCGTAGATGAAATAGGCACATGGGACACAGCATACGGCTGTCTTGTCCTTGGTGAAGCTGTCTGCGGAGGATATGCAAAAGCGTTTTCGTACGTCATGAAACAGCTTGGAATTGATTGTGGAGTTGTCACCGGTGAGGTTTCCGATGAAAACGGAGAAAATGTCGGCCATGCCTGGAATTACGTCATGATAGAGAATAAATATTACTGGCTTGACGTTACCTGGGATGATAACGATGACGAGACAAATCCAGTTAGCCATACATATTTTCTTATTGATGATATGCGTATGAATAAAAATCGCATATTGCACAAGGAACAGTTTTTCGTTCCTACCTGTTATTCTATGGAGCAGAATTATTTTGTCCGTTATAACAGCTATTTTACTGTTTACGTGGCAGAAGATGTGGGAAAGGCTCTGATGTCCTCACCGACTGAAAGAAAAGTTGAGCTTATGTTTGCTTCAAAACAGGCATATGATACTGCCTTTACCAGCCTTTTCGATAACGGAGATTTATGGACTCTTACAGAATATGCTGATATAGGTGAAAGTGTAAGCTACAGTAAAAACGATAATATGTATGTTATAAGTATACAATACTAAAGGGTATCGCCGAAGCGATACCCTTTAATGTTATTTCTTGAAAAGCTGTCTGAGCACAAGACCGCCGCCTGCCGCAGCAAGACCGAACATAAGCACAAACATATATGCGTTTGTTGTTCTCCAGTGCATACGGACACTCATAAGCACCGCCGCAAGAATTATGACAAGTCCTACAGCAATGAATATCCAGGCGAAGATTTTTCTCTCCATGAGGAAAAGCATTACAATACCAATGAAAAGCGGAATAAAAATAGTTCCGTTTGGCAGATTGAATCCGCCGAAACTGAATAAATAACCGCCGTAGCCCCATGTGCTTTCGATACTCAGATTCTGGAATATCATAAATACACCTGCGGATAACATAAGGAGACCAACGAAGAACTCCAAAAGGTCATTTCTGTTCTTTTCACGTTTGTCGTTGTAATCCTTGAGATCACGGTAAGCTCTGTCGAGCTCGTTTTCGTATTTTGATTTCTTTGCCATTGTTTTTTTACCTCCAATAATCAATATATCTTCAAAACAAGCCGATTACTTGTTTTCAAGAGCAGTAATAAGGTCAACTCTGCGTTGATGTCTGCCGCCCTCAAAGCCTGTTGTGAGGAATATTTCGGCAAGCTCGCAGGCAAGTCCTACACCTGTAGTTCTTGCACCCATGCACATAACATTTGAGTCGTTGTGCAGACGTGTATATTTTGTTGAGAATGAATCAGCACAGAGTGCGGCACGGATTCCCTTTATCTTGTTTGCGGCAATTGACATACCAATGCCTGTACCGCAGAGGAGAATACCCTTTTCACATTCGCCTAATGTAACAACACCGCATACAGCCTCTGCCATATTAGGGTAGTCGCAGGGTTCGCCGTCAGTACCCATATCCTTGAACTCAAAACCCTTTTCAGAAAGAGCCTTGATAATTTCCTTTTTCATTTCAACAGCTGCGTGGTCGCATCCGATAGCTATCATTTTTCATTCTCCTTTTTTTCAAGAATTTTTTCAGCCTGTACCTTTTGCAGATATGAAGCCTCAAGTTCGTCGGGAGAAACAAAATTCTCCGACATAGCCCCGAGACATACACCGCAGGCTGACTGTAAGCGTCCCTGTGGGGGGGCGATAACAAACATGGGTGAACGGTAGGTGGTGAAGAATTCCGCCGCACCGTCGCCGCAGAGCATAACCTCTGTACCGTTGAGTGCGAGAAATTCTGCCAGTTCATCACAGCTTAACAGCTGTTCTTCTATGACGGTTTCAAGAGCATAGCAGTCGCTTTTGTAAACGGCGGCATATACCAAATCCGCCCTTGCTTTCATAACGGAGCAGATAACACCCTTATAGGCTATATTGTTGCAGGCAAGGGCTTTCAGTGTGGAAACTCCGCAGCATTTGCAGTCCAGAGCAAATCCCATAGCCTTTACACCTGCTATACCTATACGCAGTCCAGTGTAACTTCCAGGGCCTTTTGAAACGGCAATAAGGCTTATATCCTTTACGGATTTTCCTGCCTGTTCAATAAGGCTTTTTACCATAGGCATAATAATCTGGGAGTGAGTTTTCTGCGTATACAGCGAGGTTTCGGCAATGATAACCTCGTTGTCGATATCAAAAAGGGCAGCAGAAGCAACTTTACCCGATGTATCAATTCCAAGCAGAAGCAAAGCGTTCATCTCCCTCTAAAGTAATTTCGCGTTTATGCTCGTCAAGAGCATCTATAGTAATATTTATTATTTTTCCCGTAAGATATTTTTCGATATTCTCCGACCACTCGACTGCGGCAATGTTATTGTCAAAGTCATAGTCGTAAAAGCCGCAGGATTCCAGATCCCACTCGCTTGTGATACGGTACATATCAAAGTGGTAAAGGTTGATATTGTCGCCGATATACTCATTTACAAGAGCAAAAGTAGGGGATGTTACAACATCACCAAGACCAAGACCAAGGGCAAGACCACGTGTGAAAGTGGTTTTGCCTGCACCTAAATCGCCTTTGTATGTGATAATATCGCCTTTTTTCAGAAGTCTGCCGATTTCAGCGGCAGCTTCAATTGTATCTTCGGGTGAATTTGTAATAATCGTTCTTGTCATATCAGAAAAGTCCTGAAATATTGCCGTTATTATCGCAGTCAATATTGAGAGCCGAGGGCTTCTTGGGAAGTCCGGGCATAGTGAGAATATCGCCTGTGTAAAGTACTACAAAGCCAGCACCTGCGGAAAGCTTTGCGTCACGGACAGTAATTCTGAAATTCTTGGGCTTGCCAAGCATAGTGGGATCATCAGAGAGAGAATACTGTGTCTTTGCAACGCATACTGGCAGATTGCGGAAACCGATACCCTCAATTTCCTTGATAGCCTTTTCAGCCTGTGAAGTGAAGTTTACGCCGTCTGCACGGTAAATTTCCTTTGCAAGGATTTCAATTTTCTCCTTGATAGGAAGCTCTGTGGGGTACAGGGGACGGAAGCCGTCGCTGTCATTTTCTGTGAGAGCAATTGTTTCACATACCTTTGTAGCGAGGTCAATGCCGCCTTCGCCGCCCTTGGCGAATACTTCGCACATAGACACTTCAACGCCCATATCAGCACAGAAATTGCGTACAAACTCAACCTCTGCGTCTGTATCAGTGTGGAATCTGTTGATAGCCACAACAACGGGAACATGGAACTTGTGCATATTTTCGATGTGTGTCTGTAAGTTTACAATACCCTTTTCAAGTGCCCACATATTTTCCTTTACAAGATCAGTTTTCGGAACTCCGCCGTTGTATTTCAGTGCACGGATAGTAGCAACGAGTACAACACAGGAGGGTTTAAGACCTGCATAGCGGCACTTGATATCGAAGAATTTTTCAGCACCAAGGTCAGAGCCGAAGCCTGCCTCTGTAATGCAGTAATCGCCAAGCTTAAGGGCAAGCTTTGTAGCACGTACAGAGTTGCAGCCGTGAGCGATGTTTGCGAATGGACCGCCGTGGATAAATGCAGGATTATTTTCAAGTGTCTGTACGAGATTGGGCTTGAGAGCATCCTTTAAAAGAGCTGTCATAGCACCTGTACAGCCGAGCTGTTCAGCGAATACGGGCTTGCCGTCAAGGTCATATGCAACAAGGATATTGCCAAGACGCTTTTTAAGATCTGCTAAATCGGTAGCAAGACAAAGTATAGCCATAACCTCTGATGCAACGGTAATCTGGAAACCGTCCTCACGGGGAACTCCGTTCAGCTTTCCGCCAAGACCTATCACAGTATTACGGAGTGCACGGTCATTCATATCAAGACAACGCTTGAAAAGTACTCGACGCTGGTCGATGCGGAGTTCATTTCCCTGCTGGATATGGTTATCAAGCATAGCACAGAGGAGGTTGTTTGCAGATGTAATAGCGTGCATATCGCCTGTGAAGTGGAGATTGATATCCTCCATGGGAACAACCTGTGCATATCCGCCGCCTGCTGCACCTCCCTTTATACCGAAAACAGGGCCCAGTGAGGGCTCACGGAGAGCGAGAACGGCATTTTTGCCGATTTTACCCATAGCTTCAGCAAGACCAACACTTACAGTAGTCTTACCTTCACCGGCGGGTGTGGGATTTATAGCGGTTACAAGTATAAGATTACCGTCCTTGCGGAAAGCAGTCTGTGAGTAAAGAGTTTCGGAAAGCTTTGCCTTATAGTGACCGTAGGGTTCAAGGCAGTCCTCGGAAATACCGAGAGAAGAAGCGATTTCTGTTATTTTTTTCATTTTCGCTCCCTGAGCGATTTCTATATCAGTAAGCATGGTAATACCTCCGATTGTAAATTAATTGATATGGAAAATATCCACAAAAATTATTATACCATATAATGCAGAAAAATGCAATAGTATCAGATATATTAAAAATAATTACAAAAAAGTACATTACTTGAAATTGACATAAATATGTGGTATAATATACGAAAC
This sequence comes from Ruminococcus sp., assembly GCA_045659945.1. GTDB lineage: Bacteria > Bacillota > Clostridia > Oscillospirales > Ruminococcaceae > Ruminococcus. The sequence continues at coordinate 198,853 of JAZRCW010000087.1, read as the reverse complement.
AATTATGAAAGGGGTTATAATTATGGAAGTAACACTATATACTGCTGCATTGCTTGATATATGTGCCATAGTTCTTATTTTTACATCATACATGGAAAAGCGTTCAGGAAAAAAGGTGTGGAGTAAGCTCGCCAATGATATGGAGCTTGCTGACGAAAATCATGTGTATCATCTCGAATGTGATGAAATACTTATAGGCAGACACGCTTCGGCAGATATACGTTTACAGGATATGTCTGTATCGAGATATCATGCAATGCTGAATGTCACGGACGGTAAATGGATGATAACTGATATAGGCTCTAAATCGGGGTTATTTGTAAACGGCGAGCCTGTCCGTCATGTACGCATTTACGAGGGGGATGTAATTACTCTCGGAAACCGTAACCTTATTTTCAGAAAAAGGAGGGTTCAGAAATGAGCGGAGTCCTTTCATATCTGCTGTCGTGTATTTTCGTTGTGGCAGTTCATGGTTCAATGCTTATGAGTGTATATAACAACGGAAATTATGCCAGCGTCAATGATGTTATTACATTGAGTGCAGCTGTTGTACTGCTTGACGCTGTATATTTTGTCATTATGCCGTTTTTTAAGCAGAGGACATATGCAGTTGATTTTATGCTGCTGCTCATACTTAACATGAGTATGATTTTTCAGTCCTGCTTCGGCGGAGTCCATTTTGAAACCAAGCATTTTATAACGATTATAGCCGCCCTTGTATCCTGCCGTATCGGATATATTTTATGCCGCAATCATCGCTGGATACAGACGAAAAAGAAGTTTTTGTGGGCAGGTATCGGCATACTTTTAGTTGTGATATTCCTCTTTACGGGTGACAGAAGTATGTGGATTGACTTCGGTTTTATGTCAATCCAGCCCTCGGAGTTTATCAAGCCATTGCTTGTTCTTGCCTGTGCTACGTCAATTGCGGAACAGCAGAACAGGCATAAGGTTATGGAATTTAACGTGGTGTATGATAATCTTATTGTATTTGGCATAACCGCTGTAGTTATACTTTTCCAGTGGTGGTGCCGCGATTTGGGTAGTATCCCCACCTTTGCGGCGATATATGCCTCATGCTTCTTTATGAGAATTTGCTATCCCAAGGCGAAATTTTCAAGGAAAACTATTATTATAGCAGGTTCTGTTGTGGCAGTTGCGGCAATTATAGGCATAATCCTTGCCCCTGCTTATGTTAAGGCACGACTTTTTGCCGATATATGGAGCAATCCCAACGAGGACGGCTATCAGCAGACAAAGGCACTCATAGCTATAGCAGAGGGCGGCTGGTTCGGAAAGGGTGCAGGAAACGGCTTCCTCCACGAAGTTTTCGCATATGAAAGCGATATAGTATTTGCTACAATCAGCGAAGAATGGGGACTTCTCTTTGCGATTATGACAGTATTCATGCTGCTGCTTATTGTGGCTATGCCCCTTGTAAATCCGCCTCGTTCATACTATCACGGAACAATGTGTGCAGGGGTATGTGCTGCATTTACAATGCAAATGGCGTTGAATATTTTCGGCTCATGCAATATGATTCCCTTTACAGGTGTAACCCTGCCATTTATATCCGCAGGCGGCAGTTCCATGGTTGTAAGCGGACTTATGATAGGCATGATAGTTGCGGCACAGTCACCTGTGTTTGCAAATCCCTCGAAAAAGAAAAATAACAAGAAGAAAAGGAGAAAGGTATGAAAAGTATAAAACGATGCCAGCTTGTAATGACTCTGTTTCTCCTTGGCTTTCTCGTGGGACTCGGAGTTCTTACAGCAAGGATATACAAAGACGCTCCTTTTTATATAACACATTCGGATAATTACCGTCTGGGCAGGGTATACGACAGGTACGATGATGTGCTTTTTGACGGTACAAATAAGATTGATAAACCCGCAAATTATCTTATTGATGTCGGAAATCTTATCGGTGACGATAAGGGACAAATGGAAAATACCCTTGTGGCACAGAATATCGACAAATTGAGCAATTACAGCTTCAACAGCGGCATTAACAGCAAGGACGGCAAGGCGGCTATATATACAACCCTTGACCATACGGCAAACCGTGCGGCATATAACGCATTTCAGGGTGCTGACGGCTGTATTGCCGCCTATAACTACAAAACAGGCGAGCTTCTTGTCTGCACAAGTCTGCCGAATATCGACATACGCAACGGCTATGCAGGCATAGAAAATATGAAATCGGGAACACTAATGCCAAAGGCTATGTACGGCACAGTTCCCGGTTCTACGCAGAAAGTATCCACAGTTATAACAGCTATGGAAATTCTGGGGCAGGAGGGGCTTTTTGCCAAAAGCTACAGCTGCGGCGGATATTTCATGAATGGCACAGGCGGAAAAATCGACTGTCACAACAGCTGGGGACACGGTACACAGAATATACAGCAGGCGGTGGAAAATAGCTGTAATCCATTCTTTGCACAGCTTATTGAGGACGGAGATATGCCCCTTGAAAGCATAACAGAGGTTTATACTCGTCTTGGCTATGACGTAAGCAACAGCAAAGATGAGGAAGATGAAGAAACGGAGCAGGAGTATATTGACATTGACGGTATACAGTGCTTTAAAGCGTCTACAACGCTTACAGATACATCGGATTTCTCAACACAGTGGGGCTGTATCGGACAGGGCGAAACTCTTGCGAGCCCAATTCAGCTTATGATGTGGCAGAGTGCTATTGCAAACGGCACAGGAAAAATGACAATGCCTTACCTCATTGAAAAAGTGACGGATGTTGACGGGAATATTACAGAAACTGCCCGTACTGAATACAGTGAACAGCTTTTCAGCAGTGAAACAGCAGCTTCTGTGAAGCAGATACTTCTCACCAATGGAGCAAATCATTATCAGTATTCAATTCCCGGCTATAAGGTGGCTATAAAAAGCGGTACAGCACAGGTAAAGCATGGTGCGGAGGAAAACGCGCTCCTTGTTGGATTTGTTGATGACAAAGATTTCCCCATTGCTTTCTGTGTGGTGCTTGAAAATAAATACAGTACTCCTGTGGTGGCTGAAAATATAGTTACAACAATGCTTAACAGCTTGTCACGATGAATATTAAAATACGTCAGATTTAACAAATATCATCCGAAAGTTTATACAAAATATACAAAGTTAACAAAATAGTATTGTAAATGTGATTTTTTTATGGTATAATATAACCATGGAAAGAATATTCCATATCATAAGCCGTTTCCCGATGTGCAACGTGCAGAGGGGAACTAAATTAAGGAGGATTACAATATATGAAAACAACTATTACAGCAAAGAAAATGCAGATTCCGCAGAATTTCACCGAATACGCAGAAGCAAAACTTGACTCAAAGCTCAGCAAATTTTTCGGAGATGAAGCAGACGCAAAGATTGTTCTTTCAGAGGTAAAGAATCAGATTGTTGTGGAGCTTACAGTAAGATATAACAGCGTAATCTATCGTGCAGAGCGTACAGCTGTTGATAAGAATGACGCTCTTGATGATGCTATTGATAAGATTATCAGACAGATCCGCAAGAACAAGACAAAGCTTGAAAAGAAGCTGAAGGATACAGCATTCAAGGAGGCGTTTGCAGAGCCTGTTGAAGAGGTTGCCGATTACACAATTATCAAGGAGAAGAAGTTTGAGCTTCGTCCTATGGATGTCGAGGAGGCTATTCTCCAGATGAATCTTTTGAGCCACACATTCTTTATGTTCCTCAATGCAAAGACAGGTGCAATCAATGTAGTTTACAAGCGTACAGACGGAAATTATGCCGTTCTGGAGCCTGATGTAAAGTAAATGTATATCAAGAGGCGGAGGCTTGCTTCCGCCTCATACTAATGGGGTTTATAGGGGGATTATATTATGTTAATGGAATTTATTATAAGTCTGATTTTAGAGGGGACACTTGAAGCAGGTACAAGTAAAAAAGTGCCTTTGCCTTTGAGAATACTTCTGCTTCTTGTATTTTTTTTGTTCTATGCCGTATTAATTTATGCTATTATAATGGTTGGTGTATATAACATAAAAGAGGGAAGAATTTTCAGTGCAGTAGCTATCTTTGCAATAGCCGCATTAATTGTAGCAGCTGTTATTATTTGGCTGATAAGAACTTGCAAATCTAAACGCATAAGATAATATTTAAAGAAGCCTGAGGTTGTAAATCTCGGGCTTTGGGATTGCCGAAAAAAGCAATATAATGTGAAATAAGGGGACGCTCTCTCTTGCAGAGCGTCCCCTCTTTCAAAACAGTCCACAGGACTGTTTTGAAATTCATCCCTTGCAGAGCGCTTAAACGTATCGCAGAGCTTTGCTCTGCATGGGACTCTGTCCCATACCCTGCCAGAGGCTCTGCCTCTGGACTCCGCCAAAGGACAGTGTCCTTTGGAAACCCAGTTTTAGAAAATGATAGTTTTTCAACAGACTGGAAGCCCGAGGATGTAAATCTCGGGCTTTTTATTTGCTAACGGCTAAAAGCTTATAGCTAATATCTGAAAGACTTGACATTCCCGAAATATAGTGTTATAATCTTTAGGCGTGAACAAAAAACAAAGAAAGAACGGAGATTTTATGCTTAAAAATTTCAGAGAAAAATATATCGGCGACAAGCAGTTCTATAAAAATGTGATTTTTATGGTAATTCCGATGATTTTACAAAATCTTGTTACCAATTTCGTCAGCCTTATTGATAATATAATGGTAGGCCGAATAGGCACGGAGCAGATGAACGGCGTATCTATCGTAAATCAGTATATATTTGTATTCAATATCACTGTGTTCGGTGCAGTTGCAGGGCCAAGTATATTCGGTGCACAGTTCTTCGGCAAGGGCGACCACGAGGGGCAGAAATATACTGTTAGATACCGACTTATAGCTGTATCGCTGATTATAGCCCTCGGTGCGGCTATATTCGGCTTTTTCAGTGAGCCGCTTATAAGCCTTTTTATAAGCAAGGACGACGCTCCTGAAAGAATAGCGGCTACAATGAAATACGGCAAGGAGTATATGCTGTATATGCTTATAGGCCTTGTTCCTTTCGGTATAGGACAGGCGTATTCCAGCGTAGTCCGTGAGTGCGGTGAAACGCGTATACCTATGATAGGCTCAATGACGGCGGTAGTATTCAACGTATTTCTTGACTATGCCCTTATTTTCGGTAAATTCGGCTTCCCCGAAATGGGCGTAAAGGGTGCGGCTATAGCTACAGTTGCGGCGAAATTCATTGAAGCCCTTGTGGTTATAGTATGGACTCACGCAAACCCGAAAAAGAACAAGTACATTGTAGGATTATTCAGAGGATTTGGTATTCCTTCGGTGCTTGTGAAGAAAATGCTTATTAAAGGTCTGCCCCTGCTTTTCAATGAGTTTTTATGGGCGGCAGGTATGTCAATTATCGCCCAGTGCTATTCCGTCCGTGGTCTTGACGTAGTGGCGGCAAGAAATATTTCAAGCACGATGACAAATCTTTTCGGAGCCATATATATTCAGCTCGGCTCATGTATCGGTATTATTGTGGGAGCGAAGCTTGGTGCAAATAAGCTGAAAGAAGCAAGAAGCATTGACAATAAGCTGCTGTTTTTCAGTGTAGCGGTAACAGTTGTTGTGGCGGCACTTATTCTGCCTTTTGCAGGTATATTTCCAAATTTGTACAATACAACCGATGAAATACGCAGTCTTGCTTCATATATGATAATTGTACAAGCTCTTGTAATGCCGCTGTGGTCGTATACCAATGCCTGCTACTTCACATTGAGAAGCGGCGGAAAAACGGGGATAACATTCCTTTTTGACTTTGGCTATACTTTTCTGTTGATGATACCTCTTGCCTTTATTCTGTCATATTTCACGGATATGGATATTCGTCCCCTGTGGGCGGTGGTGACATTCTCCGAAATTATAAAGGTTATCATCGGATATTTTATGGTTAAAAGTGACCTTTGGATAAATAATATTGTAGATACAGCGGAAAATCCGTAAAATAGACTTGCAAAAAAATTTTATTTATGTTATAATTTTCAAGAAAGACAAAAGACTAATTCCGTGAAAGGATAAGAATATATGGCAAAGAAAAAGGATTACGGCAACGACAGTATTACCATGCTAAAGGGTGCCGATAAGGTACGTAAACGCCCTGCAGTTATTTTTGGCTCTGACGGTCTTGACGGTTGTGAGCATTCCATATTTGAGGTTATCTCAAACTCCATTGACGAAGCACGTGCAGGTTATGGAAATAAAATCGTTATAACCTATTACCGCAACCATGATATTGAGGTTGAGGACTTCGGACGCGGCTGTCCTGTTGATTATAACAACAACGAAAAACGCTATAACTGGGAGCTTGTTTACTGTGAGCTTTATGCCGGCGGCAAGTATGACGCGTCCTCCGAATCATATGAATATTCTCTCGGTCTTAACGGTCTGGGACTTTGTGCAACACAATTTGCCTCTGAATATATGGACGTTGAGGTTATCCGTGACGGTTACAAGTATAATCTCCACTTTGAAAAGGGAAACAATGTAGGCGGTCTTAAAAAGGAAGAAACAAAGAAGAAGCAGACGGGTACAAAGACTCGCTGGCGACCTGACCTTGACGTATTTACAGATATAAACGTATCGGAGGAGTACTTCCACGATATTCTGAAACGTCAGGCTGTTGTAAATCCGAATATACTGTTTTTGTTCAGATTTCAGAACGAAGCAGGCGGCTTCAATGAAACTGAATTTATCTACGAAAACGGTATAACTGACTATGTTACTGAAATAGCAGGGGAGGAGGCTCTCACAACAGTTCAGCACTGGACTGCCGAGAAAAAGGGTAAAGACCGTGAGGACAAGCCCGAATATAAAGTAAAGCTTGACGTTGCCCTCACTTTTTCAAATAAGGCGAAGCTTACGGAGTACTACCACAATTCAAGCTTCCTTGAACACGGTGGCTCTCCCGAGGACGCTGTAAAACGTGCATTTACCGCACAGATTGACAGCTATATCAAGTCTGTAAACGGCTATCAGAAGAACGAAAGCAAGATTAAATATGAGGATGTTGACGAGTGTCTTATTCTCGTTTCATCTTCATTCTCAACTGTAACTTCCTACGAAAACCAGACGAAAAAGGCTATTACAAATAAGTTTATACGTGAGGCTATGACAGAGTTTCTCCGTCATCAGCTGGAGGTATACTTCATAGAAAATCCCGATGAGGCAAAGCGTATTTCAGAGCAAATTCTTCTTAACAAGAGAAGCCGTGAAAACGCTGAAAAAACTCGTCTTAATATGAAAAAGAAGCTGACGGGAACAATTGACCTTGCAAACAGCGTTGAAAAATTCGTTGACTGCCGTACAAAGGATATCAGCCGCCGTGAGATTTATATAGTGGAGGGTGATTCGGCTCTCGGCTCTGTAAAGCTTGCCCGTGACTCGGAATTCCAGGCTGTTATTCCTATTCGAGGAAAAATTCTAAACTGCCTTAAAGCAGAGTATACAAAGATTTTCAAAAGCGATATCATAACTGATTTGATAAAGGTTCTCGGCTGTGGTGTTGAGGTTACTACAAAGGCAAACAAGGAGCTTTCCACCTTTGATATCAACAATTTCCGCTGGAGCAAAATCGTAATCTGTACCGATGCCGATGTTGACGGCTTCCAGATACGTACACTTATTCTGACTATGCTCTACAGGCTTACTCCTACACTTATCGAGCAGGGATATGTATATATTGCGGAATCGCCATTGTTTGAAATCAACACAAAGGAAAAGACATATTTTGCCTATACGGAGCAGGAAAAACAGCGTATTCTCGCACAAATTGGGGATAAAAAGCATACAATTCAGCGTTCAAAAGGTCTTGGTGAAAACGAGCCTGATATGATGAATCTGACTACAATGAATCCCGATACACGTCGTCTTATTAAGGTAACATCTGATGATATCCGTGAATCTGCCGAAATTTTTGAAATGCTCCTCGGCGATGATTTACAGGGACGTAAGGACTATATTGCAGAATACGGAGCCGATTATCTTGAAATGGCTGATATAAGCTAAAGGAGAGAAAAAATGCCGCGTAAAAAAGAAACACCGAAAAAGCCGTCTGCTTTCAAGCACGAGGCTTATATAGAGGGTTCGGGAAGTATTGTTGACGAGACTATAACCGATACCCTGAAAAAGAATTATATGCCCTACGCAATGAGCGTTATTATATCGAGAGCATTGCCAGAAATTGACGGTTTCAAGCCCTCTCACCGTAAGCTTTTATATATGATGTATAAAAGCGGCTTGCTCAATCCAGATAAGGAGCGTTCAAAGTCCGCCAATGTTGTTGGTGCAACAATGAAACTCAATCCCCACGGCGATCAGTCAATTTATGAAACAATGGTGCGTCTTACAAGGGGAAATGAAGCGCTTCTTCATCCTTATGTTGACTCAAAGGGTACATTCGGAAAGCAGTATTCTTCCAATATGAAAGCCGCAGCTTCACGATATACTGAAGTAAAGCTTGAAAGGATATGTGCGGAGCTTTTCCGTGATATCGACAAGGATACTGTTGATTTCGTACCAAACTATGACAATACAATGCAGGAGCCGACTTTGCTCCCTGCCACATTCCCCACAGTTCTTGTAAATGCAAATACGGGTATTGCCGTATCAATGGCAAGTAACGTATGCCCTTTCAATCTTGAGGAGATTTGCGAGACTACCATTGCTCTTATGAAAAATCCCGAGCATGATATATTAAGCACTCTGAAAGGCCCTGATTTCCCGGGCGGTGGTTTCCTCTACTATGATGAGGCAGAGCTGAATAAGGTTTACGAAACTGGACGAGGAAGTATAAAACTCCGCTGTAAGTATAATTATGACAAGGCTTCAAATTGTCTTGAAATTACGGAAATTCCCTATTCTACGACGGTTGAGGCGATTATTTCAAAGGTGGTTGACCTTGTTAAGGCAGGAAAGCTTCGTGAGGTGTCATATATCCGTGACGAAACAGGCATTGACGGTCTGAAAATTGCCATTGACCTGAAAAGAGGTACTGACCCCGACGCTCTTATGCAGAAGCTTTATCGCCTTACACCCTTACAGGACAGCTATCCATGTAACTTCAATATCCTCATTGCAGGTACACCAAAGGTTATGGGAGTAAGAGAAATTCTCACCGAATGGGTTGCTTTCCGTGAGGAATGCGTTAGACGACGCACTTATTACGATTTGCAGAAGAAAAAAGAAAAGCTCCATTTACTGGAGGCTCTTGCGAAAATTCTCCTTGATATCGACAAGGCTATAAAGATTATTCGTGAAACGGAAAATGAAGCCGATGTTGTGCCAAACCTTATGATAGGCTTCGGAATTGACGAAATACAGGCGGAATATGTGGCTGAAATCAAGCTGCGAAATATCAATAAGGAATATATTCTCCGCAGAATTGCCGACGTTGACCAGCTGAAAAAGGACATTGCGGAAATGGAAGAAATTCTCGGAGACAAGAAGAAAGTCCGCAATATTATTGTAAAAGAGCTGAAAGACGTTATCAAGAACTATGGTCAGCCCCGTAAAACCCAGTTCTACTACATCACCGACGTTGAGGACGAGGGGGATATTGATGATACTCCCGATTATCCTGTTCATCTATTTGTGACGGAAAGCGGTTACTTCAAGAAGATTACTCCGCAGTCCCTCCGTATGAGCGGTGAGCAGAAGATTAAAGAGGGCGACTATATCAGCCAGACCTTTGAGGCTACGAACAAAACCGAGCTGTTATTCTTCACTGATAAGGCACAGGCTTACAAATCAAAGGCAAGTGCTTTCGAAGACAGCAAGGCAAGCCTGCTTGGCGATTATATCCCTGCAAAATTAAGCTTTGACGAGGGCGAAAATCTGAAATGTCTTGTGCCTACTACCGACTACAGCGGCTATATGATATTCTTCTTTGAGAATGGCAAGGCGGCGAAAATTCCGCTGAAATCCTATGAAACAAAGACTAACCGCAAAAAGCTTGCAAATGCTTTTTCTGATAAATCGCCCCTTGTTGCGGCGATATTCACAGCGGAGGATTCTGATATTCTGTTGAGAACTTCAAGCGGTCACGCCCTTGTGTTCAATACGGGTATGATTTTACCCAAGACTTCGAGAAATTCACAGGGTGTTCAGGTTATTACACTTCGCAAAAAGGCTGTGCTTGAATCGGCTGAAATTGTCTCTGCCGAGGCTATGGCGGAGCTTGAAAAATATCGTGCGAAATCCGTTCCTGCGGCTGGTAAGCCTGCAAAGGAACTGGGCGACTCAAATCAGCTGACATTTTAATTCGTAATTCATAATTCATAATGAGTAATTTTTTTACAGGGCGGTGATTTTTCATCGCTCTGTTTTTCATTCTGTAGTTGTTCATTTTTACAACCCCCTCTATATAAGGGCGAAAATCGGCCTTTTTTCAACCAAAAATGGTTGATTATTGAAAAATAATTTTTGTTTTCTCTGTTCTAAATATTTTTCAACAGAAAAAACTGTGAATGTGGTACATAATTTGGTGATAAACAGGCAAACAAAAAGCGTACCTTTTTACGGGTACGCTTTTTGAATATTTTACTTTATAGCCTCAAATGCCTTTTTAAGGTCATCGAGAATATCATTTACATTTTCAAGACCAACAGAGAATCTTATCATTCCGCCGTTGATTCCGCAGGCTACAAGCTGTTCGTCTGTAAGCTGACGGTGAGTTGCACTTGCAGGGTGAAGAACGCAGGTGCGAATATCAGCAACGTGTACCTCGTTTGATGCAAGGCTGAGGGAGTCCATAAACTTAACAGCTGTATCACGGCCGCCCTTGATTACAAAGGAGATTACACCGCTTGAACCAAGTGGGAGATACTTCTGTGCAAGGTCGTAATATGGGCTGCTCTTTAATCCCGGATAATTTACGGATTCAACCATATCGTTTGCTTCAAGATATTCAGCAACAATCTTTGCATTCTCGCAGTACTGCTTCATTCTGATTGCGAGAGTTTCAAGTCCTAAATTGAGATAGAATGCGGACTGTGCAGCAGGATAGCAGCCTAAATCTCTCATAAGCTGCATTCTTGCCTTTATTATGTAAGCTGCCTTGCCGTATGTTTCTGTATAAACAATTCCGTGATAGCTTTCGTCAGGCTCTGTAAACTCGGGGAATTTGCCGTTTGCCCAGTTGAAATTACCAGAATCTACGATAACTCCGCCAACCTGTACAGCGTGACCGTCCATATATTTTGATGTGGAGTGGATTACGATATCTGCACCGTGTTCAATAGGACGGCAGAGGATAGGTGTGGGGAATGTATTGTCGATGATAAGGGGGACATCGTTCTTGTGGGCAATCTTTGCAAACTTTTCAATATCAAGCACAGAAAGTGCAGGGTTTGCCAGTGTTTCGCCGAAAACTGCCTTTGTATTGGGCTTGAATGCTGCCTGTATTTCCTCCTCGGAAGCGTCGGGAGATACGAAAATGCACTCAATACCAAGCTTTTTAAGAGTTACAGCAAAAAGATTTACTGTTCCGCCGTAAATTGTTGTTGTAGAAATAAAGCTGTCGCCTGCCTGGAGTATATTCAGCAATGAACACATTGAAGCAGCCTGACCGCTCGATGTGCACATAGCACCGATACCGCCCTCTAATGCGGCAATTTTATCCTCTACAGCCATTACTGTGGGATTTTCAAAGCGTGAGTAAATAAGGCTCTTTGTAGGGTCGTCGAATACTGCGGCTACATCGTCTGTTGAGTCGTATACATATGTTGTACTCTGTACGATTGGCACAACTCTCGGCTCTGTATTCTTTGGTGTGTAGCCCGAATGAAGACATTTGGTTTCGATGTTCATTGGATTATCCTCCTGTTTTTCTTATGAATTTTCTGAATTTCGGGATGCAAAATTCAAGTATTGCACAGTATTTGTCAACAAGGGTGATGATATATGTTTCCCTGTATTTCGGAAATGCGGCGGTAGCAGGCCACATATGCTTTATAATCATATCATACTCTTTCGGGTTGACAGATATAAGCTTCATGGCGTTTTTCAGTGCAATATCCGAATGACGGCGGCTGTGCTTCGGCTGATGTTTTTTACGGCTGACGTTGTATTCCCGTCGGTCGTAGTAGAACAGGTCATGTAAAAGCCCTGCTCTTGCAGCCGAACGTGCGTCAAGTCCAAGACAACGGCATATGACATATCCGTGATAGGATACGTTCAGACAATGCTGAAATCTCGTTGTTGAGATGTGGTGGGTTATCTCTTTAAGGCGAATTACCTCGGGCAGGTCGATTATATCGCTTATACAGCTATAATATCCGCACAAGGTCAGTTCCTTTTTTGAGCATATGGCATTGAGCATAAAATACCCCTTTCTCCATAGGACAGCACGTATACTTTTCTTATTATACATCATTTTTCTTAAAAAATCAATAGAAATTTTTGGATTTAAAAAAATTTGGTATTAAAAAAATTTGGTATTATTTGTATGCCTTTGTGTTTATATGATGAAAATTGAATGAAGCTTTTGAAAATAAAAGATTACAATTCAGTATGCTGCTTGACAAATCAGAATATGTTGTGTATAATATAATTGAGGTACAAGTGTACCTCTGACGATTAAGGTTTCAGAATATATACATATGAAAGGACTTGAAAACATGAAGAATTTTGCAAAAAGAATTGTGGCAATTTTTGCCATACTTGCAGTAGCTGCATCAACATTTGCAGGCTGTAACAAAAAAGAGGAGAGTTCAACATCTGCACCCATGCAGTACCCCTTTGAGGTAGGTGCCGCTGCTGATAACGGACTTTCACTCAATTCTCCCGACGCTGACCTTGACGCAGACGATCCCGTTGAGGCTCCCACAGAGGCAGAGCCCGTTACAGAAGTTGTAACAGAGGTTGAGGAAGTAACAGAGGCTGACGGACAGCCGGCAACAGAGTATGTTCCTGTAACAGAGGCTGACGGTCAGGAGGCTACAGACGCACAGGGTGCTGTTGTAACAGAGGCTGTAAAGGTAACAAATGTTGTAACAAGCGTAGTTACAAAGCCTGCTGAAAAGCCTACAGAGCCTGCTTACGTTTCAAAAGAAGACGGAAGATATGCAATGTGGCTTGATATTTCCAAGGATGAAAACTTCTTCTTTGAAAAGAATATGATTACAGCTTCATTCAAGATTAAGGATAACATTCCCGACGGTGACTACAAGGTAAGAATCGTGCCGGATCTTTCTGACGTTGCAGGTGTTGCTGTTTACCCCGAAAAGACATTTGACGGTACAATCCGTGTAAATAACGGTTCTATCGAGGCGATTGACGTTTCCAATGAAACAGGAATGGTATTCTACGGCGATAATATCGCTTGTAAGCAGGGCGATACAATTGATTTCAACATCAACATCAAGAATAATTCCGGTCTTGTTGCTTTCTGTATCTGGTTCTATTTCGACAGCAATGCTATGGAATTTATCGAGGCTTATCCCTCCGGTGAGTTTGAAGCAATCGCAAAGAATACAGAAATCGGCGGCGGAAAGAAGAAAGCTGAATAATAGTATTATCATCATACACCGTACAGAAATGTGCGGTGTATTTTTTGCTTTACAAACGAAAATAAATATGTTATAATAAAGGGAACTACTAAATAAATCGAAACATCAGGAGGATTTTATGGAACAGATTAAAATTGACCGTATAAACGAACTTGCACGTAAGTCAAAAGAAGTAGGACTTACCGAGGAGGAAAAGGCTGAACAGACAGCACTTCGTGATGAATACCGCAGAGCTGTTGTGGGAAGTCTTAATTCAAGCCTCAGCAACACATATATAATGACACCCGACGGAAAAAAGCATAAGGTAAAGCAGAACGGAGGAAAGTAAATGAATGACCGCCTTTTTGACGCTGCTGTAAAAGCTTCTGAAAATGCTCATTGCCCATATTCAGGATTTCATGTCGGAGCAGCACTTCTGACAGCTGACGGTGAAATCTACACAGGCTGCAATGTGGAAAATGCGTCCTATTCAATGACAGTCTGTGCCGAGCGTATTGCCGTGTTCAAGGCTGTTTCCGAGGGAAAAAGCAAATTTTCAGCTATTGCGGTTGCAGGCAGCGGTGACGGCGATTTCAGCAGAAACTGCACTCCCTGCGGTGCTTGCCTGCAGGTTTTAAGCGAATTTTGCGGCAGTGATTTTAAAATAATTCTTGCTGGGGGCGAATATCGTTTATCCGATTTTCTTCCCGTCAGCTTCAACAAGGAGAATTTGAAATGAACTTGAAAGAAAAAATAGAAAAACATCTTATGGATGTACAGAAACCCTCACGCTATATAGGCGGCGAGGTAGGAAGTATTGTCAAGGACAAGAACTCCGTTGACGTAAGCTTTGCATTCTGTTTCCCTGATACATATGATATCGGTATGTCACATATTGGTATGAAGATACTTTACTCCCTTAAAAATGCAAGGGAGAATTTCCGCTGTGAACGTTGTTTTGCCCCGGATGTGGATTTCGAAAAGATTATGCGTGAAAACGATATTCCGCTGTATTCTCTTGAATCCCTTGAACCCATAAAGGATTTCGATTTCATCGGCTTTACAATGCAGTATGAGCTTTCGTACACAAATGTGCTGAATATGCTTGACCTTGCAGGCATACCCATATTTGCCAAGGATAGAACGGACGAGTTGACACAGATTGTCGTTGCAGGCGGTCCCTGCGTGTGCAATCCCGAGCCGCTTGCTGATTTCTTTGATATCTTCATTTTAGGCGAGGGTGAGGAAGTCAATCTTGAACTTATGGATTTGTTTAATGAAATGAAAAAGCAGAGTGCAAGCCGCCTTGATTTCCTCCGTAAAGCCGCACAGATTGAGGGAATTTATGTTCCTCGTTTCTACGACTTTGACTATAAAGAGGACGGCACAATTGAAAAAATGACTGTTTCGGAAAATGCTCCCGAGAAGATTACAAAGAGAATCATCAAGGATTTTGACAATGTTTTCTATCCCGAGAATTTTGTTGTGCCTTTTACAGAAATTGTTCACGACCGTGTATCTGTTGAGGTTTTACGCGGCTGTATACGTGGCTGTCGTTTTTGTCAGGCAGGATTTATCTACCGTCCGTTCAGAGAGAAATCTCCCGATACAATTTATGAGGAAACAAAGTGTCTTTGCGAAAATACAGGTTATGACGAGGTTTCACTTGCGTCACTCAGTACAAGCGACCATTCACAGATTGATGAAATGCTGACAAAGCTTATTGATTACACAGCAGGGGAGCGTATTAATCTTTCACTTCCCTCTCTCCGTGTGGATAATTTCACAGAGGAACTCCTTGAGAAAATCAAGAAAGTCCGCAAGAGTGGTCTGACATTTGCGGCAGAGGGTGGAACACAGCGACTCCGTGACGTTATAAATAAGAATGTCACAGAGGAAGAAATAATGAGCACCTGCAAAATTGCTTTTGAGGGCGGCTACAGCACAGTTAAGCTTTATTTCATGATGGGACTTCCCACAGAAACTGATGAGGATATAATCGGAATTACCGACCTTGCACAGCGTATTCTTGACCTTTACTACAGCATTGAAAATCGTCCGAAGGGAAGAAGTCCGCAGATTTCTGTAAGCTGTGCTACATTCGTACCGAAGCCGTTCACTCCATTCCAGTTTGAGCCGCAGGATACTCGTGCGGAAATCGAGAGAAAGCAGAAGCTGCTCCTTGATTCCGTAAAATCCAAAAAGATAAAGGTTAGCTATCACGATCCTGATGTAAGCCAGCTTGAAGCCGTTCTTGCAAAGGGCGACAGAAGATTGTGTGATGTCGTTTATACGGCTTGGAAAATGGGTTGTAAATTCGACAGCTGGAGCGAGCATTTCAAGTTTGATGTATGGCTTGAAGCCTTTGAAAAATGCGGTGTTGATCCTGCATACTACGCTAACAGACGTGCTGAATATGACGAAATACTGCCATGGGATCACCTTGATTACATGATATCAAAGGAGTTCTTTATTCGTGAGAATAAAACAGCACACAATGCTGTTACTACACCACATTGCCGCAAAAAATGTTCGGGCTGCGGCGTAAATAAAGCAGTTGGGAGGGAATGTTTTTGTTAAGACTTCGTGCAACATTTAAAAAGACAGGCAGGGCGAAATATATTTCCCACCTTGACCTTAATCGCTGTATGCTCCGTATATTCCGCCGTTCAAAGCTTCCTGTATGGTATACCGAGGGATTTAATCCCCACCCATATTACAGCTTTGCCCTTGCTCTTTCGCTGGGATTTGAAAGCGAATGCGAGATTATGGATTTCAACATAACTGACGACAATATGCCCCTTGATGTTATAAAGGACAGGCTGAATGAAGTTATGCCCGAGGGTATGGGGATTGTTGATATCGCTCCGCAGATTAATAAAATTACTGTAATTGCAAAGGCTGAATATGAATTTGACCTTAAAGCCGATGATGTACAGGGAGTTTACAACGCTGTTGAAAATCTTCTTAACGCTTCTGAAATTCTCATTGAGAAAAAGACTAAAAAGGGTATAAAGACTGTTGACTTAAAGCCTGATACGGAAATTGTTGCTTTTGAAAAGGGAGAGACTTCTGTAAAAATTGCAATGCGTCTGCCGGCAGGTACAAAGACGAATTATAATCCGACACTTTTTACAGAAGCGTTGAAAAAATCCTGCGAAATTCCCTTTGAAA
Organism: Ruminococcus sp.; assembly: GCA_045659945.1. Classification (GTDB taxonomy): domain Bacteria; phylum Bacillota; class Clostridia; order Oscillospirales; family Ruminococcaceae; genus Ruminococcus. The sequence continues at coordinate 182,167 of JAZRCW010000087.1, read as the reverse complement.
TGGCAAATATTCGCCGTACAGGAATTTTATGTGAAAATAATGAAAAATTTTCTTGAAAACACTTGCAATTTCCAAAAAAGTATGATATAATTATAAAGCATTTGTAATCCGTCTGTATTTTGCAGATGAGGGTTAATGCCGAAAGACATTAAATCGAGCAGTCCGCTGCCTTGAAGTACCTGTCGGTGACAGGACAAACGTGCCCAAGGGCAATGTATTTGTTCTCGTGATTTCGTTATGCTGAAACGGATTTTTCGGGAGGGGTAAGAATGTTCGGAAATTTTAGGAGGATTTTAAAATGGATGCACTCAAATTAATCAGCGGATCAAGTATGAAGGAAAACGCACCTCAGTTCAACGTAGGTGATACTGTAAAGGTACACGTACGTATTCAGGAAGGTGAAAAGAGCCGTATTCAGATCTTCGAGGGTACAGTTATTGCCAAGAAGCACGGCGGCATCAGCGAAACTTTCACAGTAAGACGTGTAGCTCACGGCTGTGGAATTGAAAGAGTTTTCCCCCTTCACGCACCTGCAGTTGACAAGGTAGAAGTTGTAAGACACGGTAAAGTTCGTCGTGCTAAGCTCTACTACCTCAGAGACAGAGTTGGTAAGGCTGCAAAGGTTAAGGAGCAGATTCGATAAGACTGTGTTTGAGTCCGTTACCGTCGGGTTTCCGACGGTTCGGCTCCTATCCATGGGGACATTATGTCCCTTTTTTGCTATAATGAAGTAGACGGACAATTAATAATAGAGAGGTACAGTTATGGATGAGAATATGGAAATGACAACAGCTGAAGAAACAGTTGCTGAAGAAATAAAAGAAGAAGTATCGGCTGAAATCACTTCTGAAGAAGCTGTGGCAGAGGAAAACACCGCAGAAGATACCGAAAACAACAAAGAAAAGAAGAAAAAAGGCACTTTTATCAAGGATGTCATTGAAATATGCGAATCGACAATCCTCACAGTTTTTGTTATTGTGCTTCTCTTTACCTATGTTCTTCACCCCGTAAATATTGTGGGACGTTCTATGGTTCCCACACTCAACAAGAATTACAGCGGTGAGCGTGAACTCAAAGGCGAAACTGACAAGGTCTTTATGAATACCATTTTCTTTGATGTGAAATATGGCGATATTCTCGTTATAGACAAGGATAAGAATTATCTCCTTGACGAAAACGGCAAGGTATATGAGCCCCAGTATGATTCACCAATTAATGAGTGTATCATCAAGAGAGTTATTGCTGTTGGCGGTCAGAAGATTTCAATTCATGACGGTCAGGTGCTTGTTGACGGCGAAGTTATCGACGAGCCATATATCGCTGACGATTCCTATACAGAGGATTTAGGTGCGTTCAGCGATAAGTACCCGATTACCGTTCCCGAGGGTTACTACTTTGTAATGGGTGACAACCGTAACCACTCCACAGACAGCCGTGCAAGAAGCGTTGGTTTTGTTAAGAGAGACCAGATTTACGGTAAGGCTATTATCAAGTATTCTCCCATTGAGGAATTTGATATTCTTATCGGCTCACACAAAGGGTAAACCGTGTTGAAAAAGCTTGCTAAATCTACTGTTTCACTTCTGGAGCAGTTTTTCATAACTATGTTTATCATGTCTCTTGTTTTTACCTATTTATTCAGAGTTGTAAATGTAGACGGCGAATCCATGTGCAATACTCTTTACAACGGTGACAGGATTATAATAAATCTTGCCGACCATAGCTATAAAATGGGAGATATAGCCGTAATGTATCCTAAAAATGCCGTTACTCTCGCTGAAAACGGAGAAATATCCTTAAATAAGGGCGTAGATAAGGTTTTGGTAAAGCGTATTATCGCTACGGAGGGGCAGACTGTGGATATTGATTTTTCCGCAGGTATTGTCACTGTTGACGGTGAAAGGCTTTACGAGGACTATATCGACCTTGGACTTACCCATAATGACGGGGGAGCCTTTACAGGTCACTATCCCATAACAGTACCCGAAGGGTACGTGTTTGTAATGGGTGATAACCGTTCCGTATCCCTTGACAGCCGTTCCGATGAAATCGGATTTGTGGCGGAGGAGGATATAATAGGTGTGGCTTTTGTAAGGATATATCCCGAATTTACGATATATTCGTGAGGAGAATAAATGGAAAATACTGATATAAAAACAATACAATGGTTCCCAGGGCATATGGCAAAGACACGCCGTGCCATTGTTGCCAATATGAAGCTTGTGGATGCTGTTGTGGAAATAATCGACGCTCGTACACCTATGAGCAGCCGCAATCCCGAAATCGACTCTATGACAGGTTCAAAGCCGAGAATTGTACTGCTCAATAAATGTGACCTTGCTGACAGCAACGCAACATCGTCTTGGGTTAATTATCTTAAAAAGGAAAATGTAACAGCTCTTGCAGTTGACTGTAAATCGGGAAAGGGCATAAATAAGCTTATGCCTACTCTGAAAGCAACTGTGCTGAAAGAGTTTATGGATAAGCGTGAGAGAAATGGCATGACAGGTGCACCTGTCCGCCTTATGATTCTTGGTATACCCAACGTGGGCAAAAGCTCCCTTATAAACCGCCTTGCAGGAAGCAAGCGTACAAAGGTTGAGGATAGACCTGGTGTTACTCGTGTAAAACAGTGGGTAAAGCTGAAAGATAATACGGAATTGCTTGATATGCCCGGTGTGCTGTGGCCTAAATTTGAGGACCAGTCTGCGGCTATACGTCTTGCCTTTACAGGTGCAATAAGCGATGATATACTGGATATTGAAACCCTTGCAATGAAGCTTTTAAGCTATCTTGCGGAAAGTTATCCACAGGCACTAATTGAGCGATACAAGGTTCAGCCCGAAGAAAATGACGACGGACTTGCTCTCCTTGAAAAGGTTGGAAAAAAGCGTGGTATGGTTGTTTCGGGCGGTGAAATCAACATCGAGAGAGCCGCAATTACCGTTCTTGACGAGTTCAGAAGCGGCAAGCTTGGACGCATTACGCTTGAAATGCCCGAGGTGAAGTGATATGGCAAGGGTAGTACTTCACAAGGAATTATTTGATTTCGACTGCGAACAGAGAAAGAATTTCCCGATTTTATGCGGAGTTGACGAGGCTGGCAGAGGTCCTCTTGCAGGTGATGTCTATGCGGCGGCAGTTGTGCTCAATGACGAAACGCTTATTGATTATCTCAACGACAGCAAGAAAATATCGGAAAAACGACGTGAATTGCTTTTTGACGAAATAATTGAAAAGGCAGAGGATTACTGTATTGCAACCGCTACAGTTGAGGAAATTGACGAGATGAATATATTGCAGGCGACAATGCTTGCAATGAAAAGAGCTGTTGAGGGACTTGATATAAAGCCTGATATGGCACTTATAGACGGAAACCGTATGCCTGAACTTGATTGCCCTGCCGAAAACGTCATAAAGGGCGACGCAAAATCAGCGTCCATATCGGCCGCATCTGTTCTTGCAAAGGTTGCCCGTGACAGATATATGCGTGATATAGCCGAAAAGTACCCACAGTACTGCTTTGAGCAGCACAAGGGCTACGGCACAAAGCTTCATTGTGATATGTTGAAAAAATACGGTGCAAGCGATGTTCACAGAAAGACCTTTCTGAAAAAGATTCTTGGTGAAAGCGATGAACAGCGTTGAAATTGGCAATATCGGTGAGGATTATGTTTGCTCCTACCTGATAAAACAGGGATATGAAATAGTTGAAAGAAACTATCGCATAAAGGGCGGCGAAATTGATATTATTGCAGTAAATACGGACTATATCGCTTTTGTGGAGGTAAAGTCACGTAAACCAAACAGCATGGTAAGCGGTTTTGAGGCGATAAATAAACGCAAACAGACGCTTATCGTAAAAACAGCGAGTAATTTTTGCTACAAGCACCCTAACAAATTACAACCCAGATTTGATATTGCAGAGGTAATCATATCGGGGGGCAGGGTGCTCAGCATTGATTATATAGAAAATGCCTTTGATACAACGGGCATGAATTTCATTTTTTAAAAGGGTGATTATATGTTTTACAACAGTACAAGAAACAGCGGAGTTAAGGTAAGCAGCGCAGAGGCTATTACACAGGGAATTTCCGTTGAGGGCGGTCTTTTCGTTCCCGAGTCTATTCCACAGCTTACTTTCGACGAGCTTAAAGCTATCGGCGATATGAAATATGCCGACAGAGCGGCTTATGTTTTCTCAAAGTTCCTGACAGATTTCACAGAGGCTGAAATTCATTACTGTACTGATAATGCCTATTCTACAAAGAATTTTGAAACAGAGAGTATTGCTGAAATAGCACATCTCTTTGACGGTACATATATGCTTGAACTGTGGCACGGTCCTACTTGTGCTTTCAAGGATATGGCTCTCCAGATTCTTCCTTACTTCCTTACAACATCTGCAAAGAAAATCAATCTTGACAAGAAGATTGTAATTCTCGTTGCTACATCGGGCGATACAGGAAAGGCTGCACTCGAAGGCTTCAAGGATGTTGAGGGTACATCTATCCTCGTATTCTATCCCGAGGACGGCGTTAGTCCTATGCAGAAGCGTCAGATGAAGACACAGGAGGGTGAAAATGTCGGAGTATGTGCTATCAAGGGCAACTTTGACGACTGCCAGAACGGCGTTAAGGCTATATTTACAGATAACGATGTAAAGGCTGCACTTGACTCCAAGGGCATGATTTTCTCATCTGCAAACTCTATCAACTGGGGCAGACTTGTTCCGCAGGTTGTATATTATATTTCTGCTTATGCAGAGCTTGTAAAGAGCGAGGAAATCGAGCTTGGCGAGAAAATCAACATTGTTGTTCCTACAGGTAACTTTGGTAATATTCTTGCAGCTTACTATGCAAAGCATATGGGCGTTCCTGTAAATAAGCTTATCTGTGCTTCAAATATCAACAATGTACTTACAGATTTCATTAACACAGGCGTATATGACAGAAACCGTCAGTTCTACGCTACAGTTTCTCCCTCTATGGATATCCTCATTTCAAGCAACCTTGAAAGACTTCTCTACCTCATGACAGACAGGAATGATGCTGTTATAAATGAGTGGTTCGGCAAGCTTGCTTCCGAGGGTAAATATGAAGTAACAGCTGATGTAAAGGTAAAGCTCAATGAAGAATTCTTCGGCGGCTTCTGCGACGATGAGCAGACAAAGGCTACAATCAGCGATATCTACGAGAAGTACTCATATACATGCGATACTCACACAGCTGTTGCTGTTAAGGTATACAACGATTACAAGGCAGCTACAGGCGATACTACAAAGACAGTTATTGCTTCTACAGCAAGCCCCTATAAGTTCTCTGCAGCTGTACTGGAGGCTCTTGAAAATGGTACTTCCGATATTGACGAATACGCAAAGGTTGACCGTATTGCAGAGCTTTCAGATATCCCCGTACCTGCTGCACTGGCTGACCTTAAAAATAAGCCTGAACGCTTTACGGATGTAATTGAAAAGTCCGAGCAGAAGGCTTACGTTCTCAATACTCTCGGACTCTGATGAGTTTATATGTTATCGGGGATCTGCACCTTTGCTTATGCGATCCCTCAAAGACTATGAGTATATTTGCCGGCTGGGACGATTATCAGGAAAAAATCGAGGAAAACTGGCTTAAAACCGTTAAAGCGGAGGATACTGTCGTTATTGCAGGTGATACATCATGGGGTATGTCTTTGCAGCAGGCGACTCCCGACTTTGAGTTTATCCATAAGCTCCCAGGCAAAAAAATACTGCTGAAAGGTAATCACGACTACTGGTGGACAACTATGAAGAAAATGGAGGATTTTTTGTCTGCAAACGGATTTGACTCCATAAGCATACTTCATAACAATCACTATCAGTATGAGGAATACGGCATATGCGGCACAAGGGGCTGGGTTAATATGCCTGGCGAGGTGCAGGATGAAAAGGTACTCCGCCGTGAGGTGCAGCGTCTTGAAGCGTCGATAAAGTCCGCCATAGCCGCAGGGCTTGAACCTATGGTATTTATGCACTATCCGCCGATTTTTGCTTCAAACTTCAATTATGATATACTTGAAGTTCTGTACCGCTACAATATAAAAGATTGCTACTACGGGCATATCCACGGCCATTCAGCACATGGATTATGCGTCACAAACACCTATGATGACGTAAATTTCCATCTTATATCGGGTGATTATTTACAGTTTATCCCTGAAAAAGTGCTGTGAAATTGTATAATAGGTAGAAGTATTCAATTATTGTAGAAATCTAATTCAAAATATGGTATAATGTTTAGGTATTCTTTATGATGTAAAGGACATCTATATATATTTAATGGAGGATCATTATGTTAAAGTCATCAAACAAAACAGATGTGAACACAACCGAGCTGATTATCAGCATCGACGCAGAAGCTTTCGAGGCTGCTGTAGAGGCTGAGTACCAGCGTGAAAAGAAAAATATCCAGATAAAGGGCTTCAGAAAGGGTAAGGTTTCCAGAAAGCTTGCTGAAAAGACTTTCGGTGAGGGTGCATTCTATGAGGGTGCTATCAACAGCCTTCTCGGTCCCGAGATTGACGCTGCTATCGCACAGGAAAACCTCAACCTCGTTGACAGACCTAACGTTGAAGTTCTTTCAATTGACAAGGAAACAGGCGTTGAAATCAAGGCTATCTGTGTAACAAAGCCTGAAATCGAGATTACTGACTACAAGGGCATCAAGGCTGCAAAGAAGGTAAACGAGATTACAGATGCTGACGTTGACAAGCAGATTGACATTATCAGAAAGAAGAATGCTCGTATCGTTTCTGTTGAGGACAGACCTGCACAGATGGGCGACGAGGTTACAATTGATTTTGAAGGCTTCTTCGGTGACGAAGCATTTGAGGGCGGCAAGGGCGAGAATCATCCCCTCGTTCTCGGCAGCGGTCAGTTTATCCCCGGCTTTGAGGAACAGGTTGCAGGTCACAACGTAGGCGACGAGTTTGACGTTGTTGTAACTTTCCCCGAGGATTACCAGATGACAGATTACGCTGGCAAGGAAGCTGTATTCAAGACAAAGATTCATTCTATCACTTTCGAGGAGCTCCCCGAGATTGATGACGAGCTTGTTAAGGACGCTACAGAATTTGATTCAGTTGATGAGTACAAGGCTAACATCCGTACACAGCTTGAAGAAGCTGCTGTAAAGCAGGCTGACGCTGCATTTGAGAGTGCTGTACTTGAAGCACTTATCGCAAAGGTTGACACTCCCGTTCCTAACTGCATGTATGAGCAGAGAATTGACGAAATCGTTTCTTCATTCGATCGTCAGCTCCAGCAGCAGGGCATGAGCCTTAAGCTTTACTGCCAGTACACAGGTATGGACGAGCAGTCTATCAGAGATACTTACAGAGAGCGTGCAGAGGGTGAAGTTAAGCTTCGTCTTGCTCTTGAAAAGATTGCAGAGCTTGAGAACTTCGAGGCTACAGAGGAAGACCTCGACAATACACTCGGCGAGATTGCAGCTGCAAACAACATGGATATCGCAACAGTAAGAAGATTTGTTTCACCTGTTGCACTTGCAGATGATATCAAGGTTCAGAAGGCTATTGAATTTGTTAAGGAAAATGCAGTAGTTGACAATGCAGAGGAAGCTGCAGAATAATCAAAGATTACATATCGTTGTCCCGTGTAAACGGGACAATGGTTTTATTAAGATATTTCGACAAAAAACAAGAAAGGGCGATGAATTATGAGTTTTATTCCTTATGTTGTTGAGCAGACAAGCCGTGGAGAGCGTTCCTATGATATTTTTTCACGACTTCTGAATGACAGAATTATTATGCTTTCCGACCAGGTAAACGACGCTACTGCAAGCCTTGTTGTTGCACAGCTTCTTTTCCTTGAAAGTCAGGACTCCGAAAAGGATATTTCGCTGTATATTAACTCTCCCGGTGGTTCTATAACTGCTGGTATGGCTATATACGATACTATGCAGTATATCAAGTGCGATGTATCTACAATTTGTATCGGCATGGCTGCATCTATGGGAGCATTTCTTCTTGCGGCAGGAGCAAAGGGTAAGCGTTTTGCACTTCCAAACAGCGAAATCATGATACATCAGCCTCTTATTTCTGGCGGTCTTGGCGGTCAGTGTACAGATATCAAGATACACTCCGACCATCTGTTGAGAACACGTCAGAAGATGAATGACCTTCTTGCACAGAATACAGGCAAATCCATTGAGCAGGTTGAGATTGATACCGAGCGTGACAATTATATGACAGCACAGGAAGCACTTGCGTATGGTATAATTGATAAGGTTATTGAGAAAAGGTAGGTACTACCATGGCAGAATTCAAGGTATGTAATTTTTGCGGACGAGGTGAAAACAGCACCGGTGCGATGTTTTCAGCAGGTACTACAAATATATGCGATGAGTGTATTATTTATTGTTATGAGCAGTTAATGGGCCCCGAACTGATGAAAACAAAGAAAAAAAGCTCTATGAATAGTGTTAATTCTGGTTCGGCTGATGTAAAGCTTATGAAGCCTGCTGAAATTAAGGCATATCTTGACGATTATGTTATCGGTCAGGATGATGCGAAGATTTCTCTTGCGGTTGCAGTATATAACCATTATAAGCGTATTTTGAGCCAGGAAAACAAATCCTCCAAGGCAAAGGATGACGGTGTAGAGCTCCAGAAAAGTAATGTTCTTCTTCTCGGACCTACAGGTGTGGGTAAAACTTTCCTTGCACAGACTCTTGCAAAGCTTCTCAATGTGCCTTTTGCTATAGCTGATGCGACTACAGTTACCGAGGCAGGCTACGTAGGCGACGACGTTGAAAATGTTCTTCTTCGTCTTATACAGGCTGCTGATTACGATATTGAAGCTGCTGAAAAGGGAATTATCTATATTGATGAAATTGACAAAATTGCAAGAAAGTCTGAAAATACATCAATTACAAGAGATGTAAGCGGTGAGGGTGTACAGCAGGCACTTCTGAAAATTATTGAGGGAACTGAATCAAATGTTCCTCCACAGGGCGGAAGAAAACATCCCAATCAGGAGACGTTGAAAATCAATACAAAGAATATTCTTTTTATTTGCGGCGGAGCATTTGACGGACTTGAAAAGCAGATACAGAAGCGTATCGGAAAGGCTCCTATAGGCTTCGGCGGCGAGATAAAGAGCGTCAAGACAGAGGGCAATAACATCTTTAAAAAGGTTGTGCCAAAGGATCTTGTAAAGTTTGGAATGGTTCCCGAATTTGTGGGACGACTTCCAGTTATATCGGTGCTTGAGGAACTTGACGAGGACGCACTTGTGAGAATACTCACAGAGCCGAAAAACGCTATAGTAAAGCAGTATCAGAAGCTTTTCAACTACGATAAGGTTAAGCTTGAAATCGAGGACGACGCACTTGTTGAGATTGCAAAGAAATCTCTTGCACAGAAAACAGGTGCAAGAGGACTCCGTTCCATATTGGAGAATGTTCTCATGAAGTCTATGTACAATGTACCTTCCGACAGCACAATTTCAAAGGTAATTGTGAAGAAGGAATGTGTTACAGAGGGTGCAGAGCCCGAGTACGTGCATAAAAAGACTGCTAAAAAGGCAGAATAAATAATAAAACGTCGGGCATATCGCCCGACGTTTTCGCTTATTCAGCTATTAGCATCCACAGCCGCAGCCACAGTCGCCGTTGTTGTTATTGCCGCAAGTGTTGCTGTTGTTGCCGCATCCGCAGAATACGAAGAAAATGAGAATGAGAATGAGGATCCACATGCAGTTGTTACCACCAAAACAAGAATTACACATAATAAATATCTCCTTTGAGAATGTATTTGAACCGCTTTGTCTGCGTTTCATAGTACATAATATGCCACAGCAAAAAATGTGTTACAAATTCTGCAAAAACTTTTTCGGGAATTTTTCATTTCGACTGTTATCGCACGGTATACGTGGCATAATATAGTAGTAGCAAAGGGAATTTATGGCGATAACGCAAAGAACTTGTGCGGTGTTGCCTTAACCCTGAAAGAAACGGAGAGTAACATATGATAAACACAGACAAATTTACACCAAAGGCAGCGGAGATAATCGACGGGGCAATTGATGCCGCCTCGGAGCTTGGTCATACCTATGTGGGGAGCGAACATATTGTCCTTTCAATTTCAGCTGACGGTACATCTGCAGCGGCACAGATTTTAATGGACGGGGGAGTATCCTACGATGAACTGCGGCGTGAGGTGATTGCTCTTGTGGGACTGGGAAGCCCCTCGGTGCTTAATCAGCGTTATTTTACAACTGCCGCAAGACGTATACTGGAAAATGCCTGTAAAATGGCGGCGGCTGACGAGAAAAAATATGCCGATACAGAGCATATTCTTGCGGCTGTAGTAAGCGAATCCTCATGCAGTGCCTGTAATATTATTAAAAAGGCAGGTGGAAATATGGCGGCTATTTTAAGCAGTATTGAAGCCGTTTCCTCGCCTGAAATCAGTGCAGGACTATATGAAGCAATGAAACCTAAAATGTTGCACTTCCCGAATTTGTTCCGCTATGGTAAAAATCTTACAGATATAGCACTTATTAAAAAACATGATCCGCTTATCGGCAGGATAAAAGAGGTGGAACGTGTTTTGCAGGTGCTTTCAAGGCGTGTAAAAAATAACCCCTGTCTTATCGGTGAGGCAGGGGTGGGAAAAACTGCCATTGTGGAGGGCGTTGCGGAGCTTTTTGTTCGCAATCTTGTACCTGACTCCCTTAAAAATAAATATATTTTTTCACTTGATTTTACATCTCTGCTTTCAGGAGCGAAATACCGCGGCGATTTTGAAGAACGTGTAAAGGCTTGTATTGACGAGGCGGTGAACGCAGGGAATATCATACTTTTTATTGATGAGCTTCATACAATTGTTGGTGCAGGTGCGGCGGAGGGTGCAATTGATGCCGCAAATATCATGAAACCACAGCTTGCCCGTGGAGAATTGCAGATAATAGGTGCAACTACTTTTGAGGAGTACAGCAAATCTATTGAGAAAGACTCGGCACTTGAACGTCGCTTTCAGCCTGTACAGGTCAACGAGCCTGCTGCCGATGAATGTATTGAAATGATAAAGGGACTTAAAGGCAGTTACGAAAAATACCATGGCGTTGAGATATCCGATGAAATGATAGAATTGTCGGTTAATATGTCCATACGCTATATAACCGACAGATTTCTTCCCGATAAAGCCATTGATGTACTCGACGAAGCCTGTGCCTGTGCAAAAATCCGCAGTAATTCTGGAAAAAGGCGTACTGATTCGGAGTATATGGAGGTAAGGGGGAAAGATTATTCAATTGAAAATATATGCCGTGCTATCGGCGGTGACGGCGAGGCTGTACTCTGTGTGGAAGATATTATGAATGTGGTGTCAGTAAAAACAGGAATCCCTCTCAACAAGATTACAGCGGAGGAGGGTGTACAGCTTAAATTTCTTGAAAAAACTTTGTCGGAGCGTGTAATCGGGCACAGTTATGCCGTTAAAAAGGTGACAAATGCGGTATGCCGTTCACGTTCGGGGCTTGGAGAGGGCGGCAAGCCTGCGGCTTCATTCTTATTTGCAGGCCCTTCGGGAGTTGGCAAAACAGAGCTTGCGAGAGCGTTGGCAGATTGTCTTTTCAGTTCGGAGAAAAATCTCATACGTGTTGATATGTCGGAATATATGGAAAAACATTCTGTTTCAAAGCTTATAGGAGCACCTCCAGGATATGCAGGCTATGACGATAACAGCGGCAGTCTGTGCGACAGAATAAGGCGTAATCCATATTCTCTTGTACTTTTCGATGAAATTGAAAAAGCTGATGCGGAAGTGCTTAACATTATGCTGCAGATACTTGATTACGGCACGCTGACTGATTCTACAATGCGAAAAGTTAGTTTCAGAAACTGTATGATAATTATGACTTCAAACGTGGGTGCGGAGCTTTCGGGAAAAAGCGGACTGGGTTTTGGAACTGATATGACTGAAAGGGAAAACCGTGTTCTTGAAGCTGTAAAATCACGTTTTACTCCAGAATTTACAGGGCGAATAGATGAGATAATTGTGTTCCGAAGTCTTGAACGTCAGGATTTGATGAAGATAAGCGAAAAGGCACTTGATAATCTGCGTTTGCGTGCGGAGGCTCTTGGTATTGGTTTAAGTTATGGTAAAGATGTAGTAGAAGCTGTAGCTGCTGCAAGAGAAACAGACAAATATGGTGCAAGACCGATTAAGCGACGTGTTACTGATTTGATCGAAAACGAGCTTGCAAAGATGATAATAGGCTCGACGGTTCAGAAAGGTGAAAATGTTCGTATAGAGGCGGATAATGGCGGTATAAGGTTTACAAAGGGTGTGCCTGTATGAAAAAGGGTACCGATTAACGGTACCCTTTGAAAAGTATAACTATTTACCCATTCTTGCTTTGATGTATTCTTCAAGGAAATCAATAGTTTTTTCAATGCCAAGACGGCTGCTGTTTACTGTAAGGTCGTAAAGTCTTGAATCGCCCCAATGAAGCTTAACATGATAGTTGTGATAACGCTTACGCTTTTTATCCTTTTTCTCAATGAAATCCTCTGCTTCTGATTCGCTCATATCATAAAGTTCCATGATACGCTTGATTTTGCAGGGCATATCACCTATAATGAAAAGTGAGCAAAGACAGTCAAAATCACGGAGCTTTGATTCTGAACAACGTCCTACAACTACGAATGATTCGCCGCTTTCAGCTTTTTTTCGGATAAAATCAAACTGCATTTCAGCAACGTTATCCTCAATGGAGTTGCTGTAGCCTCTTACACGACGGGAGAGAATACGTGTCTTTGGAGCTTCATCGTGCTTTTCAATCTGCTCTGCTGTCATACCTGTCTTATTGGCAATTTCTGTAATAAGGTGACGGTCATAAATAGGCAGATTGAAACGCTTGCCAAGTTCTTCGGCGATTTCGTGTCCTGCACTTCCAAATTCACGTCCTACTGAAATAATAATCTGTGACATAATGAACCTCCTTGAATATTAAAGATATCTTGCGAAAATATAAACTGTTGAAATAGCAAGTACAATTACAGTTGCGGGAGCAAGCTTTGCACAGTAGCGGCCCCAGCTTATGGGATAACCGTTCTTTGCAGCAACTGATGTACCTACAACGTTTGCAGATGCACCGATAGGAGTTGCACTTCCGCCTACGTCTGTACCGATTGCGAGAGTCCATGCAAGTGTGTTAATTGGAATGCCTGTAGAAGCTGCAAGACTCTGTATAACGGGAACCATTGTAGCAGCAAAGGGTATATTATCGACAAATGCACTTGCAATTGCTGATATCCAGAGAATAATAGCAATTGTAACATAGGGATTTCCACCGCTTATTGTGCGTATAAATTCTGCAATATATTCAAGAATGCCTGTTTCTTCGAGTCCGCCTACAACTATAAACAGACCTATAAAGAAAACAAGAGTTTTATAGTCAGTCTTTTTAATGAGTTCAAGAGCGTCTTTTCCTGCTGTGATTATTGTTATAACAGCAATGCCAAGACCAATTGTGGCAACTGTGAGATGTGTTATTGAATGAGTTACAAGGAGAATAACAGCAAGTGCAAATATAAGTGTGCTGATTATAAAATCCTTTTTATTTGTTATAGCGGATGCAGGGGAGGGGAGTTTAGAGATATCAACCTTTTCACCTGTAGTTGATACAAGTTCCTTTTTAAATGCGAAATAAAAGAATATAACGGAGAATACAAGACTGATAGCTGCACATAAACCTGTATTGAGCAGGAAGTCAAAGAATGAGAAGCCAAGTGATGTACCGATGATAATATTCGGGGGATCTCCGCACATTGTTGCCGAACCGCCCAGATTAGCACAGAATACCTCTGCCAGAATCATAGGAATGGGGTTGAATTTGAGAAGATGTGCAAGCTCAATTGTAACAGCCGCAAGGAACATAATAACTGTGATACTGTCGATAAACATTGAGAGAACAGCGGACATTATCATAAATGTGATAAATATCGGTATAGTTTTGCATTTTACAAGGAAAGCTATCTTCATACATAGCCAGCGGAAGAAGCCAGCCTTTGCCATACCCTCAACCATAACCATCATACCTGCGATAAATACGATTGTAGCCCAGTTGATACCCTTGCTTTCACTTTCAGTAACCTGATACCAGAAATCTGATTTTGCAAAGTCCTTGATAGCAATAATATCCCATATTGCCTTGCCGTCCCTCAGACAGATGCCAAATACCACAATAAGGGTAAGGATACCGCTGCCGAGAGTTACTAAGTGTCGTTCGATTTTGTCAAGCACGATAAGTATGAACATCGCCACAAATATAATTACGGCGAAGATCTGTGCTGCTAACATAAAAAAGACCTCCATTTTAATATAGGTGTTTCCTATATAATTTTAAGTATACTGCACCTCCAATTAACCCCTGATATATTATATTAATCAGGAGTTACTTGGTGAAGCAATACCAAATGAGATTATAGCACAAATTTTGATGAAATGCAAGGAAAAAAATTTTTTTTCGTATTTTCTCCGAAATATATTTATTTTATTCCCTTTTGATAGAAAATATGTATATTTTGTGTAATATGAAACATAATTATCTCGTGTTTCTAATCGTATTATCACTGCATTTTCACATAATTATCACCTGCTGAAAAGAGGGACGTAAGAGATTTATGTGATTTTCTCTTGAAATTTTCCTTTCTTTATGGTATAATCCAATAAGGCAGAACAGCAAAAGGTCATATGACGATTTGTTGCGGTACTGTGATAAAACACTTTTCTCTGTCGGAGAAAAAAGGAAAAGGGGTTATATTTATGATGTATTTATTTCTGATAGTGGGTTTTGTCTTGCTTATCAAAGGTGCTGACTGGTTTGTTGAGGGAAGTTCAGCTGCTGCAAAGCTTCTTAAAATTCCCCCACTTATCATTGGTCTTACGGTAGTATCAATGGGTACAAGCCTTCCGGAGGCATCTGTTAGTATCAGTGCAGCTCTTGCCGGAAAGAACGAACTTGCAGTAAGTAATGTAGTTGGCTCAAATATTTTCAACCTTATGGCTGTTTGTGGATTATGTTCAATTATTAGTCCTCTTATCATCAACAAAGAAACTTTTAAGCGTGATTTTCCTATTTCAATCGGTGCGGCAGCATTACTTGTTGGTATTGGTGCGTTAGGGATGTCTGTGGGACGCATTGACGGTATAATTCTCCTTATACTCTTTGTCGGATTTCTTACACTTATGGTTATGTCAGCAAAAAAGGCACGCCAGGAGGTTGAGGACGAATATAAGACAATGCCTATATGGAAGCTTTTGATTTTCATAGTTGTGGGTGTTGCAGCTATTATAATCGGCGGAAAAATGGTTGTAAGCGGTGCTTCTGATATTGCACGTGAATTTGGTATGTCAGAAAATCTTATTGGTATGACAATTGTTGCAATTGGTACAAGCCTTCCTGAACTTGTAACATCTGTTGTAGCTGCACGTAAAAACGAAGTTGATATGGCTGTTGGTAACGTAGTTGGCTCGAATATTTTCAATATTCTGTTTATTCTTGGTTCAGCTGCAGCAATCTGTCCCGTTGTATTCTCAATGGAAAATCTTATAGACTGTGTAGCTCTTATCATAATGAGTGGTCTTACAATGATTCTTTGTGCAAAGACAAAGAAACTCAGCCGTTTACACGGTGGAATAATGCTTGCTATTTATATCGCTTATTCTGTATATATCTGCGTTAGATAATAAAATAAATCCCGAAGCTTTTGCAGCTTCGGGATTTTTTGTTATATTACAGTTTGAAAAGCTGTTCGCCATGAACAGGATCAAATTTATGCCATACAAGCTTGCCACCGCAGACTTCCAGCACTCGTCCCTCCTTATCCTTTGCAGGTGAGAGTGTGTATAGTCCGTCGTGGCGGTGTGCGGCATAAAATGTGCGTTCGTTTACATTTATTTTCGATTCGGGGGAGGGGTTGACTCCGTGGAAAGTAATACCTTTTTCCGTTACTTTAATAGTGAGCGGTGTAGTTCCACGCATAATTCTGCACCCCGAATTATTTGTTATATAGTGTGCTTCGTATTCATGAGCAGTAATATCTTCCATAAATCTTATAAGAAAAGCCGCTATAACTCGCTCTGTACGCTGTAAATGAGCTGTAATTGCCTTTACAGGGTCGTCAAATACATCTTTGACTCCACGGGCAGTATCAAGGGCAAGTCTGTTTATGGATTCAGTAAAATAATTTCCTTTGTCAAAGTAGTCGGGAAGATTTACTTGCGTCTGTCTTGGAACGAGTTCGGGATAGACAGCCTCTGCAAGGTTTTCATAGCTTTTGTGAAAATCCTTGGCTGAGGAAAAATAGGTCATTCCCGAAATATGAGGAATACAGCACATATCTGAAATCATGTGAATGGCTCTGCCAAGAAATTCGGCAGATTTTTCGTGATATCCTGCAACGTACATTGTAAGTGCCATGGTGTAGTCCTCCTCAAACATGGCTCTTGCACTTTTATAGCATTTTCCTTTTCCGTTGCGATAATAGCCGTTAACGGTGCTGTTTTTTTTCATTGTCGGAGTAACAGCACAATAGTAATGTCTGCCGCCGCCTTTTTCATAATCACCCGGTTTATCCGGACGCTTTGAAAAAGCAATGAGTTTATTTGCAATCGGAGCAAATATTTCTTCGCTTTCGGAGCGGATATATTTAAGCATAACGAGGGTACGGAGAGTGAGGTTTTTATGTACACAGGAAGGCTCTTTATTCTGATCCTCCAGAATATTTTTAGCAAGTAAACTCATCTTTTTTGAAATTGTCTTTATTCTCATAATTGTCTCCTTTGGTTTCAGTATCGTTTATATTATATCATATTATGGGGATAAAATCAATAGTATTCATCTATAGAAGTACTGTACAAATTACAGTTTTTATTCACTTCAAACAGTTTACATATTAATGCATTCTTTCTAAAAAATCCTCCCAGAAAAACAGGAGGAGAAAGCACTATTATTTAAAACTCTTGCAGTAAATATATTGCCAATTTCGTATTGTGACAAAAAGGCTATGTTTACTGCATTTTCTTTATTCATGCGGCTGTGTAATTTTTTACATAGCCGCATTTACATATTCAACCGCTCCAATCGGAGCGGTTGATAAAACAAAGATTGTTTCAGAATAATACGGCTACTTTTCAGAATAAAATACCCTCATATCATCAAGCCGCAAACAAGCAAGACGGCCTTGTTCATAGCCACAGCCGCAGTCGATACCAATAGCGCGTTCACCTTTCCAGATTTCCCACAATTCCTTATTGTGAAAATAGATTGTAGGAGTATGACCGAAAATCAATGTAAAACCGTCAGGAATAGGCTTATAGGGCATCTCTAAAAACCTCTGTACAAAAGCAAGGAAATATGATATAATATAGATATGAAAGTAAGACAGAAAAGCTTCTTTGATGAAGAAAATAGAATGGAAAAGATAAGTAAAATAGGCGATCCGTTAGAGATGCTGAATAAAGTCATAAAGTGGGAAATGTTCCGCACCATCCTAAAAAATGCAGTAGTGAGAAAGGAAACTACAAACAAGGGTGGACGTCCGCCATACGACGTAGTGATGATGTTCAAGATACTCGTATTACAACGCCTTTATAATCTGTCAGATGACCAGACAGAATATCAGATAAACGACAGACGCAGCTTTATGCGTTTTCTTGGATTAGAATCATTTGATTCAGTACCGGATGCAAAAACAATATGGAAATTCAAAAATGACCTTTCACAGACAGATGCAATGGAAAAAATGTTCTGTCTGTTTGATGCTATGCTTGAAGAAGAAGGACTTATAACCCATAATGGAACTATAATAGATGCAACTTTTGTAGATGCACCTCGTCAGAGAAACAGCCGTGATGATAATAAAAAAATCAAGGAAGGCGAAGTACCAGAGGAATGGACAAAGCCTGAAAACGCATCAAAACTTGCACAGAAAGATACAGATGCACGTTGGACGAAGAAAAATGACGAAGTACATTATGGTTATAAGAATCATGTGAAATGTGATGCGGACAGTAAGTTTATTACAAATTATAGTGTAACAAATGCATCTGTACACGATAGTCAGAAATGTACGGATTTATTAGAAGAAAGTGACAAAGCAGTATTTGCAGACAGTGCATATTCAAGCGAAGAAATAGCAGAAAATCTCCCAGAGAACTGTGAGAATCAGATTTGCGAAAAGGGTTACAGAAATCATCCGCTTACAGAAGAACAGAAAGAAAACAACAAGAAGAAGTCAAAAATCAGATGTCGTATTGAACATATATTCGGATTCATGACAAACAGCATGAATGGAATCACCATCCGTAGTATCGGAATTGACAGAACTTGGTTAAACATCGGGTTAATGAACCTTGTTTATAACCTGCGAAGATATGAATTTTTAAAACGGAATTCCGTTTAGTACGGGATAACTATACCCTTTTGCCGATAATACGGCAAATATACATCGAATAACCATACATATATGCCGCTATTTCAGCCTTTTTACTGATTTAACGGCTTTTGTTTTATCTGTGTCCATTGATTTTTATTTTTTATGGGGTTATTAGAGGTGCCCTTTTGTTATTTACATTAATTATATATATTTACAAGTGTGAAATAAAAGCTCTTATTTTGTATATTTCAATAAAATGCTTATTCGGGAAAAGAGTATTCCCTGCTCATAACTTCGGCACAGGTTATAGGGATTATTTATTACGCACAATTTATACAAGTTAATTATAGCATATATTCCCATTGTATGGGTTTTTAGAGATGCCCTAAAATCATATAAGTCATCAAAATTTATTGCCATTACTTATTTTCCTCCTTGAAATTAAGCGTAATTTGAACAGATTTTACATTTTTTGTATCTTTATCATATTTTAATTCAATTCTTTCTGTTCCTGTTTTGCTAAGATAAAAATAGAAAACCTCATCTGATTTATAAGGTTTACCAAAAACTTTTTCAGCATCATCAAGAGAAGAACCTTCTCCTATGCCTTGTACGATCAAACTATCGGCATGTGAAATATCTGAACATTTTGTATCGTCCGTGTATTCTTCTGCGGTAATACCATCAAAAAATAAATAACACACCTTTGTTTCGCTGCCGTTGTCATTAACTTTGACAACAGCACCGTCACAGCATTTTTCTTCAAATAACGAATCATAAATATAATCCGTTTCATATCCTTCTTCGAGGTCGTTTACACAAAACGGAAAGTCAATTTTCTTCCCCTCAAATGTTATATCCTGCTTTACTTTCTCCCAATCAAATCCTTCTGATAGTTTTTCAGTAGTACCCACAAAGTCTGCTGTGGAATCAGGTTTTGAGTTGTTATCGACTCCGCAACCACATGCAAATGCTGACAACATAACCGAGCAAAGAATCAGACTGAGTATTTTTCTTTTCATGATATTTCCCCTTTTTATAATATTTTGTAATTTCAGTTAATATCGCATTATCATAATACCACTTTAATATACTATTATATTATAACAAACAATTGCAGCTTCGTCAACATTTCATCCGAACTGTTTAACACAAATAACAAATCACCTCAAACAGCCGCCTCCCCATATTCGGGGAGGATTAGATTCATAAATTCACGGCTGTTTTCGATATCATAGCACGCATATGCATCTGTATAGTCTACACCATGTCCGCCGGGGGCATACGCCCTTAAGTGATTAGTCACATAAAAACATGCTTTGCGAAGATACAAATCAATATAGCAGGCGTCGCTTCGCTCCTATTATTATAAAGTAATACTTTTTTGAAAAATAAAAAACCTCCCGCAAAAAAACAGGAGGTTATGGTTATATAATATATGATATCAAAACTACATATTCTGCTTGATAAGCATCTCATAGGTAACGCCGTATTTCTCGGCTATATCCTTTGCGTATGACAAACCCTCAGGTGAAGCAACCTCTACTTTGAACGAACGTTTTCCGTTATCGCTTTTCATAATAAGCGATGAAGCTTTTATACCTTCGCTTTCCATATTTATTTCGTCCACATCTGCCGCAAGCTTGTGCATATGAGTGTTATATATAGTTCTGACCTGCTTTTTCAAAAGAGCCTTTACAGAATCCTTAGCTATATAGAAGCCTTCTTCAAATGAAGTGGTAGAAAAAGTTTCGTTGAGGAGCAATAGGCTGTCCTTAGTACATTCGGAGTATATTGTTTTAAATCTCACGCACTCCTCACCAAGTCTGCCGAGATCCATTGTCTTATCCTCATCAGCAGGAAAATGGGTATAGATACAGTCTACAGGCTTATACACAAAGGACGAGGCAGGCACAAATATTCCGCCTTGTGCAAGTACAAACATAAGACCTACCGCCTGTGTAATAGTGGTCTTTCCGCCTCTGTTAGCACCGGTAAGGATATAGATAGTGTGATCA
The DNA here is from genome assembly GCA_045659945.1 of Ruminococcus sp. GTDB lineage: Bacteria > Bacillota > Clostridia > Oscillospirales > Ruminococcaceae > Ruminococcus. Next base: position 161,703 of record JAZRCW010000087.1, on the reverse strand, counting down.
TTATCAAAACTGAGATCGTTGTATACTATCTCTTTGCTGCTTTGCAGATTCATTGCAAGCTTTAAGTTATACAAATCTTTTGCATCCATAGATACATTTTCATCGTCTGTAAGCTGAGCCTTGCAGAATTTAAAGCCTTTTTCCATATATTTGCTTATATATTCAGCAAATCGGATATAATACATAAACTCAGGAATTATTTGAGAAATATTGACAATAGCAATATCGGAATATCTGGTAAGGGTATCACGCAGCTTTTTAACAAGGGAATCCAGCATTTTATTTATTACCTTATCAAGATAAAATGTGGAATTGGCCGTACCGTCGCCGTCAGGAGTTTTAACAACTGTTGATCTTATTCTTCCGTCAACAAAAGGAGTACTTCTCAAAGCCATATATGCTCCTGCATTCTCAATAAATTTGCCTACGCTGTGATCGTTGTGTTTATCTATCTGATGATAGTGCATATCACCGTCCCACTCAGTACCCTCGTGAAGCTTATTCTTTGAGGTTATGGCATCAGCAAAATTGCTTACGATATTTGACTTTTTGAAAGGCTTGTTATTTACGGACACAAGCCCCATGCTGACAGCTTCAAATCTCTCGTTGACGTTTATACCAAGAGTAACGCTCTGTATACCTGATGCTTTACTTTTTAGCTCTGCAATATCCTTTTTCATTTCTGCAAAGCAGGATTCCTCATAAAGCTCATCAATATGCTTTTTAAAGTTCAGAAGACCTTCTGATTCTATTTTTGCATTTGAAAGACATTCTCTCATAGCTTCAACGCACTTTATATAATCATCAAGCTCATCAAGTCTGTGCATAAGATGCCAGAAACCAAGTTTTTCGTCTGTTTCGATATGCGAACCGGTAAAATTCCTTATAAACTCTATTTTTTCAAAAAGCTCTGACATCTGCTTTCTGAGATCTGGAAGAAACAATATATCCACAAACACCCTTTGTCTGTAAATGGCAACTCTCGGATCAGAAGTTATATTTGATATAATGCTCATTATAAGATTTTGCTCTTTACTGTCAGAAGTAAGCTCATGGCAAATAGTATCAAGTCCGAGGTCATGGCAGGCTGAATCAGAAAGCTGTTTGTATTTTGTATCTTCATAATAGGGAAAAAGAATACTAAAGCGATTATTTTCTTTCATATTGTAAAAAGCTCCTTTTTATTGATATTACCAGATTTTATTATAACAGGACAACATCTATCCTGACAACCTTCTATGACTGTATTATAGCAAATTCACAATAAGAAGTCAACTGAAATTATTGATATTCCTTTCAAAATAACAATATATATTTCAAATTCCGATTTTTTCGTTTTTCCGTATATATATTATTACTGTGATACCCTGATCGTGGTAAATAATAAAGAGAGGAGAAGCTTAAAAATGTTCAACAACAACCGCTATCTGACTTGTGGTGTAGATTCAGCAATCCCCCTTGAATTGCAGTTATTCCTGTGGAACTGCGTTGATGAATTGCCTGCTGAAAGAGACTACTTGCAGGTGTTCAAGCTTGAACCATTCGGCGAAATGCAGAGAATCACCCACACATCAGAAAATCCCGAACTCAAAATGGAATATCTGATACCGTCAGAAAAGCCGATAACCGAGAAGATTTACATAATCGACGACGGCGATCACTCAACAATGCTGCTTGCAGAAGAATATTAAAACTTTAGCCACTCCTTCGGGAGTGGCTATTTTACGTTGTTTTGGAGGAAATCAAAATGGAAGAAAAATTAATTTGCTCACACTGCGGAGCTGAAATCTATGCTTGATTATGTACAAGAGAGCGATACCTTATATATTGATAGTATCATCCGACTCGGACGCTCTATATGAGATTTGCTTAATATAATATAAGTGTTTAAAAGAAAGGATGTTAACATGAATTGCGATTGCAGCAGCAAGTAAAATAAAGAAAAATATTGAAGGATATGCTTTACCGATAATGTCAAAATCAAGAGTAGCGTCTGGTTTGGCATAATTCATAGTTGCTATGGTCAGTACAATTAGTGAAATATTTGCCAGTAACATCGGGATGAAAGCCATATAAAGCGATTTGCTCGCCTTAAAAGAATTATTATTTCCTATATGAAGGATGGTTTTTATAACGAATACAACACAAATTGCAAAACATATACTGGATATTGTCAGAACTGTATTTATAGCAGATTTATGATTTTCTTTAATGTTTCTGGAAATTGCATTTTTTGTATCTTTATTCTCTTCATCAACGCTGACATCAAAAGCCAGCTGTGACAATGAAAATAACATTATTCCGTCACCAGCAGGTGATACTCTAACTGAACTGGAAATACCTCCAAAGTTCGATTCCGCAGAGATAGTTTCGACTTTTAGTGTTGTTACCGGTAGTAAAAAATGTGCAATAATCATGATAATGAGCAAACCAATACGTATTAAGAATTGATTAATTTCGTATGAAGTCATCTGTTTCTTACTGCTGATTGAATCGGATGTAATTTCGTTTTGATAGTTATCCATAATAGTTCTCCTTTAACATGACGAGCATAATATAGCAAAAAACGTATTATGCTAAAATTATACATCAAATCTTGTAGTTTGTCAAGGCAGATTTGTTCTTCTCATATGTGACGCTTTATCTGAACTTGAACGTGAGCAGACTTTGCAGCGTCAGCGAGAGGGAATCGGTTCCGCAAAAAAGAAAAATGTTCGCTTCGGTCGTCCGCCTGCTCCTTTGCCTGATAACTGGCAAGAGATCATTGCAGAAATCAAAGAGGGCAGAAAAAGCCTATAGAGGCTATCCATGAACTTGGATTTTCACGGTCGGCGTACTACAGGCTGTATAATAAAATGTCGACATAAATTTATTTATGTCGTTTACTACAATTGCTGAGGGGGTGAGTATTCCTACCGTGTCACGCCGTTTAGGACATTCAAGCATTAATACCACAAGCAAGATTTACATTGATGCAATACAGTCTGCCGACGAGATAGCGTCAAATATCCTTGAGGATAAACTCAAGCTTGAAAAGCGCAGGGAAGACGAGGACTAATGAAATGAGGCTCTCTATCAAGGGGCGGTCAATAAAGAAGTTTTATCGTATGTACCGAAAGGTTGCATAGCAATGAGCTACGCAGCCTTTCTTTTTTATAAGCCACGCTGTAAGCGGTAACTGTTGATCGACATCGGAGCATTGATATGAACGACGGAGCTTCTCATTGGAGAGACTTTTTATTTTGTTAGATTTTATCTACATTTCCATTGCAATTATAGCAAATATGTGGTATAATATATAAAATGGACGAGGAGGAAACCATATGAAATCGAAACTCATATAGACCATTATTGCGATAGGATGTATATAGAAAACTCGTTTACTTAGGAGGGTAAAGCTATGAAAAAACATTTTTTAAGTATTCTGCTTGTTTTGGTTATGGTAATCAGTATTGTACCAATCAATACATTTGCAGGGGATAGCGGTTCAGGAAGTTCCATAACTGAAAGCTACGGCGATTTTATCGACGGCGAACAGGTTCTCAGAGATATGATTGAAAAAAATGGATTGTATGCCCATCCACGTATCATTATGTCGAATGAGAAATTTGCAAAACTGAAAGCAAGTATCGGAAATGATTCAGTAACGGCGATTCTTCTCGAAAAGCTCCGCAATGAAGCTGACAGACATCTTAATGAGCCTGTATCGCAATATGAAATCCCTGATGGTATAAGACTTCTTGAAACATCAAAAAGAATACAGCGCCGTGTTGCTGCACTTGCTATGGCATACAATATTTTCGGAGACGAAAAATATGCTCAGCGCTGCTATGCAGAGCTTGAAGCGGCTTGTAATTTCAAGGATTGGAATCCGAGCCATTTTCTTGATACCGCTGAAATGAGTACAGCCTTTGCACTCGGTTATGACTGGCTGTATCATTGGATGAACGATGAGCAGAGGGCGTTCCTCAGAAAAAATATGATTGAAAAAGGATTAACACAAGTCATGGATGATTATGAGGACAAGCCACGAACCCGTACTTATCGCTGGTATCAGGATTATCCCGGAGATAACTGGAAGCTTGTCTGCAACGGAAGTATGAGTATGGCTGCACTTGCAATCGGAGATGAAGCCGAAGCAAGTGATATAGCGTCCGATGTTCTCACATATGCTTACAAGGAGTCATATTCCTTTGTTCGTCGTGCCTACAGCGAAAAAGACGGAACATATAGTGAAGGACTTGGTTATTGGGATTACGCTACATATTATCTTGGCTTGTATTCCTCCTCTATGATAAGTGCCGCAGGAACTGACTACGGTCTTGCAGATCATGAGGGACTTCGCAAATCCGTTGATTTTGTCCGCTATATGAGTTCTAATACTCCTAAATCTTTCAGTTTCGGTGACGACGGTGACAGCCGTGATACAGGCTGGGCGGTTCTTCTGTGGCTTGCAGAATATTATCAGTCCTATGATATAGCCGCTACTCGTCTTAAAAAAATAGAAAATGACAGCTTTAACTATCTTGACCTTCTTTGGATCGATGAAGAGAAAACACCCGATTCTGCCAGCGATATTCCTACTGATTGGGGAGAGGTCGGTGCGTCAAATGCAAGTTTCAGAAACACTTGGGATGAAAGCGGAATTGTGGCGGCACTTCATGCCGGTGAAAATAATTATAAATATCACGGTCACTACGATCTGGGTACATTCTATATCGAATCAAACGGCGAAAGATTCTTTACAGATCTGGGAAATGAGAATTATGAGCTGGAAAATCGCCTGTATTCCTACCGAATAAGAGCTGAAGGTCATAATACACTTGTAATCAATCCGTCTGCTGAACTTGACCAACAGGAGGGTGCAGAATGTCTTATAAGCAGTTTCAGCGGTGGAAATGAAGCCTTTGCTGTCACGGATCTCACAGCTGCATATGAAAATAGCGGTGCAGAAAGCGTTGTTCGCGGCCTGAAAATGATAAAAGACAAGGAATGTGTTGTTATTCAGGATGAAATTTCTCTTAATGCCCCAGGTGAAATCTACTGGTTTGCTCACACAAAGGGACAAATTGAGATTGCTAATGACGGTAGAAGTGCAGTAGTAACTGTCGGTTCGGAAAAAATGTGGGTAGGGCTTCTCAGCGACGGCGGTAAATTATCGGTGATGAACGCTGAATTGCTGCCAACCTCCCTTTTTGTTCCTAATCAGACCGATAACAGCAGTTACAGAAAGCTCGCCATTCATCTGACAAATACCAATGATGCAACAATATCTGTAGCTTGTATTCCTCTGAAAGCGGGAGAAACACAGCCTTCATGGACTCCGTCTGTGAGAGCGATATCCGAATGGACTCCTAAAACAACAGAGGGTGATGTCAATGCTGACGGTCAATTCAATGTTGCTGATGTGGTAGCACTCCAGAAGTGGCTGCTTGCTGTCCCCGATACGAAACTTGCCAACTGGAGAGCAGGGGATTTCTGCAATGACAACAGACTGGATGTATTTGACCTTTGTCTGATAAAGCGTGAGCTTTTGAAAAATAACTGAATACCATAAAAGAGCCTTCAATCACGAAGGCTCTTTTCATTATTTTTCAATCATATCATATAACACCACGCCACCGATTGCCTTGAAACATTTGATTTGAAACTTTTCTATGGCTACCGTAATATGACCGGTTCAGCATTAACGGACACGATAAGCGGCTTCTTATCCCTGTAACGGAAATATTTGTTTTTCAGCTATTCTCAATCATAACAGCAAAAAAATAAAGCCTGTGTTTTTGTCTAAACATAGGCTTTTGTTATGGTGGAGCATAGGGGATTCGAACCCCTGACCCCCACACTGCCAGTGTGATGCGCTCCCAACTGCGCTAATGCCCCATAAGGTACATTTATTATAGCATATTTTAGCGGTATTGTCAAGGATTTTCACGGAAACCAACGCAAAATTGATTTCCGTGATTTTTTGTTTAGTCGCAGCACTTGATAATTCTGCCTGCACTTATCTGCGGCGGAAGGCTCAATGTCATAATGCCGTTGTAAATAATCTTTACTTTATCGCCCTCATTAAAAAAAGGGCATCGTGTTTTCACTACGACTTCCTGTTCTGTTTTATTGTCGAGCACAAGAAGTCTGTCTTTTTCTACAGTTAAAACTGTTGCACACATTGTCATTGAAAATCACCTCTATATATAATATGCAAAAATCCCGATACTGTGATGTATCGGGATTTTTATGACATAATTATGCCTTGTTAACGCTTCCGAAGAGTTCCATCTTCTCCTTAACTTTAGCCATGATAGCCTCAACGCCGGGAGCGAGAAGCTTTCTGGGGTCAAAGCCCTTGCCGGACTGATCCTTACCAGCCTCGATATATCCTCTTGTAGCCTCAGCGAATACGAGCTGGCACTCTGTATTTACGTTGATCTTTGCAACGCCGAGAGAAATAGCCTTTGTAATCATCTCGTCGGGGATACCTGTACCGCCGTGGAGAACGAGAGGCATTTCGCCAACTGTCTTGTTGATAGCCTCAAGAGTCTCGAAGCTGAGACCTTCCCAGTTGTCGGGGTATACGCCGTGGATGTTACCGATACCTGCTGCAAGGAAGTCAACGCCGAGATCAGCAATCATCTTGCACTCTGCAGGATCAGCACACTCGCCCTTACCTACAACGCCGTCTTCTTCACCGCCGATAGCACCAACTTCAGCCTCGATAGAAAGTCCGAGGTGATGAGCAGCGTTTACGAGCTCTGTTGTCTTTGCAACGTTTTCCTCAATGGGGAAGTGTGAGCCGTCGAACATGATAGAAGTAAAGCCAGCCTTGATGCACTTGTAGCAGCCCTCGTATGAGCCGTGGTCAAGGTGGAGAGCAACGGGAACAGTAATTCCGAGAGACTTATCCATAGCTGCAACCATAGCTGCAACAGTTTCTACACCTGTCATATACTTTCCTGCACCCTCGGAAACACCGAGAATAACGGGTGAATTGCACTCCTGTGCTGTGAGGAGAATAGCCTTAGTCCACTCGAGGTTGTTGATGTTGAACTGACCTACTGCGTACTTGCCTTCTCTTGCCTTTTTGAGCATTTCTGTAGCTGAAACTAACATTATATATTCCTCCTGAATTTTCAGTTGAGGCATTTTGCCTCATCGTTAATATTATATCATACTTGAATATGAATTGCAAGAGTTTTTTGCAAATTTTTATGTTATAGCAAGAAATGACCTGAATTATGTCGTTGTCACTAAGTTTATGTGCTTTTTTGCCTAAATTCAGATATAAAAGTTTGTTAAGTTTGCACAATAAAGCTTATTGACTTTTCTGTGTTAAAGAGTTATAATTATTAGGCATTGCGAAATATTGCGATTTCAGGAGGTTTATTATGGAATCATCACAAAGTACAGCCGTTAAAAAAACGGAAGAAAAGCTAAAACCAAAGCTTTTTTCTGTAATGAAAGGCTACAAAAAAGAACAGCTTGTTAAGGACGTTGTATCGGGCATAATCGTAGCAATTATAGCGTTGCCGTTGTCAATCGCTCTTGCACTTGCTTCGGGAGTTAAACCTGAACAGGGACTTTATACTGCCATTGTAGCAGGTTTTATTGTATCATTCCTTGGCGGAAGCCGTGTTCAGATTGCAGGCCCTACAGCCGCTTTTGCAACAATAGTAGCAGGCATAGTGGCTACAGAGGGCATGGACGGACTTGTAATATCTACTGTTTTAGCAGGTATATTCCTCGTGATTATGGGAATATGCCGTTTCGGAAGCCTTATTAAATATATCCCGAGTACGATAACACTTGGCTTTACATTTGGTATTGCCGTTACAATTGTTGTGGGACAGATAAAAGATTTCTGCGGTATGAAATTTGAGGGCTCACCCATTGAAACTACTGAAAAAATTGCGGAGCTTATAAAATCAGCTTCGACATTCAATCCCATGGCATTCCTTGTGGGGATTATTTCTCTTGCAATTCTCATATTCTGGCCTAAAAAGCTGAATAAAATTCCGCCCTCGCTTATAGCTGTAATTGTAGGTGCGGCAGTTGTAAAAATCAGCGGAATGAATGTAAATACAATTGGTGATTTGTATACGATTTCTTCTGCGCCTCCCACATTTGCACTTCCAGAGGTTACTTTTGAAAGGGTAAAGGCACTCATACCCAACGCTTTCACTATTGCAATTCTTGCCGCTGTAGAGTCACTTCTTTCATGTGTTGTTGCTGACGGTATGATAGGCTCAAAGCACCGTTCAAATATGGAGCTTACAGCACAAGGTGCGGCAAATATTGCTTCAGCACTTTTCGGCGGTATTCCTGCAACGGGAGCTATTGCACGTACTGCAGCAAACATCAAGAACGGTGGACGTACTCCTATTGCAGGTATGGTTCACGCTGTTGTACTTCTCGTTGTTCTTGTAATTCTTATGCCCTATGCTTCTATGATTCCAATGCCTACAATTGCGGCTATACTTTTTGTTGTTGCTTATAATATGTGCGGTTGGAGAGAAATTGTAAACTGCATAAAAATCTCACCCAAAAGCGATATAGCAGTACTTCTCATAACGCTTGTACTTACTGTTGTATTTGATCTTGTTGTGGCAATCGGTGTTGGAATTGTACTTGCAGCACTTCTCTTTATGAAACGTATGGCTGATGTTACCGAGGGACATGACTGGATTTATGTTGACGATGAGGACACAGACCCCGACCATATTTCACTGAAAAAAGTTCCCGATAATACAAGGGTTTACGAAATCAACGGTCCTATGTTTTTTGCGGCATCGGACAAGTTCAACTATATCCTTGACAGCACAAAGGGAATTGATGTACTTATTCTTCGAATGAGAAATGTTCCTGCAATTGACGCTTCGGGTGTTGAAATGCTGGATAAGATTACAAAACGCTGCAAAAAACATAATATTGAGGTTGTTTTCTCTCATGTAAATGAACAGCCCATGAAAGCTATGGAAAAGGCAGGTTTTGTGCAGAGAGTGGGTAAGGAAAATTTCTGTGACCATATAGATACAGCACTTCTTCGTGCGGAAAAGCTTGAAAATGTTGTGAAAAAGAACAGAGGAAATTCAAAATAAACAGGTTGAGGGCAGCTGAAAAGCTGCTCTTTATTTTTAAAATAATAAAGATGAACATTTTTTTTCAAAATGTTATTGCATTTATGTGATAAATATGGTATAATATTTATTAGCATATTCCGACAAACAAAAACAAAAATTTAAGGAGTGTATTCCAATGAACGAAAAAGTACAGAAGATTATGGATCTTATCCGTGAAAAAGACATAAAAATGGTCGATTTCAAAATGGTTGATATTAACGGACAGTTCCGCCATGTAACAATTCCTGCCGAGGATTTCAGCGAGGATGTTATGAAGAATGGTATCGGCTTTGACGCTTCCAATTACGGCTATGCTGTTGTTGAAAAGAGCGATATGGTATTTATTCCAGATCCCGATACAGCACAGATTGATCCTTTCTGTGAGATAGCTACCCTTTCAATGATGGGTAATGCAATGATTATTGACTATCCCGAAAATCGTCCTCTTGCACAGTATCCCAGAAACATTGTTGCTGCTGCTGAACAGTATATGAAGGACTGCGGTGTTGCTGATACAATGCTTATTCTTCCCGAATTTGAGTTCTATCTCTTTGACAATGTAGGCTGGGAGGTTGGCTCACAGTCAGTTGGCTATTCAGTTGACGCTGTACAGGCTCACTGGAACAGTGCTGTTGAGGGCATGGGCAATATTGTTCCCAAGCAGAAGAACTATCACATTGCAAAGCCTTATGACGTTTCCTACGAGGCAAGAAGTGAAATGTGTATGCTTATGGAAGATGCAGGCATCGGTATCAACTACCACCACCCCGAGGTTGGTGCTGCTGGTCAGTTTGAGATTGAACCCAAGCTTGGTGTAATGTCAAAAATGGCTGACGCTACAATGACAATCAAGTACATCATTCACAACACAGCAAGAAAGTACGGCAAATCCGCTACGTTTATGCCAAAGCCTGTTATGGGCGAGGCTGGAAACGGTATGCATGTTCATATGCTTCTCTTTAAGGACGGACAGCCTGTATTCTCTGATGACAACGGCTATGCTCACCTCAGCAAGGAAGCTCACTACTTTATGGGTGGACTTCTGAAGCATATCAATTCTCTCTGTGCTATCACAAACCCAAGCACAAACTCATTCAAGCGTCTTGTTCCTGGATTTGAAGCACCTGTAACAGTTGGTTATGCTACATCTAACAGAAGTGCTGTTATCCGTATTCCTGCATATGCAAAGACTCCTGACCGCAGACGTTTTGAGTTGAGAAACCCTGACGCTACCTGCAATCCGTATTTCTGCTATGCTGCAATTCTTATGGCAGGTCTTGACGGTATCAAGAATAAGATTGATCCTCATGAGAATGGCTGGGGACCATACGATATGAACCTCTTCCACCTCAGCGACGAGGAAAAGGCAAAGCTTTCACATCTTCCCACATCTCTTGAGCAGGCTCTTGACGCTCTTGAAGCAGACCACGATTACCTCCTTGCAGGCGGAGTATTCCCCGAGGAGCTTATCACAAAGTTCATCCGTTCAAAGCGTGAGGAGTGCCGTGCATTGGCTGCAATTCCTCATCCTGCTGAATTTGACCGCTATTATAATCTTTAATAAAAAAATCACCGCATACGGCATTTATCTGTCGTATGCGGTATTGTTTTATCACTTTTTTTAATGTAGTCTTTACTTATTTATAGCCTCTGTCCAGTAAGTCTGATTGTAAATATCAGTAAAGCAATAGCTTATTTTGAGATTTCCGTCACCTACGCTAACATTGCTGATTTCCATATTATCAGAAACTGTCATCTGCTCGCCGAGGTAGTAGCTGTCGGAGTAAGTGCCATTGTAGTCATAATAATCGCAGATAAAGTCGAGAGTATCGCCTGCTTCAAGCTCAATCATATTCTTTGCAACTGTATCTGTTTCGTTGTTTTTGTAATCAGTTGACGCACCTGCAATATAGCCGTTGGGATTTTCGGAATCGAATACAACAATAAGATTTACACGTTCATCGTTGAGAAGTGCAGGAACATAGCCTGAAATTGAGTATCTGTCGTTGCCGAATTCAGTTGTATCTGTGTGGTAATATGCAACGGGCTGACCGTCAATCGCTACCCATGTATCATCTGTATCTGCAATGAGATTTCCGTCATCATCAAATGTGAATACGTTGTCAAGTCCCATATCAACGTAGCCTGTGCCGTCGTCATAGAAAAGATTCTTGTCAAGAGTATGCACAAGCTCCCACTGACTTTCAGGAAGTTCCATGATATATTCGCCGTTGTTGTTCTGCTCCCATACAAGATTTGTGGGGTCAAAGTAGTTCATTGAGATATATTCGGCTGTATCATCGGCAGAAAGTGCAGAATCGTTCATATAAGCTGTATTTGAACTGTCAAGGCCTTCAATTGTTCTGTCAGAAGTACCGCCGAGGAATGCACCGAGAAGCTGACCTATCATATCCGCACTTCCGCCCGAGGAGCCTGTTGCACTTCCGAGCATATCGAGAAGTGAGGGAACAGGGGAAGATGTACCGCCTGCGGAAATCTGTCCTGCTGTTTCAAGACTTGCAAACTGCTTTATACACTGGCTGTATTCGGAATCCATACCGATTTTATTGTATGTATTGCAGGCTGCGTCAACGCTTGAAGTCTTTCTATAGGGGAAGTAGATAGATACGCCGTAAGCGTTGCTTATATCGGAAGATGTACGGTTGTATTTTACCGCATTCTGAATAGCGTCACTCAACGCTTTACCCTCGCTGTTATTCATATTGAGGGCGAGATGAGCAAGGTCAACCTGGTCAATTTTGGAGCTTACAGCAAATTCACGGGTTGTATAACGAGCGTCGGAAACTTCCTTATATTCCTTATTTGTAAGCTTTGTGCTGATTGACTGTGCAAATGAGTTAAGCTTGTCGGGAACAGTATTTGAAAATTCTGCAAGGTCTATAATTGAAAGTGTGGTTTTCTGACCACGGCACTTTTTAGCACAGGTATCAACGAAATCGTCGATGATATTCTTACCGATTTCAACTGTGGGCATGGATGTATTCTTGCCAAGCTTTGTAAGCCAGTTTGTGTAATACCAGCCGATACCGGGCTCTGTTTCCTCGGAAGCTATCATATAATCGGCGTGGTCGTTAAGCATAAGAGCAGTTTCAGCTGTCGCCATAAGACAAGCATCAAAGCCAATGAAATCAAATTTTACTCCTGCATTTGTGAGGGCCTTATCAATTTCAGCCAGATCCATTGAGCCGCTTAAAGTATTTGTTTCGTCGTAGCCGTAACCGCTTACAGAGCCGCCGCCGTGATCCCACATAATGAGATTATTACGATTTGCAGGAAAATTCCTGTTGCAGTACTTGATGAATTCAGTGAGATTTTCGGGGTCAGTCATAGCTCCCTTGCCCATATCATCTTCAAGGCGGATAAGTTCGCCGTTTTTAATCTGGTAAATCTGATGTACCTTGTTGCTGATACCGTTGATTTTCCACTGTTTACAGCCGCCTGTGTAGAGGATTACGTTTACATTATCTCCAAAGCTTGCAGATGCCATTTCCTGGATATCGGATGAAGCCATACCGTGCTTTGATTCAAGGTCTGTACCGCAGACATAAATCATTACAGTAACGGTATCATTTTTACTGCCTAGAATATTTGTATATTTACTTCTTGAACCAGCGGCAACGCTGTTGTCAATTTGTGCCGAACTGCCTGTGTCGGAAAAGTCAACACCTGAAAATGAGCTGTTATTGTTCTGTATGAAATCCTGCTGCTGTTGTGAAGCACCACTTCCGCCGCCAAGCATTTTCATAACGGCAAAACCAATAATAAGCAGGGTAGGGAGTCCGATACCGCCTCCTACAGCGGCACGTTTCATACCGCTTCCACCTGTTCTGCCGGAGCTTACTTTACCAGAGCCGACAGGACCTGTACCGAGACCGCTGCCTCGTCTGTGTACACCGTTTCCGCCTGATGTAACATTTTTCTGTCTTGCACGTGGTCTTTTATTATCCATAGTTTTATCCTCCTGAAAATTTACATAATCTACTATTTTAATTGTATCATAAAACGACAAATATTGCAATAGATTGATAGGAAATTTTTACTTGACAATATATAATTTATATGATAAGATTGAAAAGTAAAATATATTTATCGGAGGTAAAAATTATGAAGGTTAATCGTATAGCGGCAGGTATTATTGCTGGTGCAGTAATCTGCGGTTCAACAGGCGTTTATCCCTATGCTGCAATAAATTATGTTTCTGCGGCAGAGACAGAGGAAAAGGCTGAAACAGAAGAAGCAATGACAGCTGAAAGCTTCCTTGCAGCAGGTTATGACGCTGTAAGAGCAACTGTTTATTCAAAGAGTTCTGACGAAAGTACCTTTAACATGAACGGCAGAACTTATAATCAGGGAATTGTTTTTGCAGGTCAGTATTCCTATCAGTCAAGTTCAGCTTCAATCTGCTATAATACAGAGGATATCAGCTCCCTTTCATGGGTATGGGGACACGTTGACAACACATCTATGACAGGTGCAACTGTATCAATTTATTATGACGATGTTCTCATGGATAAGTATACGCTTTCTTCAGATATGTTACAGCAGGAATATTCTGTTGATGTTTCAGAAGTTTCAATACTGAAAATCAGTGTAGCTTTTGACCGTGATGCTAAATTTGCTATGGCAGATGTAACTGTTGACGATATAAAGCCTGCGACAACACCGAAAGTTCCCGAATATAAGTCAATTGCAAGCTTTACAGACAGCAGATATAATTACAAAAATTATAGTACATTTTCTGCAGTAAGTGACCTTGAAGCAACGAGAATTAATGGCAGATATTATTATCAGGGTATTATTTTCAGCGGTCAGTATTCATATCAGGCAAGTCAGGCTGTTGCAAACTTCAATACAGAGAATGTGAAGAATATTTCCTGTTCATGGGGACACATTGACAATACATCTATGACAGGTGCAACAGTTTCCGTATATCACGACAATGTGCTTACTGATAAGTTTGCACTTTCTGCAACAATGCCTGTTACAGCGTATACTGTAGATGTATCAGGAACTGCTGAATTGAGATTTGTTATTGACTTCGATAGAGACGCTAAATTTGCAATGACTGATATTACAATTGATACTGTTAAAACAGCTAAAACAGGTAAAGCACCAACATATCAGACTCCAGAAATGTTTATTAATGATGGATATAACAGAGTGAATACATCATATTTTTCAGCTGTAAGTGACCTTGAAGCAAAGAAAATCAACGGAAGATATTACTATCAGGGTATAATTTTCAGCGGTCAGTATTCATATCAGGAGTCGTCATCTGTAATTGATTTTAACGTAGAGAATGTGGATTCAATTTCAGGAACATTAGGTCACATCGATAATACAAAATGGACAGATGCAGTATTGTCAGTATACAAGGACGGTGTTCTTACAGAGAAAAAGGAACTCGGCTGGCATATGCTTCCTGAAATAGTTACTTTTGATACAAAGGAGTGTACAAATCTACGTCTTATTGTTGAGCATGAAAGAGATGCACAGTTTGCACTGGCAGAAATAAGTGTGAATGAAACAAAAGCAAAAAAATCTTTTAAAATTCCTGAATATAATGACAGCAAGGCGTTTATTTCATCGGGATTTGATATTTATGAAGCACAGACATTTGATTTTGTAAGCGACCTGGATGCATATTCTGTAAACGGAGAGAAATGTTACAGCGGAATTGCGTTTAACGGAAAATATTCCTATCAGGAGTCAATGTCTTATATGACATTCAATACAGAAAATGTTAATACAATTATATGGACATGGGGACATAAGGATGAAAGCCCTTTACAGAATGCAAGAGCAGATATATATGTAGATAATGTGTTGGTTGAAAAACTCGAACTTACTTCAGGAATGGTGCCCCAAAAACAGATTATTGATGTTTCAGAGGCTTCGAAGATTCGTGTAATTGTTTATAACGACAGAAATGCCACCTACATCTTAAAGGATATAGAATTATCCGACGAAATCGTAAAAATCCCCCTCGGTGATGTTGACAGCGACGGCTCTGTAAGCTCTGTTGACGCTTCACTTGTACTTGCTGAATATGCGTCACTTTCCACAAACGGAACACTCACATTCAACGATAAAATGAAAAAAGCTGCTGATGTAAACAGTGACAGCTCAATTGATTCCTCCGACGCTTCATCAATCCTTGCGTTTTACGCATATACTTCAACAGGCGGAACTGAAACAGACATGGAGAAATGGCTTTCTGCTGAAACTGAATAAGGAGTATTTTATGAAAATATTTAACTCGGTAGATGAACTTATCGGCGGTACACCGATGATGAGACTCAAAAATATTGAAAAAGAATTCAGCTTAAAGGCAAATATTTTTGTAAAGCTTGAATACCTCAACCCCACAGGTTCTGTAAAGGACAGAGCCGCTAAATCTATGATAGATGAAGCGGAAAAAAAAGGCTTGCTGAAATCCGACTCGGTTATAATTGAGCCTACATCGGGGAACACAGGCATTGGTCTTGCTTCCGTGGGAGCGTCAAGGGGATATCGTGTGATTATCGTTATGCCCGATACAATGTCACAGGAACGCCGTATACTTATGAAAGCATACGGTGCGGAGCTTGTACTCACAGACGGTACAAAGGGTATGGCGGGGGCAATCGCAAAAGCCGAGGAACTGGCCGCTGAAATCCCGAATAGTTTTATACCGCAGCAGTTTTCAAATCCCGACAATGCAAAGGCACATTACGAAACGACAGGCGTTGAAATATGGGAAGATACCGAGGGTAAAGCTGATATTTTCGTTGCAGGAGTGGGCACAGGCGGAACTCTTACGGGTACGGCTAAATATCTCAAAGAGAAAAATCCTGATATTAAAATTGTTGCAGTTGAGCCTGCTTCATCTCCCGTGCTTTCGGGCGGAAGTGCAGGTGCTCACGGCTTGCAGGGTATCGGAGCAGGCTTTGTTCCCGATATTCTTGACACTGAAATATATGACGAAGTAATTGCAGTTGAAAATGAGGAAGCTTTTGAAACAGGCAGACTCATGGGCAGAAAAGAGGGTATTCTCGTCGGTATATCCTCTGGAGCTGCTTTATATGCTGCCGTAAAGCTTGCACAGCGTAAGGAAAACGAGGGTAAGAATATTGTTGTTATTCTTCCCGATTCAGGTGACAGATATCTTTCTACGGCACTATTTTCGGAGTAATTTTATAGATACAGCGAAAAAACAGGTGAAAGAATAGCTATTTTTACTATTGAAAAAATCCCTGAAATGTGATAAAATAGAATAATACAGAAAATCTCTCAGGGTTTTGCTCTGGGAGATTTATTTGAACAAAAGAGGAGATTGAAAAAACTATATGGACAGTTCACTTATACCGAAAATAATACTTGTAGTGGCAATGATGGTCTTTTCCGCATTATTTTCAGGTACGGAAACAGCTTACTCAACGGTAAACAAGCTGCGATTGAAGAATTATGAGGCACAGGGAAATAAAAAAGCAGGAAAGGCTCTGAAACTTGCAAATCGGTTTGACGATGTAATTACAGCTGTACTTATTGGAAACAATATTGTAAATATCGGTACATCATCAGTTGCAACTGTAATTTTCTGTGATATTTTCGGCGACAGCGGTGCGGCTATTTCAACAGCTGTTGTAACAGTTCTTGTGTTGATTTTCTGCGAGGTATTGCCGAAATCCTATGCTAAAAGAAATTCAGAAAAATTGGCACTTCTTTTTGCTACACCTCTTTCATTTCTTGTTGTATTATTTAAGCCTTTTATATGGGTACTTAACAAAATGTCCTCCATGTTTAAAGGTAACGATGCACCTACTGTTACAGAGGACGAGCTTAAATACATGATTGATGAAATCGAAGAGGAGGGCGTAATTGAGGAGCAGGAAAGCGAACTTATGAAAAATGCCCTTGATTTTGACGATATAACAGTAAATGAAATACTTATTCCCAGAGTTAAGGTTGTCGGTATTGAGCTTTGTGATTCAATTGATGAAATAAAAAGAATTTTTAATACAGAGATGTATTCAAGACTTCCCGTATATGAAAAGAGTCTTGATAATATTGTTGGTATCATTACAAATAAGACATTTTTCAAAATGCTTGGTGAGGGCAGGACTGATATAACTGAAATAATACAGGAGGTGCCTCATATAGCCGATACCAATCTCATAAGCGAGGCTATGCGGTTTATGCAGCGTTCAAAGGTGCATCTTGCAGTTGTTACAGACCAGTACGGCGGAACAAAGGGAATCGTCACTCTTGAAGATATTATCGAGGAGCTTGTGGGTGAGATTTACGACGAGGAAGATGAAATTGTAACAAATATAAACAAGCTGGATGACAATAAGTATGAAGTTTTAGGCGATACGAATATTTATGATTTTGCAGAGTATCTTGGTACTTCCGAGGATGAATTTGAAACGGAATACACAACAATAGGCGGCTGGGTTACAGATATCATGGGGCATATTCCCGAAGCAGGCGAAACTGTGAAAACAGGAAGATTTGCAATAACAGCTGTTGACGCTGACGAAATTAAGGTTGAAAAGCTTATAATAGAAATAATTCAAAATGACGAATGACGAATAACAAAGCGGACGAGAAATCGTCCGCTTTGTTTATACGTTTTCAGTTTGATTTTGTTTCTTTATTTTCATAAGAACAGGTACACAGGCGGTTATAAGTACAATTGTTGTAATGATACTTCCCTCAATTCCGAAATCTCCGCCTGTAAGCAGATTTGTTGAAGAAATGGCTGTTGTACGGAATACAGATTCATTTTCACCTGTTCCGCTGACGCTTATGCCATACAGGCTGCCTTGTGTGAAATTCCATATGGAGTGAATTGCACAAGCTCCCCATATATCATCAAAAGCAATCATATAGAGTCCTGCAAAAACTCCGAAAAGTGTAAGGTTAAAGAAGATAAACAGATTAAATCCCGGGTTGAGAATATGTGCAAGAGAGAATGCCGCAGAACTTACAATAACAGCAATCCATGGGTTGTGTCTGCCGCCGAGAGTATTCATAAGGTATCCACGGAAAATAAATTCCTCACTCATGCCCTGGACAATAAATCCACCGAATAAAAGCAGAATAATGCCCCAGTCAATTGATTTGCAGACTGTTATTTCAGATATGCCGAAAAGTACAGATAAAAGTGCGGCGGCTGAAATCATGATAAAACCTATAAGAAGTCCCTGTAAATAGTGTATACCTGCCTTTTTCTTTCTCATCCCCATTGAGGTGAGATGACGGGCTTCAACAAATCGGCAGTAGATTATGCTGATAAGAGTACCGAATACAGTGCAGAAAAGGGTAGGAATAAGATACTTTTCCTGCATCATAACTTCTGTACTGATTTCCATTAAGCGTGACATATCAGCATTGCCCTCTGCCGCAATACGCTGCTGTACTTCTGGATTTGACATTATAGTGGGAATAATTGATTCCACAAGCTGTATGACCAGAAGCAAAATAAAAAATATGATAAGAGTGATAATTATGTTGTTTGAAGTAGTTGATTTTTTTGATTCCTCGAACATTTTGCATTTCAGTTTGAACATATGTACCTCCGCTAAAAATTTTATATAAATATTATATACTATATTTTCATGTATGTCAAGCATAATTTTTCTTGACATATCAACAAATTTATCTTGACACATCAGCTTCTATCATATATAATAAAAGTGTAAGGCAACGCTGAAAGGAGTGTTTTTATGAAAATCAGAAGAATAATTTCAGTTATTGCTGCGGCGGTGTTGATTATTCCGCAGACAATGACTACTCATGCAGAGGAAAATGTCATTCACTTGTATGAGGGCGAGGCTTATTCTGAAGCGTGGTCGTGTCCGCTGACAATTCCCGTACCTGATACAAGCATTTATGCAGAGAGAAATTCAATTGCTGTGACATGTGATTGTGACGACGCACCGTATTTCGTGCTGACTTCAAACAGCGGCGGCGAAAACTGGGCAAGCCTGCTTCCCGATGATGTAAACGGTGATACATACTATTATTCCTATGAAGCAATGACGGATGTGTTCGGCACGGATTTTTCCCTGCTTGATTATATATCGGTCATGGCTGCAAATTCTCCTGTTACGGTGTATTCCATTGATATGGTTATGGGTGATGTTCCAAAAAATCCAGATGACGACAACAGAGAGCACATTTCAAGGGTTGTGGGATATCTTCCTGATTGGTCATATCAGGCATACGGAAAACTTGATTTCAGTGCACTTACACATATGAATATATCTTTCTGCAATCCGGACAGCAACGGAAATCTTTCCTGCTACATACCCGATATTGAAATGAAAAATATCGTAAACAAGGCACATTCAAACGGTGTCAAAGTTATGGCGGCATTAGGCGGCGGAGGCGGCTGTGACGGATATCTGCCCTTGCTTGATACTCCCGAGGAAATGGCGGATTTCAATGAGAAAATCATAGCCTATTGCGAAAAATACGATCTTGACGGAATTGACCTTGATATTGAATTGGGTTCAAGTCATGAAATCTGGAATTATTACGCTGACTGGGTATCGTCCCTGCGTGTTCTATGCGACGAATACGGCTATGAGATGTCAACCGCCTCGGCACAATGGGTAGCTGTAAAGGTTTCACCCGAAACATTCGAATTATTTGACTTTATCAACGTAATGGCATACGACAACGATGCAGACGAAAGCTCTCACTGTGATATGGAATTCACACAGACATCGTTGAAATACTTCAATATACAGAAGAAAATCCCGAAAGACAAGCTTGTTCTTGGTGTGCCTTTCTACGGCAGAGGATATACTGCCGACGGCAAGCTTGACTGGAATTCATATGTGCCGTTTTCGGAGCTGATTGAACTGGATAAGGAAAATTACAATAAGGATTTGTACGACGATATAGCGTTCAACGGAGCTGTTACAATGGCTGAAAAATGCGATATAGCAAAGGATTACGGCGGAATTATGATATGGGAGCTTTCACAGGACGCAGCAGGGGAGTATTCACTTCTTGCGGTGATAAAGGATAAGCTTTCGGTTGCTGCCGAGATAACTGGTGATGTAAATGCAAACGGTGAATTTTCTATAGCTGATGCAGTAATGCTTCAAAAATGGCTTTTAGGAAGTGGTGAACTTACCGACTGGCAGGCAGGGGATTTATGCAAGGATGGTATTATTGATGTATTTGATTTTTGCAGAATGAGAGAAAAGCTTATAGCGTAAATTAAAGCGGCAGACGTTAAAATCTGCCGCTTTTGTGTTTTATTCAAATTCGTATTCGCCCTCATATGTTTTCTTGAATTCTTCAAATACCTCATTGAGGAGTTTTTCGTCGTCAATTCCAAGAAATTCCTCAAATTCAGGATCTTCTGTGGGAACAAGTTCAAGGATAACAACTCCGTCATCTTCCTCGTCAAAGGGAATAAGAACGGCAAAAAGTCTATCCTGATACTCAACAGTTCCCAGTATTTCAAAGGAAACGTCTTCGCCGTTGTCATCTGTAAGAGTGATATAATTTTCGTTAGCTTCCTCGTCCTCGGGAAGATTTACATTTTCATTGATAATTTCGCTCATTATTAAAAGCTCCTTTCAAATATTATGAGTATATTATACACTTATAATTTGCTTTTGTCAAGGTCGTTTTCGTTGGCAGAAAATAAGCAGACAGTTTTCGTGCAAAGCCGTCAGTATGGCTGTGTGCGTTGTTGCCTGTATCTGCCTTATCTGTTACGTGATTTCATATTGCGGTCGATTTCACGGTTAGCGTCACGCTTGGCGGCATCTGCTCTCTTGTCGTAAAGCTTTTTACCCTTACACAGCCCCACCTGCATTTTAACACGGGAGTCCTTGAAATATATGCTCAATGGTATAAGTGAAAGACCGTCTTGCTTTACAGTTCCGAACAGTTTATTAATCTCACGCTTATGCATGAGAAGTTTGCGGACACGCATAGGGTCACGGTTGAATATATTTCCTTTTTCATAAGGGGAAATGTGCATACCACGCACAAAAATCTCTCCATTATCTATAGAACACCAAGCATCCTTGAGATTTACAGCACCCTGTCTGATTGATTTAACTTCTGTGCCGACAAGTTCAATACCTGCCTCATATGATTCAAGGACGAAATATTCATGACGTGCCTTGCGGTTTTCAGCTATTGTTTTAGTTCCTTTTGAACGCATAATTTTCCTCCGTAATTGGTATTATTATAATTATAATGCATATAAGGAAAATTGTCAAGATTATATTATGTAATATATTGTTATAAAAATTATTTTTTGAAAATCTATTGATTTCTATATAAAAATATGGTATAATATTTACGTTGAAAATGCAGCGGTATCGAAGTGGTCATAACGGACATGACTCGAAATCATGATGCCCCCTGAGGGACGTGGGTTCGAATCCCACCCGCTGCGCCAATATTTTATTAAGTTCTGTTTATCAGGGCTTTTTTTATGGGGAGGAGAAAAATATGGCTGTGAACTATGGTGAAAAATATCCTGTAGGCAGAGGAAAAATCAACGTATACACAGAGGGAAACGGTGAATATACAATAGTAATTTTATCAGGTGCAGCTATTACATCTCCTGTTCTTGAATATCGCCCACTTTACCGCAGGCTGTCCGATACATATAAAATTGCGGTTGTTGAAAAATCCGGCTACGGTATGAGTGAAAGCACATATACAGAGCGTACTG
Organism: Ruminococcus sp.; assembly: GCA_045659945.1. GTDB lineage: Bacteria > Bacillota > Clostridia > Oscillospirales > Ruminococcaceae > Ruminococcus. The sequence continues at coordinate 139,869 of JAZRCW010000087.1, read as the reverse complement.
TTGAAAATATATCAGCGGAAACACGTGAGGCATTGAAGCGTGCAGGAATAAATCCGCCATATATTCTTGCACCTCATTCATATTCGGGATTTGAAGCCATTTACTGGGCGAATACATATCCCGACGAGGTCAAGGCTTTATTGAGCATTGACATGGGGCTTCCCGACACAGCGGCTGAAATGGGTAAAGCGTTGCCCCATGAAAAACGTGTTTTAGTAAATGAAAAGAATAAAAAGCTTTACGCTAAAATTCAGAAACGCGGATTTTTTGCAAGACTTGTAAAGAAATTTTCAGTTGACCGCACGGGAATGCTTTCATCAGATTTTCTTAATGATGAGGAAAAGGCACTTTATGCTGATTTATTCTACAAAAATCTCGCAAACAAGGATATTTTCGAGGAAAATATGCACCTCGTATCGAATGGCGAAAAAGCTGGTGCAACGGGAAAACTGAAAGTTCCTGCATATTTTTACATAAGTGATATGAAAGTACCAATGAAAGAGGGCACATGGAAAGAATACGCCATTAAATATGCCGAAGAAATTGGTGCGGAGTATACTGTTACTGATAAGGGACACAATATGTACTCGAAAATTCCGCAGGAAATGGCGGATAATTTCAAGAAATTCCTGCAAAATTTATAATAAACCGAAACGGCTGTACATTCGAATGCACAGCCGTTTATCATTATTTATACCAATCCCTGAAACAACAGTAGACAATTCTAATGGCATAAATGCTGTATGTCATCGTTGTTCTCCTCACCATACAGCATTTATGCTCATCACCTTTGTCTACTAACAATTTAGGTAGTGGTATTAACTGAAAATTCTGTAATAAGTCCTGCCTCAAACTGTAAAATCATAATAGCATCTGATACAGTTATACCTGCTTCGTCGTCAACGTCAGCGTTGACAGCCCCCTGCTCTGAAAGTGCATACTTGTCGAAGTTGCCTAAATGCTGATATATAGCCGCAGCATCAGCAATTGTCACTATTCCGTCACTGTTAGCATCACCAAGAAATATTTCTTCAACAGGCGGTTTTGTTTCTGTCTGTGGTTTTTCACATATTTCGTTGAACAGTTTTTTCAGCTCCTGATCTTCCATTTTGCAAGTATCACGATTATAGTGTCCTCCTGGAGTTGACCACAGCACAGGACATAACTCTCTTTCATATGCAGCCTTACATACAGAGCTGAGGAACAGACGAACTGAATCAGCGTCCTTGTTCTTGGTAGGACAGCCGTATTCGCCGATAATTACAGGGATTCCCTTATCAATATAATTAGTTTTCATCATATCCATATTGTAGTACAGCTCGTTGAAATCAGAGTCTGTTCCCCATGTGGAAAGAGCTTTGCCCCAATCAGCGTCTTCTTCAAGAATTGCAAAACCTGCAGGAGTATAATAGTGAACTGAAACTGCCATGCGGTTTGCGGGGTCAGAGGGCATTTTGAAAAGCGGATCGCAAGTTCTGTCAATTCCGGTATTATATCCTGAAATTAGCAGGTGGCGTTCAGAATTGTTTCCGCCGGATTTACGTACAACATCTACAAATTTCTGATTAATTTCATTTACGAGAGCATAGGATTCGGCTTTGCCTTCGGTACCGCCCCAGGGATTCCATAAGCTTTCCCAGCCAAGCTCCTCGTTCTGTGATTCAAACATGAGATAATCGCCATAATCCTTGAAGTTGTCAGCAATCTGTGTCCACATAGATTCATAACGCTTCATACATTCATCTTTATTTTCAGGGAATGTATTTACCCAGCCATTGTCCCAGTGAATATTAATGATACAATACATATCTGCTTCGATAACCCAGTCAACAATTTCGTGAACACGGTCGTCGTATGCTTCGCTTATCTTATAATTTTCACCCATAATATTTGACCATGCCACAGGAACTCTCACAACGCCGAAGCCCTCGTCAGCCATTCCTTGTATCATTTCTTTAGTAATTACAGGGCTGCCCCAGGCGGTTTCGTATTCAGATGGGGTAAGTATGCCGTCTCCCCACTGTTGATCAACATCGGCAATCCAGTCTCCGCAAGATTCAAGGGTGTTGCCAAGATTGATACCGATACCCATTTCACGTACAAGCTCCATAGTAGAGATATCTCTCATACTATTGTTTCCCTCTGCATTGGTAGTGAGCGGTATAGCCGAAACAGCGAGGGCAGCTGCGGCTGCTGCAGATAAAATTTTCTTCATTGCAATCATTCCTTTGTTTTAATTATCCAAAATTAACGAACAGACGTTTATATCTGTCTGTTTACATTATATCATTGATTTATTTTTCGGTCAATGAATTATAATCTCTTAATTCTAAAAAAATGAGTTTTATTTTGCATATTATCAATTTTGAAGATGTAAACCTGCACAAAAAAATATAAAGAAATTGTTCAAATATACAAAACCAATTATAACGCTTGCACTTCACTAAATATTGTGGTATAATTGATATTGATAAATTTTTGTCAATGATAGGAGTGCTTTAAATGGCTGAATTTGAAAAAATCGTCAATATAATTGATGATATAGTATGGGGAGTACCGTTAATTCTGCTTATTCTCAGCTGCGGTATATTCCTTACAATCAGGCTTCGTGGTGTTCAGTTCCGTAAGCTTGGACTTGCCTTGAAGTATATGGTTAAAGAGGAAGAAGGCGGACAAGGTGAGGTATCAAGCTTTGGTGCTTTATGTACAGCATTGTCTGCAACTATAGGAACGGGAAATATTGTCGGAGTTGCTACAGCAATAGCCGCAGGCGGCCCCGGTGCTTTGTTCTGGATGGAGGTTGCAGCACTTTTCGGAATGGCAACTAAATACTGTGAGGGACTTCTTGCTGTAAAATATCGTATAAAAGACAACAATGGCAAAATGCTTGGCGGCCCCTTTTATTACATAGAAAACGGCATGGGAGCAAAATGGAAGTGGCTTGGCAAGATATTCGCTGCATTAGGCGTTCTTGTCGGACTTCTTGGCATAGGTACATTTACTCAGATTAATAGTATTACATCAGCTGTAAACAATTTCTTTGATCCGAATAAGGAAAACACAGTTGCGTTATTCGGAAACGAATACACATTAGCACAGGTTATAGCAGGACTTGTTATAACAATTATGGCTGCTTTGATTATTATCGGCGGTATAAAATCCATAGCTAAAGTATCAGAGATATTTATTCCATTTATGGTTGTAATTTATGTAGTATGCTGTTTAATGATACTATTTTCAAATATCACTGCTATACCTGCGGCTTTAGTTGAAATTGTAAAAGGTGCATTCGGTGTAAAGGCAGTTGCAGGCGGTGCGTTGGGTGCAATGATTGTTGCAATGCAGAAAGGTATTGCAAGAGGTATATTCTCCAACGAAGCAGGTCTTGGTTCAGCTCCTATAGCGGCAGCGGCTGCGAAAACAAATGAGCCTGTTCGTCAGGGACTTGTTACAATGACAGGAACCTTTATTGATACAATAATTGTCTGCACAATGACAGGACTTACAATTATAATGTCAGGATGTCTTACGGAAAATCCCAATTTAGAGGGTGTTGAAATAACTAATGCGGCATTCTGCATTGGCTTGCCTTTCCCCGAAAAGGTATCATCATTCCTGCTTATGCTTTGTCTGATATTCTTTGCGTTTACAACAATTTTAGGCTGGAATTACTATTCAGAACGCTGTCTTTCATATCTTACCAATTCAAATAATAAGGCAGTTATTGTGTTCAGAATACTCTATATTATCGCAGTATTTATTGGACCATATATGACAGTTGCCGCTGTATGGGGTATAGCTGATATATTCAATGGACTTATGGCTATACCAAATATTATAGCACTTATAGCACTTTCTGGTGTTGTTGCAAAAGAAACAAAGGATTATTTTAAAAGAATAAAATAAAACAAAGCCGCAGATTTTCTGCGGCTTTATCTTTTAGTTTTCAAGAAAATTTCTCAATTTTTTTTCAAGATGTGGCGGTAATATGCCATTTTCAAGTATATCAAACAAAAGACTTCTTGTTCGTTTAGTAACTGTTTTGCTGTTTTCATTGTTTGATACTGTTTTTATTAATTCATCAATACTTAATTCGGTATCAATGTCATATACTGTCATTTCATGTAGAAATTCAGTGTATAGTTCATCAGTAGTATGTTCAAGCTTGATTTCACATTTAGAACAGATATCTTTTAAGAATGCTGCGGCTCGGGTGCTTCGTACTTTTATTTTTTCGGGGCATATGCCATATTTAACAATGTTCTCTGCAAATCTGATGATTAGCTTTTTGTTTGCTTCTGGGTATGCTTCATATGTATCTGTATCCCAATAACAGCGTTTGTCAGTATCAGAAGTAATTGTAAATACGGGATATAATTTATCATTTTTCTCCATATTCACGACTTCGTTAGGAAAGATACAGTGCGAAAATTCCCATACGCCTTTTTTCTTAAGCTGATTTATTTTATTTATAAGTTCATCACTTGTTAAAATGGGGGTATCATATTCATAATAATATTCAATTGGATAAGAAATAGGTGTGATTTTAAATTCATTGTCAGATTTCGAAATAAGAGGCAACGTATTATTATATATATCAAACCCAAGGCTTTTTTTATCACTGCTTTCAAGTCTTTCAGATAGGTATTTGACAGCATTCAGTACTTGTAATATAATATCATAATCTTCTTGCTGGGATATATATTTCATACATTGAAAAGGCTTATATTTTTCAAAAGAAACATAAGAATATTTCCCTTTCAATTTAATATTATTTCTTGAAGCATAATCTTTAGTAATATTAACAATAGGGTGGGGGAGTTTATGTTGTTCTGAAAAACATAAACTTATATAATTCAGAAGAAATCTTGATTCGTAAGGCGGATTCAAATTGCTGTATTTAGATATGCTATTCATATAAGCAATATTTTCATTGCCTACAGAGATAGTTAACTCAATGTTATTTGTGCCTTTTCGCAGTGAATAACAATAGGCAATGCGATTGTCGGACAATTTTACTGCAAACCAGTCAATACTTTTTAAACTGCTTAAACTCTTATATTTTTTATAGGAAAAAGCCGCTTTCATAATTTCATCAGACGGTTGAATAAAATTCAAAGGTAAACAATGTACAAATAAGTCATAGGTTAAATTATCTGACATTGTTTTGAGTTCGGTATATTCTCCGCCTTTAAACTTTTCAGAGGCGATATAATCATAGTTTTCATCAAAGCTTTCTTCTGGGTTTTCTCCAACAGCACGTATAACGACAGGTTTCTCCGTACGTTCGTTAATACTACGGAGAAATTTGCATTTCAAATACCAGTTTTCATTTATGAAGAATGGAAATATTTCACCTTTGTTAAATATAATTTCGTTTAGTTTGATTTTATCGGCTGATGTTTCCTTTCCACTTTCCGGATTGTAATAATTAATGTGATTTAAAGAAAATATATAATTATCAATTTTTCCTAATTCAAAAGCTTCACCAATTATTAATGCAAGACAGTGTAGAGAATTATCTGCTGAAATGCGTATGTGGCGATACCAGCCTTTGCATATTGAAACGCTAAATATATATGATAACATACTTTTCACTCACTTTACAGCTTAATTATACCAATCGACTGGAGCAAAAGAACAAGAAGAAGCAGTGGAACAACAAACTTTATCATTACAATATAAAGTGTCTTTCTGTTGAATTTCAGAGTACCCTGTGTAACCTCGTCAATAACGAATTTAGGCTTAACTACCCAGCCGATAAGTATACTGGTGAGGAATGCTACAAGAGGCATCATAATATAGTTGCTGATATAGTCAAAGACATCGAGAATTTGTGCAACAGAGCCGTTGGGAAGTGTAATTTCAAAATAGAGTATATTATATCCCATACATACGATGACAGCTGTAATAAGTGTGTATGCTGCTACAATAAGTGCACTCTTTTTACGGCTTAAACCAAATTTGTCCATAAGGCTTGAAACAATAGCTTCCATTACAGATACAGATGAAGTGATAGCCGCAAAGGAAAGTACTATGAAGAACAGAAGTCCTATAACTTTTCCAGCACCGCCCATAGCAGTAAATACTTTAGGCAGGGAAACAAATACAAGTCCGGGACCTCCTGCCATACCTTCACGTCCGCTGAATGTGAATACTGCAGGTACAATCATCATACCTGCCATAAAAGCAACAAGGGTATCGAAAAGCTCAATTCGATTTACGGACTGGATAAGATTAGTTTCCTTTTTGGCGTAGGAGCCGTAAGCTACCATAATTCCCATAGCTACGCTGATTGAGAAGAACAGCTGTCCCATAGCGTCCATGACAACAACAAAAAACTTTTTAAGAGTCATTCCTGTAAAATCAGGCACAAAATATATTTTTAAGCCCTGTAAGCCTGTGCGTGTTACGCCGCTTTCGTCGGTATGTGTAAGGGTAAGAGAATAAATCGAAATACCGATTACCATTACAATCAAAATAGGCATAAGGATTTTACTGAACTTTTCAATTCCCTTTTCGACACCGCAGAAAACGATAACAGCAGTAATTGCAAAATAAATCAGCATCCATACAATAGGTTCTACATTTCCGCCGATGTAGTTTCCGAAATAGCCGTCAACCGCAGCATCAGAGCCTGTTCCTGTGGCATACAGCGAGAGGTATTTCAATACCCAGCCGCCGATTGAACAGTAGTAGGGGAGGATTATCGTTGGTACAAGACAGGCGAGAATACCTATAACTCCCCATTTAGGATGAACAGCCTTGTACGCTGTAAGAGGGCTTTGCTGTGTGTTTCTGCCGATTGCGATTTCCGATGTCAGCAGAGTAAAGCCGAATGTAAGAGCGAGTATAAGGTATACCAGGAGGAAGATTCCTCCGCCGTCCTTAGCGGCAAGGTAGGGGAAACGCCATATATTTCCAAGTCCTACGGCACTGGCGGCAGCTGCCATAATAAATCCGAATTGTCCCGTGAAGCTGCCTCGGGAAGTTTTTTTCTCCATAATTTTTCTCCGTTTCATATATTTGGACAAAAGCCCATGCCTTTTAATTGTATCATAAATAAGAGCTTTTTTCAATAGTTTTGGCGAAAAAAGTCGGAAAAAACGTATATTAAGAAAAACCGCACAGCAGATATATCAGCTGTGCGGTTTGAATTTATTTTACCTCAACAAGTCGTGGATTTACAATTTTATATGTTCCTGCTGTTGAAGCATAGTTGAAATAAAGCTGCCAGTCATAGTATGCAGTTTCTTCCTTGACTGTAAAGGTGTATGTGTATTCCTGAAGCTGTTGTGTAAGTTCAGCTTTGCCATTCCAGCAGGTCGGATATGAACCGTCAAGATTGTGGTTGAAACCAAGAGAAATTTCACAAGGAGTTGTACAGGAAGCCTTGAAAGTAAGCTCGTATGTCTTGCCGGGCTCCAGAAGTATATTTTTCGCCTGTGACTGGATATTCCATGCTTTTTCTTCTGCTGTGCTGACCTTTACTGTAAAGGAGTTTTCAGCCTGATTTGATGAAAATTCGCCCTTGCCGTAATATGACCAGAAATTTGTTGTTGAAAGATTATTTTCAATATCAAGCTTTGTTTCGTCGCAATATTTTTCAACATAGCGTTTTGCATAGTCGGGACGTGCCTTGAAGTACTCACGGATAAGCTGAACTTCCTTTGAGTAGTTTCTTTCAGCCCAGCCGAGACTGAAACGATTAAGAGTATCTCTTGTGACGTTTTCATATGCGTTTACGTATTCTGTAATTTTATCATTTACTATTGTTTTGTCGAAAGTTGTATCAATTATCTCAATATAGCTGTCATAGAACTGCTGGCGGAATTCATCATTTCTGATGAGATTTTTAAGTATGGCAGAGAAGTTATAATATTGTGATTTCGGGCCGTTATTTGCAAGCGAATCGTAATTTGCGACGTTCTTTTCGCTGTTATATAATCCGCAGGAAATATCGGTGTCGTAAAGAACAAATCGCCATTTTCCGTTAGCTTCGGGTATATCACTGTGGACTGTTTTTGAACGCCATGTCTGCCAGTTGTTAACACCTGTGCTTTGCCAGTCGCTGTTGTTGATGTATGTTTCAATTGCCATATAGTCTATAAAACTCTGTACGTCAACGCTTTCGCAGAAACGCTCGTAGTTGAGCGGATTAGCCATATTGGCACTTATAGCCCATATGCAGAACTGCTTAAATTCTTCAAGGTCTGATTCGAGTCCGTCATCAAGCTTGCCGTTCTTCAATACGGCTACATCGTCCTTATCAAGTCCGAAATGTGCTTCGAGATAATCTGCGTCAACTCGTTCACGGAGCATATAAAATCCCCAGAATTCGCCGTCTATGAATAAAATGCAAGGCTCACTGCCCATTGTTTCGACATTTCTGTCCTCGGCAAGTTCCTGTATGAGTGCATCCCTGAAATGGAGATACTGATAATCATTACCGCCGTTCCATAAAGTTACCTTATCGAAGCGGTCTATTTCCTTGCCGTTTATGTCGGTAAGTTCTGTAAAGAGTGGATATTTGATTTTAGAATCTCCGTATTCGCCTCTTGCGACAAGTCGCATACTCTTTTGTGCTGCTGCACGAGTCCAGTTACCTGCAATTTTAGCACCAAGGTCGGCATTGTAGACAGCTTTTCCGTCTTCTATTACCTGAATATTTACAGGAAATTCAGATTCTCTGCCGTCTTTGTTGTAGTTTGTGGGATTTCTTGTATCAGCAGGGTCATATTCTGTAAATTCAGGACTGCGTAACCACTCATAATACTCCGAACCTATCATATAGGCACCGTTGTCCTTGTCGAACAGGTAATCGCTGTCTGTAGCCATTGAGATAACTTTCATATCCTTGAAGTACGAGTCAGTTTTGCCGACAAAATAGCTGTTATGCTCAACGTCACTGAATTTCCCGCCCATGTTTTTAGATGCGGCACGGATAACGATACCTTTTTCAACTTTTTCGTTTGTCGGAATATATTCAGCAAGGGTAATATCCTGTATTGCACTGTATATATTAGGCTCATTTGTATTGTTGTAAATGCGTATGCTTTCGGTGTAAAGTTTTGCTGTATCAGATGTACGTGGGTCACTGCCATCTGTTGTGTAATATATTTCGTTTCCGTTATCATCTGAAAGTGTAAGCTGAAATTCGCTGTCGTAAAATCCGCCGATTTGCGAGAATACAGGCTTTTCAACGACATTCATATCCGTTGCGTCGTTGTTGGATTTTCCCGGAGTGTAGGAAAGAAATCTGAAAGTTGAAGAACCGTTTTTGTATCTTCCGTAGGTAATATCAGATGCAAGCTCGGGGACTTGTACACTATCAATTTCACTTCCGTCGGGAGCAGTAAGATATACTGTTTCACCGATTGCACTCAGCTTGAAAGGGGCATGATATTCACCCTCTGCCTCTGTGACAGCATCGTCGCAGTAGATGAGGATATAATCATCAGCCTTTATAGTCGTACCCTGTGGGAAAGTGAATTTGAATTTATTTTTTGAGCCGTCTGAAACTCCTACGCCGCTTAAATCAATAGTATTGTCAGAGTTATTATATATTTCAATCCAGTCGGGAGAAGCACCCGAAGCGTCTGTTACGGATTCTTTTGCGGAGGAGCATACCTCGTTTATAAGCAGACCTGTATAACCGGTGCTTTTGAACTGTTCGCGGAGAATCATCATATCGAACACATCGAGGACATTATCCTTATAAAGGTCAGCTTTTTGTCCTTGTTCGGCTGTGAGCTTGCCGCTGCCGAGGAGATAGTTACTCAAAAGCTGTAAATCCTCTGAATTTACAGTGGAATCTCCGTTGATATCGCCTTTTGATATTGGTATATCATCAGCGGCAAATACTCTGGGAATACACGGAATAACGGCAGAGCAGACCGTGGCGAGAGCAGTTACAGCTGAAATAAATCTTTTTGAAGCCATTGGTATCAACTTCCTTTCATATTGATATGTACATTATACCATATATATGTTAAAAATACAAGAGATAATTTGTTAATTTTTAGGCGTTGTGATATTTAATCATAATAATAGATATATAAACTGACCATGTATTGCTAATTGTTGACCAAAAATTGTGAAATTGTATTGTTTGCTTTTTCAAAAATCGCCCCTTGCAATTCTGAAAATAATATGGTATAATTATCAATGCTGTGATAAGCAATATATTTATGGAGAGATAAAATGAGTATTCTTAATGTTGAACATGTAACCCATGGCTTCGGAGCAAGACAAATCCTCAACGACGCTTCTTTCAGGCTGCTGAAAGGTGAGCACGTTGGACTTGTTGGAGCTAACGGCGAGGGAAAATCCACATTTTTAAATATAATTATGGGCAAGCTTATGCCTGACGAGGGAAAGGTTGAGTGGTGCAGACATATCACCACAGGCTATCTTGACCAGTACAGCACCCTTGAAAAGGGAAAGACTATCCGTGATGTTCTTCGTGAAGCATTCAATCATCTGTCAGACCTTGAAGCTGAAATGATGGCTATGTATGACAAAATGGGGGACTGCTCCGAAGAAGAAATGGACGAGCTTATGGGAGAAGTAGGCGAAATTCAGAGTATTCTCGACTACAGCGGATATTACATAATCGACGCAAAAATTTCCGAATATGCAAATGGTCTTGGACTTAACGAAATCGGGCTTGACAGAGAGGTATCGGAGCTTTCGGGCGGACAGAGAGCAAAGGTACTCCTTGCAAAGGTGCTCCTTGAAAATCCTATGATTCTCATTCTGGACGAGCCTACAAACTTCCTTGATGAAAACCATATTGCATGGCTGACGAATTTCCTGCAGAATTACGAAAATGCATTTATACTTGTATCTCACGATGTTCCGTTTATGAACAGCGTTATAAACGTGGTATATCATGTTGAAAATGCAGTTATGACAAGATACACAGGCGATTACGACAACTTTGTGCGTATGTATGAGCTGAAAAAGCGTCAGATAGAGCAGGCATATGAAAAGCAGCAGAAGGAAATTGCTGACCTTGAGGACTTTATCGCACGAAATAAAGCGAGGGTAGCAACAACAAATATGGCGAAATCACGTCAGAAAAAGCTTGATAAAATGGATAAAATCACTCTTATGCGTGAAAAGCCGAAGCCTGTATTTTCATTCAGAAAGGCACGTACTCCAGGTCGTGTTGTAATCGACTGCAAGGACATAGTTCTCGGCTATGACGAGCCTCTGACGAAGCCTGTTTCGATACAGGTTGAAAACGGGCAGAAAATCGCTATCCGTGGAGTGAACGGAATAGGTAAATCAACCCTCCTTAAAACCCTCCTTGGAATAATTCCGCCCATTTCGGGAACTGTTGAGCATGACCAATTTGTGGAGTTTGGCTATTTTGAGCAGGAGGAGGAAAGCACTGACCGTACATCGCTTGATGTAATCTGGAGCGAATATCCTGCTATGACAAATGCCGAAGTTCGTGCGGCACTGGCACAATGCGGACTTACAACGGAGCATATCACTTCACAGATGAGAGTTCTTTCGGGCGGTGAAAATGCCAAGGTAAGACTTTGCAGAATAATGCTGAAAGAAATAAATCTCCTTGTACTTGACGAGCCTACAAATCATCTTGACGTTGATGCAAAGGAATCGCTGAAAAAGGCGATTAACGACTATAAAGGCACTGTTCTGATTGTAAGCCATGAGCCCGAATTTTACATGGATGTTGCTGATACTGTGTGGAATATTGAGGAATGGTCTACAAAGATTATATAACAAAAAGGGTATCGTTCAAATTCAGAACGATACCCATATTTTTATTCATCAAGCTTTTTTAGTATTTCTTCCGCAGTAACAGGTTTAGAGTAATAATAACCCTGCAAACTGCCGATTTTGTTGTATTCTCTGACGCAAAGTCGGATTTCATCATTTTCAATGCCCTCTGCACATACATTTGCTGAAAAAGCACCTGCAAGGTCAGAAATGAACTGAACAGAACTTTTATCTGTGATGTCTGTCTTGATATTCTTTACATATTCCCTGTCGATTTTTACAACGTCAACAGGTACTGCACGGAGGAAGTCGAGGGAAGCAAATCCTGTTCCGAAGTCGTCGACAGCAATTTTAATGCCCTTGCTGCGGAAATCTGAAAACATATTTTTCAGAAGTCCCATATCAAGTGTACGGCATCTTTCGGTAACTTCAAGACAAAGCTGACTGCTTGGGAAGCCTGTCTGCTCAATAATCTCAAACAGGTCATTGACAAAGCCATTCTTTTCAATCTGCGTATACGAAAGATTTACACTTACAGTCATATCGGGATTTTTTTCAAGGAATTTCATACCGTCGGTCATAGCTTGTCGTAAAATCCACTTGCCCAGTTCAGGGAAAAGTGCGTCCTGTTCAAGAACCGGGATGAAATCACCAGGTGAAATTGTGCCCATTTCATCGCTTTTCCAACGGATAAGTGCTTCAACTCCGTTGATTTTTTCGGTATCAGAATCAACGATAGGCTGATAGCAGAGATAGAAACCCTTGCAACCTTCGGCAATACTATTGCGGATTACATTGATACGGCGTATAAAGCCACGGTTATCGGCATTAACAATATTGTCGAAAACAACAAAGCTTCCGCATTTCTTATGCTTGGACTGATAGTATGCGTATCGCAGACAGGAGTAATATGCCTGTGAACTGATATCAAATTCTTCTGACAGAATTGCACCACCGTTGAGGGAAAGTACAACTCTCTGCCCATTTACAAAGAAATCCGTTCTCAAATAAGTGTTGAGCTCATTAAATATTCTTTCGGCTTCTTCTGTGGTACAACTATTTGAAATAATAGCAAAACGTGTGCCGTCCATTTTATAAATTATGCTGTCGTCAGGATACATTTCAATGATTTTTCTTGAAAAAACCTGAAGGACACGGTTGCCGAAAGTATATCCGTATAGGTCGTTGATATTTGAAAATGCCGAAAGGCCTATCATTATAATGAGTTTAAGGTTGCCAGAGTGATGAATGCCTTTTACATCATCAAGAAAACCATATAAATTGCGGAAACCTGTTACCTGATCGATACAGTTCAAATCGTTATGGTTGCGTATAACACCGCAAAAATATTCTGCCTCGTTATTATCGTCCCATAATACCATACCTTTACAGGTGCACACAGAATAAGAGCCACTTGCGTCTTTGACTCTGTACTGGATATCATGATTTGCAAGCTCGCCCGAAAATACGCCTCCGATACTTTTTCTGTAAGCTGCGATATCCTCGGGATGAATGCGTTCCACCCAGATTTCCGGATTATCTATGTATTTGCCAGGTAAGCCATAGTAATTAACAGCAGTATCTGACCACCTTGATATTCCGTTTTTCAAATCGCAGACATAGACATAAGAGCCTTCAGAAGCAATACTAAGAGTGTCGAATAAATTGTTTAATCGGTTATTAATTTTTTTCTGCACAATGATCACCACCATGTTTTTTGTCGACGGCAAATCAGCAGCATATGAGCTATTAATTTGTCAGAATTGTTAATCTTTTTTATTTATTTATCTTTTGTACAAATATACTATCGCTATCTTAATTATACCATACATTTTGTGCAAAAGCAATATACTTATATAACAAAATTAGAACTGCTTTTTTGTGTATTTATTGTAAATGTTGGGTGATAACCTTATGAAAAGCAAATGCAGCACCGCAAAATTTCTGTGCGGTGCTGCATTGAATCAGCGATATTTATATACTGTAGCGGCTTCAAAACCGTCAAGGAGTGCAGTCATACTGCCGAATGCCATGCCTGTGCCCTTTGCAACGCAGTTTACAGCGTCCTTGGCAATAGTGCAGTTAATACCAAGAGTACGCTTGATGAGCTGTGTAAGACCGCCAAGAAGTGCACCGCCGCCTGTGAGAAGAAGTCCGTTGTCGTAGATATCACCCACAAGTTCGGGGGGGGCGTCCTCGAGAACCTTACGTATTGCCTCCATTATGAGGAATGTTTCATCCTCAATTGCCTGATATAACTCAATCTGGCTGAGCTGAATCTGTGCAGGGAGTCCCTTTGCAAGGCTTCTTCCCTTTACGGTGTATGTTACTTCATCGGTAGGGTCATAAAGATTGCAGAGCTCGATTTTAACCTTTTCAGCAGTACGTTCGCCAATAAGAAGCTTATATTTGTTCTGCATATATTTCACAATTGCACGGTCAATTGTATTTCCTGCATTCTTTATCGTATGTGATGTAACAACGCCGTTCATGGAAACTATTGCCACATCGGTAGTACCTCCGCCGATGTCTACAATCATATGTCCCTTTGCCTTGGCAATATTTACGCCTGCACCAATCATAGCAGCGATAGGCTCCTGAATGAGGTATACCTGACGTGAGCCTGCACTTTTGGCAGCTTCAACAACTGCACGGCTCTGGATATCTGTAATAAACGAGGGAACGCATATAATAATTCTGGGCTTTATAAGCTGTTTTCCAGTTACTTTAAGGATAAATTCACGAATCATACTGTGAGCCAGGTCGTCGTCGGAAATAACTCCGTTGCTGACAGGGCGTGCAACGCATATGTAATCGGGATTTTTTCCTATCATTTCATAAGCCTCCTTGCCGACTGCAAGGACTCTTTCGGTGCGTGTGTTATAGGCAATTACCGACGGTTCGCTTAAAATAACGCCCTTTTTGCCCATTGTCATAACTATATTTGAAGTACCAAGATCTATTCCGATATCTGTGTTTGCCATATTTCTTCCTTTCTGTGTGACAGCATATGTTTAAGACAGGTATAACGGCCTGTCCGTCTGTTATTGTCAACCATTTTGTTTATATATTCTTCTGAGCCGATAAGTATCAGCAGTTTTTTTGCTCTTGTAACAGCTGTATACAGCAGATTTCTGTAGCACAGCTTTTCAAATACGCCCATTACAGGCATAATCACGGCTTCAAATTCACAGCCCTGACTTTTATGTACCGTTACGGCATATGCAAGTTCCACCTGATTGAGCAGGTCGAACGTGTAGACAGCAACTCTGCCGTCAAAGTTTATCTGAACGGTTTGTGCACCTTTGGATATGCTTATAATTTTACCGATATCACCGTTAAAAATTCCCGTACCCTGTTCATTGTCTTTTTTCCACACAATATCGTAGTTGTTGCGTGTCTGCATAACCTTATCGCCTACACGATAGGTGTAAAGAAAACCTTTGTGTTCAGCTTTGTCCTTTGCAGGTGGATTGAGTTTCTCCTGTAATACCTTGTTAAGCTCTACAGTGCCTACTGTTCCTTTTCGAGACGGGGCGATAATCTGTATATCGTCCATGGAGGAGTATTTGTAGGCATTGGGCAGACGACGCTTTGTAAGGTCAACCACAAGGTCAACAGCTGTGTTGAAATCGCTTCTTTTGAAGAAGAAAAAGTCACTGTCCTTACGCTTTACATCGGGGTATTCGCCTGAAACAATTCTGTGGGCATTCATAACAATTGAGCTCTGCTGTGCCTGTCGGAAAATTTCCGTAAGCTCCACCACGGGAACGCATCCGCTTGCTATGATATCTTTAAGAAGATTTCCTGCACCCACGGAGGGAAGCTGATGAAAATCACCAACCATGATAAGACGGCAGCCAAGCCGCAATGCACGCAGAAGCTTTTCAAAGAGAATGCTGTCCACCATTGACATCTCGTCGATTATTATAACATCACAGTCAAGGGGATTATTTTCGTTATGGGCAAAAACAAGCCTGTCCGATGTATCAAATACAACTTCAAGGAGACGGTGGATTGTTTTTGCTTCCTTGCCTGTAAGGTCGGACATACGTTTAGCGGCTCTGCCTGTAGGGGCGGCGAGGAGTACCTTGTCGCCTCTTTTTTCAAATATGGAAATAATAGCGTTAAGGGTTGTGGTCTTACCCGTACCCGGACCGCCTGTAAGCACCATAAGTCCACGTGAAACGGCTGTAGTTATGGCCTGACGCTGTTTTGCTTCATATTTGATATTTTTTTCGGCTTCCTCCATATCAATTAATGTGTCGTAATTGAAATCTTCGGGGGACATGAAATCACGGATAACATTAATTCTGTCTGCGATAAATTCTTCCGCATAGTAAAAATCTGGGAGAAAGACAAACTCGTTATCTTCTATAATGTAATTGAAAAGCTCATTATCTTCAAGTCCTGCGGAGTATGAACTATAGAACTCTTTTTCGGAAATTTCAAGCCTTTCACAAATAACCTTCTGCAAATGCTCCACAAGCATACAGGTATGACCTCTTTCGGAGAAAGCACGGAGGATATATTGTATTCCGGCAATAATTCTTTTGTCAGAGTTGCGGGGGATGTCAAGCTCACGTGCAACAGAGTCCGCACGTGTAAACTCAACATCTATTCCGTCAGAGCAGAGTATATACGGGTTAAGCTTTATAAGGTCAAGAGAATTTCCGCCATAGCGTCTGAAAGTATTCATTGCGAATTTAGGTTTTATATTGAACTGTGAAAGGAAAGAAGTAACAGCTCGGAGGGAAAAAAGCTTTTTCGCCTCAACAGCAATTTCGTCGCACATTTTTCTGGATATGCCTTTTATTTCGTTTAAGCGGTATGTATCGTTTTCGATAATTTCAAGAGATAACGCACCGAACATATTGACTATCTTTTTTGCAAGTCCCGGGCCGATTCCTTTTATAGCTCCCGAGGCAAGATATTTTTCAATATTAACGGCATTTTCGGGGAGTTTTCTTTCGCAGTATTCTGCCCTGAATTGAGTTCCGTATTTTCCCGAGGTTATATAATTACCCTCAAGAATAAGAACTTCACCCTCCTCGATATCTCCGAGAACGCCTGTAACAGTGATAAGCTCTCCGCCTGCGTCCAAATCAAGGACAATATATCCATTGGCTTCGTTTTTGAAAAGTATATTTTCTACAGAGCCTTCAATGTGAAGAAATTCTCCTGCCATTTAAAATTTCCTTTCATTTTATGTTCACATTCTATTATACTATATTTTTTCATGAAATGCAAATATTTCAGCAAAAAAATTTTTCATTTCGGAATAATGAATAAATACAACATCGGGATTGTTCCGTATGAAGCTGTTACAGAGCTCAATCTGCCTGTCATCAGCGGAATAATTTACAAGAACTATTTTCTGTCTGCCGCCGCTTTTCCGCATAAGATATTCAAGACGCATATCAAAAAGATTGTCATCGGAAAAAACAGGGAGAACCTTAACATAAGCAGGGGTACCCTGTTGGGGCAGGTCTGTGAAAAGGCTTACAATTTCAATCAGGGCAATAACTGCAAGAATAATCGCAGCCGATATAATAATTCCGTCCATACAAAAACTCCTTTCTGCATATTATATGCAAAAAGGAGTTTTTGTGTTTATGCTGTTGCGGACATTGCCTTTTTCTTTTTGATATGGAAAAGTATGGCGTAAAGAATTATCTGAACTGCAAATGTCATAGTCCATGAAATAATATACGAGATATAGAGCGTTTCCAGATTGTGATACTGTGGTATAGTAAAAACAGTGTAAATCCACACAATACGGAAAACGCATACGCCTGCAACTGTTATGAACATGGGGAGTATACTGCTGCCGAGTCCTCGCAGAAGTCCTGTTGAAACGTCCATAATTCCGCAGAAGCAATAAGGGACGCAAATGTAAAGCAGACGGGTAATGCCGTATCTTACAGCTTCTTCCGAGTCTGAAATGTAAATGGAGAGGAGCGGACGGCTGAAAATATATGCTGAAACTCCGAGTATAAGACCAACGAGGAAAACAAATCCAAGTGAAATAAATGCTGTTTTCTTAACACGGCTGTAATTGTTTGCACCGTGATTTTGTCCAGTGAAATTCAGTGCGGATTGGCTTACAGAGTTCATTGCTGTGTATACAAATCCCTCGATATTTCCAGCGGCGGCATTTCCTGCAACTGCAACTGCACCGAATGAATTGACAGAGGACTGTATTATAACGTTTGATATTGAAAAAAGTGATCCCTGTATACCTGCCGGGAAACCAATACGCAGGATTTTCAGAAGCGGTCTGAAATATATATGCATTTTTTTAGGGATAAGCCTGCATGCGTCGGTACGCTTCATAAGGGTGCGGATAATTAGTATTGCGGATAATGTCTGTGAAATTGCCGTAGCAAGGGCAACTCCTGCAACGTCCATGTTGAGTACCATAACGAAGAAAAGATTGAGCAGAACATTAATTACTCCTGCAACGGTGAGATGTATAAGAGGAGAGCGTGTATCGCCTGCGGCACGAAGAATCGAGGCTCCGAAATTGTAAATCATGCTTGAAATAATTCCGCCGAAGTAAATTTTCATGTAGAGTGCCGAAAGGTGAATTGTTTCTTCGGGAGTTTTCATCAGTTCAAGGATTTTTTCAGCCCCTGCAATTCCAACAACGGTAAGGATAAGACCGCAGATGAAAGCAAGGGGTATAGATGTATGTACAACACGGTGTATATCATCGTTTTTTCCTGCTCCGATTGCGTGGGCGACTGATACGCCTGAACCGACGGAAAATCCAATAAAAAGGTTGGTAATAAGATTTATAACTGGGCCCGTTGCACCTACAGCACCAACTGAAACGCTTCCGCAGTACTGCCCTACAACCACAAGGTCAGCGGCATTGAAAAGCAGCTGCAATATACCCGTGAGGATTATGGGAATAGTGTAAACAACAATTTGTTTCAGCAGAGGGCCTTGCGTCATATCTATAGTCTTGCTGTTCAAATGAAAAACCTCCTTGTGTGCAATATAGACAAATGAAGTGTTGTAAATTTGTATCTTCCTACAATTCTATTTCTATTTTACTCCTTTGATGTTGATTTGTAAAGTCATATGAAGATATTCTATGTTTCGTTCAGTTTTATGCTACTGTTGAAATGATTTTATGTAAAGTTTTTCTGCTGCTGGAGATATAAACAAAATTTTTTCTTTAGCATATAATGAAGAAAAACAAAAGGAGATTTATTATGCCTAAAATATTTTTAAGTCCGTCTACTCAAGAGTGGAACAGATATGCTACAGAGGGAAATGAGCAGCAGTATATGAATCTGCTTGCCGACAGAATGGAGCCATATCTCCGCTCAAGCGGTATTGCCTATGTCCGTAATGATCCCGACAGGAACGTGCAGGGGGCAATTGCAGATTCAAATGCAGCCTATTATGATGTACACCTTGCATTACATTCAAATGCCGGCCCCGAAAGTCTTTCAGGTCGTCTCCGTGGAGTAGATATATACTTTGCTCCCAGAAGTGCCGACAGTGAACGGCTTGCAAACATAATCGCCAACAATATGAAAGAGATATACCCTATCCCTGAAAAATCCCGTGCTGTCCCCACAAACAGCCTTGGCGAGGTGCTTCGTACAAAGGCTGTCGCTGTTCTTTGTGAACTTGGATATCACGATAATGTGTCCGATGAGGCATGGCTGAAAAATAATCTTGACGCAATTGCTGAAAATCTCGTCATGTCACTCTGTGATTATTTCGGTATACCATTTATTCAGCCTGTTCCAGTCTTTTATGGTATGGTCAATACTGACGGCAGCAATCTCAATATCCGCAGTTATCCGTCACTTGAAGGTTCAATTATCGGAAAAATCCCCGACAATGCCGCTGTACTCATTACAGGCGCTTTGCAGGGTTGGTATGTGGTTTCATATAACGGGATTATCGGATATGCAAGCTCTGATTATATAATTACGTAAAATTGTTAAAATTTCGCAATTTTTTACTTGATTTTGAATAAATTATATGTTATAATGTAGACAGCATAATTCGGATAAAATTATAAGGATGTGAATTTTAATGAAGCTTTTAAAAAAATTGCTTTCCGCTGTCTGCGGAACTGCTATTTTTATTACATCTGTACCGTTCATCGGAAATAACTCCCAAGCCATAGATGCTTCAAGGAATGTTTCCGATGAAATCGGTCTTGTGTGCAATCTGTTTACAGTTAATGGCGAAACATCAGCCGATAATACGGCTATTCAATGGGCAACTACTCTTGACGCTGAAAATTTTACTCTCTATCGTTCAGATAATCCCGATAAAAACTTTTCTCCGGTTTATTCGGGAAACGGCACTTCATATGATGATAATAATCTGAATATTGGTAAGGAATATTATTATCAGCTGAAAGTCGATACAGCAGACGGGGATTTTTATTCATCTGTGAAATCTGTTGAAACGCAGGAAATTCCCGATAATCTGAATACATATGACAATCAGAAAGGCAGCAGCCTTGTATATTCCACAAGCGGCTTTAAATCGGGAGATAAATACTATAGCTACTCCCTTAAAGCTCACGCAGGACAGAATGATATCTACCTTGCCGAATCTGTATCAACAGACGGACGAAATTTCGGTGCAGAGCGTACAGTTGCTGATTCAAGTCAGAACAGCGACATGGCGAGCTGTAAAATCGAATCTATACACATTGAATACGTTCCCGAAAAGAATAAGGTTGTGGTATGGGCACACTGGGAAAAGCCCAGCGGCTACAATGACGGTAAGGCACTTGTAATTACAGGTACCCCTGGTGGACAATTTACAGTTCATCATGTTTATAATCCCCTTGGCATACAAGTGCGTGATATGGCGGTTTTCTTTGATGATGACGCAAACAGGACAGGTTATATCATAGCCGCCGCTAATAAAGAGGGACAGGGTGCAAATGCTACTATTTACATCTTTAAGCTGAATGATGACTACAGCGATGTAACGGAAATCACAAAAACTCTCTTTGAGGACCAATATCGTGAGTTCCCGAATATGATAAAGCAGAACGGCTATTACTTCCTGTTCACCTCACAGGCGGCAGGCTGGTACCCCAGCAGCGGAGCATACAGCGTAACAGATAATATTGCAGGGGAGTGGAGCGAGCTCCGTAGTATAGGCAATACATCCACTTTTTCCTCGCAGTCGGGTTGGGTTGTGAATTTGCAGGATAAAAATTATCTTATGCATGCTTATCGTTGGTTGAGGGCATCTTCTACAAGCGGAACTACTCTTTGTCCCATTTACTTTGATAACAGTTTTGCATTTTATGACTACTACCCTTCATTCCGCTACAGTACGTCAACTGGTGCACTTTTCCCCGACAGAAAGGGCGAGCTGCTTTCACAGGATAAGCCTGTGACTGCCTCATTAGCGGCTAAAGCTGAAAATTCAGCAGAAAAGGCTGTTGACGGCTCATATCAGTCATATTTTGCTGCTATCGGTGACTACAAAAAGTGGCCATTTTACATTCAGATTGACCTTGAAGATGTCTGTGAACTGTCAAATATACAGACATCGTGGTATATATGTAAAGGCTCCGAGGGCTATTACACATACACCGTAGAGGGAAGTCTTGACGGTGAAAACTGGGTTAAGCTTCTTGACCATACGGACAAAAACAGCGATGTTGTCAACTCAACCTATGGCTTCAACAGTGATATGCTGTCGGGAAAGGCAAGATATGTGCGGTTGAATGTGCTCAATGCCACACTTCACAACAATCCCAACAATAACTGGTATACTCCTACGGTTTATGAGGTGAAAGTTTATGGAACACCTGTTGAAAATGGCAGCGTTCCTTCTCCTGCGGCTGCATATGATTTTGAAAACGGCAGCGGAAATATGAAACTTTTCGGAAATGCCAATACATCGCACAAAACGCTTTCTCTTGACGGAACAGCTGATACATATGCACAGCTGCCCGAGGGTATACTTGACGGCTGTACTGATTATACGCTTATTATGGACGCTAAATCCGATTCAACAGGGGATTTCTTCACTTTTGCCCTTGGCAGGGATAATGTTGATTACGCATTTTTCAAGATTGCCCGTGACCATTTCAGATTTGCTACAACAACTGACAGTTGGGGCGGCGAAAGCGGTATGAGATATGACCTGGACGGTACGCAGTGGCACAGATATATTTTCGTTGTAAATGGTGCTTCTGCAAGGCTTTACATTGACGGCAAGCTTGTTTCAGAAACAACAGAGCTTACTTCACTTGTTTCTGAAATGGGTACGGGATTAAACTGCTATATCGGCAAATCTTTCTATGAAGCCGATGTGAATTTTACAGGTGAAATTGATAATTTAACAGTATACCGCACAGCTCTCAATGAGGCTGAAATCGCCTCTCTGTCGCAGATTACGGGCGATGTAAATGCTGACGGTAAATTTTCTGTAGCTGACCTCATATGCCTGTCGGAGTTTCTGCTGAACGGTAAAGCTATTCCAAATGGCAAGGCAGCTGATTTAATTAAGGATAATCGTATTGATGTTTTTGATATGATTAAAATGAGAAAAATGATTATTGAATAAATACTAAAGGCGTATGCTAAAATGCATACGCCTTTAATTCTATCAATTACTTAACAATAATCTTCTTGAATGCCTTTTTACCCTTACGGATAATTACATCGCCCTCAAGCTTAATCTGTGCCTTTCCGTCTGTCATTTTCTCATCATTTACAGTGATACCGCCCTGCTGTACAAGTCGTCTTGCCTCTGAAATTGAGGGAGCAAGTCCAGCCTTTACAACAAGTGTGAGAAGTCCCATTGCACCGTCAGTAAGCTCTGCAGAGTCAATCTCAACTGTAGGCATATTCTCGTCATTTCCGCCGCCGCCGAAAAGTGCCTTTGCAGCAGCCTTTGCCTTTTCAGCTTCTTCCTCGCCGTGTACAAGCTTTGTAAGCTCGTATGCAAGAAGCTCCTTGGCTGCGTTGAACTGTGCACCCTCCATTGTCTTTTCCATTTCCTCGATTTCCTCAACGGGAACGAATGTAAGCATTTTCAGGCACTTGATAACGTCAGCGTCAGCTACATTTCTCCAGTACTGGAAGAACTCATAAGGAGTAGTCTTTTCAGGGTCAAGCCATACAGCACCCTTTTCAGTTTTACCCATTTTCTTACCCTCGGAGTTGAGGAGAAGTGTAATTGTCATTGCGTAAGCGTCCTTGCCAAGCTTACGGCGGATAAGCTCTGTACCGCCAAGCATATTTGCCCACTGGTCATCGCCGCCGAATTGCATATTACAGCCGTATTTCTGGAAAAGCTCCATGAAGTCGTAGCTCTGCATAATCATGTAGTTGAATTCAAGGAATGTAAGACCTCTTTCCATTCTCTGTTTGTAGCACTCGTGGGAAAGCATACGGTTTACGCTGAAATGAGCACCAACGTCACGGAGAAGCTCAACGTAATTGAGATTCATAAGCCAGTCAGCGTTATTTACGACAATTGCCTTATCCTCGGAAAAGTCGATAAAACGGCTCATCTGCTTCTTGAAACAGTCAACGTTGTGCTGGATTGTTTCGGGTGTCATCATCTTACGCATATCTGTTTTGCCTGAGGGGTCGCCAATCATAGCTGTACCGCCGCCGATGAGGACAATAGGCTTGTTGCCTGCCATCTGTAAACGCTTCATAAGGCAGAGTGCCATAAAGTGTCCTACGTGGAGGGAATCGGCAGTCGGATCAAAGCCGATGTAGAAAGTAGCCTTTCCAGCGTTTACAAGCTCCTCGATTTCCTTTTCGTCGGTCAGCTGTGCAAGCAGACCTCTGCGTCTGAGTTCTTCAAATGTAGTCATAATTTTTATTCTCCTTTACATTATTTTCATTTCCATATTATATGTGCGTGGAACAAATCCCATTTCTGAGTAAAATTCAACTGCGTTATAGTTTTCGCACCACACTCCAAGCTCAACCGACTGACAATTATTTTCAGCGGCAAGCTTTTTAACGTAATTCATAAGCTTTTTGCCAATGCCTTTTCGTCTGAATTTTTCATTGACAGCAAACTGCTCTATAAGGCATTTTCTGAAAGGACAATTAAGAGGTTCAGTCATTTCGACATAAAGGATAATTGCGTATCCCATAATTTCGGAATTATTATCATAGACAAAAACCGTCAGTTCTTCATTCCCCATAAATTTTTCCATTTGCTTTTCAAAGAAATCAATGTCAGGCATTTTGTAGTAATCACTTCTGATTTCACAATGAATACTATGTAGCTGCCTGTAAATCTCGGCAAGCTGCGGAATATCGGACATCTTTGCTTTTCTAATCATTTAAGTTTCCTCACTTTCATAAGTTTTCTTACAAAAGTGAATCATATGCGATGAAATCTTTTGCAGATTTCACGGATACCACCGCCTTTCAGAAATTTTCATAATAGTATAACCTTAAACTACTATCTCATTTTCAATTTTTTCCTTGTATGCTGTTTTGTCGGCATTTCCTGCCAATGCTCTCAGTTCGGTAAGTGCCGCCTCAACCTGAAATTCATCAAGCTCAACTGAGTATGCCATATCAGCTATTATATTCAGTTTAAACTTATAATGCTCTCCTGCATAAATATTGTCCATATAATTCTTCAATCTTATAACAGTCCTTGAAACATTTGTTATAAGATTATTATCAAATGCATATACTGAATCCTTGTTGTAAATAACAGTATATTTTCCGCCGATATTTATTCCCTTTCCGTTGCGGTAATCTTTATTTGAAAGGATTTTTCCTGATACATAGGAAAATTCAATATCACTGCAATCAGGGTTATTTTTATAGAAGTTTCTCAGTGGAACGACAAGAAGATATTTTATTCCAAAGGAATACAGAAGAAATGCTCCAATCAGCAAACCAAAGATAAAGTAAAAAATATTTATAAATTTAAATTCAACAAAGAAAACACAAAAGGAACCAACTATCATTAAAATTCCAAAAAGCATAAATGGAATTGATACCATTCGATGATATCGCTTTGTTAAATCTGCTTTCATGCCTTTTTTATCAGGCATTTCAAAAAAATTTTCTGTAACACGGCTTAAATATTTCTCACGCCATTCCGCACTATTGAAATAGCTTTCATCCATAACGCTATGCTTGAATGATTTAGCTTTTTTGTCATCCTTTTTTTCTTTTATAGACGCAAATATAAAGAATAAACCGACAACAGCTGTAAGTATAAAAGCATAAATTATAGGAATACCTTTGAGATAGAACATTAATGGTGCAAAGATAATAAGACCGATAAAAACCGCTATCATTGTGGGCTTTGAGTTCATGTTATCACCTCTCAGAAAAACGAAAGCTGATTATCCCCATAGCCCATTTTATAGGCGGAAATAATGCTTTTCATATTGTAGATTATTCCGTATCTGTCGCAGTCCTCGGTAAATACTTTCCACAGATTTTTCATATTTGGACTGACACATTCGTATCTGTTTCCGTAATAGCTGATATACTGCTGTCTGAGGGTGCTATCAGGGAACCGCTTGTCCAGTTCATTGAGGAAATGCTCACGCTGATTTGTACGCAGAGTTACCCCGAAAAATGGGTAAATGCACCGTACTCCGCATTGATTTGCTGTGCTGACGATATTTCTGATATTTTCTACACTGTCCTCAATGAATGGCAGAACAGGCATAAGAGTTATTCCTGTGAAAAGCCCATTGTCAGCCATTTTCGCCAATGCCTCAAATCGTTCAGATGCAACAGAAACATTCGGCTCAATTATCCTGCATAAATCATCGTCAGCAGTAGTAATTGTCATTTTACACAGCACAGGGGAGTGTTCTGCAATTTCCTTGTATATGTCAATATCCCGTGTTATAAGGTCGCTTTTTGTGATTACCGTTAAACCGAAACCGTAAGCAGAAATCAGCTTTAAAGCGTTACGTGTAAGCAGTTCCGTCTTTTCAAAGGGATTATAAGGGTCGCTCATAGCTCCCGTACCAATAATTCCAGACCGTACCTTTCGACGTAGTTCATCACGAAGTATTTCAATTGCATTTTCCTTTGCATGAACTGTATCAAAATCCTCGACATGATAGCACTCTGAACGGCTGTCACAGTAAATACAGCCATGACAGCAACCGCGGTAGAGATTCATATTGTAGTCATTGCCAAACCATTCCGATGTTTTATTCTTTTGCAGGATTGTTTTTGCAGGTATTGTTTTCATATATTCACCGTTTATATCCTAAAATAAACAAAAAACCTCGTACAGCAAAACTGTACGAGGACGAAATTACTCGTGGTACCACCTCGGTTTATCGGGAATTTCCCGACCTCAAAGGCTATAACGTGCCGAACCGTCCCTGCCTACTTTGTTTCAACAGGGAAACTCCCGAATGTAATTCTCTGTGATGCCGACTTTCTCACACCAACCGAAAGCTCTCTGGACAGGCATTTTTCACAGGTTTTATTCGTTCACCGTTTTCTATATGATAACATATCCGCAAAAAAATGTCAAGGGATTTTTTAATTAAATCATAAAAATATATACCTTCCTATTGACAATTATTTTAAAATGATGTATAATATTTATTGGTAATGCTGATGTGGCACAGTCGGTAGCGCAACGCCTTGGTAAGGCGTAGGTCGTCGGTTCAAGTCCGATCATCAGCTCCATATTTTTGGACGTAAAACAGGCACATTCTCGGTTACGGGAGTGTGCTTGTTTTTTATTAGTGAACCTGTTAAACTGAATTTCTGAATATGTTCGTGATGTAGTTTTTACAATTTGGTTAATTGTTATTTACAATATCTGGATATAGTGGATTTATCTATTTTTATATGCTATAATTAGCGTATAAAACAATAGGCGGTGAGTTTAATGAAAAAGAAAATTAGCTTTAAATTTATTGTTGCAATAATCTCTGTTTTAACTATTCTATTCTTTTACCGATTACTTTTCTACTACCCTGATATTACTATAAAGGTGGAAGATTTGTATAATGGCAGTTATTTGGATCGAACAAGAGTAGTTTGTGCGGATAATGAATATTACACTATGCTGAATGGGGATATACGCAATATATCCGACAATAAAATTATACACAGCACATCTGATGAAAACGCATTTATTAAATCCCAGTGCGATTTATTATGGGTATTTGATAACAGTAGCAAAAATAATTTAATAGCATTTGATTCAGACGGAAATATTGTAAGAAGCTATTCAGTTTCACAACATATTACAGATTTTTTCATTTCGGGTGATATGATATTCTGCGAATTATTTAAGGAAAATTCTCGAAGCTGTAGTATCAGATTATATAAGATTTCAGACGATGAAAATATAAAGCTGATACCAATAAACTATTCATTGATATATGAAACAGATAATAACGATTTTAAGCTATATAAATACAGTTGTGACTATGGTGAGTGTCTGTATTTAGACTATGTTTATAATAATTACGATGATTCTTATTTTGCTTACGATTTGAATTATAACAATTTGATAAAAAGTCAAAATGGAACGTATGAGTTATTGCATATTGAACAGGACAAAGTTATTTATACAGATACCTCAACATATGGAAAGAATTATACAGAATATTCTTTTGCGAATAACACAATAAACGAATATGAATTAAACATTGAAAAATCATTTGATAGTTTTTTCCCTAACATGACGTTTTATTCCGATGAGGATACTACTATTTCCGTTGCTCAGTCTGTTACACATAACCGAATGATTGGCAGACATCCTCCTGTTAATTACAGTGATGAGATGCAGTTTCATTTGAATGATATCTTGTATATATTTGATACAGATAATTTTTCTAATCCTGTCGAATTTAGAACAAAGACCTTTGAACGCATAATCTACGCCGATAAAGAGAAAGCCATAACTTACTATAACGGAAAATATATAACATATTCTCTTGAAAACTGGAAGAAAATAGGCAAACAGAAAGCGGATGAAATAAAGAAAGGCGGTTCATACAGCTTTGAATCCTGCGGAGAGTATATATTTGTTTTTGATGATAACAGAAATGAAATGATAAATAAGATTAAAATACAATAAAATCATTGACAAAAAAATAACAGTATGGTATAATGAAAATGTAATCTTCGGGGCAGGGTGAAATTCCCTACCGACAGTAAAGCCTGTGAGCCGCTTATGCGGTTGACTCGGTGAAATTCCGAGGCCGACGGTGAGTGCGGATATTCCGCATGAGTCCGGATGTGAGAGGATTATCTGCTGATAAGACAGATTAATTTCCCCGAATTTTCGGGGATTTTTCTTTAACGGAGGTGTGTATGTCTCACGAAGAATTTATGGCGGCGGCTCTTGAACTTGCCGCAAAGGGTGTAGGATATGTCAATCCAAATCCTATGGTTGGGGTTGTAATTGTCAGAAACGGTGAGATAATCGGACAGGGTTATCATCGTAAATGCGGAGAGCTTCACGCCGAAAGAAATGCATTTGCAGACTGCGACAGCCGTGGAGTTGACTGCACAGGAGCAGATATGTACGTCACTCTTGAACCTTGCTGCCACTATGGAAAAACTCCGCCCTGTACAGAGGCTATAATTGAGCATAGGATAAAGCGTGTATTTATCGGCTCCTCTGACCCTAATCCTCTTGTAGCAGGAAAAGGAGCAGCGATACTCCGTGAAAATGGCATTGAAGTAACAGAGGGTATTTTAAAGGACAAATGTGACAGCCTCAATGAAATTTTCTTTCATTATATAACAGAAAAAACGCCATTTGTCACGATGAAATACGCAATGACAATGGACGGCAAGATTGCCTGTTATACTGGAAAATCCCAGTGGATAACAGGGGAGGCGGCACGTGAAAACGTCCACCATGACCGCTTGAAGCATATGGCAATTATGGTAGGAGTGGGAACAGTTCTTGCGGATAACCCCATGCTGACTTGCCGTATTGAGGGCGGAAAAAATCCTGTGCGTATCATATGTGACACAAATCTGCGGACTCCCATTGACAGCAATATCGTTCGCACCGCAAAGGAGATACCCACAATTATTGCCTGCTCAAAGGGCGATTCATCGGCATTTGAAGCTATGGGCTGTCAGATTGTGAGAGTACCAGAAAAGGACGGTCATATTGATTTAAAGGAGCTCATGATTATTCTCGGCAGGGATTACAAAATTGACAGCATACTTTTGGAGGGCGGAGGTCAGCTTAACTGGTCGGCACTTAAATCGGGTATTGTCAATAAGGTGCAAGCCTACATTGCTCCGAAGATTTTCGGCGGAAAGGACGCTCCTACGGCGGTTTCTGGCATTGGTGCGGATTCTCCCGATGATTGTGTCATGCTGTACGATACGCAGATAAAAAACATAGGCGGCGATATTCTCATAGAAAGCAGGGTGAAGAATGTTCACGGGGATAATTGAAGAAATCGGCACGGTAAAAAGTATACAGCGTAATGGCAGTAATTCTTTTATTGTAATTGAAGCAAAAAAAGTTCTGGAAGACGTTCACCTCGGTGACAGTATTGCTGTAAATGGTGTTTGCCTTACGGTTACAAAAGCTGATGACAGTATATTTCAGGCTGATGTTATGAACGAAACCCTCGACCGTTCATCACTGGGTGAGTTGCGGCAGGGCAGTAAAGTTAACCTTGAACGTGCTATGGCGGCAAATGGACGTTTCGGCGGTCATATCGTATCGGGCCATATTGACGGTACTGGAACAATCACCGATATTGTCAATGACGGAATTGCCGTATGGTACACGATTTCAGCAAATGCCGATATTATGCGGTATATCGTGGGAAAAGGCTCAATTGCAATTGACGGTATAAGCCTTACCGTTGCAAAAGTGACTGATAAGAATTTCAGTGTGTCGGTTATACCGCACACAGCTGAAATGACAATTCTATCGACAAAATCAAAGGGACAGACGGTTAATCTTGAAAATGATATTATTGGAAAATATGTGGAAAAGCTTATGAAGCCTGCTGAAAATGCGAAAAATAGCGGAATTGATATGTCTTTTCTTTCATCAAATGGATTTGTTTAATAACAAAAAGGGGATTTTATTATGAAAAAATTTATTTTAGCGTCAACAGTTTTAGCCGCAATGGCATTAAGTTCTTGTTCAGTTTCAATCAACGGCAAAGAAGTAGTAAACGGTGATTTTGATTACAAGAAAACAAGAACTGAAACATTGAATATTGCTCCTGAAAAGGCTTCAAAGCTTGATATTGACCTTGAAGTGGGCAAAATTGAAATTGTGTACGGCGATACAAAAAATGTTGATATTGAAATTAAATACACAAGCAACGGCATAAGCGAAGAAAAGGTTAGTGCGGCACTTGAAAGTGCAAAAGTTACAGCAGAGGTAAAGGATAAAACCCTTTATATAAAATCTTCCGAAAAGGATTTTGATAACCGTTTTGTAAATCTGACTACCGACCTTGAAGTTACCCTGCCAAGTGAATTTTCCGACTTTAACATAGAATCTGATGTAGGCGATATTAACCTTGATAAGCTCAAAGGCTCCTTTGATATATCAGCAGATGTGGGCAATATAAAGCTTGACAGCCTTGTTGGAGATTTCATAGTTAAAGCCGATGTGGGTAATATTGACTGTGATAATCTGACAATAAATGGCGATTCTGAAATTACTGCAGATGTGGGAAATATTGACGTTTCTCTTGAAAGTGTATTTGAATGTGAGGTTGAAATCTCCGCGAATGTGGGTGATGCTGATATTGACACACAGGGACTTGATTTCACTGAAAAGACAGAGTCAAAAGATTACGTGGGTAAGAAAAAGGAAGTAGTAATCGATGATAAATGCACGGTTACACTTAAAGCAGATGTGGGAACTGTAAAGGTTACCAAATAAGGAGAAAACAACAATAAGTAAGGAGAAATCTGAATGTTTCAGTATAATACCGTAGAGGAAGCTCTTGAAGCTTTAAGAAACGGCGAAATTATCCTTGTCACAGACGATGAGGACAGGGAAAACGAGGGCGATATGATATGTGCCGCTGAATTTGCCACAACGGAGAATGTTAATTTCATGGCAGCACAGGCAAAGGGACTTATCTGTATGCCTATGAGCATTGAGCTGTGTCATAAGCTCCATTTAGGGCAAATGGTTGATTATAATACAGATAATCACAGCACAGCCTTTACCGTATCAATCGACCACGTTAACACCACAACGGGAATTTCCGCAGAGGAGCGTGGATTTACTGCACGTGCGGCTGTTGATGAAGACGCAAAACCCGAGGATTTCCGTCGCCCAGGACATATGTTTCCTCTTATGGCGAAGAAGAACGGTGTTCTTGAACGTGAGGGGCATACAGAGGCTACAGTTGATCTTATGCGACTTGCAGGGCTTAAAGAATGTGGTCTTTGCTGTGAGATTATGCGTGATGACGGTACAATGATGCGTGCAGAGGAATTGCAGGAAAAGGCTGTAGAATGGGGAATGAAGTTCATTACCATTAAGTCTCTTAAAGAATACCGCAAGGTGAATGAAACCCTTGTGGAGCTTGCCGCAGATACGAAGCTTCCCACGAAATACGGCGAATTCCGTGCTGTGTGCTTTGTAAATAAGCTTAATGGCGAGCACCATGTAGCACTTGTAAAAGGCGATATAGGCGACGGTGAGGATATCCTCTGCCGCGTACATTCCGAATGTCTTACAGGCGATGCATTCGGTTCACTCAAATGCGACTGCGGACAGCAGTTTGCCGCCGCTATGACGCAGATTGAAAAAGAGGGCAGGGGAATACTGCTTTATATGCGTCAGGAGGGCAGAGGAATCGGACTTGTAAATAAGCTTCGTGCCTATGAGTTACAGGACGGCGGAATGGATACCCTTGACGCTAATCTAGCACTTGGTTTCCCAGGGGATATGCGTGAGTATTATATCGGTGCACAAATTCTCCGTGAGCTTGGCTGTAAAACCCTCCGACTGCTGACGAATAATCCCGAAAAGATTTACGGTTTAAGCGGATTCGGGCTTGAAATTAAGGAGCGTGTGGCTATTCAAATGGACGCTACGGCATACGACCTGTTCTATCTCAAGACAAAGCGTGACAGAATGGGGCATATACTTGATTATTAATTAATAAAAGGAGATTTTAAAAAATGAAAACATATGAAGGCAATCTTATTCCAAGAGATATAAGAATAGGAATCGTTGTTGCACGATTCAACGAGTTCATCACAAGCAAGCTTTTAGGCGGTGCTGTTGATACTCTCAAAAGACACGATGTATCCGAGGATTCCATTGATATTGCGTGGGTTCCCGGAGCATTTGAAATTCCTCTTATCGCAAAGAAAATGGCTGACAGCGGCAAATATGACGCAATTATTTGTCTTGGTGCAATTATCAGGGGAAGTACCTCACACTATGACCTCGTATGCAACGAGGCAGCAAAGGGCATAGCACACGTATCTCTTAACAGCGATATTCCTGTAATGTTCGGCGTTATCACAACCGAAAATATCGAGCAGGCTATTGAGCGTGCAGGCTCAAAGGCTGGTAACAAGGGCAGCGAGTGTGCAGAGGGTGCAATCGAAATGATTAACCTTATCAGAGAGATTGAGGACTAATGGCAAATCTCATATTTGATTACGACGGCACACTTCATCAGTCAATGCTGACGTATGCTCCTGCATTCCGTGCGGCTTGTAAAATGCTTGCAGATATGGGTTATATGCCCGAAAAAGAGTACACTGACGAGGAAATAAGCTATTGGCTTGGCTTTAATTCAACGGATATGTGGAATAAATTTCTCCCTGATGTTCCTGCTGATATAAAGGAAAAGGCACGTATATTTCTGGGCGAGGATATGGGTAAACGCATTGAAAACGGCGAGGGAGCGTTATATCCTCATGCTGAAGAAGTTCTTGCAGAATTGAAAGCACAGGGGCATACGCTGATATTTTTAAGTAACTGCCGTGTGAAGTACATGGAACGTCATTCAATAGTTTTCGGGCTTCAACGCTATTTTGATTATTTCTACTGCTGTGAGGAATATGATTTTATCCCGAAATATCAGATTTTCCGTCTGTTCAGCTTACAGCACAATGGTGAATTTATTATCATCGGTGACAGATTTCACGATATTGAAACTGCTGAAAAAAACGGCTTGAAATCCATCGGCTGCGGTTACGGCTACGGAAACCCCGAGGAATTATCTGCGGCGGATATAATTGTTAATGATGTAACTGAAATTCCCGAGGCTGTTCAAAAATTGCTTGCATAAAAAGAGCGTACCGACTTTGATTCGGTACGCTTATTTTTATGCTCTGGCTTTAAGTATTCTTGTGCGGAGTCTGTCCTCAAATACATCGACAGGAAGGGGTTTGTCAAAACAAAAGCCCTGTGCATGGTAACAATTATTATCTTTTAAGAATGCAACATGCTCGGTAGTTTCTACACCCTCAACCATACATTCAAGTCCCAGTTCCTGTGCAATTGCAATTGTGTGTTTCAGTACAACTTCCTTTTTCTTATTGTATTCAGCGTCGTCTGGAAGAAAACTCTTGTCAATTTTCATTGTATCCCATGGCAGGTCACGGATGAGATTTATGGAAGAATAACCCGAGCCGAAATCGTCAATTGATGTACATATTCCTGTTTCGTGCAGTCGTCTTACAACCTTTGTAAGTTCGTGCAGGTCAAGTTCAGATGTGGTTTCAGTAATCTCTATCTCGATATATTTAAACGGCACATTATACTTTTCAATAATGCCGATAATCTGTTCTGCAAGATTCTGATTTGCAAGATTTACTCTTGAAAAATTTACAGAAATTCTTACAACATCCATACCTTTATCAATCCATCTGCGTATATCACGGCAGACGTGCTCCAGCATATACATATCGAGAGTACATATACTGCTGTTCTGTTCAAGGAATGGAATAAACGCTCCGGGAGAAATAAGTTTACCGTTATGTTTCCAGCGGCATAATGCCTCTGCACCACAGAGAGAGTAATTTTTGAGCTCTACTTTTGGCTGATAGTAAACAAGAAATTCTTCATTTTCTATGGCGTTAAGAAAATTATCCTCTATTGTTCGGAGGTTGTATTCCATTTTCTTTACTTCTTCATCGTAGATAACGTGAAGCATACCTGGAGCATCCTTGAGTGTGTTCAGAGCGATGATTGATCTGTCGATAATATCTGTTGGGGTATGGCATTCATCCGTTATGGCAAAATATCCTGCACGTGCTGAAACCTTGATAAATGGTGTTTCCGGATCATTTGTGGGGGTCTGTGTGCCGTCGAGATAGTCTACAGCCTCGTCAAGTTTTTCTTTCGGAAAAACCATAAGGAAATTGTCTCCGCCAAGACGGCAGATGTAGCTGTTTTCGCCAAGCATATCAGAAAGAATATGTACGAAATTTTTCATAACAACAGTTCCGTTTTTTCTGCCCAGAATTCTGTTGACAAGGGTAAACTTTCTGAGGTTGAAGCGGCAGCATACATATTCTGTAGCCTTTTGCTGTGCGAGGAGCATGCCGATAGTCTTGATGAGGAATTGTATATTATATACTTCCAGCTCACTGTCGTGGTACATAAGATATCCGCAGAGATCCATACTTCTTGCTCTGCCGTTGAAGACAAAGAAAGTTGTGAGGAAAAGATTTATATTGTTTAATTCTCCCTCACTCCATGGTATGTCGCCAGGTTTCTGTGAAACTAAATAATTCGCAGTGCCGCCAGGGTTATTCTTTTTTATGGAGTATGATAGATTTATATCAAAGTCGCCGTCAGAAAAGTATACTATCTCGTTTAACTCTCGTCTGCCGTTGCACAGATCAGGGTTAACTTCAAGAGAGGCATAAAGACGGGCAATGCGAAGGAATTTGCATAAATCAGAGACAGCCGCAATTGTATCAGGGTGTTCAATATCCGGCGGCAGAACCTCCATATCAAAGATAAACTGCGAAAACAGGCTGTTGAATTGGTGTTGGTAGTCTGAGTTGTTCATATTATTTCACCTTCAGGTCAAGCTGCGGTATACATAACCGTGCTGCTATTTTTTTATTTTCAGATAAGTTGATATTTATATCGCCGTTCAGTATACTGGTGGTTATATACGTAATTAATGAAGCTCCTTCGGGGTCTTCATCACTATTTATATCAAAACTGTTTTTGATATCGTTGAGATAATCCTTGGTAATATTTTCGCTTTCAACGGTGATATTCATAACAAGCGTATGGGAGTAGTTAACTTTATCACATGAAAAACTGATTTCTATTAAATCAGTTGTACAGTAGGGAACAAGAAATGATACCAACCCCTCAATAACGTGCTGAATAGCGTTAGGATTTCCGTAAAGCTCTTTCGGTACCTTGCTTAATACACTGATTTTCGGTATTATTCCGAATTTCTTGCATATCATTTCGATACCAGCAGTAATAGTGCTTGTCAATTCGTGGATGTTGTATATTCTTTCCTTTCCGATATCATCGGGCAGACTTCTGGCTTTTGAGTATGAAGATACAGTACGGAGATGATTGCTTTTTATAAGGATGTAATTCTTATATACAGAAGCCGAAATAAGCTTTGCTAAAGAATAGACATAGTCAGCAATATGCTCGATTTCAGAGTATGTCATTCGTTTGATGTCCGAAGCGTTTTCAAAACGGGAGTCGCCTTCTTCATCAACACATATAATCTGTCCGCATACCATTGAACCAATAATCTGATCGTTCAGCGTAATCGGGTTGATTATATAATAAAGGTTCTCGTGGCACTTTCCAATGAATGCCTTGTTGTTTACCAGGCTCGTTTTAGCCCCGTCAATGTATAATTTCATGCATTTTGAGATATCATCGGCTGATATTGCCGAATCGTCCTTACAGATACAGTTATATCCGCTTGTACGAGTTATACACACGCCTTCTGTGTCGGTGATAACCGCCGCAATACCTGTAAATAGTGAAAAGGAATCCTGAAAACCTTGTAATAATCGAATATCTATAAAATCGTTAATGTTATATTCCGGCATTATATCACCCCTTGAAAGTTATCGGTTATGACAGTGCCTTTTGTGGCGTTGTCAAAAAAGTATATACTTGCTTTTATACATATTAATTATAGCACAGAATAAACCATATTTCAAGATGTTCTAAAAAAGGTTACAAAATGTTCAAAATTAGTGGAATATTACCAAATATGAGTTGCGTTTTTTTACGATAAAAACAAATAAAAGAAGCTGTGTAAGTGAAAAAATGGTATATTTAAGTAATAAAATAAAATATTATACATATGTACTATAAATTTACAAAATAGTTCGATTTTTTTGTTATAAACTATAGACTTTTGAGAAGAAATGTGTTATAATATATCATACGCAAAATGTTTCTATATATTTTATGGGGTTATCTAAAAACCGGAACAAGAGCGGAATCGAGCCGTGATAGAGGTTTTTAGAGGTTCTCTTATGTTTTAATTGATGAACAATAAGGTAATCAGGTGATAAAAATGAATGTGAAACGATTTTTAATTTTAGTTATGACTTTTCTGGTAATCCAGGGTTTCACAGTGCCTGTCTGCGTGTCTGCGGAAGATGAAACGGTAAAAGAAGAAACAGTAATCGTAGGCTATGATTTTGAGGATGGAGATGCCGGAAAATGGCAGCCATTCGGAAACTGTGGATTATCAGTTGACAACACAAATGGTCATTTGAGTTCAACAAGTCTCAGGGCTGTAAATCGTATGGCAAACTTTGCTGGTCCCTCATTTGACTGTACCGATACCCTCCAGGCTGGTCAAAAATATTCTTTAAGCGGTTGGTTTTATCTTGAGGGTGAGAGTATACAGAATGTGGCTTTTACGTTCAAAAGTCAGGACAGCTACGGAATAGACAATTATATGCGGATAGTTGCATCAAAAATTGAACCGAAACAATGGGTAAATCTTACCGGTACTGTTGTAATTCCCGAAGAAGCACGCACATCCCTTATTTATGCGGAGTGTGAAGACGAAACAGTTGAGTTTTTGATTGATGACTTTTACATACTGGGTGAAAATTCAGCCTTTTCTGATAGTGGTTCAAAGGAATACATGGACAAATTTACAATGGATTTTGAAACTGACTTTGAAGGCTGGAGTGCAAGAGGTGATATGACAGTAGCTCATACCGATGAATATAGCAAGACAGGTACACATTCTATTTATGCTACAAACAGAACAAAAACCTGGAATGCACCCATGGTAAATATTTCAAGCAAAATACTAAAAGGCGAAAGCTATCATTATTCTGCTTATGTAATGTACAATGGTGCAGACTATGCTGATTCACATGGTTTCAGAATGGAATTGCAGTACAGCCTCAATGGTACGGGAGTCTATAACCTAATTGAAGCTAAAACAGTAAAAAAAGATAAATGGACTAAAATTGAAGGATATTACACTGTTCCCGAAAATGCCCAGAATATCTGCCTTTACATACAGACAGACAATGTAGAAGAAGGTAAGCAGCTTACAAAGGATGACACAATGTCTTACTATGTTGATAATGTTTCAATTGCAAAAGCTGATGTCATAAAAAAAGAGCAGGCTATAAAAAATATTATAATTACTGTCTGTGGTATTGCTGCGGCATTGCTTCTTACACTGGCGGGTAGAATATTATACAAGCGAGTAAAAAAGAAAAATGAAGCTCTTGAGCTTGTTTCAAAGGATGCTATGACAGGCTCATACAACAGAAATGCGTATGAGCAGAGAATCAAAGAGCTGTCAGATGAAGCGGTGCAGTTCAAAAAGCTGTATTATGCTCTCTGTGATGTGAATTTCCTTAAGTATCTCAACGACAATCACGGACACAAAACAGGCGATGCGGCACTTATACGCTGTACGGAAATACTAAAAGGCATAGTCGGAAAATCGGGTAAGGTATATCGTATTGGCGGCGATGAGTTCGTATGTATATCTGAAAATCCCATATCTGAAAAAATACTTGAAGCAATGGAAAAGGAAAGCAGAATTGACAAGGGATATCCCTTTATGGTAGCCTGTGGTTTTGCACGATATGACGAGGAAAAATCTCCGACAATGACAGAAATAATCGCACAGTGCGACAAGGAAATGTATGCACATAAACAGAAAATCAAAGCAGAAAATCAAGAGTTTTCACGTAAATAAAAAAATCAGAGGGCGGAGTTGTTTCTGTCCTCTTTGTTTTTGCTTGGTAAAAATATAAAAGTAACCTCTAAACATGAAAGTTTCAAGAAATTTTCAAATCAACTATTGCATTAAATATTAAAAAGTGTTATAATATAATTTGATATTAATTCAGAAAGAAGTGGTCTTATATGACAAAAATTACAATATTCTCGGGTTTCCTCGGAGCAGGAAAAACGACGCTTATAAAAAAGCTTATAAAAGAGGGGTACAACGGCGAAAAGCTTGTTCTTATTGAAAACGAATTCGGACAGATTGGCATTGACGGCGGATTTCTCAAAGACGCTGGAATTGAGATTACCGAAATGAACTCGGGCTGTATCTGCTGTAGTCTTGTAGGCGATTTCGGCAAGGCACTTGTACAGGTACTTGATGAATACAAGCCCGACCGTATTATTATCGAGCCCTCAGGTGTTGGCAAATTAAGCGACGTTATCGCCGCTGTACGTAAAATTGACAGCCATGATGTAGAGCTTGACGGCTTTACAACAGTCGTTGACGCAAAAAAATGCAGAATGTACCAGAAGAATTTCGGCGAGTTCTTCAACAATCAGATTGAACACGCAAGCTGTGTAATACTCAGCCATACAGCAGGACTTACACAGGAAAAGATAGCC
Organism: Ruminococcus sp.; assembly: GCA_045659945.1. Classification (GTDB taxonomy): domain Bacteria; phylum Bacillota; class Clostridia; order Oscillospirales; family Ruminococcaceae; genus Ruminococcus. The sequence continues at coordinate 101,319 of JAZRCW010000087.1, read as the reverse complement.
GAAGCAATTGAAATTGTCCGCAAATTCAACGAGACAGCCCCTATTGTTACAACAGACTGGGACGAACTTGATGGCAAGCAGATTGTTGACGCTATGGTGCAGAAAAACACTCTTGAAAACGAGTTGAAAGAGATGATTGAACATCAGCATCACCACCACGACCACGAGGACGGTCACTGCTGCTGCGGACACGACCATGAACACGAGCATCACCACCACGACCACGAGGACGGTCATTGCTGCTGCGGTCACGACCATGAACACGAGCATCACCACCACGACCACGAGGACGGTCATTGCTGCTGCGGTCACGACCATGAACACGAACATCACCACCACGACCACGAGGACGGTCACTGCTGCTGTGGTCACGACCATGAACATGAACATCACCACCACGACCACGAGGACGGTCACTGCTGCTGTGGTCACGACCATGAACATGAACATCACCACCACGCTGATGAAGTATTTACAAGCTGGGGAGCAGAAACTCCCAGACCTTACACTGTTGAGGCTATAACAGCGGCTTTAGAGGCTCTTGCGGACGAGGAGAAATTCGGAATTGTTCTCCGTGCAAAGGGTATTGTTGCGGCAGAGGACGGAAAGTGGATTCACTTTGACTATATCCCGGGAACTCCCGATGTCCGCTACGGAAGTGCAGAAACTACAGGCAGACTTTGTGTAATCGGCTCAAAGCTCAATGAAGAAGCCGTTGCAAAGCTTTTCTGCCTTTGATAAGGAGATAAATTATGCCTAATTTCAGACAGGAGCCAATCCCAGTATTTTTATTCCTCGGTTTTCTTGAAGCGGGAAAAACCCGCTTCATACAGGAAACAATGGAGGATAAACGCTTTAATTCGGGCGAAAAGACGCTCATTCTATCCTTTGAGGAGGGTATTGAGGAGCTTGATATGTCCCGTTTTCCCAACAAGGGTAAAAATGTGACAATCAAGACAATTGAAGATAAAGAGGAAATGAATATCCCTAATCTTGCCCGTATTGCCTATGAATCAAGGGCTGAAAAAATTGTTATTGAGTATAACGGTATGTGGCAGGTAAATGAACTTCTTGCAAATATGCCCGATAACTGGGGCGTGTATCAGGTTATGTTCTTTGCCGACGGCTCAACATTCCTCAACTACAATGCAAATATGAGAAGTCTTGTTGTAGATAAGCTTAATTTTGCCGAACTGACTGTATTCAATCGTTTTGACAAGTCATACGATGTGCAGGAGTTTCACAAAATCGTAAGAGGTGTAAGCCGCAGAAGCGAAATCTGCTATGAATACACCGACGGACAGGTTGCTTATGACGATATCGAAGATCCTCTGCCCTTTGATATTGAAGCGGCTCACATTGTAATTGACGACCGTGATTATGCAATCTGGTACAGAGATATTATGGATGAGCCTGAAAAATACGACGGAAAGCGTATTACATTCAAGGGACTTGCAGCTATAAACAAGAAATTCCCCGAGGGTTCATTTGCGTTCGGCAGACACGTTATGACCTGCTGTGTGGATGATATCCAGTATTGCTGGGCGGCGGCCGTATGGGATAAGTCGGTTGATTTTGACCCAAAAAAATGGCAGATTATTACAGCTGACATAAAAGTACAGAAGCATAAGGTATACAAGGGGGAGGGACCTGTTCTCTACGTTACTTCCCTCGAAGCCGCAGAAGCTCCTGTACAGGAAGTAGCAACATTCTATTAAATAGGTGATATAAATGGAAAAGATTAAAATTGGATTTATCGGTGCTGGAAATATGGGTGCCGCAATTATGAAAGGAATTTCTGCAAGTGAAGCAGGAAAGAGCATTGAGCTTTATGCGGCTGATCCAAATCCAGAAAAGCTTGCAGAATTGGCAGAATACGGTGTTACAGCCTGCTCTGATGCGGTTGAAGTAACTGAAAAGTGCGGATATGTTTTTCTTGCAGTGAAGCCACAGGTTATCGAGGGGGTACTTGAATCAATCGCCCCTGCTGTAACTTCGGACAAGGTGCTTGTATCAATTGCCGCAGGAATTTCCGATGAATTTATAGCTTCAAAGACAATTCCCGACGCAAAGGTTATACTTGTTATGCCGAATACTCCTTTGCTTTTAGGGGAAGGTGCGTCTGCACTTTCAAGAAATGAAAACGTAACAGATGAGGAATTTGAGGTTATCCTCAATGTATTCCGTGTCTGCGGAAAAGCTGCGGTTGTTCCAAAGGATAAGATGAAAGAGATTATTGCTGTTAACGGCAGCAGCCCTGCATTTATATATCTATTTGCAAAGGGCTTTGTTGAGTATGCAGATACTGTTGGAATATCCCCCGAAGCAGCACTGGAGCTTTTCAGTCAGAGCCTTATCGGCTCCGCTAAAATGCTTACAGATTCGGGATATACCATTGACGAGCTTATTAAAATGGTATCTTCACCGGGCGGCACAACTCTTGCAGGTCTTGACAGACTTTACGAGGGCAAGCTTACAGATACAGTAAAGAACTGCTGTGAAAGCTGTACAAAGAGAGCATACGAATTATCAAAGTAATAAAACCTGTCCTTTCCGCATATCCTTTGGTATAGGGATATGAAAGGAATGAGGCTGAATGAAAAGCAGAATATATATATCGGGTGATAAAAACGGCGGGTGGATTATTCCTCTGCTGTTTATAGAGCTTGCAGGCATTGCCGTAGGTTCTTTTGCGGCTGATTTTTTCTCAAACAGTGAAATGCTGCATAAGTACATATGTCCCGAGGTTTACGGCGGTACGCTGTTTCAGATAATTTTCGGGACTTCTGCTACATGTCTGATATATCTTGCAGTTTCATTTTTTCTCGGCTTATTTCTGCTGGGACAAGGCGGCGGTATTGCACTTTTAGCCTGTCTTGGTGCAGAAATCGGCTGTACAGCGGCTTTTATGTATTCTGAAAGAGGTACAGATGCAATTATGTGGGTGCTGTTGCTGTATCTGCCGAAAACAGCGGCATTATCAGCTATAGGTGCCTTATCGGCAAGGGAGGTTATACGCAATTCCACCGCCTTGTTGAAAAGTACAATATCGTCGGATGAAGCACCTTCTCTGAAAAAATATTGTCTGCGGTTTGTTTTTCTTACCGCAGGGGCGATTATAGTGTCAGTTATATACGGAATTGCAAACCACTTCATCGGTATATGATGAAAACAAATGGAGGAAGTAAAAAAGTGGGTTTTTTTAATAGTTACGAAAATTCAGGTCCGGGAATATCAAAATATGCACCGAAGAAAACAGGAATAGCATTATTCTGGGATATATTTTTCAGTAAATTCTGGAAGCTTACAGGGCTTAATATGCTGTTTTTCATATTCTGTCTGCCCTTGTATATATCTTTGTTTGTCGTTGTTCTTGTGAAAAATGTAAAGGTAATGTTTGCAATTGTATGTGTGCTGTTACTTTTGTTCACAGTGTTTATAGGTCCTGCAATGTCGGGAATGACAAAAGTTATACGTTCCTTTGTAATTCAGAAGCATACATTTGTAATACGTGATTTTTTCAAGGGATTTCGTGAAAACTTTAAAAAATCAGTTGTTGTCGGAATAATTGACGTGGTTGCGGCAATGTCAGCATTTTCTGCATACAATATTTACCCCGACTGGGCGAATCACTATGAAAACAAGTTGTTTTATATTCCTTTGATTATAACAATGAGCGTTGCATTGGTAATACTTCTTATGAATTATTATATATTCCTCATGATGACGGCGACTGACCTTTCAATGAAGAATCTGTTCAAAAATTCCTTTGCACTTGCCTTTGCAGCATTAAAGCAGAATTTTATTGCCACATTCTTTTTTATATTCTTTACAATATTTATGGTTGTAATCTTCCTTGTAGTACCGCTTTTTGCACTTATGCTTATACCGTTTTTCCCTATGGCTGTTTCATGGTTTGTTGTGTGTTTCAATTGCTATCCTGTAATTCAGAAATACGTAATCAATCCCTTTTATGAGAGTAAGGGCGAGATTAATCCTGAACTTACCGACGGAACAGACGACATAGACGAAGAAACTTTATTCGAGGATATGGGCGGAAAGGAAAAGCCCATAGAAAAACGCAAAAAGACAAAGGGTAAAAGAATATCCTGATAAAATCATACCGCACGGTGTAAACTCGTGCGGTTTTCCCTTAATAGGAGCTGATTTATATGAAAATTTTTCATCTTTCCGATCTGCATATCGGAAAAAGACTTAAAGAATATTCCATGCTTGAAAATCAGAAGTATGTGCTGTCACAAAGCTGCGATATATGCGATGATGAAGCAATTGACTGCGTTGTTATTGCAGGTGATATCTATGATAAAACCATTCCGCCAGCGGAAGCTGTACAGGTGTTTGACGACTTTTTGTACAAGCTGACGCAGAAAAAAATTCCTGTGCTGATAATAAGCGGAAATCACGACTCTGCGGAGCGTGTTTCTTTCGGCGGACGAGTTATGTCGGCTGGGGGAGTATATATCGCACCCGTTTATAACGGCAGAATTGAGCCTGTAATCCTCAGCGATGAGCACGGCGAAGTTAATTTTTATCTCCTGCCTTTTGTAAAGCCTGCAAATGTGAGGATGTTTTACCCCGACAGAAAAATCGAAAGCTTTACCGAAGCTTTAGAGGCTGTAATCGGGGATATTGAAATTGACAGCACAAAGAGAAATATTCTTGTTACACATCAGTTTGTCACAGGCTCGCAGTTGAGCAAATCCGAGGAATTTTTCGTTGGCGGTACAGAAAATGTTGACGGTGGAATTTTTGAAGCCTTTGATTATGTGGCATTAGGGCATATTCACCGTCCGCAGTATGTGGGCATTAAAAAAATTCGTTACTGCGGAAGTCAGCTGAAATATCATATTGATGAGGTAAATCAGGAGAAAACATTTACAATAGCAGACATCAACGAAAACGGCGATATTAATATAAAAGAAATACCAGTCAAGCCTTTATGGGATGTAAAATCTTATAAGGGCAGCTATGAACAGCTTACAGACAAAAGCTTCTACAGCAATATAAATACAGAGGATTACGTTTTTATAACGCTGACTGATGAAGCAGATATCCCTGACGGTGCAAGAAAGCTTAAAAAGATATACCCGAACTTACTGCAGCTTTTTTACGACAATAGCCGTACAAGGTCGGATGATATAATATTTTCGGATGTAACAAATGAAAAAATGCCGCCTATTGATATTTTTTCGGAGTTTTTTGAAATGAGATGCAATCGTAAAATGACAGAGGAACAGAGAGAGTTTATGGAATCCCTTATAAAATCCGTATGGGAGGAGGAAATCCTATGAAGCCGCTGAAGCTTACAATGTCCGCATTTGGCCCATATGCGGAAACAGAGGAAATAGACATGACACTTCTCGGCGACAGAGGTGTGTATCTTATAACAGGCGATACAGGAGCAGGAAAAACAACAATATTTGACGCTGTAACCTTTGCACTTTACGGGAGGGCAAGCGGAAGTGCACGCAATTCAAATATGTTCCGTTCAAAATATGCCTCTCCCGATACTGCTACAGAGGTAATTCTGGAGTTTGAATATAACGGCAGGGTATATAAAATCCGCAGAAATCCAACTTATGAAAGAAAATCCAAAAGAGGAGAAGGAATGGTAAGCGTTACAGCCGATGCAGAGCTTATCTGCCCCGATGGATATATTGTTACAAAAGCAACAGAGGTTACGAATTACGTAAAAAATCTTCTTGGACTTGACAGGGAGCAATTTACGCAGATTGCAATGCTTGCACAAGGCGAGTTCATGAAACTGCTTCTTGCGGAGTCGGCAGAACGCCTTGAAATATTCAGACGTATATTCAAAACGGAATATTTCATGCGTTTGCAGGAACGTCTGAAAGCTGAATTACGCAGTAGCGAGAGTCAGTATAGATCTCATGAAGGCGGAATATTTCAGTATATCGGCGGTGTAAGGTGCGGCGAAAATTCGCCATATTTAGAAGAACTTGAAAAAGCAGTGACGGGTATGTTTACAAATGCAGATTTACTTGAGCTTATTTCGAAAATCATTGCGGAAGATAAAAAAACAGCCGCTGAATACAATAAGCAGAGGGGAATTCTCAACGGGGATATTGAAAAGCTCAACAACGAACTGGGGCAATATGAAACTGCGTTGAAGCTTAACGAAGAACTTAAAAAGTGCAGAATTGAATTTGACGAAACCGATGAAGAAAAGGAACGGCTTACAGAAATATACAGCAATGCCATTGAAAAAGAGCCTGAAATTGAAAAGAATACCCGTGAATCTGCTGTAATTGAAGCTGAAATGGATAACTATTCAAGATTTGATAAAATGCAGGCGGAATTAAAAAGTACAGCTGATGAATGCGAGAAATATTCGGATAAAAAAGAAAATTTTGAAAACACTCTGAAAACAGCCGAGGAGCGACTGCTGAAATATAAAGATGAATGTAAATCTCTTGAAAATACGGCGGCGGACAAGCAGAAAACGGAATACAGCATAAAAGAAAACGAAACACGTACAGAAAACGGAAAAAAGCTTTGTGCCGATATTCAGCTTTTTATTAAAACGGAAAAAAAGCTTGAAAATATACGCAGTGAGTATATTTCTTCCGCTGATACGCTTGAAATAATGAGCCGTCGGTTTGATGAACTGAACCGCCGTTTTCTTGACTGTCAGGCAGGTATAATTGCCGCTGCACTTAAAGCAGGGGAGCCTTGTCCTGTATGTGGTTCAACGGAACATCCTGTGCCTGCTGTGTTAGCTGATAATCCGCCGAGTGAACAGGATATAAAAAATACAGAGTCTGAACTGAAAAAAATGCGAGCCGAAACGGAAAAACTCAGCAACAAGGCGGCGGAGCTCAATACAAAAGTCAGCGGTTTAAAGGAAAATATCCAAAATTCTGCAAATGTTTTTTTTGCAGATAATGTTGATATTTCGGATAAAATGCAGCTGATGAACAGAACGCAGACGGAAATCAACCGTCTTGAAACAAAAATTATAACACTTCGTGAGGAACTTTCACATCTGGAGAAGAATATAAGCCGTAAAAATGAACTTGACAAGCTTATACCCGAAACTGAAACTGAATATAAAACGGCGGAACAGCATTTCAGAGAGGCTGAAAAGCAGTTATCAGTGCTTACAACACGGCTTGCGGAGACTGAAAAAAATGTGAATTCAGCAAAATCTTCCCTTCGTTTTTCATCAGCTGCGGAAGCGGAGAAGTATATTAAAACGCTGAATACTGCGAATAATAAGCTGAAAAAATCAATTGAATCGGCTGAAAATAATCTCACGAAATGCCGTGAAAAGCATATGGAGATTGACAGCAGGATAAAATATCTTACAGAGCATATTCCCGAGGGTATTATTGAAAAGGCTGAAAATGCACAGAATAAAAAATCGGAATGTGCTGAAAAACTGTGTCAAATTGAAGAAAAAAACAAAACCGTTGAGGGAAGGATAAATTCAGCTGAATATGCACTTTCGGGCATTAAAAAGGAATCTGCCGCAATGGCTGCCTGCGAAAAAAAGCTTGTTATGCTGAAAGATTTAAGCGATACAGCCAACGGAAATATATCGGGCAAGGATAAAATAATGCTTGAAACATATGTTCAGATGAGTTGCTTTGACAGAGTTATTGCCCGTGCCAACAGCAGATTTTCAGTTATGACAGACGGCAGGTATGACCTTAAAAGGCGATGTGCCGCCATTGACAACAGAAGCAAAGGCGGACTTGACCTTGATGTCATAGACCATTACAACGGCTCGGAGAGAAGTGTCAGAACTCTTTCGGGAGGGGAAGCATTCCTTGCCTCACTTTCACTTGCTCTTGGCTTATCGGAAGAAATTCAGAGCAGTGCAGGGGGAATAAGCCTTGATACAATGTTTGTTGATGAGGGATTCGGCTCTCTTGATGAAGAAACGCTGAATCTTGCCCTTAATGCTATACAAGGACTTGCGGAGGGAAATCGGCTTATTGGTATTATTTCACATGTAGCCGAATTGAGAAACCGCATAGATAAGCAGATAATCGTCAGAAAAAGTCATACGGGCGGAAGTCGTACAGAAATTCTGATGTTATAGTGTTGCTTTTTTTATAGAATTCTGTTATAATAATAAAGGCTCTATAGCAGGGCAGAATATTTTATGAATGGGGATATAATTATGAAAGGTACACATCAGGAAAAAGAGCTAAAGCAGCTCATAGCAAAGGAAAACAGATTTCTTGCAGGGAGAAAGAATCGTAAAGAATCGGCTATAAATCGTTTTCTTGCGGATAAAGTTCCTGCAAAGTTAAGCGATAACATTAATGTAGCTTTTTCAAAGGCTTTTTCTGTTATCTTTGATAAGGGTACATCTGTAATTGAATTAACTTACAAGAAAGATGAACTTGAAAAGGATTTTCAGGTTGATTTGTATTCCGCAAGAATACGTGGAACAAGTAAATCACTGAAAAAACTGTCAAATAAAGCCGATATTGCAGGCGGAGTAAACCTTGCTGTATCGGGAGTTTCGGGAATAGGCATGGGACTTCTCGGTATGGGCTTGCCGGATATACCTGTTTTCACGGCTATGATTTTACGCTGTATTTACGAAATAGCGATAAGATACGGCTTTAGTTATGAATCGGAGGAGGAAAAATATTTTATTTTACTCCTAATTGAGGGTTCTGTTTCATACGGAAGTCAGCTTGAAGAAATAAACCGTAAAATTGATGAATTTATGATAAATCCCGTACTTCCTGTGGGTTATAACCGTTCGGAGCAGATATTGAATGCAAGCAGTGTGCTTTCTACGGAGCTGCTTTATATGAAATTTTTGCAGGGAGTACCCATTGTAGGGGCTGTCGGCGGTGCTTATGATGTGATTTATATGAATAGTATTTCAAAGTATTCAAGAATGAAGTATAAAAAGCGTTTTCTTATGAATTACAATAAAGAGGTTAATATATAAGAGATAATAGTTCGTTCAGAAACTGTATTATGTTTAATATATATAATTTATTAAAAAACACTTGAAATATTTTTTCAAAAGGGGTATAATAGTAAAGGATTGAACAGAAAAGGAGAGCGATTATGGAAAAAGGCAGAAGTGTTCAGCGTAGGAAGGTAAGAAAAAAAGGCGGCCCAAAGCTTAAATTCAAATTCAGCGTTATTTTTACCGTTTTCTTCCTGTCTGTGGCTTTATGTTTTCTTATTTATATGTTCAATGTAAATGTAAATGATAATTTTCTTGAAGAGGAGTTCGGCTCATTGACGCTTGTTTCAGATGATGAAGAAAGTTCAGATGTTTCTGATAATGGTTCCGAGGAATCGGAGACTACTACAGCTGCGAAAATTTCAGTGTCAAATCCCGTTCCGCAGTCGGAAACGATGAGCAGCGAATACTTCTCCTCATGCAGCCTTATAACTGATAATACTCTTGCTGATATGGGCGGGATTGGTTTTAGCGGCGAAACAGTATTCGGTGGAAAAGATTTTACAATTTCAACTGTAATGACTACAAAGCAGGAAAGCAGCTTCGGAACGCTGTCACCTTATGAAATTATAAAGCAGAAAAAACCTGCGGCTCTTTATCTGATGTTCGGTGCGGAAATAGAAACAACACCTGTAGAAACGGTAATTGCGGAATATTCAAGCCTTATCGGCAGTCTGAAAGCTGCTGTTCCCGAGATGAAGATATATGTTATGGAGTATCCGCCTGTTATTTATGACACGGATTCTCTCTCGAACGAGAAGATAAACGACTATAACAGCAAGTTGGTGAATATGTGCGATGGACAGGGTGTATATTGTATTGATACAAATACTGCCCTTAAATCGGAGTCGGGTAAGCTTGATGAAAATTACTGGTCATATGAAACCCTTACGCTTTCACAGGTGGGTTTCCAGAAAGTCAGTGAGTATATCCTTAATCACGTTGTTCAGTAAGCATAACTATATTGCTGACTTATAATAATTTATTGCTGTACATAAAGCGGACTACTATATATTGTGGTCCGCTTTAATCGGAAACACAATTATTGCAAATGCCGTAATATAGGCGAAAATGCCATATTACGCTTATTTTATAATGCGAAATATACGAAAACAGAAATTTCAACAGCTTATTTGTTGTTAAATTGCACAATTGACAAATAGACTGTAATGCATTATACTTATATATGAAGAAAAAAGAGGAGATACAATATATTGTGTTGGAGGTAAGGTGAAAATGATAATTCATATTATTAAAAGGGACAGACGAAAAGTTCCCTTTAATGTGGAAAAGATTGCAAATGCTATTTTTAAGGCGGCACAGTCTTGCGGTGGTACAGATATGACAACCGCTATGGAAGTTGCTGCAGAGGTATGCAGTCTTTATGAAAAAACAAACGGCAGTAAAATTCCGACTGTTGAGGAAATACAGGATCTCGTTGAAAAGGTGCTTATTGAAAAGGGACATGCTAAAACCGCAAAGGCTTATATCCTTTACAGATATGAGAGAACACGTTCAAGAGAGATGAAAACAAATCTTATGTGTGTTCTTAATGAGCTGACTTTCAGTGATGCCAAGGATAGCGATATTAAGCGTGAGAATGCAAATATCGACGGCGATACTGCAATGGGTACAATGCTTAAATACGGCTCCGTTTCCGCCAAGGAATATTACGGAATGTATGTTCTTGACCCGAAGCATTCCAAGGCACACCGTAACGGTGATATCCACATCCATGATCTTGATTTCTATACTCTTACAACAACCTGTACACAGATTGACATCAAAAAACTCTTTAATAACGGATTTTCAACAGGACACGGCTTTTTAAGACGACCTAACGATATTTCAAGCTATTCAGCCCTTGCTTGTATTGCAATTCAGTCAAATCAGAATGACCAGCACGGCGGACAGAGCGTTCCAACTTTTGATTATGCAATGGCTGACGGCGTAAAAAAGACATATGCGGCAAAGTATATCCAGAATGTGGGCAGAGCATTGGAGCTTATCGGCGGCCTTGAAAACGGAATTGACGTTTCAAAGGAAATAAAGGCAGAAATGTTTGATAAATATGGTCTTATGCCAAATCTTGCCGATGATAACGGCTATCGTGAAAAGGAAATTGAACTTCTCTTAAAGTATACGGACAAGGGTACCGCAGAGAAAATTCAGGAATTTTCCAAGAGAAATGCAGAAAAGGAAACTGACAGAGCAACATATCAGGCTATGGAGGCTCTTATCCACAACCTCAATACCATGAACAGCCGTGCAGGAGCACAGACTCCTTTCAGCTCCATTAACTATGGCACAGACACTTCCCCAGAGGGAAGAATGGTTATAAAGAATGTTCTTCTTGCCCAGGAGGCAGGACTCGGCAACGGCGAAACACCTATTTTCCCGATACATATTTTCAAAATCAAGGACGGTATAAATTATAATCCCACCGACCCCAACTATGATTTATTCAAGCTTGCTTGCAGAGTATCTGCAAAGCGACTTTTCCCCAACTTCTCATTTATTGACGCTCCTTTCAATCTCCAGTATTACAAGGAGGGTGAGCCTGATACAGAGATAGCGTATATGGGATGCCGTACACGAGTTATAGGCAACAATTACGACAAGGAAAAGGAAATTGTAACAGGCAGAGGAAATCTCAGCTTTACATCAATTAACCTCCCTCGTCTTGCTATAAAGGCTAATCACAATGTAGGACTTTTCTTTGATAAGCTTGAAGAAATGATGGACCTTGCAATTGAACAGCTTATGCACCGTTATTACATTCAGGCGCAGAAGCGTGTCAGAAATTATCCTTTCCTCATGGGACAGGGTATATGGATTGACAGTGACAAGCTTTCTCCCGATGATACTTTAGGCGAGGTTCTCAAGCATGGTACACTTTCTGTAGGCTTTATCGGGCTTGCAGAAACATTGAAGGCACTTATCGGCAGTCATCACGGCGAAACCGAGGAGGCAAGAGAGCTTGGACTTGAAATCATTACAGCTATGAGAAATCGTCTTGACGAGGAGGCAAAGAGAACAGGTCTTAATTTCTCACTCCTTGCAACCCCCGCTGAGGGTCTTTCAGGCAGATTTGTACGTATGGATGCAAAGAAATTCGGCATAATCGAGGGTGTAACAGACCGTGATTATTATACCAACTCTTTCCATGTACCCGTGCATTTCCCTATCAGTGCATACGAAAAGGTGAAAATTGAGGCTCCATATCACGAGCTTACAAACGCTGGTCATATCAGCTATATTGAGCTGGACGGTGATCCGCTTGAAAATCTTGCGGCATTTGAGAAGATTGTTCGCTGTATGAAAGAGTCCGGTATCGGCTATGGTGCAATAAATCACCCTGTTGACCGTGATCCCTGCTGTGGATATACAGGAATTATCGGAGAAGTATGTCCTTGCTGTGGCAGAAGCGAGCATAATGCGGCTGTTGCATTTGACAGAATAAGACGTATTACAGGTTATCTTGTAGGAACTCTTGACCGTTTTAACAATGGTAAGCGTGCAGAGGAACACGACAGAGTAAAGCATACTGTATAAAACTAAACCGCACGGGACTATGTTCCGTGCGGAATTTTGTAGGAGAGATATATGATTTTAAGAATTGCAGGCACAGTAAACGATTCTATTGTAGACGGTGTGGGTATAAGATTTACGATATTTACACAGGGATGCCCTCATCATTGTGAGGGATGTCACAATCCGGAAACCCATGATTTCAACGGGGGATATGATATTGATACAGCAGAACTGCTGAAAAAAATCAAATCAAATCCACTTCTTGACGGTGTTACTTTCAGCGGTGGTGAGCCTTTCATGCAGGCTGATGTACTTGCAGATTTAGCAGGGGAAATAAGGGCTCTCGGACTTGATATAATAACGTATACAGGTTTTACTTTTGAGGAGCTTTATGAAAACAGAGATAAAAACGGCTGGGGAAAGCTTCTTGAAGCTACGGATTACCTCATTGACGGAAGGTTTGAAATTGCTAAAAAGGATTGGACTGTAAAATTTCGTGGCAGCAGTAATCAACGGTATCTCGACTGTAGGGCAAGTCTTGCACAGGGTAGGGCTGTTGAAATTGAACCATAACCGCCAGAAATTAACGCTTGCAATTTCCGATAAAATAGTGTATAATAGATTTATCAAATGGCGGATATGCCGAGAAGGAGTTAAATTATGTCTGAAATGAACGAATACACACCTGAGCTTTTTGAGCTTGTTGACGCAGAGGGTAACAAGAAGAATTTTGAACTTATTGACGCTGCTGAACTTAATGGCGAGCAGTATTTCGCAATGGTTCCTGCAATTGAAGATGAGGATTTCCTCAATGCTGATTGTGACCTTGTTATTCTGAAATCCATTTTCGAGGACGGCGAAGAAATTCTTGCCTCTATCGATGATGATGAGGAGTTTATGCAGGTTTCAGAATTTTTTCTCCAGAGAATGGAAGAAGCAATGGAGTACTGCGACGACGAAGAATTTGAAGAAGAATAATTACATAAAAAAGGACGTTCATTGTGAACGTCCTTTTTTATGTAATTATGATTATTTAGCCTTTAATTCAGCATTAACAGCGTCAAATTCTGCAATCATATCATCAGCAGGCTTTGCTGTGCAAAGTGAAACGATTACGTTTACAACAATTGCTACAACAAAAGCGGGGAGAAGCTCATAAATTGCAAATACACCACCGAGGTTGGCAATAACAAACTTCCAGAGGAATACCATTACACCGCCTGTGATAAGACCTGCAATTGCACCGTACTTGTTGGAACGCTTCCAGAAAAGAGCAAGAAGCATAACAGGTGCAAATGTAGCACCAAAGCCAGCCCATGCAAATGAAACGATACGGAATACAGAGCTGTCAGGATTCCATGCAATAAACACAGAAAGTACTGAAATAACTACGAGAACAATTCTTGCTGAAAGCATTGACTGCTTATCTGTAAGCTTGATTTTCATCATACCTTTAAGCAGGTCTTCTGACATACTTGAAGAAGCTGCAAGAAGCTGTGAGTCGGAGGTTGACATAGTTGAAGCGAGGATACCGGAGAAAATAAGACCACCGAGAATAGCAAGGAGAAATCCGTTTTCGCTCATGAATGTTGCCATTTTCATAATAACTGTTTCTGCTTCTGAACTGCCTACAAGCTTGTCTATAGTACCCTGTGCAGAAAGTGAATTACCGATAATACCGATAAAGATTGCAACCCCCATTGAAATTACAACCCATACAGAAGCAATTCTTCTTGAGGTCTTAACCTTGTTCTTGTCCTCAATTGCCATAAAGCGGAGGAGAATGTGGGGCATACCGAAGTAGCCGAGTCCCCATGCAAGAGTTGATACAATTGATAAGAAGCTGTAAGGAGTAGACTCTCCGCCGTCGGGATTATGAAGGGCAGTGAATGAGAGATAATCTGTAAGACCTTTTGCGTTAGTCATAACATTGTCCATACCGCCTGCTGCGTCAATTCCAAAAACAACGAGGATAACGAGAGCAAGAGTCATAACAATACTCTGAATAAGGTCAGTTGTGGAAGCTGCAAGGAATCCGCCGACTGATGTATAGGCAACAATGATAATAGCGCTTATAACCATGGCAAGATGATAGTCAATGTCGAAAAGTGTTGAGAACAATTTTCCGCAGGCAGCAAATCCTGATGCTGTGTAGGGAATAAAGAAAATAAGGATTATGATAGCAGAAATACCCATAAGTATTTTTTGGCTGTCGCGATAACGATTTGAGAAGAATTCGGGAATAGTAATTGAGTTGTTGCACTTGTGTGTGTAGACACGAAGTCTTTTTGCAACGATAAGCCAGTTGACATATGTACCGATAGCAAGTCCGATAGCAGTCCAGCCTGCCTCTGCACAGCCTGTAAGGTAGGCAACTCCGGGAAGTCCCATAAGCAGCCAGCTGCTCATATCGGAGGCCTCAGCACTCATAGCGGTTACAATTGGTCCGAGTTTTCTGCCTCCAAGGTAGAAATCACCGACATTGTCGTTCTTTTTGGAACAGACAAGACCGATTACCACCATCATCAGCATGTATGCTACAATAGTGATAAGCATAATAATCAGGTTTTTTTCCATAAGATTGTTGTATAAATTAAAAGATATATTTTAATTTATACCCTCCTTTCAATATAATTTTTGAGCCATACAGAAACGTATGGCTCATTTTCGGAAATACCTGTAATAATTATATCACAATTTGAACACAAAAGCAATTGTCACTATGCACAAACTCCCCTTAACAATTTTGTAACATATGAGAGAATGGCTTATTATTCGTACATCTCACGAAGCTTTTCTAATGCTTTTTTTTCAATACGTGACACATAGGAACGTGAAATACCAAGTTTTTTTGCTGTTTCGCTCTGCGTGTGGGGGAGTCCCGAATAGAGTCCATATCGGTAGACGATTATTTCAAGCTCACGTTTATCAAGGCATTTTCCGAGAAAATTGTAAAGCTGTTTTGAACGTATTTTCAAATCCACCTGTTCATGGATATCAACACCGTCGTCGATGATATCAATGAGCGTCATTGTGTTGCCGTCTTTATCAGTATCAATCGGCTCCCCGAGATAGATATCTCCTGCGGTTTTCTTTGCCGCACGAAAATTCATGAGGATTTCATTTTCAATACATCTGCTTGCGTATGTAGCGAATTTAGCACCTTTGCTGTAGTCGAATGAGGATACAGCCTTTATGAGTCCTATTGTTCCGATAGATATCAACTCATCCTGTTCAGCAGGAGATTGAGTATATTTTTTTACGATATGTGCCACAAGACGCAGATTATGTTCAATAAGTTTATTTCTTGCCGCCTTGTCTCCTTGTGACATTTTCTGAAAACATTCAAGTTCATCTGCTGATGAAAGTGGTTTTGGAAAAACATTGGTATTTTCAACGTGTAGAACAAAAAACAGAAGATTTTTCAGCAATTCAAAAAACATAGCATACACCGCCTTAAAGATTTACAATAAAATAGTATGCAAAAAAACGACACAAAATGACAAAAACCGCATTGAGTTTTCTCAATGCGGTTTTCTGGTTAAGCTATTTTCAAAGGAAGTGCGGAGGCTTCAATAAGTCCTGCGTCAACTTTCTGAATGATAAGTGCGTCAGAGGCGGTTATACCATTTTCTCCGTCAACGTCGGCATTTATCATTCCTTTTTCCGAGAGCGAGTATTTATCGCTGTTTCCGATAGATTGGAAAATTGCCGCTGAATCGGCTATTGACACAACTCCGTCACAATTTGCGTCGCCAGCATAATATTTTTGTGTGTCGTCAGCAACGGATATTGCAAATGCGGAAATCGTTTTATCAACTCCCGAAGTAGATGTGATTTTTACGGTATATTCGCCCTCATCGGCGGAAGTTATATTTTTTAGCGATAATGTATTAGATGTAAAATCGGGGAGTATTTCGCCGTTTCTGCTCCACTGATATTTTGTATCGCCCTCTGTTTCAGCAAGGACGGAATAAGTGTAATCTTCGCCATTTTTAAGCCTTACATCTGTAAACTGTGATATAACAAAGAAGTCGGAGTCAACAACAGCCGTCGGTGATTTCACATCGCTTTTTACAACCCAGTCATTGCCGCTGTCCTGCATAGATATACGCAAATCAGTTAATTCAGTACCAGCCTTTAATCCCATAACCTCAAAGGGAATTTTAAATTCCACCATGTTATCGCTCCACACACAACGGCAGCCGTTATAATCTTCGTGATTGAAATAAACAAAACCGTTGCAAACGTAATAAATCCAGTAAAATTCGCCATTATTTCTTAACTGTAAGTTGTAAACAGGAGCGTCGGCATTCTGCTTTGCGGTGCTCATAACATAAAAATTATTGTCATCGGCTTTCGCATAAAGTTTTACTCCGTCTTCACTTTCTGCAACCACCATATCCTCTGTCCATTCAAGAGGGGAAGAAACAACGCCGTCAATGACAGTTCTTCCGTCAAGTGAATAAAACTGAACAGGAGTTTTATTGCTTTCTCCGTTTACTGTTATGCAGTTGTCAGTTCCTTTTTTGTCGGATTCGGTTACTGTAACAGTACCCAGATAATTTGCCCCGATTGAGGAATCCCAGACATCTTTATTGGCAAAGCGTATGCTTCTTCCTGTCATATTTGTAAGTGAAAGGGGAGTACCCATGTTCAGCTTCAGCATAATATTCCAGTCTCCTGCGGGGAGATTATCGGGCAGCTTGATATTCAGTGTGTTTTCTGTTGTGGTGCATGACAACCATTGGCGACAGTCAGTATCAGCCTCTGCATAGGCGAAAACCCCGTCTTTTTCAAGTACAACATATGATTGAACAGCAGGAACTACACTTGCAAATCCAGTGTTTTCTATGCTGAAATTAATATTAACATTTCCGCCCTGTTCAACGGTCGGAGTAAGCTCGGAGTTGCGTATAACAAAACGGTATCCGATGTGGTCACGAATAAACTGAAATACATTCTGACCGTAGTAAGCGGAGTTATCAACGCCCTCGACGGTGTACTCCTCTGAAAAGGTGAAATCCTTGTAAAAGGGGAAGATATTACTGTTTATATAGCTTAAATGAGTTTTGTACATTTCAGGGATTGCGTTTTCGGGGAGGTATGTGTCAAAGGATTGTGCATAATCATGAGCACCAGAAAATTCGCCGCCGTAGTAGGACGTTGCAGCCTGATGATTGATCCAGTCTGTTTCGATTTCACGGTTTGAGAAAGTGCCAAGGTCGTTGATACTTCCCATATAGCCGTCGTTAAAAAGTCCTACTCTGTCCTTGTTTTCCTGTATAGTGGTTGAGTATTCGCTTTCGGTTATGCTGTCTATCAGTTCAAAATTATTCAGGTCTTTACGCTCGATTCCAGCCCATTCGGCGAATATATCAGGAGTTCTCACAGTAACAGGAATAGGGGAGGGAACAGCCTGCAGCATGGCTTCAAGGACTTTTGCTTTGTAGTCCACGGTAACATATTTACCGCCGTGCATTTCGCCCCATTTGCCTACGAGTCCGGCTTCAACAAATGCAATTATGTCGGCATATTTTTCAAGAAGTCCGCTTTCTTTTATCTGTTCGATGTGTCGGAGTACCTGCTCAAAAGTGGCTGGCTCGGGATTATCTTTGCCGAGGTCATCATAGCGGAAACGCATAGCAATCATACAGCCGTTTTTTCGGCAGTTTTCAAATGTTTCGTCCCATGCCTCAAAAAAGGCTTCGTCAAGGTCGTAGTCAACGCCCTCTGTGTATGTATCATCTTCGTGGTAAGTTCCGTTTACACCGCATGAAAATTCGCCGATATCAATGAAAAACAGGACGAGTCCTGCTGTCGGATTATATACGGGAGTGTTCCCTGGTCGGCAGGTAGGCCATACGGTAGATGAATAACCTGCGGCAGGGTTTGAAATAGTTTCAACAATTTCGTTGTAGTCAATTCCGCTGTCTTTGAGTTTTGCGTCTTCTGCAAAAGTGTTTACTGAAACTGCGGAGGATAAAGTAAGTGCGGCAGTAATTGCAGAAATAATTTTTTTAATATTCAGTATCATGATAATCTCCTTACAACAACACCGCACAGGGAAATGTGCGGTGTTGCATTGTTTTTATAGTTTTCGTTTATGTGCAAGCTTATACACATACATCTGTTCGTCAGCTTTGTTTATAAGTTCATTGATGTTGAGTTCTGTATCTACAACTGAGTATGAACAGCCTATACTTGCACGGACGTTGTACGGTTTTCCGGAGTTCCTGTTATATTCAACAAGAGCATCAAGAAAGCGTACTTTAAATTCTTCAAATACCTGTTCTGGGTCCTTGCTGTATGTAAATATAGCACAGCAGAATTCATCTCCACCGAATCGTGCACAAAGTCTGCTGTGGAGAGAACTGCTTACAAGAGCATTTGCAATAGTGATAATCGCAGAATCGCCCTCGGAGTGCCCGAAAGTATCGTTTATGTATTTCAGCTTGTCCATATCCACAGAGATAATCAACAGAGTTGAGCCGATATAATTGTTAACGATAAATGTTTCGTTCATTTTTTCAAAGAAGCCACGTCGGTTGAACAACCCTGTCATGTAGTCACGCTGTGAAAGCTTTTGCAGCTCGTCGTTCATGCTTCGTATCTGTATACGGCTGTGGAAGTTTCCCAGAGCAGCAGCTATTGTGACCATCATTGTGTGCATTTTTTCGTATTCGTCAATATCAATTTCGGGCTGGAATATGCAGTATCCCATTACCATATTGGTGAAGTGAGAACAGCATATAACAACGGGCTTTTCATCTTCAAATAGTAAATCGAAACGAGGGAAAAGATTAGCGGTAGGTATTCTACACCTTTCGTACTCTTTTTTTCTGTAGCAATGGTAGAGTACATCCATAGAACGGCTGTAACATTTATCACCCTTATATGTACTTCCGAAGTGAGGCGGTCTGAAAACATTGTCGTTGAGCACAAAAACACAGGTATCGAATTTGAATCGCTTGACGAGAATACGCGGCAGGAAGTTTATGTCAGAAATATTCGGCATAGAAGTCTGTGTGCGGCAAATCATTTTCTGGCGTTCGTCAGAATTTCGCAGACTTGTCAGAAGTGCTCTTATTGAAGTGGAAACATTGTCATAGCTTACAGGCTCGCAGCCGCAGGACTGCGAATAATTAATGCTAAAATCAACGTAGTATGAGGACTCAACAGGTTCATTATTTTCCGTTTTTATTATTGTATCTACAATAAGACTGCCCATTTTATCGAAATCCTGCTTGCAGGTTGTAATTTTAGGGGGCAGATATTCTACCTGTTTTATGCCGTCAAATCCCGTTATAATGCAGTCTTTGGGTATTTGTACCCCCATAGACTGGAGATAGTCGCTGACAGTGATAGCCATAAGGTCGTTGGCACATATGATAGCGTCGGGGATTTCACGTTTTTCCTCTTTAAACCATTTATTGAGAACCGCAATTGTTGGCTGCTCCCAGAAACAGCCGTAGCCAATATTGTTTTCATCAAAAGGAATATTGTTTATTTTAAGTGCACGTCGGAAAGCGGCAATTCTTTCGTTGGAATAAACATTGTCTTCAAAGCCTGCCATCATGTATATTTTTCTTGCGTTATGCTCCTCTATCACATGGCGGCAGAGCTTTTCAAAAACATTTGAATTATTGAAAGAGAATGTGATACAGCCCTCCATGTCCTTATCCATAGAAATTATAGGGACATTGTATTTAATACAGTTAATTCGGATTTGCTCCACAATAAGTGGATCATAGATGATATTGGGAAAAATAATCAGAGCGGACAATTTTTCATATGGAATAAGTCTGAATACAGCGGAAGCACCCTCGTTGCTTTCGGGGCTTTGTTCATACATATCAGCACAGGAATTGAAAACAAGCAGTCGGTAGCCGTTTCTGACAGCGTGCTTATTTAACTCTGCAACAAAATTAAATCTGTCTTCTTCATGAATAGTTGAAAAACAGATACCAATAAGTTTAACAGGCTGCATATTCTCACTCCTTTCCATAGTTTCTCACTATAATTATTATAACATAAATAATACAAAAAGTAAAGAGTTTTTTTGAAAAAAATGTGTGAATATATAGTTTTTTTAATGAATTTTTTTTGAATATCATTGAAAGAATATTTTTATTATGATATAATAAAAATACAGCATATCCATGCTGTGGTTTCACATTGTGTTAACTGTGGTTTGCAAAGAGTAATGTGGAAAATGAAATTCAGTATTTTCGTTTTAGTAAATTAGATTTTCAAATTAAAAAATATTTCACGGTATATAGCGGGAAATCTGGCGCTTATGATAATTGACTTTATTAAAGTTAGCGGATGATAACGGTTTTGAAATATTTTTTTGTGAAAACTTTGACTTTTCGTGCTGAAAAATACACTTATTTATGAAAGCTTTCATAAAGACGGAATACCGCGGACAGAAAAAATCGACAAAAGTGTTATATAACCCAAAAAATCATATGGAGGTGAAAAGACAATTGTGGATAACAATAATAGTATATCGTCGGAATATAACGGCATAAATGTGAATGAGCTTATAATGAGCTGTTCCTACTCAAAGGAGAGTTTGAAAAAACTATACTTAATGTTTAAAAACAATGTCTTTGCCATTGGTTTTGGAATTACCTCGGATTATCAGCTTGCAGAGGATTGCGTAGCGGAAACCTTTGTAAGACTTGCACAGGCAAAGAAGTTTAATCCCGAGAAGGGCGACGGAGTAGGCTATATTGTAACTATGGCACGAAATATCGCTATGGAGCTTCGCCGTCAGCATCGTCATGACGATGAATCTTTTATAATGCAGAGCTACGGCGTAGCTGACCGTACTGTGGAAAACAGTATTTACATAAATGAGCTTCTCATGTATCTGAACGAAAAACAACGGCAGATTGTCATTATGAGGTGTATCTGCGAGCTGCAATTCAAGCAAATCGCCAAGATAATGAAAAGCCCTGAATCGTCAATAAAGTACAAATACAACAAGGCAATGGCAATTTTAAAGGAAAAGGCAGGTGTTAACAGTGAAAGATAAAAAAATCGTGCAGACAGAAAAAAGCGACATTGAGAAATTATTCAGCAAAAAAATGAACGACCTTTCTGACTCTGTTGACTGCTTTGACAGAATTTCAGAACGGGTATTTGCTGAAAACCTACAGGGTATTGAGGATAGTGCCTATGTGGTTACAGAGCTTGAAAATGTAACAGGAAAATCACAGGCTCCTCGTTTTTTTAAGTGGACTGCAATTGCTGCAGCAGCTGCAGTCGCAATAGCTTTGATACCCAATACCGACTTTGGCAGACAGCTTCTCTCTGATGTGGCAGGCAATACTGACAGCAGCGACTTCAAGGCTATAATCAGAGAAATTGACGCAGAGACTTCGGGGGATTCATACAGAGTAACCGATGTATCTCTTGATTATTACATTAAGAACGATATTCTCGTAACGCCGCTTTTCTGCTGTCCTTTCGAGGATTGCGGCAGAGACGACGCAAATGTAAGAATCTTCACGAAGCAGATTGACGGAATTGATACGACGCAGGTTTATGCCGTTCTCTACAGCGGTACATACACGGAGAATAACTTCATAGCAGCGGCAGAATCAAAATATAAATTTACAGCAGAGGAAATGACATTGAAGTATGATGACAAAGTTCAGTATGCAAATTCAGCTGAAACTGTGCTTGAAAAACATTTTTACGGTGATGACAAAATGGGAAATATTTACGATGCTGAATACAATGTATCCGTTGGTTCATTTGTCAATACAGTAATAACCAAAAATGGTACAGGTGAAATCAGAAAAGAAAGCAACGAATTTATAATCTGGCATAATGACAACGTGAATTATAAGTACGATATCATTTTCAGCGATAAGGGAAATGAAAATTATTTCGGTGAGGATATGTGGGAACGCTCACTATATTTCAATGGTAATTCTTCATTCCCCGTAATTCCACAATCGGACTTTGTAAAAACAGAGCTTGTCAATTCTCCTGAAACAGGAGTTGACGACACTGATTTCACATTTGTATATCCCTTTGAGTATGACGGGAATTATGTTATATCAGATGAAAGTTTTGTTTTTACAATCACTACAAACCCTTTAAACAGTTATCAGATTCATCTTCCCATTCCCGTGAATGCAGAGGCACTTTTAAGCTATAAAGTATATTTTCCTGCTGGTGTTTTAAGTGAAGTTGATAAGATTACAGTATATTACGATAATTCACCTAATATTGTTTATTACAGTGATAGTATAGCAGATGCAGTGGCACAAGAACAGGCAGAAATATACGCTAAAAGATTTGAGCAGATTGAAACTCTCATTATTCAGGAACAAGAGATGCTTGAACAAATGGAGGCAGAGAGACAGCGTGCCGAGAAGCACTATAAAGAAACTGTTCATCCGAAAAAAATAGTAGAACCGACAACAAAATCAAGTGAGAATTGATATATTCTCGTATATCACCGCACGGGTAAATCCTGTGCGGTGATAATTTCAAAAAGGAGAAATTTTATGAAAAAGCTGATTATAATTATCACTGTATTAATGCTTTCAGCTGTATCGTGCAGTGAAGTGAAAAAGGACGGAAATGTTTCTGATATTTCTGTAAATAATTCGGAGTCAACGTCAGTTGACGAAAATGAAGAAATTGTTCTTACCTATGCATATTATAACGAAATCAATAAGAATTTACAGAAAATGGTAAAAGCTTTCAATGAAGAAAATAACGGCTATAAGGTTGAATTAAAGGATTACAGCGATATGCTAGTATACGAAAATTCTGAATTTAAATCTGGAATTACCGATGAAAGCCGTGCAGCCTTGAAAATAGAGATTTATCAGGATATTATCAAGGGTGAAATTGATATTGTAAGTTCAAGTGTTATGGGCGAGCCTTCTTCTTTTGAGATTATGAAAAATCAAGGAGCATTTGTTGACCTGTATCAATTTATGGCAAATGACCCCGATGTAAACAGTTCAACACTTAATGAAACCGTATTAAGACTCAATGAAATTGACGGTAAGCTTTACAGTATGCCGACTTTCTTTCGTGTTAATACGATGATTGGAGAAACTAAATACGTCGGCACAAAAGAAAACTGGACTTTTGAAGATTTAAAAAATTGCTGGGAGCAGATGCCCGTTGGAGCGACAATCGGTGGACACACTTCAAAAGAGTACGTATATATGGAATTGTTACGAAATATGCTTCACGAATTTGTTGATTATAAAAAGGGTACAGCTTCTTTTGATTCACCAAAGTTCAGGGGAATTCTTCAATTCTGCAACGATAATTTTACAAGTATAAACGGAGCTTTTGGTTCAGACCCTACAAATTATGATTTACCGATGCTTGCAGATGATTTTCCTATAAGCGGAATAATGAAATATTATGAGTATACCAGAAACGACTATACCTTTGTTGGCTATCCCTCAAGTGACGGCAGAGGCGCATATATAGAGCAGGATATTAGCTTTAATTTTGCTATAAATGCCGCATTATCCCCAGAGGATCAGGAGGGTGCGTGGCAGTTTATACGCAGGTTTTATGATTATGACTATCAGCTTGAACAGTACAATCCAAAATTTGATGATGGTAAAGGCGGATTTTTTTATCAGGAGGAAGTCGGTATTCCCATAAACAATAAAGCCTTTGAGGAGGGGGCAAGACAGATTATAAACGGTGAAATATATTCCGCTACAATTACACAGCAGGGTACAGAAGTTAACAGAGGACTTCCCACACAAGAGGATTACGAGGGGCTTGTGCAATATATAAAGACGATAAATATGGTAGAAACACGTGTTCACGACGATTTATGGCAGATTATTGAGGATGAGGTTTATGCTTACTTTGCAGGCGGACAGGACATTGACACAACAATTGACCATATACAGAACCGTGCGTCTATTATGGTCAGTGAAAAAGCGTAAATTTACTGGACTTTTTTTCAGATATGTGGTATAATACTTAAAAGTAAAAGCGAAAGGAGTGCCGCATATGTCGGAAAGCCGTGATAATAACGTAATGTCCCATTTTTTCAGTCACCGTGAGGAGGATTTTGAATATGCTCCCTTTGACAGAGAAATGGCATTTTATGAGAGTATCTGTTCGGGCAATATGGAATTTGTAAAAATGTTTGCAGAGCCGTTATTCTGCGAGGGTTGCGGAACATTGAGCCGTGATCCTCTGCGGAATATGAAATACCATTTTACAATATCAACTGCCTTGATTGCTCGTTTCTGCGTTGGAAGCGGAATGACTCCCGAACAGGCGTATAGTTTAAGTGATGTTTTTATTAACCGTGCCGACGAATGTATGTCTATCGAAGCTGTACGGAATCTCCATGACGAAATGATTGAGGAGTATACAAGGCAGATGCGTATACTCCGCAGCAGTAAGCTTTATTCAAAGCGAATACTCCGTGCCGTTGAATACATCAGTGAGCATCTTCACAGCAGGGTATTAATCGAGGAAGCCGCCAAATCCCTGAATATTGCCCCTGCTTATTTATCAAGATTGTTCAAATCGGAAACGGGCATGACTTTTTCCGATTACGTCAACCGCCGTAAAATTGAGGAAGCAACAGGGCTTCTGCGATATTCCGACTATTCCGATCTTGAAATAAGCAGTCTGCTTTGTTTTAGTTCCCAAAGCTATTTTATAAAAATTTTTAAGAAAGTTATGGGAATGACTCCTAACGAATATAAAAAGAAATACCGTTTGCCTGCTTATAGAGATAAGCAGAAAAATATGTAATAATCTATAAAATAAGGTTATGACAGTAATCTGTACATATATTGTCATATTTTTTTGTCAATTTTTTTGGTGAATTTCGCATTTTTTCAACTATCTGGTTTATGTGTTTTCACGAAAAAACCATTGACTTTTGTGCTGATAAGATGTATAATAAAAATGTATCGGGCTGTATAGCTTTACTGTGCTGATACAAATACAAATGGGAATGACAAAAGGAGTAAACTATGAAGTCTTATAAGAAATTATTAATGACAGCGGCTTCAGCGGCATTATGCCTTGCCGTAACAGTTCCTGCTGTTGCTTTTGCGGATGAAAATGCAGATGTTCTTTCGTCCTCTGCAAACACTGCTGAAATTTATTCAGCGGAATGGGTAACTGACAGCGACGGAAGAATATTTTACTATGACGAAACAGGAAATATGCTTACAGGAGAGCAGACGGTTGACGGAGAAACATATCTTTTCTCAAAAAATGGTGTACTGAAAACAGGCTGGAGAACAGTTGACGGTAAACGCCGCTACTACAGCCCCGAAACAGGAAAGCCTGTATACGGCAGATTTACCGTATGCGGTGAGGAATTTTTCATAGAGCCCGAGGAGGGCAAGCTTACAGATACGATTTATAAAGCTGAAAACGGCGATATGTATCTTGTAAGTGAAAAAGGTACTTTTGTGAAAGATGAGGGCAGAGTTGAAAAAGACGGAGATTATTACTGCGTAACAGAAAACGGCACTCTTGCAAAAGGATTTACTAAAATCAAGGACATTCCATATTTTTTCAACGAGGACGGAAAGCAGAAGCTTGGCTGGGTTGAAGATAACGGACGAGAGTATTACTATGACACAGAAAACGGTGAAATAAAGCTTGGTCTTTCTAATATTGACAACAGCTGTTATTTTATCGATATCAACGACGGCAAAAAGAAAGGCGTAGTTGATATTGACGGAGTTGAGTACTATTTTTCCGAGGAAACAGGACAGCTCCAGACTGGACTTCTTGAAGTAAACGGCAATATAAAATATTTCTACGAGGACGGTACATATGCCGTAGGAGTTACGGAAGTAAACGGAAAAAATTATCTCTTTAATGAGGACGGAACCCGTGTAAGCGGACTCAATACAGTTAATGGAAAGCTTTACTATGCCACTGACGAGGGTGTTGTTCTCAACGGCAGACTCAAAATTGGCGAGGATAAATATTATTTCGGTGAAGATTATGCCGCAAAGTCGGGATTACTTGAAATCGACGGTGAAAAATATCTTTTCGGAAGCGATTTCAGAATGCTTACAGGAAAGCAGGAATATAACGGCGATTATTACTGCTTTGATACAAGCAGCGGAAAAATGCTCAGCGGCAGACTTCTGATTGATGATAAGAAATATTATTTCAGTCCCGAAACAGGCAAAATGATAAAGGGACTTATTAAAATAGATGATGGTACTTACTATTTTGGCGACGACGGAGCAGCCGTTTCAGGTATACACGAAATAGACGGAAAGAGCTATTATTTCCACGCTGAAAATAATCTTCTTACAACAGGTAGACTTATAGTGGACGGCAAGAAGTATTATTTTGACCCTGCAGACGGCGGTGCTATGGCAAAGGGCTGGGTTACACTTGATGACGGAAAATATTTCTTCGGCGACGACGGTGAAATGGCAACAGGTTGGCTTACCATAGGTGAAAACAAGTACTATTTCAATGAAAGCAACGGCAAAATGGCTGTTAACACTGTTAAGGACGGCTACAGCATTAACCTTGACGGTGTGGCAGGTCCGCTTTCTGAAATACAGCAAAGAGCACAGACAGTAATAAATACTAATGGTAAGGATGTCAGAAGTATTTATAATTTTGTATGTAACAACAACAAGTACAGACTTATGGAGTCAACACGTACCCTTGAACAGATAAATCAGGCTGGCTGGGATTATTTCGCTAACTATGCACTTAACAACAGATTTGTTGTGTGCTATTATTTTGCAGCTGTAACTGATCTCCTGTTCAGACAGGCAGGCTATGAATGCCGTGTAGTATACGGAACAGGCAGAGGTACAGGCGACCACTACTGGAATCAGGTATATGATCCCACTACAAAGACATGGCTCAATTACGATACCTGCAATGGATATTACGGCGTATCATTCAGCTATCTGCAGACGCAGAACTATACATTCAAGCAGTACGTATACCCGACATTCTATTAATTTTGAAAGGATAAATAAAGATGAATAAGAAATTTGTGACACTTTTTGCAATGACAGCAGTATTGACAGTATCTTCCGTTTCATGTGATTCCGGTAAGGAAGAAAGTAATTCAGTTCTCGACCTTCCCGTGCTTTCTACAAAAGCTGATACAACAGAGGAATCAACAACAGAAGCACCAACAGAGGAGAAAACTGAAGCCTCCACAACAGCTTCTACAGAAGCAGAGGAAGAAGAAACAACCACGGAGGCCACAACTGAAACAACTACAGAGGCGGAAGAAACAACAGAAGCTCCCACAGAAGAAGAACAGCAGGACGAGCCGCAGGAGGAACAGCCCGAGGAACCTGAACAGCAGGAAGTAAAATTCAGCTTTGATACACTTCTCAATGATGTAAGTGGAATTGTAGCGTCACTTGGCGAGCCTGTCAATGTATCAACAGCACCAAGCTGTTATACAAACGGTGCAGATTCAAAGATTTACGAGTATGAAGGACTTAAAATTGAGTGTTATGTTCTTGACGGTGTTGAAAATGTATGCGTTGTAACAATTACAAGCAGCAGTTACTCAACAGATAAGGGCATTACAATAGGAAGTTCACAGGCTGACGTTGAAGCTGCATATGGAGCAGGGGAGACAGCAGGTGATTACACCATATACTACAGCGGTGACAAGGAGCTTGATGTAAAATACAGCGGCGGAGCCGTTGCAGAGCTTTTATTCTATACAGCAGTATAAGGAGCAGATATGGTATTCAGCAGCCCTGTATTTCTTTTTATATTTCTTACGGCGGTATATATCCTTTATAGGATTATACCGTCTATCAGTATCAAAAACATGATTTTGCTGTTGTTCAGCCTTTTATTCTACACATACGGCGAGCCGAAAGCAATAGTTCTTATGATTATTTCAATTATAATGAATTATATATTCGGACTTACCATGAAAAAGGAGAACAAAAACAGAAAGTCTTGTCTTGTATTTTCTATAGTATTTAATCTTTCCATGCTTGGAATCTTCAAGTATGCAGGATTTGGTGCAGAATTGCTCAACAGACTGTCTTTTTTAAGCGTATCAATTCCCAATATAGCCCTGCCTATAGGTATATCTTTTTATACATTTCAGGCGATGTCCTATGTTATTGACGCTTATAAATCCCCCGATTATATACAGAAAAACCTGTTCAAGCTTGCACTTTACATAACATTTTTCCCACAGCTTGTGGCAGGTCCTATTGTAAAATATTACGATTTTGCCGACCAGATTGACCACCGCGAAATAACTCCGAAAATGACAGCAGAGGGTATCAGACGCTTTATAACAGGCTTGTCAAAAAAGCTGCTTATAGCCAATACTATGGCATATGCAGCTGATTATGTGTACAGCCTTGAAACAACAGAGCTTTCAATTCCTCTTGCATGGCTTGGTGCGTTGTCATATCTTTTCCAGATTTATTTCGATTTCAGCGGTTACAGTGATATGGCTATCGGACTCGGAGCAATGTTCGGATTTAAATTCAAGGAGAATTTCAATTATCCCTATATATCACAGAGTATGCAGGAGTTCTGGCGTAGGTGGCATATTTCGGTATCCACATGGTTCAAGGAATACCTGTATATTCCCCTTGGGGGCAATAGAAAGGGCAAGGTAAGAACTGCCTTGAACAAACTTATAGTATTTTTCTGTACGGGATTATGGCATGGTGCAAGCCTTAATTTCATTGTATGGGGACTCCTCAACGGTGTATTCCTTATGATTGAGTCATACAAGGTTATAAATACAGAAAAGTGGTTTAAGCCATTCAGACATATCTATGCCCTGTTTGTAACAACTCTGGCCTTTGTGTTTTTCCGAGCAGACAATCTCACAACAGCCTGCCGCTATATAGGACATATGTTCAGCCCATCAGGTGGAATTGAACAGACAGCAATGTTTATGAACCGCCTTACACCTCTTTATATTATAGTATTTGTTTTGGCTGTTATCTTCTCAATGCCTGTCATGGAAAAGATAAAGGCAAGGGCGAAAAGCGAAAAGACCGCCGCAATATACGAATACGGCACATACGGCATATCAATGGTACTTCTGGGACTGTGTATATTATCTCTTTCATCAGCGTCCTATAATCCATTTATTTATTTCAGATTTTAGGAGGCTGCAAGATGAAAAAAGATAATTTTTACAGAATATATACAGCCGCATTTATAGGCATTTGTCTTGTTCCTGTAGTTTGTACGCCATTTTTCAAGGGTGACGCTTCAAAGGAAAAACGTGAGCTTGCAAAATTCCCGTCATTTATACATGAGGGTAAGATAAATACGAACTTTTTTGATGAATTTGAAAGTTATTTTTCTGAAAATTTTGCATTCCGTCAGCAGCTTGTCAATGCAGACGGACGCTTGAAATCTGCACTTACACGCACATCAGCTGATGATGATGTAATTGTGGGTAAGGATGGCTGGCTTTATTACAGTGAAACTGTCAGCGATTTTCAGAGGATAAATACTCTTGAAAGCGGAGAAATAAATGCAATTGCCAATAATCTCCGCATTATTGACAAATACTGCGAAAGCAGGGGAGCTGATTTTATTTTCTTTGCAGCTCCGAATAAAAATACGCTTTATCCTGAAAATATGCCTTATAACTACATACAGGCGGACAGAAAGAGCAACCTTGAAAATCTAACGGAAACTCTTTCAGCCGATGATTTCTACATGGATATGAAATCGCAGCTTGAAGCACTTAATTCTTCTACAGCGTTGTATCACAAAACAGATACACACTGGAATAATTTCGGTGCATATGCCGCCCATACAATGCTCATGAATAAGCTTGGAAAGGGCTCATGCGGAACAGGCAGCGGTTGGTATACAGCAAATGATAGACTGGGCGACCTGGCTGCAATGCTTTATCCTGCGGAAAACGCAAAGGATATGCAGCTACACAACGACTATGAATATGCGTACACCTATACAAGCAGATTCAGAGGTCTTGACGATGTTTCCATAACAACTGCAAACAGCGAAGCAGAGGGCAATCTGATTATGTTCCGTGACTCTTTCGGCGAAGCGATACTTCCCTATATGGCTGAACAATTCGCCACAGCAGAATTTTCCAGAGCCCTTCCTTATAACTTAACAAAAGTTACAGAGGGCGACGCTGTTATAATTGAGATTGTTGAAAGAAATCTTGGAAATCTTCTTGATTCAGCTTCTATTATGGAAGCACCAATTCTCCCAATCAAAGACATTGAGGCAGAAACAGGAAATCCTTGGGGTACAACCATAAAAAAGAGAAAAGCAAACGGTATGACTCATATTTATGGCACTGTTCCCGAAAGCTTTATCAGAAGTGAAAAATATACAATTGCATTTGAAATTGAAGGTACATTATATGAGGCTTTCAATATTTTCGAAAAAGAGCTTCTTGAAGGATTTGATTACAGCCCATACGGATATTCTTTTTATATTCCAGAAAGTGTAAATAACGAGAATATGACAATGTATGTCTTAAATGAAAATGCAGGAGCAGTTTATGCTACATTTTTAACAGAAAGGATATAACATATGAAGTATACAAAAATTCTATCACTTTTAGCTGCTGCATCATTGGCGGTTTCACCTGTTTCAATGAATGTATATGCCGAGGGCGGAAATACAGCTGATGAGTCTGTACAGACTCCCTCCACAGCCACAGAGGAGGAAGTTACTCTCACAACTGCCCCTGTTACAACAGAAGTAACAACATCAACAACTGTAACTACAACCGAGGAACTAACTCTTACAGTTACATCTTTGACAACATCAACGGAAGTTACTACATCAACTGTAACAACAACTGTTGATAGTACCACTACCACAACAAAAGCGACAACAACTACTACCAAAGCAACAACTACAACTACCGCCACAACAACAGAAATGACAACAACAACTACAGTTCCGGCAGATACATCTGTACAGGTTGAACCTGTATGCGAGCATATAAACAAGGCAGATATAAACGGAAAGCTTTATATATCAATTCCCGAGGATGTAACTGCAAAGGTTGATATTGTTTACAATTCTCCCGAATATGACAGCCACGAATACTATAATAACACACTTTCGGGCGGAAAAACCTATTCATTTGTTATTGAGGGCAGAGATACAACAGCTGACGATTACCGTAACTATACATTGACAGTATCTCTTACAGGCGGTAAATTCAATCTTACCTCCGACATTTATTCACACACTTTCAATGTGCCCGACGGAAACGATAACCCCGATTCATTCCGTGTGTTGGAGTACAATTTTACTGTTGACGATGAGATATCCGACGATTCATTCACCATTGTGAAAGATGAGGAAAATGAAAAGGAAATTGCAGTACATTTTAATTCTGTAGTGCTTGGGGATGTAAACGGAGATAACACTGTTGACGCTTCCGACGCATCACTCATTCTTACAGAGTATGCATTGACCTCAACAGGCGGTAAAGCAACATTTGATTCAAGACAGAATGCGGCGGCTGATGTAAATAAGGATAAGCTGATTAATTCTTCCGACGCTTCAAAGGTTCTTGGATATTACGCTGAAATTTCAACAGGCGGTAAGCCTTCATGGGATTGATAGAAATGAATATAAACGACAAGATTTACGGGTTTACAATAGAAAATATACGCAGCACAAAATTCGGTGAATTTATTGAGATGCGTCACGACAAGACAAATGCGTCACTTGTCTGGATGAAAAACGACAACGAAAACAAGCTTTTCAGCATATCTTTCAAAACTGTCCCCGAGGACGATACGGGAGTATTTCATATACTTGAACATTCGGTCCTTGGAGGTTCGGAGAACTATCCCGTAAAAGAGCCGTTTCTCTATCTTCTGAAAGGCTCTATGAATACATTTCTCAACGCAATGACGTTCCCCGACAAGACCATGTACCCCGTATCAAGCAGAAACAACAGGGATTTTCTCAATCTTACAAAGGTATATCTTGACGCTGTATTCAAGCCGCTTATTTATTCTGTTCCGAATATTTTTTATCAGGAGGGGCATCACATCGAATATGGCGGAAATGACGATGAAGTTTCGTTCAAGGGCGTTGTATTCAATGAAATGAAAGGCTATATTTCATCAGTTCATGAGAGAATTGAAAGCGAAATGAACAGCCTGCTCTATCCCGATACATCATACAGATTTGAGTTTGGCGGACTTCCCTCTGCTATACCTGATTTGACGTATGAACAGTTTCTTGATGTACACAGACGTTATTACAACCCTGTAAATTCATATATATACCTTGACGGTGCAGTAAATCTTAATGAAGTTCTGCCGCTTATAGACAGCTATATTTCGGAGTTTGACGGCACGGGTGAAAAGCCTGAAATCAGATATCAGCAGCCCTGTGAAAGCTGTGTGTGCGAGCTGTATTATGATGCATCAGCTGAAAGCGGCGATGAATCCCAGACATATATTGCTGTCGGTAAAATTCTCGGCAGCTGGAATGAAATAGAAAAAATCACAGCCTGCAGCGTTATTTCAAGAGCTATTGCAGGAAGCAATGATTCACCATTGAAAAAAGCAATTCTTGATTCTGATTTGTGCCTTGACGTTGAGTTGAGCGTATCAGACGGAAATCTCCAACCGTCGGGATTGTTGAAGTATTATAACACCGACAGAGAAAACGGTGAAAAGCTTCTTGATTTAACTGCAAAAACTGTACGTCAGCTTGTAGAGAACGGCATTGACAGGGATTTGCTTGAAGCGGCAATAAATCGCTGTGAATTTATATACAGAGAGTCGGAGGAACCAAAGGGGCTTACACGATGTGTTGACGCAATGTCCTCATGGCTTTACGGCGGCGATCCGTTGATGTATATTGATAAGGATGAGGTGTTCGGCAGTCTGCGTAAAAAGCTTGACACGGATTATTATGAAAAACTGCTTGAAGAATGGCTGCTTAATGAAAGTGGCAGAGCAGTTTTATATATGCTTCCCTCTGACACATACGGCGAAGAATTGGCAGAAGCAGAAAAACAGCGTGTGTTATGTCAGTTGTCGCAAATGACTGAAAATGAAAAGTCGGAGCTTATAAAGCTGAACGAGAATTTAAGCGAATGGCAGGATACACCCGACAGCCCTGAATGTATTGATATGCTCCCGAAGCTTCCGCTTACGGAAATTTCTCCCGAGCCTATCCGATATATAACAGAGGAGCATATTATAGACGGCATAAAGCTGTTGACTCACCCTGTAAGCGAAAAGGAAATAACAGTAATGACGCTGTATTTTGACGTAAACGACCTTACAGCCGATGAGTTGAGAAAGTTATCCGTGATTAATCGCCTTATAGCTGAAATTCCCACAAGGAAATCGAACGGCGTTGAGCTGCAGAAACGAATTGAAGGGACTCTCGGAAGCCTTACTGCTGATATTATTCCCATAGGCAGAGAGGAAACTCCCGAAAGCTGCCGTGTATTCTTTGAACTCAAAACACGTTTTCTTTCGCGGAATTTCAAGGCTGCTCTTGAGCTTATTTCTGAACTTCTAACTGAAACGGATTACAGAGAAAGCGAACTTGCACTGCGTGAAATGCGACAGGATGAGGAGAATATGAAGCAGGCTATTATTTCGGAGGGACATCGTTTTTCAGTGCGTCGTGTAACTGCAAATATGTCGGCGGAGTCGGCAATAATCGAATTTATACGAGGATTTGAAGCTTATGAAGCACTCTACAGAATAAACCGTATGTCAGCTGATGATTTTTCTACATATCTTGCAGGTCTTAATGAACTGGCAGAACTGATTTTCTGTAAATCACGACTTACTGTAAGTATTGCCTCGGAGATTGAAACAGATTTAAGTCTGCTTATTGATAATCTTACGCAGGGTGTGCCCTCTGAAAAGGAGAGCATGAATTTCAGTACAGGTATTTCAAAAAATAACTGTATTGTTATTCCCTCCGCAACTGCTTATTCGGGAGCTGTTTTAAGCGGACAGATTGAAGATAAAGCCGCATGGTCGGTATTGTCAACAATTATTTCATATGAGTATCTGTGGAATGAAGTCCGTGTAAAGGGCGGAGCATACGGCTGTGGCTGTAGTGTAAACAATATGAAAGAAGCGTGTTTCCATTCATATTGCGATCCGTCACCGCATAACAGCTTCGGAATATTCGAAGATGCCGCCCGTTTTATAGGTGAATACTGCAAGGATGCAAACGATATTTCGCCTTATATTATAAGTACTATAGCGTCAGGGGAGCCGCTTGTGAGCGACGGTGAATATGTTGAAGCCGCCGACGGAATGTATTTCAGAGGAATTACACAGGAAAGCCGCAGAAAGCTTCGAGGAGAAATTCTTGAAATGACAGCGGAAAGACTTGTTGAATCTGCAATGGATTTTGAGAATGAATTGTATTTCTGTGCTGTAAGCTCCAAGGACACCATTGGCGAAGTAATAAAAACACACCTCGAAAGGGAATTTGATATTAAGAATTTAAGTGAAATATAATAACAAAGGGTATCAGAATTAATCTGATACCCTTGTTTTTTATTCCTCATCAGCCTTTGCAAACTGTGATTCGTGACGTGTAAAGAAGTCTGTTCTGGGTGGGAGGAATTTCAGCTGGTGATTTTCACCTGTGAAGTAGGTGAGAGGCTCGAAGATAGTATCCCATGACCATATTCTCTCGTCAACCTGTAAATACTCACGCACCTTTTCAGTTCCGAATGGAGCCATTGGGTGGAGAAGTACAGCAACTGTACGGATAATATGGAACAAGTTTGCAAGTGCCTGTGCTGTCTGATCTTTGTCTGATGTATCTCCGTTGAGAGTCTTTGCCATATACTTACTGCCGTTTCTTATGTAGCTGTCAAGCACATAAGTACACTGGTGGAATGCGAACTTTGCCATATATCGCTCATATTCAAGCACAGCCTTTTTAGCGTCCGCAAGAATATTTTCTTCGGGAGCAACAGCGGGGAGTATACCGTCAAATTCTTTCTGTGTTGTGTAGAATGCGGTACGAATCATTCTGTTGTATACGTTGGAAAGGAGTAAACCGTCCTTTACTACGGGGTCTGCATCATCGGGGAGTGCGTCAGGATTGAAAGGCTTTGGCATAAAGCTTACTGAACGCTGACCAAGACCAAGTCCAAGCCAATGCATACGAAGCTGTTCGGGTGTGTAGTAATCAAGGAGATCATCAGCCATAGGAGGCTTTACTGCACCTGAACTTGAAGCTTTCTTGTCTAGGAAAAGAATGTGGTGATTTGCCACGATTATAGGCATCTGTAATTCGCCGTCGGGAACGTCAGCTGTCTTGAATTCGGATTCCTGCTGTGCCATCCACATTGCAGGCTCTGCGATACCGTAGAAATAGATATTATCCTGACCGATGAACTGATATACTGTTGCGTCCTTACTGCACCAATAGTCTTTCCATTCGTCGCGGCTGTGGTTGATTGATTCAAGATAAGTCTGTGTAAAGGAAATAGGTGCCCAGAGAGATTCAGGCCATACCCATACAGTAAGACCGTCTACACCGTCCATAACGGGTGCAGGAACGCCCCATTCGATGTTTCCTGTAAGGCGGAAAGGAACGAGAGTTTTACCTGTTCTGTAGCGGATTCCGTTTTCTGTGAGGATTCGGCAGGCTGTATCGCAATCTGAAAGCTTGTCAAATTCTATTGTAAATGAGGGCTTTTTCTTTTCCTCAATGTAGTTATGCTCGGGCATAGAAGCCTTTATTTCAAGGTATTTTTCCTC
The DNA here is from genome assembly GCA_045659945.1 of Ruminococcus sp. GTDB lineage: Bacteria > Bacillota > Clostridia > Oscillospirales > Ruminococcaceae > Ruminococcus. The sequence goes on along the minus strand of JAZRCW010000087.1, from coordinate 65,061 downwards.
AAATTCACGCTTAACGTAGATAACGGGCTTTTTGAGGAACTCGTCGATTGTTTTCCATACAACAGGGCGGACATCTTTACGCTTTTTAAGCTCATCTATCCAGTTTTTCATAAGCTCCTCATAGTCACGGAGCTTGAAATACCAGTTGGTAACGGGTTTCATTGAGGGAGTCTTGCCTGTGAGGGTGCTGACAGGGTTGAGCAGATTTTCGGGCATATACTGATGACCGAGGTCGCATTCGTCTGCGTAACCCTTTTCAGAAGTACAGCCCTCTACGGGACATTTACCGATAACCTGACGGCCGTTGAGGAAGCAGCCTGCCTCGTCGTCATAGAACTGCATTGTTGTAATCTGATTGAGCTGTCCTTTTTTGTGGAGAGAGCTGATAAACCAGTCTGTAACCTCTGCGTGTATCTCTTTGGAGCGTCCAAGTCCCGAAGCGGCATAGAGATTGGGAGAAATGCCGTATTTGCCGAGAGTAGCTTTCTGCTTGTCATGGTTGGACTGAACGAAATCAACGAGTGAACCCTCAAACTCGCCCTTTTCAACCTTAACTCGCCAGCCCTCTGCAATAGGGGAGCCGTAACAGTCTGTACCTGTTACGAAAATTACGTTGTCCTTGCCGATTCTGTCACGGAGGAAACGTGTATAAGTGTCGGCAAAAACAAGCATACCGCCAACATGACCGAAGTGAAGCTCCTTGTTGCCGTAGGGCATACCGCCTGTAACAACAGCTCTTTTCGGAAACTGTGGACGGGGGATTTCAAAATTCTTTTTATTTTTATCGGACATAATATTATTCCTTTCAACTTTAGATTTTAACACAACTTATATTATAGCATAATTATAGCCGTTTTGCAAGGGTTTTGGAGAAAAATGTTAGGAGCTAAATTTTTTAGCTTTTTCTATTGAAAATATCGGGGGAGTGTGGTATAATATGGGTAGTCGCAGAATTTCTGCTCAAGGAGGAAAAGATATGTCAGCTATAAGTACAAAAATCTTTGGTCATGATACGGCATTGGATGTAAAAAACTTTTTTTGCGAGTTGTACGGATTAGGGTATAGCGTCGAGGAAATAGAGGAATGTTTTCTTAATGATTTGCCTGATGAGGACGATATTGAGGAACTTTGCCCATTTTGGACAGGTTTTGCTTTAGTTGAATGGGCGTATGGAGTGCTGTCCGATTTTGTAAGAGATAAGGCTAAAGATGTTATTTTAAATTATAGTGATGCGACTTTATTTTTTACAAAGAAAGATCAAGAAGCGAGAGCAATTGAATTGCAGAAGCTTTATGAAAAGCTTGATACTGTAAATCCAAAGCCTAAAAAGCGGAGAAAAACATTTGTGTTTCGCACAGAATGGAATCATGGTGATATTTATGCAATACAGATTTGCAACAAATTTATATATTTCCATGTTTGCGGCATTTTCAGCCGACCATACTTAATTGAGGGGCTTTATAAAGATGAATTATATATAAAGGTTTTTGATTGTATAAGTGATGAATTACTTGGCATAGAGCATTTTCAATCAGGTATTAAATACAAGCAGTTGGATACATATTTTAATGAGCCTGTGTTTTTAAAGTGGTTATGGTGTATTGGTGTAAGAGAAAAGACGAATTTGGAAAAAAAGGTGATTTTAGTAGGAAATTTGTCTACAGAAAATGAAAGGGTTTCAATTATTTCGGGGAATTATCAATTTCGTGAATTTGAAAATACTCTTTGCAGGCTGTTTGGATTATCATAAAATTCCAATTTGTACAACAGAATACCATATGAAAATGCCCTTGTTGCTGAATTTTGTAGGGGAGTGTGGTATAATCCGAGTTTGCCATATCTCACCGCAGTTTTCAATAGAAAAGATTAATCCCCGATGAAATTCATCGGGGATTAACTTTTATTTATTCACATCAAAATAGTGGACTTTCATTACATCACAATAGTATTCCTATCATATACAAAAAGACGCTCTGAAAAAAATCAGAGCGTCACGACTATTAACATCCCCAGAACTGATACATTTCAAGAACAAGAACTGTCGCAACTGCAAGGGAATTAAAGATTATATTGAGAATATAACGCCATGGCTTTGCTTTGTTTTCAGCCTTGGAGCAAAGTGCTGTTATATCCGATACAACGGCAATTGCCGCAGAAACAGCACATATAGCTGCAGCCACCGCAAAGAGAATACCGAGCGGTCTTGTAACGCCTATGGAAGAAAACAGCATAGGAACAGCCGCTGCAACAGCTGTAACCTTGAAAAGCTGTGCAATTGATATAATTTTTGAGCCTTTGTAAGTCTTACGCTTTTTCGCAAGGATAAGTATAAATTTCACAAGAATTATAACAGCAGAAACAACAGCCATAATCAGGAATACAGCAAGAAGTGCAATTTTCGGGATAACCGTGTCATCCTGAAAATAAGTCATAGCCTCAAGGTCTACTATTTTCGTGCCGTCCTCCAGAGTATGCGGATACATTGTATAAGTAACGTCCATACCCTCCTGCTTCATGGAATAGAAACCATTGCCTGCATATTCAATTTCAATCATTCCTGCAACATCGAATTTACCGTCATCAATACGGGAAACAGGCAGTACAGAAAGCAGACCGTACATTTTTAGTATTCCCTTGTGATTTGTACGTGAGGGCAGGTAAATTCCGCTTAAATCAGTCGTTTTTCCGTCATCGGTAGCTGAATTGCTTTCTGTTTCAGCTTTGCCCATTATAAGCTCTGTAATTCCCTGTGTAATATCAAGTGCTGTTCCTGTGTTGGTAAATACAGCCATTCCCCAGTTGGATTCGGGGTCAAAGGCAAAATTGCTTATACCAGCCAGTGTACCGCCGTCATGACCGTAGCACATCGTTGAATATTCCATAGGCCAAAAGCCGTAATTACATTTTTCATTGTCGGTATCGCCGTAAAAACTGCTTCCCTCGAAAATCATTTCCTGTGTTTCGGGATTTTCAAAAAGCGGTGCGGATTCATCTGTAAGTGCCTTGCCGTATTTCGTTATATCTTCAATCGTTCCGCAGGCCGAACCTGCAGGATAAACGTTAAGAAATGCCATATCAAGACCGCCGGGCATAATATTATCACCCACTGTCGCATAAGCTTTCAGCTTTTCACGCTGTGTACGCACCCAGGGATTATCGTTGAAATCGGGAGCAACAGAGGTATGCTCCATACCAAGTTTATCAAAGATATGATTATTTACATAGTCAATATAACTTTCGCCGCTTACACGCTCTACAATCAAGCCTGCAAGTGCCGCACCATAGTTTGAGTATGAGGTTACCTCTCCTGGCCGCCATATCTGTGCAGGCTCCACATCCTGTATCATTTCTTCAAGAGTTGTAAGTTCCTTTTCATCATCTACAAAAATATTATATGTACTGTCGCACCAGCCTGCATTGTGATTCATCAGATTGAGCATTGTTATCGGCTCATCATATTTCAGATGTTTGAAATATCCCTCGGGGAGATACGTTTTTATATCGGCATTAAGGTCAATTTTTCCCTGCTCATATAATTGAAGTACGCTTACCCAGGTGAGAGTTTTGGTGATGCTTCCCCATTCATATACGGAATTTTCATCGGCGGCAATTTTATTTTCCCTGTCGATTTCTCCGTAATATCCTGTGAAAACCGTTTCATCGCCGTGAAAAACAGATACGGCAAAGGAGGAATAGGGTATATCCTTTACATAATCTTCAATCTCCGACTGAATATTATCAACGGAAATTCCCGACGGCGTTTCCTCTGCGGCAGATGTATTTATTATTCCGCACTGCAGGCATACAGCCGTTGACAAAGCGGCGGAAATAATTCGTTTGAAATAATTTTTCATTTAAATCTCCTTTAAAATTAACATACAATATACTTATAGTCTAACATATTTTACATTAGATGTCAATGATTTTATTTATCGTAAGACTCCACACCTTTAAGGTACAGCTTTGTTGAAATAAAATAGGAAAGCACATACAATGCCGCAACAAAAGCCGCTGAAATCCACTCAATTTTTATTATGAGTTTGTCATATGCACCCATTTGAAATTTCGCAACAATTTCCATTATTTTCATTAAAAGTTCACTTCCTTCTGTAGGCAGAGGTCCAAAAAGCAAGTATATAACTGCAACTACGAATAAAACACCAAGAACTGCACCTTTCATTGCCGAACCTTTTTTGCTGTTGAAACGCAGAACAAAAGGAATATCAACTGCTCTAAATAAAATCATAGTGAGAAATAATGGTATAAAAAGCTTTTTTGCATCAAAAAGTATTTCGATTTCATCTTTTTTTGCAGTCATACTCATAAACGTATCAGTAAGAAAAAGTGAAATCATACAAATCACGGAAATAATAAATGATGAAATATATTTGACAATGACTTGCCCTTTTGGAAGTGCGGGAGTAGAGCTGATAAAATATGCCCATTTTTTCAATTCATCATTGCTTAACGTCTTTGAAGATATTGTATCAGCAACAAGAAAACCCATTACGTAGGTAAGAATCAAGATAAAATATCCTTCAATGCTGTATATAATTTCAAGTCCATATTTCAGAGATTCGTATTTTCCCTCATTAAATGAAAAAACAAAGGTATAAAGCTGAAGCATAAATGGTATTATTGCAAAAGAGGTAATATAAGAAGGCAAATTTTGTCTGAATTCCTTGTAAAGCAATCCTTTCATCAGTCATACCTCCTTTCCATGGTACGCTTGCTAAAGAAAAATCCACCTATGAGAAGTGCAATTATAAGAGGAATCGCCGCAACTCCCATAACATCTAACATATCCGACATATTTGCAAAAACACTGCTTTCAACAGGTATGGTAATCACATCAGACGGAAATGTAATGTTTTCAGGTATATTAAATACATCTACGTCAATTGTAAGACTTTTTACATTATCGTTAGGAAGCCTTACAATAAAAATTAGAATTACTGCCATAAGAATAAGTATAATACTCGAGAGAAAAGAACCAATTTTCGATTCTCTTTTAGTTCTTGCAGCGTGTAATACGGGAAGTGTAAAAAAATCTATAAGAGTTGAAATAAGTAAAATTACAGACCACACCTTAAAAACGAAGCCTATATCCAAACCAATTTCTAAAACATTGCTTAAAAAAATAAAATTAACAAAGGTAATTATAAGCGAAAGAATTATATTTAATATCTTTACAAGCAATTCCACCAAAGCTTTTTCAGTACTGCTTACAGGAAGTGTAAAGGCAAATGAACGCCAGTTTGTGTCTATATCGGCTGTAACCGTGTTAGTAATATTTATACGTGTTGAAACAAATGCTACAATAAATCCAATACTATACATCATCGTCATCAACATCAAACATCCGGATGTTATATCTTCAGCAGTCGGATCAGAACCAAAAAAGTCAAATTTCAGATTGCCGAATTTCATACTCATAACCATAAGCCAGAAAAACACCATTGTAGCTAAAGTTGAAATAAGCTGCAGTAAAAAAGTTTTTCTTGAAATTATAAATTCTCTGTAGAACAAAGCCTTTAATTTTGCCATATAATCACCGCCATTCTTTCTTGCTCTTGTTTACATAGAATACCATTATTTCTTCAAGCGTAGTGCGGTCAAATATAAGCCCCGAATATTTACGACTCATTTCATCACGATTATTAACCATAACCTCAGCCCCGAAATCGTTAAGACGGGCGCTTATTATATCCTCGGGGTCAATCTCCTTGTAGTCCTTCTTTGTGCATTTAATAACGCTGTGGTTGTTGAGAATATCGTCCTTGTAGCCGCTTATGAGTATCTTTCCCCTGTCTATAAAAGTAACGCTGTCGGCGATTTTTTCAAGGTCGCTGGTGATATGACTGCTCATGAGAATGCTGTGTTCCTCATTCTGCAAATATTCAAGAAATATGTCGAGAATTTCGTTACGTACAACAGGGTCAAGTCCCGTTGTAGCCTCATCCATAACAAGCAATTTTGCATTGTGAGATAAAGCACAGGCTATCTGTAATTTCATCTTCATACCCTTTGAAAATTTGCCGATTTTTTTCTTTCTCGGCAGCTGAAAACGGTCAAGATATTCTGAATATTTCGTGTTATCCCATTCTTTATATATACCCCCGAAAATCTTCCCCATATGATTTGCATTAAAAACATCGTGAAACGGTAGTTCATCAAAAACTACCGCAATACGTTCCTTTATCTCTGCCTCATTCTTTTTATGGTCAAGACCAAGAAGATGTATTTCTCCCTCGTTAATGGGAATGAGATTGAGCAGACTGCGGATAGTAGTTGTCTTGCCGGCCCCATTTTGCCCGATAAATCCCATTATACTGCCCTTTGGAACGTTAAAGCTAACATTGTCAAGAGTAAAGCCGTCATATTTTTTTGTTACATTTTTCAGCTCTATGGCATTTTCATATGATTTGCTCATAATTGCCCTCCATAAACCATTTCTAATATTTCCCGAAGCTCATCAAGCTCCATATTGCACAGCTTTGCCTTATCACATACATTTATGAGCATATCTTCAATCTGACGCAACTGCTCCTCTCGGAAAAGTTCCTTATTCTGTGCTTTTATAAAGCTGCCCTTACCCGTGTAGGACTCGATAAAGCCGTCTCGTTCAAGCTCCTCGTAGGCTCTTTTGGTTGTAATAACGCTGATTCTCAACTGCTGTGCCAAGGCTCTCATTGACGGAAGAGCGTCCCCCTCTTTCAATCTGCCGTCGAGAATCATTTCTTTTACCTGGGTGGTTATCTGGTTATAGATAGGTTCTCCAGATGAATTGCTTATAATAATATCCATAGGTGTGCACTCCTATTCTTTGGCATTTCTGCGAGCTCTGCAGAGACTGCCGAAAATTCAAATTTGAATAATGTATATACTCGATATATACATTATACACGCTTATACACAATTTGTCAAGGGGTTCTGAAAATTTTTCTACAAAAATTATTAAGGCAATACCATACAATCTCGCCTTACGGCTTTGTGCGGTATTGCCTAAACTTTTATATATTACAGTAATTTTAAAACTGCTATATCTGCTTTTTGCGGATTTATAGCCGATTTTAACTTATTGTCTATCTAATTTGTTCAATCTGTCGGCAAAGTCGAGTTATACCATATAATTGTGGAAAAATCAATATTTGTGGTTTAAAGGCTATATATCAAGTGGCTTTTTCGTCATTTTGTATAAAGAATACAGGTTTGGTAAAGAATAAAATGATTGTATGTTCAAAAAACGCCATAAAATAGCTGAATTATTAAGCTTGTGGATATAATATTTTATCTGTGAATAAGAATATTACAAGATGTAATAAACACTTTTCAACGCATTCTCAACCTGTATCAACGGTTAATAAACACCCTTTCAACAGACTTTTCAACATGAAGTTTTTGTAACAAATATGACTTTTTGGTGGATTTGTGCAAAAGGTAGTTTTTGGGAATTTGTCTTGACTTTTGTCGCAAATTGTATTATAATATTATATAAAGAAAGATATGTTCATATTTCTTGGAGATATGATTTAATTAAGCCGTAAAAAAAGAAATCGGTACAAAAGAGAGATAAAAAGAAAGAACGAATGTGATTACATTCGGAGGAATACAACAAAATGAAAAAGTTAATATTCAGACCCAGATGCCTGATGTCATTGCTCATGGTGTGTGTGGCTGTCATTTTCGGTGCAGATTTTGTCTCGAGAATGCTCAACCCAAGGAATCTGGCGGATATCATCTACGAGGAAGGCAGTTTTGTCCCTGTAGGTGGTGCCAAGAAAGATCTACCCACACTTGTAAGCGGTGAGGACGGTCAGATTCCCTCATCCGCAGGAGCGATAGCAGAGCCTGGATTTACAGTGAAAGCTGTTGCTAAAGAAGATATATTCAAAGGAAGACTTGTGCCTTACAGAGGAGATATGCAGGTTATTTCTGATATCTCCGAAAGCCGTGTGAATCTTTCACAGTATAAAAATGATTTCTACACAACCCTCGGAGATGATTTCCCGCTTTCAAAGGATGCAGCTAACGGCTTCAATGATATGATGACGGATTACAATACTGCTACAAATCTTGTTGATTTCGCTGTGTATGGCACCGAAACCACAAATATCGGCTATGGTTCGCCTTGTCCTGTTTCCTTTTCGGAAAATAAGGCAGGTAATTGTATTGACCTTGCTGTAATGGGGTATGGTTCTGTGCTTGCTTACGACGGCAAGGATATGCAGAAGTGGGTTGTTGATAATTGTACCAACTACGGCTACATTGTTAGATATCCGCAGGGCAAGACTGACATAACAGGCGAGGAATATTATCCATGGCACATTAGATATGTTGGGCTGCCCCATGCTATGGTTATGAAAGCGAATAACTGGTGTCTTGAGGAATACATAGGCTACATTCACGGATTTACAAAGGACACTCCTTTCAAATGTAATATTGACAGCAGAAATTTTGAGATATACAGCGTTCCTTCGACAGGTGATGTTACGTATCTCAACGTACCGCTGACTGGTAACTATGAAATTTCAGGCGATGGCTCAATGGGTTATATCATAACAATTGAAAAGTAAAATCAAGCACTCTGTGAAAACAGGGTGCTTTCTTGTTTCATAAACAACCGAATTGCTGAATAGAATATATCGGGTGATGTTATGAAAAAAATAATAGCTGTTTTTATATCATTTGTCGTATTATTGACAATGGTTAATCCTTTGTATACTATTGCTGATGATACAACAAATTCCGCAAAAGCTTGGGTGCTTATGGAGCCGACTACACAGACCGTCCTCGACAGCGAAAATGCCGATTTGAGGCTTAATGTGGGTTATCTGTCAAAGCTTATGACAATTTTGCTCATAGCCGAGGATATCGAAACAGGGAAATATCTTATGTCAACTGAGCTTACCGCCTCCTCAACCGTAACAGGCACAAAGGGGGCGGTTGTATGGCTTGAAGCTGGCGACAAAATGACTGTTGAGGAACTGTTAAAATCGGTGATTATCGGCAATGCCAACGACGCTGTAACTGTTCTTGCGGAAAAATCGGAGCAGTCAATTGAAAATTTCGTTATGCGTATGAATACCGAGGTTTTTGACCTTGGATTGCGAAATACATCCTTTTATTCGCCTTATGGCTACTACGATGAAAGGGAATACACAACAGCTCATGATATGGCGGTAATATGCTCACAGCTGGTGAAATACGAGTTTCTCCGCCCATATTTTAAGACATGGCGTGATTTTGTAAAATCCGGGCAGACGGAGCTTGTCAGCGAAAATAGGCTTGCCAATACATACGAAAGGCACATCGGCTTTAAGGCGGCACACTCTGATGAAACGGGATATAACATAGCCGAGGGCGGTATGGATGAATCAGGGACTTGTTATATATCTGTAGTTCTGGGAGCTGACAATGAGGATGATATGTATAAACAGGCGAAAAGCCTTATACGAAGCGGTTTTAATGACTTTAAGCTGACTGCAACAATGTTCCCCGAGGAAATGCTCATGCCAATGAAAATCCGTGGAGGCTGTGATAGTGCGGTAGAAATACATTTAAGGCGGCAGAGCAGACTTGTTGTTCCGAAAAGTGTGAAAGAGTTGAGCACCGCAGTAGTTTTGCCCGAATATATAAAAGCTCCTGTAGTAAAAGGGCAGAAAATCGGCTCTGCGGCATTCTATAGTGATAAAAATCTGGTTTGCGAAATTGATATAATAGCCGCAGAAGATGTAGAGAAACTTTCCTTTGGATATATTTTTAAGAAAACATTGTGCAATATTATCAAATAATGCGACTTGTATTTGTATTGAATTGACAAAAGTTCTTTAGAATAGTAAATCATTCAAAAACCCCCTTGCAAAAGCTTTGGGAATATGGTATAATTATGTAGATAATTTTATAGTGCGGTTAGGTTTGCTTATCCGCATATTGGAGGTACATATAATGTCATTAAAGCTTAACACAAAATATCTTCAGGATTTTGTAAATGCCGACGAAATGGCTGGCATAAAGGCACAGGTTGAAACTGCTGCTGATATGCTTCACAATAAATCAGGTCTCGGCAATGATTTCCTCGGTTGGGTAAATCTTCCTACAGATTATGACAAAGAGGAATTCGCACGTATAAAGGCTGCTGCTGAAAAGATCAAGTCCAATTCCGATATCCTCATCGTTATAGGTATCGGCGGTTCATACCTTGGTGCAAGAGCAGCTATCGAGCTTCTCAAATCGCCTTTCTACAACAACATGAAGAAGGATACACCCGACATTTACTACGTTGGAAATAGTATCAATCCTACATACCTCAACGAAGTTATCGCACTCTGCGAGGGTAAGGATTTCTCTGTAAACGTAATTTCAAAGTCAGGTACAACAACAGAGCCTGCACTTGCTTTCAGAATTTTCAAGAAAATGGTTGAAGATAAGTACGGCAAGGATGAGGCAAAGAATCGTATTTTCGCTACAACAGACAAGGCAAGAGGAACTCTCAAGAACCTTTCCGATGCAGAGGGCTACGAAACATTTGTAATTCCCGATGACGTTGGCGGACGCTTCTCTGTTCTTACAGCTGTTGGTCTGCTTCCTATCGCTGTTGCAGGTTGTGATATCGACGCTCTTATGAAGGGTGCTGCAAAGGCACAGGAAGAGCTTTGTGCTGATTTCGACAACAATGACTGCTATAAGTATGCTGCTCTCCGTAACATCCTCTACAGAAAGGGCAAGTCTGTGGAAATGCTCGTTTCCTACGATCCAAGCTTTGTAATGATGTCAGAGTGGTACAAGCAGCTCTTCGGTGAGAGCGAGGGTAAGGATAACAAGGGTATTTTCCCTGCATCCGTTACATTCTCAACAGACCTTCACTCTATGGGACAGTACATTCAGGACGGTGCAAGAATTATGTTTGAAACCGTTGTTGATATCAAGACTCCCAAGCAGGATCTTTTCCTTGAAGCTGACGAGGAAAATCTTGACGGTCTTAACTTCCTCACAAACCAGAATATGTCCGTTGTAAACCGCAAGGCATTCGAGGGTACAGTTCTTGCTCACACAGAGGGCGGCGTTCCAAATATGATTCTTGAACTTGCTGATACAACAGAAGAAAGCGTTGGATATATGATTTACTTCTTCGAGAAGGCTTGTGCAATTTCAGGCTATGTTCTCGGTGTAAATCCTTTCAATCAGCCCGGTGTTGAGAGCTATAAGTCAAATATGTTTGCTCTCCTCGGTAAGCCCGGTTATGAGGGTGCAAAGGCTGAACTGGAAGCTAAACTCGGCTAAGATTGGTGTGCAGCTATGCTGCTATGCTGACTTAATATAATAAGATACAATAAATCTCTCTGCCGAAAGGCGGGGAAAGGAGAAAAAATATGATCAAGCTTATTACAGGTAAAAAAGGTACAGGAAAAACAAAGATAATCATCGACAAAATTAACGATGCAGTAAAGTCTACAAACGGAAACATCGTTTGCATTGAAAAAGGCGATAACATCAGACGTTCTATCAGCTACAAGGTTAGATGGTGCGATGTTGAGCAGTTCGGTGTTGAGGGCCTTGATGCTTTCTACGGCTTCGTAGCAGGTATGCTTGCAGGCAACTACGACATCAAGGATATCTTCGTTGACGGTATCTTTAAGATTGTTGGCAGAGATTACGAGGCTTTCGGCAAGATGCTCGAAAAGCTTGACAAGCTCACAGGTGAGGATTCAGTAATTACTTTCACAGTTTCTGCTGATGAGTCCGAGCTTTCAGAGAACGTAAAGCAGTTCATCAAGTAATTTCTCTTTTTGAGGTAAATTTTTTCGATATCTCTTGACATACGGAAAAAAATAGTGTATAATATACTTTGTAATGCTTTGAAGGATTTTTTAGTATGATAATTAATTTAAAGCAGCTTTTCAGCATCACAGGAGAGTCAAAGGAATTTGACTACAGCATCGAAGCTTCGGAGCTTACAGATATCAAGGGCTTTAATTTCAGCTCTCCGATTTCTGTCAAAGGTAAGATATATAACAAGGCAGGCGTTGTTTACCTTAAATACAATCTTTCCTTTTCAATGCTTTCACAGTGCGACAGATGCTTAAAGGAAATGGACATACCTTATTCCTACGACTGTGACCATATTGTAGTTCCATCTGTTAGCGGCGATAATGATGAATATATCGTGGCAGACGGTGAGAATCTTGAGCTGAATGAAATTGCAGTAACCGATATGCTTCTCCAGTTACCCACAAAAATACTTTGCAGTGAAGGTTGCAAGGGGTTATGTATGGTGTGCGGAGCAGACTTGAATGAGGGTGACTGCGAACATCAAATAACCGAGTCGTGAGACTCTTTATAAGGAGGTGCCAAAATGGCTGTACCAAAGAGAAAAACTTCTAAGGCAAGACGTGACAAGAGACGTTCTGCTGTTTGGAAGCTCAATACACCTGCAATGTCCAAGTGCGATAACTGCGGTGCTTTTAAGGCTCCCCACAAGGTTTGCAAGAACTGTGGATTCTACAAGGGCGTTAAGGTTTTAAATCTGGATGAAGAATAATCAATTTCAGATACGAGGAGGAGAGGAGGCATAGTCTTCTCTCCTTTTTACGTTACAGGAGGGTTAGAATGGTAAAAATTAAATCAGTTATTATTGGCTCTCCTGCCTTTGAATGCGGTATTGCAGAGGGCGATATACTTATAAGCCTGAACGGGCACAGTATCAAGGATGTTCTTGATTATATGTACTATGCCGCGGATGTCAATATTGAAATTGACATTCTCCGAAATGGCGAGGAAATGCGTTTTACAGCCCATAAGGACGAATATGATGATTTAGGACTTGAATTTGATACATTTCTTATGGACAGCAAGCGTAGATGTTCGAATAAGTGTGTTTTTTGCTTTATCGACCAGATGCCACCGAATATGCGTGAAACGCTCTACTTCAAGGATGATGACGCACGGCTTTCATTTTTACAGGGAAATTATGTTACACTCACCAATCTCAACGATGAGGACATTGACCGAATTATAAAAATGAAGCTGAATATCAATGTTTCAGTTCATACCACAAATCCCGAGCTTCGTGTTAAAATGATGGGAAACCGATTTGCTGGTGAGAAGCTGAAATATATCCGCCGCCTTGCAGAAAACGGAATTAGCCTCAACTGCCAGGTTGTATGCTGCCCCGGATTAAATGACGGTGATGAACTTAGGCGGACTCTACGCGATTTAGGCGAGCTTATGCCAAATATCAGCAGTATGGCTGTTGTTCCTGTGGGAGTTACGAAATACAGGGAAAATCTCTATCCGCTGAAAACCTTTGACAAAAAAGGGGCAGGGGAGACTATCGATATTATTGAGCAATTTCAGGCTGATTTCCTTGAAAAATACGGTACAAGAGTTGTATTCCCCTCTGATGAATTTTTCCTGACGGCAGAACGTGAATTGCCGGATATGGAATATTATGAGGATTTTCTCCAGTTTGAAAACGGTGTGGGAATGCTACGTTCACTTATTGATGAATTTGAAAATGCCCTTGATGATGCCGAATATGACGGAACTAAAAGGCATATTACCATGGCTACAGGATATTGTCCGTATCCTGTAATAAAACAGCTCTGCGAAAGTGTTGAAAATAAATTCAGCGGTATAAAAATTGACGTAGTACCGATACGAAACGACTTTTTCGGCAATACTATAACAGTAACAGGACTTATAACGGCAGGTGACCTTATATCACAGCTGAAAGGCAGAGATAACGGTACAGAACTGCTTATTTCTCAATCTATGCTTATGCAGAACAGTGATATTTTCCTTGACGATAAGACTATATCTGATGTGGAAAATGAACTTGATATAAAGATAAAAGCTACTCAGAATGACGGATATGATTTACTTGACGCTATTCTGGGGAATTAGTATAATCGACAAAAAGAAAGGAGATGTAAATTTATGTCATTACCAATAGTTGCAGTTGTGGGAAGACCTAATGTAGGAAAATCAACACTGTTCAACAAGCTTATAGGTCAGAGGTTATCTATCGTGGAGGATACCCCAGGCGTAACCCGTGACCGTATATATTCAAAGTGCGAGTGGCGTGACAAGCAGTTTATGGTGGTTGATACAGGTGGTATCGAGCCTGACAGCAACGATGTAATTCTTGCACAGATGCGTCGTCAGTCACAGCTTGCAATTGACAAGGCAGATGTTATCATACTCGTAACAGATATCCGCTGTGGAGTTACAGCCGATGACTACGCTGTTGCAGATATGCTCCAGAAAAGCGGAAAACCTGTTGTTCTCTGCGTTAACAAGGTAGATAGCCTTGGTGAACCTCCGCTGGAGCTTTATGAGTTCTACAATCTCGGACTTGGCGAGCCTTACCCTGTTTCTTCCGTACATGGACACGGAACAGGTGATATGCTTGATGAAGTATACAAGCTTCTTCCAAGTGGAGAATCAGAGGAATATGACGATGATTGCATTAAGGTTGCTGTAATCGGTAAGCCGAATGCAGGTAAATCCTCACTTATAAATAAAATTGCAGGTGAGGAGCGTGTTATCGTTTCCGATATCGCAGGTACAACCCGTGATTCAACAGATACGGTTATTGAAAATGAGTACGGTAAGTTCGTATTCATCGACACAGCTGGAATACGCAAAAAGTCAAAGGTTACAGAGAAAATCGAGCATTACAGCGTTCTCCGTGCTTATATGGCTGTTGACCGTTCAGATGTATGCGTTATTATGCTTGACGCTACAGAGGGCTTTACAGAGCAGGATTCCAAGGTTGCAGGATATGCCCACGAGCAGGGAAAAGCCTGCGTTGTAGCGGTAAACAAGTGGGATTTGGTTGAAAAAGATGACAAAACAATGCAGGAATTCCGCACAAAGCTTGAAAATGATTTCAGCTTTATGTCCTACGTGCCATTTGTATTTATTTCCGCAAAGACAGGTCAGCGTATAAATAAGCTGTACGAGCTTATAAAGTATACCAACGACCAGAACAGTATGAGAATATCAACAGGAATGTTAAACGATGTTCTTGCATATGCTACTACAAGAGTGCAGCCGCCGTCGGATAAGGGTAAGCGTCTGAAAATTTATTATATGACACAGCCCTCTACAAAGCCGCCTACCTTTGTAACATTTGTTAATAAAGCAGAACTTTTCCATTTTTCTTACAGAAGATATATTGAAAATCAGATCCGTTCAACATTTGGTCTGGAGGGAACTCCTGTCCGCTTTGTTGTCCGTGAAAGAGGAGGTAACGATAAATAATGAAAGTTTTATTTGCATTGCTTATAGCCGCATCACTTGGCTATTTTCTGGGAAGTCTTAACTTCTCCATAATTGTTGTGAAGCTTCTTAAAGGCAGAGATATTAGAACAGTCGGAAGCAGAAATGCAGGTCTTACAAATACCTACCGCTGTTTTGGCCCACAGTGTGCGGCACTTACCCTTGTGGGAGACCTTTTAAAGGGTGTCGTTGCCGTACTTCTTTCACAGGTCTTTGCAAGCATGTTAAAGGTAGGCTTTGCCCCCGACAATGAAGTAAAGTACATCGGGTTTATTGCAGGATTTTTCGCTATTATTGGCCACGTATTCCCGATTTACTACGGCTTCAAGGGCGGAAAGGGCGTTCTTGTGGGAGTTGCATCGTTTCTCCCTATTGACCCCAGAGTATTCTTTGCACTTCTTATTGTGTTTATTGTAGTATTTTCAATTTCAAAATATGTTTCTGTTTCTTCCATTATGGGAGCGTTCTACGCACCTTTGGCGATATTCCTTATGTCTCTTATGGTAGACGGTGAAAAGTTTGGAAGAAGTCTGCTTTATATGCTACTGTGCATACCTATGGCGGCAATGGTTGTATATATGCACCGTTCAAATATGGAGCGTTTTATGGCAGGAACAGAATCAAAGTTTACTTTTAAATTCAACAAAAATCAGTAATCCAATCAGGGATTAAATGAAAGGGAGGTATATTAATGGCTAATATAGTAATACTCGGCTCGGGAGGCTTCGGTCTGAGCCTTGCCATTACAGCCTTTAAGACAGGCAGGCACAATGTAACCGTATGGTCAAAATTTCAGGAGGAAATTGATGAAATCCGCTTAAAAGGGGAGCATATCCACAAGCTTCCCGGAGTTGCAATTCCCCCCGAAATACAGCTCACAAGCGATATTTCCTGCATAGAGGGCTGTGATATTCTTATTTTCGGTATACCTTCAAGCTTTCTCCGCCCCGTTGCACAGCTTGCAAAGCCTTATGTTACCAAGGATATGATAGTTGTCAATTCAGGCAAGGGCATTGAGGAAGGCAGTCTTAAACTTCTCAGTCAGGTTATTGAGGAGGAACTTGGTACAGATAAGCTTGTAGTGCTTTCAGGTCCGTCCCATGCGGAGGAAGTTGCACGTTCAATTCCCACAGCTATTGTTGCTGCGTCACATAATAAAGAGGCGGCACAATATATACAGGAACAGCTTGGAAGTGATAAATTGAGGATATACCTCAACGACGATGTTACAGGCTGTGAACTGGGTGGTGCGTTGAAAAATATTATTGCTCTCTGCTGCGGAATATGCCTTGGTATGGGTTACGGAGATAACACAAAGGCGGCACTTATGACAAGAGGTATGCATGAAATTATGCGTCTTGGAGTTGCCGCTGGTGCCGATCCTATGACCTTTGGCGGTCTTACAGGACTTGGTGATCTGATAGTAACCTGCACAAGCCTGCACAGCCGCAACGCAAGAGCAGGAAAGCTTATCGGAGAGGGTATAGCTCCCGATGAAGCCGTGCGTCAGGTTGGTACTGTTGAGGGCTACTGGTGCTGTCATACAGCATATGAACTTGCAAAAAAGCTTGGCGTTGAAATGCCTATAACCGAGCAGCTCAATGAAGTGCTTTTCAATGGCGGAAAAATACAGGACGCAATGACAAAGCTTATGGGCCGTCCGATGATAAACGAGCGTGAGGTATACTAATTCATTCTGGAGGAAAATATGACTGAAATTCGTGAGTACAGAGGACACATCAGAAACTGGAAACAGCTTTGCACGGAGCTTGGTATTGACAGCAATCTCGACAGAGAAAGTCGTGAAAACGCTATAATTATCGCCGCCTATGAAAAATGGGGCAGGGATATGGGCGAGCATCTTTACGGCATGTTTGCATTCTGCCTGTGGGACGGCGAAAAGCTTTTCGCTATGCGTGACCACTTCGGCACAAAGCCCTTTTTCTACTATGTGACCGATGAGGGAAATCTTCTCTGCAGCGGCTCAATACGCAATATTATAGCAGGGGAGGGCTTTAAAAAGGAGCTTAACAGAGATATGCTCCAGATTTATATGTCCCTTACCTATGTTGGCGGCGAGGACACATTCTTCAAGGGTGTTAAGAAGCTTATGCCTGGACATTTTCTTGAATTTACCGACGGAAAGCTTGAAATCCACCGCTACTGGAAGCCTGAATTCAATCCCGACCATTCAAAAACTCTCAATGAATGGGCAGATGAAATACACTCCACACTTCTCGGCATTATGCCTGAAGTGCTGGACGAAAACGAAACTGCTGAATCGTTCCTTTCGGGTGGCGTTGATTCCTCATATGTTCTTGCAGTTTCTGATGTAAAGGTAACAAATTCCTGCGGCTATGACGATGAGAGATTCGATGAATCCCCCCTTGCAAAGCAGACAGCAGACCTGCTTGGCAGAGAGAATAACCGCTGCTGTATAACTCCCGAAATGTACTTCGGTATAGTATCATGGGTTATGGAGAATATGGAGCAGCCTTTAGCCGATGCTTCTGCGGTAGCTTTTGCTCTTGGCTGTCGTGCTACAGCTGAGCATACGAAGATATGCTACTCCGGCGAGGGTTCAGATGAATTTTTCGGCGGTTATAATATGTACCGCAATGCCGAGAGATACGGCGATAATCTGAAAACTTTCTATGTGGGCAACACAAATATTATGAAAGAGGACGAGAAACAGCGTATTCTTAAAACTTATAATCCAGATGTACTGCCTATAAATATCGCAAAGGATATTTACGCAGAGAACGAGGGTTGTGATCCTCTTACAAAGATGTCAGATATTGATATCCGTATATGGCTTGAGGGCGATATTTACCTCAACGTTGACAAGATGAGTACAGCGGCAGGTCTTGAAGTGCGTATGCCCCTCACAGACAGACGAATTTTCGATATAGCGTCACGTATGCCGTCAGAGCATAAGATAAACGAGGAAGCTAATAAAGCAGCTCTCCGTACTGCGGCGGCAAAGGTTCTCCCCGAGGAAATTGCATTCCGCAAGAAGCTGGGCTTTATTGTGCCTATCAGAATTTGGCTTGCTGACGAAAGATACAATGCCGATGTAAGAGCAAAATTTGACAGCGATACTGCGGCTGAATTTTTCAATGTAGAGGAAATCAAAGCTATATTCGCTGACTATATTGGCGGAAACTCTGACAACTGGCGTAAGATATGGACGATTTACACGTTCCTTGTATGGTACGATATTTATTTTAAGAACTGAAATTTATGGGGGAATGGGGCTTAAATGCCCCGATATCCCTGTATAAAGGAGAAAAAAGATGTCAAATAAGGTAACTACACGTTTTGCCCCGTCACCAACGGGATTTATGCATATAGGAAATCTTCGTACAGCCCTTTATTCCTATCTGCTTTCAAAGTCACAGGGCGGAAATTTCATCCTGCGTATCGAAGACACAGACCAGGAGCGTCTTGTTGAGGGTGCTGTTGATGTAATTCTCGATACCCTTAAATCTACAGGTATTGAATATGATGAAGGCCCTGAAAAGGACGGCGGTCACGGTCCCTACATTCAGAGCGAAAGACTTCCCATATATAAGGAATATGCTGAAAAGCTTATTGCTGACGGTCACGCATATTACTGCTTCTGTTCAAAGGAGCGTCTTGACTCCCTTAAAGATGAAAACGGTATCGGCGGATATGACGGTCACTGTCGTGAAATGAATTACACAGCCGAGGATGCGGCTCGTCACAAGGCAGAGGGCGGTAATGTGGTTATCCGCCAGAAAATGCCGTTAGAGGGTAAGACTTCTTATGTCGATGTAGTTTATGGTGAGGTTGAAATTGACAATACAGAGCTTCGTGACCAGATTCTTATTAAGGATGACGGTTATCCGACATACAACTTCTGTCATATTGTTGATGATTATCTTATGGGTGTAACTCACGTTGTAAGAGGTAACGAGTACCTCACTTCAACTCCCAAATACTGTCTGCTCTACGATGCCTTCGGCTGGGACAGACCTACTTATGTACATCTTCCTTTGCTTATGGGTAAAGATGATGAGGGCAAGGTTTCCAAGCTTTCAAAGCGTCACGGTGCAGTAAGCTTCCACGACCTTGTAAATGACGGCTATCTCCCCGAGGCGATAGTTAACTATATAGCACTTCTTGGCTGGTGTCCTAAAGATACTAACGAGGAATTTTTCACAATGGACGAGCTTAAAGCTAACTTCTCTATTGAGGGATTGAGCAAATCTCCTGCTGTATTTGACTATGAGAAGCTGAAATGGTTCAATTCCGAGTACATCAAGAAGCTCCCCGAGGATGTATACGCTGAAAAGGCTCTGCCTATTCTTGATGGTATCTGTGAAGATTACATCAACACAAAGAAGCTTGCTTCACTTCTTCATACAAGAATTTCATATTTCAACGAAATCAAGGATATGATTGGATTTGTTACTTCCCGTCTGCCTATGGAGGGCGACCTTTACACAAACAAGAAGAATAAAACAAATCCCGAAAACTGCAAGGAAGTTCTTATAGATTGTCTGCCAATTCTTGAAGCTGTTGACAGCTGGGACAATGACACACTATTTGCTGTGCTTAAAGAATATGCCGCTTCAAAAGAGAAGAAAGCAGGTGCAGTTATGTGGGCTATCCGTGTGGCTGTTGGCCGTCAGGCTGTAACACCAGGTGGTGCGACAGAGCTTATGGAGGTATTCGGCAAGGAAGAATCAATCGGACGTATTAAGCAGGCGATTGAGGAATTGGCATAAAGGCACCTCTAAAACCTCCCTCACGGCGAACTTTCTATGACAAATATCATTTACTGCGTTGACAAACCTTGCAATACATCAAGTATTACTGCGGTTTGTCGCCTTGTAACTGATATTTGTCATATACGAAATTTCGCTCGTGTTCCGGTTTTTAGAGATGCCCATAAACATTAAAAGGGTATCGGATTATATTCCGATACCCTTTTTGAATTTCTATTCACTTATACAAGTAGTTGTTGTTACAGTAAATTCAGTTGTAACAGCGGTAGATAATGTAGTTTCCGCAGGGGAGGGGACAGCAGTGTTCTGCATAACATCGGAAAATGAGATTTTAAGCAAATTATTGGGCATTTCAAATGTGTGAATGTTTCCATTTCCGTCAATGGAAAGGGAATAATCTCCGCCCTCAAGACTGCCTGAAATCTGTAATAATCCCTCATTTTCTGTACCTGTAAGCTGTTCCTGCACAGCAAGAGAATCAACGGCTTCCATAAGATTTGAAAGCATTGCTTTAACAGGAATTGCCGATTTCGGAACAGAAAAATCGAGTCCCTTATAGCTTGCCTTTACTACATTTTCCTCAAAGGAAAGCTTAACTCCGCTTAATGTGTTAGGAGAGTCAAATTCAGCCACCCAATTTTTGTCACTGTTTCTGGTAATAGTACCCTCTGCTGA
Source organism: Ruminococcus sp. (assembly GCA_045659945.1). Taxonomy (GTDB): domain Bacteria; phylum Bacillota; class Clostridia; order Oscillospirales; family Ruminococcaceae; genus Ruminococcus. Next base: position 44,347 of record JAZRCW010000087.1, on the reverse strand, counting down.
AAGCTTATCCAGATTAACTGACATTTTAGCAGTAAATGGCGAAGCGAGATTATTCTCACGCTTTGACTGTGAGCCGACAGGCGAATTGCACGATGTGGTGGAAACAACGCATAAAAATGCAATAATGGATGATAAAAGTCTTTTCATTGTAGTAATCTCCAATCAATAAATATCCTTTTAACATCCGTTGGTATTCAGAGAACCCTTTTAGAGGTTTCCTGGTTGTTTTTTACCCTGTTTATCTTTAAGAATTCGGAAAGCGTCGGAAAGGCAGTCAATGATATCACGGGGGAGCATTGCTTCCTGACCGAGTTTTTCAGCAGCAGCGTCGCCTGCAAGACCGTGCATATACACTCCTGCACAAGCAGCGTCATAGGGAGAAAATCCCTGTGCTACAGCAGAACCGATAATACCCGAAAGAATATCGCCGCTTCCGCCGCGGCTCATACCTGCGTTGCCTGTATGATTTGCGGCTGTATTGAACTTATCGGAAACGATAGTTCCTGCACCTTTCAGAACAACAGTAACTCCATGCTTTTCTGCGTATTTTTCAGCAACCATTATACGATTATCGTTGATTGACTGTGCATCGCAGTTAAGCAGTCTTCCCATTTCTCCAGGATGAGGAGTAAGGATAACCTCTGACTTCCTGTTCACTAATATTTCTATGTCGGAGGCTATGCAATTTATTCCATCTGCGTCAATAATTATGGGACAAAATGAATTTTCTACAACAAATCGCAGTATTTCCATGGTATCTTTAGTTACGCCCATACCGGAGCCTATAACTACAGCTGTAGATTTTTTCATTTCGTCATGGAGTTTCATCTTATTGGATTCAGTGAAAGCTATAAAGCCGTCGCTATCGCTGTCAAGCTCTGTAAATGTTGCTTCGGGAGCGAGAACAGAAACAGTATCAATACACCTGCTTACAGAGGCAATTTTTACAAGTCCTGCACCGCTGCGAAGTGCTCCAAGAGCCGCCAAAGCCGCAGCACCACGCATGGAATTGCTACCAGATATTACAAGTACTGTACCAAATGTGCCTTTATGAGAGTCCTGTTCACGTTTGGGAGGAAATCCTGCAAGGCTGTCACGGTCAATGCGGTGATATCCGTGTTCGCCGTCAAGGCAGTCATATGCCCTTACGGGGATGCCTATATCAACAACGCTTATTTTACCGCACAGCTTTTTGAGAGGATATTGAGTCATGCCGAATTTAAGACAGCCAAGGCATATTGTTTCGTCAGCCTTGAAACAGCCCGGTGAAACTGTGCCCTTTGAGCCGTCGCCGCCGCTTGGAATATCGACAGAAATCTTATACGCACTTGTACCGATGGAAAAAATCGCCATAAGATCACTGTCCAGCTTGCCCTTAAAACCTGTACCGAATACACCGTCAATTAGTACATCGGCAGAAACAACAGCACGACGCACAGATGTCATACGCTCTTTTTCCTTGATAAGTATTTTTTCAATTGCAGTAGGCTCTTTCTTATTTTTCAAGGAAGCGATATCTCTGTCGTATAACGTAGTATAATCAAGCTCCGCCGCTTCAATAGCTGCCTCGATATTTTCGCTGCGGTAGCCTGTTACAATATTGACTTTGTCGGGTAGAAGGTCAAAATACTCCTTTGCAAGATCGGTTGAGGGCTCTTTTACAAGATTAACAACAGTAACGTGATAACCACGATATACAAGGATATTTGCGGCAACGAAGCAATCGCCGCCATTATTTCCGCTTCCTGCCAGAAAAACAATGCTTGTACGTTCGGGATTCTGATGTTCAGCCGAGCAAACCTGCATAACACGTTCAGCAATTTTTCTGCCCGCATTCTGCATTAGCTCTTTTGGCGGAATACCAAGTTTTTTAGCCTGTTTTTCGACCTTTGTCATTTGCTTTGTAGTTACAATCTGCATTAAATATCACTCCTTATAAATAATTTTGCAGAGGGTTTATGAGCATCTATGAAAACCAAAAGAAAAGCAATCAGCTGTGAGGGTAGTTTTCATAGGTACATTTACATCAGATATTATCAGTAATATCTGATAAATACGCATTTTCAATTTCCCTTTTAACCTTGTTTTTTAATGTTGGATGTAAGAATTTAACTATATTGGAAAGCATTCTTTCATTGGGAACAAAAACAAGTCGGGTATTGCCGTAGCTTTCATGCTGAAAATCGGCAAAATATTCGTTCTCCACTATATTATCAGTAGCAAAGACAATTGTCATATCGGAAGTTTCTTCAGGGATTTCGTTTGTGTATTTTCCGAAAGCCGTAAATTTGCTTACAGAAATTGTCAGCATTTCTTTTCTTTTAGTCTGATTGATAATCTTATCTATATCCAGTTCGCCGTTTGTAAAGGTATACTCATATTCAACCTTTGTATTTCTGAATAACAGATAAGTACCGAATCCTGCACCAATGGCAGCAAGAAAAAGTACAAGTGAAATAATTCCACTGCCGATTGTAAGGATACCGAGACCAGCTAAAGCTATAACGGCAAAAAGACCAATAAATACCAGTGCGAAATTTTTTATTCTGTCCGCTCCTGTAGGGTTGCTTTTAACAAGTTGTTCTGCAAAATTATCCATAATTTTTTCTCCATTCTTTTTTGAATTTTTATCATATATTATTATAATAACACATTTTTTCGATAATTTCAATAATTATACGGAAAATTTTCAGAAAATACTTGATTTTTTTTTAATATGCTGATATAATATATATTGTGATAAAACTCAATGACTGAGAGAGTAAGCTGAAAATGAAGTCCACAGAGAGGAATACATTGGTGGGAGTATTCCGACGGAGTATTAGCTGAAGTTCACTCACGAGAGGCGGTATTGAAAGGCATATGCCCTGTAGATTCCGACGTAAGTCTGCGTTATAGACAAGAGAGTGTCGGCTCTCCCGAAAATGGGTGGTATAGCAAGTTAGTCTTGTCCTGTTTGGGATGGGACTCTTTTTCATATTCGGCACAAATATATTTTACAGGAGTGATTTTTTTGAAAGAACAGCTTGAAAAAATTGAAGCGCTGGCGAAGCAGGAACTGGAAGCCTGCACAGAAATCAAGGGGCTTGACGATTTAAGAGTTAAGTATCTGGGTAAGAAAGGTGAGCTTACTGCTATATTAAAGCAAATGGGTAAGCTTTCCGCTGAGGAAAGACCTGTTATTGGTCAGCTTGCAAACAAGGTAAGAGCTGATATTGAGGATTCTCTCAACAGCAAGCTTACTGCATTAAAGGCTGACGCACAGGCAGAACAGCTTAAATCTGAGACTATTGATATTACTCTCCCGGGAAAGACTGCTCCTATGGGTAAGCTTCACCCTCTTACAAAAGTTGAAAATGAAATCCGTGAGATATTTATGGGAATGGGATTTGATATTGCAGATGGTCCCGAGATTGACGATGATTACCACGTATTTGAAGCACTCAATCTCCCTCCCGATCACCCTGCAAGAGATACACAAGATACATTCTACATAGAGGGAACAGATGAAACAGTTCTCCTCCGTACACAGACTTCATCTGTACAGGTTCATGTTATGGAGACACAGAAGCCTCCCATTCGTATTATTTCACCCGGCCGTGTATTCCGTTCTGACGCTGTAGACGCTACACATTCACCCCTTTTCCACCAGATTGAGGGACTTGTAATCGATAAAGGTATCAAGATGAGCGACCTTAAGGGTACTCTTGAAATGCTTATGAAGAAGCTTTACGGCAACGACTGCAAGCTTCGTTTCCGTCCTCACCACTTCCCATTCACAGAGCCTTCCTGCGAGGTTGATATAAGCTGCTTCAACTGCGGCGGCTGCGGATGCTCTATGTGCAAGGATGAGGGATATATTGAGCTTCTCGGTGCAGGTATGGTTCATCCAAAGGTGCTTGAAAACTGCGGTATTGACAGCACAGTATATTCAGGCTTTGCATTCGGTCTTGGTCTGGAGCGTATGGTTATGGGACGTTATGACATTAATGACCTCCGTCTGCTTTATGAGAATGATGTAAGATTCTTAGAGCAGTTCTGAGCATGAACAGATATACCAAAGCAATTATATTTTCAAGGTTTTCGCTTATATTGACGCTGATTCTTTCGCTTGCTTATGATTTGCTGTATATTACTGCTTTTGTAATGAGTGTGTTTGTATATGACAATGCAGATGAAATTACATATATCAGCTGTATTTTCAATGTATTATTCACATCATGTATTCTCGGAGCAATGATTGTGCTTGCACGCAGGTATATGGAACAAATTCGCAATTTGAAAAAAGCTTACGACGGTGATATTAATGCTCACCTTGAAGAATGTGATAATGTAATTTCAAGCCGTCATTTCTTCTTCCATGACCATTTTATCAGCTTTGATAATCCCATGATTTGCGACTATGATGATATTAAAACTATCTATAACAAATATCCCAATAGAAGTGGAGGTCCTCCTTCTGGTTATAATTTTGCTCTCAAGCTGAATGATGGAAGAATCTTTAATCTTTTTTGCTCAAGTGTACAAAATAAGAAAAAAGCTGTTGAGGAGTTTAAAAAATATGCTCCGACTGCAAGATTTGAATTATGGTATCGCAAATAATTTGAAAGGACTTGGATTAATGAATTTATCAATGAAATGGCTCGCTGATTATGTTGATGTCAATATGCCTATAAAAGATTATTGTCACGCTCTTACAATGAGTATTAAAAGGTACTTAAAGCAGTTCTGATTAATTAATGGGGATATGGGGATAAAATTATGTCTGATAAAAATAATAAATCTATTTTTCTTGCAGTCTATCTGATTCTGTGTTTTTTAGTATTTTTAGTTTTGTTAATTGGCGGTCAAACTGTTTTTTCACTGATAATTGCCCTGTTTTTTGCATGGTCTGTAGTAGCAGCAATATTCAGGAAGAAAAACAGCAAAAAAGAATTGTACGAACGTCTTGGAATTTCCAGTGATGAAGAATTTTCACTTGTGCTTTGCGAGTTTGATGAGCTTGTAGCCGACAGGTTATATATCAGGGATGAATTGGTTGTTAATATCAATTCTTATAAGTGCTATTATCTGTACGAAATTATAAATTTAGAAAAAGTACATCATTACAACCGCAGAAGCACATTGTACAGAGATACATATGAACTGAGAATTTACACACAGACGACTAATGACAAATTGTATTTTGATACAAATATCAACGGCCGTGATTGTGCATATCTGCTTTTAACTCAAAAAATGAACGAAAGCAGAAAAGAGTATGCAAGCGATGTCTGCGAGGAGATTGTAAGCCATGAGCCTGCATATTCCGAAGAAGAATACGACGGCTACATTATGGACGAGGAAGATATTAAGAATAAAGAGAACAGAAATGACTGGCTGGGCAGTGTATAAGCTGCACAAATATAAACGGAGGTTATTCAGATGAACTTATCTATGAAATGGCTCGGCGATTATGTAAAAGCCGATATGCCTATAAAAGATTATTGTCACGCTCTTACAATGAGCGGTTCAAAGGTAGAGGGCTATGAAGTTGAGGGCGAGAAAATTTCCAAAGTTGTAGTAGGAAAAATTCTCTCAAAAGGACCTCATGAAAATGCTGATGCTCTCTTTGTATGTCAGGTTGAAATCGGAGAAGAAGCTCCCATACAGATTGTTACAAATGCGAAAAACGTCAAGGAGGGCGACCTTGTTCCCGTAGCTCTTGACGGTGCAACACTTCCCGAAGGAAAAATCAAAAAAGGCAAGTTAAGAGGCGTAGAAAGCTTTGGTATGTTCTGCGGACTTGACACTCTTGGACTTACAATAAATGATTTCCCATATGCCGATCCCGAGGGAGTTCTTGTAATCGAAGAAGACTGCGAAATTGGACAGGACATTCACGATGCACTTGGTCTAAATGATACATCAGTTGAGTTTGAGATTACTTCAAACCGCCCCGATTGTCTCAGCGTAATCGGTCTTGCAAGAGAAACTGCTGCAACATATAATCTTCCCCTTACAGTAAAAGCACCCGAATTTAAGGGCGTTGACGGCGATATCAATGAAATGCTGAAAGTTGATATCCACAACACAGAGAAGTGTCAGCGTTACTGTGCAGGTATCGTTAAGAATGTAAAAATCGGCCCCTCACCCCGTTGGATGAGAGAAAGACTTCGTGCAAGCGGTGTTCGTCCTATCAATAATTTCGTTGATATTACAAACTACGTAATGCTTGAATACGGTCAGCCTATGCACGCATTTGACCTCCGCTATGTCGAGGGCGGTCACATTAACGTAAGAAACGCTGTAAACGGTGAAAAGATTATGACTCTCGACGGCGTTGAACGTGAGCTTACAGAGGATATGCTTGTTATCGCCGATGAGAAAAAGCCTGTTGCAGTTGCAGGTGTTATGGGCGGAGAATACAGCGGAATTATGGAAGATACAACAACAGTTGTATTTGAGTCGGCATATTTTGAGCCCTCACAGGTTCGCCGCACATCAAAGAATCTCAAGCTGAAATCTGACGCTTCCTCACGCTATGAAAAGGGTGTTGACCGTCTTATTTCAATGACTTGCCTTAAACGAGCATTTGAGCTTGTTGAGGAGATTGGTGCAGGCGAGGTTATCAAAACTGTTATAGACTGCGACTACACAGATAAGACACCAGCTGCTGTTGATTTCGATTCTGTATGGATTAACGAATTCCTCGGAACAGATATTCTCGAGGCAGATATGATTGACTATCTCAACCGTCTTGGCTTTGAGGTTAAGGACGGCAAGGCAATTGCTCCCTCATTCCGTATCGACATCGAATGCCGTGCTGATATAGCAGAGGAAGTTGCAAGAATTTATGGTTATAACAATATCCCCTCAACAGATTTCAGAGGAGTTGCAAAGGCTGAATTTACAGAAGAGCAGAAGTTTGTCCGTACTTTAAGAAATACATCAGCATCTCTCGGTGGATACGAAATTGCAACATATTCTTTCGTATCTCCTAAATATTTCGATAAAATCAGACTTCCCGAGGACAGCAAGCTCCGCAAGGTTGTAAGAATTGTAAATCCTCTTGGTGAGGATACAAGCGTTATGAGAACCACAACAATTCCCTCAATGCTTGATGTACTTTCATTCAACTACAATAACCGTAACGAAAAAGCTTGTCTTTTCGAGATTTCAAAGGAATATATCCCTGTTTACGAAAAGCGTAACTATGAGGGCGATGAGGCTATTCTCGTAAACAGCGGAAAACTCCGTCACGAGTACAAGTATCAGCTTCCCGATGAATTCCAGCGTCTTACAATTGGTATGTACGGCGGTGACGCTGATTTCTACACATTAAAGGGCATGGTTGAGCAGATTTTCGCTGAAATCAACATCAGCGACGTTGAGTATATCCGTGCAAATGATTGTGACGTATTCGACGAGAAATCAGCACTTCACCCCGGCAGAAGTGCAGTTATCATCAAGGACGGCAAGTATCTTGGAATCATGGGCGAAGTTCACCCCGAGGTACAGGAGAATTACAAGCTTGGTGTTAAGACATATGTAGCAAAGCTTAATATTCCCGAAATGCTTGAACTTTCATGTGACGAGATTTCATATAAGCCGCTGCCGAAGTTCCCTGCTTCAACACGTGACTTGAGCGTTATTGTTGACGATGAAGTTCCTGTAGCAGAAATTGAAAAGGCAATCCGTGGAGCTGTAGGCAAAATTCTTGAAAAGGTAACACTTTTCGATGTTTACAAGGGTAAGCAGATTGAGGAGGGTAAAAAATCAGTTTCTTACTCAATTTCAATGCGTTCACATGAGGGAACACTCACAGATGAGCAGGCTGACGGTGCAATGAAAAAGGCACTTAAAGCACTTGCGGCAATCGGTGCAGAGTTGAGAATGTAATTTATGTGGGAAAGAGATAAGAAAATCCTGCTTGTCGAAATATTTATTTGTATTTTAGCAATTTTAAATACAGCATTAAAAATATTTCTTCATAATAGTAAAATTTCAATAATATTTCTGGCTATAGAAATAGTTCTGCTTCTTATTCTTGTTATTGTCTATTTTAAAGCCCAGAAAAAGAATAATAAAAATTAATAAAACGGACGATTACTTTAATTTTACGGTAATCGTCCGTTTTTCTTCATTTTGTCCACCATTTATTCATTTTATCCGTTGACATATGTTACAAATTGATATAAAATTATAGTATAAGTTTTGGTTTTAATTTTTGGATAATTAATGAGGTGTTAAAAATGAGCAAGTCAAAAAAAATATGCAGAGTTATTTCTGTGATGTGTGCAGCTGTATTATGCACAACTGCGGCAACAGGAAATCTTTCAGCAAATGAAAAAGCCATAGCCGCAACAACATCAACGGTATGCAACCCGATTATATGGTCGGATGTTCCTGACTGTGATGTTATACGTGTAGGCGATACATATTATATGGTCAGCACTACTATGTATTTTACTCCAGGTGCTCCTATTATGAAGTCAAAAGACCTTGTTTCATGGGAAATATGCAATTACGTATATGATACTCTTGCCAACGGCGATGTGCAAAATCTTACAAATGGCAAGCACGACTATGCTCACGGACAATGGGCAACAAGTCTCCGCTATCATAAGGGGACATATTATGTTTTCTTCGGCAGCTACGGCACGGGAAAATCATACATTTACAAAACAAATGACATTGAAAACGGCGAGTGGACACGCTCCGAAATAAACGGAATGTATCACGACGCTTCAATGCTTTTTGATGATGACGGAAGAAACTATCTTGTATACGGCGGAGGCGGAGAAATCCGCATAAAAGAGCTTAATGCTGAAATGACGGGATTTAAATCGGGCGGAGCTGATAAGGTTTTGTTCAAAACAGGACTTGATAACCTTGCAGGCGAGGGAGCACATATTCAGAAAATCGGCGATTACTATTACGTGTTCATAATCGCATGGCCAAGCAACAGCGGACGTATTGAGCTCGTCTACAGAAGCAAGGATATTCTCGGTAATTACGAGGGTAAAACAATACTCAATTCTGGTATAGGCAGTTATGGTGCAGGAGTTGCACAGGGCGGTATTGTTGATACTCCCGACGGAAAATGGTACGGTATGCTTTTCCAGGATCACGGCTCTGTAGGACGTATTCCCGCACTTGTACCCGTTAATTGGGTGAATGACTGGCCTGAAATGGGCGTAAACGGAAAAGTTCCTGTTACTTTTGAAATCGAGGGAGAATTTACAGGCACACAGCTTGCGAAAGATGATGATTTCACATATTCTTCAAATGACCTTGACCTTGTATGGCAGTGGAATCACAATCCCGATAATACAGCATGGAGTGTAACGGAGCGTGAGGGCTACCTTCGCCTTACCAATAAAACACTTGCAACAAATCTTCTCAATGCAAAGAACACTCTTACACAGCGTACAGAGGGGCCCGCTTGTTCAAGCGTAATAAAACTTGATACAAAGGGAATGAAAGCAGGCGACCATGCAGGACTTTCAGCCTTCCAGTTCAAATACGGAAATGTGGGCGTTTACGTTGCAGACAATGGTGCAAAGAAGATATATATGTCAGAAAATGGCGGGTATTCGGGCTCTGCAGCAGTTACCGACAGCTATAACAAGATTATCGAGGAAGTAAATCTGAACGGCGATGAAATATATCTCAAAGAGGAATTTACTTTTGCTACAGTAAAATCCGATATGAGTTCCTCAAATAATATCGACAAAGTAAAGTTCTTCTATTCCTATGACGGTCAGAACTGGACGCAAATAGGAAACGAGCTTTCTATGTCTTACGATTTGAAGCTCTTTACTGGTTACAGAAGCGGAATTTACAGCTATGCTACAAAGACCACAGGCGGCTATGCTGATATAGATTTCTTTGACTATGAGCGTACCCCTTGGAATGAAGCACAGGTAGTAGAGCCAAACGAGTTCGGCTGGTATTCAGTAAGTGGATTTGAGGGAAGCACTGATAAATGGACAGGCAGAGGAAGTGCCGCTGTATTATCGTCCTCTGACGCTTCGTTCGTAGGTGATAGTTCGCTTTATGTATCTGAAAGAGAATCCGCATGGAACGGAGCAACAATTCCTCTTGGCAAAAACGTATACAAAAGCGGTGAAAGCTATAGTTTCAGTGCAAATGTTATGTTTAGCGAGGGTGAGGAGCTCAACAACTTCTTTATGAAACTGCAATACGTAGGTACTGACGGTGAAACGTATTATGAACCTGTTGCAGAGGGAGCAGCAAAGAAAAATCAGTGGATACAGCTTGCAAATTCTCATTTTACAATTCCCGAGGGTGCGACAGATATGTATCTTTACATCGAAACCGAAAGCGGTACAGATTCGTTCTATGTTGATGAGGTTATAATGGCAGTAGACGGAACAGGAATTCTTGGTGCGGATAAGCCGATTATGCTTTTGCCTGCTGATTTGAATTTTGACGGTATAGTAGATGTTTTTGATTTATGCCTTGCAAGAGAGGAGATTGACGGCTTTGACAGTGCGACTGTATCAAGTGTTGCTGACGTTGATAAGGACGGAGAATTTGGCGAGAATGACCTGATACTTATACAGGAATTCCTTTTAGGTAAAATAACTGAATTTCCTGTAACAGAATAAAACAAAAGAGCAGGGGAGAACCCTGCTCTTTTTAAATACTTATGAATTTCTCTTTGCTTCGATATCAGCAAGAGCGTCTTTGCGGGAGAGATTAATTCTGCCCTGACGGTCAATTTCTGTTACCTTAACAACGATTTCATCGCCGATAGAAACGATATCCTCAACCTTTTCAACTCTTGACTTATCAAGCTTTGAAATGTGAACAAGACCGTCCATACCGGGAACGATTTCAACAAATGCACCGAAGTCCATAATACGAACTACCTTACCTCTGTAGATAGCACCTACCTCGGGACCATTAGCAATTGTATCAACAATCTGGAGAGCCTTTTTAGCCTCGTTGCCGTTGATACCGCTGATAAATACATTACCCTCGTCGTTGATATCAATCTTTACATTGCAGTCAGCAGAAATCTTCTGAATAACCTTACCACCCTGACCGATAACTTCACGAATCTTATCAACGGGAACCTTTGTCTGGAGCATCTTGGGAGCATACTCGTTAACCTCTGCACGTGGTGCAGGAATAGCCTTGAGCATGATTTCATCAAGGATGTAAAGACGAGCTTTTCTTGTCTTTTCAAATGCTTCCTTGATGATAGCAGGTGTAAGACCGTCAACCTTGATATCAACCTGAATAGCTGTGATACCGTTATGAGTACCGCCTACCTTGAAGTCCATATCGCCGAAGAAGTCCTCCAGACCCTGGATATCAACCATAGTCATAAAGTCGTCACTGTCGGGGAGAGTGATAAGACCGCAGGAGATACCTGCAACGGGAGCCTTAATCGGAACACCTGCATCCATGAGAGCAAGTGTAGAACCGCAGATTGAACCCTGTGAAGTAGAACCGTTAGAGGAAAGAACCTCTGAAACCAGACGGAGTGCATAGGGGAATTCCTCAACAGAGGGGATAACAGGAGCAAGAGCTCTTTCAGCAAGTGCACCGTGACCGATTTCACGACGACCGGGGCCTCTGCTGGGCTTTGTTTCACCGACAGAATAGCTTGGGAAGTTGTACTGGTGCATATATCTCTTTGTATCTTCCTCGTCAAGACCATCAATTCTCTGTGCGTCGCTTACAGGGCCGAGAGTTGCAATTGTAAGAACCTGTGTCTGGCCTCTTGTGAAAAGTCCTGAACCGTGAACGCGGGGGAGAACGCCTGCTTCAGCAGCGAGAGGACGAATTTCATCAATACCTCTGCCGTCAACACGCTTGCCCTCGTAGAGCCATGCACGAACAATCTTCTTCTGGAGCTTGTAAATGCACTCGTCAATCATAGCAATCTTTTCGGGATATACTTCATCAAACTTTGCGTGGATATCATCAATAATGGGAGCAAGTCTTGCATCACGAACTGTCTTGTCATTTGTATCAAGAGCAACCTTTACACGGTCAGCAGCGAATGCTTCAATAGCATCAAACATATCGTGGTCAACGTCCATGGACTCGAAAGCGAACTTGGGCTTACCGATTTCCTTGCGGATATCGTCAATGAAAGCAACCATTTTCTTGATTTCTTCATGACCTGTGAGGATACATTCAAGCATCTTGTCCTCGGGAACTTCGTTTGCACCAGCCTCAATCATAACGATTTTTTCAGCTGAACCTGCAACTGTGAGAACGAGGTCAGTTTTTGCTCTCTGCTCGAGAGTGGGGTTGAGAACGATTTCGCCGTCAACAAGACCTACGTTAATGCTTGCAACAGGACCATTCCAAGGAATATCAGAAATTGAAATAGCGATAGATGTAGCAATCATACCTGCAATTTCAGGTGAATTGTCAGGCTCAACAGCAAGAACAGTCATAACAACTGAAACGTCGTTACGCATATCCTTGGGGAAGAGGGGACGGATAGGTCTGTCAACGCAGCGTGAAGTAAGAATAGCCTTTTCGCTGGGCTTACCCTCTCTCTTTGTGAAAGAGCCGGGAATTTTGCCAACTGAATAGAGTCTTTCCTCGTAGTCAACGGAAAGAGGGAAGAAGTCAACGCCTTCTCTGGGTTTTGCACTTGCTGTTACGTTAGCCATAACAACTGTATCGCCGTAGCGTACCCAGCATGAGCCGTTGGAAAGTTCGCAGGTCTTGCCTGTTTCTACAATGAGAGGTCTGCCTGCATAAGTGGTTTCAAAAGTTCTGTAGTTTTCAAACATTATTTTAGCCTCCTATGATTTTTGATTTTTCGGCTTTAGCAATAAACTCTGCGTCATGTATAATGACGTACAGTTTAATGCTAAAAGCCGCATAATGATTTTTACAGCACCGCTTACAGTGCAAATGCTTAAAGACTTAAAGGCAGAAGGGAAGCCCCTCTGCCTTCGCAAACGAAATTACTTACGGAGACCGAGCTTCTCAACGATAGCACGGTATCTGTTGATATCCTTCTTCTTGAGATAAGCGAGGAGGTTACGTCTGTGACCTACCATCTTAAGAAGACCTCTTCTGGAGTGGTGGTCATTCTTGTGGATCTTAAGGTGAGCGTTAAGGTCATTGATTCTCTTTGTGAGAATAGCAACCTGAACTTCGGGAGATCCTGTGTCGTTTGCACTGGTTCTGTTAGCCTCGATAACGGCTGTTTTTTCTTCTTTCAGTAACATTGAAAGCACCTCATTAAAAATATATTCCGTTAACGTAGAGTAAGGTGGTAATTGAGGACAAGCCTGACTCCAAGTACACGGTGAATATATTATACCACATAAAATTGCATTTGTAAAGGGATTTTTGAAATTTTTTTGAGTTTTTTCTTTTGTCTGTTGAAAACAGTAAAAATAATAGGTAAAATAAAAAATCAAATAAAACATATTGACGTTTAGTGAGAAATATTATATAATAATTATGTAGGTAACAATGAGTAACATAATGTGTTAAAGGGATGATTAAATGTTTGATACACAGGTGTCCGTTTCAGTTTTAAGCGCTGATCCGCTTGAATATGGAAAAGAGATAGTTAAAGTAGAAAAATCGGGAGCCGAAATGATTCATTACGATGTAATGGATGGCGTATTTGTAAATAATATTACAGTAGGCATTCCGCTCCTCAAAAGCATGAAAGGCAAGACTGACTGTATACTTGACGTGCATCTTATGATAATAAATCCGCTGAAATATATAGACGATTTTGCAGCGGCAGGTGCGGATATAATCACATTTCACGTTGAAAGTGAAAGCGATGTGAATGAGACTATAAAAGCAATTCACAGAAATGGCGTTAAAGCGGCTGTTTCTGTTAAGCCAAATACACCTGCGGAAGCTGTTTTCCCATATATAAATGATGTAGATATGATTCTTGTCATGACGGTTGAGCCTGGCTTCGGCGGTCAGAAATTCATGGATATGTCTGGAAAAATTTCAGCGATCAGAAAATATGCCGCCGAAAACAGAACTGCCGATTCTCATCTTGATATTCAGGTTGACGGAGGTATCGATAATGTAACTGCTTCAATAGTAAAAAAAGCAGGTGCAAATATTCTTGTTTCGGGAAGTTATCTTTTTCGTGCAGAGAATATGGCAGAAGCGGTAAGAACATTAAAGGAAGATAATTCAACAAATGCAGAATAAAACCAAATCACAACGATTTATATGGATTGACATAATGCTCACACTGCTGACTCTTGCAGTAATGAACTTTTTTTACTGCGGTGTTAGGGCTGTAGTATTAGGCGGAATATGTATCGCAGTATCACTTGCGGCCGAAATAATTTCTATCCGTCTTATGCATAGACGTTTTACTGCTGACGACCTTACATGCATATCAGATTCCCTGATACTTTATCTGATGCTTCCTGCCATTATGGATTACAGGATAGCTGCAATTGCCTGTATTTTTGCAGCAGTGGCAGCTAAAAATATATTCGGCGGAAGAAAAAATATGATATTTTCACCTGCTGCGGCAGGATATGTATTCCTTTTCACTTCATGGAAAGGAAATCTGCTGATGTACAGTCAGCCCCATGTCCATACAGGAATTTTTGAAAATGCAGAGAATCTCGTAAATTCAGCAAGCAGTACGTTCAATACAACAGGCAGACTCAATTATACTGATTTTGAAATACTGATGGGCAATGTTCCCGGACCTGTCGGAACTGTCAGCATACTTCTTCTTGCAGTTTCAGCCGTAATATTACTTCTTCGCCGTGATATATCGGCAGGAGCATTTATCGGCACTATTCTCGGAACAGCATTTTTTGCTTTTCTTGTGCCTGTATGTACAAATTCTCTTGATTCACTGAAATATACCCTTTCAATGAATATGGTGCTTTTTTCCGCTATATATATAATATCGGATAAGCGTATTGCTCCACGACGCAATTACTATGCGTTATTTTACGGCTTTTTTATAGCATTATTTTCGTATATTCTTGTAATAACTACAGCAAAGGAAAATGCAATTGTAATCGTGTCGCTTTTATTTACTCCCGTTGCTCTTGGTTTCAGAAATCTTGAGAAACGTATTGACGGTCTTGTCAAGGAGGAAAAGCAGGCGGAAGAATTATGGGAGGCTATAAAAAGCGGAGAGTATGAAATCCCCGAAGCGGAGGAGGCGGTGTATGATGAATAACAGATTACCTGCAACCAACGGCTTTATAAGAAAGAATGCCGTACTTTCGGGGCTTATGGTAATTTCTCCTATAATTGTCTGCGGAAACACAGTAATGAACGCACTGGCGTTTATATATGCCTTTTCTGCGATAACTTTTATATCTGTAGCGGCAGGTTCTTTTGTTCCGAAAAAAATTCCATACGGTATGAGAATTATAATATATGCCGTCCTCGGTTCTCTTGCATACATTCCTGTAAAAGAAGCCGCTGGAATATTCTTCCCTGGAGTTATAGAAAGAACTGGTATATATTTCATGCTTATTGCTGTAAATTCGCTTATTACCGTGCAATCCGAAGTGAAATTCTACAAGTACAAAAAGGGAAAAATGCTTGTTTCTCTTATGAGTCATATACTCGGATTTGATCTTGTTATGCTCGTTGTATCCGTAATCCGCGAACTGCTTGCCTATGGAACATTCTGCGGAAGAATTGTTGATGCTGATGTATTGATAAGCGGACTTGGTATGCCATTTGGCGGTTTTATACTCCTTGGATTAGTCTGCGGAATTTACAGGTGGCTTGTCCCCGGCGGCAAAGCTGATGAAGATTTGGGAGGTGACAGAGATGTTTTTAATTTCTGAGATAGTCGCACTCCTGACAACAAATTTAATTCTGACGCAGGCACTTGGTACAAGTACGCTTTTCATAGCGGCAGGAAGTCGAAAAAATCTTTTCTGGACAGCAATAAGCATTTCTGTATTTACAACTATAGGCTCATTTGGTGCCTGTCTGCTTGATTCCCTTCTTCCTGACAGCCTTTATGACCTTAAAATGCTTTTTTATGTGCTGATAATAGGTATATTGTATATACTTTCGCTTACTGTTCTGTATTTTGCTGACAGAAAGGATTTCGGCACAACAAGAAAATATATCCATGTATCAGCTTTTAACTGTGCTGTAATGGGAACACTTTTTACCATTTCAGAAAAAGCAGAATCTACAGATATTAATATGCTTGATTATATCTGTGCAGGTGCAGAAGCAGGGGCAGGATTTATATTGGCGGCATTTGTTTTCACAGCCGCATTCAGAAGTCTTAATTCTGAAAATGTTCCCTCATCGTTCAGAGGATTTCCTGCGGCACTTGTTTATATTGGGATTATTTCAATGGCGATTTACGCATTAATGTAAACAACTCTTAAATTGGAGATAAAAATAAATGAAATTCAAGAATAAAGGAAGAAAAATATACAAGACGAAAGAAAAGAATTACTACGGAAAAAGCCCTGCGGCAAAAGTTATGTCAGGTGCTTTAACTGTACTTCTTTTTGGTGGAATATGTTTTCTCGGCTATAGTGCCGCGGAGCCTATAATTAATTACACAAAGCACAAAGGTGATGCACCTGTTAATGAGCCGACAACTGTTACAGAGCCTCTGACAACAGCTGAAAACAGTGTAACATCTCCCACGACTAAACCGACAGAAGCTCCCACAGAGCCTGTAACAGAGAGCTATTATATGGCGGCTTCACTTAAAGAAAGCGACCTTGTAAGTATTGATACGCTGAAATCAGCCATTTCAGCTGTCCCTGCAAATGAGGAAATCAGCTATATTCAGCTTCCCTTAAAGGTGTCGGGCGGCGATGTTTACTATGCCTCATCAGTTTATGAAGCACAGAATTCTATTAAGTCTGTTCTTACCTTGCCGGAAATAATTCAGGAGGTTGAAAACAGCGGCTATAAGGCGGTTGCAGTTGTAAGTGTATTCCGTGACAACTCAATGCCTGCCACATTTTACGACGGAGGATATGTGTTTGCGTCAAACGGTTCATTGTGGTATGATGGACAGGGCAGACCATGGTCGTCACCCTATTCACAGCGAGCAATTGATTACAACTCTGCACTTGTCACAGAGCTTGTAAATGCAGGATTTGAGAGAATAATATGTTCTGATTTTGTATTCCCAGATTTTACGGAGTACGACTTGCAGATACTTGATCCTATTCTCGGAAAGAGCGACAGATGTATGTCACTTACATCTGCGGCAAATCTGCTTTATGACAATGCCGTTTCAAACGGTGCGGCAATGCAGCTTGAAGTATCAGCGGAGGATATACTCTGCGGAAGAATAGATGTATTGCAGCCCATGTTGCTTTCATCAAATAATATAGTTCTTAACATTGAAATAAATAAGCTTGTGGCAGGAATTACCGCAGGAGAAACTGTATATGAATTTAAAGGCACACCTACAGAAATGGTGGAACAATGTCTTGTACAGGTAAATGGATATATTGTCGATTTCAATACTACAATAAGAATATCGGGAGCGTCACTTCCGCAAAAGGAAATAACTTCAATTAAAAAAGTATTGTCCGAATACGGTTATAAATCGGTTGTAATCGGATAATAAAAGTGATTCAGTTTATGGCAGCGTCGCAGAAGCACCTGTCGTTGAAATATGTAAAAAAGCCGAATTATCGGAGAATGGAGAAAAGCTATGGCAGAGAATTTTACAGTGTCCCTGAAAAAAATTATTGATGAGTTCAAGCTTGAAGTAATTTTTATTCAGAAAGAGTCAGAGGAGATTTTAATTGACGAAACAGAAGTAAATCGTCCCGGACTTCAGCTTATGGGATTTTATGAGTATTTCAATCCCGAGAGAATTCAGATTATAGGTAAGGTTGAATTTGCGTATCTTTCAACACTTGATGAAGCAACACGTCACGAAAGACTTGAGCTTCTTTTCTCACAGAAGCTTCCTGCAATAATAATTACCCGTGAGCTTCCATATTTTGCAGAAATGCTTGAACTCGCAAGAAGGTATGAAATTCCGCTGCTGAGAAGTAAGGAAAGCACATCAAACTTTATGTCGGGACTTATTGCATTCCTCAACCTCAACCTCGCACCCAGAGTTACACGACATGGCGTACTTATCGAAATTTATGGTGAGGGTGTATTTATCACAGGTGAAAGCGGCGTAGGTAAGAGTGAAACTGCAATTGAGCTTGTCAAGAGAGGACATCGTCTTGTAGCTGACGACGCAGTTGAAATCCGTAAGGTTTCCAATATCAGCCTTGTGGGAAGTTCACCCGATAATATCCGCCACTTCCTTGAATTAAGAGGTATCGGTATCATCAATGCACGTCGTCTTTTCGGTATCGGTGCTGTAAAGCTTACAGAGAAGATTGACCTTGTTGTTGAACTTGAACAGTGGAATCCCGAGAAAATTTACGACCGTATGGGTGTTGATACAGAGTATGTAACACTTCTCGGTGTAAAGATTCCGTCTCTTACAATTCCTGTAAAACCGGGACGTAACCTTGCAGTAATTCTTGAAGTTGCAGCAATGAATAACAGACAGAAGAAAATGGGTTACAATGCAGCCGCAGAGCTTCTCAACAGACTCGGTATGCAGTCTGATCCAAAGGAAACAGTAAGAAACTACGAAAACTTCTGAACAGGAGAAGTAACAAGGTGATACCGCACAAACTCTGTGCGGTGTTGCCAATAATCATAGAACATCAATTACCATAGGAGCGTAAGTATGATAAATATCCTCGAACTGAAAGAGATATGCAGCAAATATGGCTGCAAATACAGCGAAAAATGTATGTTAAGCAGTCATACAACATTCAGAATAGGCGGAGAATGCACCCTGCTTATTGATGTGAATTCAGCTGAATGTGCCGCGGAACTTGTGAAATATCTTCGCACGAACGGAACGAAATATACTGTTCTTGGAAAGGGCAGTAATATTATAGCCTCCGACAAGGGTTATGACGGAGTAATTCTCCGCATAGGCAGCGAATTTTCTGATATTTCAGCAGAGGGTACGACAATCCGTGCCGAGGCAGGAGCGTCACTTGCAGCTGTATGTCGTAAGGCACAGGAAAACGGTTTAAGCGGTATGGAAAATCTCTATGGTATTCCAGGTGCAGTAGGTGGCGGTCTGTATATGAATGCAGGAGCTTACGGAAGCGAAATGAAAGATGTGGTTGTATCCGCTGAATATGTCAACGAAAACGGCGATATATGCACCATGTCAGCAGAGGATATGAAGCTTTCCTATCGTCACAGTGTATTTTCTGAAAATAATTTTATCATAACATCTGTAACTTTCAGTTTGACAGAGGGCGACAGTGAAGCGATAAAAGAAGCCATGACAGAGTGTATGAAAAAGCGTTCTTCAAAGCAGCCCCTTGAATATCCCAGTGCAGGAAGTACATTCAAAAGACCGGAGGGCAGTTATGCTTCTCTTTTGATTGAGCAGTGCGGCTTGAAAGGAATGTCTGTAGGCGGTGCAGAGGTAAGCATCAAGCACAGCGGATTTGTAATAAATAAAGGCGGTGCAACCTGCGAGGATGTGCTTGAACTCTGCCGCAGAGTCAGGGAAATTGTACTTGAAAAAACAGGCTACAGTCTGGAACTTGAGCCTATAATTCTTGAATAAGAGGTTTGAATATGAAGTTATTGATAGTAACAGGAATGTCAGGCTCGGGAAAATCAAGCGTAATGGACGTTATGGAGGATATCGGATATTATTGTATAGATAATATACCCCCGAAGCTTATACGACAGTTTGTGGAACTCTGTCGTAAATCCGAAATGAATATAGACAAAATAGCAGTTGCGGTTGATATTCGTACAGGCGAAATGTTTGCTGAAATCTATAATTGCCTTGAGTCAATCCGTGATGATGAAGAAATTGAATTAAAGGTACTCTTTATTGAAGCAGAGGACGAAGTTCTCATAAAGCGTTATAAGGAAACACGCCGTAAGCATCCCCTTGACGAAAGATTCAGCGGAAATATGCATGATGCACTTAAATTTGAACGCAGTCAGCTTTCAAGAATGAGAGCCATTGCTGATTTCTACATAGAAACATCTGTGCTTTCCGCTGCACAGTTAAAGGAACAGGTAAAAGAAACATTTCTTGAAAATTCTTCCGATTCTCTTGTAGTAAAGGTTATGTCTTTCGGTTTTAAATATGGTGTATCAACTGAAGCTGATTTGATATTTGACGTAAGGTGTCTGCCTAATCCTTATTATATTGATGCTCTCCGTGAGCATACAGGGCTTGAAAGCTGTGTGCAGGATTATGTTATGCAGTCGGAAGCTTCAAAGAAATTATTCAAAAAGCTTACCGATTTGATAGATTTTCTTATGCCTATGTATGTAAGCGAGGGGAAAAGCCAGCTTGTAATTGCATTCGGTTGTACGGGCGGAAAGCATCGTTCGGTAACTTTTGCGGAGCGTATGCATGATTATCTTGAAGATAAGGGCTTGAAAGTTCAGAAATTCCACCGTGATTTACCGAAGTACATAAAATAATCTGATAAAACGCATACTTTGATGTGTGCGTTTTTTTATGAAAAGAGATGAAATGAAATGTCTTTTTCTGATGAGGTCAGAAATGAAATATGCACCAACATAAACGACAAGGACAAGAGGTTTGCCTGTCTGTATGGTATGCTACTGTTCAGCAGAGTTCTGACAAAAGAACGTATATGTTTCCAGAGCAAGAGCAGTAAGGCTGCGGACACGTTCAGAGATTTGTTTTCGGCAGTTTTTAGCTATGGACTGAAATGCAAGGTTTCCACAGCAAAGAACGGAAAAGAAATGTATATATATGATTTAACTGATAAAAACATTATCGAAAAGGTATTTCTTAAATACAGAATTGACAGTGTAAAACGTCATATAAATCCCGAAATTATATCAATCGGAAGCCTTGGCGTATTCACTGCAGGAGTTTTTCTTGCAGGTGGAAGTGTCAATGATCCCGAAAAGGAATATCACCTTGAATTTACATCACCCGAGGAGGACATAGCCGAGGAACTAAAACTGCTTCTTGGAGAGATAGGAATAAATGCTGGGATTACAGTCCGCCGCGGACAATATATCGTATATATAAAGGGCAGTGAGTCTATAGAAGATACATTGACATTTATAAATGCACAGCAGTGTACACTTGAACTCATGAACGTGAAGATTTATAAAGATGTACGCAATAAGGCAAACCGCATAACCAACTGTGACAATGCCAATATAAACAAGGTTGTAAAGGCTTCCATGAAGCAGATTGAGGATATAAAGCTTATTGCAGAAAAGCGTGGACTCGACAGCCTTACCGATGAACTTCGTGAGGTTGCGGAAATGCGTCTTGAAAGTACGGGATTGAGCCTGCAGGACATCGGTGAAAGTCTTGAACCACCTATAAGTCGTTCGGGAGTTAATCACCGCTTCAAGAAGCTTGCAAAAATAGCCGATGAAATCAGAAACAGCGGAGGCAAAAATGAATAACAGCGATTTTGTTCATCTCCATGTTCATACGGAATATAGCCTGCTTGACGGTGCCTGCCGAATAAACGGACTTATGAAGCATCTGAAAGAAATAGGTCAGACAGCTGTTGCAATAACAGACCACGGCAATATGTACGGTGCAATGGAATTTTATCAGGCGGCAGAAAAAAATGGGATAAAAGCGATAATAGGCTGTGAAGTCTATGTAGCACCACGTACTCGTTTTGATAAAGAAGCAAAAATCGACTCAAAGCCGTATCACCTTGTGCTTTTATGCGAAAATAATGAGGGCTACAGAAATCTTGTAAAACTTGTATCTGCCGCAAATACCGAAGGTTTTTACGGCAAACCGAGAGTTGACAAGGATTTACTGAAAAGGTATCATAATGGACTCATATGTCTTTCAGCTTGTCTTGCAGGAGAAATACCACGGTATATATCAGATAATAATTATGAAGCCGCCAAAAAAGCGGCTTTTGAGTATCTGGAAATTTTCGGCGAGGGCAATTTCTTCATTGAAATTCAAAATCACGGACTCAAAGAAGAAATATCATTATTGCCACAGCTTTACAGATTATCAGAGGAAACAGGCATACCACTTGCCTCGACAAATGATTGTCACTATCTGTTACGTGAGGACAGCGAATTGCAAAAGCTTTTGATTTGTATACAAACGGGAACGGTATTCGGGGAGCCAAGCGGACTTGATTTCGGTACAGACGAATTTTACGTTAAATCCGCCGACGAAATGGCAATTCTGTTCAAAGGGCATGAGAATGCAGTTTCTGTTACATCAAAAATAGCCGAAAGATGTAATGTTGACTTCAATTTTGACAGCGGAATAAAAATCCCCCGATTTAAAGCCGAGGGTGTAACAGATAACAGTGAATATCTCCGCAAATTAAGTTTTGACGGATTGTACAGCCGATATGGCAGAAATGTATCTGCCGAAACAATAAGCCGACTTGAATATGAGTTGTCAGTTATCGAAGAAAAGCATTTCGTGGATTATTTTCTTATTGTATGGGACTTTATACGCTATGCACGTGAAAATAATATTCCCGTAGGCCCTGGGCGAGGTTCGGGAGCAGGAAGTCTTTGTGCATACTGTATGGGCATAACAGGAATTGATCCAATGAAGTATAATCTCATGTTTGAGCGTTTCCTCAATCCTGAACGTGTAAGTATGCCCGATTTTGATATAGATTTCTGCATTGAGGGCAGACAGGCTGTAAAGAATTACGTAACAGAGAAGTACGGTGCGGATAAAGTTTCAGAAATCATAGCCTTTGATACGTTAAAGGCAAAGGCAGCGGTCAGAGATATTGTAAGAGTTCTTGGTTTGTCATACAGCCTTGGCGATAAAATTGCCAAAATGATTGACCCTAAAAATGATCTTGCCTATTCTCTTAAAGAGAATAAAGAACTTGCGGCATTGTATACTGCCGATAGGTCTGTGAAACGACTTATTGATTTTGCATTGAAGCTTGAGGGAATGCCAAGACACACTTCAACTCATGCGGCAGGTGTAGTTATATCAGATATAAAGCTAGATGACCTTGTACCCGTGCAAAAAAATGATAATACAATTGTAACGCAGTATACAATGACTCATCTTGAAGCTTTAGGACTTCTTAAAATGGATTTTCTTGGTCTGCGAAATCTTACTGTTATACGTGATACTGTAAACGAAATCCGTAAAACTATCCCTGATTTTGATATAAATTCAATACCGCAGGATGATATGACTGTGTATGAAATGCTATCAAGAGGTGATACCGCAGGTGTATTTCAGTTTGAAAGCGGCGGCATGACAAAATGGCTTATTGAAATGAAGCCTGAGCGTATGGAGGATTTAATTGTAATAATATCACTGTACCGTCCTGGCCCTATGAAGTCAATTCCTGTATATATCAATAATAAACGAAATCCGCAGGGTGTTGAGTATCTTCATCCAAAGCTGAAAGAAACGCTTGAAGAAACATACGGCGTAATGGTGTATCAGGAGCAGGTTATGGAGATATGCCGAAAGCTGGCAGGATATTCCTACGGACACGCTGATATTGTACGCCGTGCAATGGCAAAGAAAAAGCATGATGTAATGCTTCAGGAGCGTGAAAGCTTTGTATATGGTGCAATGGAAAACGGAGTTTCGACAGGGATAGCTAATAGAATATTTGATGAAATGGTAAGCTTTGCGTCCTATGCCTTTAATAAATCCCATGCTGCGGCATATGCTTATCTTGCATATCAGACGGCATATCTGAAATGTCATTTCAGAGGTTTATATATGGCGGCTCTAATGTCAAGCGTAATGTCGGGAGGGGACAGGCTTGCCGAATATATAAGTGACAGCCGTTCGGCGGAAATACAGGTAATGCCCCCCGATATAAATGAGAGTGAAAAGGGTTTTTTTTACGACGGGAATAAGCTGTATTTCGGTTTGCTTGCAGTAAAAAACGCAGGCAGCGGACTTGCCGACAGGGTTATAGCAGAACGAGCAAATAACGGAAAATTCAAAAGTTTACAGGATTTCTGCGAAAGAACAGCTGGCAAGGAGCTTAACAAAAAGGCTCTGGAAAATCTTATCAAAGCAGGTGCTTTTGACAATTTAGGATTAAACAGGCGGCAGATGCTTGAAAACTATGAAATGCTTCTTGAAATGGCAGGAAAAGGTTCAAGGGGAGTCATTGAGGGGCAGATGAATTTATTTGACACGGGTACAGAGGCGGATACTGATATAAAAATACCATACCGCCCTGAATTTGACAAAAAAAGGCTTTACGCCATGGAAAAGGAAGCCGCAGGAATATATCTTACTGGTGAGCCTCTATCTGATTATGAATATCTCTGTAAACTGTTAAGAGTGAAACAGCTGTCAGATTTGACATATGATAATGTAAAAGATGATGAAGAAGTGAAGCTCATGTGCATTATCAGCGAAAGAAAACTGCATGATACAAAAAAAGGAAGTAAAATGGCATTTCTTACTCTGGAGGATAAAACAGGAGGGATTGACGCAGTTGTTTTTCCCGATTTGTTTATGCTTACGGCTTCAAAATTGAATGATGATACAATAGTTTTCGTAAATGGCAGGATATCAAAAAAAGACGACAGCGTATCAGTAATATGCGGTAGTATAGTAACAGAGGATGAATTTTCGCATATGGCTGAACATATGCAGCTTTGTATAAAAACGCAAGTTGACAAAGTGCCTATGGAATTTCTTGAACGTATTGCTGAAAAGTTCAAAGGCAATACACAGATGTGCTTTTATCTTACAGACATGAAGAAAATGGTTCGTCCAAGAAACAAGCTTTCATTTACAATAAGCAAAGAAATGTATTCAGAGCTTATTAAATTAATCAGCTCTGAAAATATCGGCTTGATATAATGCACAAATAAAGTTGAACAGTTATAATTATTTGTGCAAAAATGCGAAAAAGCCGCGGATAATAAAAAAATCACAAAAGTGTCTTGACTTTTTTGTGAAAAAGATGTAAAATATAAATGTATGTAAATAAAGCCGTAAATGGCTCAATATAAGCAAATAGCAGAAATGGAGAAATTTATTATGAGTAGAAAAATTGCTGTACTTACAAGTGGCGGAGATGCCCCCGGAATGAATGCTGCTATCAGAGCAGTTGTAAGAAGTGCACTCAGCAAGGGTATGGAGGTTTACGGCGTTCACAGAGGCTATAATGGTCTTATTAACGGTGATGTTTTCCAGATGGATGAGAGAAGCGTTTCCGATATCATTCACCAGGGCGGTACATGCCTTTATACAGCAAGATGCCCCGAGTTCAGAACACAGGAAGGCGTTGCAAAGGCAAAGGCAAAGTGTGATGAGCTTGGTATTGAGGGACTTGTAGTTATCGGCGGTGACGGTTCATTCAGAGGTGCAGCTGACCTTTCCGCAATGGGTATGGTTTGCGTAGGTATCCCCGGAACTATTGATAATGATATCTCCTGTACTGATTACACAATCGGTTTTGATACAGCTATGAATACAGCAATGGAGCTTGTAGACAAGCTTCGTGACACATCACAGTCCCACGACAGAATTTCCGTTGTTGAGGTTATGGGCCGAGGTGCAGGTCATATTGCTGTAAACACAGGTATTGCCTGTGGTGCAACAGATATCATCACACAGGAAGTTCCTTACAACATTGATGCAATTGCAAACACAATGCTTGAAAAGAAAGCAAAGGGCAAGCAGAACTTTGTAGTTATCGTTGCAGAGGGCATCGGTCACTCACAGGAAATCGCTACAATGTTACAGGAAAAGACAGGCATTGAGGCAAGAGCTACAATTCTCGGTCACGTTCAGAGAGGCGGTACTCCTACATTGAGAGACAGAGTTGAGGCTACACGTATGGGTTATTATGCTGTTGAGCTTATCGAGCAGGGTATAGGTAACCGTGTTGTTGGTATCAAGGATAGCAAGATTGTTGACTATGATATTCAGGAAGCACTTTCAATGACAAAGTCTTATGATGAGAAGCTTCACCATATTTGTGAAGAAATTGCATTCTGATTTATTAAAAAGCAAATTAAAAACTCCTGTCGTTTTTTTCGACAGGAGTTTTTTGCATTATCTGAAATCAGTAAAAATCTTTCTTCCCGAGCAGTCGGGGGAGTAGTCCCAGCGGTCAAAATGCTGTATATCAGTAAAATACTGACAGGTGTTTTCAGAATTAAAATCTTCGCATACATCAACAATAACAAGCTTTATTTTCATCTTTTCAGGAATGATAGCTTTTATGTATACGCTGACATTCTGCCCAGGTATGATATCCTCACGAAGTTCGGCAAGACCTGCAAGATTTGGTGCGAGTTCCACAAAAATACCATAGTTTTCAACTGAACGTACAATTCCCGATACCGTTTCGCCTGTGTTGAACATAGCGGCATTTTCCTGCCACGTACCAAGCAGCTCTTTATGGCTTAAACATATTCTTGAACCCTCACGTGAACGCACAACAGCCTTGATGTATTGTCCTACGGTAAATCTGTCAGAGGGATGTGAAATACGTGAAACAGATATGGAATCAATAGGAATAAGCGAGGGAATGCCACAGCCGATATCTACAAAACAGCCGAACTGTTCAAGGTGTGTTATGCGAGCCTCAATAACATCACCAAGGTTAAGATTGTCAGTATATTCTGCAATACACTCCCTTTGTGCGGCAGCCCTTGAAAGCTCCACGGTAATTTTTCCGCTTTCTGATGATGTAATCTGTACTACCTTAAAGCAAACGATTTTGTTTACTCTTGATATGATTGCTATGTCACGGGTTGAGCCGTCTGAAATACCGACAGCACCGTTTTCCCTGTAAATGATACCCTCCGCACAGGGAAGGTCAATTACAAGATTGTGAGCGTTGTCACAGACAGAGGCTCTTGCTTCGAGTATAATACCCTTTTCCATAGCCTCGGTAAGCCCGTCAAGTGATGAGATGTACTTCTGATTTGCCGCTGTTCTGAAAAGACAGCCTTCAGGTCTGAATGTGTTCATAATTTTTACCTCCGAAATGTTTATGACAGTACCGCACAAAGCTATTTATTTTTGTGCGGCATTGCCTTTACTGTACATCTTATTCACTTACATAGAAAATTATACCACTGAACGGGGCGGAATATAAATATTATTTCCCCCTGATGAATTGAGAATGGAACTTATCTGCTCCGTACCGTTGCCGTCACAGACGATAAATACGCTTGTTTTTCTGCTTCTTGACGGTTCTGGAATGATATCTTCGGAGGCAGGTGAGTCCATGACCATAGTAAGATAGTTAGTGTAGTTTACAGCACCTGCCGTAGTGGGGAGAACTGTATAGATACTTCCGCTGCGAAGCTTTTCAGCCTTGTCTGACGCACGGTTATATACAAAATTTGTCGAATATACACCTCTCACGTTTTCTCGGATTTTTTTCAGTGCCAGCTCTGCTGTTTCGGGATTTTCAAATTCCGCAGTAATTCTTGTAACCATAGAATACCTCTTTTCTGTCAGCTTTGTATGGTATTGCCATAAAATTATTTGGTTTTTATTATTTTTACACAAACTTTAAAAAATATACTTCATACATATTGATTTAATCTGATTTTTAGGTTATAATTATACAGTACGAATATTGAAAGGTGGAGCAGATATGGATGTTCGTCCCGAAGACATACTTGTAATGAAAAAGCAGCATCCTTGCGGTGCGTCCGAAATGATTGTCCTTCGTGCAGGAATGGATTTCAGATTAAAATGTGCCGGCTGCGGACGTGAATTTCTTGTTCCACGTAAGAAAATTGAAAAGAGTATAAAAAGTATCCGCAGAGAAACAGAGGGGTAGCCTTCGTCATAGTGATATGGACAAATATTATATGTAGGAGAATAAATTATGTTTGAAAAACTTGCGGTAATGGAAAATAAATACGAGGAAATAAGTCAGCGACTTTCTGACCCCGAAACAGTAAGCGATAATAAGCTGTATGCCCAGCTTATGAGAGAGTACAAGAATATGACTCCCATAATCGAAAAGTACAGGGAATACAAAGCAGCTGAAAACGGCTTCAACGAAGCAAAGGAGCTTCTTGATGCAGGCGGACTTGATAAGGATTTCAAGGAAATGGCACAGGCTGAATATGAAGAAAACAAAGCTGCTATGGAGGACATTTCACAGGAGCTTAAAATACTTCTTCTCCCCAAGGACCCCAATGATGACAAAAGCGTTATCATTGAAATCAGAGGCGGTGCAGGCGGCGAGGAAGCAGCACTTTTTGCCAATTCACTTTATCGTATGTATACAATGTATGCCGAGTCAAAGGGTTGGAAGCAGGAAATTCTCAACGCACAGCCTACAGAGCTTGGAGGTTTCAAGGAAATCAGCTTTTCTATCGAGGGCGAAAATGCCTATTCACGACTGAAATATGAAAGCGGTGTTCATCGTGTACAGCGTGTTCCCGAAACAGAGTCACAGGGACGTATTCATACATCAACTGTAACTGTAGCTGTTCTTGTTGAAGCGGATGAAGTGGAGCTTGAAATCAGTCCCACTGACCTTAAAATTGACTATTTCCGTGCAAGCGGTGCAGGCGGTCAGCATATAAATAAAACCGAGTCAGCTGTAAGAATAACTTATCTTCCCACAAATGTGGTTGTTGAGTGTCAGGATGAGAGAAGCCAGCACAAAAACAAGGATAAGGCTATGAAAATTCTCCGTTCACGCATATATGAAGCTATGCAGGAGGAACAGGCTGCAAAGGTAGCTTCTGAAAGAAAAATGCAGGTAGGTACAGGTGACCGTTCCGAGCGTATACGTACCTACAACTATCCACAGGGCAGACTCACCGACCACAGAATAGGACTCACTATATACCGTCTTGAAGATTTGCTTAACGGAAATCTGGATGAGGTATTTGATGCACTTGCAACAGCAGATCAGGCTGCAAAGCTTGCAAGTCAGGAAGAATAATTATGGAAACAAAGTTACTGGGAGGTTCATCCGCCGATGTTTCAGCTGCGGCAGAACTGATAAAAAATGGATTTGTTGTAGGCATACCTACAGAAACAGTATACGGTCTTGGTGCTGACGCTTTGAACGAACAGGCTGTCAGAGCTGTTTTTGCAGCCAAATGCAGACCGGCTGACAATCCGCTTATTGTTCATATAGCCGATTTTTCACAGGCTGTAAATTATGCAAAGGATATTCCAGAGCTTGCGTACAGACTTGCTGAAAAATTCTGTCCCGGCCCTTTGACTATGATTCTTCCAAAAAGAGATATTATTCCCTCTGTAACATCAGGAGGACTTGGCACGGTAGGCATACGTGTACCCTCCCATGAAGTTATGCACAGAATAATCGTTGAATCGGGATGTCCTATTGCTGCACCGTCAGCAAATCTGTCGGGACTTCCAAGTCCTACCTGTGCCGTTCACGTTATGGACGATATGGATGGCAGAATTGCAGCTGTCCTTGACGGCGGTTCATCGGAATACGGTGTTGAATCTACAGTAATTTCATTCGAAAGCGAAGATTCAGTCCGCATACTCCGTCCTGGTGCAGTTACAAAGGAAATGCTCCTTGAAGTGTGTCGTGAGGTTACTATAGATCCCGCAGTTTTGAAGGAGCTTGAAGCGGAAGCAGTTGCGGCTTCCCCTGGAATGAAGTATATCCATTACTCTCCGAAAGCGAAAGTGGTCGTAGTTGAGGGTGATACTGAAAGCTTTAAGAAGTTTATTTCTGAAAACAGCGGCGAGAAAGTATATGCCCTCATATA
This sequence comes from Ruminococcus sp., assembly GCA_045659945.1. Lineage (GTDB taxonomy): Bacteria > Bacillota > Clostridia > Oscillospirales > Ruminococcaceae > Ruminococcus. Next base: position 14,620 of record JAZRCW010000087.1, on the reverse strand, counting down.
TGGCATGGAAAGCGATGAATTTGAATATAACTATATGGCATATGGTGATACTGCGGAGGAACAGGCTCATTTGCTTTTTCAGCGGTTAAGAGAGCTTGACGACGCAGGAGCAGAAATAGTTTATGTCCGTCCACCGTCAAAAGAGGGTGTAGGACTTGCAGTATATAACCGTCTTATAAGGGCGGCAGGATTCGAGGTGATAAGGGTATGATTAGTCTTGATGTGCTTGTTGTTGGTCTTACAGGGCAGACAGGGGCAGGAAAAAGTACGGTTTCAAAGGTTTTTGCAGAAAACGGTTTTGCCATTATAAACGCAGACCTCATATCACGCAAGGTTGTTGAAAAAGGAACGGAGTGCCTGGATGAACTTGTTGATATATTCAAAGAGGGGATACTCAACCCTGACGGAACACTCAACAGAAAAGAACTTGGAAATATAGTTTTCACCGATAAAACAAAGCTTGAAATGCTGAATACGACAATATACCCATATATCACAAGTGAAATCCTCAAAGAGATAAAATATTATTCCGACTGCGGAAAAAAACTTGTTCTTCTTGACGCACCTACATTGTTTGAAAGTCATGCAGACGACTTCTGTGAGATTATTATATCTGTTCTTGCCGATGAAAAAATCAGAGAAGAACGTATAATAGTGCGTGACGGACTTACAAAAAAGCAGGCAAATGACCGAATGAACAGCCAGCTTGATTCGGAATATTTTGCTTCTCATTCCGATTATGTCATAGAAAATAACGATACCCTTGAAGCTGTTAACAGTATATCCAAGGAAGTAGCAGATAAAATAAAATATTACTATAACTACATACGCTCATCAGAAATGAGTGTACAGTAAGTAAAGGAGCATATTTAATGGAAGAAAACAAAAGTGTTGCAAAAGAACTTAAAGAAAAGCTTTTTATGCAGCGTAAAAACGGATATTCAAGAATAAATGAGGAAGAAGAAAAAGCTGTTTTTTCCTTTGCAGAAGATTACAAGAAATTTCTTGATACAGCCAAGACTGAGCGTGAGGCTGTATGCGAGGCTGTAAAAATTCTTGAAAATAACGGATTTGTTGAGTATAAAAAGAGCATGAAACTCAAAGCAGGAGATAAGATTTACCGCAACAACAGAGGCAAGGCAATTATTGCCGCCGTTATCGGTACTGCACCTATTGAGGACGGTGTTCGCCTTTGTGCGGCACATATCGACAGCCCAAGACTTGATTTGAAGCAGAACCCTCTTTATGAGGATTGCGAGCTTGCACTTTTCAAGACTCACTACTACGGTGGCATAAAGAAGTATCAGTGGACAACAATTCCTCTTTCACTTCACGGTGTAATTGTCAAGGCTGACGGAACAAGTGTAACTGTCAACATCGGTGAAGATGATAACGATCCTGTTTTCTGTGTAACAGATTTACTTCCGCACCTTGCAACAGAACAGATGACACGTACAGCAACAAAAATCATCAGAGGTGAGGATTTAAACCTTCTCATAGGTTCAATTCCTTTCCGTGATGATGAAGCAAGCGAAGCTGTTAAGCTGAATATATTGAACATTCTTTTTGAGAAGTACGGCATTACAGAAGCTGATTTCATTTCATCGGAGCTTGAAGCTGTACCAGCATTCAAGGCAAGAGATATCGGCTTTGATAGAAGCCTTATAGGCGGATACGGTCACGATGACCGCTGCTGTGCATATCCTGCGTTAAGAGCAGCTATTGAATGTTCAACCCCTGTTCATACTGCCGTAACTATACTTGCAGACAAGGAAGAAACAGGAAGTGACGGTAATACAGGACTTTGTTCATCATATTTAAGATATTTCATTGAGGATTTAGCAGAGGCTTTCGGTGCAAAGGGCAGAGATGTTCTTTCAGCATCTGAATGTCTTTCCGCTGACGTTAATGCTGCATTTGACCCGACATTCCCCGAGGTTAACGAGCGTAATAACGCCGCATATGCAAACAAGGGCGTATGCATCACAAAGTATACAGGCTCAAGAGGAAAATCCGGAACATCAGACGCTTCTGCGGAGTTTGCAGGCAGAATACGCTGTCTTATGGATAAGAATAATGTTATCTGGCAGACTGGTGAGCTGGGCAAGGTTGATGCAGGCGGCGGCGGTACTGTTGCTGCATATATTGCAAATCTTGATGTTGATACAATTGATATGGGAGTACCTGTTCTTTCAATGCACGCTCCTTTTGAAGTAATTTCAAAGCTTGATCTTTATATGGCATATAAAGCCTTTGCAGCTTTTATCGCTGACTAATTATAAACTACCGATAAATCAGAATCAGACGAAGTATCACTGAAACTTGCTGGGGAAAACCTTTCTGAAGAAAGGTTCTTCCCCAGACCCCTTTCCAAAGACTTTCAGTTTTAAGTTTTCTCAACAGGGATTTATCCCTGTTGAGAAAATTAAGATAAAAGTTTTAGGGAGGGAGTTTGAGGGATGACCCTTTTTCAAAAGGGTCTCCCTCAATGGGTTTCCGTAGTATTCGTTAAATTCCAATTTGTCGAACCGTATATAAAAAAATCCAGAGAAGAAAAAATCTTCTCTGGATTTTTTTATATAAGACAAAGAATATATTTCAGATAAAGCTTTTCAGAACGTTTTGCCCTGTTGTAAATCTTTTCAGCAATAGTGTTAATAAGTGTACACGATTTTACAACATCTTCCTTCGGCGGTGTTTTTTCAGAGAATACTGAAATCAGAGCTGTATTAATAAAGCTTTCAAACTCGCCTGATTCAAAGTAGACATCACCGTATTTTTCTTCGACAAAACGAGCGATTTCGGTATATGTCATATTATCGGTTTCGATATTTTTGAATTTCAGAAGCTTTATTGCATAATCATAAATGCAGCCTATTGATTTTATCTGATTTTTCTGATTCATATTCTTTTCACGGGTTGATACGATTATTTTTCTGCGGAGAATAATTATAATCAGAATAAGAGCAATAAACACTGCGAAATACAGTATCTGTATCAACACATTGGAAATTAAATTCCACATTGCTGAATTACCGTTATTGCCGCCCTCTCCATCGCCGTCCGGACTTGTGAGAGCCGCAGTAGTCTGTGTTTCAGTGTTTTTGTTAGTATTAGCAGTGTTTTCAGATGAGTGTTCGGAACTTTCCTCTGATTGTTCGGTAGTAACAGATGTTTCAACTGTAGTTGTAGTTGTTGTTTCTGTTGTTGTGGTAGTTGTCGTGGTCGGACTTGTATCAATAGTCTGCTGTGTATATCCTTCTGTAAATTCAAAAGGTACCCAACCGTAACCGTCAAGATAAATTTCAGCCCATGCATGGCGGCGGTTATCTTTCAATGTGATTGTGTATGTACCGTCATCGTTTTTAGCAGAGGAGTTGAAGTCGTCCGTAACAAGCACATATCCTGCTGTGTATCTTGCAGGAATGCCTGCCATACGTGCAAGAATAACGCCTGCGGTTGCATAATGCGTACAATATCCCTTGTTATTTTCAAGGAGGAAGTAGTTGACAAAATCTCTGTTATTTGGTGTTTTGCCGGGAGCAAGAGAATATTCTGCACTGTCTGCAATAGCGTCTCTTATAGCATAAAGTGTGCTTAATTTTTGTCCAACAGAGTTGTCTGGATTTGCAAGTTCAAGGATTTCTATAAATTCCTCACGTACTTCAGCCATGTTTATATCATCAGGAACTGCAAGATAATTTTCGTATACAAAATCCTTGTACTCACTTTCAAGAAGCTGTGTTGTTATAAGTCCCGGATTTTCGTAGAGAAGCTGAGGGGGGAGCTGTAACTCTGAATCAATATTGATATAGTTATCATATTCAAGAAGTCCACGCTCTGTACAATAGTCTATTACTTCTTTTTTCTGTGTTTCATCGGTTATCAATTCAAGATTTACTACATTTCGCACTGAACTGCCAAGATACATTGCTATATTTTCGGCATTTGCATTGGTGAATTTGTAGGAATATTCTTTCTTGTTTCTCTTTTTGGATGATACAGTGAGATCACGGTCGTAAACAAGACCACCCAGATTATCAGTACCATATGGTGAAAAACTGCGGTTACCTTTGATAAGATTCTTAATATTCATTGAATAATCGCCGTTATATCTGTCAAGAGTCAGATTAAAGCGGTGAGGGAAATCCTGCGGATATACATTCCTCTGTTTAAATTCATCAAAGAGGGGAACATTATACGCACTGTTCGGAAGTGAATTCCATTCATTATCGCCATATACAGCACATGTGTATTCTTTGAGATATACTGCATTGTCGGTGGGTTTATCAATCGTTACTTTAAGGTCATCACTGTTCTTATATTTCATTACTGAGACTGTACCAAGCTTATGAGTTTCGACTTTGAATTCAAGCCCAAAAGCAGCGGAAAGTTCTGAAATACTTTCAGCAAGATTATCGGTTGAGAAGTTATTTACCGCATCTCTTATTTCACTTCTTTTAGCGTTTAATTCCTTACTTCTTTCGTATCCGCTGATTTTTATTCCCAGAACAGAAATGCCTGTGAAAATCATAACTAGAATCATGATATAAAAGCCGCATTTTTCCGTTACTTTAAGCCGCATTTGCCTTTTCGGAATAAACATATTTCCCTTTCGAACAAATCCGCCTGTTCCGCCTGAATATTCACCCATATCAATGGTACTCATAGCAAAAGAAGCAACAAGAAATGCAATTACAAGCATACCCCAGAAGATTTTTACATCAATTCCATTATATAATCCTATTTCAAGAATGGGAAAAGAAACTAAAAAACAGGGCAGGGGGTGCGGATGATAAATCGTAAAGACATAAATCACGAGAGCAATAAGCCATACTGCGAGAATAAAGAAAGTTGTTATGGATTCCGCTTCAAGCTTATTATCGAGAAATTTGTAGTAGTTCAGTTCTGTATGATATGCCGCTTTATAAATCGTATTGTATACAAATTTATATCCAAGGGTAATCAGCCCCATTTTTTTCCAGAAAATGTAAACTGCAAAGAGTATTGAACCAAGTATAAACCATAATCCGCTTTTTTTAAAGTAGGACATGATTATATAGGCTGCCGAAAAAATAACAGCAGAGATAATAACGGGATGTGAATTGTAATTGAACTCAAACATGGTAAGAAATACCATAATTGTAGAAACATAACCTGTAATAGCAATAATTATTGATTCAAGCAATCGAAGATTCACATTTTTATTTTTGACAGACATAACGATACTGTCGCATACACGTATTCCACTGTTATTCTGTTTGATTTTCTTCTTCATATTATGTTACACCTCGATGTCAGTAATAGATGAAGTGATTTTTCCGATGACGACGGGAATGATATTAACGCCCGAATTACTTTCGCTTAAAGTATGTGGAACTTCTTTGTCGGGAATAACAACAAGAATGTTTTTATAATCAGCGTCAATATTGTTTTCGATATAATCGATTATTTCACTGTCTGCTGATGATGAGATATAAGCAAATGACGAAAGCGAAAGACTCTTATTCTCTGCAAAGTAGTTTGAGGACGGAGGGCACAAAACAGTGTTGTCGAGAGATAACACAAGCGTTTTTACAGCAAGAGCGAGAGAATCGGAGTCGGTTACTGTAAGTTCAGTAAAATCATGCTCTCTGAAATTATAAAAAACAACTGTATGATTTTTTTCGTTTTCAATAAGGAATTGTGAAAGAGATAAAAGACTTTCAATTATTGTATCCAGAACAGGAAGCTTGTACGCCGCCTCGTTATCTGATTTTAGGTCAATAAAAATAAGGCAGGGCACATCAATAGGAAGGCTGTAATCCTTTACAATAAATTCATCTTTTTTAGAACTCAACTTCCAGTGTATTCTGTTGAGCTTATCGCCAGGATTGTAGTTTCGGAGATCAAACACCTGCGATGGATCGTCACCTGGCTTATATTCAGAAAATATATTGCTCTCGTCGTTGACCTTATCGCTGTAGACAACCTGTCCGCTTATTTCATGCCCCTCTGGCATAACGGAAATATTAATGCCAATATTTTTTCCTACAGTAAACTTGAATAGTTTCAGCGGGTCGTAAATGGTAACACCTGCACAGCGTACTTTAAGTATGCCGCAGAATTTTGAATTGAGCTGAAATATGGCATTCTGTTCATTCCTTGCCTGTATGGGCATATGAAGAATGAAATTTACAGGGTCGCAATTGAACAAATTGAAATATTCGATATTTGCCTCTGCCTTGCCAACAGGAAAAATACTTTTGTTGTCAACTTTAATCTGAACGGGGAAACTCTGATTTTTTTGAACAGACGAGGAGTTGACAGTTAATTCAACGCTTATATTCCTTTTGGTAATAAACAATGAAATGAACATAAAAACGGGAATAGCAATAACAGCAATAAGGAGTACAAGGGCAAAGTCACCCAGGTACATTATGTAGAAAATTATAGAGGCAATAAGAAGAATAACATAAAATAATCTTATAACAAACATAGCCGCTTAATTTTCTCCGATTCCCGGGGCAGGTGTGGTCTTGATGATTTCATTGATAATATCTGCCGCAGTCATATCAGAAAGCTTTGCTTTTGAGTTGAGAATAATACGATGCTCGAAAACATCACGGCAGATATATGAAACGTCATCGGGAATAACGTAATCACGTCCCATAGCAACAGCAATACCCTTCGAAATCTGCATAAGAGCAAGTGTACCACGAGGGCTTATACCAAGCTTTATAAGGGGGTGATTTCTTGTTGCAGCTGAAAGCTTAACGATATACTCATAAATTCTGTCGTCAATATAGATTGAAGCAATATGATCCTGCAATTCAGTTATAATATCTGCATTAACAACAGCCTGTACACTTTCAAGAGGAGCTGCATTGAATTTGGCTTTAAGAATAGCGACTTCATCCTCAAATTCGGGATAACCCATGCTGAGCTTAATCATAAATCGGTCAAGCTGGGAATCGGGGAGATTATGTGTACCGGCGGAGCCGATAGGATTCTGTGTAGCAATAACGGTATAAGGTTCAGGAAGCTTATATGTATTACCGTCAACAGTAATACTTTTTTCTTCCATAAGCTCCAGAAGTGCGGACTGCGTTTTGCTTGAAGTACGGTTGATTTCGTCAGCAAGGAACAAATTACAGAAAGCTACACCAGGGCGGAATTCAAAGACATTTTTAGCTTTGTTGTATACAGAAAAGCCTGTGATATCTGACGGAAGAACATCGGGGGTAAACTGCATACGGTTATGGTCAAGTGACAAAGCCTTTGAAAAGGCAAGAGCCATGGTAGTCTTACCAACTCCAGGGATATCCTCAATGAGTATATGTCCCTTACAGAGAATGGCAAGGAGCGTTTTAATAATTATAGCGTCCTTACCGATAACCGCTTTTTTTACTTCTTTAACGATGTCATTAATCTGTTTTGCATAATATTGATTACTCATAAATGAAACTCCTAATAATGAACTTTGTATGAATACATACAAGTATATTATATCATAAATAAAGTCATATTGCAAGGAAAATAGTAAAATTAATACTAAAGTATCCAACTTGTAATAAACGCCGCCAGTGAAGCCGCCAATGCTACAACAATAAGGGGATAATTGAAAAACGCAAGAGCAACTGCTACAACTGTGCCCACAGCAGCAGTAACCACATCACCTGTACTGTAGAAAATTGCAGGAATAGTCATAGCACTCAATACAGCATATGGGATATATTTCAGAAAACTGCGGATAAAACGTGATTTTATCTTTTTATTGAAAAAAGTAAATGGTATCATGCGTATAACGTAAGTTACAACAGCCATTACAATGATATAAATTGCAGTACTCATGATTTAGCCTCCTCCTCATCAATCGGGAAAAGAAGTGCACCGACAGCCGCCGCACCTATTGCACATATTATAACAGCAAATCCCGAAGATACAGCTGTGAGTACATACCTGAATAATATACTCAATATAGCCGCACCAATTGTTACAAATAATATGCTTTTATTTTTTCGTGAGGGTGGTACAACTATAGCTATAAACATTCCGTAAAGTACAATACCCAATGCAGAGGAAACCGAAGCAGGAAGAAGCTGACCTGCAGACGCTCCGAGAAATGTTCCCGTAACCCAACCAAGCATTGAAATCAGTATAATACCATACATATAAGCAGGGGTAAGCGACTTTTTCTGTGCAGAGCATACAGCGAAAATTTCGTCAGTTATGCCGTAGGATGCAAGAAGTCTATGAGGGGCAGTGAATTTCTTGTCAAGTTTTTGTGACAAGGAAAGTCCCATAAGTGCGTAACGGATATTTATTGTAAGCTGTACAAGTATCATTTCAAGAAGTGTGCCGCCAGCTTCGATAATTCCTACACCTGCCGCCTGTCCTGCCGATGTGAGATTTGAAGCTGATATAATTGAAGCCTCAATTGTAGACAATCCCGATGCGGCGGCTGTAATACCGAATCCGAATGACACGGAAAGGTATCCGAGACAAATGGGAATACCGTGAGATACGCCTGTTAAAAAACGTGAATTCAAAATTATCTTCCTTTCAATATATTAATCAGACTTTCTGCCAACATACCTTCGATTTCATATGCGGCGTTAAGCATAGCCTCTGTGTTATCTTCGTTGTATTCGATTTCTTTTGAATAATCCTTTGCAATTTCAACACAGTCATCCGCAGAAAGTCCGCTGTCAAGCCATTTCAGTTCCCATATAAGAGCAGTAATAATGGTATTTGTAACAGCAAAAATAACACGGGAATAAAACTCGCCGTCATAAATGCCTTTCAAAAGATGTCGCCAGATATAGTATATGGCTATATTCCGCAGATATAGATGAATGAACGGATTATCAGCAATAAATTGCACCTTGTTCTGCTTTAACTCATCAAGTCTGTCAATAGCCTGCAAAAGTATCAGCACACGGCTATCGGATAAATATTCAAGTGTTGTCATAAATCGGAGTATATCCTCAATATTGCTTGTATAAGCAGATATTTCGGGTATCATTTCAGGTTCTGACAGATTATTGTCGGCACATTCCTGATAAGCGGCGGCAAGCTCAATGATATGAGAAAAAACAAACGAAAGTGAATGACTTTCATCGTTCAGCAGATTAAAAATACGTTCTCTTAAACCGAACACAAGATTATACAGATATTCATCACATGGGACAAAATCTTCATCGTCAACAGGCGATTCAGCATAGGTAAAGGGGAGGGGAAAGTTGAGAATAATATGTGCCGCCGCTTCACAGCACATACCGATACCGCCCTCTTTGATATCGCCGAACCACTCATAAAATCGTGGGTGGTCATTGCATATCTGACATAAATAATCTTCTCCAAGAGTAGTGATTATATCACACAGATTACAGCTGTTGAGAAAAGGACAGCGTTCATTTTCACCGAGAATAAACGACGGCTGTTCGCTGAAATCTATATTTGATTCAAGTCTTTCCCCGAAATCACCTGTAACTTTTCTGTACTTTTGTGCTGTAGTATCGTCTATATCGATTTCCCAGCCGATACAACAGTTATCTTTACACTTATCGGCAATACATTTGAATTTATCGTAATAAAACGGAGTTCTGAAAATCATAAATACCTCACAAAAAGGGCGGAAATAATCCGCCCTTTGTAATTACTTTCTGTTTTTGAGGAGAGCTTCAATCTTTGCGTGGGGGTCAAGGATTTTGCTGATTGATACATCGTGATTGATAGCTTCAATGAAGTATGCGATGTACTTTGAAACATCAACTTCGTGGAACCAAGGTCTGCTGAGAAGCTCAGGTGAACGGTATGTAAGATTTGTACCGAGAACGCCGCTGATTATGCCGTCTTCGTAAGCCTTGTCGAACTTTTCAAGACCGTTTGTGAAGATTGTGTATGTAGCGTATGTGAAAATTCTGTTTGCATTCTTCTTCTTGAGGTTATAAGCAAGGTCAAGCATTGACTCGCCGGAGGAAATAATATCATCTGCAACGAAGATATCTTTGCCTTCAACGGGATTACCCAGGTACTCGTGAGCAACAATTGGGTTTCTGCCGTTTACGATAGTGGAGTAGTCACGTCTTTTATAGAACATACCCATGTCAACGCCGAGAACAGAAGCATAGTACATATTTCTGTTGAGAGCACCCTCGTCAGGAGATACTACCATAAACTTGTCCTTTGAAAGGTCAATGTCATTTACATCACGGAGGAGACATTTGAGTACCTGATATGTAGGCATAACGTTGTCAAATCCCATAAGAGGAACAGCGTTCTGAACTCTGGGGTCATGTGCGTCAAATGTTACGATATTTGCAACACCCATTGCCTCAAGTTCCTGTAAAGCACAAGCACAGTCAAGGGATTCACGGTAGCTTCTGCGGTGCTGACGGCCGCCGTAGAGGATAGGCATAATAACATTTATACGGTGTGCCTTACCGGAAGCAGCCTGAATGATACGCTTTAAGTCCTGGAAATGGTCGTCGGGAGACATTGCGTTCTCCATGCCGAAATAGTTGTACTTTATATTGTAATTTCCTACGTCAACAATAATGAAAAGGTCCTTTCCGCGTACAGTGGACTTGATAAGTCCCTTACCGTCGCCTGATGAAAAACGGGGACATTCAGATTCAATGAGGAAAGTGTCCTCCTCAATGCCTGCTGCATTTGACCAGTCAACAAGATAGTCATTGATTTTTGAGCCTATCTCGGTAATACCGCTCATAGCAATAATTCCGATAGGTGCAGCACTCTTTTCGCTGCCGAATAAATTTCCTCCGAATGGTGACATAAGTTATAACTCCTCTTTAATTAATTATCTTCGGGAAATATCATATTTAATATTTCCTGTATTTTAAGACGATATTGCAAGGTGTTTTGCAAATCGTCTTTTATCCTTGCTACTTGCAGAAATTATCGATATAATTTTCAATATCTTTCGCAATAATTTTTTTAGCCGATTTCACATGACCAAATTCATTTACGACAGTAGTCTTGTTTTCAAGCTCCTTATAAACTGTAAAAAAATGACGCATTTCGTCAAATATATGCTTTGGAAGTTGGTCAATATCCGTATACATATTGTAATTTGGATCGTCGAAAGGAACAGCAATTATTTTATTATCCTCACGGCCGTTGTCCATCATACGCATAACACCTATAGGCATACACTTAACGAGTGTAAGTGGCATAAGCTTTTCCGAACAGAGGACAAGAACGTCCAGGGGGTCGTTATCATCAGAAAATGTACGGGGAATAAATCCGTAATTTGAAGGGTAGTGGGTAGAAGTATGGAGTATTCTATCCATTTTGATGAATCCAGTTTCCTTATCAAGCTCGTATTTGATTTTGCTGCCCTTACTGATTTCTATAACTGCATAGAAAGAGTCGGGGCTTATTCTTTTCGGACTTATATCGTGCCAGATGTTTTTCATTGAAATCGCTTCCTTTTATAGGAAATCTCTAAAAATTTCGCTTGTGTTCAGGTTTTTAGAGAATCCCAAAATTAACTCTTTGACATAATCCCACTAATAATAGTATAACATATTTTTGCGGTTTGTCAATATTAACAAAGCAGCTTTGTTGAATTTCGGCTAAATGACGAATTTTATCTCAAAGCTATGAAGTTTTTTTGGATTTTACAGCAATTATGACATAATATAAAATTTGAACACGGTTTTACGAATGGTATAATAGAATGAATTAACTATTAATTTAGTTAAAGAAATTAAAATCATAAAAACTATTGATTTTTTTTGAAATATGTTGTATAATATTTATAGATGTATTGTTAGTGTGTATTTAATGTTAGGCATATATAAATTTAATAAAGATTGTTTGATTTGGAGGTGGAAAAATTAATGGCAAAAAGAATTGCTGTAATAGTTGCGGGAATAGATGAAACGTATCAGAGCAGTATACTCAGAGGAATACAGAGTGCTGCATTGAAGTACGGTTTTCACTGTTATGTTTTTGTATCATTTACCGGTATGAAAAATAATAAGGGACATGATGACGGAGAAATGAATATTTTCAAGCTTCCTGATTTCAGTCTATTTGACGGAGCAATTCTGCTTACAAACACAATTGATTGTCCTCCTGTTGTTAATGATATCCTTGACAGAATTAAAAGAGCAGGTATTCCTGCTGTAAGTATGGATAATAATGTTGAGGGGCATCTTCACATCGGAATAGACAATTGCAATGCAATGCGTGACATTACAGAGCATTTCATTAAAATTCACGGTTTTAGAAGAATCAATTACATATCAGGTCCTATGGATAATCCCGAAAGTGCTGACCGTATCGCGGCTTTTTTTGAGGTTATGAAAGAAAACGGAATAGAAGTAGAAAAACAGCGTGTATTCTATGGTGATTTCCGTGAGAATTCCGGCAGGGATGCTATAGATTATTTTCTCGAAAGCGAACTTGATATGCCCGATGCAATAATCTGTGCCAATGATGTTATGGCGGCTTCTGCTGTAAACAGACTGTTTTCCGCAGGAATAAATGTGCCGGACGATATAGCTGTTTCCGGATTTGACGATGTATTTGACTGTTATAATCTGCGTGTACAGCTTACATCTGTTGAACGTCCCCTTGTCCGTTCGGGAAAGCTTGCGTGTAAAATGCTCAACAATGTTTTCAATAATTCTCCGCAGCAGGAAAGCATAATGCTTAATATGCTGCCAAAGTACACAGAAAGCTGCGGCTGCGTCAAGTGTGTGACACGGAAAGCAGAGGATTACAAAGAGGCGAATATAAGCAATTTCAATAGAATCGGAACTATAAATCAGTATATGTCATTGTTCAACAGCCTTGCCTGCGATCTGAACGGAGCAGATAATTTCAAGGAATATATAGAAATTCTCAAACAATTCGTTCTGATGATCAATCCAGGGGAGTTTTATTTCTGTCTGAATGAAAAATGGAATTATCAGTCGGACGAGATTAGCAATATCTCACAGGAGGATAAGCTTCAGAAATGCTACGAGGAAAATATTGCCGTACCAATTGCCTACTGTAACGGCAAGTTTATGGAGGATGTTAGTATAACACTGAAACAGCTTCTGCCACAGTGCGAATGTAATAATGATCTGGAGAAATTCTATTATTTTCTGCCCCTTCATTTTCGTGAAAGATGTATGGGATATATGGCAATCAATAATTGTTCACTTTCATTGCACAATGCCCTGTTCCAGTCATGGTGTATAACAATTAACAATTCCCTTGAAAACATAAGAAAAATTAATGCAATGGATAATGCTGTAAAAAAGCTTGAGAAACTCTATATACAGGATACTTTTTCTGGCATTTATAATCGTAATGGTTTTGTAAATGCTACAAACGATATTTTCAGGCAATGTGCGTCACAGGCACGCAATGTCATGCTTATGTTTATAGACCTTGATGGATTAAAGAAAATAAATGATACATACGGTCATGCTATAGGCGATGAAGCTATACGTGCTATTGCTAAAATTCTGGAAAACAGCTGTAAGAAAAAAGAAATATTCTGTCGTTTCGGCGGTGATGAGTTTATTGTATTTGCGGCTGATTACAGTGATAGCGACGCTGTAAAGCTTACAGCGAATATTCAGAAAAATATAATGAAATACAATAAAGATAACAGCGGTGGATATACTTTATCAGCTTCAACGGGATATGTTATAGCTGTTCCGAAAATAGGTGAAGATCTGTTCAGATTTGTAACCGAGGCAGATAAAAAAATGTATGAAACCAAACGGGAAAAGAAGTCGCGATATCTCAGAGCTGATTCGTCGGTGTTGCCTTAAAGTAATGTTTTATTATACCGCACAGGATTTGTGCGGTATATTTATGCAATTGGCGAAATTAAACAAATATTCCATTTTTATTGGTTATATATGACAAAAATTTTCTAAAAACTAAATGTTTTCTTGCTTTTTTATCAATGATGTGATATAATAGTAATGATGTATTCATTAATTATTCAAAAATAACCTTAGCAAGAGGTGCATAACAAATGAAAGTCAACAAGATAGTAAGAGTGCGTAAAGCAGGTACACCTGAAACAGAAATTAAGAAAGAGCCTGTTCAGCAGCAGTCTGAAATTATTGAGGTAAAATCAGAATTATCTGATAAACCCAAAGCCGAAAACAAGCCTGCAGATAAGCCAAAGGAAACTCCAAAGGCTGAAAATAAGCCTGTAGATAAGCCAAAGGAAACACCCAAGGCTGAAAATAAGCCTGTGGATAAGCCAAAGGAAACACCCAAGGCTGAAAATAAGCCTGCGGATAAGCAAAAGGAAATTCCCAAGACTGAAAATAAGCCTGCAGATAAGCCAAAGGAAACACCCAAGGTAGAAAATAAGCCTGGAGATAAACCAAAAGAAACTCCAAAAGCTGAAAATAAGCCTGCAGATAAGCCAAAGGAAACACCCAAGGTAGAAAATAAGCCTGCAGATAAGCCAAAGGAAACTCCAAAGGCTGAAAATAAGCCTGTAGATAAGCCAAAGGAAACACCCAAGGTAGAAAATAAGCCTGCAGATAAACCAAAGGAAACTCCAAAAGCTGAAAATAAGCCTGCAGATAAGCCAAAGGAAACTCCAAAGGCTGAAAATAAGCCTGTAGATAAGCCAAAGGAAACACCC
>JAZRCW010000086.1:0-1288 GCA_045659945.1 Ruminococcus sp. | reverse complement strand
CTCCGTTTTTTTCACAAAGGTTCACGATCTCACTGATCGACAGGCCGTCTTCCTGCCTGACACGTTTCAGGTTACGTATTATCTCGGATATTCTCTTCTGCAACATAAATTACCTCTTTTCATCCTAAAATTGACCTTTTTACGTCTAAAAGTTGACCTTTTTATCTCTTTAAACCGACCAAAGCGGTATGATATACTGATAACAGTCAGCAGGACAGGCTGATTCACTACTCTTCGGACCTTGGATGTAATAAGCTCTTCACGTGCCTGTCTGCTGATATTTTATTTACTATTTCCAAAGGAATTTTGCATGTTCCTGAAACTTCTGTATCTGACTGAACATATCTTCATTGAATTCAGAGAAGTAATAAACCTCATCTTCATCGTAAGTTGGAAGATTATATTCGTCTTTCTTAATACCCGTCAGCTTTATCTGTGACGGATCGGAATAATCCATAACACAGGATTCATATTCCAACCTGTAACTATGATCTTGTGTATCTTCTTTTGAAATGCCGATATCTGCCTCCATCGTGCCGTAAGAAGGAATATAGAATTCCATGATCATATCAGGGAAATCTGTCAGCCGGACATAAAAGTAAACATAGTCGTCGGTGTTATATTTTTCATTGATGTACTTTGCAAAGAAATTGAAATCATCTGCCTTCATTCCTGCGAGATCACTGCGGCTTGCGTCTATCCAGTAGACCGTATACTCTGCCGGTGCAGGCGGTGTGACCTTGTATGGTGGTGTTTTAGTAAGCGGATTAGTCAGAGCTCTTACTTCATCTTCTGATATCTGCTTTTTAGTTTCTGTTACCGAAGATGTGACGGCCTTTTTCGTTTCAGGTACATCAGTTACAGGAGCGGCTTTCTCAGTGGTCGGAACAGATTCCGTTACATAAACGGGAACGGTAACAACTACAGTTTCGGCTTGCATCTCCTTAATCGATTTTTTCAGTTCTCTGTTTTCAGCATTAAGTTTACTGTTCCTTGCTTTCAGATCATTGGCGTTACAAGTATTGCATGATATGCCAAATGAAAAGCACAGAACTCCGACTACAATGTATTTCCATGTTTTATTCCAAAGGCTATATGACTTTGGCGGTTCTGGCTTATTTTGATTTTTGGATCCTGTATATTCTTCGTCAACTTCCCAACTCATAATAATTCCTCCTTTATCATAATAAAATTTTACTTAGTTGATAGATTCCGTTTCACAACGAAATCTTACTCTGGTAAGTTTTTGGCGTTCTCTGCTTCGGTAATCAGCGAAGACAGAAATTGT
>JAZRCW010000085.1:0-64007 GCA_045659945.1 Ruminococcus sp. | reverse complement strand
GCTGCCATACTTTTCACCACCTGTTTTTTTCTTTAGTATAGCAAATTTGAGGTCTATTGTAAATTGACAAATTCACGATTTTTTTCTTCCACCCTTTTCCTTTCATTATTGTTGAATTCTCTGGGGGACTGAATAGTTACGAATATTTTTATGAATAGAATGTAAATTTTTGCAAAAAAGGTATTGACAAAAAGCAATAAATGTGCGGAGAAACTAATCGGATGTACACATCTGATCGGAGGGCTTTATCGTGCAGAATTATTGTAATATCGTAAAAAATAAGCTTAATATGCTTATTCGCAAAATGAAGAAAAATGTTTCTGATTTTGTAGTTAACCTTATTCCGCAAAATAAAATCACCCAGAAGGCTTTAAAAATCACGTAAAATATGGTATAATAAGAGGGTAAAAAGTGCTTGAATGAATATAACGCCCAAGTTGAACACCTGAGACCGCTGAAGTTGAACACTTGTGTCGCTGAAAATGAACAGTCTCGTCGGCGTAGTTGTACATTGACATAATTCAGCTGATATGCTACAATAAATAAGCTTTACTTACAGGGAGGATAGGGCAACGATGAGGAGCGACCTGAGCGTCCTGTGAGGTTTGCAAGTAATGGGCGATGTCATAGGAAATGGCATCGCCTTTTGCATTACTTGGAAACATAAAGCGCTAAACCTCGGGTTCAGGCAGAGCCCGATGAGCCGAAGGCTCCTTATGCTTCATCTTGGTCTACACCAAATATTTTACGCATTAACTCTTCACATTCAATTACGATACGATATGAATCATGAACAATACGGTCACATATTGCATCGGCAATGATCGATGAGCCGATCTTGTCACGCCAACCTGGTACATCAAACTGAGAACAGAAAATCATAGATCCTTTTTTGTAACGTGCCTCAGCTATCTCAAGAAGATCTCGAGCTTCTGATTATTTGAGCTGATAAAGCAGCCATTCATCAATTATCAGCAACGCAGGCTTTTTGTATTGCTCTATGACTTTGCTGTATATCCCTGTTGTCCTTGCTATTGCAAGTTCGGTAAGCAGTTCAGGAAGTCTGACATATCGGACTGAAAGGAACTGTCTTACCGCTGATATTCCAAGAGCACAGGCTATGTACGTTTTACCGCTTCCTGTTGCTCCGAGAAGCATAAGGTTATGATGTTCAAAGATGTAATTGCATCCTGCAAGGCGAGTTATTTGAGCTTTATCAAGCTTTCGTGCTTTATCGTAAGCGATATTCTCTATGCAAGCACCTGTCCTTCCTTGTGCATCGTCTCCACGACCATGATCTTGAATTCAGGTGTATATCTCTTGTTTGGTTTCCCTTTAGGCATAAAATACCCCCTTTCGTTAGACTTCAAATTAGTATATTTCTATTATACCATATTGTCTAACAAAAGGGGAGCATTTCAAACACTCGTTACAAATCTTTTTGATGATGAATTCTCTGTCGAAGAAATCAAGAAATTGTACAAAATGCGCTGGGGTATTGAAACTTCTTTCCGTGAATTGAAATATCACATCGGTCTTATTGCTTTTCATTCTAAGAAAAAGGACTGCGTGATACAGGAAATTTTTGCAAGTCTTATTATGTATAACTTTTCTATGTTGATTACTGATGATATCCTCATAGATGATGATAAGCATAATAAATATCGTTCCAAAATAAATTATGCTACTGCTATACATATTTGTATTGCTTTCTTCCGCTATAATCGCATCAGTCCTTCTAATTTAGAAAAGCTGATAGCCAGAAACAAGTGCCCTGTCAGACCTGATCGCATAGCGACCAGAAAATCTTGTTATCACTCTGCAGTCAGCTTTAATTACAGATTATCATAATTCTTATCTTTTGTCAATACTTTTTTTCAGACAGATTCCTTTTCTGTCTTTTCGTCGTGCAATTATTAAAAAATCTCAAACAGGAATATGTTATTTTACTTTGAACTTACTCCTGTTTTATTTGCGTTATTGGATTAGCTTAATGACATTAACCTCTACCCACCCTTTTTTCTTTAATAAAACAGTTTTTTAAAGATGCCCTTAAAATTTGATACTATTTTGTACTGCTATTCTTAATTTTGTTATATTTTTCAACATCAATAACATTATCCGCAAGCATTTGTTCAGTCCACAGCTGTAATGTTTCTACAGTAATGGAAATACGCTCAAGTTCTTTCTGAATTTTTATAAAATCCATTATTTCATCATTGTCAACAACGCCGTCAGCAGTTATCTCAATCAACTTTTCCTGTTTTCTATTCATTAAATTAAGTGAAGCAAGCATTTCAAGAACGATCTGTGAAAGATCCTTGATTTTTATTTCCGGAACATATTGCTTGCCGATAGGACATTCATTGGCACAATAATAATTGCACAGATTAGGCATCTTGTATTTTTCAGACATAATCAGCACTTCATCGGGATGTGCAATTGTTTTCTCATTTTCTATTTTTTCAATGCGTTCAGAAGGAATTGTACCGAGAAGTTCGCTTGCTTTTTCTCTCGATAATCCAAGCTCCTCACGTCTTATCTGATAAATATTCTTGTTCTCCTTAGTTGAAATACGTCCCATTACACTATCTCCTTATGCATGGTTATTGGTTTTTACGATTTTTCCATTGAAGCAATTTCGCTGTCATAATTATAACACAAATTATACTTAAATGCAAGAATAACCGCACAATAAAAACAGTACAACAAATATACAACAAGGATATTGTAATAAACTCCAATACCCCGTTAAGATTAAAAATCCAAATGCTAAACTGGCTAAAGTTATTATCAGTCAGCTTGGAGGCCCTGACGGCGAATTAGCCGCCTCTCTCCGTTATCTCAATCAGCGTTATGTTATGCCCTATGGTGAAGTTAAGGGGCTTTTGACGGACATAGGCACCGAAGAACTCGCCCACGTCGAGATGATATCAGCGATACTCTACCAGCTCACCAAAGGGCTTACCATCGACGAAATAAAGGCAAGCGGTTTTGACACCTATTTTGTAGACCACACTACAGGAATTTACCCCATAGCCGCTTCGGGAGCACCATTCACAGCGACGTATTTCCAGTCCAAGGGCGATATTATCACTGACCTCCACGAAAATCTTGCGGCGGAACAAAAGGCACGTACCACCTATGACAACATCTTACGACTTGCTGACGACCCCGATGTCCGTGATCCTATCAAATTCCTGCGACAGCGTGAAATTGTCCACTATCAGCGTTTTGGGGAGGCTCTCCGCTTGACGACTGACAGACTCAACTCCAAGAATTTCTACGCGTGCAATCCAAGCTTTGACAAAAACTGTCCTAAATAAATAGAATTGACGAGGTTTGCTGTAAGGCAGACCTCGTTGTCTTTAATACGCAATTCTACCAATCGTAGGTTGACGAACAGCAAATTTTAAGCTATAATAAAGATACACTACGAAACAAAGGTGATATTATGGATAATACAAAAACAGGCAGGCTTATACGCCAGCTGCGAACAGAAAAAAAGCTTACACAAAAACAACTTGCGGAGCGTTTAGGTGTAAGCGACAAGGCGGTTTCAAAATGGGAGACAGGCAAGGGATATCCCGATATATCCCTATTTTCTGCCCTTGCAGATGTTTTCGGAGCCGATGTCCGAAACCTGCTTATAGGTAATATAAATAAAAATGAAAAGGAAATAGGAAATATGAAAAAACTGAAATTCTATGTCTGTGAGGATTGCGGAAACATTATTACAGCTACTTCGGAGGCGGCAATATCCTGCTGTGGTAAGAACCTTTCCCCTCTTACTCCAAGAGCGGCAGAGGAAAACGAAATGCTGAAAATAGAGAATATCGACGGGAATCTTTACATTTCCTCCGACCACCCTATGACAAAAGAGCATTATATTTCATTTGTGGCATATACCGTTGACAGCACAGCTATGATTTTCAAGCAGTATCCCGAATGGAATTTGCAGGCAACACTCCCCCTTTTCCGTATGGGCAAGCTTGTTTGGTACTGCAACAAATGCGGTTTGCTTTATCAGAATTTGCGTAAAAAATCTTGACAAATCACAATTAACATGATATAATAAATTTATAAATCAGAAAATAACACGAAAGAGGTCAGCTTTATGTTCTGGAAAATGACAAATGTACAGCTTAAAAAAGGATTCATTTTTCCCATTTACGGGGATAGTGTACCCTTTTGTAAGTTGAATGGTCATTAAACAGCACATAAACGGCTATTTCAGTAATATATACTTACAGAATACGTATACTATCTCCTTGACTTTTATTAAAAATGTTAAGGAGATTTTTTATGTTTAATATCAAAAAACAGCTTTCAAAGCTTTATTCATCATCAATTTTAGGCAATCTCTCACTAACGGGTGCATGGGTTGCCATACTTGCGGCACGAGGTTACAGCCTTGTTGAAATCGGCATTGCTGAAACTATATTCCACATCACAAGCCTTATTTTTGAAATTCCCTCAGGAGTTCTTGCGGACGTTTTCGGCAGAAAAAAAATGCTCATCGTCAGCACAATTATGCGAATGATTGGCAATATCATTATGATTTTTTCCTTTAATCTTCTGACAGTCTGCCTTTCTATTGCTTTTCACGCTTTAAGCTATAATTTTTCTTCCGGATCTGGGGACGCTTTAGCTTACGACTCGCTCAAACGCTGTAATATGGAAAGCAGATTTGAAAAATATGAGTCAAACCAACTGATAATATATCGCCTTTGCAGCGGAATTTCAACGCTCTGTGCAGGTTTCGCCCTTACTATCGGGCATAAAATTGCATATAGTACAGACCTTTTGACAGGAATTATACAGATTATCATACTTTCAGGGTTGCACGAAATTTATTCCGAAAGTACGCAGAAAAATGGCAGTATCATCAACCGATTTATAAACTGCTTCAAGGAAAGCTTCAAATTTCTGAAAGAAGTCCGCAAGGCTATGGGATTAATGCTCTGCAACTCTCTTGTTGGTGCGGTGGATATTCTTTTGCTGTTCTTTTTGCAGGCAAAACTTCCCGAAAAAGGTATTCCCCAGTGGGGACTTGGCGTTGCACTTCTCTTTATGGAAATTGGCGGAATTGTCGGCTCGAAGTTGATACTGAAATTTCCGAAAATACGCTATAAATGGATATATGCAATAGCTGTGTCATTTGTTACGACTGGGTTTATTGCGGAACATTCGCCATATTATTTCGTAATGGCTCTTGGCGGATTTATCGCAGCTGTCGGAGATGACGCATTACAGGTACGCACCAATGCTATTTTACAGGATATGTTCCCCTCGGAACAGCGTGCAACTCTGACATCCGTTGAGTCCTTCAGCTTTTCCGTTATTATGATTGTACTCTCCCCTCTTGCAGGATTTGTTTTTACTTACTGGTAATATCAAAAAGCCGTATCGGATTTATATCCGATACGGCTTTATTATTACTTCTTTTCTACTTTTTTGTTTTCTTTTTTATCGTCAGACTTCTTTACATTCTTTTCTCTCTTTGTAGGAGTAAGAGCAAGCTCGCCAGCCATGTACATAGCGACAATTCCTAAAAGCACCATAACTGTACTGAGAAGAATAGCGTTAGGTATAATATAGACGGACATAAAATCACAAATTTTCGCAGCAGTGTCTCCGCCAACAATCAACGCAATAACATAACCGAAAAAAGTAAGTCCGCCGCCGAATAACGAAATCATTACTCCGTAACCGAAAATAACCTTGATTACATCAGAAATCTTTTTCATTGTTTCTTTCATAGCTTGACCTCCTTAAAGTCCGAGAATAGGCAGCCAGCCCATAAGAACCACAACCTGCATTACAAACTGTCCTGCAACCCAGAACATATTATTTTTGAATGTCTTACTGAAATCGGATTCAGCAAGAGACATACCTGCGTACATACCAAGTCCGAGAGGAGGTGTGATACCGCACATAACGCCGCAGATACATGGGAGCATTGCAGCCGCAAGCACAGGGTTAACACCAACAGAAGCAAGTGTTGTGATGAATACAGGTCCGAAAATTACAACAAGTGATGAACCTGGGATAACCATTCCGAGGAAGCAAGTGAGAATACAGATGAACATTACAAGTCCGAACTTGCTGAAGTTTACGCCCTCAATAAAGAGCTGCATTTCACCCGAAACATCAAGGTCATTAAACATAGCACCAATCATATAACCGATGATACATACAGCAATTGAAGGAGCAATTGTCTTTACACCCTTTGCAAACATCATTGCTATCTTGTGTGGTGTAACTGTCTTTTTGTCCTTTACGATAAGACAGGAGAAAAGTGTTGCGATACCAGGGATAAAGAGGAGCAGGCTGTTTGAAAGTGCCTTTGCACCATCTGCACCAAGACGTTCTGTGAAAAGTGTATCCTTGAACATAAAGTCAAGAATAAAGGGAAGAAGAATAATAACGGGGAGGAGAAGTCCCTGCCAGCCTACCTTTAAAGATTCCTTAAGAGTAGGAAGTTCTTCCTTTGCCATAGGCTTAACTTTATAATACTTACAGAATGCAAGTAATGTAAGAATACGCTGTGCAATAAACCATAAAGAGATACCCCAGAGTACAACCCAGAACTGTCCTGTTGTGATGTTTTCACCGTAAAGAGCAGTATAAGCACCAAGAGCTGCAACGATATTTGAAGAAGGGGGAATCATATTTCCCATGTAACTTGCGTTACTTTCCACGTTTGCAGCAAGTTCAGCAGGGAAGCCTGACTTCTTCATAGCAGGAATTGTAATTGCACCTGTAGCCATTACGTTACCAGGACCGCTTCCTGAAAGAGCACCCATAAATGCAGATGCAATAATTGAAACATAGCCTGCACCGCCGGGAATTCTTCCGAGAATCGAAAGGATAATGGCAATACAGCTGTCAACTACCTTTGTTTTTGTGAGAATTACAGACATGGCGACGAATGCAGTCATTGAATAAAGGAGCGATGTTGTAAGTCCCTTTTCGATGTAGCCTCCGACGTTACCCCATGTTCCGGTAACAGTCAGAAGAATGATAAAACTGATGAGAATTGCTTCGTAAACAGGTCTTTTGAAAACCATAAACCATATTACGATTGTCACGAGCAGAATTCCAAGATAAATAAATGCTGATGGAATCATAATTTAACCTCCTAATGATTTCTGGGTTTCCCCTTTTATATAAAGTTCAGATTTCAATGGAAATCCTCCCATTATTAAATAGAGCGTTTCACTTCCTTGGCACATTCGATGAAAGCTTTTTCAGCCTTGGACAGAAACTGTTCCCGTCTGTAAAAAACGCATACTGTACGTCTGCCGTTCTTTAAAATCTGCTCTGACAATTCGTCGGGCAACTTCATAAAGTGAATATCCTGATTCTGTAAATTTCCAAACTCGGAAATATATGATGGAATCAGCGTTATTCCTAGACCGCACCGCACCATTGCAAGAGCCGATTCAACCGACTGACATTCAATAAGCGGAGCCTCTGCACCAACAGTATCAATAATACCCTGCATTGCCTGCCACAAAACCTGTCCTTGTCCGAGAGTTATTAGAGCCAAGCTTTTCATAATCTCCGTAACAGAACTGTTTTTTTCAGCGGCACTCTTTGGTACAGCAAGAAGTACATCTTCGTTAAACAGCGGTATATGCTCAAATGCAGCACTTTCCTTATCAAGTAGACTTATGATAAGGTCAACGTCGCCGTGTATGAGCTTTTTTTGCAGCTCGTCAGTCTTACCCTCTGATATCACAATTCTGTGGTGGGGATATTTCTTCTGATAAGCGGCTATAATCACAGGCATAAGATACGGTGACCTTGAAGTGCTTATACCCACTCGTATAACAGCAGGGCGGTCATTGTACTCGTCAATAAACTTTTGCAGTTCATTTTCAAGCATAAGTATCTGCTTACCTGTTTCAACATATTTTTCCCCTGCTTTTGTCATAGACAGAGGAATGGTGCTTCTGTCGAACAATTCTACTCCTAAATCGGATTCAAGTTTTTTTAGATATTTGCTGAGCGTTGGCTGTGCAACAGATAGAGCGTCAGCAGCCTGTGAAATACTGCCATATTCCGCAATTGCCGCCACATATTCGTACTGTTTCATTCAACCACGCCTTTCAATTCTGTAACGATGTTCATTTTAGCTATACGGTATGTTAAATTTGCTATAACTCACTGTTATTCATTATATCACACCCCTTTTCAAAAGTCAAGTATATTTTAAAAAAGTTTTTGATATTACAAAAAAATCCGCACAAAGTCATAATTTGACTCTGTGCGGTCTTGCCTTTATTCCAACTCGGGAAGAAGGTCATGACGCATAATGTCATTGCCTTCAACATCAAGTACTTTTACGTTATCAACAATATATCTGTGCTTGCGGTTAAACTCTTCAAGAGTATCTGCCTGAATTGTCATACCTGCAATACGGTCGCCGCTGCTGTTAACCTGTCCGCTGAATTTAAATCCCTGGGGACGAAGCGGATGATAATCTGTAAGTATACCCTGCTCAACAAGCTCCTCAAAGCCTTCAAGGCGGTCAAATACTCCCTCTTTGCAATAAATAAAGTCATTGACAATATACTTATTTTCGGGCTCACGGACAATAACCTCGGGCTTGATTCCCATTGTTAGGTCAACCACAGCCTTGATTACGTCAAATCCGCATGAATGCTTTATAAGCAGGAACTTCATAGCTCCGCCTGTACGTGCACAAAATTCAAGTACAGACACGTTTTCACCGTCTGAAATCATCTGAATGAGCATAGGACAGTTTTTAAGTCCGAATGCGTCAACAATCTGCTGTGCTACAACTTCAATTTTCTTGTGAAGCTCTGCAGAAGCAGCAACAGGGAATCTTCCGCGGAAAATAACAAATTTATCCTCGTCCTTAACCTTTTCACTGTTTGAAACGCAGAGGACGTGTGCTTTTCCGTCGGAAACAAATATATCAACGCTGATTTCCTCGCCTACGCAAAATTCCTCAACAATAGCATTATTGTTGCGGCTGATTTCAGTAGCAGCATCAAAAGCCTCACGAAGCTCTGTTTCATCAAGAACCTTGCGGACACCTCTGGAGCTGTATGCATCAACAGGCTTTACAATAAGAGGATATTTCAGCCCCTTAATCTGCTCCATATCAAGCTCACTCATAACAACGTGGCGTGATGTGGGAATATTGTTCTCCACAAATACCTTTTTCATAAGTTCCTTATCCGAAACATTCTTTGCTGTTTCGTAATCAATATACCATGGCAGACCGAGTATTTCGGCTACCTGTGAAACGACAAGGAGAACCTGGTCAGCACAGCAGGTAATTACAAAATCAACCTGCTCATTACGAGCAATTTCCACTACAGCATCAATATCAAAAATATTAACCTTATAGAATGCATCAGCATAAGGACGGGCAATAGCCTTTTCACTGCCATCAGCAAGTACAGCAGTCACTCCCCTGCTTTTAAGTTCGTTTATCAGCGTAATCTGCGGCAAACCGCCTGCCAGAACTAAAGCTTTCATACTCATTTACTCCAATCTTTGCTGAATACAGCCTCTTACTTTTCAGCAGCTGCCGACTCTGCTGGTGCTGCATTTTCTGTACGATTTTCTTTTTTTGTAAGTGAATCCTCTTTTTTAAAGTCAATGTCATCCTTTTTAAGAACAACGGCAACTGTTCTGAACAGGATTTTAATATCATTCCAAAGGCTGAAATTGTCAATGTACTCGATATCATACTGAATTTTTTCAGTCCATGTAAGGTTATTTCTTCCGCTAACCTGTGCAAGTCCTGTTACACCAGGACGCATTTCAAAACGACGCATCTGCTCCTTTGAATAAGCCTTTGCCTGATAGGGAAGTGTAGGACGAGGACCTACAAAACTCATTGTGCCGTTAAGGATATTGAAAAGCTGCATAAGCTCATCAAGGCTTGTTTTACGGAGGAATCTTCCCACCTTTGTTATACGTGTAGAAGATGGCTCAAGCACTTCGCCGTTAGGCTTATAAAGTACACCGTCTACATTATATGTACCCTCGGGAGGAGGTACCATTGTACGGAATTTGTAGATATTGAATACCTTTCCGTCCTTACCAGAACGCTCCTGCACAAATACAGCAGGGCCTTTTGAGGTAAGCTTTATAGCTATTGGTACAATAATAAACACAGGTATTATTGTAAGAATAAGTATAAGTATTGCAGATGCCACAATATCAAAGGCACGTTTGATGAATAACTGAAAATTTCTCATTTTTATCCAGACCAACTTTCTACAGATTTATAAATTAACCCATAACATTATATCATATTTTCCCTGCATTTGCAATAGAAAAATTATCTTTTCGCAATTTTTCTTGCCATAACAAAAAGTTTAGGGCATTTACAGTGAAGAATATCTGATATTTTATAAAGCAAAGGACGCTTTTTATACATTTCCTTTAATTTACCCTTACGGATTGTGTCGAGGTCATGGTTGTGCAAAGCAAGAGTATATTCATGCTTATTTATACGTTTCGTAATAAGTTCATTAAACCTGAATTCCGTTACTTCGTTTAAAGCATTAAGTCCTTCAATCATGCGCTTACTTACATTTATTCTATGTTCATCGCCATCCATTCTTGCAGTCCATGAGCCTTCGGAATAATAACGATAAACAGACATACATTCTGAAAGCATATGAACTTTGCCATTTAAAGCACACTGAATTGCAAGAGGATAATCTCCTATAGGGAATTTTGTACGCCATTCAGGAAATTCTTTTATGATTTCACTTTTAAGGAAATATGATGCATACTGGAAAATTCTACCGTGTTTTTCAAGAATAATTTCCTCAAGAGAAACATCCATATCCTTTTCAGCACGACATTTATTCTCGACAACACCAGAACGCATATTGTACCAATCTGTGGAACAGGTACATAATGCATAATCAGGATTAGCCTCCATAAAATCAAACTGTTTCTGAAGCTTCATGGGGTCAGTCCAGTAATCATCACCCTCACATAAAGCAACATATTTTCCCTGAACTCTCGGAACCTGATATGTTTTATTAATTCCTATCTTCTGGGAGTACTGATTTTCAGTCTGATAAATCGGCTTTATAAGCTCCGGATATTTCGCCTCATATTCTCTGATAATATCAGCTGTATTATCAGTTGAAGCGTCGTCATGTACAAGAACCTCGAATGGGAATGTAGTCTGCTGTGTGACAAAGCCTTCAAGAGCATCTTTTATATATTTGCCATGATTGTAGGCGTTGCAGATAATACTCACCATAATCTGATTACTCAAGATTATTCTCCTCCTAAAATAAAATAATAAACAAGTAAAACTTATTTTCCTGCCTTTTTAAGTCTACGTTTTTTAAGAACTTCCATACACATTCTGAACGGAACAGGCTTGAATATAAGTGATATTGCAGCATATACAAAAATTCCGCTGATTATCTGTATAATAAGTGTGGGTAAAGCATGAAGATTAAGCCACTGAATTGCATAAACAGCACCGAACATAGCAATTGAAGCCACGAAGGACGGAAGAATGTCCATAAACTGCTCTCTGTATGAATAGTCAAGAAGTTTGCGGTTAGGTCCTGCATTTACAAAACAGCTGATAACGGTTGTGATAACACCTGTAAGAGCAATTGCAATAGGCGAATCAAAGCACAATACTGCTATTACGAGTGCGACAAGACCATAAAGCTTTTTTACAATCTCCAGTTTAAGGAACAAATCGCTTCTGCCCATAGCGTTAATTGCCTGTAAGTTACAGGAATGAACGGGATAAAATGCAAATGTAAAACAGTAAATCTGCATATAAGGCACGCAGGGGAGCCAGTCATCTCCTAATATAAGTTTAATAACAGGTGTAGCCACAGCTGCAAGTCCTGCCATTGCAGGAAATATAGCGTATGCACTGATTATCATTGAATTTTTCATCAAAGTCTTTACCTTTGATTTATCATCCTGTTTTTCAGACATAGCAGGAAGCATTACTGATTGTACAGTAAGATTTACCGCATTTATTATAAAGTGAGGGAACTGCTTTCCTCTGTCATAATAGCCGAGTGTGGATTTATCATACTTAACACCAACTACAAGACTGCGTATATCCTGATATATTGTATCTATCAAGCCTGACACAAGAAGCTTCCAGCCATATGAAAACAATTCTTTTATTCTCTGCCAGTTGATGTACATTCTGATTTTCAGCTTTGCCTGTGCAAACATTACAACGCAGGCTACAGATGTGTTAAGAAGTGTCTGTGCAACAAGTGCCCACAATCCACCGCCGTTTACAGCAATAACAATACCTGCAATACCGCTGATTACAATACCTGCAACATTTCCGTAGAAGATTTTCTTGAAATCCATATTTCGGCTGATTTTTGCAATCTGAATTGAATTTAATGCACCCGGGAAAAGAATAAGACATATAACACGGAATGGTGCTATAATTCCTGGAGATTCATATAAATTTGCTATTCCTGGTGCCGCAAAAAAAAGTATGCTGTACAATAATGAAGCAATACCCATTGTAACCCAGAAAACAGAGGAATAATCTTCTTCTTTTACATCCTTATTCTGAATAAGCGCTGTATTGAAGCCTCTCTGAATAAACACATTTGCCAGATTGGTAAATATGATCATCAGGGTAAGCTCACCATAACGCTCCGCACCGAGAATACGTGCAAGTACAAGTTGAAGCACTAACTGTACAACGCTTACACCCATTCTCTCCATAAATTTCCATACAACCGCAGAGCCTATTGTTTTCTTAGCGGATGTACTTTTTGAATTTCCCATAAAGACATAATCTCCTTTTCTCACCCTATATTCCTAATACATAGGGGTAAGTATGGCTTGCATTTTTTATAACGTAGAAGAATACCCAATAGAACAAACTAATTGAGATTACAGCTGTATTTATAAGTAACTTATTATCAGTCTGCTTTGAACACTTTGCAAGAGAAGCTATTGTAAGTATATTTAAGAATGAAAAATATGCAGCTATACGCTTACCGTAATTCATTAAGCCTCCCAATTGCTGAAGAAGTATGTAAGCTATACTACACATCAAGAAAAATTCACTATATGGAGAACTTAATCGATACATTTTTCGAAATATGTATATTCCTACAAACTCTGTAAGCAAAAATGCGGTCAGATAAAGAGGCCATTCCTTTTCATCACCCTCTATAAAATAACGAAATCCTCCAAGAAATCCTAGACTCATAACCACTTTAATAAGAGGAACAAAAAAGACTATACCACATAACAAAAGAAATATAACTGTTCTTTTCTTTCGTTTCGGGGCACCAAGATATTTTTTATGACTAATAACTATATACATAATCATTGGAGTAAGAGCAATAATAGCAGTTGTATGTATCATCATAGATACCAATACAGCTATGGTGTATCTAACGTATTTACCCTGCTGTACATCTACAAGGAAGGCAAAAACAACTGCCATAGCCATATACTGTCGCATAACATTGAGAGAATGACTATAGAAATACAAATAAAATAGAAGCATAACCATTGCTGGATTAACATTTTTTCTCTGGCGGTATGCACCTATATAAACACCTGTAATTATTATTGTATGACAAATAAATAAAAATAAGCGAAAGTTTCCCGTATATTGTGCAACACATCCTATAATCAATGCAAAAATGTATTCGCTTTCAAATTTACTGTAAAATTTAAGATATTCGCCAAGATTACCAGAAGCATATGCCTGTCCCCAGTATAATCTGAACGTCCTGTAGTTTTCAACATCTATTCCGATACTGTAATCACGCATACCTGCAAGTATTACCGTAACAGCAATACTCAAAACAGACCAGAAGATTATAGCAGGCTTTAATTTAGATTTGTATGCTAACTGTGCAAACAGTGCTGAAGCACCGAAACATAGTAAATATATCACTTAAGCTGCTCCTTAGCTCTTTAATATTCGAAAAAAATACATCAGCGTTCTTTAAGCAACACAGCACAAAACACTCATAAAAGTCCTTGTGCTGTGTTGTCTGATTTATTACTTTTCTTCTTTTTTATTATTGCCCTTATTCTTCTTTTCTTCCTTTTCGTCATCATTCTTGGAAGAAGCCTTAACTTTAACTATGCCATTATTTTTATTGTACTGCTCTGTAAAAGCACGGAAAACAATTATCATTCCAAACACAAGGAATATGAGAGCCTCAACAACAATAACAATGAGAACAATGTTAGGAAGGCTGTAATCGTTTTCTACAGAAGAAGGAACGATAATTGAGTAAGCATTTGCAAAAGCAACATTCTCATAGAACTCGTCTGCTGTAGTTTCAACGAGTGCAAGGATGTTATTCGTCTTTTCATAAAGCTTATCAAGTTCTTCATCAAGAAGCTTCATCTGTGCTTTGCTTGTTGTACCTGTACTCTGCTTGAGGCTTTCGATACGGCTCTCATAGTAGTCGATATCCTTTGTACATTCAGCAATTTCAGCCTGTGTTGCAAGCTTCTTGTCAATCATCTGGTCATACTGAGGCGAGGACTGTGATAAAGTAAGGTTAGCTGTTTCGCTGTTTGCACCTGCCATAACCATTACTGTATCCTTCTGGTATTTCTCAATTGAAGCTTCAACAGATTCAAGATTTGACTTGGCAGCAGTTCTCTGTCTCTTAAGATTATCAATGCGGTACTGATAATTTATAAGGAGCAGATCCTTATCCTTTGTAACATTGTTAATTGTAACATAGGATGTAATCCAACCCAGATCCTCACTACGGAGAGTACCAATAGCACTTGAAAGGTCAGAGAAAGAATATCCTGTATTTGTAGATCTAAAGCTTGTAGAATCCTGATTTGCAAGAGCACTAACATATCTCTGTGCAGATTCAAGTGTTGAATCGAATACATCTATTGCACGCTCATAGTCATAATCGTGGTAGTCAATAGCAAGAACAGCACTTCCAAGAGCTCTGTTGTAGCCATATGTCTCATAGAAATATCTCTTGTAAGAGTCGAGAACGGCATCAAGAACTCTTGCACCGTCGTCCTTATTTATCTTTGCAGCCTTAAGATCAAGAGTGATTATAAAACGTGTAGGATAAACAGAAACATCAAGCATTTCCTCAACAGCATTCATTGCAGCGTTGTTTCCGATATCGAATACGCTCTTGTATGCTGCCATTTTATCAATAGCGTCAGCAGGTGTTACACTCTCAATTTTTATGTTGTCACGGATTGAATCAACAGTTACTTCCTCATCTGAAAACTGAAGTGCATCAAGAGCGTCCTCAATTACAGCAGGAGCCTTTATTTTCTGAATTTCAAATTCGTTGCCGGCAGGATCCTTTCCACTCTCGATTCCTTCAAATGTAAATTCAACCATAGCCTTTGCAGTAGCAGCGGAGCTTCCAAGAAGAAAAGTTCCGCAGCCTGTAATAAGGGCTGCAACTAAAGATACAACTATCCATAATACAAAAAAACGTTTAACTTCACGAGCGATACCTGATAATGTCAATATCGGCTTATCGTAGTCATCGGGATTTTTCAGCACAAGATTAATGTTTTTTTCTTCTGACATAATTTTAACCTCACTAACCGTTTCTACACTTTACTAAATGTAATATTTTCAACTAAAGTTCAGAACACTTTAAAAAGCGTTCCCTACAATTATATCATAATTTCCCGAAAAAATCAAGTAAAAAGATATAGAAGTTATCTGCTATTTTTTGACACAATATCCTAAAATTGCCGTTTCATTGCCAACTATTTTCTCTCTCTTTCCAATATATGGAATTTTAATTAACAAATAGTTCTTCTATTTTACATTTCCGTCGTGTATTAAATTCAATCTATGCTTTTTATAATCAAAAGGTTATATATTATTTCAAAATTCACCGTCGGAACAAACTCCGACGGCAAAACATATTTCGTTTATGCTTTTCACTACAGGTGTTCCCTATAGATTTATTTCCTTTAATATGCCAATCAGATCCGCAACGGGCTTTGAAAGATACTGTCCCTTATGATATATAGCGACAATCTCTCTTGAGGGCACCTCCTGCCGGATAGAAAAACAGGTCACTGCTGACTGCTTTATTTTATATTCCGTAAGATATGAGGGAATCAGTGCAGAACATATTCCTGCACTTACCATAGCTTCAAGAGCTTCAAGACTGCGACATTCAACCACCTTATTGAGTTCAATATCGTATTTCCTGCAAATATCGTTCAGAATAATCTGCATAGGCATACCATCGGCAAGAATTGCAAAATCAGCACCGTCAATCATTTTGATATCAACTGCGGGACGTTTGCGATTTTCCACAACCTCTGCCACTTCATTAAGCCGCCTGCAAAGGTCTGTATTATTCGGAACGGCAATAACAGCCTCCTCACGATAAACTCTCTCATATGAAAAGATATTTTCATCAATCGGAAGAACAGCTATGCATATGTCAAAACAGCCCTGCTCGGCACTTTCCAGAAGGTCCTTGCCGCTTCTTTCGTCAAGAACGAGGTTCATCCCAGGATACATTTCCCTGAACCGCTTTACAAGATAGGGACCGATACAGAAACATCTGTGGGGAGATATTCCCACAACAACGCTGCCATATTCGTTATTTCGCAAATCGCAGAATTTATTCTGCATCTGACGTTCGATATCGAGAATTTTTCTTCCTGCTTCAAGGTAAATTCTGCCTGCGTCTGTAAGACGGATATCAGAACCCGAACGGTCAAAAAGCTTTACATCGAGATTTTTCTCAATTTTAAGAATATATTGGCTGAGGGACGGCTGAGAAATTCCAAGAACTTCCGCAGCCTGTGAAAAACTGCCTGTATCGTACAGAACAAGAGCATAACGAAGCTGTTTCAGATTCATAATACATTCACCCTCTGCTATAACTTGTTTAAAGGCAATACCTCACGGTTATGCGAAGCATTGCCTTATTATTCTTACTTATTGCTGTACATTTTATCATAATAAGCCTGATACTCGCCTGAAATGATTTCTTCCCACCACTCCTTATTGTCGAGATACCACTGAATAGTTTTCTTGATACCGTCGGCAAACTTTGTTTCGGGAAGCCAGCCAAGCTCATTGTGGATTTTTGTAGGATCAATAGCATAACGCATATCGTGTCCCTTACGGTCTGCAACGTATGTTATAAGGCTTTCGGGCTTATTGAGCTCCTTGCAGATAATCTTGACAATATCAATATTAGCCATTTCGTTGTGACCGCCGATATTGTAAACCTCACCGACTCTGCCGTTGTGGATTATAAGGTCGATAGCCTTGCAGTGATCCTCAACATAAAGCCAGTCACGTACATTTTCGCCCTTGCCATATACTGGGAGAGGCTTGTCATTGAGTGCATTTGCAATCATAAGAGGAATAAGCTTCTCGGGGAAGTGATAGGGACCGTAGTTGTTGGAACATCTTGAAATTGTCACAGGAAGACCGAATGTTCTGTGATATGCCAATACAAGAAGATCTGCACCAGCCTTTGATGAGCTGTAAGGACTGCTTGTGTGGATTGGTGTTTCCTCTGTGAAGAAAAGGTCGGGACGATCAAGGGGCAAATCGCCATAAACCTCGTCAGTAGATACCTGATGATATCTCTGAATGCCGTACTTTCTGCAAGCGTCCATAAGTGTCTGTGTACCGAGAATATTTGTTTTAAGGAAGATACCGGGATCTTCAATTGAACGGTCAACATGACTTTCAGCCGCAAAGTTAACGACGATATCGGGCTTTTCTTCCTCAAAGAGAGCAAATACAGCGTCACGGTCGCAGATATCAGCCTTTACAAAACGGAAATTCGGATTATCCATAACCGATTTGAGTGTTGAAAGGTTTCCTGCGTATGTCAGCTTGTCAAGGCACACGATACGATAATCGGGGTGCTTGTCAAGCATATGAAATACAAAATTACTGCCGATAAATCCGGCACCGCCTGTTACAATAATTGTCATATATTTTCTCCTCAGAATACAAATTTATCTTCAGCAACAAGCTTCAGATGCTCGCCGTAAGGGGATTTTCCATAAGCTGCCGCAGTTTCAAGAAGCTGTTCCTTTGAAATCCATTTTTCGTAATATGCAATTTCCTCGGGAGCTGAAATTACAACGTCCTGACGATTCTGCACTGTCTGTACAAATGAAGCAGCCTCCATAAGACTCTCCATTGTTCCCGTATCAAGCCACGCAAAACCTCTGCCGAGAATCTGCACTTTAAGGTCGTCCTTTTCAAGGTACATACGGTTAAGGTCAGTAATCTCAAGCTCTCCACGAGCGGAGGGCTTGACTTCCTTTGCCATAGCACTTACGCCCTTTGGGTAAAAATAAAGTCCTGTTATAGCGTAATTTGACTTGGGATTTGCTGGTTTTTCCTCTACGGAAACTGCATTTCTGTCCTTGTCAAATTCAACAATACCGAAACGCTCGGGATCACGTACATAGTAACCGAAAATTGTAGCCTTTCCGTTTTCAGCATTTGCCACAGCCTCACGGAGATTTTTTCTGAACCAACCGCCGTAGAAGATATTGTCGCCGAGAATCATAGCACAAGAGTCGTCGCCGATAAATTCCTCACCGATAAGGAAAGCCTGTGCAAGTCCGTCAGGACTGGGCTGAACAGCATATGAAAGATTAATTCCCATGCTGCTGCCGTCCCCTAAAAGCTCCTTGAAACGGGGTGTATCCGTAGGGGTAGAAATAATCAGAATGTCACGTATTCCTGCCAACATAAGAGTTGACAGCGGATAGAAAATCATAGGCTTGTCATATACAGGCAAAAGCTGCTTTGATGTCACTTTTGTAAGCGGATAAAGTCTTGTACCGGAGCCTCCGGCGAGGATAATTCCTTTCATTTCACAACCTCCTCGGAATAGGGTATTATTTTTATTTTAATATAATATCACAGATTCTGTCAACGTCCTCAACAGTAAGGTCAGCATAAAGGGGCAGAGTAAGCACCCTGTCTGCGATATATGCTGCAACGGGAGTTTTTTCAGTTCCTGCTGTCGGATAATCGGCATAGCACTCAAAGCTGTTTGTCAAGGGGAAGAAATACTTTCTTGCGATAATATCATTTTCCGCAAGAGCCGCAAATACTTCATCTCTTGTGTATTTATAACCGTCAAATACAACGGGGAAATAAGCGTAATTTGACTGAACGCCCTCCTGCTCGGGACAGATTTTTATGCCCTCTGCCACTGAAAGACGCTTGCGGTACTGCTCCACAGCAGCCTTACGCTTTGCAATCTCGCCGTCAAGATAACGGAGATTGCATATACCCATAGCAGCCTGAAACTCGTTCATTTTAGCATTTCCGCCCACATAGCCCACAGATTCCTGACCGCAGATACCGAAATTGCGGATATCGTTGAGAATCTGAACAAGTGAATCGTCAGCAAATGTAACAGCACCGCCCTCAATGGTGTTGAATACCTTTGTAGCGTGGAAGCTGAACATCGAAGCATCACCAAAATTAGCCGCACTGACACCGTTTTTCACAACGCCGAAAGCGTGAGCCGCATCATATATTACTTTGAGATTATACTTTCCAGCAATTTTGTCAATTGCCTCTGTATCGCAGATATTTCCGTAAACATGAACGGGCACAATTGCTACAGTCTTATCTGTGATAAGTGCCTCAATTTTTGTAACGTCAATGGTATAATCCACATCGTTCACATCGCAGAAAACAGGCACAAGTCCACTGCGAACAATTGCATGAGTAGTTGAAGCAAATGTAAAGGGAGTTGTGATAACCTCGCTTCCCTTCGGGAAATTCATTGCCTGAAAGATATTTTCAAGGGCAAGATGACCGTTTGTATAAAGCGACACATGGGGAACATTGAGATATTTTTCAAGGTCAGCCTGTAACTGACGGTGCTTTGCTCCCATATTTGTAAGCCAGCGGCTTTCCCACAGCTCCTTTAT
Organism: Ruminococcus sp.; assembly: GCA_045659945.1. Classification (GTDB taxonomy): domain Bacteria; phylum Bacillota; class Clostridia; order Oscillospirales; family Ruminococcaceae; genus Ruminococcus. The sequence continues at coordinate 44,072 of JAZRCW010000085.1, read as the reverse complement.
TTCCTCGCAGTACTCCTCATATGAAGGCATGGAGGAACGGGTTACGTTAATTTTACTCATTTATAACTCCTTATTTTCCAAAACAATTTCTGATAACCGCAATAATAACATCCTGCTGTTCGGGAGTCATTTTATTATCGCTGGGCAGACAAAGACCTCTGTTGAACAAATCGGAACCAACATCGGAAAAATCTCCGTCGATATAAGCATTTGTCTTGGCTCGGCCGCTTCCGCCGGCAGTAATGAAATCGTTTGCTCTGAAAATAGGCTGTGAGTGCATAGGCTTCCATACAGGACGCCCCTCTGCATTAATTGCATTAAGTGCATCAAGTATTTCAGTGGGACAGCTTTTACCTGCTTCACTTATATAAAGTGCATCGGAATCGCTTCTCACCTGACGGCACATAGCGTCCCTGTCAATGAGAATACAGCTCAACCAGAAGTTAGGCTCACTGTTTTCGCTGTCATACGGATTCATTGTAACAGGAAGTCCCTTGAAGCCCTCTTTATAACGCTCATAAATAGCTTTTTTCTGTGCAATGTGTTCCTCAAGATATGGAATCTGTCCACGAACTACACCTGCAATTACATTTGACATTCTGTAATTGTAGCCAATTTCCTCATGCTGATACCATGAAGCGGCTTCACGGCTCTGCGTAGACCATTTTCTTACCTTTTCAGCGTCAGCAAGGGAATCTGTAAGGAACATACCACCCGAAGAACCTGTGATAATCTTGTTTCCGTTAAAGGAAATAGCACCGTAGTCGCCGAATTTTCCTGTCTGAACACCCTTATAGGAAGCACCGAGTGACTCGGCAGCGTCCTCAATAAGGAGTGCATTATGTTTATTACAAATAGCCTTGATTTCATCAATTTTTCCGGGGATACCGTAGAGATGAACAAGAACAACAAGACGAACATCAGGATAAATTTCAAAAGCCTTTTCAAGTGCGGCAGGGTCCATGTTCCATGTATCGTATTCTGTATCTATAAATACAGGCTCACCACCCTCATAGCAAATGGGGTTAACAGTAGCACTGAAAGTAACATCGGAGCAAAAAACCTTATGTCCACGGAGGGCACCCTCCCCTGCTTTAGGGATACCATACAATTTTTCACCTGCAAGCTTGACACTTAAATGAAGTGAAGATGTGCCCGAAGCAAGGGCAACGGAATACTTACAGCCGACTTTTTCGGCAATCATAGCTTCAACATTGTTAATATTCTTACCTACAGTTGACATCCAGTTTGTAGTGTATGCCTCATTGACATACTCGATTTCTTCACCGTGCATGGTTGGTGATGAAAGCCATATTTTTTCTTCAAAAGGTTTAAACTCCACAATTATTCTCCTTAAATATTAAAAAATACAAATACCTGAAAAAACGCATAATTCAGCAGTATAAATTTAAGCATATACTATTTTTATTATATCACTACGCAAAATAAAAGTCAATAGGATTTTATGTTTTTTACATTTTGCCATAAAAACCGACACGGGATTTTTCACTTTTGGCAAAATGCTATATTATCACTGTTGAAACACAGCAATATTAATAAGATGACAAATCAGAAAGAAAACATCTGTAACAAAGTCAGATAAATTTGCATATAAATAATAATGTTAGATGAGTTTTAAAAAAATTTTCATACCAAAAACGCTATATACGGTGAAAAATCCAACATCAAAAAAATTTTTTGAAAAAATTTCAAAAAAGGGGTTGACAAATCAAAAAAGGTGTGCTATAATATATAAGTCGTCAGCGGTAAGAACGTTGACAACGGCAAACAGTGGGGGTTTAGCTCAGCTGGGAGAGCATCTGCCTTACAAGCAGAGGGTCACAGGTTCGAGCCCTGTAGTCCCCACCATTGGCCCGGTAGTTCAGTTGGTTAGAACGCTAGCCTGTCACGCTAGAGGTCGTGAGTTCGAGCCTCATCCGGGTCGCCATTGCGGATTTAGCTCATCTGGTAGAGCGCCACCTTGCCAAGGTGGAGGTAGCGAGTTCGAGCCTCGTAATCCGCTCCAATTGCGGCGCTATAGCCAAGTGGTAAGGCGTGGGTCTGCAACACCCTGATCCCCAGTTCAAATCTGGGTGGCGCCTCTTTCAGAAAAAAGTCCGAAATATCGGACTTATTTCTATATAATAACCTTTTGGGGTATGGCCAAGCGGTAAGGCAACAGACTTTGACTCTGTCATGCGTGGGTTCAAATCCCGCTACCCCAACCAAAACCTCCGATGTGAAAATATCGGAGGTTTTTTGTTGCAATCGTTTGCGGAATGTGGTATAATATAGTTGGTCATACAGACCGATAAATAAGAATTTGACGAGGATATGACTTTTATGAGGTTAGAAAATGCAGAATTGAAACATATAAAAAGAATTGTGGCTATATCAAAGGCTGCGTTTGATAGCGATATTAATGTTGGTGCTTCCGAAGCAAATAGACCTCCTGATTATGATTCAATTCCATGGCACATTCAGATGAAAAACGAAGGGCATTTACTACAGGCAGTCGTAGATGGCGAAATCGTTGGTGGTGCAGTTCTATTTGTGGACAAAAACAGTGAAACATTGTACATTGGCAGAATATTTATTAACCCAGCTCATCATCGAAAGGGATATGGTCTTTCTTTGATGAAAATTGTGGAAACTTACTATTCTGGTATAAAGAAAATCAAACTTGATACGCCACTTTGGAATGTAAGAACAAATGCTTTTTATACCAAGCTGGGTTATCGTGAAGTGAAACGGGACGAGGAATTTGCTTACTATCAAAAAGAATGCGATTGACAAGTTCCAATTTATCCAACTAAACACAACCGCCCGACATTCACACATCGGGCGGTTATGTTTTATTCTACAGGGAGCATAATTCGGAGCCTCTGTGCCTCATTGGCGGAAAATCCGAATTTTTCATAAAAGGGGATTTTATCGGGCATTGCACAAAGCTCCACAAAAATTTGTGTTCCGCTTATACCGTTGGATTTTATAAATTCCAACAATTCATTAATAAGAAGCCTCCCTATCCCCTTTTTCTGGTAATCAGGATGAACGACCACATCCTTAATATAGTAGCAAAGCCCCATATCACCAATCATACGAGCCATAGCCGCTATTTTCTCCCCGTCGTATACTGATACTCTGAAAACGCTGTTCTCCATAGCAAGACGCACCTGCTCCAGAGTCGGAGCACCGCACCACACGGAGTTCCAGAGATAAATAAACTCCTCCGCCGTTAATTCGTTGTGTTTTATTTCAAGATTGTTCATTTTGCACCTCTATTCCATTTTTAAAAAGGTCAGCGGTAAAACACGCTGACCTTATATTTATTAGTGAGTTTCAGTAAATTTACGTCCCTTTAAAAGAGAGATGCCGTTGGCATCTTTAAAACAAAGTGCCTTGTTATAAGTATCGGCAGCAGCACATAAGCCGTCAAAATCAGCAGCCTTGAACCATATAGAACCAAGAACCTGTGCAGTAGTGCCGTCCTTGCCAACTGTATCCCCTGCAAATAAAGCTTGAGATACATCAATAACACCGCCAAGCTTTGCTACAGCGTCAAATCCGTCAGCAACAGCAATTTCCTGTAAAGGCTTGCCCACAATATGAGTCATAGCACACATTTCCTTGAAATAGGGAGTTTCATTTTCTGAATTATATCCCTCAACAGTACCTGTAATAGCAAATTCAATAAGCAGCTCCAGACCGTCAATGCCATTCTGATCCTTTATAAGAATGTAGTGATGACCGCCGCTTGGACGATAGCACATTTCGCACATATAAAATCCCTCGTCATCAACAAAAGACTGCAAGCTGACCATACCGTGATTAAAGCCGTTCACACGGAGCATTTTCTTAACGCTCTCGTCCATTTCCTTTATATAGCGGTCAGTATATTTTGAGGGATAAAGCAAATCGCCTGTTATAGACGAGCCGTCCCCTGCCGCACAATAATTAACACGGTCGCAGGTTGAGGAAAGGTAAGCCTCGCCATTTATAAGCTGATAGGAAACGCCTATTCCGTCGCAAGCCATAAATCTTTCACACATTACGTTTTTTGTAGGTGAGAAAGAAAGTGCATATTCATAGGCATTTTTCAATTCATCAAGAGATTCGCACTTTATAACACCTCTTGAACCGCTGTTGTCAGCAGGCTTCAGCATAAGAGGAAAGCTTGAATTATTGGCAAATTCAAGAGCTTCTTCATAAGAATAAGCGTTAATTCCGGGAATTGTACCAACGCCTGACTCATCACAAGCCTTCTTGAAGCACATTTTATCAGTAGCAATTGCAAATGTCTTCTTATCGCCGTAGCAGGGAAGACCTGATTTTTCGCATATCTGCTCATAGTAAGTTAGATATGAATCAGAAAATCCAGTGAGAACACCGTCTATCTTATTTTCTTTTATGTAATCAACAACTTTATCAATATCTGCAAGACTGATGTTCGCATATTCATCGGCAATCTGCTTTGCAGGGGCATTTTCAAGAGGCTTATTGTCGGTTACATATACATATACGCCCATTTCCTTTGCAGTTTTCACCATACCTGCAATATTTGGCGTACTGCCAAGGAACAGCAGTCTTTTATTTTTTAATGAATCCTTCATAGTTTATCTCCTATTTCAAATTTCATTGAAAACTTCTTTGATAATATATTTCATATCCTCCTCATCATATCTCTGATCAACAGGGATAGGGAGAATATTTTTCGCATAGTCATATTCAAGCTCACATTCACTGCAATGCTCAAACACATCCGGCCACAGCGTAGGAATAAATATTTTTTTCGCCTGGAGTTTTCTGCGGATTTCTCCGCCGTTTTCCAGATAAAGCGGATACATGAATGCACCCTGCGGAACTGTCAGCTTCAAAGGATTTATCTTTTCAAAAGCCTCGTGAAGAATTTCAAAATTTCTCGTTCTTTTCTGCTTTACAGCTTCGTAGTCAATTCCGTGAAGAAGATTTTCCGTAAGCTTTGACATAAGCTTTACAGGCTCATCTGCAAAGAAATCGTTATTTGCTGCCGCCTCTGCATAAAATTCTGAAGCACTTCTTTCAAATCTGCCAAGCACAAATCCCATTCGCTCAAAGGACTCGTCCTGTGGAATTTCCCTGTCAAGCTTTGTATCTGTGTAGAGAATTCCGCCGTCAGCTACTCCGAAAAATTTGCGGCAGGTGTAAAGAGTATCCACATTTTCAAGAGGCATCTGAAAATACGCCTGTGCGTGGTCAACGATTACACGCTCATACTTTTCAACATAGTCACGGATTGTACCATTGTCAAGCTGTCCGTAGAAATTCACCAGATACAGCCATTCGTCAGCTTCAAGAGTAATATCCTCGGGAAGAAAATCACGTGTAATGCTGTAATATGTAATGGATATCTTCTCTTTTTCGCAGACCTCACGAACGGTATCGCAAAGAAATTTCGGGACTTTTATTTTCTCAATGCCCTTTGCCTCAATAAGATATGCAAGGGTATTTCTGCCGCAGTTGAGAGCTACAGCCCCCTCGTGAAGCATGGGCATTGTGTATCTGTCAAGTTCAAAATAACCGCCGATTTCCCGCATATTTTCTCCTTATTTCAGAACAACCTTTACATATTCGCTCTGATTGCTGAGCACCTTGTCAAGCTGCTCTTGAGTATCAAAACGAAGTACCAGTGTACCAATAGCCTCATTTGCACCTGAAAAACCGCCTACTTCTGTATCAGACTCAATCCAGAGGTCACGCTCAATGATGTTCTCTTTGATTTCATCAGAAATCCAGAGGGAATCAAATACGCCAGCCTTTTCACTGTGGAGAATAATTTCAGCCCAGCATCCATTGTAAGGCTTCTGCTCTACATCAACAACAGGATCGCCAACAGCAGCACGAACAGAGTTTGTAACAAGGTCAACACCTGTAGCATAGCGGAGCATTTCTGCAAGACGATTTCCGCCGCCACGGGGAGAAACCTCCATGATGTATGACTTGCCGTTTGTACACTCTCTTACCTCGATATTGTAAATTGAAGTTTTCATATCAAGAAGTGTCAGTAAACGCTGAATTTCGCCCTTAAGCTTTTCCTGGTGTGCCTCGGAAATAGTGGAGGGCCAGCTGTAAGCAGAGGGAGTATATGGATTTTCGCAGTTTTCGTCGAAACGCTGTGCAGAGAACGAAACAAATTTAAGCTCGCCGTCAACGGAGAAACTGTCTGTATCAGAGGAATGACCTTTTTTTTCAAGGAAATCCTCAATAATAAATTCATCGCTGTGAGAGAAAGAAATTGCATATTCAATGCTTTCACGAAGCTTTGCAGGGTCGTCAACTCTTGTAACACCCTTGCTTCCAGCGGAATCTGTAGGCTTTACGATAACAGGCCAGTTGAAGTAATCCACATCTCCAAGAGCCTCATCAATTGACTTATATCCCTTTGCATTGGGCACATCAAATCCGTTATCCGCAAGGAATTTACGGAATTTTCCCTTGTTCTGGAGAATACTTACTGACTCGTAAGAGCCGCTGTGGGGCAGACCAAGCTTTTCAGCTACATAAGCAGCTGTAGCAACGCCTGGATCACATGCAAAAGAAAGTACGCCGTCGATATTGAGCTTCTTTGCCGCTTCAAGAACTGCTTCCTTGTCGATAATGCTCACGTTGCAGTATTCGTCGGAATACTTGTGGGCGATATTATCGGGAAGATAATCGCAGGTTATAACATAGTAACCCAGATTATGTGCAGCCTCAATAATCGGTAAAATATACCTTGAACCGCCAAGGAGAAGTAATCTTTTCATAGATTCCACCATAATAATTAAAGGCAGGGGTCACGGATTTTGAAACCTTATGTATGCCTTTAATTACATTTCCTCTCTTTAATAATAAACCTCTTTCCCGAGGGATACATGGTACGTCTGAATGGAATCGAACCATCGCACATGGCGTCGGAGGCCACTGCTCTATCCACTGAGCTACAGACGCATACAGGTATAAAACCATACCAAATATTATTATATCAAAAACCCTTGAAATTTGCAAGAGTTTATGATATAATAATTGTAGAAAAAAATTTCTTTTACATTTTGTTATATGGAGGTGAATATTTGGATTACATTTATATCATTGTTGCACAAACAGGCACTAAACCAGCACGATTATTCCGATTTGTGACAAAAAAGCCATATAATCACGTTTCCATTTCAGGCAGCGAGGACTTATCCGAAATGTACAGCTTCTGCCGTACATACCGACTTCTGTTATTTCCAGCCACATTTAATAAAGAAGTTGTAGGCAAAGGCACATTAGGTCAATTTGATTTTATCCCCTGTGAGATATACCGTATTGCTGTCACACCTGAACAAAAGGCTGAATACAACAGATTAATAAAGCATTTTATGGAAAACCGCAAGATATACTCGTATAACGTACTTGGACTTGTCCCCCTCTATTTAAAGAAAAACTGGGCAAGAGACAAGAATTTTGTGTGCTCACAGTTTGTTGCATATACCCTTGAAAGAGCAGGGATCCCTCTCGAAAAACCCTTTTCTCTGTATACTCCCGATGATTTCCGCAAATTACCCAATGCAGAGCTTTACTACGCAGGTGAGCTCAACTGTTTCCATGATGATATAACATCACAGCCCGAATTTCTTTTCCCACGCACATTCAGCAGCACATAACAGCCTTAATTCCGTGGGGATAAACATATATGCGGCAAAATAAAAATCGCTTTCTGCAGAAAAAATCTCCGTACTGATGTTATAACTCATGCCTGCCCCTCTCATTGTCATACTGCCCTTATCCGTCAGGATTTCGGCGGCAGGTATTTTTTCATCAGTAAGCCTGTTATATGAATTGGCGTAGGAATACAGAAACATCCAGATACCCATGGTCAGAATAAGGTACACAAGTACCCCTCTGACCATATTTTTTATGCCTTTCATTTTTCTTTCATCTCCTCCAGAAGTCTGCATAGCGAGCGTCCGATAAGCTGTCCCGAATACTGTGCCTGTTCAAGGGTATTTCCATGGGAGCCTACTTCAATAAGCAGACTGCCCGTTGTCAAGTCCTGATTGTAGTGTCGATAGTCAAATAATATCGGTCTAGCAAGTCCCGGGTAATCGGCTTCAAACTGCCGCTGTAAGGCACTTGCGAAATGAAAATTTTTCAGATAGTCAGGCATTCCGAGAGTGCCGTCATCACATCCCGATATAATCATAATCTGTGCCGCCTCTTTGCCGTCTATTTCAATATAGGGCTGGGCGGCATAGTCGTCCCCCGAAATAGCGTCACGATGAATATCAAGGACTACTTTTATTTCGGGATATTCTTCAAGTATGGGCAGAATACTCTCCCTGCTTCTGCCGTAGGAACCGTTATAGGAGGGATAATCATGAACTTCCGTCACATGAATAACACCTATTCCCTTTGCTTCAAGTTCAGCCTGTATGGCATTGCCTACCATAACCATATTTTTTGTTTCATCTGTTGTGCGATAGTTGAAATTAGCGTCCATATTTTCCCTTACAAAAGGCTCAAAGCTTTCTGTTGTGTGGGTATGATAGAGTAAAACCTGCGGCTCGTCTGTATCGGATATTGTAAAATCCGGAGCAGAGCGACTCTCACGAAGAAGCAGTTCATTTGTATGGTTACTCTGATTATTGACCTGACTTCCGCCGTCAAGATTAAAATAGGTAGTTCCGCTGTATTTGCCGTATGTGGTGCGAACTACGCTTATTCCCTTTGTCCAGTTTTCGGGATATGGCTTTGCACCTGGATTTTCCGATACTGCGTCCAGGGGATTTTTAAGCCTTATTTCTTCCCCGCTTACCTCCGCATATACACCATACCCACGGGAGAGAACAGTTTCGCCCGAAAGCAAGTCCGCTTCTGTAAGTACAGGTGAACTTATTTCACTTACAACAGCAGGCAATGGCATTTCATCGGAAAAGCACATTACATCAGCCGCAATTTTCATCCCTTTAGCACCCAAAGCCGCAGTTACAGGCAGAGTCAGTAAGACAGTCCAGCGGATAACTCTGCTGACTTTTTTTCTTTTTCGCCTTTTCATATTCCTCACCGTTCCTTTACAACTCTATAATTGTCCCTTTAGACAATTATATTCAGTGAGAGGGAATTTTATAACAAAAATGAACCTCTAAAAGAATTATTCCCCGACTACACAAATATAATGTATAATAAGGAGCGTGATACTATGACAACCAGCAAAAGATACGGCGATTTTCTGCAAATTTTATACATAGCTGCAATAATATTTCTTATAGGGGCAACTCTGATAATATGGGGTAAAACTCTGCTTACAAAAGCGGAGGAGCCTGTGCCACTGCCTGTTATAATGTATCACAGCATATACACAGATACTCCCTCGGAATATGCTGTAACGGCAGACCAGGTAGAAGCTGACCTGCAATGGCTGAAAAATCACGGTTATCAGACTGTAACATCTGAACAAGTTATAGCATATACCCAGAACAGAGGAACGCTCCCCGAAAAGGCGGTTATGATAACTCTCGACGACGGCTTTTACAATAATTTATCTGTACTTGTGCCGCTCCTTGAAAAATATGATATGACCGCAGTTGTTTCAGTTGTGGGAAGCTATGTAGACAACAATGCTGTAAAAGACCCGCACAATCCGAAATATTCCTATCTTACATGGGCGGATATTGATGAACTGGTAAGCTCGGGGCGGATTGAAATAGGAAATCACACCTATGATATGCACTCTCTTTATGACGGCAGAACAGGCTGTTCAAGAAATAAAAACGAAACCGAAGAAGAATACCGCACGGCACTTTCGGAGGATATACAGCGGCTTCAAGGGGAATTTCGTGAGAATATCGGATTTTATCCTGTGGTATTCACATATCCTTTCGGAAGTGTGAGCCGTGAAAGTCTGCCTGTTATACGTGACAGCGGATTTTTAATGACTCTCACCTGCCGTGAGCAGATGAATTATATAACACGTGAGCCGAATTGTCTTTACGGAATAGGACGATATAACCGCAGTGGATTATATTCAACGGAGGAATATATGGCAAGGCTATTCAATGCGTAATGCGTAATCATAACACATAAAACTATCATTTACTAAAACTGGGTTTCAAAAGGGTACTACCCTTTTGCGGAGTCCAGAGGCAGAGCCTCTGGCAGGGTATGGGACAGAGTCCCATGCAGAGCAAAGCTCTGCGATGCGTTCAAGCGCTCTGCAAGGGGTGAATTTTCAAACAATCCAGTGGACTGTTTGAAAAGAGGGGACGCTCTGCAAGAGAGAGCGTCCCCTTAATTTACATATTAATCTAACTTTTTCGACAATCTCAAGTGGGAAAAACTCCCACCCTAATTTTTTTACAACTCCACAGGAATTTCCCCGAACTCGGGTTCGTAGGATTCATCGCCGCCGAATGTATCGCCGTAATCGAAGAAATCCTCATCATCAATTACAACATCGCTGCTTTCAGTTTCCTCGGAATATTCAGAAGCCGCCGCAATACCGCCATACAACGTCATCCACTGGTCGTAGAAATCAGCAAAGCTGTCATTGCCTGTCATTTTCCAGTACCAGTCGTATTCTTCGTTGTCATACTTCTCCAGTTCCTCGGGAATTTCCCCTGTTTCGCTGTATTCCGCATAGTATTCAGGAGCAGTAAGCATAACATCGGTAAGGCATGCACTTAATCCACCAAGGAAAATCTGTGAGAGAAGCGTCAAAATAAGGCACACAGAGGAAATAACAACGCCTGCAATTGCAAAGCCTTTGCCCTTCCACTTGTTGGCAAGAGAAATTATGCCGAAAACAAGTGCCGCAATAATTGTGACATAACCGCAGCAGCAGCATGATACAACATTTACAAGGCTTAAGACAAAGCTTGTAATCGCCGCCCACATGGGCTTGTTTTCCTCGGATATAGTGTAAAACTGATTATTCGGATCGCTGTGAGGCTCACCGTTTGGTTGATTGTAATTATAATTATAGTTCATATTCTCGTTAAAATCTTCCATATTTTTATTTTCCTGTCAAAAATCCGTCGCCCATGTCCAGCTTCTTATTTCAAGCTCGTCAAGATTATAGGGCGTACGCTGATAAACGCAATAGTTGAGCCAGTTGGAGAACATCAGATTAGCCGTACATCTCCATGAGAATACAGGGGTATTCTCGGGGTTATCATCGGGGAAGTAGTTATAGGGCAGCTGTATATCAATACCCTTGTCCACATCACGGAAATATTCAGCCGCAATGGTATCACGGTCATATTCCGAATGCCCTGTTATAAAGTACTGTCTGCCGTTTTTGTTGGCTACAATGTGAACTCCCGCCATTTCAGAACTTGTGAGTATTTCAAGCTGCGGCACTTTTTCGATATCCTCACGGTGTATCTCGGTATTGCGGCTGTGAGGCACGAAAAATATATCGTCAAAGCCTTTCAGAAGCTGACAATTAGTCACCTCTGCCTTATGAGGGAATATGCCGAACATTTTCTGCGGAAGGGCATATTTCGGCACACCAAAGTGATAATAAAGCCCTGCCTGTGCCGCCCAGCATATGTGGAGAGTTGAAAATACGTGAGTTTTTGACCACTCGAAAATCTCCGTAATTTCCTCCCAGTAGTCAACCTTTTCAAAATCAAGAAGCTCAACAGGTGCTCCCGTCACAATCATACCGTCGTAGCGGCGATCTTTTATTTCTTCAAAGGTTTTGTAAAATGATTCAAGATGATGACTTGAAGTATTCTTTGAAACATGAGATGCCATTTGCAGCAGGTCAATATCAACCTGTAAAGGTGTATTGCTTAAAAGCCGCATAAGCTGGCATTCAGTTTCAATTTTCTTTGGCATAATGTTAAGGATTATAACTTTAAGGGGACGTATATCCTGATGCTCCGCCCTTTCCTTGGACATTACAAATATATTTTCCTCTCCCAGCGTTTTGAACGCAGGAAGCTCCGATGATATTCTTATGGGCATATAATCCCTCCATTGTCAATTATTTTTCTGCATTTCCATGCTTGCAGTTCTGGCAGCCGTTCATAAAACTGTTTAAATCTTCACAGATAACCTCGCCCTCTGCAAGAAATTTCAGCCTTACAAGGTTAGTAAACTTTTCTTTTTCAGGCAGGCTGAATTCCATAGTTTCAATGCCTTTCAGCACGCTTTTAAACATAACCGAACGGACAAGTCCGTCACAAAGCATAAGGTCGCCGCCGTCGTCGTAGTCGTAAACTATGGTTTTATCGGCTTCATAGGCATAGGCAATAAATCCGATAGCCTTTCCACCGTCCATAGCCTCGGTTATATGGGGAATGTTATCCCCTGCCGCCGTTATAATATGCTCATAGCCTGCTGTATCAAACCTCTCCTGTATCTCCAGCATAGCGATTATTTCTCCTTGCCGATAGCCGTTCTCAAAGCTCTCAACTCATCAGCTGTAAGCTCACGCCATGCACCGGGTTTAAGCATACCAAGGCGGATAGGCCCTATACTTACACGGCGAAGTCGTGCAACTTCAAGTCCGACAGCCTCGCACATCTTACGAATCTGTCGATTTCTGCCCTCGTGGATAGTTATGAGAAGCACAACTCTGCCCTGCTGTTTTTCCTTTACGACAACATTGGCAGGAAGCGTCTTTCTACCGTCAATTTCAACTCCGCTTGAAAGCTGTACAAGCTGGTCATCGCTTATATCGGGGCGTACAGTTACACGGTATGTCTTGGCAATATGGCGGCTTGGGTGCATAATGCTGTTGGCAAATTCACCGTCATTTGTAAAGAGGAGAAGTCCCTCGGAGTTTCTGTCAAGTCGTCCTACAGGGTATACACGCTCCTCAACGCCCTCAAGCAAATCCATAACACAGCGGCGGTCAAGCTCATCTGACACCGTTGTAACGTAGCCACGGGGCTTATTCATCATAATATAGACAAAATTTCTCTTACGGGGCATATAGATACGCTCGCCGTCAATGGTGATAAGGTCGTGAAATCCGCACTTATCACCCAACTTTACAGGGTGGCCGTTAAGCTTTACCCTGCCTTTTGAAATAAGCTCCTCTGCCTTTCGGCGTGAGCAGTAGCCGCTGTCGGCTATCATTTTCTGTATTCTTATTTTTTCCATTTACTAAATATATCCTTTACTTTCGTAATAATATTTCCCGATTTTTCGTCATTTTCGGGCATTTTATACTCTGCGTCCTCCGCAGCGTACAGGGGAAGTCTTTTCAGCTCCCTTTTATTGTCTGAAATAACCAGCTCCGCCGCTGCATCCCCTGCCTTTACGGGAGCATACACAAATGGCGGTGCGGCTACGGTATATGTCAAATCAGCGGTATCACGATTATACACTGTAAAATCAGCAATATCTTCTCCTACAGTTACAGACAGTTTTTCCATGTCTGAACCTGCAAGATTGACATACATCTCACAGGGTATACAAAGCTTATCTGTTTTAACTTTCTTGAAGCTGTCCTCATAGAGCTTTATATGGTCATTCCAGTCGTCGGGAGCATTTAGAGTTACGCATATAAGCCGTTTTCCCTCACGCTCACAGGCAGAAACAAGACATCTGCCCGCTTCATCTGTAAATCCCGTTTTAACGCCATATACGCCTTCACACATCGTCAGCAGCTTATTTGTATTTTTCAGCCACCGAGTATAAGGCGGATTGCCGTATTCCAGCTTCATCGTTGTTGAGCCGCAAATCTCTCTGAAAAGGTCATTTTTCAGTGCTTCTGCTGCAAGAATTGCCATATCTTCGGCAGATGAGCCGTGCCCCTCCCCCTCAAGTCCCGAGGGAGTGACGAAATAAGTCCTTGACATGCCTATTTTCTGTGCCCTGTCGTTCATAAGCTCCGCAAAAGACTCCAGACTCCCTGCGATTTTTACTGCGGCAACATTGGCACCATCGTTTCCGGAGGGAAGCAGCATTCCGCAGGCAAGGGCGTATTTTGTGACAATATCACCCTCCTGCAAGCCCATAGATGAGCCCTCGACTTTTATAGCGTCGGAGTCCACCGTAAAAGGCTCGTATAAATCGCCGCTTTCAAGGCAGAGAAGTGCAGACATAATCTTTGTGGTGCTCGCCATGGGGAGCTTTTCTCCGCTGTTTTTAGAGTATACAATCTCTCCTGTATCAGCAGAAATAACCACGGCTGATTTTGCAGATATTTCGATATTTTCAGCATAAGCCGCAGGTATATCCATAGCTAAAATACAACCCACTGCGGCAATAAAAGCAATAATTCTTTTCATACAGACACCTCCACTGATTAATATGCGGAAATGCCCTGTATTATGCTGAATTAATCGCTGATAGTTACATCAGCTGCTTCCTCTGTTGAGTCGCCGCCTTTTTTCTTTGCAAGGAACGCCTGTACCTTTTCAACAATTCCTGGAACAGCATTGACAGCGGAACTAATTGGGTCGCTGCCTGAATCCATACCTACCATTTTAACGGAACCGTCGGGAGAAATAACGAGAAATCCCTCGGGCTTGATGCTTACGCCTGCACCTGCACCGCCTCCGAAAAGCTCCTTGTCATACTTTGAGGGCAGGTCAGAGCCGCCCGATGCAAAGCCGTAGGAAACCTTTGAAACGGGAATAACAGTTGTTCCGTCTGGAGTTGTAATGGGATCGCCGATAATTGCACTTGTATCTGCCATTTCCTTGATTTTTTCAAGTGAAATGCCTAAAACTTCATTTATAGATCTTTTTTCAGCCATAATTTATTACCTCGCTTTTTTTAATTGTCTTTTAGACGGGATTAATACTCTGAATAAATATATTAACAGGAACTGTATTCCTGCAATAACCATAGTTATAAGGCACAGGCTTATTTTCAGCGATATATCCCACTGACTCTTTTTCTGCCCGAATAATGGGTTTATATCGACTGTTTTCAGCTTTACGTTGAATAAAACGCTGAACCATGCTATTACATTGTATAACGTACCGCTGATTTTTCCATAGTTGAGAGCACATTTATAAGCGTCCTCGTTGGCTATAAAGAAATCAATATAAAGCTCACTGATTTTTATGCCCTTGAATATTTTTAACAATGGGCGGTCAGCCGCCTCCCACAGACCGAGAATAAATTCAATCTTTGATGGCTTATCACCCTCATCATTGGAGGGCTTTTCAAGAGACTCGGGCTTTTCGGTTTTCAGCGGTTGTTCGGGAGTATCTGATACCTCCTCTGCTTCAACTGGTTCAGCCTCCATTTCGGGTTCAGTTTCAGTTTCGGTAGTTTCCTCCGCAGCTTCGGTAGTTTCCGCAGCCGTTTCTTCAACAGATACCGCCGTTTCTGATGTTTCAGCCGATGTTTCCTCTTGAATCGGCGTTATATCGTTTACAGAAGTTTCCTCCGTCGGCTTGTCATCATTCGGCTCATCCTTTTTTGCGGACGCTTTTTTCTTCCGCCATTCAAGAAGCTTATTCACAATGCCGCTGCCCTTTGAATTGAACACGGGCAAAAATGCAAATTTAACGCTGTAACCAACTTTTCCGCCAATATAGCTGCCGCTTACCGACACGGGCATTATCAGCACAAACAGGATAATTCCCAACAGGACGAGAAGTATCCATAACAATATCTTGAGTACGATCATTCCACCGCCCCTTTACATATTTTTGAATTTTTCAGCTTTCAAGGTCAAATTCAAGCTGATCCTTTTCCCTGAAATCGGACAAAGGCGGCAATTCCGCAAGTGAAGCAAGTCCGAAACTACGCAGAAAAACAGGTGTTGTACGGTATACCACAGGCTTTCCCGGAACGTCAAGTCTACCTGCCTCCTCGATGAGTCCTTTTTCCGCAAGATTATTCACTACAGATGAGCTGTCAACTCCCCTGACGTTTTCTACAAATCCCTTGGAAACAGGCTGATTATAGGCTATTATAGTCAATACCTCCATTGCCGCATTGGATAAAGGTACATTTCTTTTTGTTTCAAGCACCTGTCGTATCTGCGGTGCATATTCTTCACGGCTGCACATCTGATAACTGCTGTCAAGCTTTTTTATGGTAATTCCGCCGCCGTAATCCTCATATCTCTCGTTGAGAAGCCTTATTAATGAGGGCAGCGTTCCAACGTCAACGGCAACCGCCTCCGCAAGGCGATAAAGCTCAACAGGCTCGCCGCTTGCAAAGAGTACAGCTTCTATTGCTCCGAGTTTCTCTTTGATTTCCAACGCTTACGCCCCTCTCTGTTCTTATCTCCCTTGAAATAAACAAGGGTGTTGTCCTCGCTTATACTTATTCTTCCGAAACGTGTAAGCTCCAGCACAGCAAGGAAAGTAGCTACACGCTCCGATCTGTCGGTAACTCCTGCATAAAGCTTGTCCATTGCACACTCACCTGTTGAATAAAGCTCACGGAGAATATGAACTACCTTTGTAAGTACAGGAACAATACGACGCTTTACTACGGAATTTATCTTGTTTTCAATGTTAATTCGCTTATTTTCGGGTTTGATTTTTTTCACCGATATGCCATTATACGCCTTTACAAGCACCTGCGGCTCATGGACGAGGTTATATGTCATATCCGCCTCGATTTCCATAGGCTGACGAACAAAAACATCTCCGCCGATGTTTTTCTGTGCAAGTGCAGCCGCCGCAAGCTTACACAGGGAAAGCTCAATAAGCTCGCCCTCCAGCTCCTTTTTCAGCTGTTCAGCTTCCTCAGGCTTTGGAAGAAGTGCCGCTGTCTTGATGTATATGAGCCTTGCCGCCATTTCGAGAAATTCCCCTGCAAGCTCTAAATTCATCATGTGTGCTTCCTCTATAAAAAGGAGATACTGCTCCAAAAGCTTTGAAATCTCAATATCATAAATATTCAGCTTATGCTTTGAAATAAGAGCAAGAAGAACATCAAGAGGACCCTCAAAATTTTCCAGTTTATATGTTATTACTGCCATATTGTTATATAAAATTTGCCCAGACAGTTGTCCAGCTGAGAAGCCAGTCGAATATTCCTATTATCCAGCCAATGGGGTCAATGAATGTAAATCTGCCTAAAAGGATAAGTCCAATAAATACATAAAATGAATACTGGTCGATTACTTGCTGATTACGGTGATACCATGCCGCAAATTTATTGCCTGTAAGATAGTAGAGCAGTGTAAAACCGTCCATTCCAGGGAACGGAAGAAGATGAAGAACACCGATACACACGCTGATACTTGAAAGCAGTGAGAATATTAAAGCAATAGCCCAGCCTGCAATACCTCCGGTACCTAAAAATTTAAGCACAATAGCAGAAATATTACGGCATACAATTGACATAAGGAAAAGGGAAACAGGACCTGTTAAAGCCACAAGAATTATGCCCTTTTTTGTATTTCTCATACGATTATAATTTATAGGCATAGGTTTCGACCAACCAAAGCCTATGAGCAGAATCATAAGTGAGCCCAGCATATCAAGGTGTGCCATAGGATTGAGGGTAATACGTCCTGCTGATTCGGGAGTATCATCTCCCTGTTTTTTTGCAACCAATCCCTTTGCACAGTTCATAATAGGTAAAACAAGAAGGAGCATAAGAGCTCTTGAAAAAAAACGCATAATCAATTCAAGTGAATAATCCATATCTGATACCTCTCCAAAATAATACTTATTATTATTATACTACAAATCAAGGAATATTTCAAGTACTACACAAAAATTTCATAATTTTGCGGCTCCCCACAAAAAATAAAGGACAGTCCGCAGACTGTCCTAAATTCTCTTAATGTAATTAAGCTCTTTCAACCTTACCAGAACGCAGGCATCTTGAGCAAGCGTAGATATGACAAGGAGTACCCTTGACGATAGCCTTAACGCGCTTTACATTAGGCTTCCATGTTCTGTTTGTGCGTCTGTGAGAGTGAGAAACCTTGATTCCGAATGTAACTCCCTTTCCGCAAATACTGCACTTTGCCATCAGGCTGCACCTCCTTACCTTAAATCATAGCTTTTATACAAGCTAAAATAAGCTTCTAAAATAGCAACATTAATATTATAACACATAGTTTTGGAAATTGCAAGCCTTTTTTCAAAAAAAATCCAAAAATTTTCAAAAATTTATTTCAGGTTCTCTGCAAGACCTGCAAATCCCTGTGTTTTTACGTCCTTTGCTACAAGTCCTGCTACGATATTTGCACCCTTTTCGCAGAAGTGTGTACCATCGGTAGAGCCTGAAACTGCACCCATAAGGTGATAGCTTTTAGCTGTATCATAACCTACAGAATTATAGTGATTTACCATAATTGTATTAAGGTCAATGCATGGAACGCTGTATTTCGCTGAAAGCTGTTTGCAGGCATCGTTATAATTTGTATAGCTGTTTACAAACTTACCATTTGAATATGCTTTCATACCGATAACAGTTGTAACAAGTACTGGAGTTGCACCCTTTGCCTTGGCAGTCTTTATGAACTCTGTCATATACCACTCGTATGAGCCTGCTGAGGGATCGTTAACGTTTCCGCAGGTGGGAGCGTATCTGTCGGCATTTGCCTTTCCTGCGTCGTTAATTGCAAACTGAATCATTACATAGTCGCCCTCTTTAAGGCTGTTAACTATTGTGTCCCATCTGCCCTCGTCATAGAATTTCTTTGTGGAACGTCCTGCGAGAGCATGATTTGATACTGTTACATTGTCATTGAAATAGCTTTGGAGATAATATCCCCAGCCCTGCTGCGGTGCATATGATGCCTTATAGCTCTGTACTGTAGAGTCGCCTGCAATAAATATTGTAGGCTTGGAACTTATAACAGGCTGCTGTTCTGCCGAGGGATCGTAAACCTCCGCATAAGGCTCGTCTGTGAGTGTGAGTCTGATATAGTCAAGATTCGGACCGCCCTCACTTGTTGCAGATACAAGCTGGATTGTATTTTTCCCTGCATTAAGCGGAAGAACAATGCCATACTCCAGCCACTCAGTCCACGCACCTGTGGAGGGGAATGACTGCATCCAGTAATTATTCTTGTCACCGTTTACATAAATTTTCATTTTACGGTCATTTACGGAGCCGTTTGCAAAAAGGATATGTGTATGATAGTTTCCCTTTTCAGGAACTTCTATCGCAAATGTAATCTCGCTGTCAAGGACATTATCAAGATTTACATATCCCTCGTCAATTGTATATCCGCTGTTGACAGTTTCTGCAACGCCCATTGTCCATGTCTGATGTACTGCAAAGTAACAGCTATCCGCTATCATTTCAGGTTCTTTTGTTGTTGTAGTCACAGGAGGAATATATTCGGGAAGCTTTTCAAGTCCTGCGTCAACTTTCTGAATGAAAAGTGCGTCATCAGCTGTTATGCCGCCGCCTGTGATATCAGCGTTGATTTTTCCCTGTGCGGACAGGTCATATTTGTCCTGATTGCCTATAAACTGGAAAATAGTAGCTGCGTCAGCTATAGTTACATAGCCGTCACAGTTTGCGTCGCCAAGAAGTACGTTATTCTGTACAGGAGGCTGTGTAGCAGGAGGATTTGTTACAGGTGGCTCTGTTACAGGAGGATTTGTTGTAGGAGTTTCTGTAAGGAGAGCCTTTTCAACTATCCAATCCTGGCAGTTTGCTCCGTTTACTTCCCACTGCTGAACATTTGCACCTGCATTTGTATATGCACTCTCAACCTCAACCGCAGACATATCACCTGAAATTCTTGTACGGATTTTATAAGAGCCATCAGCGTTCTTTGTAAATTTGAACTGCTGATTGTCACTGCCCTTAAATACATACATACCCACATTCTGACCGTTTGTTGCCTTGTTTCCTGCAACATCAAGAACGATGTCGTCAGAAAGTGCGGAATAGATGTAATAATAACCGTCGCCTGCGGAATCAAGTCGCCATACATTATGGGCGGAGTTACCTTCCTTCCCCCACTGCTGCACATTTGCACCGCTTTCAGCCTTTCCGTCAGCAACCTCCATATAAAGCCCGCTGTTTACATTTCTGAATGAATATGTTATGCTTTCGTCGAGGGCTTCAGCAACTATCGCTCTGCCACTGCCGAAATCGTAAAGCTTTGACATAAGCTCCGCAAGCTTCTTTGCACCCTTCATACTCTGGTGGAGGTCATCATTGCTTCCGTTTGCCTGTATAGCATAATATTCAGCCATGCCGTCGTAGCCGATACCCATTCCGAAATTTTGCCATGCTGTGAAAAGGTCAACTACAGTAACGCTCTGCTCGCTGCCTATCTGGTCAAGCTGTCCGCCAAACCAGCGCCCCCCGAGGAGAGGACTGCGCTGTAAATCGCCACGTCTGCCCTGCTGTTTGACAAGCACAACGTCCATGCCTTTCGACTTTGTTTTTTTCACCATATCGGTAACAGTGTTGTAATATTCCTCTGCATTGGAATAATTTGTATCATTGATACCGATTGAAATAACGTAAATATCCCCCGATTTTCCGTAATACTCAACGGGGGCAAACTGTCCTGCGTCAACGAACCCTTTGGCATACTGTCCTGAAGCGGCAAGATTACGCACCTGCCAATTACTGTTGTCTATGTAATCTCCGAGAAACTGTCCCCAACCGTGCTGTGAGCTATCAGAGACATTATAATAGCTTGCAACAGTTGAGTCACCACAAATCCAAATTGTAGGATCGGTATCTCCTGTTGTGTTAATCTGTGTGATTTCAATTGCGGAAATAGAAAAAGCCGTACCTGATTTTCCTGCACAAGCCTGTATTTCAAGACTTCCGTCTGTAACAGGAATCTGTATCGTTTCAGCGGCATTATTGCCTGTGAGGTTTATCATCTGGAGCATACCCTCCATTTTGATAGATGTACGTGATACATTTCCCGTTACTACCTTAACCTCATATGTACCCTTTGGCAGGTCTACCTTGAATACGTTGCTTGAAGATGCATTGTTGAACTGTACAGCGTCAGCGTAAGCTCCCGAGCCTTTAGCAGCAACATTTGAAACGCCGCCTGTGTTTACAAATCCATAGCCTTTAGAAGCATTATAACCGTCTGCAGCGGAAACTCCAGTATATCCGCCTGCAGCACCGGAGCCGCCAAGGTCGAATTTCCAATTGCCGCCAGCCGCCTGAGCAGTTACAGCATTTTTCGGAGCAATATCAAGCCCTGCAAATGCTGAAAGTGAAAGAGCTGCTGCGGTTATTCCGCTTAATAGCTTTTTGATTTTCATAATAATCAATTCCTCCTGTTAATATATCCCGTAATGATTTTGTTTGGTTGCACAGAGAATATTGTTAACATATGTAAATTCTGTGCAAATCCGCTATGTTTTATATTAATTTAATTATATCACATTATTTTCACAAAGTCAACGAAATAATTATGTACTTTTCTATCATATTTATGATTTTTTTCGCCTCAAAATATAACAACACAAAAAAATATGCAGAATAATCCTTTTTACAGGATATTATTCTGCATATTAATTATAAAGTCAATAGTTTAAGTGAAATACAGCTAAATTCCAAAGCTGAATTTAAGCAAAATCACTATATTTTTATATCGGTTTAACCATTTGCAAGGAATGATATTTTCTCTGCAAAAAAATCGGGCATGATACTTTTTAATATCCGACAGCAAAATTTATGATGTTTTTGAATATTTTCTCACCACGCCACAATTGCAATTGCCTGTCTGCCCATTTCATCATAGCGTTTTTCAACATCATTCCGTTTATATGGTGTAAAAGCACCCCTCTGGGGATCATGTATATAATAGTAGTAATCGTCGTAGCCTACAAGCACCATACAGTGCTCATTTGTAAGCCATGTAAATTCCTTGCCCGTTTTCTCGATAATCCAAGTGGATTCTTCCTTTTTTTCAAGGGGCATCATATCAATACTCGCCCATATAATAACAGGCTCGCCAACAGATATATACTGCTCACAGATATCCGACAAAGATGTATCATCAATTGTATAAACAACACAGGACTCGTTCTCAAAATACTTCTTCAAAGCCTTGCATATAGCCTCTGAATAACAGCCATAGCCTGTTGAATATCGAGGATTTCCAACAAACGCTTCATTGGGATTTTCGCCGTACAGCTTGCCGTTTTTATATTCAACAGAAGCAGTTTTCAGATATCCCTCGTCTATAAGCTGCATAGGCTCTATTTCATAGCCATAGTGAGAAAGTAGCATTGCCGTGCTTACAAGTTCACAGCCCGTGGGATATTTCTCCTGTGACAAATAGGGCACATCAATACATTCCGCCGCCTTGTAGTCGGGTTTGGGAGGATTTTTACCCGAAACAGCCTTTGTTGTGACAGTTGCTTCTGTAGTTTCCTCTATTGTATTTTCTGTCGTATTGATATGACCGAACTGGTCGTGATAATTCAGACCGTCAGTAACATCAAACTCATTTTCTGAAAACTCCACCGAAGCATCAATAATATTCTCCGAGCTTTCACCCGTTTCAGCACAGGAGCAAAGAAGTGTCGCCGCTGTAAACAAAAGGGCAAATCTGAAAATTTTCAACATAGCTTACACCAATTCACGGTATTCAGGCAAAAATCAGCCAAGAACGATTTTCTTAAGGGTATCAGCCTTGTCTGTTTTCTCCCATGCAACACCTAAATCCTCACGTCCCATATGTCCGTATGCTGCAAGCTGACGGTACTGGGGCTTTTTAAGTTCAAGCATATTTACAATTGCAGAGGGGCGAAGGTCGAAGGTCTGTGCTACAGCTTCGGAAATAGCCGCCTCATCAGCCTTGCCTGTGCCGAAAGTATCAACGAGAATTGAAATAGGCTTTGCAACACCGATAGCGTATGAAAGCTGTACCTCGCACTTGTCAGCAAGTCCTGCCGCAACTACGTTTTTAGCGATATAGCGCGCTGCATATGCTGCGGAACGGTCAACCTTTGAGGGATCCTTACCGCTGAATGCACCGCCGCCGTGACGGGAATATCCGCCATATGTATCAACTATAATCTTACGTCCTGTAAGACCGCTGTCACCCTGCGGACCGCCTACAACAAAGCGTCCTGTGGGGTTAATGAATATCTTTGTATTCTCGTCCATAAGCTCTGCAGGGATAACTGTGCGGATAACATATTCCTCAATATCACGGCGAAGCTGTTCAAGGGAAATATCAGCTGAATGCTGTGAAGATACAACAACAGCGTCAACTCTTACTGCCTTGTCGTCGTGGTATTCAACAGTTACCTGTGACTTTCCGTCGGGGCGGAGATAACGGAGAGTGCCGTCCTTACGCACCTCTGTAAGCTTTAAAGAAAGCTTGTGTGCAAGGGAAATAGGCAGAGGCATAAGCTCGGGAGTTTCATTGCAGGCATATCCGAACATAATTCCCTGGTCGCCTGCACCATTGGAAAGACCATCGTTTTCGCCGTTCTCCTCACGGTACTCGTAAGCCTCGTTTACACCCATAGCAATATCGGGAGACTGTTCGTCAATTGTTGTCAAAACAGCACAGGTGTGAGCGTCAAAGCCGTACTTTGCTCTGTCGTAACCGATTTCCTTTACAACCTGTCTTGCAATTTTAGGGATATCCACCTTTGCCTTTGTGGTGATTTCACCCATGCACATAATCATGCCTGTTGTAACAACTGTTTCGCAGGCTACACGGGAATTTTCGTCCTGTTCAAGCATTGCGTCAAGAACTGCGTCAGAAATCTGGTCGCAGATTTTGTCGGGATGTCCCTCTGTTACTGACTCCGATGTGAAAAATACTTTTTTCATTGATTTAACCTCCATAGAAATAAACTTCCGAGAAGAATATGAAAAAGCGTCCCCATAAGGACGCTCTGAATTGAACTTATTCACAGCTCCTCATCTTCCGGATATACCGCAGGATTTGGCACCGTCGCACTGATTTTTCAGGCAGGTTGCCGGGCTTCACAGGACCTGTTTCCTCAGCCACTCTTGATAAGGTACTGAATTATTATACTATATTTGTCGAGGTTTGTCAATAGCGGGAGAAAAATTTTATCGCCTGCTGAAAAAAATATGAGGATATGCGTTATTTGGGCATATCCTCATTTTTTATTTAAAGAGTTACAATGCTTTCAGCTTCATTTTCTTCCGTTTCAGTTTCAACGATTTCAAAGTAATATCCGTTTTCCTTGGCAAATTCAGCTGTGCAGGTATCTTCATATCCATAAAACGATGTGAGATTTTCACAACTATGGAATGCGTATTTATCAATTGTTTCTATTCCTTTTCCGATTACAACAGTTTTAAGAGAACTGCAATCGGTAAACGCACTTACGTCTATACTTTTCACGCTGTCGGGTAATTCAATTTTTGAAAGTGATGTACAGCGATAGAAAGCTCCGTCGCATATCTCAACAACACTTTCTGGAAGTGTAATTTCATTGATTTCAGAATGATAAGCAAAAGCGTCGTTTCCGATTCTCTTGACAGTTTCGGGGATTACTACATCCTCCGCATTACCGTTATAATCGTAAAGTACTCCGTCACCAAGAATTACAAATTCAGCTGTAAGGCTATTGCCGAATCTTGAATTATAGAACGCTTTGTTGCCGATTTTTTCAACAGATGCTGGTATGCCGATATATCTTGCTGAACTATTCATAAACGCATAGCTCTGAATTTCTTTCAGCGTTGACGGCAGATACACTTCATCAAGCCAATTGATTCCCTTGAATGCACTCTTTCCTATTACAGTAACAGGCTTTCCGTTTATCTGTGACGGAATTGTAATATCGCTATTGGTGTTAGTCCATTTTGTTATTGTAATGCTATCCTCAAATTCTTCATATTCTATGCCGCTTGTAGGAATATATACCATATCGTTATTTATTGCATAAGTCTGGACATGACAATTTATGGGAGCTCTTAAAGTCATACCGTCAATTACGCTATAAACTGTATTTCCGTTTTCATCAACAGTGCTGACATATCCAAGGCTACGAGAATATAAATACATTATTCCAAAATTAACATCTTTCAATTGCGGACAATTAAGAAATGCATAATCATTTAAATACACAGTACTGTTTTCTTTAGGTCTTTCAATGGTTTTCAATGATTCACAGCCTGCAAATGCGTATCTGCCTATACTATTGATATTAACAGGGAATGTTGCTTTTTCCAGCGATTTACAGCCATAGAAAGCATATTCAGGAACATTGAAGTATATTTCAGGTAAAGCAGTGAAATCAATCTCCTTTAAGGACTCACAGCCGCTGAATGAATACTCGCTTAATGTAGTAAATGTAGCAGGAAACATAAAGCTTTCAAGCTTGACACAACCATAAAACGCTCTTTTTCCTACAGAAATAAGATTTTCATAACCTGTTACAGAAACAAGTGAGCTGCAATTTTCAAAGGCACTTTCTGAAATTGCAGTTACACCATTAGGAATAGCTACGCTTTCAAGATTTTTACAATTCAAAAACGCACCCTTTTCAATTACAGTTACAGTTTCGGGAATAGTTATGCTTTTCATTTCGCCGTTTTTGAACGCATAAGCCTGAATGCCAACAACAGGAAGTCCCTCTATTTCATCGGGAATAACAAGCTTTTCAGCTTTCGGATCGCCGTCTGTAATTATTACGCCCTCGCCCTTGATATAATAATTTACACAAAGTTCTGAATAATCTCTTTCACCGTATAATTCAAATGGTATTTCATTTTTAGCCGCATACTCCTCTGCCGCTGTGTTATAGTAACCGTAAATTACAAATTCGGGCAGCAGCCCCTTGGCGTTATATCCGATTGCTTTATCAGCAATTGATGATACATTAGTGAGAATTACAGCCTTTTTCAATGCGTCACAGCCATAGAATGCATTTTTTGAAATTGATTTTGCATTTTCGGGTATTGTAATTTCTTCAAGTGCTGTACAACCGTTGAAAGTATTTTCGGGAATTGATGTAAGAGCTTTTGAAAGAGTAATTCCATTGAGCGATGTACAATTCATAAACACACTTGTTCCAAAAGTTGCAACAGTATCAGGAATTGTAATCTTTTCAAGTGAAGTACATTTGTAAAAAGCATTGTTTCCCAAAGATGTCAATGCTGATTTCTCCGCAAAGTTCACTGATTTAAGTGCTGTACAATTTTCAAACACACGCTCATTTATAGTTACAACAGCGTCGGGAATTGTAAACGCTTCAAGTCCTGACTCCTTGAATGCATATGCACCAATTGTTGTAATTGTTTCGGGTAAAGTGATTTTTTTGAGTGAGGTACATCTCTGAAATGCTGAATTATCTATCTGTACAAGCTGTGAATCCTTTGCCAAAACAACTTTACCAAGCGATGTACATCCATCGAATGTACTTGATTCAAGTTTTGTAATTCCATTTGGTATTGTTATTTCTGTAAGTGCTGTACACTGGTAAAATGAACTGTATCCAAGGATAGTAAGTCCTTGCGGAAGCGTTATTTCTTCAAGAGACGTGCAGTTCTGGAAAGAACGATGGCCTATTGAAGTTACTGCTTCAGGAATATTTATTTGGGAAAGCAGCGTGCAATTTTCAAACATCTGACTCTCAATCACTGTAATACTGTCGGGAATTTCAATTTCAACAAGTGAAGAACAGCCGTAGAATGAACCAATTCCTATTGAAGTTATAGCAGAGGGGAGCTTGACATCTGCAAGCTTTGAACAATGTGCAAAAGTATCTATACCCATTGAAGTAACACTTTCGGGAATTGTTATTTCTGTAAGGGAAGAACAGCTGTCAAATGTACCATAATAACCCTGCCAACTAACATATGCACTTGGAAGTGATGTGACATTTTCTGAAAGCTTTACTGATTCAAGTGCTGTACATTTTTGGAACACAGCACCGCCAAGTGTAGTAACAGAATCAGGCATATCGAATTTTTTCATTGAGGTACAACCTGCAAACGCCCAGTCTCCGATTTTTGTAACACTGTCGGGAATTTTTGTACTCTCCAATGCAGAACAATTTCTGAATGTTTCAGCATTTATAATCGTTACACCTGACGGAACATTAACGCTTTTAAGCCCTGTACAGTCCTTGAACACTCCTGAACCCAATACTGTAACAGTATCGGGGATTACAACATTCTCTATTAATGGACAACTTGAAAATGAATAATTTCCGATTTCTGTAATACCCTTCGGAATTATAACCTCGGAAAGATTTTTCATGTTGCTGAACATTCTTTCGGGTATAACTTTCAGACTTGCAGGAATTGAAATTGACGTAATATTAGAACAATTATTGAATGCGTATCCGCCTGCTGTTTCAAGCTTTTCGGGAAGAACCGCCTCGGGAAGAAGTGCACACTCGGCAAATGCGTAATTACCTATATGCGTTATTTCCTTTGGCACGTCAACTGTTTCAAGAGCGTCACAGTTATAAAAGGCATAATTTGGAATAGCTGTCATACCGTCAGGAAGCTTTATTGATTTAAGCTTTGTACAATCACGGAATACAGCGTCACCAAGAGAAGTGATTTTTTCGGGAAGAACAATTGTTTCAAGAGATGAGCAACTCTGGAAAAATCCACCATCACTATATCCGAGCCCTTTTATATTTGAAGGAAGTTTCACATCATTAAGAGCAGTGCAGTGATAAAAACATCCACCGCCCATTGTTTCAACGCTGTCCGGAATATCCACGGAAACAAGACCTGTTACTCCAAAGGCTCTTGCACCTATTGATACAAGTGTATCAGGAAGCGAAATGTTTTTAAGTACAGTACAGTTGTAAAACGCAGTATTTCCGATAACTTCAAGTTCATCATTGAATGTCACTTCTGAAAGACTTTTACATTCATTGAATGCAGAAGCACCAAGAGTTTTTAATCCGTCGGGAATTATAAATGATTTTATAGCAGTATTTGCAAAACAGCTGTTGCCGATAGCTTCACAGCGTCCGCTGAACTTTACTTCTGTAAGAGTTCTGCAATTAGAGAAAGCATTATTCCCTAAAGATATTCCGTCGGGCAATTCAATTGAAACAAGCTTATCACAACGCTGAAACGCTTCATTTCCGATTTTCTTTACAGATGACGGCAGAGAAATAGACGCAAGCGTTGTACAGTAAGTAAAGCAGCTATTCGGAATTTCTTCCAGTTTTTCGGGGAAAACCACGTACTGTAATTTAGAGCAGCTATTGAACAGACCGCTGCCAAGTACAGCAGTTGTGCCCTCAAATGTCACTTTATTAAGGTTATCACAGTTCGCAAATACATATGCCCCAAGCGTAATATTATCGGGAAGATTTATCGCTTCAAGTCCGCTGCAGTATCGGAAAGCATATTCTTCTACTGCAATGTTATCGGGAAGTATTATTCTTGTAAGTGCCTTACAAGAGTTGAAACTGTTATTTCCTATGCTCTTTGCAGAAGCAGGAAGTTCGATTGCAAGAAGCGACGTGCAATTATAAAATGCATGATTTCCGATAGTTTCAATATTGTCTGACATTTCCACGGTGATAATATTTTTGCAGTCTCTGAAAGCATAATTTCCGATTTTCGTAACAGAATCGGGAATTGTAATTTCTTTAAGGGCTGTACAGTTATGGAATGCATATTCCCCTATTTCTGTAACCGTATCAGGTATGCTGACAGATACAAGAGAAGTCATATTATAGAAAGTGTTGTTTCCGATTTTTGCAACCGGCAAACCCTCAATTTTTTTGGGAATAACAACATCAACAGCTGTTCCTGTGTATTTTGTGATTGTAACTGTATTATCGTCATTTATTGTGTAAGTGAAATAAACCGTTTCGGTTTCCGCCGCTTTTTCTGTTGTGGTTATTGCTGTAGTTGTAATTGCAGAGGATGTAGTTGCTTTGGTGGTTGTTTTTGTTGTAGATTTTGCCGTAGTTTTTGTTGTAGTCTTTGCAGTCGTTTTCGCAGTAGTCGAACCAGCTGATTTAGTCGTGGATTCTACTGTGGTCTTTGCTGTGGATTTTGTTGTGGTTTTAGCTGTAGTCTTTGCTGTGGTTGTCGTTTTTTTAGTTGTTGAAGCAGAAGCTTTCTTCACCTCCGACTCAATGTCGGAGGCTAAATAGAAAGAAACATCTTCTGTTTGCAATGTATCAGTATTTATTTTTTCTGCCGAAATTTCAACAGCATTTATCGGCATGGAAGCCGAAGTAATTGTAACACTTAAAACTACAGAAAGCAGTTTTTTATTAATATTCTTCATTTTATCATACCCCTTTTCTGTTAGTCAAAACTGGGATTTCCGCCTGTTGATGCGGAAGCGTAGTATTCAAGTATGCTTGAAGCGTCGCTTGAATCAATTTTTCCGTCAGCATTTACATCAGCGGCTTTTTTCTGCTTATCATTAAACAGTGAATCGTTTCCTGTTGATATAGCTGCATATTCTTCAAGCACCTTTGAAGCGTCAGAAGCGTCAATTGTGCCGTCATCGTTTACATCGCCTATTGTAATATCAGTTACATTATCCATAGCCGAGAATACTACGCAGCTATTTGCGGCATCATTTGTATCGCCGTCGCATATTACTCTCAATTTGATATTGCTCTCGCATTTTCCGTAATAAGCTGAAAGGTCAATATCCTTTGTAACTGCTGAACCTGCTTCAACTTCTTCAATATCAAATACATCAAGCTGTTCATTTGAAGCGTAATCATATACCGCAAGTTTCGCAGGACTGTCTGCATTACCATTATTTATAACAGTTACAGTAAGCGTATTGTCATCTGTCTTGACAGCCTCTGCCGACATATCAGCAAATTTATAATCAAGAGTAATACTGTTGTCATTAGTGTTGTTTTCCTCGATTGTGCTGCTTACGGTTGCAGTAAGCTTATCACTTGCACCTGCCGCTGTGGTATCAACATCAACGATAAATTCCTTTGTTTCACCCGAACGGAATTCACCCTCGAAAGTCTTACTGCCGCACTTCTTGCCTGAAGCGTTGAGAACATCAACAGTTACGGAATTTACAGTGCTTTCACCATTGTTTGTCACATATACGTTAACGGGGAGTGTTTTTCCTGCTTCGTAATCAGACTGCATGAAATATGCACCCTCTGCCTTGATATTATTGACAGCCGCAAATGATGTCCATACAATACTGTTATCTGTAGTAATATCGTCATCTGTAATCGTAACATTGTTGCGGTTCATCACAGTTATAACATTTCCACCATATTCAACTGCTTCAACACTTTCAATATACATATCCTGCTCGGTAAGTCTTACAACACCGCTCCAGCTCTTTGATGAAGCGTCACAAACAGTTTCAAAGAGATTTGACTTGTTCTTTCCGTCGCCTGTAGACCATATAATTCTGCTGCCCACAACATCAAATGCACTTGAAATTGACGCAATGCTGTTTTCAAAGACATCTCTTGCAGCCGTAAGATTATCTGTCATGCGGATTGTAGAATTTCCGTACCAATAGAGTGCCTGCTCACCTGTTTCGTGAGAATCGGCAAAACGTACTGAACAAATATCGCCGTTGTCAATTTCGTATGATTCGTTTTCACCGTATCTTCTCACGTTGAGAGTTCTGTCATCTCTTGTAACAAGGTCATTGTCGTTATCTGTAACATATACAGCACAGAATCTGTCGTTTACTATACCTGCGTTGAGATCTGTGACAGCACCAAGATTTGAGAGGAGAATTTCAGGTTCAGACCAACCGCTTACGCTCAATTCAGAATACATAAGACGATTTTTGCCGTTTGTGCCGAAATAATCATTTTCCTCATTGGAAATCCAAGCAGCTGATATCTTATCCTCACCGACTGCAATAACCGGTGCACTGTCAAGAACTGTGCTGTCCTTTGTAATGTATGCCACTTCACCGAATTTCTTTGTTTTTGCGTCATATTTTGCAAATGCAATATTCTGTGTGGCAAGCCAGCTGTCAATCTCAGCTTTTTCATCAAGAACCTTTGCGGTATCCTGATATACAACATAAAGCTCTGTACCGATTGTCGCAATTGAAGGAGCATAATCTCCTGTTTTGTTATTGTCAAGCTGTGTGGGGGTACTCCATTTCTTTTCAGCTGTATCGTATACAGTATACATAAGACGCATTGCATTTACAGCTATTCTGTCAGAGTCGTTGTCAAGGTAAATGAGTACAAGGTCATCACCAACTACAGCAAGCTTGTGCATTGTAACTCCGCTGGCATTATCAATAAGCGTAAGGAGTTCTGCACATCCTTCCGCAGACTCTATTGCTTCCTTTGAAGCACCTTTCCATATACTTGCAGATTTAAGATAAACGTCATCAGCTAAAATATAATTTGATTTATCATAAATATCCGCAAGGAACTGATTAGAGCTTCGTTTTGCACCGCCTCCGCCATGGGAAGCACTTGTGGTACTTTTTTTCTTTTCGTAAAGAATTATATCATCATCAGGGCTTACAATTGATTTTGAAACTTCAAACGGACCGACATATGCTTTAACGCCGATATCATATGTGAATGTTATTTTATTAATTCCTTTTTCATCTTCATCACTTGAAACAAGTGTACATTCTATGCCGAATCCCGCACTTCCATATACACCAGCGGCACAAATTCCTGTCGCACCTACACCTGCAAATATTTCAGCCTCTACTTCACCTTCAAGCTTAAGATTTCCACCGAATGAAAATTCAGAATCCTTATATGTTATCGAGAAATTTGAACCGACTGTCAGTTCGGTACCAACTGTTACTTCAACTGCAACAGGGATTGATACAACTACAAGCTGTGTTCCGAAGCCGTATTCAAATTCAAAAGTAAGTGCTATATAGCCCTCAATATTAACGCCGTCCTCAATTACGGATTGTTTGAATCCCTTTGCGGGGTCAAATTTACCTTTGAGGCCTGCTACAACGCTAATTCCCGCATCAATGGAATGAGTTGCTGTCTTGTTAAAGGGATTTGCTGTCGCACCAAGATTTTTAGCGTCTTTTACATAATCTTCCATTGTGGGATATTTTCTTGCAAACTCAACAAGCTCCCTGTATTTTTTTACAAGTTCACTTTCGTCTGAATCGTCATCGCTATCGTCGCTGTCTCCGTCTTTATTGTCGCTTTCGGAGTCGTCGTCATCATTGCTTGACCACTCTTTTTCCCAGATATCATCCAAGCCTATCTGGAAGCCCACGTTTCCTTCCTCGTCAAATTCGATTTCAGCAGGAAGATCAAGTCCGCTGATACTTAATCCCAAACCTCCTACAAGTGGAAAATCGTCTGCAAATTCCAATTCCAGATCCTCACCTAAAGTAAGAGAACATGGGAGCGTTGTAATTTCATTCGTATCATCTTCGGGATCGCCGTTGATACTATCGGGAATAGGAATATAGCCGTAGTCGTTATTGCCCTCGACAGCTGTTCCTGGATTTTTATCGGGTGGTGTTTCTGATTCAAGGTCTACTATATACAAACCGTCATCATAGCTTTCATTTGGCTGTATTGTCCTTGATTTATAACCTGCACAGCTTACAGTAAAGCTCTGCGGCTTTTCAGGAATATCCATTACAACATAACCGCCGCTGCCTGTAGTTTTTGTTACACTGCCCATTTTTACAACTGCACCGTTAAGATACTTCTTTGTATCGGAGCTTGTAACCATAACAGTAAACTGCTTCTGCGGCTCATATCCTGGGATAGTCTTTATTTCGTGTAAAATAATAGCCTCAATCATCTCTACAACATTGAGAGTAACAGGAATTTTTGAACCGTTGAGTACTTCAATAGAAGCCTTTATAAGGTCAAGTCTGCTTGAATGGAATTTATTCTCTCCTGCTCCGTCAATACCTGTGAACACACCTGACGCTTTATATACAACACTGTATGTATATCCGGGTTCAAGTGTATCAAAAACCTCGTCATTTCCGATAATTCTGATGTATTTTCCGTCTTTCAGCAGACGACGCTGATATATTACTGGCTTTGCACCGCCGCTGTTTCCGAATGCACTTGAAATTACAGTACCTGCATCGGTAGAGGGGCAATATACGTCAACAGGGCAATTGTTTGTCATTGCAACCTCAAAAATAAACTGATTATCAAAGAGCATTTCGGGTACATTTACTTCAACTGATACAGCTGTTTCGCCGTAAACTACAATAGGTTCATCGGCAGAAAAAACAGTATCAATGCTTTCGTTGAATCTGTCAAGTACACCGTGATATGAAGCACTGAGTTCGTATTCGCCTGCTTCGTCACCTCTGATTATCCAGTCAATTGTTCTTGAGGACTGTCCCTCGATTATGTCATAAGTTACAATTCTGTCATCGCTTGCCTCAACGTCTACAAGGGTAAGACCATCGGGGAGCATAAGTTCAATTTCGTTTTCTGAAATAGTAAATTGTTCATCTGCATTATTATAAATTGTAAGCTGTGCATGGAAAAATTCTTTGAGGAAGCTTGCTGAAACAGGAACGGTAAGCATAATTACCGTTTCAACTTCGTTTTCCTCGTTAAGGCTGATATACACAGGCTTTGTAACGCTCTTGCCTGAACCGTTGCCTGAGCCGCCCCAGCCACCGCCTGTCCAGCTGCCGCCCCAGCCGCCTCCGCCGACTACAGCACCACTGCTGTTTACATAATATGTAAGGGATGCGGAAGGAGAATTGTGAACCTTATATTCAACATCAAGCTTTACTTCTACAATATGCTGATTTTCTGGTGCTGTAATATCAATTCCTGCCGCAACAATTTCATCAAGCGTCATTCTCTCAACAGTAAAATCGGCTGTGACAATATCTTCTTCAACTACAGTAAAATCAATTTTATTGCCGCTTCCTGCAAGAATTGTGCAATCCTTTTCAGCAGGAAGATATCCGTCGCCGTATACGCCGATAGAATGTATTCCTGCCGCTGTTCTGAATGTGATATTTCCTGAATTGTCAGTTTTGAGTTTCTTCTGTCTGTCTGTTCCGATATCCACATATACATAAATACCCGAAGCAGGTTTGCCCTCTGTAGTTTTTACGCTTACAGTTGCCTCACCCATAAGAGCACGTTCAATAA
The DNA here is from genome assembly GCA_045659945.1 of Ruminococcus sp. GTDB lineage: Bacteria > Bacillota > Clostridia > Oscillospirales > Ruminococcaceae > Ruminococcus. Next base: position 10,170 of record JAZRCW010000085.1, on the reverse strand, counting down.
CCTCTATAGGCTGTTCAAATGAAGCGGTAAGTCCCTGTTCGTTTGTACATACAACGGTAACATTATATTTTCCTGTTTCTGTATATTTGTGAATGAATTTTGCACTCTCTGATGAATCCGCACGGTCAGTACAGCCGTCGCCGTAATCTATGGATATATCTGTAATTCCATAGTAATCATTACAAGCGGAAGCATCAAAAATATACTCGACATTCTGCTGCTGAACAGTTTCAACATCAAGAGCCGCCTCAGGATTTGTATATACCTGTATAGCCGCCGCCTGTAATGTATCACTGATTCGGCTCATGCTGGCGGATTCTATTTTATATGTAACAGTGCCTGCAGTACGAACTCCGAAATCATCATGGGTATATTTGCCATCGTTTGCGGAACCTGCTGTAACAGCGGCAATTTTTACCCAACCGCCTGTATTGATTTTTCTATAGATGTAATATCCCTGTGTGGACTTATTTTCCTTTGCAGTCCATGTAATCTTTATGCAATCTTCAAGCTGCTCTGATTCAGCTGTGAGAATTTCAGTTACATCGTTGTTTATGATATATGTAACCTCGGAATAATCGGATGTATTCCCCTGTGCGTCAGTTGTCTGTACCCTTACATATACCTTTTCCCCTGTGAGTGCAGTTCTAGGAAGCTTTCCCTTTGCAACTGTGGAATAATTGTTCACATCTTCAAGATTAAGGAATGTTGTGTACTTATCATCTGCGGAAACGCGGTATTCCATAGTAACGGACTTGATTTTTACGTTGTCCTTTACAAGAACGGATACTTCATTGCAAACATTGCTTACCATAGAATTATCAGCAGGCGAAACGCTTACAATTTCAGGTTTTACAGTATCATCTGCAAGAACAGCAGAAACCGCCTTTGACATTTCACTCTCATTTCCTGCTGCATCTATGGCAGTTAAGCAATAATAATATGTTTTACCGATTTCTGCATTTCTGTCATAGAAGTTCAGAACATTTGCATTATCAAGGATTTTTGTGTATTCGCCGTCCTTTTCAGTGCTTCTGTAAAGTGAAAATCCTACGGAATCCTCTTTATTCTCATGAGCCTGCCACATAAGCTGTATTTCGCTTGCGTCTGCTGAAGATTTAAGAGAATCAGGTGCACTTGGAACGGTTTTATCAACAATGTATTCATATACTGCTGAAACATCGCCTTCATTTTCGGCGGAATCAACTGCATATGCACGCACATATACATTTCCGTCTTTAAAGCTGCTTACATCAAGATTATGTGAAGCGTAGAAATACTGTCCGTTTCCTGTATTTTCAATTACAGCAGTATCTGTCCAGACTGCACTTTTATCTTTGGATAAAGCTGTCTGAACAACAATTTCTGAAACGTTGAAGTCATCCTGTGCTGTGATTTTAAGAGGTATAAAATCAGAATAATAATACGGCTTTGGAGCAATTGATGTTATAACAGGTGCAACCGTATCGGAAGCTGTTTTAAACACAAAGGGTTCGGAGTACTTTCCCTCATTGCCACGCTGGTCTACAGCTGTAACGGAAAGTGTATACTCTGTATCTGGTTCAAGATTTGAAAGATTAATTCCAAGAGTATCATATACTGTTGCATATTTAACTTCTGTGCTGTCCGTCTTATGATATTTTACCTTGAAGTGACTGAAATCCTGATCAGGAACATCATTCCAGCTGATAGTTGCAGTTACTGCGGCAACAGCAACAGACTGGATATTTTCAACAACAGCAGGCCCAAGATTATCTACAGCGTAAATATGAACGAGTGCCTTGCTTTCGTTCCCTGCATAGTCATAAGCTATAGCCTTGATTTTTATTTTAGCTTCATCGTAAACTGTCGTGTCAAATCTGTAATCTACAGACGCACCCTTGCCCTCAAAAAGCTTTTTCCATGTTTCGCCGTCATCTTCTGAAACAAATGCAGCAATTGACGCAACGCCTATGTTGTCGCTCGCTTTAAGTGACAGAGTTACAGTGCGGTTAAGCATATTTCCGCTCTGGGGAAGAAACAGCGTCATTTCGGGGGAAGTTTCATCTCCGTTTACAGCAGCACTTTTCTCATCAGAGTATATACCCTCCTGACCGTACTTATCAACGGCACATATCATATAGAAATATACATCGCCCTTTTCAAGGTTTTTGTCGATATATTCTACAGTTTCACGTCCGTCAATATGTGTAAGAAGCGTATATGCTACATTTTCAGTTCTTCTGTAAATATTATATCCTGTAACTTTCGCCTCTGCAGCAATACTCCATGTAAGCTGTGTCTGCTCCTCACCCTCAAGAACTTCAAACTGAAAGATTTCTTCGGGAGGTGTCGTATCAACATTTACAGAAACTGTTTTTTTGGCAGTTGCACCGTCTTTATCGGTTACTGTAAATGTAAGCTCATATTCGCCGCTGGGAACATTTTTTATATTCCATTTTATATCAACAGCTGAAAAAGCAAGATTTTCACTGCTGTATATCGTCTGGAGTTCTCCCTCGTTGTCCATATATGTAAGCGAATAAGACTTTGCGTCAACTGTCTTTTCAAGCGAACATTTCAGATATGTACTTTTACCACCGATTTCTTCGGCATTATCGGGGAATGTCATTGCACTTATAACAGGTGCTTCGGGGGCAGCGGTTATAGTTTTTGATTTTGCCGAAAGATAGTTATCCGCACCATATGCCTGTACAGAGTATTCGTATTTCTGATCTGTGACAAGATTTTTGTCGTAGTACCACATATCAGCCGTTCTTGCAATTTCTTCACCGTCACGATATACTATAAATCCCTCAAGCTTACCGCTGCAATATGGCATACTCCAGGAAAGTCGCATAGATTTGCTGTTTGTATATGAAGGTGAAAGATAAAGCGGTCTTTCAGTAACGTCAGCTGCAATAAGACCTGTTTCTGTTGAAACACCGAAGCTTCTGAACTCTTTATCATAAACCGCACTGCTGTTGATTTTAACGGCATAGTTACCATACGCTGTATCAGGAACATCAAAAGTAAGAGTTGCAACTGTACCTCTGTAGACATCTGCCATTGAAGTTATACCGAAGATTTTCAGTTCATTTCCCTCGGAAACATACTGATAATCGCCTTTGCAGGAAATATCAGCAAGTTCAAGACTGCCGTCGAAATCCATTGTAAGCTCTACAGCTCCGATTTCCTGATCCCAGTCAAGAATGTTGACATCAACCTTTACCTGTTCACCTGGACAGCATTCAGCGTCAGTAATATCAAGTATGCAGGTGTTGGCTGATGTTGCTTCATCGGGGACTTCCGGCTTTTTTCCATTTGCAATTTCTCTTACAGCCATGAGATCTTTTACATCAATAACATCATCTCTGTAAACATTGCAAGCTGATAAAGCAGAAGCCTTAACAGCGTCAACAGAACTGCCAATTAATTCCTGTACTTTTTTCACATCTGCGGAATTAACCTTTCCGTCGCCGTTGGTGTCGCCATCACTGATTTCAGCGGTAAGCTCATCAACGAGTTCATCTGCCCAGCTATACAGCACATTGAATTGTGCTGATGAAGCGGTAAGCACTGTCGCTAAAACAGCCGACAGACCCCTTTTCAGATATTTTATCATATTCTACCTCCGTCTTTTTATATTTGCATCGTTGTATGTATACTGAACTATTGATTTGTTTCGTTATCGCATTAATTCATTTAACACCAAAACAATGCATAAGACTTTTTTATTATATCATTTTAACACATTAAAGTCAATAGAGTTAACCTAAAAAACATCCTGCTTTGATAAATGATATATTCCACCGCGAAGAAACTTTCAGTGGTCCACCTATGTCAGATTCGGATTAAACAGGATTTAAGGATTATTTAATAATTACTATGCTATAATGAAATCACAACAAAGGCAAGACCAAAAATGAAAGGAGCGAGAATATGTTTCTCAATATACTCAAAAAGGATTTAAAACGAAAAAAGGCTATGAATGTAATTCTGCTGATATTCATAACCCTTGCCACAATGTTCGTGTCGTCAAGCGTTAATAATATCATAAGCGTTACCACTGCGTTGGACGATTATTTTGATATGGCGGATGTGCCTGATTATTTTGGAGCAACTATGAATAAGGGAACTGGTGAAGATCCATACGATGTTATTAATAATGCTGAAAGCATAACAAGCTTTAAAACAGAGGATATATTTTATTTGCCGGATTCTTCTATAATCAAAGACAACAAAGCTTTATCAGGCGGAGGCGGCACACGTATTTTACAGAGTGACAGCGATATGGCTATGAATTATTTCCTTGAGGACAACAGTATTCTGAAAAGTGTTCCAAAAGGAAAAGTGTATATGACTTCTATTGTTGAGGACAATACTGACATTGAAATCGGTGATAAGATTACCTTTGAATATGAGGGGATAAGCTGTGATTTAACTTATGCAGGAAGTATCAAGGACGCTGTATTAGGCACACAAATGATGGGTTCAATAAGATATATTGTTAATTCCGAAGATTTTGAAGTTTTTAATTCAAATGAAAGTATAAAAGACAGCATTGGCGGTGTGCTTTACTACATCAATACGAAAGATGTAAATAAAACTGTTGAAGAATTGTCTGACGCTACATCAAAATTTGTATTTCGTGGTGACAGAAAACTGCTGACTTTTTCTTATGTCTTTGATATGATTGTAACAGGAATACTTCTTGTAGTCAGCGTTATTCTTATTGCAGTTGCTTTTGTTGTACTCCGTTTCACAATTACTTTTACAATATCAGAGGAATTCCGTGAAATCGGCGTTATGAAAGCTATCGGTTTAGGAAATATGAAAATACGTGGACTTTATCTTGTGAAATATACAGTGCTTTCTGTTATCGGAGCTGTAATTGGTCTCGTTTTCAGTTTCCCTTTTGGCGGTATGCTTATGAAAGTTTCAGCCAAATCAATTATAATTGATAATCAGAATAAACTTGTGACAAATATAATTTGCTCTGTCCTTGTTATAGCAGTAATTGTATTGTTCTGCTACGGCTGTACTGGTAAGGTGAAAAAATTATCGCCTATTGACGCTATCCGCAACGGTCAGACAGGCGAAAGATTTCGCAAAAAGAGCCTTATGAGTTTGGGCAAATCAAAGCTGAATACAACACCATTTCTTGCAATTAATGATATAATAAGCAGTCCTAAAAGATTTGGTATTATTTCTCTTACTTTTGTTTTATGCCTGTCACTTTTGCTTATACTTTCGACAACGGTAAAAACGCTCAAAAGTGATACTTTGCTGAAGTGCTTTTCAGTTTCTGATTTTGATTTATTTGTAAACAATAGTGAAGAATTGTTTGGATATATGACAGAAAACGGACAGGAGAAATGTGAAGAGAAACTCAATGAATTAGAAAAAACTCTTGCCGAAAACGGTATGCCTGCGGAATGTAAAATGGAATTTCAGATGAATCTCCCTGTGGAGCACGGAAAGATTAAAAGCCAGATTTTTACTATTCAAGGCATAGGCACAACAATGGATATGTACGAATATATGGAGGGAACACCGCCGCAGAATGATTACGAAATTGCAATTACAAAAGCTGTTGCTGATAATATAGACGCACATATAGGCGATACTATAAAAATTGAAACAATGGAAGGTAAAGCCGACTATCTCATAACTGCAATTTATCAGACAATGGCAAATCAGGGTGAGCAGATTAGACTATATTCAGACAAGGAAATGAACTACTTACAGGTTGCAGGTGCTATGTATTTGCAGATTAAATTTACAGATAACCCGGATGATAAGGAAATCAGCCGCCGCATTGATGAAATAAAAACGCTCTATCCGCAATATAAGGAGTTCGACACGGGGGATGAATTTGTTGAAGAAACAACAGCTGTTGCAGAGCCTCTCAACGCTATAAAGCTTATGTTCTCCGTCCTTACAATTATTTTAACCGCCCTTATAACTGTACTTATGGAACGCTCATTTATCGCAAAGGAACAGGGCGAAATTGCTCTTATGAAAGCTGTAGGCATAAAAAACAGTAAAATTTATGCGTACCATACATTAAGATTCTCATTTGTAGGAATTATTGCAATCATTATAGGCGAAATTTTTGCGATGCCTCTTACTCACCTCTGCATTGACCCTGTTTTCAAGATGATGGGTATGGAGCTTGCAGTTGATTATGCTACAAATCCCCTTGAAATGTGGCTGATTTTCCCTGTTATTATACTTGCAGTCACAACAATAAGCGCATATTTCACATCTCTTTATACAAGAAAAATCAAAGCCTCTGATGTTTCAGGCATTGAATAAGAAAGGATTAAGTTATGAATATTTTAGAAGTAAAAGACATTTGCAAAACATATATCGTCAACAAGCGTCAGAACAATGTTCTGAAAAATGTTAATTTTTCAATCAGCGAGGGAGAAATGGTGGCTGTAATGGGTCCCTCAGGCTCTGGTAAATCTACCCTGCTTTACACAGTTTCTGGTATGGATTCTCTCACATCGGGTACAGTGTTTTTTTCGGGCAAGGATATAAGCAAAATGAATTCAAAGGAACTGGCTGAATTGAGACTTGACGAAATGGGATTTATTTTCCAGCAGATGTATATGCTGAAAAATCTCACGGTGCTTGACAATATAATTCTTCCTGTTCTCCAATCAAAAAAGAATAACAAAAGCCGCAAGGAAATCGTGGAGCAGGCACATCAGCTTATGCGTAAGCTTGATATAATTGAAATTGCCGATAATGACATAAACGAAGTATCGGGCGGACAGCTACAGAGAGCCTGCATCTGTCGCAGTATGATTAACAATCCCAAGATGATTTTTGCCGATGAGCCTACAGGTGCACTGAACAGAACATCTTCTGATGAAGTTATGAAAGAACTGACAAAACTGAATAACGACGGAACTACCATAATGCTGGTAACTCACGACGTAAAAGTTGCGGCAAAATGCACAAGAATTCTGTATATAGTTGACGGGAACATAAAAGGAGAGTATAATTTAAATAGATACGAAAACGACTCCCAGTTAAGAGAGCGTGAACGTACGCTGAATAACTGGCTGTTGGAATTGGGTTGGTAATACATTTGTATAGGCGGATAATATCCGCCTATACAGGATTGGAATGATATAAATGACTGATATTTTAATTGTTGAGGATGAGAAAGAACTTGCCGGATTACTGTGCGATTTTCTTCGTGGTGAAAATTACACTGTATCCGTTGCGGAAACAGGCGAAAAAGCCTTGTCGCTGTATGAAAAATACGGTGCAAGGCTTGTTGTGCTTGATGTAATGCTCCCAGGAATGGACGGCTTTGCTGTGTGCAAAAAAATCCGTGAGGAGAGCAATACTCCTATACTTATTGTGAGTGCAAGAACAGGCAAAGAGGATAAGCTTAACGGGCTCGTTCTCGGTGCTGATGACTACATTGAAAAGCCATACGATATTGACATTATGCTTGCCAAAATCGACGGAATCTTTAAGCGTAGATATGCTGTTGATGAGCTTATTGACGGGGATTTGAAAATCAATAAAATAACACGAACTGTCTATAAAAATGGCACACCAATCGATATGACCGCAAAGGAATTTGACCTACTTCTGCTTCTTATGGAAAATAAAGGAAAATCCTTGAGCAAGGAGTATCTTTTCAATCAGATATGGGGCAGCGACAGCTTTTCTGAACAGCAGACGCTGACAGTGCATATCAAATGGCTGCGTGAGAAAATTGAGGATGATACGAAAAAACCAAAGCATATCCTGACAGTGTGGGGAGTTGGCTATAAATATGAAAGCATTTAAAAAAATTTTTTACGCTGTAATCGCCATTATAATAATAATTTTTGCCATTGCAAATTATATTCTCATAACCGCCGACAGAGAAAGCGGCAGACCATACAAAGTGGAAATCAGCCGCATTGTCTACGATATGGAACAGGGAAAAACTCCTGATATTTCGACTTGCAACTATGTTACGGATCTTGTTAAATGCGGCGATGATTTTTACAATACCGACAGCGATTACGTCATACATAAAGTCAACGGAGAGCTTTACCGCTTTGAATACAACACGCAGGGAGAGTCGGAAATAACCCGGTTTATTGTTACCGTAAACATATTTCTCGGTATAATGACAATTATAATTCTTGCCGTTATGATCTATCTGCGACGAAAAATTCTCAATCCATTCGAGCAGTTAAGTAATGTGCCATATGAACTTTCAAAGGGAAACCTCACATCTCCCGTAAAGGAAATGAAAAACCGATTTTTCGGGCGTTTCATCTGGGGCGTTGATATGCTTCGTGAAAATATTGAACAGCAGAAAGAACGTGAACTTGACCTGCAAAGGGACAGAAAAATGCTTCTGCTTTCTCTCTCCCACGATATAAAAACACCATTGTCAGCAATTAAGCTTTATTCCAAAGCATTATCGAAAGGGCTCTATGCTGATAAGGAAAAACAGCATGAAATAGCGGAAAACATTAATGCAAAGGCTGATGAAATTGAAGGCTATGTATCGCAGATTATCACCGCTTCAAGGGAGGATTTCCTCAGCTTTGACATAACTATGGGTGAATTTTATCTATCGGAACTCGTAACGAAAATCAGTCAATATTACACGGAAAAGCTTTCACTTATAAAGACTGCTTTTTCTGTTGGGGAATATGATAACTGCCTTTTAAACGGCGATTTAGACAGAAGTATCGAGGTTATTCAGAATATAATTGAAAATGCCGTGAAATATGGTGACGGCAAAAGTATATCTGTAAGCTTTTGCGAGGAGGATGGCTGTATTCTCGTTACTGTGCGAAATAGCGGCTGTACCCTCCCCGATACGGATTTACCGCATATTTTCGACAGCTTCTGGCGTGGTGAAAATTCTGAAAATATCAAGGGCAGCGGACTCGGCTTGTACATCTGCCGCCAGCTTATGCGTAAAATGAACGGGGAAGCTTTTGCTGAAATCAAAAACGGAGATATGTTCGTAACTGCTGTTTTTGGAAAGGTATAGGCAAAAAATGAGGATATGCGTTTTGCATATCCTCATTTCTGTTTGTCGAAATAGTATCATACGGGCACTTCTAAAAGTCCCCCTTATATGTAAGCCTGCGTAAACCTGGAGTGATAATCTGTTCTTCAGGAATCAGTGAATAATCATATAGAACCCTTGAATGATTATTAAGGACAATATCCCGATGAACAATTCTTTTTTCCCTATCAAAAGTAATTCTGTAAACCTGACTGACACGATAAAAAATTCCGTCTTCTTCCACAAAACCATTATTTTCTTCAATAATGCGATAGGTGTATGGCAGCGACTCCGTGGAACGAAGTTCACCGAAAAGCTCGTTGTCATCCTGCCATATCATCAGCTGAACAGGATTTTTCGTTGTGTTTTTAAACCTGTAATCCTGATCTTTATAAGAAACACTTGTGCCTGTACCGAAAGGAACACGCCTGCCATTATCGGGAAAAAGTGCGTCGCTGTGATGATGCATTTCTGTTACTTCGAGAGGGCTGTTCAATATCATCCAGTGAATAAGATTAGCAAGCTGACATAATCCACCGCCGACTCCACTTGTAACTTTTCCGCCTTGAATAACAAGTCCATCGAGATATCCATTTTTCTTGTTTGGCTCACCAACAAGTTTCCAGAACGAAAAAGTTTCTCCTGGATTTATCACAATTCCATTGATTTTTCTTCCTGCAATACGAAGATTTGTTTTTTTGTTTTCCTGTAACTGCATATCAACGCCGCAAAGATTACGAAGCATTTTTGAACTATGATTTTTCAGAACTACAGGCAGAGGAACTGTATTTTTTTCTATTGATATTTTTTCATTTTTCATTATATCCTTTACATCGTGCAAAAGACATTCTTTTTTGTGTGATATTTTATAGCATAATGGTGAGATTTCGCAGAATAGTTTTCTTTTTTTCATTATTTCGCCTCCAGAACTCCAAAACAAATAGAACAATTTTTATTATATCATATAAATATCAAAAATACAACACATTTTCAAAAATATTGGTAACTATTCAGTCCCCAAAGCAAACTGCCCAAGAAAAAGAGAAAACAAAGCATCAAAAGCGGTAATACCCATTTTGGCAGCGGTGGAAGTAAGCGATTTTAGTGTAAGAAAATCTTTTGCTCCCTGTTCAGAGCGGAAA
>JAZRCW010000084.1:0-2897 GCA_045659945.1 Ruminococcus sp. | reverse complement strand
AAGACCGCTTGGCCTCCGACTTATATGTTTTGGCAACGCCTTTGAGCGCTTGCTCTTTGTCGTTTGTGTCATACTTGATATAAGAAATCATCGTCTCCATATCCATAACGACGTTCATGCCCCAGCAGTTTTCAAGCCAGTTCGCAAAGCTTGTGTAATAGTTTGCAGGACAGCTCCATACAACCGCACGGTGGCGCATTTCTTTTGAAACAGCTTCTTTCTTTTCATAGCCTTTAAGCATAAGCTTATTGACCTTTTTGTCAACCTTGAGGAAGCGTTTATCAACACCGCCTGAAAGATTGAAGTAATAGATTCTGTAAAGCCAGAAAGCAGCTCCCGTCATCTGCGGATATTTTGTTTTGTTTATATCCCATTTTTCAAGCTCATATTCAAGCTGTTTATTGGATGTTTCAAGTGCTTTGAAGAATACGTCCCAGTCAAACTTTTCGCCCGTCTGCTTTTCAATAAACTTAATAAGCTCCTTGACTTCTTCAACAGCATATTCCTGCACATCCTCATCATTATAGCGAAGCGGAATGTTGAAAAGGTGAACGGGAAGATTAAGCCTTCTGTCAAGGAAAGTTGAGTTCATAACTGAACCGTCACACGGCATATTTGTTGCAACCATACAGCAGCCCATTTTCGGGTAATCATCATCAATCGCAACGCCAGCCTCAGCACTGGGGAGAGGACAAACATCGGCAGGTACACCAAAGCTTTCAGTAACTTCAAGGTAAGGCGGAGTTATCTGCTGATCAACCATTGACGTAAGGAAAATAGGAATTGTCTGTAACGGAACAACCTTGAGATTCGGGAATCCCGAGAAAATCTCATTCGGAATAATTTCATCCGTAAGAACTATTTTCTTTGAAAGTTTGTTTTTGGGGTTGATTTTTTCATCTGCAACAAAAGATGTGTTGATAAGTCCCGTTGCGTGCTTAACTATCATATTGAAGTGCAGGTGAACAATGCGAAGGTGTATGCCTCTTAAGCCTGCGGTATGTCTGTCAATAAACGAAGGCGTTGAAAGGTAAGACGCCATCCAACGGTATTTCCACAAACCCTTTACCGTTGAAATCGGTGCTTTGAGCACCATTACTATCATATCTTTCCAAGTTACAAGCCATCGGTAATAGTCATACATCGTGTCTTTAAAGCCACGCCATTCTCTGTGCTTAAGAACAGCTTTGCGATCTTCAGAATAAAGATTTCCGAGGTCAGCCATTGTTCTTCGCCTGCCTTTCCTTCTGAATTTTTTTGATTTCAAGGCTTTCAACAAAAGCCTGAACTCGAGTGCGGAGCTGGCCCGACGCGGATGCGGTATACTGTCTGTCAACTGCAGCTGTAGGTACACCGTAATCGTTGCTCATTACGTAGGAAGCAAGCGCCCTTTCGTAGCCCCAGTATTCGCAGAATTTAAGCTGTTCATACATAACACCGTCTGCGTGGTATTCGTCAACAAGTTGCTTTACATAATCTCGGCGTTCCTGAACTTTTTCGTGGCTCATATATCTCGGGCACTGACTTGTTTTGAGATAGTGCATACAAATCTGTGTGAGCACATCCTCGTCCGGATTTATTGTTATTTCTTCTCTGCCGGGCATAGTGCCGAAGCAGTATCTGTCAGCTACTACAAGTGCACCGCTATCCTCAATAAGCGCGGTGAATTCGGGGTCATCCATTTCAGAGCCGACAACAACAATTTTAGCTCTGAAATTCTTCTTTGCATCAGGCTCGCGTGTTTTTAACTCTTCAGCGGTTTCACGCAGTTTAGGCAAAATGAGTGCCTTGGGGCAACAGTATGTAATAAGACTGAGTATATGATATTCGTAGCCTGTTATTCTCGGATTATCCTCTTTGCGGTATTCGCCGATTTCTTTCATAATTCGGCACACTTCATTATGCTCTTCAACAGCCTTTAACAGCGCTTCATCGGAAGTGTCAACGCCGTAAACCTCAGACATTTTGTTAAGAATTTTGTTCCTTGTCTGTGTAACATAATGCTTTACCGTATGGTCGGCAATTTTGAATGGCATATCAAGAAAAGTCAAAAAGAACTTATCATTTTCAACAAGATTGAGCAGCTCAAAATGCTCGGCAGCTCTGTTCATTTCAGAACAGGTTTCGCTTGCAAGAAGTGCATTGAGAAAATTGTATCCGCCCTCAATCGCTCTTTCAAGTATAGCCTTTGAATAGCCACAAAGAAAATTGCTCATATAATAAGTTGCAATATCCATTGAGCCTGTGCGTGGCGCACGGAGCCTTACGGAAAAGCAATTTCCACAGTTGAGCAAAACCTCGGGAATGTGGTAGCAAGTGTAGCCGAGTGCAATTCCGCCTTCATTTTTTGCTTGCTGTACAAGGGCATTGTTTGCCTCCTGAAGCAGGTTTTCGAATTCATAAAGATGTTTTAAATCTCTCACTTTAAAATCTCCATTTCAACAAGAGCCTTTTTAGCTCCTTCAACAACATTTGAATCGTCAGGTAACTTTGTTATGTTTTTACCTTCAATATCGTAAATCGCAAGATTTGAATCGGTAGGAATGTATGACAAAACAGGTATGCCGTTTGTATCAATATGAGGAATAACGCTTTCGTCAGGAATGCGGTTTACAATTGCACCGATTTTTTTGTACATCACAAGCACGTCGGCAACACTCTTGATTGTTGAAATAACCTGTGTACCTTTTTTGCTTGCATCCGTAATAAGCAAAAGATGAGTAACCTTTTCCATAACACGGCGGTTAATCTGCTCAATGCCTGCCTCGCCGTCAATAACAACGTAGTCAAATTCGTTTGAGAGAATGCTGATCACCTCTTTGAGATAGGTGTTGATTTTGCAGTAACAGCCTGCACTTTCGGGTCTGCCGACTGCGATGAATGCAAAGCCGTCTGTT
>JAZRCW010000083.1:0-31213 GCA_045659945.1 Ruminococcus sp. | reverse complement strand
AATCATCAGACCACGGTACTTTTCATTCGGTTCGGAGTATTTATGAATCGCAGCATTGATTTCATCCTCACACCCGCAGGCACAGCTTGAGGGGATCACCTCAAGATCATCTTCATATGGTGCATCCCAATCCGTTTCATAGATCTGCGGTTCAGCTTGAATTTCAAGGGGACAATAGAGCTTCATTTCCTGTGTCGGCTTTGCAATTACCTTGAAATCTGCCTGTCCTGCGATTCCGAGGTCATGCTCTTGAACCTCTGCGAGGTCATCACGCCTGTCGAGCATTTCACCCACAGCCTGAATCATCATGGCTTTCAAATTGCCGTCGCCGAGCGTTTCCTCAAAGGTGAAGTGTGTTTGGCCAGTGTGAGCAAGCTCTGCAATGCGATCAGCCATTGCTTTCAGCTCTGCATGGAGCTGACGTTCTCCGGCAGTAATGTCATTCGCCTCAATGATTGCTCTTGCGTTGGAGATGAATTCCGACTTCCGAGCGTAATCTGAACCCTCGGCTTCAACGAGGAGTCCGTCATTGCCGTTGGCATTGAGGAAGAGAATACAGTGGGCAGTGCCTCCCTCCATATACATCAGTTCTTTGTTCTCGATGATTTCGGGAGCATCTTCAAGGGGGTGATCTCTCATCTGCTCAAACCTCTTACCGTAGAGGGGAATAACCTTCTCCACTTCAATCTGCATCGGCTTATAGTTATGAGCCTTGTGATTCAGCGGAGCATTGAATGTGATTTTTTTCATAGGCATCATCTCGCTTTCTTTTTAATAGTATAGAGGGAACAAATAATGCCGAACCAATCGAGAGTTTACTTCTCAATCAATTCGGCATAACAAACAAGAAACCGTCAGAAACTTTGTGAAAGATTTTTGCATTAAAAAAGAGCAGACTTCGGAATTTTTCTTCCAAATCTGCTCTCAAATCTCTTGAAAATCAAAACACGCCCGTTCAAGTCCCTCAAACGGCCTTAGGTGATCCATGGTTTCAACCATAATTTTTTAAGTCCTAATACGCAAAAAAACCCGAAATTTCGGGCTTTTTCATATGATGATCCAAATTGGATCAGGTAGATGGCAGGGGCAGAAGGACTTGAACCCTCGGCACGCGGTTTTGGAGACCGCTGCTCTACCAACTGAGCTATACCCCTAAATGTTACCGTCGCAAGCAACAATAATATTATAACAGAATTATAATGGTTTGTCAATAGGTTTGGAAATATTTTTTTAATTTAACATAATGATCTAGAAATATAAATCACACCGCACGTATTATCAGTGCGGTGTGATTTTTTTACATAGTTTTGGTAGTAATATAACAAGTGTTTATTACGTGCCTATATTCGGTCTAAAATCGCGGAATATTACTTGTGTTATACAGTTTTTATGGTTTCTATCCGCACAGATTCAAGCCTTTGAGAATAATATTCAAATACCAATGATATCTCCTTATCACCAATTATCCAGCCACCGCCGTACAGTCCTGAAAAGCCCCAGTCTAATTCTCCCCATATACACCAGATTTCCTGGAATGTATACTTGCTTAAAAGCTCCATTGCTTCTTCATTGCTCATCTGGCTTATTTCTTCAAGTGTGGGAAGTTCAGCGGCTTCTCCTTTTTCAAGAAGCTTTCCTTTCATAAGACAGAAGTCGAATACATCAAGCTTACCGTCAGCACATAAATCCGCACTCTTACAGTATTCAATTTCAATATCCGAACCATAAAAGCTGCCGCCTAAAAGCCACTTCTGAAATACTGTAACGTCAGCAATACCAAATACGCCGTCTAAATTGATATCGCCTGCAATTGCATTGGGCTGGTCGGGGGCAAATTGTTTTCTCATAGACAAATTAACGCTTATTTCTTCATTGATTGAAAGCTTGTAGCCATTATCATTGGCAACTTCGTATTTATACACTATGCCATTTTCATCAGTCTGATATTCCTCATTGTATACAATCCTGTAAGAATAGTCCTTTGGCAACTGGTATAAAGTTGTCGTGCCGTTATATGTTGTCCACCATTCTTTATATACAAAATTCTCGCCATCGCCCTCAAGAGGCTTTGCAATAAGCTGGAATTTTCCATTGATTTCTGTAAATGGCTCACCTGTATGTGTATTTAAAAGATTTACCTCTATTTTACCATATTTCTGATTATAGCACATATAGTAG
This sequence comes from Ruminococcus sp., assembly GCA_045659945.1. GTDB lineage: Bacteria > Bacillota > Clostridia > Oscillospirales > Ruminococcaceae > Ruminococcus. Next base: position 29,035 of record JAZRCW010000083.1, on the reverse strand, counting down.
TAATCTTTGTTTTTGATGTCGTTGCTTTCCAGATATTCGCCTTTTTCGGGATATAACTCCTGATATCCGACAAGCGTGCCGTTGTCGTCAATCTTTACGTAGAAAATTTGTCCTTCTTCAACTCTATAGCATATCTGTTCATTTCCTTTTTCGTCAAACCAGTAATAACCCCTTGTATCAGAACTGCCGTAAGGGTATAAATCCGCAAAACCGTGATATTCGTCACATTTTCTGACTATCTCCTCAAAGCTTTCAGATGAATTTATAAATTCCTCCACTTTTTCCATATTAAGTCTTGGAGCGTCCTCTGCTATAACACCACGAAGTTCCATTTTTCTGCGGATATAATAATCGCCTTCGGAGCTTATTTCGTTGAGACGGTAAATTTCCGCACGGTTTTCAGCTGAAATCTCATCATTCTGCTTGACGGTTACTTTCAAATTAACCCATCCGTCCCCAAAATAAATTGAAATCACTTCTTCACCTATATCACCGCCTATTAATCTTAAATCCTGCGTTACAGCCGCAACATATTTTGTGGAAGAAAATCTGATATGCTGTTTATCGTTCAATTCAATTTTATCGGAAAATTTCAGATGTATCTGTTCACCCTCATAAAGTTCAACCTGCATAGGCTCATCATAAAATGAAAAATCCTCAATATAAAGCACACCGTCAACTACTGGGTTTATCTGATTATACTGCATATAATCATGATTTCTATCTACGCCATTTTCCAAAAACTCCGATTTTTCAGGGTACAAATCCTGTGTACCGATAACAGTACCGTCATCAGCAATTTTAGTATATACGATAGATTCACGTACAGAACCGTCAATGAAAGATATTGATTCATTTCCTTTTTCGTCAAACCAATAAGCATAGCTTAAAGGTCCTCTTTGAACATCATCGGGATATCCCACATAGTTATTGATTCTATTTAGTATTTCATCATAACTCTCACTGCTGTCAATAAACTCATGTACTTTTTCCATTGTAAGCCTTGGAGCGTTTTCATCAGCTACGCCAATAAGTTCCATTTTTCTGCGGCGATAGTCATTATTTCCTAAACCGTTCAATCTTTCAATCTCTGCACGGTTTTTATCAGAAATCGAATCATCCGGCAAAACGTTTACCGAAAGTTTATATAATAATTGTGTATATTCAGTTTTATGATCCACGGAGATAGATACTTCATCTTCGCCTATGTCGTAGCCCACCATTACACCGTCATCTGAAATAACTACTTTATTATCGTAGGGTTTATAATTGATATTTTCCGTATCATAACCCTCGGGAATATCTCCTAAATCAAGCTGTATCTTTTCGCCCTGATAAAGTTCAACTTTAATAGGTCTTACAAACTCATCATATTCAATCTGAACTACCCTGTCAACCGAAGAAACGCTGCTATCCTCGGCATTTATGACAATTCCGCCCGAACATATGCCTTGCAGTGAAATAACTGCTCCGAGAACTAATGCCATTAGCTTTTTCTTCATAATAATTCCCTCCATTTGTATTTTTTATTCTCAATAAGGAAAATGTATACACTTCTCCTTATACTAATTATACCCCCCCGTATATTAATATGTCAATATACGGAATACCCAAAATTTTATCGCATTTTTCGGCATATTTCCTTATAAAAAGGGCAATTAACGCCCGGATTGTATAGCTCCGCCAATTATACCTTACCAAAAAGACGAAAGCAGAAAGGAAATTTATCAAGGAAGAAAAACGCAGTAACGCTGTCGCATTTAAGTTTTTCTGAGCTAGAGAAATTTTCTTTCTGCCGAGTATTTGATGGCAAGGTTTAGTTGAGGGAGCAATATTCAGACGGAACCTGCTTCCTACCAAAAAAAGCGGTACCGCTTTCCACACAGTACCGCTATAAATACTATTTAATAATTTCTTCTCTCATAAGGCACATATCATAAACATCAAGGACGTTGTCAGAGTAAAAATCACCAGCTTTCCAGTCGGTAATATTTCCCGAACCGAGAAGCCATTTTTCAAGCATTACAAGGTCAGCTACAGTGAAGCTGCCGTCCTTGTTGACATCACCTTTTATTTCTTTCTTTTCGCCGAAATCAGCCGTTATGCTCGTTGCCTTTGAAAGGGTGACTGTAATTGTAGTATCAGTACCCGAAGCATCGCCGCCCCAACCTGTAAACGAAGCGTTATCGTCAGGAATAGCTGTAAGAGTAACGGGAACATCGGAATAGTATCTGCCGCTCCAACTGCCGTTTGATATATCGGGAGTAATGGAGTTTATCATAATTTTTCCGCCGCCGTTGGTTTTCAGGGTAATCGTCTGTAAATTTCCGCCAAGTCCGAGGTAATTTTTCATATCCTCAAGGGTGTATGAAGCTCTCTCTCTGAAAAACTGCTTTATACCGGGGATATTCTTCTCTGTGTACTGCTGTCTGTTGTAGGAAAGGTTGCTTTCTTTAGAGCCACCGTAGAATCCCCACCAGCGGAGTATGCTGTTGGAAACTTTTTCAGTGTAGTTCTGTAAGTAGTAATCAGCCATTGCATTTCCTTTTTCAGCTGTAAGCACCTCGTTGGCATAATCGCAGTAGACATTGGCAAATTTATTGCTGAATTCCTTATTTTTCAACAGATTAATGAAAAGATTTGTGGGTGCATACTTTTTTGAATTGTCCATATGTCGGAAGCTGTCATAGGCATAGCCCTCAACTCCGCCGAAATCGCCATATGTTGCACCCATTGTGTAGTCATAGTCAAAGGAGATAAATCGCCATTTTCCGTCGCTGTAGGAATTTCCCTCAATGGCAGCTCCTGTATTTTTCCATACGCCGTAGTTATAATTCGGCCAGTCATATGTGCCGAGGTAAAGTCCTGCGGCATAATGCTCAATAAAGCTGTCTATGTCGATAAAGTCGCATACAGCCTGATAATTTGCGGCATTTGTCATATCCCTTTTTGCATAGTCATACATAAAATCATTATATTCATCAAGGAGATAATCGTCGCCTTCTTCAAGCACGCCGTTCTTTATCATTCCTACATTTTCTTTCTGTATGCCGTAATTTGATTCAATGAAATAATCGGAGAATTTTTCTGTCATTTCATAAAGTCCCCAGTATTCGCCGTTGAGGAATACAACGCAGGATTCCATATCCTGATTTGTAATCTTTTCCCTGTCGTATACAAGTTTCTGTGCAAAGCCGTCACGGAGACGTGCTTCATCGCTGACTGAACGGAGGCAGACAGAATCGTATTTGTCAATGAGATTACCCTCAATATCGTAGTTATTTTCAATAATCGGGTAATTTATCTTTGAAGCACCGTATTCGCTTCTTGCGTAAAGATTGAAGCTTTTCTGTGGAGTATTTCTCGTTGATGCACCTTTTATGCGTATGCCCATATTCTGCTCAACTACAGTATTTCCGTTCTTTATAAATGTAAGAGTAGCCTCACGCTCCCACTCTCTGCCCTTTGAGAAGAAATTGGAAATATTATCTGTATCCCAGGGGCTTTTGTTGTAATCAAAATTTCCACTGTTACGCCAGTCGAGATACTGATTTCCTGTTACATAAATTCCCTTATCGGGGTCAAAAAGGTTTTCTGGATCGGTAACAAGTGAAACAACAGTCATGTTCTTGTATTGTGAAAGATTTCCCGATGTAATGAAATATGTCTGACTTATAACATTACTGAAGGTGCCGTCGCTGTTCTTTGCTGCAGCACGGACTACAGTTGCCTTATCTACGTTGAATGGAGGCTTTTTATAGCCTGTACCTCTTGAAACGGATGTGGCAGAACTTTCGTTTTCTTCATATTGACTGTATATATTCGGCTCATTTGTTCTGTCCTTTACAGTAATGGCTGAACTATACTTCTGTGCTGTATTTGAAGTAATGGGATTTGTGCCGTCTGTGGTATAATATATTTCAGAATTGTCCGATACGGAAAGAGTAAGGGAAAAATCAGTTCCGTAAAATCCTGAACCAGCTGAAAAGACAGGTGCAGATGCCACAATTTTATTGACAGCCGCAGGTGTTGCGTTCATTATTTCAAACACGTCACTTCCGTCGGGTGTGCGTCCATAGGAGTAATCCTCTGCCAGTGTGGGAACTTCAATCTGCTGAATGATACTGCCATTGGGGTTGCTTAAAACAATTGTTTCGCCGTTTTTGCTTAATGCGAAGTTTGTATGAAGCTCCGAGCCGGTTGACTCTTGATTTGAAGCAAATACAACCATATGCTCTCCACCGTCTATAACTGTACCGGCAGGGAAAATCCACTGTAAAGGCTCATTGGTTTTATCGGATAATCCATAGCCGGACAAGTCGATTGAATCCGTTCCGCTGTTGTACAATTCAATCCAGTCGGAATACAAGCCGTATCCGTCAGAAAGACAGGACTTGTTCTGTGTACACACTTCATTGATAAAAAGCTGCGAATCGGCAGCCTTTGCAATCGGTGCTCCCATAGGGAACGCCGCCGCTGTTACTGTCATGGCAAGAGCCATTGACGCAAATCGCTTTCTTAATTCCATAATTAATTTCTCCTCTCGCAATGCGGTTTTATTTTTTGCATTGCCCTTACATTGATTATAACAGATATTTCTGCCGAAATCAAGAGGAAAATCACGTGGGATTTGTGCAAAAGGTGCAAAGATGTTTTTTTCGTTGAATTGCACAGAAATTCCGCATGTATACGGCTGTATATTGCGGGATTTCTGTTTAAAATGACGGAAATACGCAGACATATTTCGTGCAAAAGTAAAAAACGCCGAATAAAATGAGAATAGGACTCTCAATTTATTCAGCATAACAAAAAAGCACGCTTTATGCGTGCTTTTAATGGTCTGAGTGACGGGACTTGAACCCACGGCCTCTACCACCCCAAGGTAGCGCGCTACCAGCTGCGCCACACCCAGACTTACGGGGATTATTGAACTGCTCATTCAACGCTATTAATTATACCACTTTCAAATATAAAAGTCAAGCCTTTTTCTGAAAATAATACATATTTTTTTGTTTTAACAAATGAAATTGTCAAAAAATTCATAAAAGTACATTATAAAAACGATGTTTAATCTGAACTCCTGTGAAATTATCAAAAAATTAAAATATGCGGATTAAGGGGACGCTCTCACTTGCAGAACGTCCCCTGTTGCCTTGATTTTAATAGATTATATCTCTGCCTTTACAGCAATATTGAGAATTTCAGCAACATCAGCAGCTGAAAGCTGAACAAATCCTCCTGTTTTGCCGTCACCCAGACCGTGCTTTTCAACGAGAACAGGAATATCTTCAGCCTTCGCACCAAGTTCAGCAAAGTTAATGGGCATACCGATACTGCGGAGGAACTTTCTGAACTCCCTGATACCTGCCTTTGCAGTTGCTTCGGGATTTTCAAAATTCATCTCACATCCCCATACTCTTACAGCCATCTGTGCAAATCTCATTATATCGTGATTCATTACAAAATCCATCCACGCAGGCATTACAACAGCAAGACCTGCACCGTGTGCAACGTCGTAAAGACCTGAAAGCTCGTGTTCGATATTGTGGCTGTTCCAGTCCTGTGATCTTCCTACGCCGACAATGTCATTATGAGCAACCATTCCTGCCCACATAATATTAGCTCTTGCTTCGTAATTGTTAGGGTCAGCGATAACTCTGGGCACTTCCTTAACCATTGTAAGGAGTACAGCTTCGCAGAGTCTGTCTGTAATTTCAACTTCTTTTGTGTTTGTGAAATAACGCTCAAAAACATGAGCCATAATATCTGTAGCACCGCAAGCTGTCTGATATGCAGGAAGTGTGCAGGTAAGCTGTGGGTTGAGGATTGAAAATTTCGGGCGGAGTAAGTCGGAGCCTGTATCTCTCTTTAACATTCCTTCCTCTTTGGTAACAACAGAAGCACCTGAACCCTCACTGCCTGCTGCGGCAATTGTGAGAATAGTTCCAATGGGGAGAGCCTTTTCAACGGGCTTTCCTGTGCCGTAGAAATCCCAGAAATCGCCGTCATAAGGCACGCCGAGAGCGATACCCTTTGAGGAATCGATACATGAGCCGCCACCGACTGAAAGAATGAAATCTACATTTTCCTTGCGGCATAACTCAATGCCCTCGTAAATCTTTGTATCACGGGGATTAGGCTGAACTCCACCGAGCTCAACGTAGGGGATATTTTCAGCTTCAAGGGATTTTTTTACACGTTCAAGAAGTCCCGAGCGTACAACTGAACCTGAACCGTAATGGATAAGCACCTTTGTGCCGCCGTGTTTTTTTACATATTTTCCACATTCGTTTTCTGTTTCTTTACCGAATACGAATTCTGTGGGGCTGTAAAATTGGAAATTGTTCATAATGATTTTCCTCTCATAACTTATATTTTTCTCTGTGAGCTTAATTCTCACTATTTAATTGTACAATAGATTTATTCGTTTGTCAAGTAATTTTGACAATATAACAAAAATTGATTAGTATGTCTTTACTTTATTCTGATTGTGTGTTATTATAATGTATGACTAAAGCCAAACGGCTGAAATTAAAGGAGATTTATTATGAAAAAGTCAACATTCACACGTATTTTAACAGCTATCGCAGCTGCTTCCATGCTTTCATTTACAGGATGTAACGGTACAGAGAGTTCATCTGCACCCGAGTCTGATTCTTCAAGCGAAAGCATTGCTGAAACAGAAGCTCCTACAGAAGAAGCAACAGAAGCAGAGGCAGAAACAACAGAAGCTGCTGACGCTGACCAGTCACTCCAGAAGGTTCTTGACAGCGGAAAGCTTATCCTTGGTCTTGACGCTACATTCAAACCCATGGGCTACACAGATGAAAATGATGAAATCGTTGGATTTGACATCGATGTAGCAGAGGAAGTATGTGCAAGAATGGGCGTTGAACTTGTTAAAGAGGGCATCAACTGGGAAACAAAGGAACAGGACCTTAACGCAGGCAGAATTGACTGTATCTGGAACGGTATGTCAATCAATCCCAGCCGTGCAGAGGAAATGAATCTTTCAGAGCCTTACATGAAGAATGCAATGGTATTTGTTGTTCCTGCAAGCAGCGATGTTACATCCATGGCTGACCTCAGCGATAAGATTATCGGCGTACAGAACGGCTCTACAGCAGAAGAAATTCTCATGGCATCTGAAATCGGCTCTACAATTACAGAGCAGGCTATGGCTACAAATATCGAGGCTCTCCAGCAGATGGAGCTCGGACTTGTTGACGCTGTATTTCTTGATTCTATCGTAGCAAACTACGAAATCACATCAGCAGGCAAGGATTACAAGGTGCTCCCCGACGGTCTTGAGGAGGAAGAATATGCAATCGGTTTCCGTAAGGCTGACCAGGCACTCCGTGATGAAGTTCAGAAAATTCTTGGCGAAATGAAATCTGACGGTAAGCTTGGTGAAATCTCAACAGAGTGGTTCGGAAGCGATATTACTACAGTTCAGTAAAAGAATTAAAACCGTACAGGAAATTATTCCTGTACGGTTTTTTGTTAATCCTCACCCTCGGTATAATCAAAGGCTTCGGGCTTGGTACTTTCTTTTTTGCAGAACTGCGTTTCATAAAGCTGTGCGTATACACCGCACTGTGTAATGAGTTCATCGTGTGTGCCACGTTCCGCAATTATGCCATTGTTGATTACAAGTATCTCATCAGCACTGAGGATAGTAGAAAGTCTGTGAGCGATGAGAATGCTTGTTCGTGACTCAATAAGAGGCTCAATTGCGTCCTGTATTTTCTGCTCTGAAATGGAATCAAGTGCTGATGTAGCTTCATCAAATATCATAAGAGCAGGGTCTTTCAGCAGGACTCTTGCAATTGATATACGTTGTTTTTCACCGCCTGAAAGTTTCAGACCACGGTTGCCGACAATGGTATCAAGTCCTGTTTCCTGTTTTTCTATAAAGTCATATATATTGGCTTTTTTACAGGCTTCAATCAGTTCGCTTTCTGTAGCATCGGGTTTTGCGTAAAGAAGATTTTCACGGATTGTTCCATTGAAAAGATACGTTTCCTGGCTTACAATACCGATATTATCACGGAGATATGATAAATCGAGTTTTCGTACATCGATATTGTCAAAAGTTACAGTTCCCGATGTAGCGTCCCATAGTCTCGGAATAAGATTTACAAGGGTGCTTTTTCCCGAGCCCGACGGACCTACCACGGCTATGCATTTTCCGCTTTCAAGAGTAAAGTTGACATCTGAAAGAATCTGACGTTCCTTTTCGTAGTAAAATCCTACATTTTCGAATTTAACTTCGCCCTTTGCAGGTTCAGTGGGAACAACGGCATCGGCGGGGGATTCAATTTCAACAGGCATATCGTAATATTCAAAGATACGTGTGAACATAGCCATTGAGCGGATCCAGTCTACCTGTATATTGAGAAGCTGATTTACAGGGCCGTACATTCTGCCAAGCAAAGCAACAAGAACGGTAATATCGCCTACGGACAAATCGCTGTCATATTTCATCATGAGTATACCGCCAGCAAGATAGAGCAGCATAGGGCCTATGCTTGAAAATGTGCTCAACGCAACACGGAACCAGCGTCCTGCCATACCCTCACGGATATTAAGCTTTACCATTCTCTTGTTAGCTTCCTCGTATTTGTTGTATTCAACCTGTTCCATGCCGAAAAGCTTGACTAAAAGCTGACCGCTTACGGACATTGTTTCGTTGAGTATGCCGTTGATTTCATCGCTGCAAGCCTGCGATTCCGTTGTAATTGACCAACGTGTTTTACCTGCGCTTCGTGTGGGGATAATGAACAGCGGTATTACAGCTATTCCGACAAGAGCCATTACCCAGTTCTGCTGAAACATTACAACAAGAGCAACGATAAGGGTTATTGAATTTGAAAGTATACTTGTGAGAGTGCCTGTTATAACCTGCTGTACCCCTGCAATATCGCTTGTCATACGAGTGATGATATCGCCCTGATTATTTGAAGTGAAGAAACGCTGTGACATTTTTTGCAGATGCTTATACATCTTGTTCCGCATATCATATGTTATATGCTGTGCAATCCATGTATTCATATAGCTTTCAAGTACGCCGATAAGGTTAGCACCAAGGGTAACCGCAAGTGAAAGAACAATGAAAAGTATAAGCTTGTTCATACTTCGCCCGATAAGTCCCTCGTCAATTATCTTACCCGTAAGTACTGACGGCATAAGATTGAAAACTGACGAAATTATAATTGCAATAAGTACAATAAGCAGTTGTTTCCAGTAAGGTTTGAGATAGGAAAAAATACGCACAAGTAATTGTTTAGTTACTTTCGGGCGATTTTTCTTTTCCTCCTCCGTGAGAAAACTCTGTCTTCTCGGACCTCCGACAGGTGGCATAAATATCACTCCATTCTCTTAAACTGATACCGTACAGGAAAATAAATCCTGTACGGTATTTTTTAGTTGTTTTTAAATCTGCTGAGGAATTGCTTTGTTCTTTCAGAAGCATTCTCGCCGAATAATTCTTCCGGTGTACCTTCGTCGGCGATAACTCCACCCTCCATGAATATGATGTGGTCGGCAACGTCACGGGCAAAAGCCATTTCGTGGGTAACGATTACCATTGTCATACCCTCGGCGGCAAGTCCCTTGATAACTTTCAGAATTTCCCCTGTAAGCTCGGGATCGAGAGCTGATGTAGGCTCGTCGAAAAAGAGCATTTCAGGCTGTAAAGCCAATGCACGTGCAATTGATACACGCTGCTGCTGACCACCTGATAATTCGCAGGGATAGGCTTTAGCCTTATCGGCAAGTCCCATTTTTTCAAGGAGCTCTATAGCAATTTTTTCAGCCTCTGTTCTGTCTTTTTTTAGCACACGGACAGGAGCTTCTGTGATGTTGCGGAGTACATTCATATGGGGGAAAAGGTTGAAATTCTGGAAAACAAGCCCGATATTCAGCCTTATTTCACGAAGCTCATTTGCAGGAGCATACACGATTTTGCCGTTATGGCTTGCAATAATCATTTCTTTGCCGCAGACGTTGATTTCGCCGCCGCTTGCCTTTTCAAGCTGATTTATACAGCGTAAAAGGGTTGACTTACCGCTTCCCGAAGGGCCGATTATTGCCCATACCTCGCCTTTATTTACAGTGAATGATATATCTTTCAGTACCTCGTTTGCTCCGAAGCTTTTTGAAAGATTTCTTACTTCAAGCATTGACATAATTTACCCCTCCTTATTTGTAGTAATCCAGCTTTTTCTCAATAGCTGCCGATATTACGGTGAGAATCATTGCAAGGACGAAATAGAACAGACCTGCAATGAAAAGGGGAGTGAGGGAGCTGTATGTCTGCATCTGCTGTTTTGCTTTGAGCGTGATTTCGGCAAATGCAATTACATTTGCAAGAGATGTATCCTTGATAAGTGTAATAATTTCGTTTGAACTTGCTGGAACTACTCTTTTAACAACCTGTGGCAGTATGATGTGGAAAAACGTCTGTCTTTTTGTAAAACTAAGAGCCGCTGACGCTTCGTATTGTCCTTTTGGGATTGATTCGATACCGCCACGGAAAATCTCCGCAAAATAAGCGGCATAGTTAAGGGAAAAAGCAACAATTATTGCGTTGAACATGAAGTTGTCGTCCTGTATATTTATACCATGTAGAAGCCATTGTATAAAAGAGGGCAGATTTTCATTCTGTTTCAGCATGGGCACGGCGTAGTATGCGACAATAATTTGAAGCATAAGTGGAGTGCCTCGCATAATGAGTATGTATACGTTTGTAAGCCACGAAATGGGCTTGAATTTGCACATTTTAAGAAGTGCCACAATCATTCCGAGGGGAATTGAAAACAGCAGGGTAAACCCGAAGATTTTTAGCGTAGGTCCCAGATACTCCAGAAGTATCAGAAAGACCTTTTTGATTTCATCAACTGACATAAAAATAATACCACCTTTTTTCTGTATTTTTCGACATTTTATATGATACTATTATAACATATTATCATACTAAATTGCAAGCTATTTTTTCGGAAGTTTACGATTAATTGTAAATCCTGCACACAGCCCTGTAAAAGCTCCTGCAATACAGCCTGAACAGATAAGCAGGGGGAGGTATGAAAGGACGGTAAATGTGCCTGTGACTATTACAGCCGCAGCTGTTTGTCCTGTATTGTGAAGTATACCTCCCACGGTACTGCACAGCCATATGTGCTTCTGCGGAATGATACGTTTCAGCATAGTCATTCCAAAAAGGGCAAGGAAAGCACCCGAAAGGCTGTAAATTATGGCGGAGAGATTCCCTCCCCAAATTGTGCCGATTATTATTCTTGCAAGTGTAATGAGAACAGCGTCCTGCCACTTGTATTTATAAAGTGCGTAGACTGTAATTATATTGGCAAGTCCAGCTTTGACTCCTGTAATCGGGATAAGGTCGGGCAGCTGTAATTCCACGATAAATATAACAGAGGCAAAAGCCGTCAGCAGGGCAAGCCGTGTAAGCTTTTCAGTTTTCATTGTCCACAGCCTCCAGTGGTAAATCAGTGGTCAGCTCGAAATATTGGGAAATATTTTCGGAAATTGTAATATTTCCGTTTTCCTCCACGAGGATATACGACATATCAGGCATATTTTTCATATATTCAACGGATTTCTCTTTTCCCATAACAAAAAGAGCCGTCGAAAGAGCATCGCATAATACACCGCTTTCGCCGATTACAGTGACGGAAACAAGACCGCTTTCCGCAGGGGAACCTGTAAATGGATTGATTATGTGACAGTAGTTGTTTCCGTCATCGCCTGTGAAATATCTCTGATAATTCCCCGAGGTTACTACAGCTTTATCTGTTACCTTTACTGTTCCGAGGGTTTCAGCAGGGGAGAAAGGATTTGTAACAGCCACATTCCACATTGAGCCATTGGGTTTTGTTCCGAGAGCGTGAACATTTCCGCCCAGATTGATTATTGCTGATTTTATGCCGTTTTCTTTGAGTATATCAGCAACTTTATCAGAGGTGTTGCCCTTGGCAATTGCTCCGAAATCAACTTCAAAGCCGCGTGGGAGAGTGACTTCATTTTCACTTATGTCAATTCGGGTGTAATCAACGTATTTTAACATATCGTCGATTTCTTCCTGCGTCGGGATTTTATAGTCATCGGCAGTAAATCCCCACAGGCGGAGCAGGGGATAGACAGAAATATCGAGAAAGCCGTCAGTTTTTCTGCCTGTTTCAACGGAAAATTCTAGGAGATTTTTCACGTCATCGCTTACAGTTACCGTTTCACCTTGTGCATGGTTAAGCTTGTAAACCTCGCTGTTTTCATCTGTAACTGAAAACAGTTTTTCAAGGCGATATATTTCGTTTTCGGCTGAATTGAGGGCAATATCTGCATTTTCACCGTATGCCTTTATGTTCATATATGTATCCATGGCGAAAATATCGCAGCTTTTTGAAGCTTCATTTGCACAGCTCCATAAAAATAATGGGATAAATACAAAAAGCAAAGCAAATCTTTTCAAAATAATCACCTTTAAAAAAAGCTTCTGCATACACAGAAGCTTAAAGTCTGAAAATATAAAAAATCCGCCTTGCCGTTCATATAGCGAATAAAACCCGCACGAAGCAGGTGGGTAAACGCCCGAATGATTCTCGCTCCCTTCGTCCGCATAGCGGGAGGTCTGCAGTCCACACACGGAGCTGAATTCCCTAATTAGAAGTGTTGGATTATAAAAACTATAATATATCGAACAAGGCAGAAATTTTATTTCCTTTTCTGTGTATATTATACCACATCTTTTTGAAAAAATCAAGTGTTTTTCAAAAAAATCACAAAAAAATTTGGGAAAAGAAAAAATATGCCGAATATCGTGGGATATTCGGCATATGAAAAATTATTCAAATCGTAAAGCGTCAATGGGATTCATCTTTGCGGCACGTTTAGCAGGAGATGAACCGAAAATAACACCGATTAAAATTGAACATAATACGGAAATAATTATAGCGAGGATTGAGGGGGATACAGAAATGGTAATAGCCATTGCTACATCCGGAGCAAATGAATTTAATACAAAATTTGCGATATACCCTAAAAGGTAACTTCCTCCAAGTCCGAATATAATTCCTAAAAATCCTCCTGTGGAGCATATTATTATAGCCTCTGTTACGAATTGTCTTTTGATTGATTTTGTTTTAGCACCGAGAGCCTTACGTATACCGATTTCGCTTGTTCGCTCAACAACGCTTACAAGCATTATGTTCATAACGCCTACACCACCTACAACGAGGGAAATAGCCGCAATAAGAGCAAAGGCTATTGCGATTATATCTATAGCTATTGTGATGTATTTCATATCGTCAAACATATTATAGCTCCATATTGTGAAGTTTTGATTGTTTTTATACAAACCTTCAAAATAATCGACAGCCTGTTTATACATTTCATTTGGGTCGTTCTGTGGATTGAATTGTATATATACATATCTTGATTTAAGGTTTGACACTCCCTTTAGTTTTAACGCAAGGGAATACGGTATTAATAGCTCTGTTGATATTAATTCTCCATTTTCAAGAGACTTCAGATTAGTTTTATCGTTGTAAACACCTACAACTGTAACCTTGAAGTTGTATAATCCATTAAGAGAAATTGTTTTTCCTATAATAGATTCGTCAGGACAGTATTGTTTTTCAAAGGCTTCTGATACAACCGCAACATTTCTCTGTTCCTTTACATCTCGATATGTCAGATTTCGTCCCTTTATTATTTGCTTCATGTATGATTTCAGATATCCTGGATATACTCCATAGGTGCTTAAAACATTTGCTTCGTTTTCGTTATCTATGCACTCAAGAGTATAAAGATATTCCTCGTCACGCAAATCATAATCGCCTGGATATTTATCAAGCAGTCCCTGTATCATTTCATCTGAAATTTTATCGCTTTCCGACGGGGCTGCTCCGGTGAATAAATCATCCGTTTTTGATACTACAGTTATGTAAATATCATTTAATCCCATACCATAGAGTGAACTGCTTACCGTCTTTTTAATAGTGCTACCAATACTTGAAATAGTAATAACTGACGAAATACCGATAATAATACCAAGCATTGTGAGGAATGAACGCATTTTGTTCATCTTCATAGATGCAAAAGCCATTTTTACACATTCTAAAAACGTCATAACTCATAACCTCCTTTGTCGGAGATAATTCTTCCGTCGCTTATAGTGATAATTCTGTCTGTTTCCTGTGCAAGCTCACGGCTGTGAGTGATGAGAACGATAGTCTTGCCGTTTTCCTTGTTCAGCTTATGGAAAATATCCATTATCATACGTCCTGTAACGGTATCTAAAGCACCTGTAGGCTCGTCTGCAAGGATTATAGCAGGGTCATTAGCCATTGCTCTTGCAATTGATACACGCTGTTTCTGACCGCCTGAAAGCTGATTTGGCTGATGATTCATTCTGTCACCCATACCAACCATTTCCAGCAGTTTTTTAGCCTTTTCGGTACGCTCTTTCTGTGGAATACCCTTGTACATCATGGGAAGCTCTACGTTTTTCAGTGCATTCATTCTCGGGATGAGATTAAAAGTCTGGAACACAAATCCAATCTGTGAATTGCGGATTTCGCTCAATTCATCGTCTTTCATATAGCTTGTATCAATGCTGTTGAGAGTATATCTTCCCTGTGTGGGCTTGTCAAGAAGTCCGATGATATTCATAAGAGTTGATTTACCCGCACCGGACGAGCCGACAATTGCAACAAATTCGCCCTCTTTTATGTCAATACAGATTTTGTGGAGTATTTCAAGCTCGTTTTCCATTCCCACATTAAAGGTTTTTACTACATTATCAATGCGAATAATAGATTCTGACATTCTTCCACGCTCCTTATTCTATTATCACATTGATTTTCTTGCCGTCTTTGAGTCCTGTCGGTTCATAAATGACAATCATGCCTTCTTCGAGTTCGTCGGAAATAATTTCGATATAATATGAGGTTTCCTCGCCCACTTCTACATCAATTTTTTTGGTGGTATAGCTGTCGCCAGACGGCTCGGCTACCATGATGTAAGCTTTATCGGGATTTGTAATATCCTCTGAAAAAACATCGTAGGGAACAGAAAAAACATCATCTGTTCTGCTTGTAATGATTTCAGTTCTTGCTGTCATTCCTATGTATAAATCCTTGTTAAGGGTTTTTTCGTCAATATCAATTTCAACAGGATATGATACGCCTGCTTCGGAAGCAACGCTCATATGGGAAATTCTGTTTATACTTCCTTTGATTTCGTCTGTACCTGTTGCGGCGGTTTTGATTGTTACTTCCATATCTTTGCTGATAGAGGGAATGTCATATTCGGAAATATTTACGTTTACAGAGAGGTCAGATGTATCAACGATAGTAGCAAGGATTTCCGACATGGGAACAGCACCCTCGATTACCTGCGGAGCAACTATAACGCCTGAAACAGGAGCTGTAACCACACAGCTTTCCATTTGCTTTTTCAGTTCTTTGAGTTCATCCATTTCAACGGAATTTGTAACAAATTTCTCTGTCTCGATTGCGTTTTCAACATCGGAAATAGCCTCGTTGAACTGTCTTTCCTGATTGCTGTAGTTATCACGAGCATCGTTTACAGCGTTTTCAAGCATCGGAATATTGCTGTTGAGCTGCTGAATTTCTGCGTCAATCTCTGCAAGTTTTTCAGTAGCTTCAATTATTTTCGTTTCAAGTGTGTTGAATTCTTCGTCGGAAGTAGAATTGTTCTGCTGTACTGTCAGTTCGTTTCGTTCATCAAAAATGGTGTCATACTGCGTGCGGAGGGAATCACAGCGATTGACAGCCTCATCACGTGCGGAAACTGCCTCCTCAATTTTACGCTGTGCCTGTCTGAGGATAGCTGCTTTTTCGTTTTTTGTTGAATTAAGCTTATCTTCATTAACAGACTGCTCGTGTTTGATTTTGTCGTCCTCAATTTCGTACTGTGAGGACAGCTTGTCATATTTTTCTTTAAGCTCTGTGCTGTCAAATTCAAAGAGCACAGAGCCTTTTTTTACATAATCACCCTCACGGACATTGACTTTTATAGCTTTTGTGTTCTGTTCGCTTTTTACATCTATGCGAACGCCGTCAACGCTTCCTGTTGCGGAAACACTGTTGAGCAGTTCCTGTTTTTCAAGTTTGAAAGCTCTTACGGGAGCTGAAGTTGCCGCACCGCCGCAGCTTGTAAGAGAAGCACATCCTACAGTCATTGCAGAAAGCAACATTGCGGAAGACAGAGTTTTTTTGTTTATCAAAGTAAAACACTTCTTTCTATAATATAATACAATAATCATTATATCATATTGATATATCTTTGTCAATTTAAAACAAATTGATTTGTATTAACAAATTGTAAATTTTCGTTATAATATTACAGAAATACAAAAAACGGACTTCTCCGAAGAAAAGTCCGTTATGATGTTATCAGAATAATTCATCATAGTCAATCGGGATGAGATTTTTGCAGGATGCAGCATAAACGTCGTCGAGGTCAGCGTTGGAAGAAATATATCCGCCGTTGTATACAGGAATATCACTGCGTGCTGCTCTTGGATCGGGGGATGTGCCTATATAATCATTGTTTTCTACAGCACAATATGTGGCTGCACCGTTTTCAACAACGACGAACCATTCTAAATCGGGATTTAAACCGAAGTCGTAATAGTAAGAAAGAGTTTCATAAAATACGTCTGTGTCAATATGGCTGCAGAACAGGTTGTCGGACTTGTCTGAACTTAAAACGTATGTTCCGCCTACGTCGTATCCGATTTCGTCCATTTCTGTTAAAGAAGAATTAACACAGCTTATAATTGTTTTAGCTTCCGCATTTGCAGAATGTGTTTTTGATTTGTTAACATATCCGAGCATAGCAGGCACGAGAATAGCGGCAAGAACTGCAAGTATAAGGAACATGACAAGAATAATTACTATGGCGATAATACAGCCTGTGTTGCTCTTTTTTACTTTTGGATTGCCGTTTTCATCGTATGTTATGGGTTTGCCGTCAGGAGTAAATAACGGTCTGCCCAGGTGGTCGTACATGGGCTTGCCGTTATATGTAGGCATGGGTGGCGGATTCATTCCCTGTGCAGGGGTGGGATTTGGTTGGTTCTGGCAGTTGCATACTTCGTTTTCGGCAAGCTGTCTGCCGCAGTTTGTACAGAATGACATATTATTTTTCTCCTTTAAATGGTTTTATGATTTATTATTATACAATATTTACGCACAAATTGCAAGTTATTTACAGAATATTTTTTATTTCGTCGAAATGTACAAAAGGGAGCAAAGTAGTTTATGAAACTATACAAAAGTGATTAAAAACTATAGAAAAGTTATAAAATACTATTGACTTTTGCTAAAAAGTATGGTAATATATAATCAAGGAAAGGGAGTAAGCCAAATGAAATTACTCCAGCGAAGTTTACTTGGTTTGGGTTTGTTCCCAATGTAAATTATTTTAAGCGGAAAGGGATGTGAGTCCAATGGAGCCATCTATTGAATCACAGCGTAAAGCCGACGCAGTAAGGAAGTAAGCAAATCACTAAAGTGGGAATATAGGTCTATATGACTTGTTCCGTGAATTGAAAGTGAATAAAGTAAGATTTGGTTATGGAAAAATGTGTAAATGCTGAATGAAATCTACGGCTTTAATCTAAGCTCATAAAGTACAGGATTACTGAAATTATGACGTGAGTCTTTAGATATATCACAAAATATAATGTAAAGGTTGAGTCCGATGAGAAACTGAATTTTTCTTGAAACGATAACTTAAAATAAATTTTGAGGTATGTTCCAATGGAAAAGTAACTTTTATATATTGATAATTCTCCTTGTTAAAGGATAGTGATATATATGAAAAATATCCGTATTAAAGAAATTTAAGCCGAAAGGATTGAGTCCAACAAAGAAATCAGCCAAGTGATGAAAGTCGCTTAAATTTAAAATTGAATAATAACAGGGCCCCGAAAATGTTCGGGGCTTTTTTCTGTAAAAATTAAGGGAAAGTATTGACAAATACGATTTCCAATGATATAATAATGATATCAAATGCAATGACGGAGAAAAGTAGCTTCGGAAATCGTTTTCAGAGAGCGTGGGCTGGTGAAATCCACGTATCAGAGCCGATGTGAATAACACTCCCGAGCAGCAATCCGAAAGGGTGCGGATTTAATTGGGTGGGCGGCGTTCGTTTTGTTCATCTTGTGGGACGGCGTTTGTTTGGCTTGTCTTATGGGCGGCGTGAGGTTGGCTTGTCTTATGGGTGGCGTAAGTTCCTCTTAATTAATGCGTATTTCAGTAGGTGATGCCGTATTCTGCACGTTACAGCAGACAAGAGTGATCGCTTTTGTAATTTTAAGCGGTAATTTCAGGTGGTACCACGGGTTTATCTCTCGTCCTGTTTAAGGGGCGGGAGTTTTTGTTTTATCCGTCCTGTTTAAATCATATACTTGAAAGGAAAGATTATCATGAAACACATTGATGTCAAGGAAATCGTAAAATCAAAGGATTACGTAGGCAAGGAAGTTACTGTCTGCGGTTGGGTACGCACTTCACGTAACTCAAAGAGCGTTGCTTTCGTTGAGCTCAACGACGGTACATCGCTTAAAAATGTTCAGGTTGTTATTGAAAAGGGCGAGGGCGATTACAAAGAGCCCCGTGTAGGAATGTCCCTTAAAGTTGTAGGAAATGTTGTAGAGGGCAGAAATAACACAGTTGAAATCAATGCTGTTCCCGAGGGTATCACAGTTCTCGGCGATTGCCCCACAGATTACCCCCTCCAGAAAAAAGGCCACAGCCTTGAATTCCTCCGCAGTATTCCGCATTTAAGAAGCAGAACAAACACATTCAATGCTGTATGGCGTGTTCGTTCCGTACTTGCAGCAGCACTTCACGAGTTTTTCCAGAAGAACAACTATGTATACATCAACACTCCTCTTATCACAGGCAGTGACTGTGAGGGTGCAGGAGAGATGTTCCAGGTAACTACAAATGGCTATACAACAGAGTTTAAGAACGAGGAAGAGTACTATGCAAACGACTTCTTCGGCAAGAAAGCAGGACTTTCTGTATCAGGTCAGCTTGAAGGCGAAATGGCAGCAACAGCTATGGGTAAAATTTACACATTTGGCCCCAGCTTCCGTGCAGAGAACAGTAATACTCCCAAGCACCTTGCTGAATTCTGGCATATCGAGCCCGAGGTAGCATTTGCAGAGCTTGATGATGTTATTGAAATTGCCGAGGATATGCTGAAATATGTTATCGGCAAGCTTCTTGAACTTTGCCCCAATGAAGTAGCATTCTTTGACGCTCACTTTGAAAAGGGACTCAAAGCACGTCTTGAGGATCTTATCTCTCACGACTTCGGCAGAGTAACATATACAGAGGCTATCGAGCTTCTTAAAAATTCAGGCGAGGATTTCGTATATCCCGTAGAATGGGGATGTGACCTCCAGACAGAGCACGAGAGATACATCTCTGAAAAGGTATTCAAGAAGGCTGTATTTGTAACAGATTACCCCAAGGAAATCAAGTCTTTCTACATGAAGCAGAATGCAGACGGCAAGACAGTTGCGGCTGTTGACCTTCTTGTTCCCGGAGTTGGTGAAATCATCGGCGGAAGCGAGCGTGAGGCTGATTACAACAAGCTTGTTGCAGCTATGGAAGAAAGAAACATGAACCTTGAACTCTACACAGATTACCTTGATTTGAGAAAGTTCGGTTCTGTACCTCACGGCGGTTTTGGTCTCGGATTTGAAAGACTTATCATGTACACAACAGGTATGGCTAATATCCGTGACGTTATTCTTTATCCCAGAACTGTTGGTTCTATCAGATAATTGTAAATTTAATAAGGAGTGATTTTTATGTCACGTTCATTATATATACCCGAGGGCTATAAATCGGCTCTTACTTTAAGAGAAACACAGCACGCAATCAAATATATCAAGGATGTTTTTCAGCAGGCATTGTCCTTTGCTCTTACCCTTGACAGAGTATCTGCTCCCCTTATTGTTAAAAAGGGGAGTGGTATAAACGACGACCTCAACGGCGTTGAGCGTAAGGTTGATTTTTCAATGAAAGAAATCGACGACGAGGGCGAGGTTGTACAGTCACTTGCCAAATGGAAGCGTATGGCACTTTATCGCTATGGTTACAGTGCAGGCGAGGGCATTTACACCGATATGAATGCTATCCGCCGTGATGACGACAGCGATAATATCCATTCAATATTTGTTGACCAGTGGGACTGGGAAAAGGTTATCACCAAGGAACAGAGAAATATCGACTATCTCAAAGAAACCGTAAAGGCAGTTGTAAAGGCAATTGCGTTTACAAAGCGTAAGGTAGGCTTGCGCTATCCCGATATTGCAGGGAATTTCTGCGATGAGCCCTACTTTATAACAACACAGGAACTTGAAAATCTCTATCCAGATAAAGACCCGAAAGAGCGTGAGCGTCTTATCACAAAGGAGCATAAGGTTGTGTTCCTTATGGCTATCGGTGGAAAGCTTGAAAGCGGCGAAAAGCACGGCGGTAGAGCTCCCGATTATGACGATTGGTCGCTGAATGGCGATATTCTCATTTGGAACAGCGTTCTTGACGATGCTCTTGAAATTTCCTCAATGGGTGTACGTGTTGACGCTGAAACTCTCAAAGCACAGCTTGCAGAGTGCGGCGAGGAGGATAGAATGAAGTATCAGTATCATCAGATGATTGCTGACGGAACACTGCCCCTCACAATTGGCGGTGGTATCGGTCAGTCAAGACTTTGTATGCTTCTTCTCAATAAGGCACATATCGGTGAGGTGCAATCCTCTATATGGTCTGATGAAACAATCCGCATTTGCAGCGAAAATGGAATAACATTGTTATAATCAGGTGAACTGAATGATAAAGGAATTAATGCACGACCCCGTTTTTCTTGCCTGTAAATCAACGGATGCAACGGTTGAGGACAGAGAAATTGCTGAAAACCTGCTTGAAACTCTGAAAGCCCATAAGGAAAGCTGCGTTGGAATGGCAGCAAATATGATAGGCGAGCTGAAACGTATTATTGCTTTTGTTGATGAAAAGGAAAATTATACAGTTATGCTCAATCCTGTTATTATAAAGCAGGAAAAGCCATATGATACCGAGGAATCCTGTCTTTCTCTGCTGGGCGGCCCACGTCCATGCAAGCGGTATAAGGCGATAAAAGTGCAGTATCAGACAATTGATATGCAGCCTCGCATTAAAAGCTATAAAGGCTTTACGGCACAGATTATTCTACACGAAATTGACCATTGCAATGGTGTGCTGATATAGAAGGTAAAATATAAAAACAACCCCCGATTTTTAAAATCGGGGGTTAAAATTTTACTTCATTTTCTCAACAAAATTCTCTCTCATTACAATAAAGTCATAAACGTCAATTTTTCCGTCCTCGTAAAGGTCGGCGGATTTCCAGTCGGAAAGTATAGCTGTCTTTTTGCCCATGATGTGCTTCTGTACAATTACCATATCAGCAATTGTGAAATCACCGTCGCCGTTTGTGTCACCTGTTGCAACAATGCTTTCATCATTGACAGTTACTTCAAAATATGCCCACGCATGCTCATAGTTGAGATAAATTGTGCAGGTTCCTGATTCTGTTGCATAGAATTCGGAATCGTCTATTTTTAATGTTTCATTATCAACAAGTGTCTGTAAATCTTCTGTGAACTCAATGTCGGGTATTTTGCCGCCGTCACCTCTTGCCCAACCATATATTTCTGCACCTGTAAGGTCAAGTTCCTCACCATAGTTATATACTGTTTTATCTGGTAATGATTTGATTTCGAGAATATTCTGAACCAGTGGACAGCCAACTCTTACCTCAAAGGATTCTACAGCTGTGCCAAGCTTGACATAAATTGTATAAGTACCAACCTCGGAGCTGTTGTATGCTGAAGCGTCTACTTCAACTACGCCCTTTTCAATCATATCTGTAAGATATTCGCCACGGAATTCATAACATTCGCCTTTTTCGCCGTAACTTCCTGAAATTATAACACCTGAAAGGTCAAGCTCCATATTGAGGTCATAGTCAAGTCTGTAAGGGTAGCAATGAAGTGTAAGTTCGTCGGGGAGGTCAGTTTCGTCGTCTATAACCACTACTTCAAATGAATCTGTTGATGTTTCATAGTTTACGTGAATGGTGTATTTTCCTGCCTTTGTGTTATCGAATTCAGATGCGTCAAGGGTAAGTGTTCCGTTTTCGATATACTCGGTCAGGTCACAGTCGAAATTATTTCCGCTGATGCCCTGTCCTGGACAGTATGAATCAAATGTTGCCCCCTCAAGATTAAGTTCCTCACCGATTTTGTAAACTGTTTTCTTTGGAGGATTAACGAAAACAGCATAACCGATATCTTCGTTAAAAGATATATCAGTATCATCGGCAGGTAAGACCTTTTCCTCGGCTGAGGTAGCAAAAGTGCATATTCCTGCATTTATGAAAAGAACTGCACTTGTCATGGCGGCAATGCTTCTGAGTTTTCTTTTTAACATAATTATCACCCTTTCGGTATATTTGGAAAATCTTTCCTTATCATCATTATATCAGAAGTATACTGGGATGTCAAGTCTTTTTTTGTGAATATTGCGATAATTCGATGTTTATGGAGTTTTTGTCGAATAACTTTTAACGGAGTAAAAATATGTAGCAATAAATAAAAACGGTACCGCTTTTACACGGTACCGCATGGTATAAATTACTTTAAATATTTTATGAAATTCTCTCTCATTACAATAAAGTCATAAACGTCGATTTTTCCGTCCTCGTAAAGGTCAGCGGATTTCCAGTCGGAGAGTATAGCTGTCTTTTTGCCCATGATAAATTTCTGAACTGTAACCATATCAGCAATTGTGAAATCACCGTCGCCGTTTGTGTCACCCTTGGAAAGTGCTGGGATATCTTCAACAGTTACATCAAACGAAGAAAATACATGACCGTAGTTGACGTGAATTGTGTAGGTGCCTGCGGTTGTATTATCAAATTCGGAATAGTCAATTTTGATTACTTCTTTTTCTTCGAATTCAAGAATATCACAATTTATGAAGTCACCGCAGAAACCGAAGTCATAGCCGTATCCGCTGAATGTAGCACTTGTGAGGTCGAGTTCTTCACCGATACTGTATACAGTCTTTAACGGCTCTTTCGATATATAAATGTAATCTTCTACCGGCGGATATAAAGCCTCTACAGTTACGGGTATGCTGTATTTTTCTCCCTTATATGTGAGATAGATGTTATACTGACCTTCCTCATCGCTTATGAATTCGGAATCGTCAACTGTAACAAGTCCCTGTTCAATCAGGTCTGTTACGGAATAGAACTGAACTTCATCAGTAACAGTATCGCCTGTAATTACTAAATCTGCACCTGTAAAGTCAAGAGCATCGCCTATGTTGTAAACTGTTTTGTCGGGTTCACTTATGAAGATATAATTCTCCTTGACTGCTTCGTTTTCAACAGTTACTTCAAAGGATTGTATATCGGGGTGGATTAAATCATGACCTAATATTAAGTTGATAGTGTAGGTTCCCGGCTTTGTATTGTCAAATTCAGCATCGTCAAGCTTCAATAGGCCATTTTCAATGTATATTGAGGCATCAGATGAGAAAATATCGCCGTGAATACCTCCATAGTTGACTGCACCTGAAATAGTTGCACCTGTAAGGTCGAGTTTCTCGCCGATTTTATAAGTAAGCTTATCGGGCGGAGTTAAGCTAAAATAGCAGCCCTCGTTAAGGTCTACAACGAAAACTCTGAAGGTTGCCGTTGAATTATAGTAACTGATGTGAATATCACGGTCGCCTGATTTCTGACCGAGTGTATATAAATCCTCAGAATCAATTGTTACTGTACCTTCGTCAATAAGCGTCTGTAAATCAGCATTTTCAAATTCATAGCTGTTTTCGCCGTCTGTGTAGAAGCCTGATACTTTAGCACCTGTCAGGTCCAGTTCTTCTCCAAGGGTGTAACTGCACTTAAATGGCGGTTCATTCAAAATCAGGCAGCCTGCTTCATTTTCGTTTTCGACGTATACATCAAATTTTGTTTCAGCATTACCGTAGCGAATGTAAATACTGCGGACACCTGAAAGTCTGCTGTTGTAGAATTCAGATGTGTCTATTTCAACAGTACCGTTGTCAATCATTGCCTGCAAATCTTTGTTGAGAAAATCGAGGATTGTAATTGTTTTTCCGTCTTCGTTACGTATGTTGCAGTAGCCAGCTATACGAATGTCAGAAATATCAAGTTCCTCACCGAGGAGATAATCGGTCTTTGAAGGTAATTTAGTAATACGGATTCCGTATTCTTCGTCGCCTTCAATCTGCGGCAATGTCATATATTCACCGCCAAAGATAGACATATTAGGATTGTAGGAATCTCCTGCGACGGTAACGAATGAGTGTGAACCTGCTGCATAAACGGCAAATGAGGCTGTGGCCATGTTGGCAACAACTAAAGCACTTGTCAGTGCAGCAAGTGTTTTAAGTTTCTTGTGAGTCATAATTTCTCCCTCCATTATTTAATTGTTTTTTACAGGGTTACATTCCCTACTAATAACACAGTTCAGAAGTCAAAAAAGTTGCACGGTGATAAATATCTATTTTATATCTCGATATGAATTATATATCCGGTTAATGTGCTGGCTTTATCGCTATGTTATTTTTATAAAGTCATATATTCCTTTAATGAAAGTATAGCATCTTTTACCAATGTTGTCAAGTGTTTTTACGAGAAATATTGTTAAATTGTATTGCGTTTTATAATTTGTGACTATACTGCTGTATTGATATGAATTTTAATAAAATCCTCCGCATATATTGAACTGTAACACATTATGGAGGTGCTATATGGACATAAAGGATATCGAAGCCTATAAAAAGGAAATGATGAAGCTTTACAGTAAAGGAAAGCCTGCGGAGCAGGCGGAAAGCAGTGATGAGATATCAGCCGCTGAATCAAAAATGGCGGAGGAGTTTACCGCCGAAAAGGAAAATAACGTACCTGCGGCATACAGGGAAAGAAACTTCGCAGAAAGCTATGTGGAAATGACGGAGGCAGATATGAAAATGGCAGAGGAGTTTACTGCCGATAAGGAAAATAACGTCCCTGCGGAATATCAGAACAGGGGACAGCAAAACAGCGGAAACGGAGATAAAGAATATGACGACAAAGACTATGCAGACGCAGAACACGATACATCATACTACCCATACACAGCAGACGAGGAAGAAGCTGAACTTGAACGGATTATCAACGGAGCCGATTTATCCGATATTGAACGGCTCGATGAACAGGACAGTACTGCACCGACGGAACTGGGCAATTCAACTGGCTTTATACTCGTTAACGTCAGAGCAGGAAACGAAGCAACGCCCATCGTCGGAGCGTCCGTAGTCGTCACAGCTATAGACAACGGAAAAAGACTTCTTGCGGCGGCAGGTATAACTGATATAAGCGGCACTGTTACAGGCATTGAAGTACCTGCCCCAGACAAAGCCTATTCGCTTACTCCAGATACGGAAGTTCGCCCATACAGCCTTTTTGACATAAGCGTAAGGGCAAGGGGATTTTTCATTGCACGCAGTATTGATGTACCTGTGTTTTCGGGAATTACTTCTGTACAGAATTTCAATATGGTGCCTCTGCCTATAGGTTCAGCGGAGGGTGAGGAAACCCTCACATACTTGAACAGCGGACAATTCAGCTGAGGAGGAGAGAAAATGCTTACAGGAACACCTTTTATACCGCAGAATATTACAGTACATCTTGGTACTCCCGATTCCTCTGCACCTAATGTTACGGTTGATTTCCCTACATACATAAAAAATGTTGCTTCAAGCGAGATTTTCCCCACATGGAGTAATTCTGCATTAAGGGCGAATATCTACGCTATTGTCAGCTTTGCCCTCAACCGTATCTATACAGAATGGTACAGGTCAAGAGGGTATGATTTCGATATAACATCTTCCACCCAGTACGACCAGAAATTCATCAATAACAGGGAGTATTTTGA
The DNA here is from genome assembly GCA_045659945.1 of Ruminococcus sp. GTDB lineage: Bacteria > Bacillota > Clostridia > Oscillospirales > Ruminococcaceae > Ruminococcus. The sequence continues at coordinate 2,973 of JAZRCW010000083.1, read as the reverse complement.
AAATATCGGCTTTCTTGTTGATGAGCTTTTCAATGACTATGTTCAGCGACAGGGGAGTATTGAGCCGCTGTTTACATCATTCTGCAACGGCACAACTTCAACCTGTGATGGTTTGTCCCAGTGGGGGACGGTTGATCTTGCAAACAGCGGATTTACGCCATATGAGATATTGCAATACTATTACGGAGATGATATTAATATTGTGAAAGACGCACCTGTTCAGGCAGCAGTACCCTCATATCCTGGGTTACCTCTGCAATTCGGCTCCGCAAGCAATGATGTGAAATCCTTGCAGGTATTCCTCAACAGGATTTCACGCAATTATCCTGCAATTCCGAAAATACCGCAGGCAGACGGCATATTTGATACATCTACAGAAGCGGCGGTAAAACTATTTCAGGCGGTATTTGACCTTGCGGTGACGGGAGTTGTTGACGAGGCGACATGGTACAGGATTTTGTATATATATACCAGCGTAAAACGTCTTGCGGAGCTTGATTCCGAGGGTGTTCGCTGGGATGAAGTATCGCCACAGTTCGATGAAAATATAACAATCGGCTCCGAGGGGAATGTTGTGCGTAATCTTCAATATTACCTTGCGGTAATCGGTGCATACTATGAGGCTGTTCAGCCTGTGGAAATTACGGGATATTTCGGCGAGGAAACGGAAAATTCGCTTAAATCCTTTCAGCGTGTATTCGGTATACCGCAGACGGGCAGGCTTGACCGTGCAACAAAAAATGACCTTTACCGTGCTTATATGGGAATTGTTGAGGCTGTCCGCCCCGAATATGTATCGGTGGTGCTTTATCCAGGCACTGTTCTCCGTGAGGGGGCAAGAAATGACTATGTGCGTATACTCCAGGAGTATCTGACATTTATTAACCAGACATATGCAAATATTCCTGCGGTGAGCAATACAGGCTATTTCGGGCCTCTTACAAAGCAGTCGGTAACAGCGTTTCAGCGTGAGTTCGGATTGCCTGCCAATGGTATTGTAGGCGGTGCTACATGGGACGCTATTGCAGGAGTTTATTCTGATTTGCGTTTCGGATTTGATAAACGTCCCTATCAGAATCCGGGGTATATAATAGGAGGATGATTATGCCATTTACAAATGAACAGAAAAGAGAGCATATAAGGGAATTACAGCGATATCTCCACGGTATTGATATGAGCAGGGGAAAGCTGCCTGCGGTTATACCAGACGGCGTTTATGGTGAGCGTACAGCGGCGGCTGTGGCTGATTTTCAGCGTGAAAAGGGACTTCCAGCCACAGGTAAAACTGACGGCGAAACATGGGATATGATTGTAAAGGAATATCTCACTGAAATGGGTGAAAAACCTGTGCCGTTCTCTGTATTCCCCTCTGCTGACTATGTGTGCCATAAGGGGTGCGGCGGTGTTCTTGTATGGGTTATTCAGTCTATTCTTGCGGAGCTTGGCAAGCGATATGACAATATGATGATTATAAAAGTTAATGGGGATTACACGGCAGAAACCGAGGCGGCGGTTAAGAATTTCCAGAAAATCTGCGGTTTAAGCCTTACGGGAAGTGTTGACAGCACAACGTGGAATTTGCTTTTAGTCTGCTATGAGCATAAGTTGGACTGATTAAAATATATAAATATATTTAAAAGCTATTGCAAAATGCAGGAAAAAATGATATAATATTTTGGCAGGATTTTAACATCCTGCCATATGTCCCAATAGCTCAGTAGGATAGAGCGACTGCCTCCTAAGCAGTAGGTCGGGGGTTCGACTCCCTTTTGGGACGCTTTTTCTCCCTGTTACGATGACAGGGAGATTTTTATGCCTTTTAATTAGTCTGTGCTAACGTGTTATCTATATTATCCCTTGACCTTTTTGTCGAAATGGTGTACAATATATATGGTCAATTTATAACCCATGCAAATGGGTATTTTATGGAGGTATAAAACAATGGCAAAGAATTTTATTGTTGAAACATCAGCAAGACACATCCACGTAACACAGGAGCACCTTGAAATCCTTTTCGGCAAGGGCCATGAGCTTACAAAGAAGAAGGATCTTTCACAGCCTGGTCAGTTTGCTTGTGAGGAGAGAGTTACTATCGTAGGCCCCAAGAAGGAGCTTGCAGGTGTATCTATCCTCGGTCCTGTTCGTCCCGAGACACAGGTTGAGCTTTCTGCTACAGACGCTCGTTCAATTGGTATTGCTGCTCCTATCAGAGAGTCCGCTGATATCGCTGGTTCAGGTGCTTGCAAGATCGTTGGTCCCTGCGGTGAAATCGAAATCAATGAGGGTGTTATCGTTGCAAAGCGTCACATTCACCTTACACCTGCTGACGCAGAGGAGCTTGGCGTTGTTGACAAGCAGATTGTATGGGTAAAGGTTTCCACACCTGAAAGAAGTGCTATCCTCGGCGACGTTGTATGCCGTGTATCACCCAGCTATGCAAGAGCTATGCACATTGATACAGACGAGTCCAACGCAATCGGTGCAGGCCGTGAGCTTTACGGCGAAATTGCTGTAATCGATTAATTCTATACTTACAAAAAAAGCAGTATCGTCCAGCGATACTGCTTTTTTGTAAGTATGTAACGGAGTATCATTGAAACTAATTGAGGGAGACCCTTTTGAAAAAGGGTCGTCCCTCAAACTCCCTCACTAAAACTTTTATCTTAATTTTCTCTACAGGGATTTATCCCTGTAGAGAAAATTTAAAACTGAAAGTCTTTGGAAAGGGGTCTGGGGAATAACCTTTCCTCAGAAAGGTTTTCCCCAGTAAGTCACGAAAATACTACAAGAATAAGGAATTTACATCAACAAACGGAGGATTTGTATGATTATTTTACCTGCAATTGATATAAAAGACGGCAACTGTGTACGCTTATTCAAGGGCGATTTTTCCACAGTTGAAAAGGTAGCAAGCGATTACCTTGAAACAGCGAAAGGCTTTGAGGCGGCAGGCAGCGAATGGATTCACATGGT
>JAZRCW010000082.1:0-6204 GCA_045659945.1 Ruminococcus sp. | reverse complement strand
TGCCGTCCTTTGGGTTGCAACTTTAATACTACTGTTTCAGCGTGGTTAAGCGGTGGCGCTGTATGTATTTTGCCGTCAAAATCATAGTATTGTCTGCCGTGGTCTGCTCCTGTTAACTCAATATATACCGGAATCTCTTCTAAAGAGGGAAAAAACCACGTTACAAAATCAGCCTTGCCGCCGTCCTCTCTTACTGATTTTATTTTTCCTGTCTTTAAAATCATTTCAAGATTTTTTCTATCTGTAAGGTGATAAACAATTTCCGGTTGCTCTATTTCTTCAAATATATCCATTTTACGCATTTTTAATAAGGTCATACTCATATATAAGCCCTCCATGTCCTTTCAGCTCCGGTCAATAAGCATCTGCCGGAGCTGGTTATTCTCTTCAATAAGTGCTGTTATAAGCTTGTCTTGCTGCTTCCGCTGCTGCTTCTGTCTCTGTCTCCATTGCCTTTGATGAAAAGCGTTGTCTGCTGTCCTCTTCCAGGCTGCACAGTCCGCACAATGTGTTTGGCGTATCAGCTTGTAATAGTTTCCGGTCATGTAGTTACCCAGGTATGCCCCGCAGATTACACAATATTTATCACCCTTCACAGCTCCGCCCCCTTCGTTTTGCTTACGGTCTGTGAGCCTGTTCTGCTTATGATAGAACGGCTATTTCCGCCCACTCCGAGAGCAGGGAAGGAAGCAAGGGAAGCTATACACTCCCCCGTCAATGTTTCGGTGCTTCCGGTCCTGTATAGTCTCTCGAGCTTCTTGTCAAGCTCTTCCCGCAGCTGTAGCTTTTCGGCGTTCAATGTCTCCAAGAGGAAACGGCTGCTATTATTCCGCCCGTCAATAATGATCGTGCTTTCATGCTGCTGTGATAGTGCATCCGGTATCTGAACGGTGACTCCCTTCATCCTGTGAACCTTTGCAAGCTCTATCTGAATTATTGACTGCTCGAGAGCTTCAAGCCGGTTCGTTATCGCTTCCAAGTCATGCACCCCGCTGTATTTCCTGCCGTATTGCAGATCGCAGCTGTGATATTTCCGGCGCTTCCTCCCCCGCAGGATCCATAATACAAACGCAATATCAAACGCCCCGCAGAGTATTAACAGAAGTTTCTCACTCATCGCAGCTCTCCCCTTTCTGTTCGGGATCCTGCTCCGGTGGAATTATTCCGAGTGTTTCCAGGATATCAATCATCTTGTTTGTCCACTCTTCTTTCGTAAGGTCCTTGCTGCTTCCTTTCGGGTACTTCTCCCGCAGCTCCTGGGCCTTCTCCGGCTGCTGCTCTGCTCTGAGCTGTACAAGCTCTGCAAGCTCCTTTATGAATTCATCATCATTAAACTTGTTATTTGCCATAATAACGCCCCTTTTCTTGACTTTCCGGGCGCTCTGTGATATAATATAAGCGCCCCTAATACCGACAGTTTGTCTCTGACCGGCTTTTCTGTTGGTGTTTGTGTGTGGTGGTGCTTCCTTGACTTTTCGACGGACTAGGAAGCGCCTTTTTTATTGCTCTGTTTCGGGTTTGATATACGCTGCTATTGCTGCCCGTATCACTTCACCCGTTCTTCGGTGGTTCGCTGCTGCATACTCTCGCAGCTGTTCCCGGAGCTGCTTTGAAGCCTTGAAAGATATGACAACGGTGTTCGCCGTGTCCTTCTCGAGCTTTGGTCTCCCTCTTTGAACCATGTCTTTTATTTTGTCCTCCCTTCATGCGTTTTTGGTATTCCCATAATTATATTATACATCTTTGTTTTATTAGAATCAAATATAAATCTATATATATAGCGTCATGTAATATATATTTTTCGGCATAAAAGGTAATACCAAAATACGCAATTTGAATTGAGTTTCCGTTTTTTGCCTATTTATAGCCGTTTATGCCCTCTTTTTCGGTAATACCAAAAGTGCGCCAAATCCTTATTTGGTGCAACTTTAAAAAGCAAATGTTTTTACTTGCTGTTTTTTCGCTGTTCCTGGGCGCTGCCCTCTCTCCCCGCTTCATTGGATCCTCGACAGCTTCCAGAGCTGTGCAGGATCCTTTTTTTATATATCGCTTGCTGCTTCTGAGTTCCAGAGCGAACAGGAGCCGGTGCAGGAGACCGCTGCTCTGATCGAGACCGGCGCTCTGATCGTGGGGGCCCCCCTTCCAGATTTTCCCTTGTACGTGTAGGTGTTTCCCCTCACCGTTCCCTTACCTTTTTAAACTCCCCCTCCCCCCTGGGGGGTATATGTTGTATGTGTGTGTGTGTGTGTGAATCGAAATACGGCTTGTTTTCGGGCTTTTTGCTCCGTCATTTCCCTTTACCTTGTGTACAAAAACCGGTAGTTTTGGCCTGTTTTTTAACCAGCTCCGGCAGATAGTTCACTATCTTTGAACCGTCAAGCCCTGCAATGTAATGTTGCTTATTGAGTCAGAAAAGCGTTAAAAAGCATTCAAAACACATCAAAAAACGCCCGTTTTTGACCGGTTTTTAATCATGGTGTAACTGTATGCCCTCGAGCTGTTCCGGCTGCTCCTGTGCGCTGTGCCTGGTGTTTCCTTCATTCTCTCTCGAGCTGTTGTCTCTGTCCGTTGGTTCCTCTTGCATAGCTGCAATGGAATGTTGCTTATTGTGCAATGAAATGTTGCTTATTACAATTGGAATAAGAAAAACGGCTGCACCCGTCAGCCGTTCTCTGTTCTTATAGCTTGTATCTTGTCCGGTCTTTCCTGTTCTGAATCTCTCTTATCAGATCGCCGGTCAAGTACTGGATTGCTGTCAAGTTCTTTTCTATTCTCTCGACCTGTGCAGGATCCGCCCCGTCCTGCTCCCGGTATACATTAAGCGCCTGACAAGTATTAACGCCCACTCGGATTATCTGCCGGCAGAGTTCCGGAAGCTCCGGAGCAACAACAATTCTTTTTCTCTGAATGCAAGCCCGCAGAAACTGAGAGACATTCATCCCCGCAGCTGCCGCCTTGTCCTGTATTCGTTTCTTTTCTTCTGCTGTTAATATGAGCTTTACCCTTGCGTCAAGTTTCTCTTTTTTCATTCATTTTCCCTCCCTTGCAAGCATAGAACTTGTACACCACTGGGTGTACAGTTCACTTGTAAAGGCTGCCGCCCTTATACCCGCTTGCAATCACTTTCAGTTCATTTGAAGATCTTCCGCAGCCGGTCCGCCAAAGTCATTTTGGTTCGCTGCTGCTTCTGAGTTCCAGAGCGACCAGGAGCCGCCGCAGGAGACCGCTGCTCTGATCGAGACCGGCGCTCTGATCGCCGTATTGGATCCGGAGCCGGTGAAGCTGTTCCCTTCACTTCAATTACTTTTGGTTCTCTCAGCTCGAGCAGTTCTATAACGAGTGTTTGTCTCTCTTTGGTGAGACTGTCTCTCTCCTGCTCCGCTGCTGTCAATCGCTCTTGCAAGTATGCCTTATCTGCTTTAAGGTCCTCGAGCTGAGACTGTAATAACTCGACCTGTGCAGTCAAGAGTTGAACCGGATCCGGAACTGTCCGCCCTTCGTCCGGTGAATCGTTCTCGGACGTTCTCGGACGTTCGGGAACGTTCTCAGACCGTCCGGAATCGTCCGCTGCATCGTCCGCAGGACTGCCCGGAGCTGTCTGTCTGTTTTGTAATTCCTCGATTATAGCCGCTTCCGCAGCATCGTCAAGCATTACTTTGTTACCGTCCGGGAACGTTTCAAGAGAACGTTTGCGGACGATTCTGTGAATCGTTTGCTTTGATACACCTTGTTCAAGTGCAATCTGTTTGACTGTTTTCATATAAAAGCCCCCTGACCGGATATACACCCATTATACCTAGTCAGAGAGCTTACTGTCAAGCCCTGAGAGCTTGCAAGGGGTAATTATACCCCCTCGGAAAACGTGCTGTTTTTATGCCGTTTCTGTTGCTTTGATATGCCTTTTAATACTCTCTTGGCTTCAAAGAGGGTGCTATATATCCCGTATATATTCCGCCTTTCATCGTCTTTCAATACAGACAATGCTTTCACTTTGTATTTGCCCTGGATATCATCGAAAACAATTGAAAACATTTAAGCCCCTTTCCGAGTGAGTGTGTGTGCGCATTTTTTCAGAAAATGCGCTTCTCTCATAGCTTCTCTCATAAATTCTCTCATATATTCTCTTATATTATTCTCTTATAGTAGGACATTTTGTCTTCCCCCTACTAGACGTTTTGTCTACCCCCCCTAGACATTTTGTCTACCCCCTCTAGACATTTTGTCTACCCCCCCTAGACATTTTGTCTATAGGTTGAAAATTTGTTGAATCAATATAGCGCTTTATTTCGGCAATTCAGCTATGAAACTATTTTCCCACTCTCTTGTCATGCTGTCATTTATTTCATATTCTTTTGAATCGGTGAAGTTGCTCCATGAAACATATATAACCCCGATTGCTTCGAGCCTTTTTACTGCTCTTTGTACCGTCCGTTCACTTATTCCGAGCAGATTTGAAAAGCCTTTATAACTAATAAAGCAGGATTTTTCTCCTTCATAGTAGGAATAAATCACAGAAAATATAGCTGTTTCCGGTGTACACATTCCCCCGAGCTTGTCCGCAGCCCACGAATAATACTTGTAAAACTCTAGCCTTTTCACTTACATTTTATACCCCTTTCCTTAATGTAATAGTTCTGATTATCGTTTTGAATCTAGATAGTCCAGTATTCTTTCCCATTCTTCGGCGTCAATTTCTTCCTGGTCTGTTTCTTCATTGTCTGCCGGAGCTGCTTCCGAGTCAGTCAGAGACCGGCGCTCTGATCGCCGTATTGGATCCGGAGCCGGTGAAGCTTTTGTCTGCTGTGCCTGTAATATTGCAAGCTGTTGTATAAGTTCGGCTTTCAATTCGGCGATAGCTGCAGGATCTAACTGTGATACCTCTATCGTATCAACGTTCAATCTAGGCATATGCTTAACATAATCCGCAGCAGTCAACTCCTGAATGCCTAGTTCCTCGGCGCTCTGTGTCGGTACGTGTAGCGCCGGGACTTCAAGCTCCTGGACTTCAAGCTCCTGGGCTTTCTTTTCCCAATACCTTTCATTATTCGCCTTAACCTTGTCTTTGTTCTTTGCTCTCCATGCCTTGTAATAGGCGTTTCGGGCTTGTCTTGCTGATTCTTTCATGCGTAAAACCTCTTTTCAAGATATTTCGTATAAAAGAAAAAGTGCAGTCCTTTTGTTTCGGGCTACACTCTGAATAATTGCAATTATGCACATAATATCCCTATAGGTATACTCCCCCCATTGGCAATAAGGCAAAACATAGCAAGCCCATATTGACAATGGTGTGGGTATGTGCTATCATATAATTACAACGAGAGAACAAAGTTGTAACCTGGTAAACAAAAGGAAAGAGGGACTGTTGGCGCAGTTCCTTTTTCATTATCTTTTATACATTCTCAGTGTACCATACATCGAGACAAAAAGCAATATTAAAGCCGTGTTTTGGATAATATGCTTATATATTGTTTATATCCCGTATAGCGGATTTACATATCAGTGAAAATTTTCCCCGTTATTATGACGTTGTTATGATGTCATAATAACGGCTTTTTTGTTAACCGTGGTTAACAGTCTTTCAGTCAAAGTCAATCCAAATAAACTGTGCGACCTTGTGAAAATACAATGCCGCTGCCGGCTTGCCGTTCTTCCCGAGCTCGACCGCCCACACAAATATACTGCCCGTTTCCGGTACTGTAAACCGCTGCAATTCGTGTTCATGCGCTTCAATATACCGCTTGACTTCAAAACGGTCTGACAGCTCTATTTCTGTGAAGGGACTTGCTTCTCCGAGCTCTTCCCGGCGCTTTTCTGAGTAACAAATCTTATATTCCATGTTTCTGCCCCTTTTTGCCTTGCAACTGTCTAATGTGCTTTAGTTTTTCGCTCTCTGGCAGTTTGTCAATTTCTGTAAGCTCTATTATTTCCGGGTTCGGCATAAATGGCATAGCTCCATAGTGACAAATTCGTGCGTTGTTCATATATTCCCACAACTGTTTCACTGTTTCGTTTGGAAATTTGCGGTTATTTACGTTTATGTTTTCTCTGTACCACTCCATTGTCTGCCGTCCTTTGGGTTGCAACTTTAATACTACTGTTTCAGCGTGGTTAAGCGGTGGCGCTGTATGTATTTTGCCGTCAAAATCATAGTATTGTCTGCCGTGGTCTGCTCCTGTTAACTCAATATATACCGGAATCTCTTCT
>JAZRCW010000081.1:0-1300 GCA_045659945.1 Ruminococcus sp. | reverse complement strand
TTACCCATAGATTAGTATTCTCCTGACGCAGCATCTGAATCTGCTGAAAATTCGTGTACGAAAGAAATAAGTTGCCACAAAGTAAAATTGTAATCAGAACAAGAAGAACAGTATTGCCTTTCATATCACTTAACATTAAGGATTAAACATTACAACCTCAAATATACAAAGAATCCCGATAAATATCCATAACGTACTATAGGGATAAAATTAAATCGGCACTTGCCCACTTCCCTTACGGTCAGTCGGCAACCCTTTATTGCCACGCACAGGCGAGAATATGAGGACTGCAAGCAGATCCTCAAACTCTCGCTAATCCTCACGCACACATAAAAACGCCCGGCAAGACTTCAGCCAGCAAGCTGTCAGAAGACTTGCCCTATGGGCAGAGCGGTATCAGAAGATTGCCAGCCTGCATCCGCTGCGCTCCTGCATTCTGTCAATCCTCTTCCATTCATAACTCGCTCCGCTCCAAAAGACTCCACTGGTCTATGCCCCTCTATCCCCACAGGGGAAGATTGATCGCCTTCGCTACCGCAGTGCAGAGTGAACCGTCAGCACTCCGTAGCTTCCCAGTTTCTTTAGATTTTACATTTTTTACAAAGTGGAAGGAAACTTTACAATTTTTTTTTTTCAAGAAATGTGTAACTTGCATAAAATAAGGACAATACACTTATTGGCACAGTTTTGTCTGTATATACGTAATTAACCTTATTTTTTAAATAAAGTGTAAAGAAACTTTACAGACCTTATACAATCATGATTGAATACTTGCGTTTTCTGTTCCGGAATAAATGGTATATCACCGTAGAGGTGATAGGAATCAGTGTTGCCTTGGCTTTTACCATTCCTCTTTTGTCTTTCTTTTCTGACAAATGGGAAATAGACCACGGAAGAGATTTCAAACGCGTTTATGCCGTTTGTCCAGTCGATGAATCATTTGAAACGACAATAGGCTTGGGGCAGGAGTTGATTGAGGCAGTTCCAGAAATCGACCGGTATGCGCAGGTTTTCGTCAGCGAGAACAATGCGATATCCGTTGGTGATAATACACTAAGCGCCTTGGGTATTGCGGTCAGTCAGGATTTCTTTACATTCTTTGATATCAACTTTTCACAGGGTTCGCCGTTGTCATTATCGGATCGTAAATCAGTTTTGATTTCCGGGAGTCTGGCGGCAAAAATCGGCGATGATGTAATGGGAAAACCATTGACCTGTGCAGGAGAGGAATATATTGTAAATGGAATATTTGACGATCTGCATAAGTGTTTACTCCCATCAACAGACATCATTTTCAGCA
>JAZRCW010000080.1:0-28421 GCA_045659945.1 Ruminococcus sp. | reverse complement strand
GAGAAATTCTTCAAAATTGCAGGTAATCAGCCACCTCGGATGCTCGTCCACAGGTAAATTCACAATATAACGCTTCGCCTGCTGAAAGGGCGAAAGGATAGAACCGTCGGACTGTATAATCCCTTTACGGAGATTTTTGCCAAGCGTTTTCTGCTCAATCATTACTCTTGTTGACGGAATATACACATCAATAAAATTGGTGGTGGTATCCTTTACACGCTTTTCAAAGCGGACGAATTTTTCAGGCTCGTCAACGCCATAAACCTCACGCAGAAGCATGAGCCAAAAGCTCTGTGTATCGCTCTTTTCATCGCCTTTATCTTTCCAGTATTCAGCGAATGCCTTCGCTGCGGATTTCATTTCTTTTTCGGTCATGATTGTTCTCCTCATATCTATTTTAATGAATTAAACGAGTTTTTACTTTGTTTTTGAAAATTTTCTGATTTTAGCAACAAGATTTTCGTCAATTTGCAGCTTTTCAATATCGCATCCCATAAATTTGTTTTTTACATATTCTATTATTTTACAGTAATTGTACGGATCGGGCAGCTCACAGCAGCATTTTCGTTCATCTAACTTGGAAAATCTGGTTTTAAGGTCTTTCAATGCTGTTCTTACGGTTTCAATATTAAATTGTTCACTTTCAAAATAGGCAATCGCATTTGCTATAGCACTCTCTAAAAGAATTTCTATGTTAAGAGTAAACTCAAATGTATCCAAGCAGGTCTCTCCAAAATCAAGAAAACACATATCTCCGTTTTCCATGAAAAACATCTCGGTATGATCCATTCCGCAGAAGATACGATATAGTGCAGATATTTGAAAATATAGCATCTGATAGTCATAGGATAAATGATATATATTGGATCTGTCAACAGGCCGTAAGCCTTTCACATACTCAACAACACCATAAATCTTATTGTTGATTTCAAGCAGATCGGTCTTAAGATAAAAGTACCCCAGTTCTTTTAAAATGTGCTGATATATGTAATCTCCTATTGATTGCTGCCGATTTTCGATTTTCAATATATAACTTACAGATTTATCTTCGATTGGCGTTATTTTCACCTTTTCGCCGCCAAGCCCATCAATTCTGAAGGGTTCAATCAAATATTTGTTAATCATTCAGACACCACACAATCACTGATATTCATTTATATTTGAGAATATACAAGTATATTATATCACTTTTTTCGTGATTTTGCAACTGTGAGTGTTGTTGTATTATTTTGCGGAATTGGGTAAATATGAAATCCGTTGATTGAGATGTGTTTTCTCAACCAGCGGATTTATGGCTTGATAATATAAATCAATAGCGTATATTTCTGAAAAACGTGCGTCTGGTGCATATGGGAGTTTAAAATCCATACCCATCCGGTTCATTTCCTGTGTCTTTATCAGAAGGAGATTAACATTTACGTAAAGCCTTTTGGCAACTGTTGCAATGTCATGTCCAAGTTTGAATAATTCAAGCATCTCATCTTCATCAATGAGAATATGACTTGCATATGCATTTGCTTCATATTCTGTCATATCAGTAATGTAAAAAAGCTGGAATTCCTGTAGATTTTCACCGCTCGCAAGATGTCTGTGTTGCTGATCGTGACCGATTTCATGTGCAAGCACCATTCTATACAGTGTCTGATTTATATTCGGGTTCATTAAGATGATACGATGCTTCCAACGATATGTATACATACCAAGCAGATCTGTGAAGCACGGCTCATCTCTTAACATAATACCCATATCACTACACAGCCTGACAGGGTCATTTGTTCCATGATGTTGTACTAATCTATTTGCCTGTCTGTAAATTTCATAAGAATCCATAGTACTCCCTTCTTAAAACAGACTATTCCTCGTTCTTTCTGTACTTTTTAGGTGTGTATTTTGTATTATCTTCTTTGCATTCAAAATAAGCTTTCTGTAGTGCAATCATAACTGCATCACGGTCGCTGTCGGAAAGTTCACCACCTGCAAATAGTCCTGCGAGTTCTGAAACGAGTGCTTCAGCCTGCCGCTTGCCGCGATTACCATATTGTTCAGAAGCTTCTGTAATAAATTCTTCGTCTTCAGTTAGAAGGTAATTTTTATCCACACCATACAGTTCTGCCATTTTTTCATAGATTTCACGTTTTCTTGGATATCTTCCTTCCTGCTCATATGAAATATATGTACGCATAGATACGCCACAGTAGGCTGCAGCTTCCCTTTGAGTAAGATTTTTCTCGTTCCGCAGCTGACGGATTTTTTCAGCGAATTTCATAGTGTTTTCACCTTTCTAATTTAGAATTATGAAAATAAGTTTCATAAAATTTTTATTTTCCTATTGACAAATGCAATTCAATAACGTATAATATGAAGTAGTGAAGTTTACTTTCATACTAATTATACACTAGTTTCATATGAAAGTCAATAGCAATATGAAAAGTTTTTAAAATTTTTAGGGAGGGGAACCGAATGAATAACTCTTTCACAGATTATCTGAATCGTCGTTTCTGCGATGAAATTAAAAAAGCTGCAGAAGAATGCCTGTATGCGGACAATGTACGGAAAATTACCGCAAAGATAACTGCTGTTCAGATCTGGCATATCAGTACAAATTCTCTATTGAGATATGAGGATTATGTGAAACTTCCAATTGTTGTTTCTGCTAGAATCCGTACAGAAGAAGATGGCAGTACATATTGCCGTAATGTATATATGCGTGGAACATTCACAGGAACATTTTCACAGCATTTTGACGATTTTGAAATTTCGCTAATTGAATTCCTTCATCATATCCCCAAACGTTCGCCTCAGAGATTTTCAGAAGATCTTCTTCCAAGATTGACAGAAGATGAGATGGAGGAACAGGCAAATAAATTTCTTTTTAAAGTGTACAAATATATCCATACAGAAACCCGACCGCAGAAAATTAGCCCGGCATATATTGCAAAAGCACTTGGAATTAAAATTTATTTTGCGAGGCTTTCTAAGGATGGTGCGATACGCGGTGCATATATATTGTCGGAAACTACTTTGAAAATATATGATGATTCATCTATCGGCTATCATTTTAGTAAAATCAGCGGTAAATCTATTTTAATTGACTCTTCTATCAAAGAAAATAATGAAGCTGTAAGATTTACAATCATGCACGAACTGATACATGCGTATGTGCAACGATTTGCATTCTATCTTATTGCAATGTGCAATCAGGAATTCAGTGGGTTTCATTGCCCTATCCGTTTGTATGATGATTATCAGTTTGTCGACAAATTTCTTGAGAAAGCAGAACGCCAGGCTGATGCAATGGCATCATATTCATTAATGCCTAAAAAGAATTTTAAAATCAAGGCTGATGAAATTTTGGCCGGTTATGGTAAATCACCGAATTCCGGTTGTATCAGTGAAGCTGTTGAAAAGCTTGCATCTTTCTTCGGTGTTTCCATTATGGCGGCTAAACGCAGGATGTTAGAAATTGGTATAATGGAAGTAAAAGGAGTATACAACTATATAGACGGAGCATATGTGCCTCCATTTGCATTTCGTAAAGACAGTTTAAAGCCATATGAAACGTTTATTATCTCGTTTAAGCAGTTACAGGAAATCGTAAAAAAAGATAAAAAGCTTCAAAAGCATATTATGAAGGATAGGTTGTGTTTTGTAGAAAATCATCTCGTACTGAATGCTGCAGATTATGTTACAGGACATGGAAAAAGCATTCGGCTGACAAATTATGCCCGTGAACATCTTCATGAATGTGCATTTAAGTTTAAACTTATTTTTCAGAATGCGGTGATATCCAGAGACCTCTCTAACATTAATGAAAACGTCATTTTTCGTTCTGCAGCTGCTGATTCTCCTGTTACACTTATTTATTCTGACGATAATACAAGCATTGAAGAGAAAATTCGAATGATACACGAACGTAACAATGGGGTACAGAAAGTTCTGAATAAAATGAATGGCTCACACCCCGAAATGTTTTCTGCTATTATTGAGTGGTCTGATATGAAAGAGGATGAAATTGCATATGAGTCCTGGGTAAGCGACAGAACAATACGCAATCTGAAGTCCGATGAAGAAAGTTCCCCCAGCAAGGTGACGCTGATACAGCTTTGTATCGATATGAGTCTTCCGATGGAAGTTTCATGGAAACTGCTGAATGCATTCGGATTCGGTGCATCATATACTGAAAAGGATATGATGTATATGCAGTTTCTTATGTTTGCATATAAGTATACGATTGAGGATTGCAATGCAATCCTTACAGGCCTCGGCTATCCACCCCTTGCAAGGAGCAATCCAATGCTGCACTGAACTTTACCTGAAACTTACGACGTAAATGTTACAACTTTATTATAATAATTTTTATTATGGTATTGATAATTTCAAAAAAACGTGGTATAATATATAAGAAAGTAGCGACGCATTTGTCGCAAGTACGAGGTGATTATAATGGTTAAAAGAGATTCATATCTGGAACGTATAATTCATAATATGTGGAATGGGGAAGTCAAGGTAATTACCGGCATTCGTCGTTGCGGAAAGTCTGTATTACTGTTTGATTTGTTTTATGAGTATCTTCTTTCACAAGGAGTTCAAGAAAACCACATCATAAAAATCGAATTAGACCAGAGACGTTACTACAAATTCAGAAATCCTATCACGCTCTGTGAATATGTCGAGACTCTTGTTGCAGAACAGAAAGATGAGAAATATTATCTCTTTATTGATGAAGTTCAGCTTACCACAAAAGTCATTGACAAAGAAAATGGTGGGATTGAAGTGTCCATCTATGATATGCTGAATGAACTTAAAGCATATAAGAATCTGGATGTATATGTTACCGGCAGTAATTCAAAAGGTCTGTCAAAAGATATTGCTACAGAATTTCGTGGACGTGCAACACAAATTCATGTATTTCCTCTGTCCTTTGAGGAATTTTATTCCCATATAGGCGGTGATGAGCGAAAAGCTCTGGACAAATATATGCTTTACGGAGGTATGCCACGGCTGCTGGCATTAACCGATGAAAAAGATATAAAAGATTATTTGACTTCTTTGTACAGCGAATTGTATATTAAGGATGTAGTAGAACGTAACGGTATCGAGCGTGAGGATATTCTGAATGATATTCTGGATTTCCTTGCTTCTCAGATTAGTTCTTTGACCAATCCTACAAATATTGCCAATGCCCTGACCAGTATGAAGAACGAGAAAGTGAATTCCACCTTGGTTTCAAACTATGTACAGCATATTATCGATTCATTCCTTGTTTCTATGGCGAAACGTTACGATGTAAAGGGTAAAACCTACTTCAAGTATCCTAACAAATACTATTACACAGACATTGGTCTTCGTAATACTAGATTGAATTATCGTCAATATGATCCGGGGCATATTATGGAAAACATCATTTATAATGAACTTCTGCGCCGAGGATATTCCGTTGATGTTGGTGTTGTTACCGATCGTACCAGTGGAGCTAATACACAAAAAGAAATTGACTTTGTTGTAAATAACGCAGACAAAAAAATCTATATCCAGTCTGCCTTTCAGATGAATACGGATAAAAAGGAAGCCTCTGAACTTGCATCTTTGACATTAACAAAAGACTTTTTCAAAAAAATCATTGTCCGTATGGATATTCCCCATAATTTCTATGATGACAACGGAATTTTCCATTGCAACCTGATAGATATGCTGCTTGGTCGTATAGAATTATTTTAATAAATAGGCCAATCGAATATTGTGAACACCTTTTATGACGAAAAACTAGTAATTCTCTCAAATAATAAACTTTGATAAGATACTTTCCCCGATGACTAAATCATCGGGGATTTTTATGCATTCCTACAAACTGAAAAAAGTTCTCTGAAATCCGGAAATTGAATTTCCAGTATGGATAAGAACTACTGCGAAAAAACGATGCCTCTTTGGAAAATGAAATTCCGTACATATATCAACACCTTGCAAAATCTCCGAAATTACGCTATTTTGTATAAAGTGACACAGTCGTGTTTTTTGGAAATTCAATTTCCTTACAATTTATTTTTCGTTGTGGTATTATATAAATACAGTCAGAGACATGCTTCCGACTGATAAAACTTAAGAGAACAAAATTGCCTGATTTGCAATAGGGCGATAAGGATATCTCACAGCACGAAGTCACATTTACTGTTCGGTTCGTGTGGGATAGCCTTGGATTCCTATTGTCTGATCAGGCTTTTTTGTTGCTCGGTCAAAGGAGGAAAAGCAATGAGTCAAATCAAACTTCTTCTGGATGTCATCAGCGATGTCCGCAGCCTTGGTGACAGCTTACAGGCGTATGCCGATGCACTGACAGTATCGGACAAGCTGGAGGTGGAGGGTTTTGAGCAGATCTATCCCCCAGCTGAAGAAGCACAGCAGCCCGAACCCACCAATCCCGAACTGTCCACAAAGCCCATCACACTCACCGTTGAGAAAGTCAAAAAACGAACCACTTTTTACAAGCTTCGACATTTTTTGAAAAAAATACCGCACAGGATTGCTCCCATGCGGCATTTTCCTACGCTGCATCGTCCTCAAGCTTAGTCAATATTACCTTGCCATTCCTGATGGTCACACGATTTCTTCGGAGTATAGGATATATCATCCGATAATTATTCGGAACCATTTTCGAATAGCCATACTGACCTGCGAGAAGTGTTGTTTCTACATACAGAGTTTTAAGTTTTTCAAGTGCGCATTTCTTAATCTTTTGTATGTTACGCACACCTGTGCCAAGCTCCTCAGCGATTTCGGAAGTGTCCATTCCATTGCGGAAAAACATTCTGATAACTTCCTGCTGTCGCTCGGTAAGCTCCCGATAACAGCTTTGAAGTACAGGATCGTCAAACAGATCATCAAATCCGTTTGTGAACTTTTCTTCAGCACGAAGCTGAAATGGTTCGGGTTCATAATATTTCTTCTTGGTCGCAACTTCCTTTTCTTCCGGATCAATGAGTGCCTTGCGTTTTTCATAATACCGTCTATCAGAATTAAGATGTTCTCGTTCTACCTCTTTCCATTCATCAGATGAATAGAAAGAAACGAGTTCATCATATTCTTCGGCGGTATGTTCTTCTTTGAACAACTCCAATGGCGTAGGCAAATCAAGAACGCTTTTGTTATCCTGCTTGTGATAATCACAAACTCTCATGCACATCATCCTTTCACAATTGGCGGTTGTGGTTTCCTATGTATAGATGTGCATTCTTAATTTGTTGACCTGCTCTGTATGTTGGTCTACTTTAATTATAGAATGTATGTTTCGGTTTGTCAATAGAATTTTTGTTCTAATAAATAAAGGTGCATAACATTTTAAATTGATACGCACCTTAAAATTGATATTATTTGAATTGTATATTCAAAACGGTCTTTTTTCAAATTTTAGGAATAACAACATTAACAATGGTTCCATTTCCGATTTCACTTTGAAGTAAGATTTCCCCACCATGATACTGAACAGCGTGCCTTACAATAGAAAGTCCGAGACCCGTTCCACCCGATTTCTTTGAATGGCTCTTATCCACACGATAAAAGCGTTCAAAAATTCTTGCATGATGTTCGGTAGCAATACCTATTCCGTTGTCGGAAACAGTAAGTGTTACTTCTTTTTCTGTTTCTGATACATTAATCTCAACCTTGCCGCCATCGGGAGTATATTTGATACTGTTGTCGCAGAGGTTATAGATAACCTCAAAAAGCAGTTGCTTTACGCCACATACATTTCCGCTGTCGCCTGATACGGAAAGCGTGATATCCTTTTTATCTGCACTATCACGGAGAACTCCGCAGGCTTCATTTGTAATTTCAAAAAGCGAAATATTTTCTTTTGGCAATTCACTCTGCTCGTCAAGCTGTGAAAGCCTGATGATATCCTCAACAAGAGTCACAAGTCGTGTTGCTTCTTCTCTGATATGACCTACAAATCGTGGCATATCCTCCTGTTTTACAAGTCCGTTTTCGATAAGCTCCGCACTGCCCGTGATAGTCTGGAGCGGAGTTTTAAGCTCATGTGAAACATTTGCTGTAAACTCTCTGCGAAGTCGTTCAGCATCAGCCTGCTCCGTTATATCAAATGCGAGAATAACTGCGCCGACTGTTTCACCGTCCGTTTCAATACGGCTTATATCGAACTGATATTCACGTTCCCCAAGCTTTGTGCGTATTTCAGCGTGTCCGCTTGTAAGTGCCTTTTCAATTGCAGAGGTAATATCATGCCTGCGGTTAATTGTCAGAAATTCATTTCCTGTACATTTTTCGTCTGTACCAAAAATCGTCATTGCCGCAGAGTTTATAGTGAGAATATTTCTGTTTTTATCAAGCAGAACAAGTCCTTCACGCATATTTTTTGTTATAAGGTCAAACTCACCTTTTTTACGGTTAAGCTCCGCCGCCTTACGTTCAATTTTCATATTCTGCCTATGAATACGACTGAGGAGCGGTGCAATTTCTTCGTAAGCGTCGTTTTCTATCGGATTATCAAGGTCAAGCTTATTAAGTGGCTCAATTATCCTTTTTGACATCTTATGTGCAAGCACAGCTGAAATTATCACGGCGATGATGACAACGATTATCACAGGTGTCATCATTCCCAAAAGCAGAACAAATCCGCTTGCACGATTTACAGAAATACGAAGTACAGTTCCGTCAGAAAGAAGCACCGCCTCATAAAGCGTTTTCTCGGTAAGTGTTGCGGAATGACGTGAGCTGCTGCCTTTACCTGTTTCAAAGGCTTCTGTTATTTCCTCACGGTCAAGGTGATTATCCATTGCCGTTTTGTCAGCCTGTGAATCGAAAAGAACTGTTCCGTCACTTGCCACCCAAGTCAGACGGAAGTTATCAGATTTCAGATTTTCAAGATATTCTTCTCCCGATTGCTCTGTTCCCACAGAGACAATTGAAAGTTCATCCTTAATCTGATTTATCTGAATATCGGTGAAATAATCATATAGAAAGCTTGTTATAATTACAAGAGTTGCCATAAGCACAACAATTGAGGTGGCAAAAATGGAACGAAAAATTTTACTTGTCATAACCGCCTCCGAACTTGTATCCAACGTGGCGTACAGTTTCAATCATTTCACCGTAGTTGCCCAGTTTCTGACGGAGCGTTCTGATGTGCATATCAACTGTTCGTGTTTCACCTACGAAATCTGTACCCCAAATTTCGTTATAGAGGGTATCCCTTGAAAAGACAAGCCCCACATTTTTCATAAAAAGCGAAAGAAGCTCAAATTCCTTGTATGTAAGAGAAACCTTTTCGCCGTTTATCGTCACGGTACGCTCGTCAAGATTAAGGGAAAGTCCGCCTGCCTGTAAAATACGGCTAACCGTTTCAGGCTTACAGCGGCGCATAACCGTCTTTACTCTTGAAATCATTTCCATCATTCCAAAAGGCTTTACAAGGTAATCATCAGCGCCGAGGTCAAGACCCTGCACCTTGTCAAATTCAGCACCTTTTGCAGTAGCCATAATAATGGGAATATCTACATATTCTGCTGTGCTTTTGAGAACTTTCAGCACCTCAATGCCGTCCGTTCCGGGAAGCATTACATCAAGAATAACAAGATTAGGAAGTTCAGTTTTAAGGGCAGATAGAAAGCTGTCGCCGTCCTCAAAGCCTTTCGCCTCCAGTCCTGTTGACTGTAAAGCATAAACCTCTATATCACGGATACTTGCGTCATCTTCAACGCACCATATCATATAAATCAACTCCTTTATGAGTTCTTATGTTCGCCTGTCACGGAGAAAATCACCCATTCGGCAATGTTTGTTGCGTGGTCGCCAATACGCTCAAAATATTTTGCAATCATCAAGAGGTCAAGAGCATATTCGCCGTTTTCGGGATTTTCCGCAATCATCTTTATAAGGCTACTCTTAATTCTGTCGAAATACTCATCAACCTTATCATCGTGGGTAATAACCGTTTTTGCAAGCTCAATGTCATTTTTTACATATGCGTCAACGCTGTCAGTTACCATTGAAATCGTTTCTGCCGCCATATCTTTGATATGCACTGTTTCTTCAGCTGTTCTGCCCTCAAGATAGGTAATTATTTCTGCAATATCCTCCGCCTGATCGCCGATACGTTCCATATCGGTTATCATTTTAAGTGCAGCGGAAATCTGTCTTAAATCTCTTGCAACAGGTTGCTGCTGCAAAAGCAATTTCATACAGTGTGATTCAATATCACGCTCCATTTGATCTATATCTTCTGAAATTGTTTCAACTTTTTCAGCAAGCGATAAATCTCCAGTAGTAAGAGCCTTTGTAGCGAGTGCGATAGCCTCCTCGCACATTGCACCCATCTGTATCATTTCCGTGTTAAGTATATTTAACTGCTCATCAAATCTGCTTCTCATTATCCAAACCTCCCTGTAATATAATCTTCGGTACGCTTATCTGTCGGCTGTGAGAACAGCTTTTCCGTTTCGCCGTATTCAATAAGCTCGCCAAGCAAGAAAAATGCCGTGTTGTCAGAAATTCGGACTGCCTGCTGCATATTGTGAGTTACTATAACAATAGTATAACTTTTTTTCAGCTCAATTGCAAGTTCCTCAATCCTCGACGTTGAAATCGGGTCAAGTGCGGAGGTCGGCTCATCCATAAGGAGTATTTTCGGCTTTACCGCCAAGGCTCTTGCTATACATAATCTCTGCTGTTGACCGCCCGACATTCCGAGGGCGTTTTTCTTAAGTCTGTCTTTTACTTCATCCCAAATAGCAGCGTCACGGAGGGACTGCTCAACTATTTCGTCAAGCTTGACCTTGGATTTGATACCGTGCGTTCTCGGTCCATAAGCTATGTTGTCGTAAATGCTCATCGGGAACGGATTGGGCTTCTGGAACACCATTCCAATTTCACGGCGAAGCTCGTTTACATCAACTAAGCTGTCATAGATATTCTGCCCGTTGTAGCATACTTCACCTGTGATTTTAACCGAGGGAATAAGGTCGTTCATACGGTTAAGTGTTTTCAGGAATGTAGATTTACCACAGCCTGACGGTCCGATAAAGGCGGTAATGCTCTTTTCTGGAATTGTAATATTCACGTTTTTGAGAGCGTGAGTTTCGCCATACCATAAATTGAGGTCTTTCGCTGTCATTATATCGCTCATTGTATTCTTCCTTTCGGTTAAAGTTCTCTCTTTTTAGCAAAATGCTTGCTGACAAATGTTGCAGAAAGATTTATCAGAAGCGTTAAAATCATAAGTATTGCAGCTATTGCAAAGGCAACTCCGAATTCACCCTGTTCCTTTGCATAAACGTAAAGTGCAACGGTAAGAGAAGCGCCCGGACTTGTGAGTCCCTCAAAAATTCCGTTTAAAGCGTGGGCAAATCCTGCGGTAAAGAGAAGTGCCGCAGACTCGCCTAAAATTCGTCCGATTGAGAGAATACAGCCTGTGATAACACCGTCAACACAGCCAGGGAGTACGACAGTTTTAATAACTCTCCATTTTCCTGCACCAAGTCCGAATGCACCGTCACGATAGCTCTGAGGTACGGTTTTAAGGCTCTCCTGTGTTGTACGCATTACGGTCGGCAAATTCATAATAACAAGGGTCAGCGAGCCTGCTAAAAGAGATGTTTTGAAGCCTAAGAACTGACAGAAGAACAGCATACCTACAAGTCCGTAGATAATAGACGGAATACCCGAAAGCGTTTCTGCCGCATATTCAATCATTCCCACAAGCTTTTTGTTTTTTTCGTACTCGGTAAGATATATCGCCGCACCCACACCGAGTGGAATAACAAAAATCAGCGTTGCAAGGACAATATAAAGCGTATTTAAAATATCGGGGAGAATACCAATTCTGCCGCTTATGTAGCTTGGCTTTGTGGACAATAGCTCCCACGAAATATGAGGTATACCCTTAATGAACACATACGCCACAAGGAAGATTACGAGTGTCGCAGTAAGTCCTGTTGAGATATACATAGCGGCTTTCATTGCAGCAATATAGGCTTTTCTTTTTTTACTAAGCATCAGTCTTTCTCCTTTTTCAAGAAAAAGTTAAGTGTTGCGTTGATAAGCATTATAAAGAGGAACAGCACAAGTGCTATTGAGAACAGAGCCTGCTGTTGTAAACCGCTTGAATAGGACATTTCGCTTGCCACTGCCGTTGTAAGGAAACGCACGCTCTGGAAAAGTGACGGCATATTCGGAACATTTCCCGATACCATCATAACAGCCATTGCTTCACCGATTGCTCTGCCTACACCCAGTACCACAGCCGCCGCTATGCCGCTTTTTGCGGCAGGTACGGAAACTTTGAAATAAGTCTCAATGGGAGTTGCTCCGAGAGCTAACGAAGCGTCCTCGTATTCTTTCGGAACAGCTTCAAGGGCGGTCATAGATACCTTGATGATAGACGGCAAAATCATAATCGCAAGGACGATGATAGCTGAAAACAGGCTTGCACCGTCTGGAATATCAAATATTTCACGGACAGCAGGCACAAGCACCAGCATACCAACCAAACCATACACAACAGACGGAATCCCTGCAAGCAGACTTACTGCTCCCTCCATAAAGGCTTTTACCTTTGGATTTGCAAGCTTTGAGAGGTAAACTGCCGCAAAGAAACCGATTGGTACGCCTATCAGAATTGCTCCAGCCGTTCCGTAAACGCTTGTTAAGATAAAGGGAAGTATTCCATAGCTTGGCTCATCAGCGGTTGACGCCCACTCTGTGCCGAAAAGGAAGTCGAAAAGTCCGATTTCCGTTATGGCAGGTATACCCGAAATTACGAGATAAACTGTAATCAGCAGAACGCAACCGACAGTCAGTAATCCGAGTATAAGAAATACGCCGTGAATGGCTCTTTCAATCATTTTATTTTTCTTCATAAGTTCGCTCCGTATATGGCTGTATGCGGCAGAACTCTGCCGCATCGCCGTTTTTCCTTAGTTTGCCGCAACAACACCTGCGGAAGAGATTGCTTCTCTTGCGTTCTCAGAAGTGATGTAGTCGAAGAATTCTTGCGCGCTTTCTGAAAGCTCGGTATCTGCTTTTGTTACAAGCACGAACGGACGCTGAACAACATAGCTGCCGTCCTTGATAGTTTCTTCACTTGGAGAAACACCGCCGACTGTAACCATTTTTACGCTGTCCTTGACTGATGCAACAGAGGCATAGCCGATAGCGGCAGGGTTGCCTGCAACCGTTGTGATAACGTCACCTGTGGAGGTAAGCTCCTGACGATATTTGCAGTTATCCTCTGTGCCTGTGATAGACTCAAAGCCGTCTCTTGTGCCGCTTCCGGCTTCTCTGCCGATAAGTACGATTTCGCTGTCATTCCCACCGATTTCGCTCCAGTTTGCAATTTCGCCTGTATAAATCTTTGTAATAGTTTCAACGTCAAGGTCATTTATAGGATTTTCCGGGTTTACAATGATTGCAATTCCGTCATAAGCGAGAACGGTCGCTGCGAGTCCCTGTGCCTTTTCTTCGTCCTTTAAGTCACGGCTGGAAAGTCCGATATCGCAGGTTCCTGCGGCAACAGCCTTGATACCCGAGCCTGAACCAGTTGGGTTATATGTAACCGTAATGCCTGTGTCCACTTCAAAGGTTTCGCCGAGAACTCCGACAACCTTTTCCATAGAAGTTGAGCCGTCTGTGGAAACCGTTTCCTTTTCAGAAGAACAGCCTGCGAATGTACTGCACATAATGAGTGCCGCTGCAAAAATACTGATAATCTTTTTCATAATTACAAGTCCTTTCAGATGTAAAGTTGATTGTGTTTTTTTGTTTACATCTGAATTATACTACTTTAATGTAAAGTTAGGAAGAGGAGTTTTGTAAAATTCATGTCAAATTTTTATTGGAATAAAAAAATCCCTGTTGCTTTTAAATGTAAAGTAACAGGGATTGGAAAAAATACAATTTTACTTTTGTTTTACACGGCTGAATAAGAACTGTGAAATAGCAGTAACAACAATAATGCCCAGTGCAAGTGCACAGGCAAGTCTCAGGGTAGAAACAGCTTTTTCAAGAAACATTGTAAAATCGCTTTCAAATGCCGAAGCCATTGTGTAATAAAGTGAGCCGCCCGGGATAAGCGGTATAAGTGAGGTTGTAACAACAGGTGCGGCAGGAGTTTTTAAAACTCTTGCCATAATCTCGGAGTAGAGCGTACAACAGCTGCTACAATAAAGTAGTTTATCGGTTCACTTGAAATAAAATAACTGAACAAAATAAACAGTCCCCACGAAAGCAGTCCGCCAAAAGCAGCCGCAATCAGTCTTTTTCCTCTCATATTGAAAAGCACACCAAAACACAGCGTTCCCGTAAGCCCTGCCACAATCTGAATAAGCTCTGAACTTGTCATATTGCACCTCCTGTCAGAAAAGCAACAGCAAAATATCCAGCAGCTATGGCAAGAGCTGTAATGCACGCTTCAATGGTACGAAGCAGTCCCGCAATGCTGTCACCTACAAGCAAATCCTTTAAGGCAGTTGTAAGACCGATGCCCGGAATAAGAGTCATTATGTTTCCGATAATTACCTTATCAACTGTTGAAATAAAGCTGAACCGTAGTGCAAGAAATGCAAGTGCGGTTGCAATAAAGGCAGAAACGAACTTGCTGAAAATCTTGTTTTTTACAGTTTTGTCGCAGAGCAGTATAACAAGCCTTACTAATGCACCTATTATAAATGAAACTGCTGCTTCTATTATTCCTCCGCCGAAGAATAGCGTAAAAACTCCTGCAATTATCGCATAACAGATAAATTCAAGCCATAACGGGTATTTTTTACTCATAGAAATTGCTGTGAGTTGTTTTCTGATTTCATCGCAGGAATATTTATTTTTGCATATACTTCGTGAAAGCTCATTGAGCTTATGAAGCTTTTCATAGTCCGTAAATGTTTCGGTGATACGTCTTGTCTGAGTGTATGCATTGTCATCTGTATGTATCGTGACGACGATACTGCTCGTTATTATAAAAACATCGGTACGTTTAGTGCCGTAAGCAGCAAATATTCTCTTAATGCTGTCCTCAACCTTGTGTACCTCTGCACCGCTTATGAGCATTTGCTCGCCTATATCCATAATGCTGTCAAGTAGTTTTTCCACTTTGCACCTCCAAATCTGTACTGATTTATTCTACCATAAAACGGCTTGAATGTAAAGACGCTTTTCTAAAGCTTTACAAGATATTGCTATTGTAAAGGAATTTTGAAAATCCGAACGTTTTTCTCGAAAAATAATACCTGAATTTTACACCCCTGTGGTTTTGAATTTTACTTTCAAGCTGTATAATAAAACTTGTAATAAATCAGATATGAAAGGAAAATACAGATGCTTGAACTTAAAAATATCGAAAAATCATTCGATAATGTGAATGTTTTAAATCACGTTAATTTCTCCGTTGAGGACGGCGAAATCGTGTCTATTCTCGGCTCTTCGGGAAGCGGCAAAACAACTCTCCTTAACATTATTTTAGGTATCACACAGCCTGACAGCGGTGAAATATTTTTTGATACACACGATATTACAAAGGTATCAATGGAAAACAGAAGCTTCAATATTGTTTTTCAGGATTACGCTCTGTTTCCAAATCTTAACGCATACGAAAATATCGTATACGGACTCCGCAACAAGCCGAATATCTCCACTCCCGAAGAGGTGCAGGAGCTTATTGAACTGCTTGGTCTGAAGGAGCATTTAAACAAGAATATCGAACAGCTTTCAGGCGGTCAGAAGCAGAGAGTTGCTCTTGTAAGAACACTTGTTATGAAACCGAAAATTCTGCTTCTTGACGAGCCTTTAAGCGCACTCGATGGCGTTATCAAGGAGTCAATCAAGGATAAAATCAAGCAGGTTGCAAAGGAATATCACCTTACGACAATTATTGTCACCCACGACCCTGAGGAAGCGCTGAGTCTTTCCGATAAGGTTATGATTATAAACGGCGGCACGATTTTACAGTATGCAAAGCCCGACGAGATAATCAATTCTCCGTCCGATAAGTTCGTTACAGAATTCATTTTACGTCAGCTTGAAATCAAGCGTAACAATATCCTTGCCCTTTTCGGCAGTAGTAAAGCGGTGGCAGTATGAGTAAGCATAAAATTTCACCGCAGAAAATAATTCTTGTATTTACCTGTATATTATTCGGCTTTTTCCTCCTTCTGCCGATGGTTACGATACTGTGTAAATCCTTTTATGAGGACGGCAATGCAACCCTTGAATTTTACGGCAGACTCTTTTCAAACGGCAGTATTTTTAAAGCATTCGGCAACAGTATTCTTGTATCCTCCCTCAGCGGTATCATCACAACCGTACTCGCCTTTATCCCTGCTTACGCAATCAATTACACCAACATAAACAGGAAACTGAAAAAGATGATTTTAACTCTTGTAATGCTTCCTATGCTGCTGCCTACAATTACATACGGCTTTGCAATTATTTACTCATTCGGTAAACATGGACTTATTACAAAGCTTCTTGGCAGACAGCTTGTAGACATTTACGGCATTGCAGGTCTGATTATAGGCTATGTAATTTATACTCTCCCCATTTCTTTTATGCTCATAAACAACACAATGGGATATATAGACAAGAAGTTTATGATTGTGTCACGAATGATGGGTGACGGTAAGCTGAAATGCTTTTTCGCAACGGTTATCACACCTCTTATCAGCACCCTTGCCGTGTCCTTTATCCAGAGTTTTACTTTAAGCTTTACTGACTACGGTATTCCTGCGGCTCTTGCAGGCAATGTTGACCTGCTTGCAACACGGCTCTACAACGAAATGCTGGGAAGTCTGCCGGATTTCAACACAGGCTCGGCAGTCTCAATTATAATGCTTCTGCCCTCAGTTGCAAGTATTATTCTTATATCCGTACTGAATAAATACAACATCCGCTATAACAAAATCTCAGTTTTAGAGCTTACGAAAAAACGTACAACCTTTATCGTTGACGCAATGTCAAGCTTTGGCGGTGTTGATATTGAGGTTGAAAGGGTTGGTATCGACTATATCATCAGCTCAGCTAACAAGTGTATTCAGGGTGTTCCGGGATTTTCGTTCATTATCTGCAAAAAGAGTGAGCTTGAAAAGTGCGAGGGCAATGCAGTAAGCCTTTCCCTTGACCTTTACGACCAGTGGAGGGGAATGGATAAGGATGGAAAATGGCGTTTCACCTCTCCGACTCACGTTGTACTTGCCTTTGCAAAGGCTCTTGAAGAACTTGAAGCAGAAGACGGTGTAAAGGCAAGATTTGCACGTTACGCTGAAAACAACCGTATGCTGATTGAGAAGATGACAGGTCTTGGTTTCCGTACATATCTTGACAACAATCAGAGCCCTATTATCACAACCTTCCTTTATCCCGACACAGCCGATTTCTCCTTTGAGCAGATGTATAAATTCATCAAGGAGCGTGGCTATGCGATTTACCCCGGGAAGGTTACAGACGCTGACGTTTTCCGTATCGGCAACATTGGTGAAATTTATCCCGAGGATATTGAGAAGCTTTGCGGAATTTTTGCTGATTTCCTCGGCAGAAAGGGGTAAGTTATGAGAAAGATTGAAGCAGTAATTTTCGACTGGGCAGGAACAACGGTTGACTACGGCTCTTTCGCTCCTGTGCAGGCATTTATCGAAGCATTTGGCGAGTTCGGAATTGCTCCGACGGTTGCGGAGGTGCGTGAGCCTATGGGTATGCTCAAATGGGACCATATCCACACAATGATGAAAATGCCTCGCATTACCGAAGAGTGGAAAAAGGTGCACGGCAGAATGTGGAACAAAGCAGATCTTGATGCAATTTATGAAAAGGGTGAGAAAGCGATTTTCGGTATTCTTGACAGATTCAGCACGCCGAAGCCGTTTGTTCCTGAAACGATTTTCGAGCTTAAAAAGCGTGGCATAAAAATCGGCTCAACAACAGGCTACACAACCGAGATGATGAATATTGTAACAAAATCAGCGGCAGAACAGGGCTACAAGCCCGACGCCTGGTTCTGTCCTAATCATACTGAGAATAAAGGCAGACCTTATCCGTATATGATATTCAGAAATCTTGAGATGCTTGGCGTGAGTTGCGTAAATGCCGCAATAAAAGTTGGCGACACGGTTGCTGACATTAAAGAGGGCAAGAACGCAGGTATGATTTCCATTGGAATTATCGAGGGAAGCTCGGTTATGGGCTATACCGAAGCCGAGTATGAGACGTTTTCAACCGAACGCAAGGAGCTTGAATGTCAGCGTGTCCGTCAGGTTTACGAGGCCTGCGGTGCAGATTATGTGATAAGCAATATGAGTGAGCTTGTGAGTCTGATTGATGAGATTGAGAGTTAGAAAAGAGTGATATCGCTTGAAATGCGATATCATAAATTAACTTTCATGTGATATCAGAATTTATTAAATGTACGGAAATTAACCCCACTATCGTTACACTACCATTAGGTTCTGGTGCCGAGAGGCGTGCAGGTTCAAGTCCTGTCACCCGTACTAAATAAATCCCTCGAAATTTCGAGGGATTTTTCATTTATTGATACTTTTTAATTTTCAAAATATTCTTATGTATGTTTATAGAAAATTTAAAAATATACTTGACAAAGAAAGATTAAATGCGTTATAATTAAATTAACAGCAAAGTCAAATTACTACCTTTGTCTCTGCTGAATATAACCATAAAGGAATGTATAAATTATGAAGAAACAAAAGTTCATCTCGCTCCTTATCTCATTTATGATGCTTTTCACTATGCTCCCATTTTCAGCTCTTATCGCATCTGCTGCTGAAACAGCAATCCAGATTCTGCAACAGCCTCAATACGCTTATGCTGATTCAGGCGAACAGGCTGTTATTAAAGTCCGTGCAGAAGGAGACGGTCTTTCTTATAAATGGTATTTCCGCAACCCAGGCACTAAATCTTTCCTCTATACATCTACTTTTAAGAGCAATACCTACACCATTCCGTCAATGGACGCTTCAAGAAATGGCAGAGAAGTTTATTGTGTTGTTTCCGATAAGTATGGCAATTCCGTTAAAACCGATACTGTAAAACTAGTTCTCGGTACACCTTTGAACATAACAGAACAGCCCAAAAGTGCTGTTGCTCAAAATGGAAAAACCGCAGTAATACGTATTAAAGCCGAAGGTGATGATCTTAAATACAAGTGGTATTTCCGCAATCCTGGTACAAAATCCTTCCTTTATACATCGACTTTCAAAGAGAATACCTACACTATCCCGTCAATGGACGCTTCAAGACATGGCAGAGAAGTTTATTGTGTTGTTTCCGATAAGTATGGTAATTCCGTTAAAACTGATACCGTAAAGCTGATTCTCGGTACACCTTTGAACATCACAGAACAACCAAAGGACGCAATTGTCCCCAATGGACAAACTGCAGTAATACGTATCAAAGCAGAGGGTGAGGGACTTACCTACAAGTGGTATTTCCGCAATCCTGGTACAAAATCCTTCCTTTATACATCTACTTTCAAAGAGAATACCTACACTATTCCGACTATGGACATGTCAAGAAACAGCAGAGAAGTTTATTGTGTTGTATCCGATAAATACGGCAATTCTATAAAATCTGAAACTGTATACCTTTTAAGCACTTCTTCTTTCCAGGTTACAAAAGAACCCGAATCAGTTTTTGTTGACTACTTTGGAGCTGACTGCACATTTACTGTAGAAACAGAGGGCAACAGCAACCTGAAATATCAGTGGCAAAAATACGATGATACACTTCCGGAATACGGATGGGTAGATATCAATTACTCTGATAGAATGAACTTCACTGGATATGATACTGCATCAATGACAGCTTTAAGCATGAGTTACGATAGCCGTATGCATTACCGTTGCATAATTACTAGTGATTACGGCGAAATCTACTTCACTGAAGTTGCTTCCGTTCTACAGGACATTCACATTTTCAGAGGTCCAGAGGATTACCGTGCATCCGCAGGCGAACCTGCATACTTTACGGTGGATGCAATAGGTGAGGCCCTTACTTATAAGTGGCAGTACAAAAATGATTATTTTGACTGGACAGATATTTCTGCTGACGACACCGCATATACAGGTGCAGATAGTGAGTCTTTAACTGTGCTGAGCTACAATCCATTGGATTTTGCACAGTACCGCTGCATTGTCAAGGATATGTACGGTAATACTGTAACAACCCACTGGGCAACATGCTTCGAAAAGCCTGTAATCACACAACAGCCTGAATCATGGTATGTAAGAGATGAATATCCTGCAAGCTTCTCTCTGTTAGCAGAAGGCGAAAGCGTTCAATATCAGTGGCAGTATTATGATGAAGAAAATGGCTGGTCAGATCTTAGCGATAACGAAAAATATACTGGTTCCAATACTGCAACACTGGATATCGTTAATGCAGATCCCGCTGACAGAATACGCTATCGTTGCCTGGTTACTGATATATACAATGCAACCACAATTTCAGATGAAGTGACTATCCTGGCATGGCTGCAAATCATTACACAGCCTGACAGTTTCAACTGCAATGAGGAAAATGACGCAGTATTCACAGTTGAGGCAATTGGTGATGATTTAACATATCAGTGGCAGTATTGTGATCCTGCACTCGACGAATACGACTGGCAGAACATCATAACAGAATATGCAGAGTACTCCGGTTCTGATACTGATACACTGATTGCTTATGATATCAATCCCAACTGGGATCTCCTTTTCCGTTGTGTCATCACTGACCGATATGGAAATTCTGTCACCAGTAATCCAACTTTTGCTTATTATACATATTGATAATTGTACTTCGTAATTCAGCAGAATAAATTTGCATAATTTAAGACAAAACCGCACAGAGCTTGTGCGGTTTTGTCTTATATTTTATACTATCCTTTATTCAAAACAAACCCATGATTAAGCGGACCACTCCCCCTTCCTAAATCCAGCCTGTCGGATAACGCACCCGAAATATATTCTTTTGCAAGCATGATCGAATCATGAAGATTAAATCCCTTTGCAAGATTTGACGCAATTGCAGATGAAAGTGTACAACCTGTTCCGTGAGTGTTCGGATTGTCGATACGCTCTCCCTCAAACCACGTTATTCTGCCATTTTTACAAAGCAGGTCATTTGCGTCATTTATACTATGACCGCCTTTGAGCAGCACCGCACAGCCGTAGGCTTTACTTATGAAGCCTGCGGCTTTTTCCATATCCGCCTTATTATGTATTTCCATACCCGACAGTACTTCCGCTTCGGGAATATTCGGGGTAACAACCGCCGCAAGTGGGAGCAATTTTTCTTTAAGTGTATGAACTGCATTTTCAGAAATGAGCCTTGCTCCACTTGTTGCAATCATTACAGGGTCAACTACGATATTTTTTGCCTTGTAAAAATTCAATTTTTCTGCAATAACCTCTATCAGTCTATCATTTGCAGTCATGCCGATTTTTACAGCATCAGGAAAAACATCAGTGAACACAGAGTCAATTTGCTGACCGAGAAATCCGGGCGTAACCTCTGAAATTGCCAAAACTCCCATTGTATTCTGTGCTGTCAGAGCCGTAATTACACTCATTCCGTAAACGCCGTTTGCAAGCATAGTTTTCAAATCCGCCTGTATACCTGCTCCGCCGCTTGAATCGCTCCCTGCGATTGTAAGGGCGGTTTTAATTTTAGTGCAATTCATAAAATACCTCCCTTAATTCCTTTGCGGCAACACAAGGGTTTTCAGCTTTCATAATCGCGGAAACCGCACATATACCATCAATTCCGCTGTATTTCAGAATATGAATATTATTCTTGTTAAGACCGCCTATTGCATTTACCTTAATCGGCACAGCACTTACAATTTCTTTCAGCGTTTCAACTGATGTCAGTACCGTTTTTACCTTTGTTGTTGTGGGGTAAATCGCTCCCACTCCAAGATAATCCGCACCCTGCTCATAGGCTTCAAGAGCCTGCGGAACAGTCTTTGCAGTTGCACCCACAATTTTGTTTTCACCCATAAGCTTTCGTGCAATTGCAACAGGCATATCCGACTGCCCCACGTGAACTCCCTCTGTATTTGCCGCAAGTGCTACATCAACTCTGTCGTCAATTATAAGCGGAATATCGTATCGCTGTGTAATTTCGTGCACCTTTTCGGCAAGGGCAAGATATTCTCTCGTTGTACGCTCCTTTTCACGAAGCTGAACAAGGGTCACACCGCCCTTGCAGGCTTCTTCCACACGGTACAGGAACTCTGTTTCACTGTAATTCGTGCTGTCAGTAATAAAATACATCGTTGTATCAAGATTTTTCATAACTACCTCACATATAAATATAATCGTTGAGCACAGGCTGTAAACCCTCTGCGGCTATGTCCTTATACATCACATCAAGGGAACGTGCGTCGTTGATTTCAAATTGTTCGTCGCCCTGTTCGCCGTCTGTTCCCTTACCGCTGTATTTACTTTCATGGTCACCTATACCTGTGGAAACTCCTGCCGAAACCTTTGTTGCGGCTATTTTTACAATGCCGTTTCTGAAACTTTCACTCTCTCTTGACGAAACAGTAATCCCTACAAATGGCAGAAAAATCCGGTATGCACATATAATCTGGCAAAGCTGTGTTTCGTGGACATCAAGGGGATTAATCTTATCGTTGTTGATTATAGGGCGGAGTCTCGGACAGGACAGCGACATTTCAGCGTGGGGATATTTACGTTGTAAATAATAAACGTGCAGAGCACTTGCAAGTGCATCCTTTCTGAAATCTGAAAGTCCCAGAAGTGCTGAACATGCCACTCCTCTCATTCCGCCCATAAGTGCACGTTCCTGTGCGTCAAAACGATAAGGAAACACACGCTTATGACCGAGTAAGTGCAAATCCGAATAGCGGTTGCTGTCATACGTTTCCTGAAAAACTGTCACATAATCCGCTCCGTATTGGTGCAGATATCTGTATTCATCAGTATTCACAGGATAGATTTCAAGTCCAACCATACGAAAATATTTTCTTGCAAGCTTACAAGTCTCACCTATATATTCTACATTGCTGTGACTGCGACTTTCACCCGTAAGAATGAGGACTTCCTCAATACCGCTGTCGGAAATTATCTTCATTTCACGCTCTATCTGCTTCATATTGAGTTTCATGCGAGTTATGTTGTTGTAGCAGTTAAAGCCGCAGTAAACGCAGTAATTTTCGCAATAATTGGCAATATACAGCGGCGTAAACATATAAACAGTGTTGCCGAAGTGCTTGCTTGTTTCAAGCCTTGCACGCTGTGCCATTTGCTCCAAAAACGGTTCTGCGGCAGGCGACAGAAGTGCCTTGAAATCTTCAATGGTGCAGGATTCATGTTCCAGTGCCGCTTTAACATCCTTTGCTGTATATTGTGAATAATCGTAGCTATTCATTTCAGACAGAACCTTCCCCATGATGTCGGATTGAATCTGCTCCATGCCGTCCATATATTCCATATGATTTGTACGGCTCATAGGGTTGCTTTCAAGGCTGTGCTTCTTTTTGAGTGCCGCAGGAGAAAGATGCTCTCCGTCCACAAAAAATCTGTTGTCCATACGCACCTCAATCCCTTAAAAAGCCGGTCAGCGGGTCGGATGCACTTGCACCTCTTGTCAGCACCCTGCCAAGTCCCGAAAGGTATGCCTTACGTCCAGCCTCAACAGACTGACGGAAAGCCGCTGCCATAAGCGGCAGATCACCTGCTGTTGCAAGTGCGGTATTCGCCATAATCGCCGCCGCACCCATTTCCATCGCCTCGCAAGCCTGTGACGGTCTGCCGATGCCTGCATCTACTATGACGGGCAGGTCGATTTCCTCCACAAGTATCTGTATAAACTCTCTCGTGGCAAGTCCCTTGTTCGAGCCAATGGGAGAAGCCAAGGGCATGACCGCCGCCGCACCTGCATTCACCAGATCTCTTGCAGCATATAAATCGGGGTACATATAGGGCAGCACCACAAATCCCTCTTTCACAAGAATTTCGGTTGCTTTTACGGTTTCGGCATTGTCGGGGAGCAGATACTTCGTGTCACGCATAATTTCAATCTTTACGAAATCACCGCACCCGATTTCACGGGCAAGTCTTGCAATTCGCACAGCCTCCTCCGCTGTTCTTGCTCCCGAGGTGTTCGGAAGAAGTGTTACTCCCTTGGGTATGTAGTCGAGTATGTTTTCCTGTTCTTTAGTATTGGCACGGCGGACGGCAAGCGTGATAATCTCTGCACCTGCGTCCTTTATTGCCGCTTCAATCAGATTGAGGGAGTATTTGCCCGAACCGAGAATAAAGCGTGAACTGAATTCGTATCCGCCTAAAATAAGTTTATCTTCCATTACAAAATCCTTTCTATACTTCAAGTTTGCCTGCTATAATACGCAGAACTGTGTTCGCTTGATGAGCAGCACAAAGCATTACACGGGAAGCAAAAAGCGTCCCGTCAGCATTGACATCACTCGTTCCGTCGCCGCAGATATACAGACTTTTGCCGAGCCTTTTTGTCTGTATGGTATTCCCCGTATGCAGCCCCGACATCCCCGATGCCGCAACGATATTTTTTTCGGGATAATGCTCTGCCGCTCCGTTAACAAGCATTGCCTTGCATTCGGCATTATCAAAGCATTCACAGATAATATCACAATCTGCAAGCAGTGATAAATTATCATCTGCAAGCTTTACTGTATGTGTTATGACATTGCAGAAAGGTGCAACGCCAGCAAGCGTCTGCTTCATGGCATAGGTTTTGTACATTCCAAGCTGTGAAACGCTATATTGCTGACGGTGCAGATTTGATATATCAACCTTGTCAAAGTCAATCAGGATAAGCTTTCCAATGCCTGCCCTTGCAAGTGAAATGGCCACATTCGAACCAAGTCCGCCAAGACCGCAGACTGCAACGCAGGCTTCTAAAAATTTCTGCTTTAAATCCACACCGTGACGCAATTCAAGTGCACCAAGCCATTCTTCTTTTGTCATATCAGCCGCCTCCAACAAAGCTTACAATTTCAACGCAGTCACCGTCCTTCAACACAGTGCATTCATACTGTGTTTTCGGCAGAATATCGCCATTCAGTTCAACCGCCACACGCTTCACATCATAACCGCTTTCAGTCAGATAATCAGCAACTTTTTTCCCGATGATATTTTCAATGGTTTCTCCGTTTACTTTTACCATATTGTCACCTCACAGAATATCAATATACTCGCCCTCAAGAGCCTTGTTCACG
The DNA here is from genome assembly GCA_045659945.1 of Ruminococcus sp. Lineage (GTDB taxonomy): Bacteria > Bacillota > Clostridia > Oscillospirales > Ruminococcaceae > Ruminococcus. The sequence goes on along the minus strand of JAZRCW010000080.1, from coordinate 3,208 downwards.
CTTCTCACAGCACAGAATTTACCGCACATAGAACAGCTTTCCTCAATTTCTGGCTTTCTATCATCACGGATTTTCTTTGCGGTTTCAGGATCAATAGAACATTCCCACTGCTTGTCCCAATCGAAAGTTCTGCGTGCGTCAGCCATTTTGTCGTCAATATCTCTTGCATGAGGAATATGCTTTGCAATATCTGCGGCATGGGCGGCAATTTTAGAAGCAATGATACCCTGTTTTACGTCCTCGACATTGGGCAGTGCAAGATGCTCTGCAGGAGTCACATAGCAAAGAAATGCCGCACCGCTTGCCGCAGCAACAGCACCGCCGATAGCTGATGTGATATGGTCATAACCTGGGGCAATATCCGTCACAAGAGGTCCTAACACATAAAACGGAGCGCCCATACAGATTGTCTGCTGAATTTTCATATTAGCTTCAATCTGGTCAAGGGGCATATGTCCCGGACCTTCTACCATAACCTGAACATCTTTTGCCCATGCTCTTTTTGTGAGTTCGCCAAGTCGAACAAGCTCCTCAATCTGACACACATCGCTTGCATCCGCTAAACAGCCTGGGCGGCAAGCATCACCAAGGGAAATTGTAACATCATATTCACGGCATATATCAAGGATTTCGTCATAATACTCATAGAATGGGTTTTCATTGCCTGTCATACTCATCCATGCAAATACAAGTGAACCGCCACGTGAGACTATATTCATCTTACGCTTATGCTGTTTAATCTGCTCGATTGTTTTTCTTGTGATTCCGCAATGAAGCGTCACAAAATCAACGCCGTCCTCAGCGTGCAGACGTACCACATCAATGAAATCCTTTGCAGTAAGCGTTGCAAGGTCACGCTGATAGTGAATTACACTGTCATAAACAGGCACTGTGCCTATCATAGCAGGACATTCCGCCACGAGCTTCTGTCTGAAAGGCTGTGTATTACCGTGAGACGACAAATCCATAATTGCCTCTGCTCCCATATTTACCGCCGCTATAACCTTTTCCATTTCAATGTCGTAATCCTTACAGTCACGGGACACACCGAGATTGACATTGATTTTAGTGCGGAGCATCGAGCCTACACCGTTCGGGTCGATACACTTGTGAAGTCTGTTGGCACAGATTGCAACCTGTCCCTTTGCCACAAGCTCACGGATTTCCTCTGCTGTGCGGTATTCTTTAGCCGCAACCGCTTCCATTTCCTTTGTAATTATGCCTTTTCTTGCGGCTTCCATTTGTGTTTTGTACATATGATTCCTCCGTAAAAAATATTTTTAACAGACGGAAATAAAAAAGAAGCTGCCGAAAAGGACAGCTTCCAAAAATGCATATAAAAAATGCACCGACGTGTAAGCGTCAGTGCTTTACAGTCGTCCCTACGTTGGCATTATCCAAATCAGGTTATCGGTCGGAGGTCACACCTCCCTCTCAGCCTGTAAAACAAGCTCCCGTCTGTTAAATTGTACTTTTATTATACACTATTATTTTGAAAATTGCAAGAGTTTTTTAAAAATTTTTTATGTTTTTGGCGGAGTTTTCACAGCACTTGACAAAAATTGCTATAAATGATAAAATATTGATATAATATATTTATCGGGTGATTGTATGAAAAAAGATTCAGGTTATAATACCGCACAAAAGGAAAAACTCCTTGATTTCCTTATAAATAACAAGGACAAGCACACCAGTGCACAGGAAATCGACAACTATCTCCGTTCAGTCGGCTCCCCTGTTGGTATGGCTACTATTTACCGCCAGCTTGATCGCCTTGTTGAAGCAGGAACTGTCCGCAAATTCGTCATAGACGGCAAAACAAGTGCCTGCTATCAGTACATTGAAAACGAAAAGGAGTGTCAAGAGCACTTCCACCTCAAATGCCGCAGCTGCGGTAAGCTGATACATCTCAACTGCAATCGGCTTATGGATATAAACAGCCATATCGCAGAGCACCACGGCTTTATCATCGATCCCTCACAGACTGTTTTTTACGGCAGCTGTGCGGATTGTGCATCTCTTTCCGAGGAATAAACCTTTACTTCCTCTGTTTCTTCGCCGATATCAGTTAAATTCGTCGGTCTTGGAATGTATATCTTCATATCTTCGTCTGCCATATAACTCACCTCGTTGATATCATTCCCTGCCGAACACAAAATATTCATAAGGAAGTCAAAAACAATGTCATCAAACAGCAGAAATTTAGAGCCATCGGAGCTTTTATCCCTTTACTGGAATTATTATCAGCTCCACGCAGAGCAGCGAATGAAAATCACTGAACTTTTCATCACTGTTGAAACAATCCTTTTCGGTGTTTATGCCGCTATGTTCGGGAAAAATCTTTCGCTTTTGCTGATTATTTCCGTTGCAGTATTTATAATCGGACTGATTTGTTATTTCCTCGATGTCAGGTCAACAATGCTGCTCCACGACTGCCGTGTTGCAATAAGAGAAATTGAAAGTCGTTTTATGCCCAATTATTCGCAGGATATGAGGCTTTTTACCTGCATCAAAAAGCACGAGGGACTTATAAAATTCTCAAAGCTTATCCGTTCCTGTTACCTCTCTGTAAGCCTTGCGGGAATTGCTATGATTATCATTTCTTTGTTAGCATAATTAATAATTGAAGCCTGCCGATTTTGGCAGGCTTTTTTGCTACATTTTCTTTTTATAATATGTTCCAACCGCAACAGTAATAATTGCCCCTACCATAATATCAATTGCAAGGGTTATGCTGACAACTTCGCTGAAAAATCCCGATACAATAACAGCAATTGCCGTTAAATATAAGGAAATAAGGCTTGAAGTCTGCATTGTTTTCTTTGATATTTCAATATTACGTTCATCTGTTTCCTCTATGTAACGCTTTTTGAGCTGTTCCTCATTATGAAGAATAGCATATGTACTGACAAACGAAAAAACTGCTGTGACCATTAATGCCGAAAACAAGCCTGTCACCAGTCCCTGTGAAAAATCACTTATATCCTTAATAAAGAAACGCATAGCAAAGAAAATAATCGGCAGTACACAGCACATAATTGTATTCATCCAAAATCTTTTCTCATACTTTTTTCGTAACTATTCAGTCCCCAAAGCAAACTGCCCAAGAAAAAGAGAAAACAAAGCATCAAAAGCGGTAATACCCATTTTGGCAGCGGTGGAAGTAAGCGATTTTAGTGTAAGAAAATCTTTTGCTCCCTGTTCAGAG
>JAZRCW010000079.1:0-1297 GCA_045659945.1 Ruminococcus sp. | reverse complement strand
TATGTCGGTTTTATTTCTTGAAGCCGTAATAAATGTCTGCTGTATTCCCAATCTTTTTATTCGTGATTACAAGCCTCTGACAAAGGTGTTTACCGTTGTTTTCAATCTTGCAGGTTTTGCTCTGCTCGTTGTTCTGACAACTGGAATAAATGCACAGCTGGGCCACAGAGATATTCCGTATCCGAGCATACTGCTTCTTGAAAATGCGGAATACTCTCTGATGTATATTCTGGCAAATCTTGCTTTTCTTGTTTTCCTTGTTATCGGAGAAATCCGTTACCGCAAAAACAGCGTTTCGTCGCTTTCCATAAAAGAAAGCTTCGACCATCTTCCGACAGGTCTTTGTTTTTCAAAAGCCAACGGCACCGTTCAGCTTGTTAACCACAAAATGAACGAACTCGGATATATTCTGACGGGAGAAGAAATTCAGAATGCCAACAGATTCTGGAAAACGCTTGTTAACGGTGATGTTCTTCCCGATGTTCATCGTATTACCGACAGTAAACAACCCGAATACCGTCTGTCTGACGGAACGGTTTATACTTTCAAGCGTGAAAAGGTTGAAAATGTTTTTCAGATCACCGCAACCGACACAACAAGCCTTCATAAACTCACAAACAGACTTCGCATGAACAACGAAGAGCTTGAAGAAATGAACGCAAGACTCAGGCATTACGGTGAAACTGTTGACGAAACAACAAGAGCAAGAGAGAGGCTTGAAACAAAAATCCGTATTCACAGCGAACTCGGTCAGGCACTTCTCGCAACCCGTCATACGTTGAGTTTGCCTGATGCCGATTTTCAGCCGATTATCAGCACGTGGAACAGAAACATTGCCGTTCTCCGCACAGAAGCTGAACCTTCGCAGAACAGCGGTCTGCTTAACACACTTATTGATATTGCCAAATCTGCAGGTGTTACCGTTGAAATCAGCGGTGAATTCCCGATGAACGATACGATAGGCAGTATACTGACTTCTGCAGCTACGGAAGCGCTGACAAACGCCGTTATTCACGCAGATGCCAAAACTCTGTTTGTTGAGTTTTATGAAACAGAGGAAGGCTATAATGTCAGATATACCAATGACGGAAATCAACCGACAACCGAAATACGCGAGGGCGGCGGTCTCGGTTCGCTCCGCAGTAAAATTGAACGATTGGGCGGAAATATGGAAATTCAGTCTGTGCCGCAGTTTGTTATGACTGTGCAAATGCCGAAAGAGGTGAAATTATTTTGATTAACGTTCTTATTGTTGAAGACGATCCCATGGCTCGCAAGCTGCTTGAAATATACATAA
>JAZRCW010000078.1:0-92497 GCA_045659945.1 Ruminococcus sp. | reverse complement strand
CTCCCTGCAGGACAGTATACACTTACTGAAATTACAGCACCTGACGGCTATGCTGTAGCTGAAACAATTACATTTGAAGTATTTGCAGACGGAACAGTCAAGACAATCAATGGTACAGACGAAAATGGCAATACAATTTATAACGATGTCAAGACAATTGTTATGACTGACGCACCTGCTAAGGTGACAATCAGCAAACAGGACATGGCTGGCGACGGCACAACAGAACTTCCCGGAGCAAAGATTGAAATCAAATCTGTTGACGGTAAGAGTCTTGAAAACGTAACAGCTAAACAGGGCGAAACTGATATAACTCTTGCTTACGGAAAGAAAACAGAGGGCGAAACAGAAGTTGAAGACAAGACAGTAATCAGCTTCGTATCAGGTGATGCTCCCACAGAGTTAACAAAGCTTCCCGACGGAAAATATGTACTCCGCGAAACAGCTGCACCCAACGGATTCATGGTAGTTTCAGAATTTGAATTTACAATTGAAAACGGCGTGGTAACAGCAAAGAATGTTGTATCAACAACAGGCGAAGTTAAGGCTGACGGTAATAATATCACAGTTCTTGACAAGGCTACAGTAAAAATCAGCAAGGTGGCAATGGGTGCAGGCGAAGAGCTCCCCGGAGCAACACTTGTTATCAAGGCACTTGATGAAACAGCTGACCTTACAAAGGTAACAGCAACACAGGGCGACAAGAAGTTAACATTTGCAGATATTGAAGAGAAGAATGAAATCAGCTATGTTTCAGGAAATGCTCCTACAGAGATTTCAGAACTCCCCGTAGGTAAGTATACACTTACTGAAATTACAGCACCTGACGGCTATGCTGTAGCTGAAACAATTACATTTGAAGTATTTGCAGACGGAACAGTCAAGACAATAAAAGGTACAGACGAAAACGGCAATACAATTTATAACGATGTCAAAACAATCGTTATGACTGACGCTCCTATCCAGGCAACAATCAGCAAGGTAGCAATGGGTGCAGGCGATGAACTCCCCGGTGCAACACTTGTTATTAAAGCACTTGATGAAACAGCTGACCTTACAAAGGTAACAGCAACACAGGGCGACAAGAAGTTAACATTTGCAGATATCGAAAAGAAGAATGAAATCAGCTATGTTTCAGGAAATGCTCCCACAGAGCTTACAATGCTCCCTGCAGGTGAATACACCTTAACTGAAATTACAGCTCCCGACGGCTTCCTTGTAGCTGAAACAATTCAGTTCAAGATTGACGAAAAGGGCAATGTATACATCTTTGATAAGGATGCAGAGGAATACAAAGCACTTCCCGACGACAGCACAACTGTTGTTATGGAGGATGCTCCTTCTGAAATTCACATTTCGAAGAAGGAAATTGCTAAATCCGAGGAACTTGCAGGAGCAATTCTCCGAGTTGTACTCGATGAGGCTGACGAAAAGGGTGCAGACCTCGGCGGTGTAAAGGCAACACAGAATGGCGAAAAAGCAAATGGATTTGAAATCAGTGAAGACAAGATGTCAATTGATTTCATGACAATTGCAGATTATGCAACAATTATTACAAAGCTTCCTGATGGTAAGTACACTCTCATTGAGTTCCAGACACCCAAGGATAAGGAAGGAAATGACAGTCATCTTAAGGCTGAAAACATCGGCTTTACAATTAAGAACGGTGTAGTTACAGCAATTACAATGTCCGAGGACGATAAGGCAAATTATCTTGAGGGCGATAACAAGATTGCAGAGGACACAACTGTAACAGGCGTTGTTATGCGTGACAATACAACAACGACTACAACCACAACCACAACAACGACTACAACCACAACCACAACAACTTCTACTACAACATCAACAACAACTACCACAACAACCACTACAACAACTACAACAACTACCACAACAACCACTACAATAACTACCACAACAACCACTACAACAACTACAACAACTACCACAACAACCACTACAACAACTACCACAACAACCACTACAACAACTACCACAACAACCACTACAACAACTACCACAACAACCACTACAACAACCACCAAGACAACTACAACAACAGCAAAGCCCGCAACAACTACAAAGGCAACAACAACAACTACAACAAGCACTACAACCACTACCACCACCACAACAACAACAACTACTACAGCCACTACCACCACCACAACAACAACTACTACAACTACTACCACAACCACTTACGTTGTAAACATCAACAAGGTTGACGTTGGCGGAACAGAGGTAGTCGGAGCAAGACTCGAACTCAGCGGAGTTGACGAGGACGGCGAGACTATCACATTCGGCAAGGGCTCAATCAAGGTCGGCAAGGACGGCGAACTCATTAATGGCGTTGGCGAAAAGCTTGTATGGATAAGCGGAACAGAAGCAACAATTGTAATCGTTGAAAACGGTACATATACACTTCACGAAGAAGCTGCTCCTAATGGTTATCTCAAGGCTACAGACATAACATTCCAGGTTAAGGACGGAAAGGTAACTGTAGATGGCAAGGTTGTTGATTCAATCGATATGGTTGATGAGAAGATCACTACAACAACTACCACAACAACAACTACTACCACCACAACTACAACTACAACAACAACTACAACAACCACAACAACCACAACAACCACTACAACAACAACCACCACTACCACTACTACTACAAAGCCCACAACAACAACCAAGACAACTACAACAACAGCGAAGCCTACAACAACAACTACTACAACCACCACAACAAAGCCCACAACCACAACAACAAAGGCAACTACTACAACTACAAAGGCAACAACCACAACAACAAAGCCTACAACCACTACAACCACAACAACAACAACTACCACAACAACTACTACTACAACAACTACTACTACAACAACTACTACAACAACTACTACAACAACTTACGTTGTAAACATCAACAAGGTTGACGTTGGCGGAACAGAGGTAGTCGGAGCAAGACTCGAACTCAGCGGAGTTGACGAAGACGGCGAGGCTATCACATTCGGCAAGGGCTCAATCAAGGTCGGTAAGGACGGCGAGCTCATTAATGGCGTTGGCGAAAAGCTTGTATGGATAAGCGGAACAGAAGCAACAATTGTAATTATTGAAAACGGTACATATACACTTCATGAAGAAGCTGCTCCTAATGGCTATCTCAAGGCTACAGACATAACATTCCAGGTTAAGGACGGAAAGGTAACTGTAGACGGCAAGGTTGTTGATTCAATCGATATGGTTGATGAGAAAATTACAACAACAACTACCACAACTACAACTACCACGACAACAACGACAACAACGACAACAACCACAACAACCACAACAACCACAACAACCACAACTACAACTACCACGACAACAACTACAACTACAACAACGACTACAACAACAACTACAACTACCACAACTACAACTACCACAACAACAACTACAACTACAACAACGACTACAACAACAACAACTACAACTACCACAACTACAACTACCACAACAACCACTACAACAACAACCACTACAACAACAACCACTACTACAACAACGACAACCACAAAGCCCACAACAACCACAACTACAACAACGCAGCCCAGAGGAAGCGTTTATATTAATATTGTTGATACAAACGGCACTCAAGTAAATGACTCTGTTCTTGTACTCAGCGGTACAGACGAAAGAGGAAATACAATCAAGTTCAACAAGATAGATGTAGTATTCGGCGATAACGTTGAATTTATCGGCGACGGCGACCAGCTTAAGGTTGTATCAGGCGACAGCTCTACATTTATCAAGAATCTCCCTGACGGTGACTACGTTCTCCGTGAGACATTATCTCCTGACGGCTATGAGCCTGCAAAGGATATTCACTTCACAATTTCAAATGGTGAAGTTGTCGGAGATATCGGCGAAACAGTTACTCTTGTAGTAAAGGTTCTCGGCGAAGTTGAAATCAGCAAGCAGAACGCATATGGCGAGGAAATCGTTGGTGCAGAGCTTACTCTCACAGGTAAGGACGCTGACGGAAACGATATCGTATTTGCTCTCGAAAACGTAATCCCAGGAATAAAGGCAAAGATTATCACATCAGAGGATGGCACAGAGCTCAACTGGCTCAGCGGTTCAACTCCTACATTCGTTAAGAATCTCCCCGACGGTACATATGTACTCCACGAAGTAGCAGCTCCAAGTGGTTACGAGGTTACAACTGATATTACATTCACTGTTGAAAACGGTGTAATCAGCGGTGATGTCGGCGTTGACAGCACAAGCGTTACAATGATGGACGATATGATTAAGACTGATGTAACAATCAGCAAGCAGAATGTATTCAGCCAGGAAATTGCAGGTGCAACTCTTACACTTACAGGTGTTGACTTCACAGGCAGAAAGGTTGATTTCAACGGCGAAGATGTTACATTCGGCACAGGTGCAGAGCTTGTATCCGACGGCACAAAGCTTGTATGGATTTCAGGCACAACAGGCACAAAGATTAACAATCTCCCCGATGGTACTTATGTACTTCACGAGGAAGCAGCTCCAAGCGGATATCTCACAACTACAGACATCACATTCACAATTGAAAATGGTGTTGTAAGCGGCGAAGTCGGCGTTGAAAGCAATTCTGTAACAATGGTTGATGACATGATTCGCACAGATGTTGAAATCAGCAAGCAGAACCTTTACGGAACAGAAATTGCAGGTGCTACACTTACACTTACAGGTGTGGATCTCGCAGGAAATAAGGTGACATTCTCAGGCGACGCTCTCGTACTCGGCAGCAATGCAGAGTTTGTATCTGACGGAAATGCTCTTACATGGGTATCAGGTACAACAGCTTCAATTGTTAAGAATCTCCCCGACGGTATATATGTACTCCACGAAGTTGCAGCTCCCGACGGTTATGAGGTTGCAACAGATATCACATTCACAATCAAGGACGGCAAGCTCAGCGGTGACGCAGGAGTTGAAAGCGATTCCGTTACAATGATGGATAACATGACAGCTACTGATGTTTATATCAGCAAGCAGAATGTATTCAGCGAGGAAATTGCAGGTGCAACTCTTACTCTCACAGGTGTTGACTTCACAGGCAAGACAGTTCAGTTCACAGAGGAAAATGTAACATTCGGCGACGGTGCGAAGTTCGTATCTGACGGAAATGCTCTTACATTTGTTTCCGGAACAACTCCTACACTTGTTGAAAATCTCCCTGATGGTACATATGTACTCCACGAGGTTGCAGCTCCTAATGGCTATGAGGTAGCAACAGATATCGCATTCACAATCGAGGACGGAAAGCTCAGCGGTGACGTTGGCGTTACAAGCACATCTGTTACTATGATTGATGAAATGGTAGTTACTACAACAACTACAACAGCAACAACAACTACTACAGAGTCAACAACTACAACAACAGCTACAGTAAACGGCGACATAGTTTCACCTGATGATGAAACATCCACATCTACAACAACAACTACAACTACTACAGAAGAAACTACAACAACAGAAAAGACTACAACAAAGCCTACTACAACTAAAAAGACAACAGCCAAGAGCAGTGATTCACCCAAGACAGGTGACGCAGGAACAGCAATTCCTGTTCTTGCACTTGCTATGGCAACAGCAGGCGCATTCGTTCTCAGAAGAAAGAGAGAGGACGAGGAATAATTCCCTAATCGTCTGACTGAAAGCAATAAGATTTCCCCCTTCTTCGGAAGGGGGGATTTTTTTGGGAAACTTCAAAAAATCTCTTTACTTTTTATGAGAAATATTGTATAATGTATTTATCGGACGGTGAAATGACTTTCTGATAAATAATGCATATTGCTCCACCAACTAACTCTTGAAGAATTATATGAAGCTTGGGGAGCAAAAGGCAAGGAAGAAAGCCGAAAGAATACTGTCGTATTGTGAGGATTTCTGACGCAGAATTTTGCTCTCCAAGCAAAATAGAAAATTCAAGAGTTAATTGGGGGAGCAATAATATAGGGAGATAAAACTATGTACACAATTAAGAATTTTACAGACAATGATGATGTAAACATTATTGCACAGGCAGGTGCTTTTACTGTTATCGAGTATAAGCGTGACCTCAGTGTAACACCAATGACTGCGGCTACAGCATTTTTCAGTGCTCATATGAATGTCCGCAAGCGTCAGGTTATCTGTGACCTCAAAAAAGCTAACATCACAACACAGGCTGGAGCAATGCAGTGGATGCTTGGCGATGTTAACGCAACAACAGGTATCAAGGGCGTTGGCGATCTTTTCGGCAAGGCTGTACGTGGAAAAATGACAGGTGAATCTGCAATCAAGCCCGAGTACACAGGAAACGGACTACTTGTTTTAGAGCCCACCTACCGTTATCCTATTCTTCTCAATACAGCTGAATGGAACGGCTCTGTTGTTCTTGACGACGGACTTTTCCTCGCTTGTGATTCTGCATTACAGCACAAGGCTGTTATGAGAACAAATCTTTCTTCTGCTGTTGCCGGCGGTGAGGGACTTTTCAACCTCAGTCTCAACGGTTCTGGTTTTTTCTGCATTGAATCAGAGTGCCCAAGAGAGGAACTTGTTGAGATTACTCTTGACAACGATGTACTTAAGGTTGACGGAAACTTTGTTATTGCATGGAGCAACACACTGAATTTCACAGTTGAGCGTTCTGGAAAGAGCCTTATCGGCTCTGCAGCATCGGGCGAGGGACTTGTAAACGTCTACCGTGGTACTGGTAAGGTGCTTATGATGCCTGTTAAGGGTGTTTCTACAAATTTACGTGATCAGCTTGCACTTTCAAGATGATTTAATAAGAAGCATGGACCGCCTTGTGCGGTCCGCTTTTTTACACTTTACATTTACGGTGGAATGGTGTATAATATAATTACAGAAAAAACAGATTTTTGGAGGCTTTATGGTACTTCTTGTAGTTGATACTCAAAAGGCAATAACCAACAGCAGTTTATATCAATTCGAATTAGTTGAAGCTAATATTGTAAAACTGATAGAAACCGCCAGAAACAGTGGAATTGAAGTGATTTTCGTGCGGCATGATGACGGTGTAGGAAATCCGCTGACTAAAGGAAATGACGGATTTGAGATATACGAAAAGTTCCAACCTGCGAAAAATGAGCGGATTTTTGATAAAACAGTAAACAGTGCATTCAAAAATACAGGACTTGCGGAACATTTGAAAGAAAAAGGCGAAAATACTATTGTTATTGTCGGCTTGCAGACGGAATACTGTATAGATGCAACTATAAAAGCAGGTTTTGAACGCGGTTTTATAATGATAGTCCCTGCAAACTGCAATAGCACCTTTGATAATGAATATATGTCGGCAGAGCAGACTTATAACTATTACAACAGTTTTATATGGAACAAAAGATATGCTGAATGTATTTCTTTTGAGGAAACAGTTGAAATGCTTGGACGGTGATAAAATGACAGCATACCTTAAAAAATATATGGAAGAAACACAGCGGCGGCTCAGGGGCTATGCTGATAAAGCCGAACTGGAGGAAATATTTCAGGAGCATAAGGACAAAATCGCATTTATGCAGCACGAGAGAATTGTCCATTTTCTCGTGACTATGATGTTTGCAATTATCCTTGCCATTTTTGTATGTACCTTTTTGTTTACCGAAAATCCCGCACTTCTGCTACTTGTGGTTATAATTATGATGCTGCTTGGATTTTACATAAAGCATTACTACTTTCTTGAAAATACCGTTCAGAAGATGTATAAACTATACGACGAAATGCTGATTTTACGCAAAAAGGAGGCTGAAAGCAATGACGAAAAAGGAAATAGCACGACTTGCATGTGAAGAATTGCAAAAAATTTACCCCGATGTGAAATGCTCCCTTGACTATACGAAACCTTATGAGCTTATGATAGGGGCAAGGCTTGCGGCACAGTGCACGGACGCAAGAGTAAATATCGTCACAAAAACGCTTTTCAAGAAATATCCCGATTTGCAGTCCTTTGCCGATGCTGACCTTGAAGAACTTGAACAGGATATAAAGCCCTGCGGATTTTATCATACTAAAGCTAAAAGTATCAAGGAAATGGCAGGGCAGCTTATAAACAATTTTGGCGGAGAAGTCCCCGACACTATGGAGGAACTTCTGACGCTTTCGGGAATCGGCAGAAAAACAGCTAATCTCATGCTTGGTGATATTTTCGGCAAGCCTGCAATTGTAACCGATACCCACTGTATACGCATAACAGGGCGGCTTGGACTTACGAAAAATAAAGAGCCTGCAAAGGTTGAAGCGGATCTGGTGAAGCTTATTCCGCCCGAAAATTCAAGCCATTTCTGTCATCAGATTGTGGAGTTTGGCAGAGATATATGTAATGCGAGAAAACCGAAATGCGGCGAATGTACGTTAAACTATTTTTGTAAATATTACAATGGAGGAAAGAAATAATGTTATTTACATTTCAGCTTAAAACCCCGTCACAGGGACTTATGAATATTACTCCTGAGGTTGAGGAGGCTATCAAAGAAAGCGGCGTGCTTGAGGGTGTTTGTGTGGTCTTCTGCCCTCATACGACGGCAGCGATTACCATAAATGAAAATGCTGACCCCGATGTAAAAGCTGATTTTATCAAGGGTATGGATAAATTTTTTCCCGATTTGAATGAATTTCAGCACTGCGAGGGCAACTCCGACGCACATATTAAATCTTCGGCAGTAGGAGCAAGCGAAACGGTCATTATAAAAGGTGGCAGACCTCTCCTCGGTACATGGCAGGATATTTATTTCTGCGAATTTGACGGGCCGAGAAACAGGAAGTTTTATGTTAAGGTTATGTGATTAAGTGATATTACTATTTAAAAACTAATTAAAAAATAGTACGCAACTTAAAAAAGATGTCTATTAATCAACTAAATGATTAAGTTGAGTTTAAGCTGTCTTTTGGAGTATATACCAAATAGACAGCTTTTTATTTGTGAAAATATACGAATTTTTATTTAAAAATAAAAATTAAGTAAGAAAAACTTGATTTTTACCTAAATGAATAGTATAATTAAAGTACAAGGTAAGGTGTATTTATGGGATAAAGTACACCGAAAGAGTTAGGCAACACTGCATTGTTGCCTTTATGGAGGGAATTAACTATGCACAATCATTTTATGAAAAAAGCAGGAGCTGCAATTATGGCAGCTGCAATGGCTCTTAACGGTACAGTTATTTCAGCTATTACTGTTAATGCCGCAGACGGTCAGAAGTACGAATTTGAAAATGGTACTATGACAGAAACTGTTGAAGCTATTACAGAGGCAGGAGCAAGCGGCGGAAAAGCTGCTTATATGCAGGACGACGGTTCTGTTTCTGTTGATGTTGAAGTTGCTTCCGCAGGTATGTATAAGCTTACAATCTACGCTTATGGCGTTGGCGGCTCAAAGGTTCAGAATCTTGCGATCAACGGCGTTGACCAGGCACAGATAAGCATTCCCGAGGGTGAGTTTGCACCTATTTCTACAACTGCAAAGCTTGCTTCAGGAAAGAATACAATCACAATCAGCAAGTCATGGGGCTGGACAAAGTTTGACTACCTTACAGTTGAGGAAGCTTCACTTTCTCCTATAAAGGCTTCACAGACAACACCCTGCGATATTAAGGCTATTCCCGAGGTTTATTCACTTATGGAATATTTCTCCGAGGTTTACGGCAAGAATATTATTTCAGGTCAGCAGGAAATTTATTCCGGCGGCCCTCACGGTCTTGAATATGAGTTCGAGTACCTCAAGGATCTTACAGGCGAGCTTCCTGCTATCAGAGGCTTTGACTATGGTAACTTCTGCTGTCCTGCTTTCGGCAGCGATGACGGCTCAACAGACCGTATCATTGACTGGGTAAAGAACAAGAAGGGTATTGCTACCGCTTCTTTCCACTACAATGTTCCAAAGGATTTTGCAAGCTATAAAATCGGTCAGAAGATTGACTGGGCACAGACAACTTATACAGCTAAGGATACAGACTTCTCACCTTCAAAGGCTGCTACACCCGGCACAAAGGAAAATGAGTACTATATGCAGGGTCTTAAAACACTTGCAGCAGAGTTTAAGGAGCTTGAAGCACAGGGTATTCCTGTTCTCTGGAGACCGCTCCACGAAGCAGAGGGCTCTGGCGGTGAGTCCGGTTCATGGTTCTGGTGGGGCAGAGAGGGCTCCGAGGCTTATAAGAAGCTTTGGATTTATACATATGAAACACTTACAAACGAATTCGACTGCCACAACCTTATCTGGGAGTGGAACAGCTACAACTACGAATATTCACAGGATTGGTACCCCGGCGATGAATATGTTGATATTATTGGCTACGATAAGTACAACTGTACAGACTGGTCAACAGGCTCTGCTGTTCTGAAGCACAACGACAGTGCTATCGGTTCAACATTCTACGGAATCATGGACAGATACGACAGCACAAAAATGGTTGCTATGACAGAAAATGACAGTTTCTCAACTGTTGATAATCTCATTGACGAAAAGGCTGGCTGGCTCTATTTCTGCACATGGTATGACGGCGGAAGTGATGATACAAACTTCCTTTCCAACCCTGTATTCAATACAAAGGAAGATACAATTGAGATGTATCAGAGTGAATATTGTATCACTCTTGATGAACTCCCAGCTGATCTTTATTCAAAAGATGTGGAGCCCATTGATCCTGCTCTTACAACAACAAAGCCCACAACAAAGCCTACAACTACAACAACACGTGCTACAACAGAGGCTGATCCCAATAAGAATTATGGTACAGTAAAGTACGACAAGACAACAAAGAATTTCAGTATAACTCTCCCCGAGGCAGCTGAAGAATTTTATATTAACGTGGAACTTCCTGAAGATGTTACATACGCTAACGGCGGCATGGGTGTTTCAATTCCTCTTGACGGCGAGTACTACTGGGTAAATCTCCAGTGGGAGGCTAAAAAGAGCGGCTCTATTAAGGTAAATGTATTTGACAATTTCCTCAACTGCTCACTTGGAACAGAGGTTATTGAGGACGAGGCTCTCATTGAGAAAATCAAGGCAGAGCTTGGAAAGTCAAAAACATACGAGGGACAGATCTGGTATGCAGAGGCAGACGGTGAGGCTCTTACAGATAAGTCAGGTATTCAGATTCTTGACGCTTATCTCTTAAAGGGTAGTTCATCAACTACAACAACTCCTACAACTCCCTCGAATCCCTCTGTTGAAGCAACACTTGTGGGTGACGCTAACTGTGACGGCGTTGTATCAATAGCAGACGCTGCTGCAATTTTCCAGGCAATCGGAAATGCTGACAAGTACAGCTTATCAGAGCAGGGTGCAGCAAATGCCGATTGCTGTGATACAGGCGACGGTATAACAGCTGCCGATGGTCTTGCAATTCAGAAGCTTGATGCAAAGATTATTGATAAACTTCCTACAAAGACAGCTTAATTCCTATACCCCTATAATACAGAAAACCGAGTCGGAGAAAATCCGACTCGGTTTTTGCATTATTTTTTATTTTTCCTATAAATAATAGTAAGCCCACGTATAAGCAGATTATTGTCAATATGTACCGTTCTTTTGCAGAGTGGAATAACAGTTGAGGCAAGTCCGCCTGTAGCCACAGCAGTACATGGCTCTCCCAGTTCTTCCTCTATACGCTCAATAATGCCGTCGATAGCACAGGCATTTGAGAACAGCGCACCGCTTTTCATACAGTCAATAGTATTCGTTCCGATAATATTCGGCGGCATTTCAAAGTCAATTTTTGGCAGTTGGGCTGTGCGGTTAATAAGGGCATCAGCGGCAACTCCCATACCTGTCATAATAAGTCCACCAAGATAATTTTTGTTTTTATCAACAACAGAAATAGTCGTAGCAGTTCCCATATCAATGATAATCAGTGGTGCGGGATATGTATTTATTGCTGCAACAGCGTCAACTGCCTGGTCGCAGCCAAGCTGTTTGGGGTTATCTATGAGAATATTCAGGCCTGTTTTTACTCCCGGTCCTGCAACCATAACATCAACCTTGAAAAGCTTGCGGATAGCCTCTTTTACAGTATTTGTCACAGAGGGAACAACAGACGACATAACAGCGTCGGTTATTTCCTCACAGCTGAAATTATTCATTTCAAGGAGTGTTTTGATAAGCACCGCATATTCTGCGGCAGTTGCATTGTGATTGGTGGAAATTCTCTCGAATACCACGATTTCATCGTTATCATTTACACAGCCGAAAACTATATTTGTATTGCCTATATCAGCGGCTAAAAGCATAAGTTTATACCTCCTGTTCTGGAATAATTATATTATATCATAATTTTATGTATAAATCTATAGATTTTGAAATTATTTTCTGCCATGGCGGTATAATATTATTGCTGATTTTTCACAGGATTTATTGTGCAATGTGTACATTGTTAGAAAGATGATAATATGATATAATTATGATAGGAAAATTTGCTGATAATCTGATTTCAAGGAGAATGAATATGCTCAAAGGAAAAACAATACTGCTTGGAGTTTCAAGCTCCATAGCCGCTTATAAAATGTGCAATGTAGCACGAATGCTTACAAAGCTTGGTGCGGAGGTACACGTATCAATGACGGCAAATGCCACAAATTTCGTGCATCCGCTGACATTTGAGACTCTTACGCAGAACAAGTGCCTTATTGATACATTTGACCGCAATTTTCAGTACAGCGTAGAGCACGTAGCCATTGCAAAAAAAGCTGATTTAGTACTTATCGCCCCTGCAACGGCAAATGTAATCGGCAAAATTGCTAATGGCATAGCTGATGATATGCTGACAACAACAGTTATGGCGTGTACCTGCCCGATACTTGTTTCCCCTGCGATGAATCACAATATGCTGCATAATTCCATAGTACAGGAGAATATTGAGAAGCTGAAACGTCACGGCTACAAGATTATCGAACCTGTAAAGGGTATGCTTGCAAATCGTGACATCGGCGACGGAAAGCTCCCAGATGAAGATACGCTTGTAGAGTATATTCTCCGTGAAATTGCCTTTGAAAAGGATTTAGCAGGCAAAAAGGTGCTTGTGACAGCAGGTGCAACCCGTGAAAGCATTGACCCTGTGCGTTTTATTACAAATCATTCCAGCGGAAAAATGGGCTTTGCTATGGCAAAAGCGGCTATGCTCCGTGGTGCGGAGGTAACAGTCGTTGCCGCACATACAGAGGTTGAGCCGCCGATGTTTGTAGAGGTAGTAAAAGTTCAGTCAGCGGAGGATATGTTCAACGCTGTAAAGAGCCGTATGGACGATATGGATATTATCATCAAAGCGGCGGCTGTGGCGGATTATACCCCTGTTTCAACTGCTGACCATAAGATAAAAAAATCCGCCGACGATATGAGCATATCATTGAAGCGGACTACGGATATTCTGAAATATATCGGCGAAAACAGGTGGGACGGACAGGTTATCTGCGGATTTTCAATGGAAACGGATAATGTAGTTGAAAATTCAAGAAAAAAGCTGGTTTCCAAGAACTGCGATATGATATGTGCTAATTCCCTTAAAAAAGACGGTGCAGGCTTTGGCACGGATACAAATATTATCACGATGATAACAGCTGACGGTGATGAGGAGCTGGAGCTGATGAGCAAATTCGATGCGGCGAATGTTATTCTGACGAAGATAAAAACGCTTTTATAATTTTAAGGCGGAGGAATGAAAATGACTATCAAAGATATGCAAAATCTGAATCGTGATACAATAGCGTATATTTCGTCAGTAATAGAAACTGGAATGAATTTGAATGAGATAAGAACTCTTTGCGAAAAATATCTGCTTTCTCATGGTGCAGATTCGTTTTGGTACTGGGATGTTGGTGCGTTTGTATTTTGCGGAAAGGAAACTGCTGTTTCTGTATCGGGCAGGGAATATAAAACTTCGGATATAAAAATTGAGAAAAATGATATAATCACTATTGATTTGAGTCCTCAAAACAATAACATTTGGGGAGATTACGCCCGAACTATTATAATAGAGAATGGCAAGGTTGCTACAGAAGTTGAAAAAATTCAGAATGATGAGTGGCGAAATGGCTTGATTATGGAAGAATATCTCCATAAAGCAATTCGTGAATATGTAACAGTTGATACTACTTTTGAGGAATTGTATTACTACATAAATACAATTATTACTGAAAAGGGATATGTAAATCTTGATTTTATGGGTAATCTCGGACATTCAATTGTTATGAATAAAAATGACAGAATATATATTGAAAAAGGTAATAAAGTAAAGCTTTCATCTGTAAAAGCCTTTACATTTGAGCCTCACATCAGCATATCAGATTCACCTTATGGATATAAAATGGAGAATATTTACTCTTTTAATAATGATAAATTAATCGAAGAATGATTTATATTAAAGAAAATGGGCAGTCAATTGACCGCCCATTTTCATATCATTTTTAGTTATATTTCGGCTCACAAGTAAGATTAATACCCAATCTCTTGAAAATACGCTCGTCCACAGGGGAGAGGATAACAGTTGAATGAACCTCACAGCCACGGAGATTTGAAATCTGCTCCATAGCTCTCTTTGCGTTGTCGTCGGTAGTTGCACAGATTGACAGGGCAAGGAGAGTTTCGTCTGTATGTATACGGGGATTGTTATTACCCAGGTGATTTACCTTTAAATCCATAATCGGCTCAATAACGTGAGGTGACATAAGGAGAATGCTGTCGTCCAGTCCAGCCATATGCTTTAAGGCATTGAGAAGAAGTCCCGATGCCGCACCAAGGAGATCAGAAGTTCTGCCCGTAATCATTGTGCCGTCGGGGAGCTCCATAGCTGCGGCAGGAGCACCTGTTTCAGCCTCTTTTTTCAATGCCGCATCAACTGTGCGTCTGCTGTCGGGGCTTATATTTGCCTGCTTCATAAGAAGCGAAAGTTTTGTAACTTCATCGTCGGAAATAAGACCTTTTCGGCGGTCGCAAAGTCCTGTATAGTAGCGGCGGATAATTTCATCAGATGCCGCCTTGCAGGTGATTTCATCGTCAACAATGCAGTTTCCAGCCATATTTACGCCCATATCCGTAGGGGATTTGTACGGCGATTCACCTAAAATATTCTCGAACATAGCGTTGAGAACAGGGAAAATTTCAACATCTCTGTTGTAGTTTACCGTAGTTTTACCATATGCTTCAAGGTGGAACGGGTCAATCATATTTACATCGTTGAGGTCGGAAGTTGCTGCCTCATATGCGATATTTACAGGGTGACGGAGGGGGATATTCCATATGGGGAATGTTTCAAATTTAGCGTAGCCTGCATTAAGTCCCCGCTTATGCTCATGGTAGAGCTGTGAAAGACAGGTAGCCATTTTTCCGCTGCCAGGGCCTGGTGCAGTTACAATAACAAGCTTTCGTGAAGTTTCGATATATTCATTTTTGCCGAATCCGTCCTCGCTGATAATACGCTGTAAATCCGAGGGGTATCCCTTGATGTTGTAGTGGTGATACACCTTAACTCCAAGAGCCTCAAGACGTGCGGCAAAAGCGTCAGCGGTAGGCTGATTGTCGTAGCGTGTGAGAACTACAGAGCTTACATAAAGTCCGATTTTCTTGAAGATATTCAGCAGGCGGATAACATCAACATCGTATGTAATGCCTAAATCTCCACGAATTTTATTCTTTTCAATATCATCGGAGTTGATGACGATAACCATTTCCGATTCGTCTTTAAGTTCGAGAAGCATCTGCAATTTGCTGTCGGGCTTGAAACCTGGGAGAACACGTGAAGCGTGGAAGTCGTCAAAGAGCTTGCCGCCGAATTCGAGATAAAGCTTGTCCCCGAACTGGTCAATACGCTGACGGATATGCTCCGATTGCAATTTAAGATATTTTTCGTTATCAAAACCGATTTTACTGTTCATAAATATTTCCTCCGTTAATTACGCTATTACTATTATATAGCAAAACGTGAAAAAAAGCAAGGGGTAAATTATTATTTGCCATAAAAAATGCCCTCCGGAATCGGAGGGCATAAATATTATTTTTCAATACCTGCCTGCTGACAGAACAGGTCAAAGGCGTAGGAAACGGAATCCTTGCCATTTATGAATTCAGTGCTTGTGAGAGTTCCTGTGTATTCTTCATTTACAAATACATAACATAAATCGTTGTTATCTGCTTCTACAAAGTCAACCTGTGTGAATTCGTCGTTGATATCAGTGAATTTTGCTGTAAATATGGGGTTTTCAAGCTTGGGAGTATTCTCAACATCAATTTCCTCAAGTCCGATATAAGCGAAAGAGTCGAAGAAATTCTCGAAATAGCTCAATACATTGGCATTTTCAAGGTCAATGTCATTGTCCTTGTACTTTGCCCAGCCCTCGTTTGCATTAAGTGTAACCTCAACATTCAGATCATCGCTGATTATCTCAAATTCAGAAACAGCATGGAGATTTGCACACTCAATCTTTTTCAGCACAAAGTCAAAAGGAGTTTTGTCGATGAAGTCAAGGTCGCCTGCATAGAAAGTTTCTACCTGCTTGGCTTCCTGATTGTAAACATAGGTGTACGTCTGTGCATCCTGACCGTATTTGCTGAAAAGGAGAGTTTTTTCTGTTCCGTCAATTCCTTTTACTGTAAATTCAGCGATAGGCTTGTCAAAACCGTATGTTGTAATGTCGTTTTCATCCTCCGGAAGCATTACCTCGGCGGTAAGACGTGCGATAACCGCAAGTGTGCTTGTAACCTTTGTCTGGTCAACTGACAGCATTTCGTATTTGTCGGGAAGATGCCAGTATCTGTTTTCTGTGTCGTAATCAAGAGTATATATTACCTCTCCGTCACGTACAAGCTCAAGACCGATTATTTCAGAGGAGTCGTAGGGAACAAAATCACTATTTTTAAGTTCCAGTCTTGTTGCGTAGATATTGCTGATAATTGAGGAGGGGATAGCGTATATATTGTTTTTTGTGCCTGTATAGCCGTAGTAGTATTCTCCTGTAGGGCTCTTGTTGCCGATATAGAGGACATAAGGTTCGGTATCGCCTGAAAGTGTTACAACATAAGGGTTGTCAAGACCGTATTTTGCCTTGTTTTCCTCTGTTGCCTCGCCGTAGCTGTCTTTTGCCTGTAAATATGCCATGAATGAAACGATACCCTGCACTTTTGTCTGATTTGCGTCAAAATATGAGTCGCTGAATTGAGTGAGATTCCATTCCTTGTCATTGTACTCAAAGGTGTAATCACCGTCGGGAGATGATATATCAATCTTATTGATAGCATCGGTTTCAAAGTCAAAGAGAATAAAATCTGCCTGTTTCAATTCTTCTTGTTTTGTCTCGTTGTCGCTTTTTGTTTTGACTGCCATAAAAGCTCCGATAGAAACTCCTGCAGCAGCTAAAAGAGCCACAATTGCAATAATAGCCTTTTTCATCAAGCATATCTCCTTTTGAGCCATACAAGCAGTCCGAGAACTGCAAATACGGCGGGAACGATAAAGAACATATTGATTGTTCTTGAAGCTTCTGCTCCGTCAGCAAATACCATTGTGTCATAAGAATTGAACTTGTTTTCAATACCAAGATCGATATCGCTGGAGTGAAGCCATGTGTTTGAGAACTGAACAAGACGGCGTGTGCCGAATGAGGGAATATAAAGCGTATCGTCAATAGGTTCATCACAGCCGATTACGAAAAGCTTTGCACCTGTCTGTTTATTATAAGAGTAGTATCCCATAACAAGAGGCTGATTTGATTTTTCCTTTGCGTCAGCCGCTGTAAGAGCGTCGCCGCCCATAGGCTCGCTTATGCAGGTATATTCCTTGCTGTCCATAGCTGTAGGAAGATTTTCAATAATTGAAGCCTTTTCAATCATAGCTCCTGATGAAGTGAGCTCATAGAAGCTTCTGATGTGGGAAACGCCTGATTCGTAAGTACCATCGGCAATAAGTGTGTTAATGTCTGTAGTAAGGTCTTCGGAGTAGTCCTCAGCCTTTGTAGGATAAGTTACAACGAAGTAGCTGTCTGACTGCTTTGATTCAAGGTCATTAAGCTGCCACTTTGCATTTTTTTCTCTGAGGATATTGTAATCCATACCGATTTCAAATTTTGCAAGGAGAAACTCGATGTTCTCAAATCGACCTTTTGTATCACTTGGGGAGAGAAGCATCTGAATTTTACCGCCGTTGTCGATATAGTCGCTGAGTTTTTTGCAGTCCTCATCGCTTATATCACGGTTGGGAGCAGCAAGCATAATAATAGCTGTGTTTTCGGGAACTTCGTCAACTGTTGAAAGATCAAGTTCCTCAACGGAATAGTTATCACCTAAAAGTGTGTCTTTGTACATCGAATAATTTTCGTCAAGAGTCTTGTCGCTGTAACCTTTGATGAAGTAGATTGTAGGAAGGCTTCCTGTTGCACACTGATAGATTTTACCTGCTATAAGATTTTCACCTGCGTATATATCAGCACCGTTAGCGTCTGTCTGAAAGAGGTTTCCTGAAATTCGGCTGATTATATCACCGCATTTTACGAAAATGTCACTTCTTTTTACTTGATGAATCCCTGAAGGATTGAGTGATTCTGCAAGTTCTGCATTTTCGTCTGGGTTGAAGCAGGTGAGTGTGATGTTGTCACGCTTGTCAAGCTCCATGAATGTATGATACAGAGGCAGACAAACAGGCTCATTTTTCAGGTTGAAAAGAGTGTTGAGGAAGTATATCTCAATCTGCTTATCTGATGTCTGATCAAGAATTTCCACTGTTTTTGGATCAAGGGAATATTTTCCCGAGGGTGTCATGTCGTATACCTTGTCGGAATATGCAAAAATCATATTCAGCGGTACGAATACGATGAGTACCAGCAGAGCAAGTACAAAAGCGAATGCACCTGAAAGATTCAATTTCTTCTTATCATTATTTTTGTTATCCATTATGGCTTACCCCCTGTTCCAACGTCTTTTTTCAATGGAGATATAGTTCCATACAAGACATACAATTATTGCGGATAAAAAGAATACTATGTCGGAAAGTCTGATGAAGCCCTGTGAGAAGTAAGCAAAACGGGGCTGTGCCGCAAAGGCATAGAGTGCAGACTGTAATCCGGGGTACTGTGCGATAAATTCAGTCATTGCAAAGTCGTCTATAAAGAGGAAGATGAACATTACAATTTCACCGAGAATAGCGGCAAGGATTGAGTTCTCCGTAAATGAAGAAACGAGCTGACCGATTGCAATGTACATAGCTCCCCAGAGGAAAAATCCGAGGTATGCACAGATAAGCTGGCTCATTACGACTTCGCCCTTGATTGAAGCATAAATTGGGAAGAAAAGTGAGCAGACAAGCATAAATATGAATACTGTGATGTTTGCAAGATACTTGCCGACGATTATCTGCACCACATTTATGGGCGAGGTCATAAGCAGGACTTCCGTGCCGAATTTACGTTCATCAGCGAAAGTTCTCATAGTGAGAATGGGTATAAGGAAAATGAACATGATGATTACGCTGTAGAAAATATCGGCGAATGAGAAATAGTGGGTTGCCTGGTCGAGATTACCAAGACTGCCGTTGAAAACAAAAGTGAACATGAACAGGAACAGAGCAGTTACAATGTAAGCAAAGGGCGTAAAGAAAAAGCTCTGTAAATCCTTTTTATATATTGAAAACATTACTCATTTCCCTCCTTTTCAGTCTGTGCCTTGATTATATCTTCCTTGTACTCGTCAAAAAGCTCTTTCATGCCTCCGGATGTCTTGGAGTTGATAAGTTTAACGAATACGGCTTCAAGGTCGGGTTTGTCAGTGAAAATATCAGAAATCTGAATGTCGTTGTTCAGCAGTTCCTTCATAATGTTATTCTTGATAACATCGCCGTCACCCTCAAGCTGTGCGATAAATTCATAGGAATCATCGCCCTCGGCATTGATTTTTGAAATTTCCGTAACGCCTTCTGCGTTCTGGATTATATCCGCAGCTGCAGTACGGCTTCCCTTTATTCTGATGTGGAGAGTAATATTGCCTCCTGTCTGCTTTTCGAGGTTTTCAATAGTGTCAATTGCCTTGATATCGCCCTTGTTGATGATAACAACACGGTCGCACACAGCTGAAACCTCCGAGAGGATATGAGAACTGAAAATAACGGAATGCTCTTTTTTCAAGTCCTTGATAATACTTCTCACCTCTGCAACCTGCTTGGGGTCAAGACCGACAGTTGGTTCGTCGAGGATAAGGAATTTCGGATTGCCTAAAAGTGCCTGTGCGAAGCCTACGCGCTGTTTGTATCCCTTTGAGAGGTTTTTTATGAGCTTGTCCTTAACGTCTGTTATTTTGAGAAGCTCCATAACACGGGTTATTTCCTTGCTTTTCTTTGTTGCTGGAATGCGTTTCAGACCTGCACAGAATGAGAGGTATTCCCTTACTCGCATATCGGGGTAAACGGGTGGGATTTCGGGGAGATATCCAAGATTCTTTTTAGCCTTGACGGGCTCTTTTGAAATATCGCTTCCGAAAATAGTAACTTTTCCCGCAGTCATGGGGAGAAAGCCGGCTATCATATTCATAGTTGTTGACTTTCCTGCACCGTTGGGACCGAGGAAGCCAAGAATTTCATTATCGTTTATTGTAAAGCTAATATTATTTACAGCACGGTTGTTGCCGTAATATTTAGTCAGATTTTCAATAGTGATCATGATATTCCTCCTTAAGATAAATTTATGTACAGAAAGCATTATGCATATAATGCACTATACATATAATAATGTAGGCGGATTTTTGTAACTGCACTGCTGAGGGTAACGGGGCATGATTACAGTATCCCATTATCTATAGTATTATCGCAGATTTATGTGTACGTGAAATGAATAAAATGTGAACAAAATGTTAAATTCCAAAAAATACACAAAAAGAAATTCGTTTGAATATGTAAAAATTATATATTATATTAGTGAATATATGGTGAAAAACAGCTGTGAGGGGGATGAATTTTGTGTTAAAGGTAAAATATCAAAATTTGTTCATATTGTAGCAATAATTAACTTGAAAGCAAAAAAATTACAATAGGCAAAATATACAAAAATGGGTTTGCTAATTGTGCATTGCAACAAAA
This sequence comes from Ruminococcus sp., assembly GCA_045659945.1. Classification (GTDB taxonomy): domain Bacteria; phylum Bacillota; class Clostridia; order Oscillospirales; family Ruminococcaceae; genus Ruminococcus. Next base: position 71,402 of record JAZRCW010000078.1, on the reverse strand, counting down.
AACTCTCAACGGATTATATAAAATCCGCCAACCTGTTGACTTTAAGGAAATTATGATTTATAATAAATATGAAAATAGTTTGAAAATTGTGTTAAGTCCCGTGACTTTTCACAGTGTACGAAGTATTTTCGTATACGAGTTCCGTTTAATGGCGGAACAAAACCATTTTATAACCAAAATTTTATTGAGAGGGGTTAAAAAACAATGATAAGCAAGAAAAACAAAGCTCTTGCAGCTGGTATTCTTTCTGCTGCAATGTCAGCTACTGCACTCGTTCCTGCTTTTGCATCAGGTGCTGAAATTCCTGCTAACGAGTATGCTACAGAAGGCGGAGCTAACGAGTCTTATGCTGCAATGTTCGAGTCACTTTACAATGACGTAATTGTAAACGGTGTAGAGAACGGCTACATGAGCTCACAGACAAACGGTGATTCTTTCGGTATTCCTTACCACGCTGTTGAAACTCTCGTAGTAGAGGCTCCTGACTACGGTCACGAGACAACTTCCGAGGCTATGTCCTACATGGCTTGGGTAACAGCTATGCACGACGTTCTTGCAGAAAAAGGCGTTATCAGCGATTCAGAGAAGCACATGGAAAAGGGTTGGAGAACTCTTGAAGCTATCATTCCTGGTTGGTCTAAGAATGCTTATGGTGCAAAAACAAAGTATGATACAATCTTTGAGCAGGAGAGACTCAAGGCTGATACAGCTACTGAGGAAAAGGATCCTTCACTCTACCCTGCAACACAGAACGGTACAGACGCTATCAACCCCATCTATGCTGATATGAAGTCTGCATATGCTGGTGATAACGGCTACTACCTCATGCACTGGCTCGCTGACGTTGATGACTGGTATGGCTTCGGCGGCGGCAAGGGACAGTTTACATTTATCAACACATTCCAGAGAGGTGAGCAGGAGTCTTGTTTCGAGACTGTTCCGCATCCTTGTCTTGAAGAGCTTAAGTACGGTATGAAGAGCAGCGGCAGCGGTGATGACGGTAACGGAATCAAGGCTATCTTCAACGGTGAGAACAAGGTTCCCCCCCAGTACTCCTTCACAAACGCTCCTGACGCTGAGGACCGTGCTATTCAGGCTATTTACTTTGCAAGCAACTTCGGCGTAGACTGCGGCGAACTCACATATCTTGCTGCTAAGATGGGTGACCAGTGCCGTAACGACATGTTCGATAAGTACTATAAGGAAATCGGCTGCCAGAATATGGCTTCATCTTCTGCAGGCCTCAAGAGCCAGCACTACCTCATGTCATGGTATACATCATGGGGCGGTGCTCTCACAGCAAGCTACGGTGACTACCAGTGGGCTTGGCAGATCGGTTGTTCACACTCACACCAGTTCTACCAGAACCCCCTTGCTGCTTATGCTCTTGCATATGACAAGAATATGGGCGATGCAATCGATACAAAGAACTTCCAGTCTGACTATGAGGAATCCCTCAAGAGACAGATCGAAATGTATCTCTGGCTCCAGTCTGCTGACGGTCCTTTCGCTGGTGGTTGTACAAACTCCAAGAACGGTAAGTACGAGAAGTACGATGCAAGTGAGTCTACATTCTATGACATGGTTTACGTTGAGCACCCTGTATATGCTGACCCAGGTTCTAACCACTGGATCGGTAACCAGGTATGGTCTACACAGCGTCTCGCAGAGCTTTACTACTACGTTAAGAAGAGCTCAAACGGCGATCTCGCTGCAGGTCAGACATTCGGCGGCATGAGCCTTGAGGAAGCTCTCGAGTCACTCCTCAGCAGATGGATTGATTGGTTCATCGAGAACACACAGTTTGACTATACAACAGAAGACGGTAAGGAACTTGCATACGCTATTCCTGCAAACCTTGACTGGAGCGGTCAGCCTGAGACATGGGATGGCACATATGATCCCGACGCTAACAGCGGTCTTACATGTAAAATCAGAAACTACGGTATGGGAGATATCGGTTGTGTATCTTCACTCTGTAATACACTTATCTTCTATGCTGCTGCTAACGATACACCTGCAAAAGCTTCACAGACTGGTGGTTCTTCACGTGGTGAGCAGGCTCTCGAGCTCGCTAACAAGCTCATGACAGCTCAGTGGAACCTTGGTCGTGACGATATCGGTATCTCATATGAGGACTGCAACGGTTCACTTAAGAGAATTTTCGAGCAGGAAGTTTATATTCCTGATTACTACAGCGGAACAATGCCTGACGGTTCTAAGCTTGAGCCCGGTGCTACATTCAGCTCTATCCGTGAGAGCTACGCTGAAGACGAGATGTATCAGGCTTGTAAGGCAGTTTACGACGAGACTGGCGAAACTGAGGATTACAAGTTCAAGCTCCACAGATTCTGGCATATGGGTGACGCTATCATGACATATGGTACAATGGCACTCCTCTTCCCAGATGTTGAACCCCATGCAGACTATGTAATCGGCGGCAATGGCGGCGGCGATGACGAAGGAGAGGAAGATACAGATCCTATCAAGGTTAACTGGGGTGACGCTAACTGCGACGGTACAGTTACAATCGCTGACGCTGCAGCAGTATTCCAGGCTATCGGTAACTCTGATAAGTATGCACTTTCAGCAGAGGGTGCTGCTAACGCAGACGTTATCGACAACGGCGGCGGCTTAACAGTTGTTGACGGTATTGCAATTCAGGCTGTTGATGCACAGCTCATCAAGCAGACTGACTTCCCCATGACAACAGCTGAGTACGACGCAGCTATCAAGTAATTTTTGAATTACAATTAATGCTCTAACGATATAATTAACGCACCTTCCCGAATGGGAGGGTGCGTTTTTTGCGTAAGACACCAAATAAAAAATCCCCGATAGATATCGGGGAGAAAATTGGTATAAAAAAAATCTCTACCTATTGGTAGAGATTTTGGTGCGGATAATGGGACTTGAACCCATACGTCGTGTGACACACGCCCCTCAAACGTGCCTGTCTGCCTATTCCAGCACATCCGCTTTTGAGTCATTTCCTGACTGCTTTAATATTATACCATATAAAAAAGGATTTGTCAAGGTTTTTTTGAAAAAATTTCGTTTTTTTTTGAAAAAATTACGGCATTCGGAATATTGCCGAATGCCGTGTATATTTATAAGGAATTTTTGCTTTGTGAGATTATCTTCATAGATTTCAGCTGATATTCACCGTTGACTTCTGCAAGAGTAAACTCGACAGATTTTGAAGATATTTCAGGGAGCCATGAGGGCAGTTCATCAATATAGTCAACCTTGACCTTGTATTCACTGCCGTTTTTGATAGCCTCCTTGATTTCTGGGGCGTAGGTATAGGTTACAGGTGCAACAGGCACGTTATAGGATTTGGTTTCCTCGTTGTAGTAGAAACGTGATTCAGCAGGGCCGACAGTTGTATGTGTAAGCTCGGGTAAGCTGTCACCGAAAAGTTTTACAGCGTATGACTCAACGTCAGCGGCAGGAATTTTTACAACATCGAAAGTTTGTTCGTATTGCATTGTAACATCGTCCGCCATAATCATAGACCAGATGGCGGCGGTAAGAATCTGCTCCGAGGGGAGCTCGGCAGGGGAGTTAAAGGATTCTATATCCATAATAACAGCAGGGTAGAGAATATCCTCAAAGCCCTCTTTTTTTGTTTCTCCCGATGTATAGCTGTTAATGAGGGAAATTGATTTTGCGACAACTGTTACGATACCAATGCAGGCGAAAACTGCGAATATAACGCCGAAAGCGGCATAGAAAAATTTCTTGAATCTTCCCTTTGGCGGTTCTTCACCGGATTCTGCAAAATATTTCTGGCTGTTCATTATCTCATCGGGGTTTTCGTCAAGAATATTGTGGAGAACGCTTGAAAATCCCTCGGATTTTTCTTCCTTTATCTTGGGCTTTTTGGGTTCTTCGATTTTTTTATTCTTAAAAAATCTCAACTCATTCTTTTTCTCAAGTAATTCCTTAAATTCAGCCTCGATTTCGTCCTCATCATCTTCTTCTGTATCATTTTCCACAGCCACAGCGGCAACTGCGTCAGCTATAATGCTGTCGTTGTCAGAGTGGGGAATTTCAGCTTCATCAATCGGAGGTGAAACAGCATTCTTTTCAGCCTCAATACGTGCCTTTTCGGCTTCTTCTTCGGCTCTGCGTTCAGCCTCAATACGTGCCTTTTCAGCTTCCTCTGCGGCTTTGCGTTCAGCTTCAATGCGAGCCTTTTCAGCTTCCTCTGCGGCTTTGCGTTCAGCCTCAATGCGAGCCTTTTCGGCTTCCTCTGCGGCTTTGCGTTCAGCTTCAATACGAGCTTTTTCAGCTTCTTCTGCGGCTTTGCGTTCAGCTTCAATGCGTGCCTTTTCAGCTTCTCTCTCGGCTTTAAGACGTTCTCTTTCCGCCTTTTTTTCAGCTTCTGCACGTTCAGCATCCTCACGGAGAGAAGCCTCTCTTATAGCCTCATAGTCGGGCAGTTCGTGAGAAATAACAATTTTCTTTTTCTTTGGCTTGACGATTGGTTCAGCAGGTACTTCTTCTGCGGCGGTTTCACTTGATGAATCTCCTAAAAGTGAGTTCAGCAGGGCATCAACGGACATATTACTATATTCCGCCGACTGAACCGGCTGTTCTTCCGGCTGAATTGCTTTTTCTGACGGCTGGTCAAGAGGTTTGCCGTCTTTCAGATTATTAAGCATATCGTCAATATCTTTTCTGATAGCCATAAATATCTCCTTAAAAATCAAACAAAATAGGGCGACAGAGTATCTGTCAGCGAAATTATCTTATCTGACCGCTTCCGTCAATCAGATACTTAACAGTTGTAAGCTCTGTAAGTCCCATAGGACCTCTCGCGTGGAGCTTTTGTGTGGAAATTCCGATTTCTGCACCAAATCCGAATTCTCCGCCGTCAGTGAAACGTGTTGAAGCGTTTACATAAACAGCAGCAGCGTCAACCTCACGCTGGAATTTACGTGCATTGTCAAGGGATTTTGTTACGATACACTCGGAATGACGGGTACTGTACTTGCGGATATGTGCAATTGCCTCGTCGATTGAATCAACAACCTTTACAGCAATTGTGAAATCGTTAAATTCTGTTGCATATTCGGTTTCAGTTGCTTTTTCAACTGTGTCACCGAGAATGTCAATTGTTTTGTCACAGCCGTATATTTTAACGCTGTGTGACTTGAAACGCTCCGCAATAAGGGGGAGGAAGGTTTCAGCCGCATCTTTGTGGACGAGAAGTGATTCAATAGCGTTGCATACGGAGGGACGCTGTGTTTTGGCGTTGTCTGTAATATCTACAGCCATAGCCATATCAGCGGAATCGTCAACATATACGTGGCAGTTTCCTGCACCTGTTTCGATAACGGGAACAGTTGCGGTATTAACAACGGCCTGAATAAGTCTTGCACTTCCACGGGGGATAAGCACATCAACATAGCCGTTGAGCTTCATGAGCTCGTTTGTAGTCTCACGTGATGTATTTTCCACCACCTGTATAATATCCGCAGGTAAACCGCAGGATTCAAGAGCCTCACGCATAATCTTTCCGAGGACGATATTGGAGTTTATAGCCTCTTTTCCGCCCTTGAGGATAACACAGTTGCCTGTTTTAAGACAGAGTGCGGCAGCGTCAACAGTAACATTCGGACGTGACTCAAAAATTATTCCGATAACTCCCATGGGAACACGTGTCTTTGTGATACGAAGACCGTTGGGACGGTTAAAGCCGTCGATAATCTGTCCGATAGGATCGTTGAGGGCAATAATTTCATCAACACCCTTTGCGATGCTTGCAATGCGGTTTTCATCCAGCTTAAGACGGTCCTGCATAGCGGCGGACATATTGTTTTCCTTTGCGGCTATGAGGTCTTTTTCGTTTTCAGCGATAATAAGTGCTGTATTGGCGATAAGTGCCTTTGAAATTGCAGCGAGTGCCTCATTTTTCTGGTTGGTGGATGCACCTGAAATAACAGGTTCGGCAGCTTTTGCCTTTTTTCCAAGTTCAAGCGTGTAGCTCATAGATATTCACCTCTTGTCAATTATTTTGCCTTGAATAATGTACCGATTTCCTTATTTTCAAACAAATCGTACAAAAGTTCTGGGTCTTTTCCGTTCATAATTACCATGTCAATTCCAGCTTCTGTGGCAATTTTAGCAGCATTTATCTTTGTTGACATACCGCCTGTGCCAAGCTTTGATCCTGCACCACCTGCGGCATTTTCAATTTCGGGAGTGATTTCCTCTACGTAAGATATTGGCTTTGCATCGGGGTTTGTGCGTGGGTCGCAGGTATAGAGTCCGTCAATGTCGGAGAGGATAAGCAGTAAATCTGCACCTGAAAGTGACGCAACAAGAGCCGAAAGGGAGTCGTTTTCGCCGATTTCAAGCTCCAGCTCGTCGATAGAAATGGAGTCGTTCTCATTTACAATCGGGATAACGCCCATACTAACGAGAGTTTCAACAGTATTTTTGAAGTTTTCGCAGTGATTGGGGTTATTGATAATTGTTTTAGTGAGAAGAATTTGTGCAACAGTAACGCTGTATTTTTCAAACATATCGTCATAGATATGCATAAGTTCACACTGTCCTACAGCGGCTACAGCCTGCTTCATTTTCGTTTCCTTGGGTTTTGAAGAAAGTCCCAGTTTGCCTGTACCAAGACCTACAGCACCCGATGATACAAGGATTATCTCCTTTCCCGAGTTGTGCAGGTCGGAGATTACGCGGACAAGATTTGTCATGCGGCGGATATTCAGCTTGCCTGTGCTATGGGCAAGGGTTGATGTGCCGAGTTTTATGACAATTCGCTTTTTTTCGGAATTATTTCTCATTTATATCAGTTCCTTATTTTAATTAACTTTGTTCTGCGGCTCATTTTTCAGCCAGCAGCGGATATTTTCACATACAATATTCAGCAGGCGGACTCTTGTTTCATATGCCGCCCATGCTGTATGAGGAGTTATAACGCAGTTTTGGGCGTTTTTCAGTGGAGTATCGGGGCACATCGGCTCTTTTTCGAGCACATCAAGATATGCTGCAGCGATTTTTCCGCTGTTGAGTGCCTCTGCTAAATCCGATTCGTTGACTACAGGGCCTCTCGATGTGTTGATAAGTACGGCGGATTTTTTCATTTTGTCGAGTAAATCGGCATTCACAATGCCCTTTGTCTTGTCGGTGAGGGGGCAGTGGAATGTGAGAAAATCGGCATTTTTTACCGCTGTGTTTATATCGCACACCTCATAGGGGCAGTTTTCGGGAGTTGTTCTCGTGCTTACGAGGATATTCATACCGAAAGCCTTGCCAAGCTCTGCAACACGTTTGCCGATTGAGCCAAAACCAACGATAGACAGCGTTTTTCCGCACATTTCCGCAATGGGAATGGGGAAATATGAAAAGCAGGGGGAGGATTCCCACTGACCGCTTTTTACAGAGTTGTCATAGTCGCGGATACGGCTGGAATAGTCCAGTATATAGGCAAAAACCTGCTGTGCAACGGCGTTTGTGGAATACTGTCCTGCATTGCACACGGTTATACCCTTTTCAGCGGCATATTCAACATCAATATTGTTGAAGCCTGTGGCAAAAAGTCCGATATAGCGTATATTCGGGCAGCTGTCCATGACCTCTTTTGTGATGAGAACCTTGTTGCAGAGGACGATTTCAGCGTCGCCGATACGTGATACAACATCTTCGGGAGATGTCAGAGGATAAACGTCAACCTTACCAAATTCGTTGAAAACATCGGGGGAGAGGTCGTCTGACGCACACATGGTTGACCAGTCGAGAATAACAATTTTCATAATTATTCAGCCTTTTTCTCTTTTTCGTCGGATTCTTTGACTGCTTTGAGTTCGGGGTGCTTTGCCTTGTATATTATGTCAGATATGATAGCGATTACGATGAGGAGCAGTTCGATAGCACCTACAGTATAGAACCACACTTTGTTTTCGGAGAGCCAGAGTGTCAGCGAAAATGGTATGGCGAGAGCGAAGATAAGCTGGAAAGGTCGCTTATCGTAGAAATATCGGAGCATAAAGAAAATAAAAGCAACTATTGAAAATCCAATGTGAAGCTCAAATGGGAATGGGAAAAGGTTTGGATTTTCACCTATTGTAACATTAAGAAGTGTAAATAAATCGGGATTGAACATGATTTTCTCCTGTCTGCGGACTGTATTTGCGGCATCAGTCATGCCAAGATTGGAGCTTTTTTCGGACTGTTGAAAAGTATGTCATCACAGTAAACCGCTGAAAAAGCCTATTAGCTTTATTATAGCATAGCAAGCGGAAAAATTCAACCTTTTTTATTAAAATAGGAAGAATAACTGTTAATTTGCACAATAATTTATAATATAGAAGTATATTTTGTTCCCTGTGAACACACTTTTGAATACATTTTCACAAAGTTAACAAAATTAAATTTTACTGTTTTGTAATAATTCGCAAAAAATCTATTGACAGAAGTCGTAAAAAAGTGTATAATGATTATGTTGTATTTTGCAGAAATATTGCTTTCAGGCAGTAATGCAGCTTTGTTTTAAATCATTTCGCAGTCGGGAGACTGCGGATAAGATATATAACAAATACGGACGGATGTCCGGCTTTTTCAGGGATTCGCCCCTGTCAATATATATTGTTTTACAAATGAATAAAATGATGCGGCATTAACCGCCCGAAGCAGTATGTTTTAGATGATACAAAAAATAATATTGCTTAAAGGAGGTAATGCACTGTATGGATCCCGTTATTGCTATTGTGCTTATACTTGTCGCTTTGATAGCAGGTGCGGCTGTGGGCAGCCTTGTTTCTTACAAGAAGGGCGTTGCAGCAGGCGTTGAGCAGCGTAAGCGTGAGGCTGAGGCTATGGTTGGTTCTGCTGAAAAACAGGCGGAGCGTATTGTTGCCGACGCTGAAAAGGACGCAGACGCAAAGAAGAAAAGTGCACTTGTAGAGGCTAAAGATGAGATTCACAAGCTCCGCAGCGAGGCTGATAAGGAAATCAAGGACCGCAGAGCTGAACTGTCACGTCAGGAAAGACGTATGCAGCAGAAAGAGGAGAATCTCGACAAGAAAACAGATAACCTTGAAAAGAAAGAGGAAACTCTCAATCAGAAGATAAAGAGTGCCGAAGAAAAACTCAAGGAAGCAGAGCAGATCAAGAAATCCGAAATGGACGTTTTAGAGCGTATTTCAGAGTTCACAAGAGATCAGGCTAAGGAGTACATACTTTCCAAGCTGGAAGACGACCTTGTTCACGAAAAGGCTGTCAAAATCGCGGCTTATGAGCAGCAGCTCAAGGATGAATGCAACGAAAAGGCAAGAAGTCAGATTTCTCTTGCCATCGCAAAGGTTGCGGCAGATCAGGTTTCGGAGGCGGCAGTTTCCGTTGTTCCGCTGCCCAACGACGAAATGAAGGGACGTATTATCGGTCGTGAGGGAAGAAATATCAGAACCCTCGAAACTCTCACAGGAGTTGACCTTATTATTGATGACACACCAGAGGCTATTACACTTTCATGCTTTGATCAGATTCGCCGTGAGGTGGCAAGAATCGCACTTGAAAAGCTTATAGCTGATGGAAGAATCCACCCCGCACGTATTGAAGAAATGGTTGATAAGGCTCGCCGTGAGGTTGAGTACCGTATCAAGCAGGAGGGTGAACGTGCAGTAATCGAAACTAATGTTCACGGAATTAACCATGAGCTTATCAAGCTTCTCGGTAGACTTAAATTCCGTACAAGCTACAGACAGAATGTTCTTGACCACTCAATTGAGGTTGCAAAGCTTTGCGGAGTTCTTGCTGCTGAATTGGGTGTTGACGCTAATATGGCAAGACGTGCAGGACTTCTTCACGATATCGGTAAGGCACTTACTTCCGAAATTGAAGGTTCACACGTTCAGATTGGTGTTGATGTATGTAAGAAGTACAACGAGAACGCTGTTGTTATCCATGCTGTAGAGGCACACCATAACGATGTTGAGCCAAAGACAGTTATCGCTTGTATCGTTCAGGCAGCCGACGCAATATCCGCTGCAAGACCTGCCGCAAGAAGCGAAAACTATGAGAGCTATATCAAGAGACTTCAGAAGCTTGAAGAAATCTGTACTTCATACAACGGCGTTGAAAAATGCTTTGCAGTACAGGCTGGACGTGAAGTCAGAATTATGGTTGTTCCCGAAGTTATCAACGATGAGAAAATGGTGCTTGTTGCAAGACAGATTGCACAGCAGATTGAAGCTGAAATGGATTACCCAGGACAGATCAAGGTTAACCTCATCAGAGAGAGCAGAGTTACAGATTACGCAAAATAAGATTATTGCTGCGGATGTTTTTACATCCGCAGTTTTTTTCAGGAGGAAGATATAATGGCAAAGCAGCTATTCAATTCATCGGAAAAATCAAATTTTATTGTCAATATGACAGAGGAGAAGTTTTCGCAGCTTGCATCATGGGGACTTATTGCGACTGTGCTTTTGACATCTATAACTACAGCAATACCTGTTATAAGCGGAATCAAGATGTACAGCCTTTCCTCGATAGGTCTGACAATAGGCGGCGTAGTCTGCATGGTCCTTGCACTTATTGGTGCGATGAAAAAGTATACTGACAAGAAAATTGCCATACCTGCGGCAGCTATTGTTTTTTCGCTCGTTTGGGCAGTTATTTCGATGATAAATTCCTATGATATTTTTGTATCTCTCAACGGCTATCCAGGCAGAGGTGAGGGCGTACTGGCACTTCTGTTCTACGGCTGTATATTTATAACAGCGGCAAGTATAAAAACTGAAAAAGCACGTGCCACTATTATATGGGGCATACTCATCAATGGTCTGCTTAACAGTATTGTGGGAATTATACAGATATTCACAGGTGAAATAAGCGATTTCGACAAAATTTCTTTGCAGACTGCAATAAATGCGGCATCGGGATTTTCACAGTCGCCCATATTCCTTGCAATGGTGCTCAGCGTATCAATAACAGCGGCAATGAGCGGACTTGCTCTATTTGAGGGGAAAAAATCAAAGATTGTCTGCGGAATATCCATATGCCTTTTCTCTTTTGTGAATATGTTCACTTATTCTTTAGTCGGCATATGCGGAACAGCACTTGCGGCTGTAGTGGGAATTGTAATTATACTTGTTACAAAGGCTTCAAAGAAAAATCTTTTGTCAGTTCTTGGAGTTATTGTACCTGCGGCAGCAGCGGTGGTTATTGTTAACTGCGGAGTAATCGGCAACATTGACAGCTATCGTTTATACGACGGTCGCATATTATGGTTTGCTGACAGCTATATGCGTCTTAATTCAAGCGGAAGCTTTGACGCTGACCTTGTGGATATTGATAATACAGCAGATGTGTATTACTACATAAACCGCAAGACGGGCGACATCATAAGCAATAATGCCCTTGTGGGAACAGGTCCTGACCAGCTCGTATTCCCGCAGATTTACACATTCGGCACATCAACTGCAGAGGACGCTTATATTGAAGATATTGCAATGCTCAACAAGGGAACTTTTGACAGGGCATATAATGAGTATCTCAATACAGCGGCTACAAGGGGAGTACCCTCGGCTATAGCCTTTGCTGTATCAATTCTCGGAGTTCTTATTGTTGGATTTTCAAGCTATAAGAAAAACAGAAACAGCATGACGCTGTGTATGACTCTTATGACGGCAATGGGTGCGGTTATGTTTTTCATTTGCTGCAGCAGTACAGCATTTGCCCCGATTTTCTGGGTGGCTGCAGGATGCAGTGTTGTAAATCTCAACAAAAAAGCGGCTGATAAGAAAAAAGAGAAGAAATAATTATTCAGAGGCTTTCACAGAAATGTGGAAGCCTTTTTTAAAAAGCTATTGACAAATGTCTGTTAATAAGCTATAATGTAATATATTATATTTGAAAAGGGTGAAATACTTAATGGACAGTTGCCCCGACGGGTGTCATATTAAGAAAACTGAATATTGCTTTTCAGGGCATGGTCTGTACTATTTTTTATATTAGTGCAGAGTATGCCTTTTCGTGCGTATATCAAAAATTATTATTAAAGTGAGGTATTTTTATGTTAGGGCAGATTATTCTGCAAATTGTACTTATTGCCATGAACGCTGTTTTCGCCTGTGCGGAAATTGCGGTAATTCAGGCAAATCCCACCAAAATTGATAAAATGGCTGAGGACGGAAACAAAAAAGCCCTTAAGCTTCAGAAGCTTACAGATGAGCCTGCTCGATTTTTAGCCACAATTCAGGTTGCAATTACTCTTTCAGGCTTTATCGGAGCTGCTTTTGCCGCTGATAACTTTGCAGACAGAATAATTCAGCTTATAAATAAAGCTGGGCTTGAGGAATATGCTTCTGCTTTAAGACCAGCAGCAGTTGTTGTTGTAACCCTTATATTTTCGTATATCACCCTTGTTTTTGGTGAGCTTGTGCCCAAACGTGCAGCTATGAAAAATCCCGAAAAGCTTGCTCTGTCTATGGCAGGGGGAATCAGTACAATTCAGAAGTTTTTTGCTCCGCTTGTGTGTATAATTAATATCTCCACAAACGGCGTTTTAAGACTTATGGGAATTAATCCCGAAACCGAGGAGGAAACAGTTACAGAGGAGGAAATTCTGATGATGTCCGACGCAGGTGCCGAAAAGGGTACTATCGACGAGGACGACAACAGAATTATCAAGAATATATTCGAGTTTGATGACCTTACAGCGGAGCAGGTATGTACACACAGAACGGATGTTGTAATGCTCTGGGCGGGGGAATCTGTTGAAACATGGGAGAAAACAATCCACCGTACTCGTCATTCACTTTTCCCCATTTGCGGCGAAAGCGTTGATAATATCGTCGGCATACTCAACGCAAAGGATTATTTCCGCCTTGAGGACAAGAGCCGTGAAAACATTATGAAGCACGCTGTCCGTGAGCCATATTTCGTGCACGAAACGATGAAAGCCGATGTGCTTTTTGCACAGATGAAAAAGCGTGGAGCACATCATTTTGCAATTGTAGTTGATGAATACGGTGGAATGACTGGTATTATCACCGTTACCGACCTTGTTGAGGAGCTTGTAGGCGAGTTTGATGACGACGAGATGAATACTCCCGAGCCTGTATTGAAGTCAATCGGCGAAAATCGCTGGATAGTTCCCGGTATAACCGACATAGAGGAAGTCAATGAAGCATTGGATATAGAACTGCCTTCTGATGATTATGATACCTTCGGCGGTTATGTTATCGCTGGATTGGGAGAAATTCCAAAGGACGGACTTACTGCGGAACTTGACTGCGACGGACTTCACATCGAGGTGCTGAAAATATATCATCACCGTGTTGAGCTGTGCCGTGTGACGAAGATTAATTAAGAATTAAAATTGGCAATTTACGGTGTGTTTTTAATTTTGTAGGGACACGGCGTGCCGTGTCCGTTATACAACACGATTTTTACACACTGAAATCCGCAGAGAAAAATCTGCGGATTTTTTGCATTTTGTGGTTGACGGGTTGAAGAAAATGTGATATAATTATAATAATTGTTCGCTTGTTTTTGTGAACTTTACACTATAAGAGGTTCTCTAAAAACCGGAACACGAGCGAAATCAAGCCGTGAGTGAGGTTTTTAGCGGTTCCCATAATTAAAAGGAGATTTTTTATGCTCAATGACATCGTATCAGCAGTAAATGACGCTCTTTACGGCTACATCCTAATTATTCTGCTTGTAGTAGGCGGAATATACTTCACCATCCGAACGAAATTCGCCCCGTTCCGCTTGTTTAAGGAGCAGCTCCGTGCCGTAATGGAAAAACCAACTGAAAACGGCGGTGTATCGTCGTTTCAGGCACTTATGGTATCCACGGCTTCACGAGTTGGCACAGGAAATATTGTCGGAGTTTCAACAGCCCTCTGCCTTGGAGGATTCGGCTCTGTGTTCTGGATGTGGGTAATTGCAATTATCGGCAGTGCGTCGGCATTTGTGGAGAGTACCCTCGCACAGATTTACAAGAAAAAGGGCAGGGACGGAAGCTATGGCGGTCCTGCATATTATATTGAAACGGCTTTGAAGTGCAGACCTCTTGCGATTGTATTTTCAATTCTGCTGATTATTACATATGGATTTGGCTTCAATATGCTTGCTTCCTATAATTTGCAGTCAACATTTTCCACATACGGTTTTTACAATGAAAAAACCTCACCTTGGATAATAGGTCTGATAATAGCTGCTGTTGTGTGCTATTGCCTTATCGGTGGCGGATCACGTATAATCAGGACAACCTCATTCCTTGTGCCATTTATGGGCGTTGCGTATATTATTATGGCGTTGTTGGTAGTTGTTCTGAATATTACATCACTGCCCTCTGTATTCTCTGAAATTTTCAGCGGAGCATTTGACTTCAAGGCTATATTCGGCGGTTTCAGCGGTTCTTGTGTAATGTACGGCATCAAGAGAGGCTTATTCAGCAACGAAGCAGGTGTTGGTTCTGCACCTAATGCCTCGGCTTCTGCGGAGGTATCACACCCTGCTAAACAGGGACTTGTACAGGTGCTTTCAGTATTCATTGACACGCTTCTTGTGTGCAGTGCTACAGCATTTATGTGTATGTGTTCAGGAGTTGAGCCCTCAAAAGATATTTCAGGTGCGGAGTATGTACAGCTTTCTCTCCGTGAAACAATGGGAGCATTCGGACCTGTATTTATAACAGCGGCAATGATACTCTTTGCATTTACAACGCTTCTCGGTAATCTTTTCTATGTTGACAAGTGCCTTATATTTATCATGGGCAAGGAACCCTCAAAGACATTTATGCACGTTTATCACGTTATAGCGTCCCTTGTTATACTTATCGGTTCCGGTTTAAGTGCAGATTTTCTCTGGAATGTTGCTGATATTACAATGGGCGGAATGACGCTTATAAATATGCCTGTTATACTTATCCTCGGCAAATATGCCCTCCGAGCACTTGCTGACTACGAAAAACAGCGTAAGGAGGGCGTTGAGCCCGTATTCCACGCAAAGGATATTGACCTGCCGCATAAGGTTGATTATTGGGATTAAGGCAAGATTGTGAATAATGCCTACGGAAATTATTTCCGCCTTTTTAATAAAATAATGTTGAAAACTCTGTGGAATATGTGGAAAAGTTATAAACTTGATTTCACGCTTTATTATGCTATTGACATAATAGCAACTTAAGGCTATAATAAATATGGCGGAGAAATCCGTACAATAACAAACATTGAAGAGTAAAAATGTGTTCGTGATACCGATATATAGCCATATACGGTATCGAGTGCCTGTGGGACGGGGAGTTGTCCATGGGACGAAAGACAGTGTCTGCGGTTCACATTTTGCATCCCGCTTCATAAGACATATAATGGAGAATATCCTCTTTTTTCGTGTCCTATGATGTGGAAAAGGAGGATTTTTTATGATTACAACAAAAACAGCAAATACCACCGCCGAAAATTTAAAGCTTTTCGGCAACACAAGAGTTATGATTATTTCAGCACTTTTTGTGGCTATGAGCTTCACACTGGGCAAATTTCTGCAAATTCCCATTGGCGACAGTATCCGCATAAGCCTTGAAAATCTCACAATTCTTATGGCAGGCATATTTTTTGGTCCATTTGTAGGCGGCACAGTTGCAGTTGTAGCTGACTTAGTGGGCTGTCTGTTAAAGGGATACGCAATAAATCCCATTATTACCATTGGTGCGGCAAGTATCGGTATTCTTTCAGGCGTTATTTCAACAGCGTTGAGAAAGAAGAATATGACGCTGAATATTGCCCTTTCAATTGCGGCGGCACATATTGTCGGTTCAATGATAATCAAATCTGTGGGACTTTACATCTATTTCGGAACTCCGCTTGAAGTTCTTGCATGGCGTATTCCCACATATATAGCAACAGGAGCAATTGAATTTGTTATAATAACTCTCCTGCTTAAAAACAAGCTCTTTTCTTCACAGCTCAATAAGATATGCAGTAAAAGGTGAATAAATGAACGGTTTCGAGTATATAAAAATAGCCGCAGAACGTGGCAGTAAGCTTGGTTTAGAGCGTGTTACGGAGCTTTGCGAAAGGCTGGGAAATCCCCAGAATAAAACCCATATAATTCACATTGCAGGCACAAACGGCAAAGGCTCTTTTGGGGCAATGCTCTCCGCTGTTTTAGCGGAGTCGGGCTATAAAGTCGGTGGGTTTTCCTCTCCTGCTCTTACGGATTTAACCGACAGCTTTTGCATAAACGGCGAAAGTATATCAGATGACAATTTTAATGAAGTTATGGCTGATATTATCCCCATTTGCGATGTTATGGCAGATAAGCCAACTGAATTTGAAGTCCTGACAGCCGCCGCCTATGAGCTTTTTAACCGCAAAAACTGCGATATAGCACTGATTGAGTGTGGAATGGGCGGTGAAACAGATTCCACAAATGTGGTGGAATATCCTGTTCTTTCGGTTATAACGAATATCGCCCTTGACCATACCGCTTTTTTAGGCAGTACAATTGAGGAAATCGCCAAGTGCAAGGCAGGTATAATCAAAAAGACAAGACCTGTCCTCTACGGCGGAAACGATGACGAAGCACTTGAAATAATCCGCAATATATCGCAAAAAAACGGCTCACAGCTTACCCTTACGGATAAAGACCGTGTAACCGTTATTGAAAGCGATATAAATGGCGTTATTTACAGCGATAAGGCATTTGGCAGGCTGAAATCGCCCCTTATCGGCTCATATCAGAAATACAACCTTGCCAATGTGCTGACAGCTGTTGAAATTCTCTGCGGTTTGGGTATGGATATCCCAGAAAATGCCGTAAAATCGGGCATTGAAAAGGCTGTATGGCAGGGCAGATTTGAGGTTGTAAGCCGAAATCCCCTTATAATATATGACGGTGCACACAATCCCGACGGAATAATTCAGGCTGCTGAAAGTATCAGCACATATATCAGCGGAAAAATCGCCCTGCTCATCGGAGTTATGGCTGATAAGGAATACGGACTTTACCCCGAAATACTGGGAAAATTCATAGACAAGGCATTTACTGTAATCCCCGACAATCCTCGCTCCCTTGACAGCGATACACTCGCCGCCGCCTTTGAGGAAAAGGGTATAAACGCTGTTTCATGCGGTACTGTTGAAAACGGTCTGCGGCAGGCATTGGAATATGCAAAAAGCCGTAATATACCGTTGATTGCGCTGGGTTCCCTTTATATGTATAAAGAGTTTAGGCAATGCGGAGCATTGCCAGACGTTAGCTTTGATCATTGAAACTTACTGGGGGAAACCTTTCTGAAGAAAGGCTTCCCCCAGACCCCTTTCCAAAGACTTTCAGTTTTAAATTTTCATAACAGGGATTTATCCCTGTTATGAAAATTAAGATAAAAGTTTTAGGGAGGGAGTTTGAGGGAGACCCATTTTCAAAAGGGACTCCCTCAATAAATTTATATAATGTTCGTCATATTCTCAAATTTGTTGAAAAAAGCCTCTGAAATTTGGCTGTATTCATCATCTGTGCAGACTTTTCGGCATTTATCTCTGTATTCCTCGGAACGGTGGAGCATATCTTTTATTGTATCACAGGGGAAATTTACGCATTGACTGCATTTTTCAACATTGTGCTTCTTTGTGCAGTCCACAAGACCATATGTGCATTTTTTATCAGCGGAACAGCCGTTACAGCGTATTTCTTCAATAGAAACCACGGTATTACGCCACCCTATCCTGTACCACAATTCAGCTACAGCTTTCAGTTCTTCCTCAGTCTGTGCAAGGTATCTGGGACATTTACTGCAATCATCGCCGCATAAAGTTATCATATTTTTCATAATATCACTCCAACCACTGAATAAAAGCCGTTTTATCTTCGCTGTTATAGCCTGCACGGCGGTAAAAATTCAGTGTATTTTCATTTTTTGAGCCTGTAAGCAGCATAAGCTTGTAGCAGTTCTCATTTTTGGCTATTTCACGTGCATAATCAAGGCAGGCGGTGGCGATTCCCTTTCCGCGGTAATCAGCATGAGTAACGACGTTCTCCACAAAGGCGTAGGGCCGCTGATTTCGCGTAAGATTGAGAATTATAACGCATACGCAGGAGGAAATTATTTTTCCCTCGGCTTCCGCAACAATGATATGATGATTTTTATCAGAAAGTATGCTTTCCCACACAGCAGAAACCCTCTCATCCTTTTCGGGGATATCCTTTTCGTGCAGGTGGGTATAAAGCTCCATAAGCTGCTGAAAATCGCTGTTTTTTATCTCACGGATAATATAATCCATATGTATCAGCTCCTATAAATTTAAAATTCTTAATTTTCAAACATTTCCTCATAATCCTCATGTATAAACCTATGATACATAGCGTGACAGCCGCCGCTTATACACGGTTCTGCGGCAAGGCAGTAGTAATATTCATCAGGAGTTTTATCGGGGAAATATGCAAGTAAATCGAATTCCTCACTTTCGCTTTCCTCAATGACAACATTGTCCGAATACTTGTGGAATACAGCGGTTACTTCCTCCAGAGAGGCATGACCGCTGACTTTTTCTATCAGCTCCGCAAGAAAGTCATATCCCGAAAGGCTGCTGACATATGCCGTACCCTCCGTAGGTATGGTTATACAGATACCGCCTTTTATCGGGTGGAATGTCAGCGTGCCAAGCTTCGGTGAAACGTATTCGGAAAATGCCGATAACAGGTCGTCTGTGACATCTGCACCAAGAAGATTTTTCAGAGAAGACGCCATATAATTAAGGCTCATAGGGCGGTTGTCGTAGCCTAGTTTCAGCTGTGCTTCTTTTATATTGTCAATGAGATTTTTTTCAAGGCGTTTAAAATTCATAATTTTCCTCCGCAAAAATAATATATAATATTATAGCATTAATAGAAACAAATTACAAGACGAAATTTTCAATAATATGTTTACAAATGTCGATTTTTATGGTATAATGGGTTTATCATCACAACGGAGGACATAAAATGAAACTTAACAAGCTTAACTTATTCAAGGCAATTACACTTTTAGAGGGATTTGTCATTGTGGGACTTGCCGTAACCGCAGGTATTTTTGCCTCGAAATATAACGCAACAGTTCCTGCAAATGCAGATTCTAATATAAGAATACGCCCATATATCGACAAAGAACAGACATTCTATCAGCTTAACGGAGAAAAAATACTCGTTCATAACGATACAATGGGTGAGACATTTATTCCCGTTTTTGCGGATGTTCCCAAAAGTCCCATTGAACCCTCCGAAATTGCAAAAGACGGCAACGGCTTTGTGAAATACGTGGGAAATGACGGACTTCAATCAAAAATCGGTATTGATGTTTCTGAATATCAGGGAGTTATCGACTGGGAGCAGGTCAAGGCGGCAGGTATAGAATTTGCCATAATCCGTGCAGGCTACCGCACATACGGCGGCGGACTTATAACCCTCGACAACAGCCTTATAACGAATATTGACGGTGCGATAGCCGCGGGGCTTGATGTGGGAGTGTATTTCTTCTCACAGGCAACAAATGCAGAGGAGGCTATTGAGGAGGCTGACGCTGTCCTCGACGCTGTTGCAGGCAGAAAAATTACATACCCCATTGTTTTCGACTGGGAGATAATTTACGACGATACTGCCCGTACCGACAAGGTTACCGTAGAGGGGCTTGCTGATTGCTGTGTAGCTTTCTGCGAGCGTGTAAAATCCGCAGGATATACACCTATGGTTTATCAGAATGCTTCAACTTCTACGTATAAGCTGGATTTGCCGAGAATAAAGGACTATGATTTCTGGCTTGCGGAGTACACGGATTTCCCCACATTTTACTATGAATATGATATGTGGCAGTACACCTCCGAGGGCAAAGTTCCCGGCATTGAGGGTAATGTTGATTTGAATATCAGCTTCAAGGACTTCGGGGCTGATGATAATGCGTAATTAAGGCAATATAACAAAATCCGCAGACAACCTCTGCGGATTTATTATTTCTCTGCAAAGCTGATTAGTCATTTTGTACATCAATTGCATATATATTTTGTAGCTGTTCACAAAATTTCGTAAATAGCAATTAACTTCTTCACTTTTCTTCAATTTTATGTTATAATTATATGTAAGCTCTTTTGTACTATAAAGCAACAGAGTGAAATATTGTAATCATGGAGTGAAGTTATTGGGCAGAACACTTTATATTACCGATTTAGACGGCACATTGCTGAATTCGCAGGCTGAGTTATCTGATTATACGGTGGATACCATAAATTCCCTCATTGAAAAGGGTATGTATTTCACCTATGCCACCGCAAGAACCGAATATTCCGCAGGAAGTATTACGGAAAGGCTGAATATCAACGTCCCCTGCATTGTCAATAACGGGGCGGAGATATACGACAGGAAAAGCGGAAAATATGTCCGTAAATTCGATATTCCCATTGATGCCGCCGCAAGGATAATCGACGCATTTGCGGAAAATAACGTGGGAATGTTTATGTTCAAGTTCAGGGGCGAAAAGTTCGGAACTTGCTACAGTGACAATCTCAATGAGCTTATGCAGGAGTATGTCAGAACCCGCAGCAAAACAGGTCAGCCGCTATGGAAATGCACTGATTTGCACAGCGAAAATGACGGTAGTGTGGTATATCTCACTTCAACGGGGGATTATGAAAAGCTTCTCCCCATTGAGAGAATTGCCGCTTCTGTGAAAGGTCTTGACCACGTTTTCTATGAGGATACATATACGGGAAAGTATTATCTTGAAATTTTCTCGGAAAATGCCTCAAAGGCTAACGGCTTGAAATTTCTCCGTGAGGAATACGGCTTTGATAAAATTGTGGCATTCGGCGATAATCTCAACGATTTGAGTATGTTCAGGGTTGCCGATGTTAAAATTGCCGTGGGCAATGCAAAAGATGATCTGAAAAAAGCCGCCGATTTCGTTATCGGCACAAACGATGAGGATGGAGTTGCTCATTATCTTCTTAATAACGCTGAAATTTGAAATTTTCATAGATTAATATATTGAAAGGAAATGTAAACAATGAAGAAACTTATGTTAGGAAATGAGGCTTTCGCAAGAGGTCTTTACGAGGCAGGCTGTAAGGTAGTATCAAGCTACCCCGGTACTCCCTCAACTGAAATCACAGAGGAAGTTGCAAAGTATGACGAGATTTACGCTGAATGGGCTCCCAATGAAAAGGTTGCCATGGAAGCGGCTATCGGTGCGTCTATTGCAGGTGCAAGGGCATTCTGCGGCATGAAGCACGTTGGTCTTAACGTAGCTGCTGACCCTCTTTATACAGCGGCTTATACAGGCGTAAACGGCGGACTTGTTATTGCCGTAGCTGACGACCAGGGTATGCACTCCTCACAGAATGAGCAGGACAGCCGCCACCACGCAATTGCGGCTAAAGTTCCTATGCTTGAACCCTCCGACTCCACAGAGTGCCGTGATTTCGTAAAGCTTGCATATGAAATTTCAGAGAATTTTGATACACCTGTAATTGTAAGAATGTCAACACGTGTTGCTCACTCACAGAGTATTGTTGAAACATTCGACAGACAGGAACTTGAATTAAAGGAATATACAAAAAATCCACAGAAATATGTTATGATGCCTGCATTTGCAAGAGGCAGACACGTATTCGTTGAGGAACGTACAGCAAAGCTTACAGAGTATGCTGAAACTTCTCCCCTTAACCGTGTTGAGATTTCAGACAAGGCTGAATTCGGCGTTATTACAAACGGTGCGGCTTATCAGTATGTGAAAGAAGCTCTTGGTGAAAAGGCTTCTGTATTGAAGCTTGGTATGGTTAATCCTATGCCTGTACAGCTTATCCGTGACTTTGCGGCTAAATATGACCGTATTGTTGTTGTTGAGGAGCTTGACGGAATTATTGAAGCACACTGCCGCAATATCGGCGTTACAAATGTAGAGGGTAAGGAGATTTTCGGCTGTATCGGCGAAATCAACCAGTCCGCAATTGCTGAAAAGCTTCTCGGCGAGAAAAAGGAATTTGTGGTTCTTGATGACGCTATCCCTGTTCGTCCTCCCGTTATGTGTGCAGGCTGTCCTCACCGTGGACTTTTCTACAACCTGAAAAAGCTTGGCATTACAGTTTCAGGCGATATCGGCTGTTATACTCTTGGTGCAGCTGCTCCTCTTAACGCTATGGATACAACAATCTGTATGGGTGCTTCAATTTCTGCACTCCACGGCTTCAACAAGGCAAGAGGTGCTGAAAGCGAGCATAAGAGTGTTGCTGTTATCGGTGATTCTACATTTATGCACAGCGGTATGACAGGTCTTGTAAATATCGCTTACAACAACTCAAATTCAACTGTTATCATCGTTGACAACTCTATCACAGGTATGACTGGACATCAGCAGAATCCTACAACAGGAAAGAATCTCAAGGGTGACCCTGCTGCAGCTGTTAATCTTGAGGAACTCTGCAAGGCTATCGGTATCAAGCGTGTACGTGTTGTTGATCCCTACAAGCTTGCTGAAACAGAAGCTGTTATCAAGGAAGAACTTGCAGCTGATGAGGCTTCTGTTATCATCTCACGCAGACCTTGTGCACTTCTTAAATATGTTAAGCACAACGCTCCTTTCAAGGTTGAAGCTGATAAGTGTGTTGGCTGTAAGATGTGTATGAAGCTTGGCTGTCCCGCTATTTCAATGAAGGACGGAAAGGCTGTTATCGACCACACACAGTGCGTAGGCTGCGGAATCTGCAAGGAACAGTGTAAGATTGGTGCGATTATTTAATCGGGGAGAAATATTATGGATATTTATGTTGAGTTTGTCAACTGGCTTGACAATATTCTTGAAAATAATGATATGCCCGATGAAACGGTTTCTTTCTGCTTTAATCTCTATGAAGAATCCGTTGAGGACTGTGTCTATGCCGTTCAGCTTGTAGCTTGTGAGGCATTTGACGAAAACGATCCCGACTGGGCTTGCGAAGAATGCTGGTCCTCGGAGGAAGATATATTCTGCGTTGAACTTTCCGATGAAGCTGAAAAGGACTGGAAAGCTGCACAGAAGCTTATAACAGGCTGGGTTGAGGAGTATCTGGGAAGCGGCAAATATGCCTCAATACTCACTTCAAAGCCTGTAGGAATAGGATTTGTTGACGGAGATGTGGAGATAATTCACAGATAAAAACGGTGAGCGTTATGAAGAGAAATATAATTAATCTTGTTTACAGATTTATTCAGCTTTTCATCGTAGTATTTATATCGGACAGAATTGAAATGAATTTCTGGGCAAAATTCGGTATACTTGTTGTTGTGTTACTTATATTTGATGAAGCAGAGCCGTATATGCAGCGCTTTTTCAAGGGTGAGCCGATTTTCCCTGAAAAGGATTTGTCTGATAATCAAGGGGAATAATTATGAAATCCAAAATTTTGAGTTTTTTATATGATGCATTCAAGTTCTTTATAGGTTTTGTTATAATTGATAAAATCGGACTTGGCTTCAGGGCAAGCATGGGTATTCTTCTGGCAATAATGGCTGTATTCAGTATCGCTGAAACCGTCATCGAAAAGTCAAAAGATAAGGCAACTGCATAGAACGCTTTGGAACAGAAATATACGTCAAATGAAAATAATTAAGGAGAAAATTTAAATATGGAAACTAAATCAATTATGATAGTCGGAGTTGGCGGACAGGGTTCTCTGCTTGCTTCAAGACTTCTTGGAAATGTGCTTCTTGCACAGGGATACGACGTTAAGGTAAGCGAAGTTCACGGAATGAGCCAGCGTGGCGGTTCTGTTGTTACATACGTAAAGTACGGCGATAAGGTGTACTCTCCTGTTGTTGAAAAGGGTGAGGCTGACGCTGTTATATCATTTGAGCTTCTCGAAGCTGCACGCTGTCTGCCATATCTGAAAAAGGGCGGTACACTTATCACATCAACACAGCAGATTGACCCCATGCCTGTTATCACAGGTGCTATGGAATATCCTGCTGATCTCGTTGATAAGCTTGCGGCTGCTGGTGCTGACATCACAGCTGTTGACGCTCTTTCACTTGCCGAAGAAGCAGGCACAGCAAAGGCTTCAAACGTGGTGCTTATGGGCGTACTTTCCGCAAAGACAGACTTCCCCGAGGAACTGTGGCAGAACGCTCTTGAACAGTGCGTACCTCCAAAATTCCTTGAACTCAACAAAAAGGCATTTGAGCTTGGCAGAAATGCTGCTGTAAAATAATTATCGGCTTGCGGCGGAAGTAAACCGCCGCCTTACGCAAAACAAGTATTTCGTAGAACGGGAGGGGATTTTTTGAAAAAGCTTTTATCTGTACTGGCTACGCTGTCTATGGTTATTTCCTGCACTTCTTGTGGTTTGCTGTATTCAACTTATGAAACCGATGAAGAATTGGCTGTTATTTCAGGTGCGGACGCTCCTGCTGATACATATGATATAACCACCGAAGTCGAAACAGAGCAGCTTACAGAAGCCGACCCTACCCGTCAGGAGTGCCGCAAAACTATAAATAACGAGGAAAAACCCGAAGTTGTAAAGATATACTTTGAGGGCACTTGTGCCGACGACATCCGCAAACACGCAAAGGTTGAGGATTTGTACAATATTCACGTTCTCCACAGCGGAGTTGTGGGACTTGTGGGTATTCCCGTTGAACTGGATTATGATGAGGAAGTAAAAAATCCAAGGATTGGTTTTAAATATGACACCTCTGAACTACGCGGTATTCCCGAGAAAAATCTCATAATGCTCCACTATTCCGAGGAAGACGCTTTTTATAACACGGTGGAGAATTTTCAGCTTGATACGGATATGTGCACCGTTTCTGCCGATATTGACGAGCCTGGGGTATATCTCCTTGCAGACGCTTATCAGTGGTACGATTGCTGGGGCATTGATGTATCTGAATACGCCTATGAAAGGGATTTAACCCAGTACAAAACCGACTGGGAACGTGAAGAAGATACGGGAAGTATTATGGCACTTGCCAATAAGCAATGGGCTATGGAAAACGCACCCGATTTCCACGTATCTACTGCAGAACAGCTTGCCTCTGTTGTATGGTATGTCAACGGCATAAATGGTGAGGTGAATGTAACTCTTGAAAAGAATATCGACCTTTCCGACTATGACTGGAAGCCTATGGGCTGGGGAAAAGGTATTGGCGGTGGATTTTCGGGAACTGTAGACGGTCAGGGACATACTATTTACGGTATGACTATTATGGAGGATTATCTCCAGTCTGGTTTTATAGGCTACGGTCTGGGAGTTTCCGTGAAAAATATTAATTTCGAGGACGCTTATGTTTCCGCAACTCACTGCACTGGCATTGTAGGCGGTGAGATTTATGGCGTAGCTGACTGGGAAAATGTCAATGTACAGGGAAAAGTTCGCGGCGGAGATGACGACTATGCGGCTATAGTAGGCAGAGAAGGTGATATAACTTTCAAAAACTGCTCCGCTGATGTTATTGTAAATGGCGAGCCTTTTGAATATCTTTCATACCGTCAGAAGCGTGAGGCTGAAGTTGAAATTGTTGAAACCTTTACCCTTACCCTCAATGATGATTATACAATCACCCGTGACAACCACGAGGGATTTCATAATCTCAGCTGGTATATCCATAAGGACGGCGAAAGAGTGCTTGGACGAGGTGCAGAGGATTTTCACACAAAAGAGCCTGAACTTGTTCTTGATACTCACAAGTGGGTAGGAAATTCCCCAGGAGAATATACTATATATCTTGTGGCTTATATAAACGGAACTTATATCCGTGTTAGCAATATTGTTGAATATGCGATTTAAATTGACAAACGTCAATAATTTATAAATAAGGAGATAAAGCCAATGGCAAATTATTGGAATCAAGAAATTGAATGTATGCCCTATGAGGACATGAAAAAGCTTCAGAGTGAGCGTCTTGTTGCACAGGTGAAGCACGTTTACGAAAATGTTGAGTATTATCGTAATCTTATGGACGAAAAGGGTGTAAAGCCCGAAGATATTCAGTCTGTTGACGATCTTCACAAGCTTCCTTTTCTTTCAAAGGCTGACCTCCGTGACGCATACCCATACGGACTTCTTGCAAAGCCACTCAATGAGTGCGTACGCATTCATTCAACAAGCGGCACTACAGGTAAGCGTGTAGTTGCTTTTTATACACAGAACGATATCGACCTTTGGGAGGACTGCTGTGCAAGAGCTATTGTTGCAGCAGGCGGCACAAAGGATGATGTATGTCAGGTTGCGTATGGCTTCGGACTTTTCACAGGCGGAGCAGGTCTTAACGGCGGCTCACATAAAGTCGGCTGTCTTACACTTCCTATGTCAAGCGGAAACACAGACCGTCAGATTGAATTTATGCGTGACCTCGGCTCAACAATTATTTGCTGTACTCCTTCATATGCTGCATATATCGGCGAAACTCTCCATGAAATGGGACTTACTCCCGATGATATCAGCCTTAAAGCAGGTATTTTCGGTGCAGAGCCATGGACAGAGGAAATGAGAAGATCTATTGAAAAATCTCTCGGTATCAAGGCATACGATATCTACGGCCTTACAGAAACAAGCGGCCCCGGTGTTGCTTTTGAGTGCTGTGAACAGACAGGTATGCACATCAATGAGGATAACTTTATCCCCGAAATTATAAATCCCGATACAGGCGAAGTTCTTCCCGATGGCGAGGTGGGCGAGCTTGTATTTACAAGCGTTACAAAGGAAGCGTTCCCGCTTCTCCGTTACAGAACAAGAGATTTATGCGTTCTCAGCCGCAAGAAGTGTTCATGCGGACGTACACTCATCAAGATGAGAAAGCCTATGGGAAGAAGCGACGATATGCTTATTATCCGTGGTGTAAACGTATTCCCCTCACAGATTGAAACTGTACTTATCGAGCAGGGCTATTCACCTAACTATCTCATCGAGGTTGACCGTAAGAACAACACGGATACCCTTGATATCAGCGTTGAGATGAATCCCGACCAGTTCTCTGATAAGATGAAGGTAATGCAGGAGCAGGAAAAAGCTCTGGCACTTGCTATAAAGACAATGCTTGGAATCAACCCCAAGGTACACCTTGTAAGTCCAAAATCCATTACAAGAAGCGAGGGCAAGGCTGTACGAGTTATCGACAGAAGAAAGCTTCACGATTAAAAGGAGGAAAGAACTATGGCAAACGCAAAACAGATTTCAGTATTCGTTGACAACAAGCCTAATCAGCTGACAGGAGTTATGGCTCTGCTTAAAGACAGCGGTATCAATATCCGTGCTTTAAGTCTTGCAGATACTTCCGATTTCGGTATTCTCCGTATGGTTGTAAATGATACCGATAAGGCTGAAAAGGTGCTGAAAAACGCTTCATATGCCGTTACTGTAACGGAAATTGTAGCAATTACAATCCCCGATTCTCCTGGACAGCTCAGCCGTGTTCTTGATATTCTCGGTGCTGAAAACGTAAATTTAGAGTACCTCTACGCATTTACAGGAGCTTCCGACAGATCTGTTTCCTTTGTTATCCGTGTTGACGATATAAAGCACGCTTCCGACGCACTTACAAAGGGCGGTATTATTCAGCTTACAGAGCAGGACCTTTCCGAATAATGATTAATGCGTAATTATTTCGTAGGGGCTGCCTTTGGCAGTCCGCACGACAGAATGTCGTGGAAAGCTGACGGCTGATAGCTTGCTTTGTACAGCAAAGCATAGCCAAAGACTATAAAAGTAATTTATTGGATTATTTTCAAATGGACTTGACAAATTGCACAAAAAATTGTATAATATAAGTACTGTATAATGGTTGCAGTTGAAGCGTGTCATTTTGGGACAATGGACTTCTCTGCAATACGCAAATGAAAATGGAGTTGATAGGAATGGGTATTCTCGATAAAATCGGCGATGTCTCCAAGGGCGTTTCCGACAAAACCAAGAGTATGTCCGAGGCTAATAACCTCAAAAGAAAAATCCTCTATGAGGAGGAAAGAATTGTTGAGATTTTCACAGATCTCGGTAAGAGATATTACAAGAATCCCAACGAGGATCCTGCAAGTCTGAAGGTTCTCTGCGATGATATCGATACTCGCCGCAGACGTATCAAGAAGATGAGATTTGAGCTCAACGGTATCAGAGGTTATAAGATTTGCCCCAAGTGTGACGCAGAGGTTAACGAGAGATTCCAGTTCTGTGGCCGCTGTGGTGCAAGACTTCCCGAAATGGAAGACGACGACTTTATGTCTCTTGAACCCAACGATTACTACACAGAGAGCAGCAATCAGTTCTTCAACGCTGACTCAAACAAGAATTATTAATCAATTACAAGGGCGGCATTTTGTCGCTCTTGTTTTTGTTTATAGAAAGAAATATACTATATGAAAATAATTGAATTAATTTTACTCATCGTTTTCTGCAATATTATACCTCAGTGGACTGAAACAGCTTTCCCTACGACGGCAAAAATTGTCGGAACTGTAATACTGTCGATTATATTTCTTGTTATTCTCATACGCTGGGAGAAAACCACTGTAAAAAGCTTCCGTTTAAGCTCTCTTAAAAGGGGAATATCCCTTTTGTGGCTGACGGGGATGAGTGTAGTCCCAGAAATAGTTGCTATAGTCCTGTATTTCGTCAAATCTGACGCAGGTGTTTTGCCGAAGATATTTTCCATTGTTATGCCCTTGATTGCCATAGGCATAGTATTTATGGACGGCTTTATCCGCACAGCCGCAGGCTCAAAGCAGATAAAGGCGGTGGATTATATCCTCCTGCTGATTTTCTGGTGGATGCCAATTATAAACCTTATTCTTATAAGAAAATTCTATAAAACCGCCAAGCGTGAGTATATATTCGAGCTTTCGAAGGCGGAGCTTGAAGCTGCACGTGCTGAAAATGAGATGTGCAGGACGAAATATCCCATTGTTATGGTACACGGCATATTCTTCCGCGATTGGCAGTATATGAACTACTGGGGCAGAGTGCCTGCAACGCTTATACGCAACGGAGCAACGGTATACTATGGAAATCAGCAGTCGGCGAAGTCAATTCCCGATAGTGCGGCGGAGCTGAAAGAGCAGATTGAACGTGTCCTTGCGGAAACAGGGGCTGAAAAGGTGAATATCATCGCCCACTCAAAGGGAGGACTTGACAGCCGCTATGCTATAAGCTCCCTCGGTTTAGGTGACCGTGTGGCAACGCTGACTACTATAAATACCCCTCATGGTGGCAGTGACATGGTTGATTATCTTATGGGGAAAATGCCCGAAAAAATGGTGAATTGGATAGCTGACAGATACAACTCCATTTTCCGCAAATTAGGCGACAAAGAGCCCGATTTTCTTGCGGGCGTAGGGGATTTAAGCCCTGCACGAATAAAAATGATTGCCCCATATATGGAGGATTGCCCCGAAGTATCATACAGAAGCTGTATGTCAGTGATGAAAAGCGTATTTTCCGCAGGTCTGCCCCTTAATGTGGGCTATCTCATAATAAAAAAGCTCAACGGCAGAAGCGACGGTCTTGTGTGGGAAAATGCAGCAATCCACGGAGAGCATCGCATGGTGACTGCAAAGGGAATCCGAGGAATCAGCCACGGTGATACTATTGACCTTTTCAGGGAAAACATCGAAGGATACGACGTAAGGGAGTTTTACGCAAATCTTGTTGCGGAACTGAAAAATCAGGGATTTTAATTAATGCGTAGTGCGTAATTCGTAATGTGCAATTGCTGTACTGCACATCAGCTGAATTTCCGACGAATAAAATGGCACAGATAAAATGCAGGTATGCAGAGTATACCCCATAAAAGGCTGAAAATCGGGCAAATTTGCCCCATAATATTAAAGGGTAGCTTGGAATAATCCCATACGTGCCAGCCCATTATGATATTGTCGAATATTCCAACAACAAATTCAATGGCGGTTATAGCCGCCGCACCGATAACACAGCAACGGATAAGCGTCATTGTGGGACGGCTGCTTATAATGTAAATAATCGTCAGGACAAGGCCGCCTGTAAGGCACATTGTCCAGTGGGTATATCCTCTCCCTGCTACCTCTACAAAGGCATACAGGAAATAACCCATAAGAAAAGTAAAAATATATTGATAAAATTTCATCTTTCTCACCTCATAATTATTATGAAGCACAGAAAAATAAATATACAGAAACGGAGTTATGACATATGCGAAAAAGTTGTATTATTCTTCATATTTCAAGCCTGCCCTCGGAGTATGGTATCGGAAAAATGGGCAAACACGCCTTTGAATTTGTGGATTTTCTCGTGAAATCGGGAGTTAAGCTGTGGCAGATACTTCCTCTTTCGCCTACAAGCTACGGCGATTCGCCCTATCAGTCTTTTTCGGTAAATGCAGGGAATCCTTATTTTATTGATTTTGAGATACTGGAGGGTGACGGACTTCTTGAAGCCGCCGACTATAAGGAAATAGTCTGGGAAACATCTCCTGACAAAGTGGACTATGCCCTTATTTATGACAAGTGTTTTGATGTATTGAGGGTTGCATATTCCCGTTTCAAGGCTTCAAAATTTCCCGCTTACAGGAAATTCTGTGAGAAAAATAAAAACTGGCTTGATGAATATGCTTTGTTTATGGCACTGAAATTTGAAAACGGCGGTAAAGCATGGTATGAGTGGGAAAAGGATATCTCAATGCACCGCCCGAAAGCTGTTGCGGAGTATAAAAAACAGCTGAAAAAGGAAATCGGATTTTTCAAGTTCTTACAGTTTGAGTTCAGCCGACAGTGGACGGAATTGAAAAAATATGCCAATGACAAGGGTGTTGAAATAGTGGGGGATATTCCGATATACTGTGCTTTAGACAGCGTTGAGGCATGGTCGGAGCATAAGCTGTTCATGTTTGACCGCAAACGCCGCCCCGTGTGCGTGGCAGGCTGTCCGCCCGATGAATTTTCACCTACGGGACAGCTTTGGGGAAATCCCATATATAACTGGGAATACCACGAAAAAACAGGTTTTGAGTGGTGGATTAACCGAATTGCAAAGGCTGCGGAGCTTTATGACATCGTCCGCATTGACCATTTCCGTGGATTTGAAAGCTTTTATGCTATACCCTACGGCAATGAAGATGCAACGGTAGGGGAGTGGATGAAAGGCCCGAATTGCCCATTCTTCTTTGCGGCAGAGGAAAAGTTGGGCAGGCTGAATATCATTGCAGAGGATTTGGGATTTATAACTCCCGAAGTCCGTGAAATGCTGAATATGTGCGGTTATCCGGGAATGAAAGTGCTGCAGTTCGGTTTCAGCGGCGGAGATAACGAGCATTTGCCGCACAATTTCACAACTACAAACTCATTTGCATATACGGGAACTCACGACAATGAAACTCTCAACGGTTGGGTTGGGGCTATGGATAAAAATACGCTTAAATTTGCAAAGAAATATCTCAATGTGCGGAAGAAAAGCGAAATCCCCATGGCGGTTATACGTGCCGCATGGGGAAGCGTTGCGGAGGTTGCCGCCGCACAGATGCAGGATTTCCTTGACAGTCCGAAAGAGGGCAGAATGAATACGCCATCAACTTTGGGTAATAACTGGCAGTTCAGAACAAAATCGGAGCAGTTTACTCCTGAACTTGCGAAGAAGATTAAGAAGCTGAATAAGATTTATAACAGATAACAGCAAAGGGCGGTCAATAACATGACCGCCCCAGTTTGTCGAAAAACTATCGTTTTCTAAAACGGGGGTTTCCAAAGGACACTGTCCTTTGGCGGAGTCCAGAGGCAGAGCCTCTGGCAGGGTATGGGACAGAGTCCCATGCAGAGCAAAGCTCTGCGATGCGTTTAAGCGCTCTGCAAGGGGTGAATTTTCAAACAGTCCAGTGGACTGTTTGAAAAGAGGGGACGCTCTGCAAGAGAGAGCGTCCCCTTAATTCACGTTATTTTGATTTTTTTACAGACTGGGGCGGTCAATAACATGACCGCCCAATTTATTTATTCAATTGAAGAATTACGCATTACGCGTTACTTTAATCCGTCAACAGCCGCAAAAGCATTTTCTATTGCTTCTTCCTCTGTTATTGCGTTTCGTGGATTGATTACAAAGTTGTATACGCCTATTTTAGCTCTCTTTGATGTATTGAGATTTGTGACGTACAATTCAGCTGTAAAGTGATTTGTATCAGCTGTGAGCATTGTTATAACCTGGTCTATATCAGCAGACTCAATGACAGGTGTTGTAACCAGTCTCTTTTTGCCGTTAGCGTCTGTGATGAAATAGTCGAAAATAAACAGTCCGTCAGCGTTTTCGGGGAAAGGTGTGAGGAATGCTATTTCCTTATCTGTGGACTTTCCAGGGGCAATCTGGCTGAATGTATACTTGGGAGCTTCAACAGGTCCGTTTGTTACTGTAATCTTGATTTCAGCCTTGACATCGGGATTATCAACGCTGTACACGGTAACTTTACATTCGCCTTCGCTCTGACCGTATACCCAGCCCATTTTGTCAACAGTTGCGATATCGGTATTATCTGAAATCCAAAGTTCGTCCTTATTTTCGGCTTCAATGGGGAGCATTGTTACCCATGCAATGTCGGAGCCGCCGACAGGGATAGTCATTTCATATTTGTCAAGTATTATTTCTGTAATTGTTGAGTGGTTATCTGCATTTACAACAATGTTTGCAGTAGCAACGGGGTTATCCTTGCTGATTGCCATAATAACGCATTTGCCCTCTTTTTTTGCAGTGATTACACCGTTTTCGTCAACAACTGCAATTGTTTCGTCGGAACTTATCCACTTGATTGTTTTATCAGTAGCGTTTTCGGGAAGAACTGCAACGGCTACTTTAGCAGTTGAATCAATTGTCATATTGATTTCGCTGTTCTGTACGATTATGCTTTCAACGGGAACGTATTTAGTTGTTGTAGTTGTTGCAACAGTAGTAGTCGTTGTTGTGGTAGTTGTAGTAGTTTCCGTTGTGGTTGTTGTGATTTTTGTAGTTGTTGCAGGTGGTGTTGTTACAGGTGCACCTGATTCAACAACTGTAACTATAACATAGGAGAATACTGCTGGATTATCCTCGCTTGTAACGTGAAGAACAGTAACGCCGGGCTTTAATGCTGTAACCCAGCCCTCGTTGTCAACGGTTGCAATTTCAGGCTTGGAGCTTGTCCATATTTCGTTTTTATTTATAGCTGTTTCGGGGAGCATTGTAACTCTTGCCGAAAGCTCAGCTGTGCCTGCTTCCATTGTAACCTCACTGCGTGAAAGCTTGATTGATTTTACGTGTCTTGTATCTTTTACAGTTACCTTGATATCAGCGGAAACGTCGGGGTTATCAACACTTGTAACAGTGATGATACATTCACCCTCGGAAACGCCTACAACCCAACCCTCGCTGTCAACTATTGCGATAGCCTCGTTGGAGCTTGTCCATTTTTCAGCTATATTTGTGGCATTGTCGGGGAGCATTGAAACATAAGCCGCTAAAGCACCCTCTCCTGCATTTACAAGCATTTCACTTCTTGTAATGCGTATGCCTGTTACTTTTACATTTGTTGTAGTTGTAACAACTGGTTTTGTGGTTGTAGTAGTTGTGGTTGTGGGCTTTGCTGTAGTTGTCGTTGTAGTTGTTGTAGGCTTTTTAGTAGTTGTTGTCTTTGTTGTTGCTTTTGTTGTGGTGGGTTTAGTAGTTGTAGCCTTGGTTGTAGTTGTTTTTGTAGTAGTGGGTTTGGTGGTTGTGGTTGTGGCAGTAGTTGTAGTAGTTACAGGTGCGTACTCGCCGTCGATAAAGTCAATGATGTTTGACTCGCCGCCTGTTGCTACATAAGCGTAGTATGCAAGTACGTAAGAAGCGTCAACGGAATCTATTGTGCCGTTTCTGTCAACATCGGCACATTTTTTTTGTGCTGTGTTGAGTGTTGAAGCTCCGCCTGTTGAGCCTGCGGAGTACTCTCCGAGAATAAGAGATGCGTCAGAGGAGTCGATTGAACCGTTTATATCAACGTCTCCCACTGTGATTTTTGCCCCGTCAAAGAGGTTTGTAATACCGCTTTCAAGGGGATATGATGTAGCATATCCTGTTGCAGGCATCGCAGAGCCAAAGCAGAATGCAGTGGCTAAAAGTACTGATGTGATTTTCTTTTTATTCATAATTTCTCCCTCTGTATGGAAGCATTTTAAATCAATTTCCCCACAAATTCCAAAAAAAACACTTCCGCCTATAATGTAACAAATCAATTATACACTCTTTTTGTGGAAAAATCAAGCTATATAGCGGATTTTGTAAAAAATTACAAAAATATGCGGTTTGTTGTCGTTTCTTTCAATATATAGTTATAATGTATAGGGGGAATAAAAACCGCACAGAAAAATTCCGTGCGGTTTTGTCTTATCTTGAAGCCGAAGAAGTCGTCTTTTCAGCCTTTGTACGCTGGAGTGTAACCTTTGCATTTGTGGCTATCCATACATCATCAAATGAGGTACAGGAGAATATAACTCCCTGATTGAATTGCTCCTCTGTTATAGTTGTGTTGAGCAGATTTACTTCTCCGAAAATATCTTCGGCGGTTATCTCTGCAAGGGATTCCGCAGAACCAATTACCGTAACATCAATCAGCGGTGTAAGTATAGAATAATTATATACATTGTCGGGGAGGTTGCTTATCTCAATGTGGTCGCTGCTGATAGTCATAGGTATTTCCTTAAGGTTTGTATCATCAATTGTAACCACAACGGATTCAAGGTCTGAAACATTGATAAGCTCTGTGTTTTCAAGACGCTTTTCAATAGAGAATGTACGTGAGAAGCCTGGTCTGATTTCATAAAGCGGAATAAGTCCCACATCAAGAACGTCAGGGATTTCCACCTGGCTGTTATTGCAGGCAAGTGTTACAGAATCTGATGAAAGCTTGAATTTTATTGTATCCTTATTGAAATTTTCGGGAGCATAGGCAATAGATGCTGTCAAGCCAACCTTTTTCTGTGTTCGTACAGCTATGTTGATATCAAAGGTTGATGTGCTGATTTGCAGTGCTGATTCATCAAGGTCAATGGCTGCATTTTCTTTTGTGTACAGCTGCAGCTCCGCACCGCTTAAAACATAGGATGTATCAAGCGTCATTTCCTTGTTTGAAACGGCATAGCATTTGTCTATCATGTCAAGTTTTGTTGAGGGGCCTGTTATACTTATCTGTGAGGGTATGCATTTGTATTCGTCGGGATTTTTCACCTTGCCCTCAACAATTTCAACGTTGGGAGTAAGGGGGACTACATCAAATTCTCTTGTGTCCATTTTATCAAAGACAACGGTTGCCTTTGAGGGAGAAATTGATTTCACCTCATATTTTATGCCGCTTTCGCTTTTGATTTTTAGGGGGAGTTTTTTTGTTTCTACGGTGGAAACATTATCCGCGTCAAAATAAGCGGTGAGGGTTTCGTTGGTGAGATAGCCTATCTGTGTACGGCTTCCGAGAATTTCAACGGTTACTTCCTCCACGTCGCAGGAGGTAACACTCAAACCGTTCTGGCTTGCAGTAGAGCCTGTTATATTCGTCGTAACGGGGATATGATACACTGTTTTCTGTACCGAGGGGTACTGGGTAAGAGATATGAAAAGCCAAAGCAATACAGCGATTATTCCTGCAAGTACTGCAAGGAAAAGATTGCTTGACATATACTTTTCTCTGAATTTTTCAAGATATTTCACTTTTTATTCCTCCTTCCGATAATAGAGGAAATTTTTTTCTTTGTTGTATTATCTTCATCGGGATCCTCGTAGAATATTTCCTTTTCAAGGGCATATTTCAGCTTCATGCGTGTATAGTCACGAGTGAGGACTCCGTTTATAGCAACAGAAATCTGACCTGTTTCTTCCGATACGATAACGACAACAGCGTCGGAGTTTTCGCTCATGCCAATAGCTGCACGATGACGTGAGCCGAGGCTTTTGTCAATTGTAAGGTCACTTTTGGGACGAGGCAAAAAGCATGCTGCCGCAAGTATAAGACCGTCACGCATGATAACCGCACCGTCGTGGAGGGGAGTTTTCGGGTAAAAGATATTGCCGAAAACTTCTTTACTGGGGATAGCGTTCATGAGTGTGCCTGTTTCAATCTGCTCGCCAAGACGGGTTTTTCTTTCAATAACGATAAGTGCACCTGTACAGCTTGCAGAGAGTTCTACGCAGGAATCGCAGATAGCCTCAATAGCGTTGCTCCAGCGTTGTTTGATATCATTGGAGGGCATACCGATTCCTATGAGGTTCATACCGAATTTAGTCTGTCCAAACTGTTCAAGGGCACGGCGGATTTCGGGCTGAAAGAGTATAAGCATAGCAAGAAGTCCTACGTCGAGGGCATTGCCGAGGATATATTCCATAACGGTAAGCTCGAATAGGTTACTGATGATATAGGCTGCCACGAGTAGGAGAATACCCTTTATAAGCTGTCCTGCACGTGTTTCACGGACAAGCTTCAGCAGCAGATATGTTATGTAAGTGAGTGCCAGAAGATCTACTATATCTTTAAATTCAATAGTAGACATCAGGCTGAAAAAAGCATATTTTATATCCTGGAAAGAAGGCATAATTATATCACAACCTGTTTGTTAATAAGGAGAACACTTCCCCTATATTATATTGTACCATAATTTCAGATTATTTCAATAGGTTTTTATCGATTTCCGAAAAATTTTATATTTTTACTTCAAAATGTTCACAATTGGATAATTATGGGGGAGATAATGTTAAAAATAAAAGGGGCAATTAACCGCCCCTTTTATTTATGCTATAGGGCACCTCTAAAAACCTCCCTCACGGCGAACTTTCTATGACAAATATCATTTACCGCGTTAACAAACATTGCAATACATCAAGTATTACTGTGGTTTGTCGCCTTGTAACTGATATTTGTCATATACGAAATTTCGCTCGTGTTCCGGTTTTTAGAGATGCCCTATAATCATTTCTCTTATTTTACAAAAATCGAATACGTCAATAATACCGTCCCTGCATAAATCTGCTGTTTGCCAGTTATTAAGCTCACCAGTGCCTAAAATCCATTTTTGCAGCACTACTGCATCTGCAATGGAAAATTCTCCGTCAGCGTTTACATCGCCGAGGGGGAGGGTGGGTTCTTCACTTGGTGCTTCTTCAAGGCTGACGAATTTTCTGTCATATTTTTCTGCGTATTCTTGTGCGGTGGAGTCTTTGTAGCCGTAAATTGTGCCAGTGAAATCGCCCTCTGTATTTGATATTGTATATTCCGAGTTGGCGATTTTACATTTAGGGTTTTCAATTGTAACAGAAGCCAGAGCTTTACAAGAAGTAAATGCCGACCTACCAATACTTTTAACACTGTGAGGAATTGTTACGGAAGTCAGAGCTTTACAATTTTCAAATGCTGAAACATCAATACTTGTAACGCTGTCAGGAATTGTAACAGACGCAAGAGCTTTACAATTAAAAAATGTTTCTTCATCAATACTTGTAACACCGTCAGGAATTGTTACGGAAGTCAGAGCTTCACAACTATAAAATGCTGACTCGCCAATGCTTGTAACACTGTCGGGAATTGTTACGGAAGCAAGAGCCGTACAATAAGAAAATGTATCTTCACCAATACTTGTAATCTTGTCAGGAATTGTTACAGAAGTTAAAGATTCGCAAAATCCAAATGCTGAATCACCAATACTTGTAACACTGTCAGGAATTGTAATAGATGTAAGCTCGTGACAAGAATCAAATGCCGATTTACCAATAGTCTTAACACTGTCAGGAAGTGTAACAGAAGTCAGCGCAAAACAAAAACTAAATGTACTTTCACCAATTCTTGTAATACCGTCAGGAATTGTTACAGAAGTCAGAGATCCACAAAAATGAAATGCCCTATCACCGATCTTAATAACACTGTCCGGAATTGTTACGGAAGTCAGAGATTCACAAGAATCAAATGCACTATCACCAATAGTTTTAACACTGTCGGGAATTGTTACAGAAGTCAGAGCTTCACAACAACTAAATGTACCTACGTCAATACTTGTAACACCATCAGGAATTGTTACAGAAGTCAGAGATTTACAAAGAGAAAATGCATGACCACCAATACTTGTTACACTGTCGGGAATTGTTACAGATGTAAGATCATAACAAGAGTAAAATGCGTAATCGCCGATACTTGTAACATTTTCAGGAATTGTTACGGAATTAAGATTTTCGCAATAAGCAAATGCATAACCACCAATACTTGTTACACTGTCAGGAATCGTAACAGAAGTCAAAGCTTTACAAGAAGAAAATGCATGAAAGCCAATATCTGTAACACTGTCAGGAATTGTTACAGAAGTAAGATTTTCACATCCGTCAAATGCATAATTTCCAATTCTTGTGACGCTGTCAGGAATTGTTAAAAAAATCAAAGCATCGCAAAATTCAAATGCCGTAGCACCAATTTCAGTAACACCGTCAGGAATTATATATTTTGACTCAGGGTTACCGATAGGGTACTGTATAATAGTAGTCATATCCTTATTAAACAATACGCCGTCAACACTTGAGTAGTAATTATTTGTTTTGGAAACGTTTATTGAAGTCAGAGCTTCACAAGAATAAAATGCCTCGTCATCAATACGTTTAACGCTGTCTGGAATTGTAACAGAAGTAAGAGCTTTACAGGAATCAAATGCACGGCTACCAATACGTTTAACGCTGTCTGGAATTGTAACAGAAGTCAGAACTTCACAACTATAAAAAGCGAACTTGCCAATATCTGTAACCATAACTCCATCAATTTCAGACGGAATCTCCACCTCAACAGCAGAAGCATCACAGCCTGAAATCTCGATATAATCGCCGTAATTTTTATAATTTAACACGCCGTAAGTTCCCTCGGTATATTCAGCTTTTCTTGTTGTTTCACCCTGTGCATAAACTGAATATTTATCAGTTATATTATTGTTAAACGGGATAAAACCGCTGACGAGGGTTAATGCCAACACACCTGCAATAATTTTTTTCATATAACAGCACTCCTTAGATTTAAATATTTCAACGAAACAACGTTGATTACTTACATTATACAGTAAATTATATCTGAATTCAATGATTTTATATAAAATTAATATCGTTTCGGCTTTATGCCTAAATCTCGCTGTATTTTTACAGCAACATACACAAAAGAAATGTCCGAATAAAAAAGGCGGAAGAAACCCTCCGCCCGTTATTTCAAAAAATCATTCATTCAAAAGCTATTTATAAGCCTTGCAAGTCTTACTGCGTCCTCCTCCCTGCTGAATACAGAGGGGGAAAATCTGACTGTTCCGTTTTCTGTGCCAAGAGAAGAATGAGCCATTGCCGCACAGTGATACCCTGCACGCAGGCAGAATCCCTCTTTTGCAAGGGCAGAAGCCACTCTTTCCGAGGGTATACCCTGTATGTTAAATGACACAATAGGGACATATTCAGCGGAATCTGAACGGTATATCGTCACTTTCGGATTTTTTTCAAGCTCCGAGATAAAGCGGCGGCATATTCTGTCCTCATGGGAGAATATCTTTTTTATGCCGATTTTTTGCACAAATTCCATACCTGCTTTCATTGACATTATACCAACAGTTCCCACAGTTCCGCTTTCTAAAGCCTCGGGGAGGAGCAGAGGTTGTTCAAGGCTATTAGAGCCGCTGCCAGTGCCGCCTTGTATAATAGGAGCAATGGGGAATTTTCCGTCGCTTATAAGCATACCCGTTCCCGTTATACCGTATAAGCCCTTATGACCTGCGGTGCAAATGATGTTCATACCCTGCGAAAGGTTGACATCAATAATTCCCGAAGCCTGTGCTGCATCGACAATAAAGGCTATATTCCGTGATTTGCAAAGGTTTGCAATTTTTTCGATTGGCATAATCTGCCCTGTGACATTGCTTGCCATAGTGCAGACAATAGCTTTTGTGTCGTTTCGGATAAGTCTGCGGAAGCT
Source organism: Ruminococcus sp. (assembly GCA_045659945.1). Lineage (GTDB taxonomy): Bacteria > Bacillota > Clostridia > Oscillospirales > Ruminococcaceae > Ruminococcus. The sequence goes on along the minus strand of JAZRCW010000078.1, from coordinate 31,499 downwards.
TTCCACGGTCTTTTCGGTTTCGGGAAAAACTTCTGCAGCCGACAGCTTTATTTTCCCAGATTTTGCAAGCTCTGCGGCAGGTCGTGCGACGGAGTTGTGCTCCATTCCGCTTATAATAAGGTGACCGCCGTTTTTCATAATGCCCTTGATTGCCATGTTGAGGGCAAGGGTACAGTTGAGGGTGAATACTACGTTTTCAGGCTCTGCCCCGAAGAATTCGGCGGCGGTTTCACGGGCGGAATAGACCATTTCCGAGGTTTTCATTCCAAGGGGATGACCGCTACGCCCCGGACTTGTAAGCTGTTCCATAGCCGTTACAACAGCTTTTTTTACAGTAACAGGCTTTGGAAAAGTAGTGGCGGCATTGTCAAAGTTTACAATCAAGAAGATCCCTCCTCATAGAGCATATGCGGGATTTTATGCCTGTTCAGGAGTCTTGGTATAGCAGGATTCCTTTCGGTGAGCAAATCGTATCCGCATTCCCCCTCACGCCGTTTCAGTTCGCATTTGTAGCCGAATGAAACGAGAAGCCTTACGGCCTTCTGTGCGTAGGTATAGGACGGCATTTGTAATATATATTTCATATAAATCAAATCCTTTTCATAATTACAGCATAAACGCTGATATATTATAATATGCTGGATTTGAATTTTAAGATAATAAGGGCGGTGAAATGAAATCACCGCCCACAAATAATTACGCATTAATTCTTAATTAAAATCAGTCCTCGTCCTCATCATAGAAAACGTTGTAGTTAATAGCACGGTAAGCGTATGTGCTCAATACAAGTCCGATAATGACGTACATACTCAACATAGCCGTACCGCCGCCGCTTATAAATGGCAGGGGAACACCGATAACAGGGGCAACTTTAAGCACCATGCCGATATTCATAAGGCAGTGGGTAAAAAAGAGTCCGAATGCACCCATACAGATAAAGCGTCCCAGACGGTCACGGGTAATTCTGCTGTCGGCAAATACTTTAAGGCATACATATGCTAAAAGTATGATTATACCGATACATCCCACGAAACCGAAAACCTGCCCTGCGTGGGCAAAAATAAAGTCATTGTGAAGCTCGGGAACGTAGATATATTCGTTTCTGCCTGCGAAAAGTCCCTTGCCGAAAACGCCCCCCGACTGTAGGGCATATATGCCTAAATCCTGCTGATATTCGATGTTTTCAGGGTCTGTTCCGGGGTTGAAAAGAATGAGTATTCGCTCTTTGTGGAAGCTGCTAAGGAAGTTGAACCACATAACAGCGATACCTGCTGCAAGAACGAATGGTGCCGCAAGAAGATATTTCCACGAAATATTTGCAGATATCATCATAAAGCCGAATATAGCGGCGAATACAATCGCTGTACCATAGTCGCCCTGCAATACGACTATACCAAGGGGTAAAGCACCGTGCATAAGCAGCAGAAGCATATGAAGCGGCTTGTTCATGTTTTCCTCAACCTTTGAAAGGTGCAGGCTGAAAGTGAGAATAAATGCAATTTTCATAATCTCCGAGGGCTGCAGGCTGACACCGAAAATCATAATCCAGCCACGGTCGTCAGCGCCGTCACGCTGATAGCCAAGAGACGTAAAGGTAAGTGCGACTATAGCAAGAGTAATGGGGACGAAAATAAACCAGAGCTTTACAAGCTTTCGGTAGTCAATGTAAGAAATGATAATTGAAGCCGTAAGTCCCAGCGTCATGGATACAAGCTGTGTTTTCCAGTAGCTGTCGCCTATGCCCTCGTCAATGCTTACTTCGCTTGTGGCAATGCTGTAGATAAGCAGCGTGCCAAGTACAGCACATAGTGTAACTGTGAATAAAAGCCCGAAATCAAGGCTGTGTTTGTTTGCGGGTAGTTTTTTGAATGCGGATTTCATCTGATGTCCTCTCTATTTCTGTTCTTCGTTTATGCGGTATTGTGCCGCTTCTGTAATATGTTTTTTCTTTATAAGCTCCGTGCCGTCAAGGTCGGCGATTGTACGTGCTGTTTTCAGTATTCGTGAGTAGGCACGTCCCGACAGGCTTAATGCACGGAAAAGCCTGTCCAGAGCAGCGGAGGCTTCCTCGTCCATAACGCAGTATTCCTGCAATTTATTGTCGGTTATAAGTGCGTTGCAGGTTATTCCTGTCCCTTTGAAGCGTTCTGACTGTTTTTTTCTTGCGGCGGTGACTCTTTCACGCACCAACTCCGATGACTCCTCTTTTTTGGCGGAGGACAGGTCCTTGAACTCCGCAGGGGCAACTTCTATATGCAGGTCAAATCGGTCAAGGAGCGGCCCCGAAATCCTCTGCTGATACTCCACAACCTTTTTAGGTGAGCAGCTGCATTTTCTTGTAGGATGACCGTAATAGCCGCAGGGACAGGGGTTCATAGCACCGATGAGCATAAATGTGCAGGGGTATGTTACCGTGCCCGAGGCACGTGATATGGTAACACTTCTGTCCTCAATGGGTTGTCGGAGAATTTCAAGGGTGCGTTTGTCAAATTCTGCTATTTCATCGAGGAAAAGCAGTCCGTTATGTGCCAGTGATACTTCGCCAGGTTTTGGAATAGTGCCGCCGCCTGCCAGCCCTGCCGATGATATGGTGTGGTGAGGGGAGCGGAACGGTCTTTTTGTTATTATGGGCGAGTCGGGGGTAAGTAATCCCGAAATGGAATGAATTTTTGTGGTTTCAAGAGCTTCGTCAAAGGTCAAGGGAGGGAGTATTGAGGGCATACGCTTTGCAAGCATGCTCTTTCCGCTTCCGGGCGAGCCGATAAGCAGGGCGTTGTGTCCGCCTGCTGCAGCTATTTCAAGAGCTCTTTTGGCAAACTGCTGTCCTTTTACATCGGAAAAGTCAAGTATTTCGTTGTATTCTGGCTCGGGAGGAATATAGGTTTCGCACGGGGAAAGATATTCCTCTCCACGGAAATGGCGGATAAGTTCTTCGCCGTTTTTTACGGCATAAACTTCAATTCCCTTGATTACAGAAGCTTCACGGGCGTTGTCAGCAGGGACAAAAACGGATTTTATACCCATTTCACGAGCAAGAATCATCATAGGGAGAACGCCGTTGATACTTCTGACATCGCCGTTGAGTGACAATTCGCCGATAAAAGCACAGCCGTCTGTTGTATCGTTAATCATACGCATGGCACGAAGTATAGCCATAAATATTGCCATATCGTGGACAGAGCCGCTTTTTTTCGTGTCCGCAGGGGCAAGGTTGATCATGACCTCCGCCGCAGGAAAGCTTATATCACAGGCACGGAGAGCCGCTTTTATACGGTCACGGCTTTCTTTTACCACGGTGTCGGGAAGTCCTACGATTTCAAATTGAGGCTGACCTCGGCTTATGTCGATTTCTACGTCAACAGGAAAGGCATTCAGCCCGAAAAGTCCGAGACTTGAAATTTTCGCAAACATATATTTTCACATCCTTCGTAAAGAGATAGTATGCTATTTTTATTATACCATTTTTTTCGCTGAATGTAAATAATATTATGGAAAAATTTTTTATAGCTATTAGCTTTTAGGTCTCAGCTTACGGTTAAAGGCTAAAAGCTAACGGCTTTAATATAAATAACCAAAAAAAAAGGATTTGAAATAACAAATCCGACGAACTATCCAATATTTTGAAAAACAGGGTAAATGCCCTTGACAAAGGGGATGAAATATGATAAACTAATATAATGTATCAGTATGTGAAGGGTATCCCTATCCTCAGCAAAATATTATAACACAATATTTATGCTTTTGTCAATAGCTTTACGAAAATTTTTCGGTAAAGACTGAATTGTGGGTGCCTGAAAGTAATGAGAAAAAACAAATAAGGAGGTTCCGCCTATGGTGAATGTAACACCTAAGCAGCTGGGAAAAAATGTCAGAATGAGCTTCGGTAAAATTACCGAGCCTCTCGAAATGCCTAACCTTATCGAGGTTCAGAAGGACTCTTACAAGTGGTTCAGAGAAGAGGGACTCAGGGAGGTTTTCCGTGATATGACGGCAATTACCGATTACAACGGTAATCTCGTGCTGAATTTCAAGGACTACCGCTTTGATGATACTCCTAAATACAGCCTTGCAGAATGTAAATCAAGAGGTGCGACCTATCAGGTAAAGATGTTCGCAACTGCAACACTCTGCAATAAGGAAACAGGTGCTGTAAGCGAAAGTGAAATCTATATGGGCGATTTCCCGCTTATGACAGACAGCGGTACCTTCGTAATCAACGGTGCAGAGCGTGTTATTGTATCACAGCTCGTTCGTTCCCCCGGTGTATACTACGCTTTTGAAAAGGATAAGACAGGTAAGGATCTTTTCAGTGCTACTGTTATCCCTAACAGAGGTGCGTGGCTTGAATACGAAATGGACTCCAACGATGTTGTTTATGTCCGTATCGACAAGAACAGAAAAATTCCGCTTACAACATTTATCCGTGCTCTCGGCGTAGGCTCCGATGAGGAGATATATGAGCTTTTCGGTGCTGATGAGCGTCTCAAGCAGACTATCCTCCAGAAGGATCAGACAAAGAATACTTCCGACGGTCTTATTGACGTATACAAGAAGCTCCGTCCCGGTGAGCCCCCCACGGTTGAAAGTGCCGTAACTCACCTCAACAACCTTTTCTTCGACGCAAAGAGATATGACCTCTGCCGCTTCGGAAGATACAAGTACAACAAGAAGCTTGGTATTGCTTCCCGTCTTGCTGGTCATACTCTTTCAGAGCCTGTTGTAAATCCCCTTACAGGCGAGATTATGGCGGAAGCAGGCGAAACTGTAACATACGACAAGGCTCGTGAAATCGAGCAGGCTGGTGTATACTACGCTTTCGTAACAGTTGAGGCAAAGGAGTACTACACAAACGACAGAGGCGAAACACAGATCCGCCTTGTTGAGCGTGTTGCCAAGATTATCGGTAACGGTATGGTTGACATCAAGGGCTATGTTGACTTTGATGTTGAAAAGTACGGCATCAACGAACTCGTTTCATTCAAGGTTCTCCGTGAGATTATCGAGAACTCCTCCGACGCAGACGAGCTTGAGGAGAATGTAAAGAAGAAGGCTGATGAGCTTGTTCCCAAGCACATTATCCTCGACGATATATTTGCAACTATCAGCTACTTCATCAACCTCTGTGAGGGTGTTGGTACAGTAGACGATATCGACCACCTGGGCAACCGTCGTATCCGTTCCGTAGGTGAGCTGCTCCAGAATCAGTTCCGTATCGGTTACGCACGTATGGAGCGTGGTATCCGTGAGAGAATGAACATCCAGACACAGGATGTAAACTCACTTACACCACAGACTCTTATCAACATAAGACCTATTTCTTCGGCTATGAAGGAATTCTTCTGTTCATCACCGCTTTCACAGTTCATGGATCAGAACAATCCCCTTGCCGAGCTTACACATAAGAGAAGACTTTCCGCCCTTGGTCCCGGAGGTCTTTCAAGAGACCGTGCAGGATTTGAGGTACGAGACGTTCACTACAGCCACTACGGCAGAATGTGTCCTATCGAGACTCCTGAAGGTCCTAACATCGGACTTATCTCATATCTTGCTACATTTGCAAGAATTAACCAGTACGGCTTTATTGAAGCTCCTTACCGTAAGGTTGACAAGGAAACAGGTGTAGTTACTACAGAGGTAGTTTACATGACTGCCGATATGGAAGATAACTTCGTTGTAGCACAGGCTAACGAACCCCTCACAGAGGAAGGAAAGTTTGCACGTCCCAGAGTTAACGCACGTTACCGTGAACAGATTCTCGAATGCGAGCGTGAAATTGTTGACTTCATGGACGTTTCACCTAAAATGGTTGTTTCTGTTGCTACATCAATGATTCCTTTCCTTGAAAACGATGACGCTAACCGTGCCCTCATGGGTTCAAACATGCAGCGTCAGGCTGTTCCGCTTCTCAAAACAGAGCGTCCTTTCGTTGGTACAGGTATGGAATACAAGGCTGCTGTTGACTCAGGCGTATGTATTGTTGCTGATTGTGACGGTACAGTAAGCTATGTTGACGCTGACAATGTACGTGTTATCGGCGACGACGGTATGGAAAGAAAGTACGAGCTTATCAAGTTCAAGCGTTCCAACCAGGGTACCTGCGTTAACCAGAGACCTATTGTTTCCGTTGGTGACAAAATTACAAAGGGGCAGGTTCTTGTTGACGGCCCTGCTACAGCAGACGGCGAAATCTCCCTTGGTAAGAATGCTCTTATCGGCTTCATGACATGGGAGGGCTACAACTACGAGGATGCTGTACTTCTCAATGAGCGTCTTGTACGTGAAGATGTATTTACTTCAGTTCACATCGAGGAATATGAAATCGAGTGCCGTGATACAAAGCTGGGACCCGAGGAAATTACCCGTGATATCCCCAACGTGGGCGATGACGCACTGGCAAACCTTGATGAAAATGGTATCATAAGAATTGGTTCAGAGGTTACATCCGGCGATATCCTCGTTGGTAAGGTAACCCCCAAGGGTGAAACAGAGCTTACAGCAGAAGAAAGACTTCTCCGTGCTATCTTCGGCGAAAAGGCTCGTGAAGTCCGTGATAACTCCCTTAAGGTACCTCATGGTGAGGCAGGCGTTATCGTTGACGTTAAGGTGTTCACCCGTGACAACTGCGATGAACTCAGTGCAGGCGTAAATATGCGTGTAATCTGCTACATCGCACAAAAGCGTAAGATTACTGTCGGCGATAAGATGGCCGGCCGTCACGGAAATAAGGGTGTCGTATCACGTATCCTCCCCGAGGAAGATATGCCATTCCTCCCCGACGGTACACCTCTTGACATCGTTCTCAACCCCCTCGGCGTACCTTCACGAATGAATATCGGTCAGGTACTTGAAGTTCACCTCGGTATGGCTTGTAAGGCACTGGGCTGGCACATTATGACACCTGTATTCGACGGTGCTCACGAGGACGACATCAGAGAGTGCTTCCGCAAGGCTGATGAAAATGCCAAGGCTCACAAGGATGATTACTTCGAGCTAAATACAATGGATAAGGTTATCAATCCAAAGGCTCTTGAATTCAACGACGACTGTAAGTTTACTCTCTATGACGGACGTACAGGTGAAAAGTTCGACAACCGTGTAACCGTGGGCTATATGTACTACCTCAAGCTTCACCACCTGGTTGACGATAAGATTCACGCTCGTTCCGTTGGTCCATATGCTCTTGTAACACAGCAGCCTCTGGGTGGTAAGGCACAGTTCGGCGGACAGCGTTTCGGAGAAATGGAAGTTTGGGCTCTCGAGGCTTACGGTGCAGCTTACACACTCCAGGAAATCCTTACAGTTAAGTCTGACGATACAATCGGACGTGTAAACACATATGAGGCTATCGTTAAGGGACAGAATGTTCCTACTCCGGGTATCCCCGAATCCTTCAAGGTTCTCATCAAGGAAATGCAGTCCCTCGGTCTTGATGTCAAGGTTCTTGATATCAATCAGGAGGAAATCGACCTCAAGCAGAGCTTTGATGACGATCCGATGCCTGTAAGAGGCGACTTCAACGACGAGGAAACAGAAGACCTCAACGCACTTTCCGATGATGAAATCGGCGATGCAGGATTCAGAGCAATCGACGGCGAGGACGACGGTTTCGAGGAGCTGGAAAAGGGCGAAAGCTACAGCTTCGACGATGAGGACGACTTCGGCGGCTACGGCAGCGATGACGATGAAAGCGACTTTGACGATTTCAGCATAGATGATGATTCATTCGACGATTAATTAGTTGATTAATTAGTGTTCTGTTCAGCGGCTGTATATTACAGCTGCTGAATGGGCAATGTTTACCAAAAAATTGCAGGAGGTAGCAGTTTGGAATTTAATACTTTTGAATCGATAAAAATCGGTCTTGCCTCACCCGAACAGATCAGAAGCTGGTCATTTGGCGTGGTTGAAAGACCTGAAACTATAAATTACAGAACACAGAAGCCTGAAAAGGACGGTTTGTTCTGCGAAAGAATATTCGGACCCACAAAGGACTGGGAGTGTCATTGCGGTAAATTCAAGAAGATTCGCTTCAAGGGCAAGGTATGTGACCGCTGCGGCGTTGAAGTAACACGTGCAAGAGTCCGCCGTGAGAGAATGGGACACATCGAGCTTGCAGCTCCCGTTTCCCATATCTGGTATTTCAAGGGAACTCCCTCACGTATCGGACAGGTGCTTGAAGTATCACAGAAGCGTCTTGAAGAAGTTCTCTACTTTACAAAATATATCGTAACTGACCCCGGTAATACAGAGCTTGTTAAAAAGCAGCTCCTTTCCGAGAAAGAGTACCTCTCATATCTCGAAAAGTACGGCGAGGATTTCAAGGCTGAAATGGGTGCAGAGGCTATCAAGAAGCTCCTTAACGAGTACGACCCTGCACGTTATGACTTCCAGAAAAACCGCCTTATCGAGCTTGGCAAGATTTCTCTCGGACTCCAGAAGCTTTCATGCTTCAACAATCCTATGGAGTGTCAGTGTGATGAGTGCCAGAAGTTTGCAGAGCTTGAAGATGTTGAGTGGAAGAACAACATTGAACTCTGTGCTGATGACCTTAAAAATGAACTTGTAGGACTTCCTGCAGGTCAGAAAAAGGTTAAGCTTATAAAGAGACTCCAGATTATCGAGTCATTCCGCCTTTCAGGCAATAAGCCCGAGTGGATGATTCTTGATGTTATTCCCGTAATTCCTCCCGATATCCGTCCTATGATCATGCTGGACGGCGGACGTTACGCAACATCAGACCTTAACGACCTCTACAGACGTGTTATCAACAGAAATAACCGTCTTATAAAGATGTTAGAGCTTGACGCTCCCGACATCATTGTAAGAAACGAAAAGCGTATGCTTCAGGAAGCTGTCGATGCTCTTATCGACAACGGCAGACACGGCAGACCTGTTACAGGACCCAGCAACCGTCCTCTCAAATCCCTTTCAGATATGCTCAAGGGTAAGCAGGGACGTTTCCGTCAGAACCTCCTCGGTAAGCGTGTTGACTATTCAGGACGTTCAGTTATCGTTGTAGGCCCTGAACTGAAAATGTACCAGTGCGGACTTCCAAAGGAAATGGCACTGGAGCTGTTCAAGCCTTTCGTTTTAAAGCGTCTTGTTGACAAGAAGGCTATTGCCAATATCAAGTCTGCAAGAAAGCTCATTGACCGTGCAGACAATAAGGTATGGGATGCTCTTGAAGATGTTATCAAGGATCACCCTGTAATGCTCAACCGTGCTCCTACGCTTCACCGTCTTGGTATTCAGGCATTCGAGCCTATTCTCGTTGAGGGACGTGCAATCAAGCTTCATCCTCTCGTATGTTCAGCTTTCAACGCTGACTTCGACGGTGACCAGATGGCCGTACATCTTCCCCTTTCAGCAGAGGCACAGGCAGAGGCACGTTTCCTTATGCTTGCTGCAAACAACCTGCTCAAACCTTCAGACGGTAAGCCTGTTGCTGTTCCTTCACAGGATATGGTACTCGGTTCTTACTATCTGACTATGGATAAGCCCGGCGAACCCGGTGAGGGCAAGGTGTTCCGTGATGTTAACGAAGCTCTCATGGCTTATCACGAGCACGATGTATCCCTCCACGCAAACATCAAGGTTAAGATTACAAAGGATGTAGGCGACAAGAAGGTTTCAAAGATTATCGACGCTACAGTCGGCAGACTTATCTTCAACGAGAATATCCCACAGAATCTGGGCTACGTTGACAGAACAAACTCCGACAAGCAGTTTGACCTTGAAGTTTCATTCCTCGTTGGTAAAAAGAAGCTTTCCGACATCATTGAGAGATGTATCAAGATTCACGGTACAACAACAACCTCCGAAGTACTTGACAGAATCAAGGCTCTCGGATATAAATATTCAACACGTGCAGCTCTTACTGTTGCTGTATGTGACGCTTCAATTCCGCCTCAGAAGAAAGAAATCCTTGCGGAGGCTGATGCAGAGATTGAGCAGATTATTTCAGAGTACGAGTACGGATACATTTCCGCACAGGAAAAGTCAAAGAAGACTATTGCACTCTGGACTGAAACAAACGACAGAGTTACAGCTGCTCTTAAAAAGAACTTCGACCCATACAATCCTATCTGGATGATGGCTGACTCGGGTGCCCGTGGTAGTATCTCACAGATTCGTCAGCTTGCAGGTATGCGTGGACTTATCGCAAATACTTCCGGTGGCGTTATCGAGATTCCTATCAGAGCTAACTACCGAGAGGGTCTTAACATCCTCGAATACTTTATCGCATCTCGTGGTGCGAGAAAGGGACTTGCTGATACAGCTCTCCGTACTGCTGACTCCGGTTACCTTACACGTCGTCTTGTTGACGTTTCACAGGACGTTATCATTCGTGAGGAGGACTGCGGTACTACAGAGGGTATCGAGGTATTTGAAATCAAGAACGGCAACGAAGTTGTTGAGCCTTTCGCAGAGCGTCTTGTGGGACGTTTCCTTGCTGACGATCTCCGTGACGAGGCAGGCGAGCTCATCGTTTCCAGAAACAAGCTCATCAGCGATGCAGATGCCAAGAAGATTATCGAGGCAGGCGTTGAGAAGATAAAGATTCGTTCAGTTCTCCACTGCAAGGCAAGAACAGGCGTTTGTGCAAAGTGCTACGGTGCTAACCTTGCATTCAACAACATCGTATCTGTCGGTGAGGCTGTTGGTGTTATCGCTGCACAGTCTATCGGTGAGCCTGGTACACAGCTTACAATGAGAACATTCCATACTGGTGGTGTTGCTTCTGCCGATGCGGAAGATATCACACAGGGTCTTCCCCGTGTTGAGGAACTCTTTGAAAGCAGACGACCAAAGGGTGCGGCTATTCTTTCAAGAATTTCAGGTAAGATCCACATTGAAGAAGTCAAGACAACACGTAATATCATCGTTACAAATGATGAATCAGGCGAGTCTGAAAGCTATATGATTCCTTATAACTTCAAGATAAGAGTTCAGGAGGGACAGCAGATACCAAAGGGTACAAGACTTACAGAGGGTAATATCTATCCTGCTGATATTCTCAATATCCTCGGTACAATGGAAGTTCAGAACTACATCATCAACGAAGTTCAGAAGGTTTACCGTTTACAGGGTGTTGATATCAACGATAAGCACATTGAGGTTATCGTTCGTCAGATGCTCCGTAAGGTTAAGATTGAGGAGTCAGGTTCAAGCTATCTGCTTCCCGGTACTCTCGTTGACTGCAAGGAAATTGCACAGATTAACGCAGAGCTTCAGGCACGTATTGACGCAGGCGAGTACGATGTTCAGCTTGTACAGTTCTCACCTGTTCTCCAGGGTATTACAAAGGCTTCCTCAAACTCTGACAGCTTTATGTCAGCTGCTTCCTTCCAGGAAACAACAAAGGCTCTCACAGACGCTGCTATCAGAGGAAAGAGCGACAGACTCCTTGGACTTAAGGAAAATGTTATTATCGGTAAGCTTATTCCTGCCGGTACAGGTATGGACTGCTACAATCAGGTTAAGGTTGTAAGAACAGATGCTTCCACAGAGCAGCATATTGCTCCTGCGGCTGCCCCTGCACCTGTTGCAGTTAATCCTATCGTTTAATCATTATTACTAAAGCGGACTTTGTCCGCTTTAGTTTTATCCATTTTCAACAGGAAAGGAGAACATTATGAACCCGAAAATGATTTTGTTTGACTATGGCGGAACTCTTGTCTGTGATCCTACGTATAACATGACAGAGGGAAACAGTGCAATTTTCCCCTATATAACAGAAAATCCACATAATGTCACAAAAGAGCAGTTCAGCAGTTTTATAAAAGACCTGTTTGATGAAATAAGGGCGTTGAGAGGCGAATTTATTGAGCTACATGAGCATATTTTTTTGAGATATGTGTTGGAATATTTTGATATAAGGCTTTCAATCTCAATTGAGGAAGCAGAGTGGATAATATGCACTTCACTTGCCGAAAACATAATGACTCCCGATGCGGATATTATGCTTAAATCATTGAGAGAAAATGGCATAAAGACAGGTATAGTAAGTAATCTTTGCTGGTCGGGTGCTGCTCTTGAACGTGCTATGGGGGAGCTTTTTCCTGAACATAAGTTTGATTTTATAATGACATCAAGCGAATATATTTTCCGCAAGCCTGATAAGCATATCTTTGATATGGCAGTACGCAAATCGGGGCTGAAACCCGAAGAAATATGGTTCTGCGGAAATTTTATTGACGTTGATATTATCGGGGCGAAAAATGCAGGACTTTTTCCTGTGTTCTATGATAATCAGGATATCCCCGACAGATTTCATAAATATAATGATACAAGTAAAATTGACTTCCCTTATCATCATATAGGCGGTTGGGGAGAGTTGATTGAACTTCTTGAAAAATAATACCAATCCCTAAAACAACAGTAGACAAATCTAATGGCATAAATGCCGTATGTCATCGTTGTCCTCCTCACCATACGACAGTATGCTTTCGTCGTCCGCCTTGACATACAGCATTTCTGCTCATCATCTTTGTCTACTAACATTTTAGGGATTGGTATAAAAATCCCCCGCTGAAATCAGCAGGGGAGAAAAATACGAGGTGTAATTATGGAATATACATACAAAACCAAAATGGTATGCTCAAAAGAGATTAAATTTGACATTGAGGGCGATGTTATAACAAACGTCCGCTTTTTAGGCGGCTGCAACGGCAACCTCAAAGCTATCTCAAAGCTTGTTGACGGTTATACCGTAGAGCAGATTGAGTCTAAACTCCGCGGAAATACCTGCGGAATGCGTCCGACCTCATGTGCTGATCAGCTCAGCATTGCCGTTAGAGAGGCTTACGAGTCTACGAAATAGCATCCGGATCGGCAAATATAGACTGGTCACGATCGCCTGTCATAAAGCGAATGGCTTTACAGCGGTTTTCGACTACGTTAACAGGTAAATCACCGCCAAATTCACCGTCAAGAGTCCAAGAAATCTGCTCGTCATTAAGAGCAGTAAAGGTAATCTTGTCGGTGCGGAAAAATCTGATATACTCCCTGTCAATCTCCTCGGAGATGTTCAGCAGGGAGTGTACTATTTTCTGAAGCTGCACCAGATTTGCAGGCTTTTTTATGAGGGTGACTTCAAAAACTCCGTCATCAAGGAGAAAATCGTTCATAGAAAGCAGCCCTGCCACAGAGCCTGAATTTGTAACCATGCCGAAGATGAAATCATCTTCGAGTACGTTTCCGTCGTATTCTATACGCATAAGCTTGGAACGCAGATTTGTAATCTGTGTCAGCCCGTTGAGAACATATGAGGCGTGACCAAGGACGTTTTTCACCTGCTGGGAGGTTTCATAGGTGACATTGGTGAAAGCTCCGAATGCGGCAATATATGTGAAATAGCGGTCGTTAAAGCTGCCGATATCTATTTCCAGTGGTGCACCGTGTGTAATCCACCTTACAGCGTCCATGGTAGTCTTGGGGATGCCGAGAGTACGTGCGAAATCGTTGGTGGAGCCTGCGGGAATGTAGCCGATAGGCGGTTTGTTCTCGCTGTCCATGATTCCATGAAGGCATTGACTTAAAGTGCCGTCGCCTCCTGCACATACGATGAGGTCATAACCAGCAGAGCAGGCATAACGTGATTTCTCACGAGCGTCTTTTCCGCTTTGCGTTATGTGGATTGTGACTTCATAGCCAGTTTTGGTGAATTCATCAATTATATCGCCCAGCATTGAGCCGATAGTAGCTTTTCCTGCAACAAGATTTACAATGAAGTAGAGTTTTTTCATAATCTGCTCCTGAAATGTGTAAATTTTGGAGTAACCCATATATATTATATCCCTATTTTTTCGGTTTTGCAATAGAAAGATATAATTAAAAAATAAATTTTTTAAAAACGCTTGACAAACGTGAAAAGATGTGATATAATAATAAAGCTGAATGAGTTAAGCACAAAAGCTTAAAATACTGGGGTGTCGCCAAGCGGTAAGGCAACGGACTCTGACTCCGTCATTCGAGGGTTCAAATCCTTCCACCCCAACCAGTAAAACCTCTGATGTGAAAGCATCGGAGGTTTTTTATTTATGAATCAACAGGGTTGATATGAGTTATTCATATATATTTCTGAATAATTCAAACTATTTGTCAAAACCTTACAATTTGCTATTTACAATTACGCGAAAATATGTTATAATTTATCTACAATATAAATCAAGGAGGTCTGAAAATGACAACAGCAATTACAAAACAAAAATTATCCTTAAAGGCACAGACAGCAGGGGCAATAGTGGCTGTAGTATCAGCGGTAACACTTCCGCAGCTGCTCCATATGCTTGGCTATGCCTCGGGAGTCGGTACATTATTGGGTGAAATACTTCTGCCTATGCACCTGCCGATTATCCTTGCAGGGCTTCTTGTAGGTCCATATGCCGCAGGTGCTGCAGGACTTTTAAGCCCCCTTATCAGCTTTGCCTTGACGGGTATGCCTACAGCGGCAATGCTCCCATTTATGATGATTGAACTTGCAGTATACGGCATATGTGCAGGAATGCTGAAAGATGCAAAAATCCCCGATATTTCAAAGATATTTATCGCACAGCTTGCAGGCAGAGCAATCCGTGGAGCAGCCATTCTCATAGGATTTTACGGTATAGGTACAGCAATTAAGCCTGCGGTTATTCTTACAAGCGTAAAAGTGGGACTTGTGGGAATTTTATTACAGCTTGTGATAATTCCTCTTGCAGTGTACAGACTTAAAAAGACTGACAATGAGTAATATTGAAAAAGCAATAAAAATGCTTTCAGAGGGCGGATATACTTGCGTTATATGCAGTGACGGGGATACGCAGACAAGCACTATGCGAGGAGTTGCTCCGTTGCTGAAATGGCTTGATGAGGGTAGAAATCTGTCGGAGTATTCAGCGGCTGATAAGGTAGTTGGAAAAGGTGCGGCATATCTTTACATACTCCTTGAAATAAAGGAGCTTTACGCCCATATTATAAGCCGTCCTGCATACGATACCCTTAAAAAGTACAACATTCCCGTAACATACACGACTATGACAGAGGCTGTGAGAAATCGTGATAATACAGGCTTCTGTCCCATTGAAACGGCGGTTATGGATATAGAAAATCCCCAAGACGCATTGACCGCCATAAAAAGAAAAATTGAAGATATGAAAAAGTAACAGGTGATAATTATGGATAAAAATGAGATTTTTGACGTTTCAAAGCTTGGCTTCGGACTTATGCGACTTCCCGAAAAGGACGGAGAAATCGACTATGACCACGTGTGCCGTATGGTTGATAAGTATATGGAGGCAGGTCTGAACTATTTCGATACTGCCTATGTATACCACAGCGGAAAATCAGAGGTAGCCGCAAGAGAATGCCTTGTAAAGCGTTATCCGAGAGAAAGTTTCAAGCTTGCTACGAAGCTTCCCTCATGGTGTATGAAGGATAAGGACGACAGGGACAGAATATTCAACGAACAGCTTGAAAGGGCAGGAGTTGATTATTTTGATTTCTATCTGCTTCATTCACTGGAGGATGGCAACAATTATAATGCATACGAGGAATTTGATTGTTTCAACTGGGGTATGGAGAAAAAGAAAGAGGGAAAAATCAAGCATTTTGGATTTTCCTATCACGGCACTCCCGAACTTCTGGAAGTTGTTCTCGATAAGCATCCGGAAATTGAATTTGTGCAGATACAGCTTAATTATGCTGACTGGAAAAATCCCATTGTACATTCAGGTGAATTGTATGAAATTCTTCACAGACGAAATATACCTATGATTATTATGGAGCCTGTCAAGGGTGGAACACTTGCGTCGCTTGTGCCTGAACTTGAAGCAAAGCTGAAAGCGGCAAGACCTGAATCTTCAATTGCTTCCTGGGCAATGAGATTTGTAGGCTCTCTTGACGGTATAATAACAATACTTTCAGGTATGTCAAACGACGAGCAGATGCAGGATAATCTGAATACCTTTACAGATTTTGAGCCGCTTTCTGACAGCGAAAAGAAGCTTATAGAGGAAGTAAATGAGGTTATGTTCAATTCTCCGCTTATTGGCTGTACATCATGCCGATATTGCTGTGACGGCTGTCCGTCGGAGATAAATATTCCCGAGGTTTTCCGCGTACTTAATACAATCAGGCTCTACGGCGAGGAATGGCGTTCTGGAAACGTATACAGAGGCCTTACTGCAAAAAGCGGCAAGGCAAAGGATTGTATTGCCTGCGGTCAGTGTGAAAGTGTGTGCCCGCAGCATCTTTCAATAATTGAACTTCTTGCAGAAGCATCCGGACATCTTGATAAATAATAAAAGCAACACCGCACAAAGTCAGTATGACGGCTTTGTGCGGTGTTGCTTTTAAAGCATAAAAAAATCTCCCGCAGTCATTGTGGGAATGACCGGGGAGTAAAAGGGAGGCCGCCGTATAAGGTTTATAGTCTGATTGTGCAGATATCTGCTGATACGCTATTGTGTATCAACGGTAGATAAATCGTATGGAATAAACCTTATACAGCTGCCGATAGGGGAGCAATAGTATAGTACGTGATGAGGGATTAACACAAGATTGTGTTAAACTTATGCTGTAACCTCGTCTGTTACAGTTTTGTCAACAACTTCGTCGTCTGTGATTTCAGTGTCTTCCTGAACCTGGTCATTCTTGTGGCCGTGGTGATGACCCTTTGCAGGCTTCTCACCCTTTTCGTGCTTAGCAGGTCCTTCGGGCTTTACAGCTTCCTCACCGTCCTCAACTACAGGAGGAACAGGCTTTTCGGGCTTTACAGCTTCCTCGCCGTCCTCAACTACAGGAGGAACAGGTTTTTCGGGCTTTACAATTTCCTCGCCGTCCTCAACTACAGGAGGAACAGGTTTTTCGGGCTTTTCAATTTCCTCGCCGTCCTCAACTACAGGAGGAACTGGCTTCTCAGGCTTTGCATTAAGCTCTGTGCAGAACTCAAACCATGCTGCCTTTGTCTCGTCGCTGATAAAGCTTTCAGCTTCAAGGTCAAATGTATTGTTAATCATCTCAATGATTTCCTTCTTGCCAGCCTTCTTTGCAGGCTTAACAGGCTTTTCAGCGTCAGCTTCTGTATCAGCCTCGGGCTTTTCAACCTTGGGAGCAGCATCATCAAGATTATTCAGGCAGAACTCGAACCATGCAGCCTTTGTATCTTCGTCAACGAAATCAGCTGTTTCAAAATCGAATGTGCTGTTAATCATATCAACGATTTCTTTTTTGCCAGCTTTCTTTGCAGGTTTAGCAGGCTTTTCAGCGGACTCCTCGTCCTCTGTTGCTTCGCCGTCTTCACCCTCTGTGATTTCCTCATCCTCAACTACAGGAGGAACAGGCTTTTCGGGCTTCTCGGGAGCTTCAGCCTCGGGAGCATCAGCAGACTCCTCGTCTTCTGTTACTTCTTCGTCGGAAACTTCTTCATCAGCGATTTCCTCATCCTTTTCTGTGGACTCTGTTGTTTCCTCTGTTACGATGCTGTTCTCTGCTTTGTCTTCAATAACATTTTTTGCAGCGAAAGTTGTTGCACCTGTAGCAAGTGAAAGAACGCAGATAGCTGTAATAGCAGCTGTTAACTTTTTGTAATTCATGATAAACACTCCTTAATAAATATTCAACGATAATTTCAACGGAACACTCCGATAATCCGCGGTTGTCATCGGCTTTCCGTGTCCTTATGTCTATAGTTTACGAAAGGATTTTTCAAAAAGCGGGGTAATCTGAAAAAATTTTCAAAAAAATTTTCAGGGAGGTGAAATTTGTGATGTTTTTATAAGTTATAATACACTATAATTGCATAATTTCGGAACGCCAAAGGCAGCCACTACGGAATAAACGTATTCACGACAAAATCAGCCGCATACAATAATTACGCATTATTATTAATTCTAAATTCTTAATTATCAGCCTTGACTTCAAGAAATTTTTATTATATAATAAAGTAAATACCCCGAAAATATAAAATACCCTGCGTATACTATAAATAACAGGAGGTGCAGAAATGGACTCCGAAACTCATGAGATAATTTCAAGGGTCAACCTTGCAAAAAAAGAAAAGCATGCGGCAGACGCACTTATATCCGACTATATGCCGTTTATAAAGTCTGAAACGGCTAAATTTATAAATCGTCCTCCCGATCAGAGCGACGATGAATTAAGTATTGCCATGTTCGCCTTTTACGAGGCTATACGTAATTATTCAAAACTTCGTGGCTCATTTCTGAAATTTGCCGCTTTACAGATAAAAAACCGACTCATCGACTACTACAGGCGAGAAAAAAAGAATATAGGCGGTATTTCCCTCAATATTACCGATGATGAAGAAAAAAGCGAACTTATAGATACAATAAGCGATAGCCATGATGATTTCCATGAAAAGGAAATGCGTGAAGCAACCAAACAGGAAATCGCCGAGCTGTCTGCACAAATGGAGGATTTTGGCGTATCCTTTACCGATATTGCCGAAAACTCCCCGAAACAGCGGAGAACTCTTGAAATATGCGGAAAGGCTGTTCGCTATGCACGGAACAATCCGCAAATTCTGGCGGATTTTCTACGCACAAAAAGAGTCCCCCTTGCAGCTCTTGCAGAGGGGGCAGATGTTGAACGAAAAACACTCGAAAGACACAGACGATATCTCGTTGCAATGCTGCTTATATGCACCAATGGCTACGAGATCATGAGAGGTCACATCATGCAGGTATTGAAAGGCGGTGAAAAGTAATGAAATATATTGTTATGCAGTGCTGTAAAGGCTATGCTGTTCTTATGGATGAGGAGGGTAAATATGTCTTTGCTGCAAATCTGAATTACGAAACAGGACAAACTGTAACAAATCCCATTATTATGTCGGATAAGTACAAACAGAGAAAACCTGCCATAACTATAATCAGAACTATTGTCGCAGCTGCCGCTTGTATCGGTATTATTTCAATACCCTGCTATTCCTATTACAACCGAAATCTCAAGCCCTGCTCAACCGTGACTCTTGCCTCCGATACTTCCATTAGTATGACGCTGAACAGTTCGGGCAAGGTTATAGGCATTGAAAGCGATACCGAATATGGCAAGAAAATCATCGAAAAGGTTGACATCAAGGGCAAGGATAATGCAGAAGCCGCCAATGAAATTGTACAGGTTGAAATTACCGAGGGATATATTGCCGCAGGTGATACGGTTGATGTGTATATCGATGGAAACAGTCAAAAAAATTATGAAGATATCAAGGCAAAGCTTGAAAAAGAGCTCCCCAGACATGATATAAAGGTAAATATCCACGATGAAAAGCCGCATCTGAAGGACGGCAAAGATAAAAAGGAAGATAAACTGCCTCATGAAAAGCCTGTCACACCCGCGGTTACAACGGCGGTCAAGACAAATGCAGGAAAAAATACAAAGCCTGCTCCACCTACAGAAACAAAGCCTATAATTGCTCCCGTTCCTCCTGTTCATGAGGATAAACCTGTACATGAGATTCCGTCGGAGCCTGTTGAAACACCGATTCCGCCTGTTTCCAACGAAGAAACTGATAAGCCCATTAAGCCTGAACACCAGCTTCCTCACGAGAATGACAAGGACAAAAATGACAGAACAGCCAACAAGGACATTGAACGTCACGAAGCCATTCTTCCTCATGAAACCAATAACAACATTTTACAAAGTCCGCACGCAGACTTTGCACAAAATCTCCCTATATAACAGAAATCCCCTGTCTGATAATACTTTCAGACAGGGGATTTTTTATTATATCTTTAGAGGTTCCCTTTATATAATCTTATCAGAAACACAGCTGAGCTTTCCGTCAATGAAGCCGAAGTCCATACCCTTGTAGCTCCACATAGCTCTGCCTATGCCGTATTTGCTCAATACAGCATGAATATCATTGTACCAGTTCAGAGCGGACTGCGGATCAGTATGCTCAATAACGCCGTATTCGCCGCAGTAGAGCATAACTCCGCGTTCTTCAGCGACTTCAATAGCCTCGCGGAAAATATTTTCAAAATACTCCGCAGAGAAGCCGTCCTCAGGAATATCATTTTCGTGAGGGATGATATTTGCAGGATTTTCAGCAGATGCTTCGATAAACTCTGCTTTTCCCATAGGATATGAAATACGGTAGTCAACGGGCATGTTCTTAATCCAGAAAGCACCCTGATGAGTAAAGAGCAAGGGGTCATAGCAGTGGAAATTATATACAATATTTTCATCGAAAGGCTGTGCAATGTGCTTGACAGTAAGAACACTGTTGTTCATATAACTTCCAACAAGGATTTTTATGTCGGGAGCCGATTTTCGGATTTCTGCAACAGTACGCTCTGCAATCTCCATCCACGGGGCATTGTCACATTCGTTTACAACCTCGTTAAGCAGTTCAAAAGAAAGTCTTTGGCTATATTTGCCGTAACGTACGGCAAACTCGTTCCAGAGTGCGATAAAACGCTGTATCAGTTCTTCGCTGCGGAAAAAGCCTGTTACACTTTCATCATCAAAAACATAACCTGCTGTCTTGTGTAGGTCAAGCACCATATTCAGCCCGTATTCTCCGCACCAGTCAATACAATTTGCTATATAGGCAAAACCGCTTTCGATGAAATTGCCATTCTCATCCTGCACAAGCTCGTAATCAATGGGCAATCTTACATGGTCAAAACCGATTCTGCTGATATTTTCTATGTCAGCCTTTGTAATAAAAGTATCGCAATGCTCCTTGGTAAGCTCCGCCTGTGAAAGCCAGCCGCCAAGGTTGATACCTTTCTGATAACCATTCCACTTTTTCATTGTTTATCACCTCATGAATTGTAATCTTATGATACTATTATAATGTATTTTCAAGGGAAAGTATACTATTATAATTAAGAAAATAGTAATTTAATGATATGAAATAAAAACGGACAGCAGAGCCGTCCGTAAATAATGTCAATATTTTCTTCTTATACCGAAAAGAAGTATAAGAGGATAGATTTCAAGTCGTCCTATGAGCATATCAAAACAGAGTACAAGCTTTGAAAATGCACTGAATCCGCTGAAATTGCCTGATGTATCAAGTCTGCCTACACCAAATCCGATGTTATTCATACAGGTTGTAACAGCCGATATATTCTCCTCCATAGTAAAGCTGTCAAATGACAGCAGGAGAACGGAAAAAGCGTAAATCAGCATAAAGAGTATGAAATAGTTGCTTGCTCCTCGTATGACATCTTTTTCAACGGGCTTTCCGTCCATTTTAACAGTAGCCACCGCACGGGGACTTACGATGTATTTCAATTCACGGATACCGGTTTTTACTATGATAAGTATACGTGAAACTTTCATGCCACCACCTGTAGAGCCTGCACAGGCACCTACAAACATAAGCAGAAGCAGCAATGTCTGTGCAAAGTTATTCCATTCACCTGTATCAACTGTTGCAAATCCTGTTGAAGTAATTGTCGAGCACACCATAAAGAACGAATCCTTGAAGGACTCAAGAACTGAATCATACTTCTCAAGCAGACTGACTGCAATAGCAACAGTAGAAAACGCAATTATACCAAGATATGTGCGGAGCTCCTCGTTTTTCCATACAAGGGAGATTTTTTTCAGTGCAATAAAATAATAAAGATTGAAATTAACGCCGAAAAGGAGTATGAATATCGCCACAGCCATTTCAATAGCGGAACTGTTATAGTGACCTATGCTATCGTTCCAGAGAGAGAAGCCACCTGTACCTGCTGATGAAAAAGAGTGAATAACAGCGTCAAACAGAGGCATTTTCAGCAGACAAAGAACAATTATTTCAGCTAAGGTGAGGGCAATGTATATTACATAAAGTATGCGTGCGGAAAAGCTTGACTTTGAAACAAGCCGTCCTACGTTGGGACCTGCACATTCTGCTCTCATCATGTGCATTGTACGGACATCGTTACTGTTCATAACAGCAAGCACGAACATAAGCACACCCATACCGCCCAGCCAGTGAGTAAAGGCTCTCCATAAAATACATGAGCGGGACATACTTTCCACGTCGTTCATAATCGTGGAGCCTGTTGTTGTAAATCCCGATACTGTTTCATAAAGGGCATCAATATAGTGCGGAATTTCACCCGATATAACGAATGGAAGTGCACCAATAGCAGACATAGCCACCCATGAAGCCGCAACGCTTATAAAGCCTTCCATAGAGTACACAGAACGGTTTTTAGGCTTTTTTATTGTAAAAACAAAGGATATTGCAAGGGTAATAAAAGCCGGTATTCCGAATGTTGAAATAACGTGGCTTTCACCGTAATAAAACCCTATAAATATGGGCAGCAGCATACACAGACCGACAATCCGTAAAATCTGCCCCATAATATATACTATCATTCTGTAATTCATAGAATTTTCCGCCCCCGTTTAATCGAAAATCTCGTTGAGGTCTTCAAATCCGCTATTTGTGGTTACGACAACAACACTGTCGTTTACCATGATACAGTCATCACCTCGGGGGATAATCAGCTGATTTCCTCTTGCAATGCTTGCAATGAGGATACCCTCTCTCAATTTAAGCTCTTTAAGGGGAACACCAACATAGCTTCTGCTTTCACGGCAGACAAACTCAATAGCTTCCATTCTGTCATTTATCAGACGATAAAGGGTAGTTATATTATTTCCCGTTGAATTTTGCTTCGCACGCACATACTGCAATATCTGATTGACTGTAATAGCCTTTGTGGAGATTACACTGTCAAGGTTAAGAGAATCGGAAAGCTGCATAAGATTAATGCGATTTACCTTTGTAACAACCTTGTTTACACCGTTATTCTTGGCAAGGAGCGACATAAGTATATTCTCCTCGTCTATTCCTGTAAGCGACACAACAGCATCTGCGTCGTATACTCGCTCCTCACGGATAATATCAGGATTTGTACCGTCTCCGCAGATTATATTTACCTTATCCAGTCTTTCACTTAACTCATAACAGCGTTTTTCGTCATTCTCAATAATCTTGACTTTTACGCCAGTTTCGCTCAAGTGCTGTGCAAGGTGATATCCCACTCTGCCACCGCCTATGAGTACTACTGATTTTACACGTTTTTCACGATATGCGGAGCTGATACTCTTGAAGAACTTTACCATATTGCTGTGAGAAGCCGTTACGTGTATCTTATCACCTGCATGGAGAACAAAATTTCCGTTGGGGATTATTACTTCGTCACCACGCTGAACAGCACAGATAAGTATATCAAGCCTCAATCGCTTTGAAAGCTGTGAAAGTGCGATATTTTCGAGAATACTGCCGCTTGTAATACGTATCTCCGTCAGGTCAACCTTGCCCTTTGCAAAGGTTTCGATATTTATAGCGTCGGGATAGCGTAAAACCTTGGCGATTTCGTTTGCGGAGATATAATCGGGATTTACCATCATGCTTATTCCCAATTCCTCACGCATGAATACAAGCTGTTTATCAAATTCGGGATTACGCACACGGGCGATACAATGTCTTGCGTTCATTTTCTTTGCAATAAGACAGGAGAGTATATTTACCTCATCGGAATCAGTAAGTGCAATAAAAATCTTGCATTTTCCAACCCCTGCTTCTTCTAAAATAGCCGTTTGCAGACAGTTGCCCACAATGCCCTTTACATCTGACTCGTTCACAATCGACTGAATACAGTTTTCACTCAAATCAATAACAGTTATATTATGCTCGACGCACAGTATTTTTGCAAGGGAATTGCCGACTTTTCCGCCTCCCACTATAATAATATCCATATAGTCCTCCGAATTTTCAGTAAACTGAGATGTTACAATAATTATACTATTTTATTATGGGTTTGTCAATATTTATTCAATCTAATTCACATAAATTTATTGACTTTTCATCATAAGCATGATATAATTAGCTTACAGAAACTTAAATTTCAGGGATAAATTAATTAAAAGGAGTTTTTGAAATGAGTGAATTTATTAAAAAAGCTATTTCCGCAGTTACAGCCGCAGCTGCCGCCGCTGTATCTTTAAGCACATTCACAGCCTATGCAAAGGTTGAGCCCAACCCCGTCATAAGCCGCAATTGCCCCGTATACTCGGGAAAGGCAAGTCAGCCTACCGCCGCAAATGATGAGCATTATTTCTCATTCTGCTTTATGACAACCCCCGATTATATCGCCTACGACCTTTCTGCCGTTCCCACAGATGAGCGTAAACAAGTGCTTGCGGTGTGGTATAACACAAGCTCCTACGACTACATAGGCAACTACAAAAGCCGCAATATGGAGCCTTCTGATTATACAGTGGAGGTAAATGCCGCAGAGGGCGGTGCATACCCCGAAAACGGCTGGAAAGTTGTTGAAACTGTTGAGGGAAATACTTTAAGCTCACGTCAGCATCTTGTAGACATGGAGGGCTATAACTGGATAAGGCTCAATATTGAAAAGGCCGACGATGAAATCGGCAAGCAGGCAAGCATTAACTTTGACGTTCACAGCGTAAGCGGGGGAGTGTCCGACAGCTGGCTTTTCCTTGGCGATTCCATTACCGCAGGCGGCATGAATAACTGCTATGGCACAGGCTTTGCCAAGCATATCAACACCCTTGACAGCCGTTATTTCCCCATACAGGAAAACGGCGGCATAGGCGGTATACGCAGTATTGACGGCAAAGAAAATATTGACCGCTGGCTTTCTGTCTCACACGCAAGATTTGTCAGCCTTGCCTATGGTACAAATGACTGCTGGGGAAATCCTAACGGCACAGAGGAATACTACAATAATACAAAGTATATGATTGACGCTATACTTGAAGCAGGAAAAATTCCTGTACTGCCGAAAATTCCTGCTTCAACCAATGAGGACGTTATGAATAATGTCCCTCTTTATAATGCTGTAATTGACCGCCTTTATGAGGAATATGGCAATAAAATTGTTAAAGGCCCCGATTTTGGTGAATTTCTGCTGTCCTCTCCTGATTATTTAAGCGGCGACGGCGTTCATCCCTCTGATACGGGTTATGCTGCTATGCGTGAGGAATGGGCAAGGGTTATGTATGAAACTGTTTATCTTGCAGATTCAACAGAGCCGACCACAGTTCCGACCACGGAAAAGAATACAGAGCACACAACAACCGCCCACGATGTGGTTTACGGCGACGCTAACTGCGACGGCGATGTTACAATAGCCGATGCAGCAGCTATTCTCCAGCATCTGGGAAATTACGACAAATATGCACTTTCGGAGCAGGGTGCTTTAAATGCGGATTGCTATAACCCCTCGGACGGTTTAACTCCTGCCGACGCTCTTGCTGTTCAGAAACTTGACGCAAAACAGCTTGAAGCATTGCCCGAAACTGTATAATCACATGGAAAAAATAAAAAAGGACGATTGCAGTTCGTCCTTTTTTTATTTGTGGGGTACTCTAAAAACCGGAACACGAGTGGAATTTCGCATATGACAAATATCAGTTGCAAGGTTTTGCAATGAAGCAAATGATATTTGTCATAGAAATTCATCTGTGAGGGAGTTTTTTAGAGTTTCCCTTATGGCAATACCGCACAGAGGTTGTGCAAAATATGCAGGCTAATTTTTGTAAAGCCTTTAAGCGAGGTTAGTGCGGTGCTGCATTATCATCATAGTCCCCTTTACTACGAATACCTTGATTATTGCATTATTACGACAAAGCAGATACTTTTGCCTTCTTGGTTTTCAACCTGTACTTTGAATTTATGCTTGTCAATAATGGATTTGGCAATTGCAAGTCCAAGACCGTATCCGCCTGTAGTCCTTGCTCTTGACTCATCACTTCGGTAGAAACGCTCAAAGAGCTTGTCAACATCCTCCTCACGAACGCCGCTTCCTGTATTGTATACAGCAAGAATCGCCTTGTTATCATCACGGGTAAGTGATACACGTACAGTTCCGCCGTCCTTGGAGTATTTCAGAGCGTTGTCTATGAATATTCCTGCCATCTGCTTGATGTGCTGTTCGCTTCCGTTTATGCGTATTCCCTCCTCTATATTGAGAACGAAATTTTTCCTGCTTTCAAATGCCTGACATTCAAAAGGAAGTGAAGCGTTTGTAATTGCACGGCTGAGGTCGAAGTCAGTTGTAATGAAATCACGTCTGCTGTTTTCAAGACGTGAAAGACTCAACAGGTCGTTTACAAGCACATTCATTCTGTCAGCCTGGTCCTGTATGTAGTTAAGCCATTTGTTATTGCCGATTTCTCCTTCCAATACGTCTGCATTGGTAGAAATAACCGTCAGAGGAGTTTTCAGCTCGTGACTTGCGTCGGAGATGAACTGTTTCTGCTTTTCAAATGTTTCTTTAAGCGGCTTTACAATTATTCCGCTGAGGAAATAAGCTGCCGCCGATATGAGAACTATACTGATTATGCCGACAATTAATGTGGTTCTTTTCAGCTTTCTCATCATATCCAGTTCCGAAGTTCTGTCTGTGAGAACCATAAGCGTGCCATTGGGCTTTTTTTCGGCACAGAAGCTTATATTTCCCGTCATGCCCGAGCTGTCCTTTACAGCTATTATTTCATTGATATATTCCTGTGCCGCTTCTTTTGTCAATGCGTCATTGTTTGCTGAAGCGACATATCTGCCGTTTTGGTCAGCCATAATAACGAAGAACTCGATAGAACCGAGGGATTTTGGAACAGGCTCGGCATTTTTTTGTGGCTTTGAAGCGTCAGTTGTTTTTTCATGGGGCACAGCCGAGGTGTCTGTCAGGGTAATAATTGTATATCCCTCAAGAACAGGCACAAAATCATTGTAGGCAGCAGGTTTTATATTACCGTTGCCGTTTTGCTCATCGTGGGATTGTACACCGTTGTTATTTTCACCATTTTGGTCCTGATTATTCCAATCCCCCCATGGATTCCACGGGTTCCATGGATTCCACGGATCCCATGGATTACCCCACGGATTTTCCCATGGATTAGGGGACTGTCCTTCACCGCCCTGCGGGGGAGGTGCTGTTTCCTGCGGAGAGGGCTCCGTAGGCGGAACAGTGGGCGGCTCGGAAGGTTTAGTCTGAATGACTTCGGTTCTTGACGTTTTAACAGCTTCCGTCTGTACGGGAGGATTCGTCTGCACTACCGGCGGATTAGTCTGTGCCACAGGCGGATTAGTCTCCGTAGGCTTATCTGTCGGCGGAACTGTTTCCGTCTGCCTTTCAGTAGGCGGAACAGCTGTGGTTGTTTTCTTTGTACCGGCAGACTTGCTGTCTTTTTTAGGCGGCTCCTTATTCTTTTCAGGATTTGTAAATGTAAATGAATTTGTTTTCTCGTCGAAATCCACGCCTATAGCAACCTGATGCAGTACGATATTTGTCTGACGTTCCATCATCAGATCCATAATAATATTGATTGAGCTGAGTACGCCTATAAATATAGCAATGAGAATAGCTATAATAATACCGAAAAATTTCAGCTGTACTTTTCTGAACAAGACTATCCCTCCTTACTCTATAAAGTAACCTATACCACGGGCTGTCTTTATCTGCACATTTGCTGAAATTGAAGCTATTTTCTTTCGTAAAAATGATATGTATACTTCTATGTTGTTGTATTCGACATCGCTTTCACTGCCCCAGATTTTCTCGATAATACGTTCTTTTGGCAATATCTGTCCGGGATTTGCAATAAGCATTTCCATGACGTTGTACTCTTTAAGGCTGAGTTTTACATCATTTTCGCCGCAGCTTATGGAGCAGGTGTTCTTATTGAGCAGAAGCCCGTTGAACTGCAGGCGGTTTTCATCGACAATTTCGCCCTTTCGTCTTGTAAGGGCACGGATTCTTGCGAGAAGCTCCCCAGTGACGAAAGGCTTTGTGAGGTAGTCATCGGCACCGCAGTCGAGGCCGTTTATCTTGTCGTTAACCTCACTTCTTGCAGTAAGCAGCAGAACAGGTGTATTGATTTTTTCGTTACGCATATGACGCAGAACGTCCAGACCGTTCATTCCCGGAAGCATTATGTCAAGTATTATGCAGTCATAAACGCCTGTAAGAGCGTTGTCCAGTCCGTCTATGCCGTTGTAGCATACATCGGCGGAATACATATTTCGTTTCAGCAGCTCGCATAAAGCGTCGGCAAGCTGGATTTCATCTTCGACTATAAGTATTTTCATACAAACCTCCGCAATATAGCCTCAAAATAATGAGATTTTCGGGAATCTCTGATTTGATTCTGTTGGTGTTCTCATTTTCAGAGAACTTCTTTCCTAATAAATATTATAACATATATTCTTTAAATAATCTTAAAAAATGCAAAGTTTAATTATTTAAAATATAGAATTTTTCATCATATTTTTGTGCATACTAACAAAAATACAATAAAACTATAAACTTTTGTTGACTAAGTTATTGATTTATGATAAAATTATATTAATTAGACAGCACGTATAGATACTGGATGATGCGGTGTAGGCTGTCGTTATTTTTAGTTATAAAGGAGCGTTGGTTATGCTGTCACTTCAGGAACGTGAACACAGAAAGAGTACTTTTGCAAAAAAATCAAGTGAAAACACAAAGAAATATACAGAATTATATACACAATTCAGTCAAACAGGCTATACAAAAGTTCTTGCTGAGGAATATGCTGATTTTTTTGTGCTGAATGCAAAAAAACCTGCACCTGGAGATATTCTCCAAACCGTGCGTCTATATGACAAAATCCGTGATTACAAAACCGCCGCTTACTTCCTTACGAAGCTGGAAGATATGGCGAAAAAGCTCAACAATGAAGAAAAATTCATTTACTGTATAGAGTCGCTTGCAAACAAAAGTAAAATCGGAAACTGGCGTGACGCAGAGGATTTCCGCACTGAAAATATAAACTTTATGCAGATATATTCGGAAAAGGTGGATATCAGACTTAAAGCTGATATGTATATGTCGCTTGCTTACGCAGACTGTGCCGCAAAGCATTACAATTCCGCTTTCAGACTTCTCACAGGCTTCGGCTATAAGCCGCAGGGCAAAAACGATGCAAAACTTCTTGAAATTCTGATTGCAGGCATATATATATGTGCGAAATCAGGCGATGAAGCGAGTATTGAAAATGCCGTAAACAATGCCTGCGCCGCTATGGGACTTTTCAAGAAATTTGAGTTCCCTTGGTCGGAGGAGTTTTACAAACAGAAAATCAAGGACGCTTCTGTGGGACTTGCATAAAATTTAAAGGAGCCGAAAGGCTCCTTTATTGTTGTTTGCTAACAAAGTTAAAACAAAAAAATATATATAACCCGCGAATTTGTTCTTGTGAAATTATTAATTGCATTTTTTAATTTTGAATTCTTATCTAAAATCTACTACATGTGATATTGGTCGTAAATTATACAATTCTTCAATTCAGTTGATTGCGTTAACAGGATAAAAACGGCTTTGTGCTGTCATTTGTGGAAATGATTATATATTTATACGAATTAATTTGTTTGCAACAATAGAATTCTTAATACGAAATGTATATAGAAATAATTTGAATTTATTAATATATTATAAATATTTCTATATTAACCATTTATAGCAATATACTTCTGAATTGTAGCAATATTATCCCTTGAATGATAATTAACTTTGGAATATAATAAACATATCAAAGGCGAACTGATGCCGAAATACAGGCATATTCCCTTTGTAAACAAAGATGCATTATTTATGTGTCCTGTGAACACGGTTAAGCAGTGATTTCAGCCGTCGGTTTAAAACTCCGCCGACAATTTTTGCAATGAATGTTTCAAATCAGTACAAACCGTCCGAAATTAAACATTAATGCCTATAATATGTTTAATAGCCTAAATGAGGACGGAAACAATGAACTCTTATTCAATTCACTGCACAAGGCTTACTGCACGGGATTATTCCCAACCGCTGATTTTCGCATATTGAGGGTGTGTGAGAATCTTTCGGAACAAGCGATTTTCAATGACAAAGTTGAGAGGGTGTCATTGAAAGGTCGCTTTTTCTGTTTTTAGGTAACTTTATGAGTGTTTTCGTGCGAAAACGCTCGTTTTTTTATTATTCATTGCTTTTTTGTACAAAATGTTGGAAAATCAACTGTCATTTTTTTGTTTTTTCTATATAGCATTTTTTTCCGAAATATGTTATAATAAGTATAAGCGGACATACTATACGTTTGTCCTGCACTAAGATTATATTGGAGGTAATACCAATGGCAAAGCAGTATTGTTATTTATTCTCCGAGGGTAACGCAGATATGCGTGAAATCCTCGGCGGTAAGGGTGCAAACCTTGCAGAAATGACCAACATGGGTCTTCCTGTTCCCCAGGGCTTCACAATCTCCACTGAAGCTTGCACAGCTTACTACGACGACGGTCGCAAGATCAACGACGAAATTATGGGTCAGATTAACGAGTACATCGTTAAGATGGAAGAAGTTACTGGCAAGAAGTTCGGCGATAAGGAGAATCCTCTCCTCGTTTCCGTTCGTTCAGGTGCTCGTGCTTCAATGCCCGGTATGATGGACACAATTCTTAACCTCGGTCTTAACGAGGACGTTGTAAATTACATGGCAGAAGCTTCCAACAACCCCAGATGGGCTTGGGACTGCTACAGAAGATTTATCCAGATGTACTCCGACGTTGTTATGGAAGTTGGTAAGAAGTACTTTGAAGAGCTTATCGACGAAATGAAGGAGAAGAAGGGCGTTACTCAGGACGTTGAGCTTACAGCTGACGATCTCAAGGAGCTCGCTTCACAGTTCAAGGCTGAATACAAGGCTAAGATTGGTACAGACTTCCCCACAGATCCCAAGGAGCAGCTCATGGGTGCTGTTCAGGCTGTATTCCGTTCATGGGACAACCCCAGAGCTAACGTTTACAGACGTGACAACGATATTCCTTATTCATGGGGTACAGCTGTTAACGTACAGATGATGGCTTTCGGTAACATGGGTGACGACTGCGGTACAGGTGTTGCTTTCACAAGAGATCCTGCTACAGGCGAAAAGAAGCTCATGGGTGAGTTCCTCACAAACGCACAGGGTGAAGACGTTGTTGCTGGTGTTAGAACTCCTATGCCTATCGCTCAGATGGAAGAAAAGTTCCCTGAGGCATTCAAGCAGTTTACAGAGGTTTGCGGTATTCTCGAAAACCACTACAGAGATATGCAGGATATGGAATTTACTGTTGAGCACGGTAAGCTCTATATGCTCCAGACAAGAAACGGTAAGAGAACAGCTCAGGCTGCTCTTAAGATCGCTTGCGATCTCGTTGACGAGGGTATGAGAACAGAGCAGGAAGCTGTTCTTATGATCGACCCCAGAAACCTCGATACACTTCTCCACCCACAGTTCGACGGTAAGGCTCTCAAGGCTGCTACTCCTATGGGCAAGGGACTCGGTGCTTCACCTGGTGCTGCTTGCGGTAAGGTTGTATTCACAGCTGAGGACGCTGAGGCTTGGAATGCCCGTGGCGAAAAGGTTGTTCTTGTTCGTCTTGAGACCTCTCCCGAGGACATCACAGGTATGAAGGCTTCTCAGGGTATCCTCACCGTTCGTGGCGGTATGACCTCTCACGCAGCCGTTGT
>JAZRCW010000077.1:0-1078 GCA_045659945.1 Ruminococcus sp. | reverse complement strand
TACGAACCGACTTCCCTCGATTCCACGGAAAACGGAATCATAAGACGGCCTTTCACCTCCCCTTCCGATGACATAAATTTCTCAGAAACTATAACAAAGGAATTGAACCGGAAGCAATTCAAAACATTGGAAGTTGTGTCTATTCCGTAGAAAGACCTGCTAATAAAAGTCAAGAGGCAAATTTAAGAAAATTTCAAAAGATATTTCCTGCAGTGATAATCTACATACCGTGGGAATACATATATTTCAAGATGAATACACCCTGTAAGATTTTAGGTCTTACAGGGTGTTTGTCATTTTAAGGATATAATGCGATTCTCGATGCATTTGATAGTGCTAACAAAAAAGCGATCGTCTTGTCCGGTAGGATCGGGCAAGCCCCAATTATCATCAAAGGCTCTGCCGATGAAGGGGCAGCCGACATCACAACCCATAGAGATTGCAATATCGGGGGTGGGTATTTTATCAATGGTCTTACTGTACTGTGTCAGCTCCATATCAATGCCATAGAGCTGCTTTATCAATCTGACAGCATCCTGATTAATCTGCGGTTTTGTTTCTGTTCCTGCTGAGTAAAAGTCGAACTCCTCTCCACGAAGATGCTTTCCGAGTGCTTCAGCGATCTGACTGCGGCAGGAATTGTGTACGCAGATGAAGGCTACTTTTTTCTTCATATCAGAAACCCAACTTATGCAGGAGCTTTTCAACATCAGCCGCCTTTAACACTTTTCCCATAGACACGACATTCTCGTTTACAACGAGAGCCGGCATACTCATAACACCGTATTCCATAACCTTTGCCATATCGGTGATATACTCCACCTCCACAGTCAGTCCCATATTCTTTACTGCTTCTTTTGCGTACTCATACTGCTGATGGCAGGATGCACAGCCTGCGCCTAACACCTTGATACAACAGATACCATCTACTGTTTCTCCGCAGCATTTGTTTACAATCTCTGTTGCTTCGCTTGTGGGGCAACCGCAGTTGCAAGCACAAGCAGGAGTTTTCTTTTCCTCGTTCTTCTTTCCAAAATTGAATAATGCCATAATGATACCTCCAAATATTTTTATCAAA
>JAZRCW010000076.1:0-1309 GCA_045659945.1 Ruminococcus sp. | reverse complement strand
AATCTTATTATGCATGGCAATCATTGCATTCCATTGCTCCCGTGTGGGAGTAA
Organism: Ruminococcus sp.; assembly: GCA_045659945.1. GTDB lineage: Bacteria > Bacillota > Clostridia > Oscillospirales > Ruminococcaceae > Ruminococcus. The sequence goes on along the minus strand of JAZRCW010000076.1, from coordinate 1,256 downwards.
ACGTGGTGTTCACCATACCGCAGGGCTCAAAAATTTCCTGCATTAAAAAACCGTGATAATCTGTTCCGCTCACTTTCTCAATGATTTTTGCGAATACGTCAAAAGCGGCAAAGGGGCTGTATTGTTGTTTTGTACCCGGTTCGAAATCCAGACCGATTTTCGAATAGAATTCAACTGCGGAATCAATACTCTTTTTGTCGTCGAAGGTCATTTTCTGCTCCTTCAGGGGCTCACTGCCGATTCCCGAAGTATGCGTAAGCAGATTGCAGACAGTAATTTCATTCTGTGCTTTACCCAGATCTGTCAGACCGTCCTGTGTAATTTGTGTGATGTGAATATCTTTAAATTCAGGTAAATATCCGGACACTTTATCATCAAGAGAAATAAGTCCCCGTTCAATAAGAATAAGTATTGCTGCTGCCGTGACAGGTTTTGTCATAGAAGCCATGCGGAATATGGTGTTTTCGGTAACAGGCTGAGTATTATTTGCAGAAACAGTTCCGAAACTTTTTTTGTAAATCACATCGTGACCTTGGATAACACAATATGCCGAACCGAATACTTTGTTATTCTCAAAGTCGTACAGAGCAGCTTTTTCAATATTGTTTTTTAACAAAGTAATATCCAATTTGCTCATTGAGATATCCTCCATAGTTTAATTTACCCTTATGTTATATGCCGGGCAAAAAAGATAAGCCCGACGAGTCCTGCCCGAAGGAATAGAAACCGTTCCCCGCAATTTCGGCGGTGTGTGGGAAATGAAGAAATCGGTTCAGTTTTGCTGAATTACTGAAATTTTGCAATCCGTTCCGATTTGTTCAATCTTAACGGATGATGATTTGCCGCTTAATTTTACGGTTATTATATTACCGTTTCGGACTGCACTCGCCGTGAGAATAACATTACCGTCGGTGTCACAAACCGTGCGCAGAGCTTCGGCACCGTCAGCAAGGTTAAAGATGCGTAACGTCAGATTTTCGGTGTAGTCATAATCGGTTTTGTCGTCACAGCCGCCGATTGGCAGAATTGTATTCTCGCGTACAAACACAGGCAGTGAGAAGAAATCATAAGTATCTCTGCGCCACGAGCCGCCGTCAACCGATTCGCCCGTAAGCAGATGTGCCCACTTACCCTTCGGCAAGTAATAATCAACCGTGCCGTCCCTGCTCATAACGGGAGCAACGAGAATACTGTTGCCAAGCATATATTGGCGGTCGCAATCCTCACAGCCGAGCTCGTCAAATTCAAGCATCATC
>JAZRCW010000075.1:0-61334 GCA_045659945.1 Ruminococcus sp. | reverse complement strand
AGTGTCCCATCAACTCTAACCAACTCCATAGACCGGATGATATGTCCTGCGGTTCAGCAGCGGCAAGTGTGCGGTTTTGTAACCGTTACTGTTCGGTTTTAAGTCCGTGCAGTTGCGGTTTTGCGGTCGGTATATACACCATTCACCATAGGCAGAAAAAACTGGCTTTTCAACAATACAGCCAGAGGTGCTGAATGTAGTGCTGCATTATACTCGGTAATATCAACTGCTCAGGCTAATGGACTTGATGTTGAGAAGTATCTGAATACGTCGCACCAAAATGAACACTACGGCCGCATAAGTTGAACAGTACCGTCGGTGAGAATGAACGCTTTCGTCGCACGAAGTGAACAGTAGCATAAAATGATTGCAAAATGGAGGGATTTCACGATAGAATAGTGTTACACGCAATAAGCGTGAATACTAATGAAGGAGGTCATAGAAATGACCAATTATCGTGAGATCCTGAGACTCAGCAGTCTTGGGCTGAACAAAGCACAGATTGCAGGAGCCTGCGGATGTTCAAGAACAACAGTGATCAAGGTTCTGAACATTGCTGCTGTACAAGGTTTGAGCTATCCTCTGCCTGATGGAATGTCAGACAAACAGCTTGCAGATGCTCTCTTTCCTGCAAGTGCAGCAAAACCTGAATACAAGATGCCCGACTATGAGTACATTGCGCATGAAATGCAGAAAAGTGGAGTAACACTTAATCTTCTCTGGCTGGAATATTGTGAGCAGTGCCGCAATAACGGAGAGCTTCCATATCAGCTGACGCAGTTCAAAAAGTACTATCGTGACTTTACTGCCAAGAACGGCGCAACAATGCACATTGAGCATAAGCCCGGTGAAATAATGCAGGTAGACTGGGCAGGCGATACAGCACATATTGTCGATACAGATACTGGTGAACCTATTCCGGTATATGTTTTTGTCGCCACACTTCCATATAGTGGATATTCCTACGTTGAAGGCTTTTTCTCCATGGATCAGGAATGTTGGACTACAGCTCATGTAAACGCTTTCAGATATTTCGGCGGTGCTGCTAAAATAATTCAGTGTGATAATCTGAAAACAGGTGTGGATAAGCACAGCAGAAATGAGATCAAACTCAACCGTGCATACAGTGAACTCGCTGAGCATTACAATACAGCGATACTTCCGTGCAGAGTGCGTTCTCCTAAGGATAAGGCAATGGTAGAAGGTACAGTAGGTGTCATCTCCACATTTATTCTTGCTGCACTCCGAAATAGACGCTTCCTTTCGCTTGCCGAGCTCAATGAAGCTATTTCAGAAAAGCTCTATGAATTCAATCATAAGCCCTTTCAAAAGCGTGACGGCAGTCGTGCAATAGCCTTTGAGGAAGAAAGGTCTTTTCTTATGCCACTGCCGCCAAGACCGTATGAGCTTGCAGTATGGAAGATAGCTACAGTTGCTCCGAATTATCATATTTCTATTGATAAAATGAACTATTCTGTTCCTTATGAATATATCAAAAAGAAAGTAGATGTCCGCCTTACAAGGATGACAGTTGAGGTCTTCTATGACGGAAATCGCATATGTTCTCACCGCAGACTTTACGGCAGAGCCAATCAATACAACACAAATGAAGAACATATGCCTGATGCTCATCAGAAATATATTCAATGGAACGGAGAACGTTTTATCAAGTGGGCTGCAAAAACAGGTGACAATACAAAAGCAGTTGTGTCAGCGATACTAAGCGGATACAAGGTAGAACAGCAAGGCTACAAGGCTTGCATGGGGCTATTGAAGCTTGCAGACAAGTACACTCCTGACAGACTTGAAAACGCCTGCAAAAGAGCTCTCAGCTTCACGCCGCGACCTTCATACAAGAATATTCAGGTAATACTGTCTTCCGGGCAGGACAGGCAGGAGGAGTTGAATGCAGAAACGGTTGATAATACTGAACAGTACGGCTTCACAAGAGGCAGTTCCTACTATGGAGGTGTGAAGTAATGCTGACAGAGAATACTATCACTAAGCTTCAGGAAATGCGTCTGAGTACAATGGCAGCCGCATTCAAGGAACAGCTTTCAGATCCGAATATTTCCGAGCTTTCTTTTGAAGATAGATTCGGGCTGATTGTAGATAAAGAATGGGCTACACGCAAAAACAATCATCTCACGAGGCTTATCAAAAAAGCTAATTTCGCTGATACAGGTGCTTGCGTAGAGGATATCGCTTATGACAAAGCACGAAAGCTAGATAAAGCTCAAATAACTCGTCTTGCAGGATGCAATTACATCTTTGAACATCATAACCTTATGCTTCTCGGAGCAACAGGAAGCGGCAAAACGTACATAGCCTGTGCTCTTGGAATGTCAGCGGTAAGACAGTTCCTTTCAGTCCGATATGTCAGACTTCCTGAACTGCTTACCGAACTTGCAATAGCAAGGACAACAGGGACATACAGCAAAGTTATAGAGCAATACAAAAAGCCTGCGTTGCTGATAATTGATGAATGGCTGCTTTATCAGCTCAAATAATCAAAAGCTCGAGATCTTCTTGAGATAGCTGAGGCACGTTACAAAAAAAGGATCTATGATTTTCTGTTCTCAGTTTGATGTACCAGGTTGGCGTGACAAGATCGGCTCATCGATCATTGCGGATGCAATATGTGACCGTATTGTTCATGATTCATATCGTATCGTAATTGAATGTGAAGAGTCAATGCGTAAAATATTTGGTGTAGACCAAAATGAAGCATAAGGAGCCTTCGGCTCATCGGGCTCTGCCCGAACCCGAGGTTTAGCGCTTATGTTTCCAAGTAATGCAAAAGGCGATGCCGCATACCGCTGACATCGCCCATTACTTGCAAACTTCACAGGACGCTCAGGTCGCTCCTCAGCGTTGCCCTATCCTCCCTGTGAGTAAAGCATATTTATTGTAGCATATTAGCTGGATTATGTCAATGTACAACTACGCCGACGAGGCTATTCATTTTCAGCGACGCAAGTGTTCAACTTCAGCGGCCGCGGGTGTTCAACTTGGGCGCTATATACAAAGTATCTTACGGATTTATTTTCGAAGCCTGCCGGAACGATCTTTCTGCCTTTTAATACTTGATAATCAACAAGCCTCGCCACTTTCGGCGAGGCTTCCGTTTTCTTTCAGGACGCGGTTTTATTTGACGGTTACTTTACACTTTGTGCGATGTATGTTATAAAAACAGTTAAAAATCGTAATAAGATATTTAATTATCTAAATATAAAACAACGCAATATAGCCATTTTTTCGAAATCTTGTAAAAATTAGATTAAGACAAATTGCAACGAATTTCTTTATAGTAGATTCAATCAATGTACCATTGTCAGAAAGATTGGTGCTGTCATCATTTACCAGCAGTTTTTTCATAAGCACCAGATCGAATACATCAAGTTTATCATGCTTGCAAAGATCAGTAGTCTGCCAGTTACTTCAGCTCAAATAAATCACATAATCGGAATTATAATATTCCCAGCTATTCGCGTCAACTAATCCATTCCCGTAATCAACCTGATTGTTTTTTACGGAAAAATCACTGAACCAACCATCTACCACATACATACGGCGGCTTGTATCTACCGCACCATAAGGTTGATCCATGTAAACAGTATTGTCGGTAAACACGCACTTGTATCCCCAGTTTTCAACTTGTTCATGAAGCTCAAAAGCTGCAACAATTTTATCGTTACGATTGCGATAGCCGATATTATGGTGAACGTTTACATTATTTCCTGCAATATCTACGAAGCTTCCTGCATAGTTAGCACCAGTCATACCATCACCGTAGAAAGTGCAGTTCATAATTTCAGTTCCTGTTGTATATTCCTTGACATCAACGTGTTCTGCGGCTACATTTTTAAATGTACATCCGTCTACCGTGTTGTAATCACACTTGTAATCAAAACCGCTTGTGGATTTTGCACTGCCAATGTATACGCCCTCACCATATCCGGGAGTAATAGTTCCTGTATCATGAATATATGTATCCTTTACAGTACAGTATGAACTTCCGTCTCGGAGAGCAATTGCCTCCGAACCAGTATTATACACCTCACAATTGCGTATTATTGAATAATTGGAGTTATCAAGAACGATACCTTTCTGCGATGTTGTTATTTTCAAGTTCTCAAGAATCCAATAATTGCCCTTAATTTGAATAACATAGCCGTGTTCTGCATTTGTTCCTGTAATAATCGGCGGATTTTTCGGGTCAGCCGCAGTTAATGTAATAGGAGCATCTTTTGTACCCTCGGCAGATGTATCTATTTTCTGTGCCCCCTGATAGGTAGTATAATCATAAGTTCCGCTTGCAACACGAATTACGTCTCCCGGCTTCGCACCACGCATTGCAACGAAAAGTTCATCAATTGTTGAAACATCAACATATTTTTTTGATGTTTCAGAAATAAGTTCCTGTTTCATAAGACATAAATCAAATACATCAAGTCTGCCATCATCACATAAATCGCCTGCTTTCCAGTTTGCAAGCTTTGCACCAGGTACAGCAAGAAGCCATTTCTGTAACTCAACAGCATCAGCAATAGTAAATTCACCATCTGCATTGACATCGCCACGAATGGATTTACTTTCACTTGCAGGAACAATCCAGCCGCCGTCATCTACAATCAGGCATAGCATTGTGATAGTATCACCGAAATATGTATCTTCTCCGTAGTTCAGACACATATCTCTTACATCATCGTGCCATTCGGAGTTGTCACCACAGGCAGCCGCAAGCATAAAAGGCGAATTGAAGCACAGGTCATTCCAATCGGAAACTGCTGTTCCCTGTGGAGTGTAGCCTGCCATAATTTCCCACGGATCGCCGTTGGTATCCTTGATGATAAAGTCAGTAATAGCATCTGCAAATTTCTTTGCATCCTCATTGCCATTTATGAGATAATCCATACTGATACGCCAAGGAGTACGGCAGGAATTGTAATAATAATTGCCGTCGTTTTCGCTTTCAAGAAAATTTGCAGGTGCAGGAATGAATTTTCCGTTACCGTCCTTGATGATGAAATCAGGCAGAATACCCGTGCCGTATTCGTCTACAATACCGTTGATTATATCATAGGTTGTATCATAAAGTGACATCCAGCGGTCATCGCCTGTAGCTTCTGCAAATACAGGCATATACTGCACAAGGAAATCAGAAGCACGGGTTGCTGAATAATACTTATCGCTCTCCTCTGACCAGTATGCCCAGTCGCCAAGACGGAGAACCCAGTCATTCTGATTGACTTCATATTCCATAATATCGTTGATTACATCAATCGCAGTTTCCTTATAGTCGATTTCACCGTCACTGCCCCAGACAGAATCTGCCATAAGCAGAGAATATGCAATATCAAGGTCACCGTCCGTTGCTGAATCTGCACCTCCTGAATTGACAAGAGCTTTGCCGTTATCCGACTGCTGCCATGCCATCAGATTAGGACCTATTTCACTTAGGTGCGATTTGTAAAAACGATACATTCCGTCAAAGATCTCTTTTGACTCGCTGTCGTATTCCGCCATAGAAGCGGCAATCAGCATGCCATAGCCGTGTGCCTCGGAAACTGTAACAGGCACTTCATAACCAGCCTGTGCATAGGTCTGGTCACCGTAAAAGACGTAATACTGCGTTTCATCTGTAACATACGGATTCTGCATGACATACTTGTCTTTCCAGTAATCATAAAAATCAAGGGTATCTTCCGAAAGCGTGGAAACATCCACGGCTTTGATATTTGCTGTGAAAATGGCAGGGACGGTATAAGCAACACAAGCAACTGCTGACACCATAATAGCTGTAATTTTCTTGAAAATACGCATATTTTTGCCTCCAATCAGTATGTGTCTACGTAATTAATATTTAGTAGGTTTACTATAATGGGCATCTCTAAAAAAACCTTTTGAGGAAAAGCAGCTATGTACGTCATCTGCTTCGTCAACCTCCCTCGGAGTGCGGCAGCACGCCTTCGGAAGGTTTCCTTGCAGCTGCCATACCTATCTGTTTTTCCTTTAATCAAACGGGTTTTTAGAGATGCCCATAATTTTATTATAGCACTTATCATATATACGGTCAATGGACAAAATGTAAAAAATGATTTTTAAAAAAAAGTACTTAACGAGTACATCAGGCTTGAAATTTTGTGTATGTTTTGTGCGATGTATGTTATAAAAATAGGAAACCTCTAAAAACCGGAACACGAGCGGAATCAAGCCGTGAAGCAGGTTTTTAGAGGTTCCTTCTGATTATTCTTTTTCAATTCGATTAAAATAAACCGCTGTCATACATAAAAATATGAAATCGCATATTAGTAGAATAATCGCGATTAAAGCTATTACAATAAACACAATTAACGCTATATTACTCAAAAAGCTGAAAATAGGCAGTGCGATGAACATAATGCTTAAAAGCAGACCCAAACCCGATACTTTCCACCATTTGCATAACCCTTTCCACTTTGAACAGAGCTTTTTATTTCTATAAGTTACCGCAGAGTTTGCCCTTGCAAAACAATAATACATTCTTATTTGTACAATCAGAAGTATAATTGCCAGTATACCTTTTGTCAGTTTATCGTCATCATCGAATATATTCCTTGTGGCAAGCTGTAATACTGCAACAAGTGCATATATTATACCGCCTTCGATATACTTATCATTGTATTTGCCTAATTTGAAAAATACAAATACATAGCACGCAATATATGCAAGGCTTAAAACGGTAATGACGCTTTTCCACGCCGTAAATAGATTTGTTATATCAAGTGATACAAACGCCAATGCAATTCCTAATATAGGCATAATTAACCATATTATAAACCATTTGCCTATTCCATTGGTTTTATCTGAAGAATATCGCAAACTGTTATTTTGGGATTTTCCTGAATAGTTTACTTTCATTTTGCCCCCCCTTGTTACTTTTGACACCATTATACAACATTTCGTCATAAATGTCAATAGAATTACTCACAAATCAGCCTATAAGCCGAAATCTTCCTTATATTCCCCGATACAAGATAAGTAATTGCGAAAATAAATATTGCCAGACCGATAACGGATATAGCTCCCACAGCGGCAGGAACATAGAAATCAGCTTTCATAACGCCGAATCCGCTGAAAATCAATGACACAATTCTATTTGTGAAGCAGCAGCCGAGAATTGCTCCGATTACATTTCCGACCACGGAAACGGACATAGTTTCCATACCAAGCTGCCCTCTGATTTGTCGGCTTGTGAAGCCTATAGCCTTTTGTATTCCGAATTCGTGCTGTCGCCTTACAGTTACTGTTTTGATAATAAGATTTATAATAAGCGAAACGAAAAGCAGTATCAGAATAGCAAAAATAAATACAATTCCTTTCATAAGTGTAAGGAGCGAGTTATCCTCATACAATGTGAAGTCTATATTTATAGCACCGATAACCTTTTCACCGTATTTATTTTTGATTTTTGTTATAAAATCAGCTGTACTATCAGAATATTCGCTTCCGTAACCACCTTTAAGGTCAACACATAAATGGGTATAATTCAGCGGAATATGCAGACAGTTTATTCTTGCTTTTTCTGTTATGTAACAGTTCCAGCCACTTGATGATGTAGCTTGCGTCAATCCTACAATAAGAAATTTTTCTGTATATGCACCGCAGGCAACTTCTATTTCTTCCCCTAATTCAGCTTTAATGTGCTTCTTTATATTACCTGATATGACTATTTCATTATCATATTTCGGAGCTCTGCCCTCATAAATTCCGTCAAATCTGAAATCGCTGTAATCATCAGCAGATTCAAGAAATACCTGATAATCACCTATAGCCGCAGCCATTTCAGAATTGTATCTGTAAACCTTTTCAACTTCGTCCATAGCAGCAATTTCAGAAATAATATTATCATCAGAAATAAAAACTGTTGCGTTTTCGTGATTGGACGAAAAAAGTCTCATCATGCGTGAATCATCAATAACAACGTTATATCCGAAAACAAGGATAAATGCCGTTGTAAAGCCAATGGCAATCATCATAATCATAAGGAGTATGCTCTGCTTTCCCCAGTGGAATATCGCCTTAAAGGGAAGAAGTATGCTCATTGAGCCTTTGGACTTATCAAGAGGGAAATGATTTTTTCTGAAATTGTGTACATTCAAGCCCTGTCTTAAAGCTGTAACAGGCTGTAATTCGTTGATTCTGCGTGTAGAGAAAAATGATACTGCAATTGTCGCAAAGGTAAGCAAGCCTGCTGTAGCTGCAATGCAAAGCCAGTCAATGCCGTATTCCCAGACAGAAATTGCTTCTGTTCTTATCAGCTGCTCCCATGCAGGTAATACCAGATAAGTAAGGCTGATACCAATTGCAGAAGCTACCGCTGTTACCAACGCAAATTGCAGAATAATTGCAAGCCTTATCTGTATACTTGTATATCCTATAGCCTTTTGTACACCGATATTCTTTATATCTTGCTCAATGCTGTTGGAAATTCTGAAATTAATTACAAGCAGGGTTATAACCACCGCAATAAGAGAAAAAGCAATCATAACAGAGGAAAGTATATTTGGAAGATGCATTCTTGCAAATTCAGCGTCACTTCTGAAAATATTAAATGTTGCTATTTCTTTTTTTCCAAGCTCTTTTGTTATGCGGACAGATACTCTTGCATCGTCCTCGTTTTCATCAATTTTTATGAAATATGCGGTATTGTTATGGGATGTGGGATTAGCTGAAATTCTCTTATAATCTTCATCGTTTACAAATATTGAATATCTGTACACGCCGTTTCCGCCTGTCATCATACGCTCGAAAAAGCCTGCTACCATAAAGGTGTATTCTTCATCTCCGATAGTACATTTAAATTCCGTATCAAGCTCTGAATCCCAGTAATATTTGCATACTGTAGGAAGATATATGGCGTTTTCGTAGGTATGTTCAGACAATTCTACCATAGCAGGATTATCGCATACTCCGAAATCGCTGTAGGGCTGAAAAAGAATATCGCCTATATTGTCATCGCCGCGGACTTCGTTTGTGATAACAGAATGAATCATATCAGTATAGCTATATTCGGCAACTCCCTGCACATTGTCGAGACATTTTCCAATGGTTTCTGTGTCCTTGCTTTCAACAACAGCGAGAATGTGCGGAGTTTTACATTCTTTTACTTTATTATTCCAGAGCGACTGATAGCCTTTTGCGGTGATAAAGCCTATGTAAAGCAGTGCAGAGGCGAAAATTATTATAAAGAAAAATGAAATCGTCTGTTTTGCGTCTTTTCTGATGTTTGATTTAATCAGCTTAACAATTTTATTCATATCCGCACCCCTTACCAGTTCATCTCTTTAAGGAAAGCACGGAGCTTTTCGTGACGTTCTTTGTTGCCGCTTACATATTTACCAAGGTTACATTCGCCGCATACTGTACCGTCTTTGACGTATATAATCCTGTTGCCGCGTCTTGCAGATTTCATATCATGGGTTACCATTACAACGGATTGCCCCTCGTTGCTTATTTCAGATAATATATCGAGAACTGCGTCGCTGTTAGAGCTGTTGAGTGCACCTGTAGGTTCGTCGGCAAAAACAACATCGGGGGAGTTAATAACTGCCCTTACAATGCCTGCTCGCTGTGTTTCACCTCCCGAAAGTTGAGAGGGAAATTTTCTTTGCAGCTTTTCATCAAGTCCCACTTTTTCAAAGAGCTTTTTTGCCTTTTCAATAAGCTCTTTTTTCTTCTGTCCCGTGAGAAGTCCTGCACTTAAGACGTTATCCATAATACTCATGGAATCCATAAGATGTATCTGCTGGAATACAAATCCACAGTGTTTTCTGCGAAATACAGCCAATTTATCACTTGAATAATCGGAAATAACTTCTCCCGAAAATGTGATTTTTCCAAGAGTAGGCTTGTCCATTCCCGAAAGGGCATACAAAAGCGTGGATTTGCCTGCTCCCGATGAACCCATAATTACAGTAAAATCCCCCTCGTATATTTCAAGGTCAAGATTTCGGATTATATGCTGCTGTAAACCGCCATTTGAAAAGGTTTTGCACAATTTTTCTGTTTTAATAAGTATCTCCTGACTCATAACTGTTACTCCATATCAAATAAATTATAGGCAATTGCCTACGTTTTTATTATACTGCTGATTTTCTTAACTGTCTTTATCTGATTCTTAACAGTTCCTTAATTATGACAGCGAAATTCTTAATTCTGTGCAAAATCCCTTTTCTGTGTTGTAACAGCTGATACTTCCGCCCATTTTTTCAATAAGCTGTGCGGATATGTATAATCCCAATCCACTGCCGCTTTTGCCGTTGGAGTTTGTTCCTCGGTGGAATTTTTTAGTAATAAGCGGCAAATCCACCACAGGTGCTCCTCCGCCAAAATCGGATATGGTGATTTTTAAGCTGTTTTCCTCAATTGTCGCTGATACTTCAATTGATGTATCGGCATATTTGTATGAGTTAAAGATAATATTATCAAAAACTTGTCCAAGTCTTAATTTATCCGCAGAAACAATACAATCAGGTATATCAAGCTTTGCAATCTGCTTTTTGAAATCGCTTGATTCAATTAATTCCGCAATTTCTTCACTGCTTACATCTGATATTTCAACGTGAAGCTGATTTAATTCCTCCATTGTGGAGTTGAAAAGGTCAGTTATAAGCTTGTCAATCTGGTTTGCCTTTTCGATTATACGTGTAAGCTTTTCCTGCTGTTTTTCGTCTTTTGCAGTTACCTGCATAACCTCGGAAATGGCTGTAATTGAGGCTACGGGAGTTTTTATATCGTGGGAAAGCTGTGCCACAAGTTCCTGCTTGCTTATATTTGCAAGCCGTTCACGCTCCCTTGAAGCCGCAAGTTCAGCTCTCATAAGGTCAAAACTCTCGGTAAAATCTCCGAAAATGTTGTTTTTCTCCATATCAAGGGGAATATCAAGTTCTCCCCTTGCAACATTTGCGGCAAATCTTTTTAGCTTATTGAATGGCTTTACAACACGGCGGTCGAGATAGGCAAAATAAGTCAATACAGAAATAATTACAAGCAGATTTGTTATAAGAGATGTGATTATTATACTTTTCTGCTTGTTGTAAATGACTCTTTCAGCGTTATTTGGAATAATCAGCCAGCCGATTATTTCACTGTCTTTTTCAATTGCTCTGATAGTACAGCGTTCTGCAGAAGCATCTACAACAGATGTTGGTATATCCTTATACGTTGTCATAAGAAGATTGTCATTACGGTCAATTACGGCATAATCAAAGTCGTAAGAGCTTTCTGTAACATCTCCACTTTCAGAAATAAGATTGTTCCAGTTTTCTGCGGCGGTATGAATTGCCTCGTTTAGCTGAATTGTATCAAGATGAGCAGTCTGTTTACATTTGCTCATAATCAGAATTGCAGATATTCCGTTGATTATTACAAGAATAATCAGAAAAAATATAAAACTTTTCTTTTTCATAAGCTGTCCTTTTTGAATATGTAGCCCATTCCCCATACTGTCTGAATAAACTGTGGCTCATTTGGGTTTTCTTCAAGCTTTTCACGGAGATGTCTTATATGTACGTTAAGCGTACCGTCGCTTGTGAATTTATCCTCCCAGACATTGTCAAATAATTCGTTTTTGTCAATGACACGATTGGGATTTTTAACAAGATAGGCAAGAAGCTTGTACTCCATTGATTTCAGTTTTATGAGTTCCCCGTTTCTTTTGACAGTTCTTGCGTTGAGGTCTGTTTCAATATCTCCGAATCTGATTATTTCGGATTGTGTAGTGTTGCTTTCCTCATAGCGTTTCAGCACGGCTTTTACTTTTGCACATAGTACGCCTAATGAAAATGGTTTGCATATGTAATCATCTCCGCCTATGTTCAGAGCGATTATCATATCATCTTCACTTGAACGTGCACTTATAAAAAATATAGGAACATTCATTTCCTTTCTGATTTTTTTGCATAGCTCAAATCCCGAATTTTCGCCTAAATTTATATCAAGAAGTATAAGCTCCGCCTGATTTTCCTTGAAAAAATCCATGCAGGACTCGCTGTCGTGAACGCAGAATGTGGGGACATCAAACATATTGAAATATTCTGCAATGGAATCAGCAAGGTCTCTTTCATCATCTACTACAAGACATTTGTATTTCATAAATTTTTTTCCTTTCAATAGAAATATTCTCGAAATAATTATAACATATTTTTGAAGATATGTAAAGAATTTAAGGCAATACCGCACAAATCCATTTGATAGGATTTGTGCGGTATTTTTTGTGGAAGAATAATTTTTGGGAGCAATGTAACTCGGTTTATGTTGATTCGCCATGTCCCGCGTCCAGAACAATAACCGGAGTTTCTTCGGATACTCCCATAATTGAGGCAGGTACGGCTTCGGCTTTTTCGGTAATTATACTTCCACCGACAATAACAGCAGCTGCACAGACGGAAAAAACGGTTCCTGCGATAATCTTTTGTTTTGCATTTTTCATGGTAATTCTCCTTTTTTCAAAATATTACAATAAAAAATATGCTTGTATGTATAAAAAAATTCCGCTTTAGGTGGATATTGCACAATTGTCAGTAAGGGGATTTGGCTATTTATCCAAATTCCCTTATGTTACGGGATATTTGCTTGATATCAATCTGCTTTTATGGTATAATTTTTTTGTGCTCCGGAAGAAGTATGTGAAGCCGTGGAGCAATATTACGTCCGGAATAGGTTTAGGGAATCACTTTATTCTGTTTTCCGGAAAAGATGATAAAAAAAGGAGGAATGAACAATGCTTGATCGTTTGTTCAAACTGAAAGAAAACAACACCAATGTGAAAACCGAAATTACCGCAGGTATCACCACCTTTATGACAATGGCGTATATTCTGGCGGTAAACCCCAGTATTCTAGGCGATGCAGGTATGAATCCCACAGCGGTATTGCTTGCGACTTGCCTTGCTTCGTTCATTGGAACAGCCTGTATGGCATTAATGGCAAATTTGCCATTTGCCCTTTCAGCAGGCATGGGACTCAATGCTTTTTTGGCTTATACAGTTGTAATCGGATTTGGTTACTCGTGGCAGACAGCGTTGTTTGCAGTATTTATTGAGGGTATATTATTTATAGTTCTTTCCCTTACGAATGTCAGAGAGGCAATTTTCAATGCTATTCCATTATCCCTGAAACATGCTGTATCCGTTGGAATAGGCTTGTTTATTGCATTTATCGGCTTGCAGAATGCAGGACTTTCTGTGGATAACTCCTCAACTCTGGTATCTGTTATAAGCTTCCGTGAAGATTTCTCCACTTCCGGTATATGTGCATTACTGGCAGTTATCGGAACATTCCTGACAGCCATACTTTACATAAAAAAGTTCAAGGGTTCAATTCTTATCGGTATTCTTGCAACATGGATTCTCGGCATAATCTGTCAGCTTACTGGAATTTACACAGTTGATGCGGCAAACGGCTATTATTCACTTCTGCCCACATTTGCAATAACTGATTTTTCAAAGCTTGGTGAAACTTTTGGTCAGTGCTTCAAAATAGATTTCAGCAGTGTGGGTATTTTCAATTTCATTGTTATCATTTTCTCATTCCTTTTTGTTGATTTATTTGATACACTGGGCACTCTTATCGGAGTTGCAACAAAGGCTGATATGCTTGATAAAGAGGGCAGACTGCCTAAAATCCGTCCTGCACTTCTTGCAGATGCAATTGCAACATCAGCAGGAGCAGTTCTTGGAACTTCCACCACAACAACCTTTGTTGAATCCTCCGCAGGCGTTGCGGCAGGAGGCAAAACAGGTCTGACAGCGTTTACTACAGCTATTTTGTTCCTGTTATCAATGTTCTTTGCACCTGTATTTACAGCAATTCCGTCGTTTGCAACTGCACCCGCTCTGCTTGTTGTAGGTTTTCTGATGTTCAGCAATATCGCAGAACTCAAACTTACAGAGGATAACTACACATCGGCAATTCCTGCATATCTGTGTATAATTGCAATGCCTTTGTTTTACAGTATTTCCGAGGGTATTTCCATAGGTGTAATTTCCTATGTGCTTTTCAATCTCGTTTGCGGAAAGGCAAAAAAAGTAAATCCCGTGATGTATGTACTTGCAGTATTGTTCATTCTGAAATATATTTTCTTATAATCATCAAAAAACGTCAGGATTTCCATTTTGAAATCCTGACGTTTTTTATTGCTGTATTACATTTTTAACTCTGCTTTGAATTCCTTATCTGTACAGAAAATTTTCAGCGTCATACCATTGGACTCTGCCGCTTTGTCGGCTATGGATAATCCAAGTCCGCTTCCTTTTGCGTTACTTCGGGATTTATCGCCTCTCACAAATGGCATTTTCAAATCCTTTGTATCGATTTTTTCTGAAACAGAATTTGTTATTGTAATTGTCTTTTTATTGAAATCTCCCTTTATTTCCCCGTTTTCCTTTGTATATTTAACTGCATTTGACACAAGATTTTCCACAAGAGCCTCAAAAGATACAGGCTCTGCATTGACATCACAGCTGCCCTTGACGCTGTAGGTTATATTTTTTTCGTCAAGCAGTGGAGTATACTTGTTTATAGCCTTTTCAAATACTTCCTCTGCCTTGATTTTCTCCTTGTGTGGCTTATTTTCACTCATTCCGTTAAGCTGTAATGTGCGGTTTACAAGTGAATCTGCAAAAGATATATTTTCAAGGATATGGGACAGATAATTCTCTCGTTCGCTTTCGGTGAGATTGCCCTCCATGATGTTTTCAGTGTAGCCACCTATAGCCATAAGGGGCGTTTTTATGTCGTGGGCAAGGTTGTTTGTCAGGTCACGCTGATAATCCTCGTAGGCGTATTGGGTTTTCTTTTTCATGTATTCTATCCACACAAGAATTAAAGCCGCAAGGAGTACAAATGCACCGAAAATTACCGTCCATTTGATATAGAAATCTACGACTCTTTCGTCATTATAGTCTATTATACAACCTACGGCAAGGGAATAGGGCTTTTTATTTATATATACGGTTTCATATCGTTTGTACAGTTGGACTCCGTCTTCTATTTCCCACGAGGTTGCTCCTGAATCTGTTAATTTTTTGATTGATGTAAATTCAAAACTGTCTATAATTTCTTTTTCTTCGCCTTGCATTCCTGTAAAAAATATTCTTGAATCTTCATTATTTACATCTGATTTATCAAAAATCACATAATCTTCATTGTCAATTGTTATATCAATGCTGAATGTACCTTCTTCAACAGTTAAATTATCGTTATAATTTTTGTTACCTATAATAGCTTGATATGGGTTATTGTCTTTTATACGTACAATTGTTCCTTTGTGTGGTATAAAAGTGAAGTTTTCAGTATTTACATATACACTGTCAACGTCGTATAAAAATGAATGTCGCCAGGTTGTGTCTTTCATAAATTCCTGTAAATCATCGTAAAGCTTATCAACCTCGGGCAGATTTATAATTTCTCTGTCGCAGGAATAGAAACCGTTGCTTTTATTATCGCTGCTGAATTTAAATAATGAAATAAGTTCTTTTTCATTTGAAGCAACTATATTCATATTTTCGTCAATAAGAGCCGTTGCATAATGGCAGTTGTCGGATAAATATTGATTAATATAAATATTTTCATAGCTAAAGGGGTCTTCGAGCATTATCTCAACATAACCGTTTATGTTCAGTCGATTATCTATATACTTTAACAATTTTTCTTCTGAATAATTTACTTCTGCCTTGTCTATAAGCTTTTGATAACTTTCAATACTTTCAGAAATACAATCATGTGACTGCCTGTTGATTTCATAATTCAGATACTCTCTGAATCCACTTGCAAATATAAAAATAAGCACAGCTGATGCACACAAAGCCTTTACAAGAAGTGACGCCAATGTAACACGTTTTTTCTTCTTTTTCATAAATCTCTCTCCTTACTCGTCGGTAAGCTTATATCCTCTGCCGATAACGGTGTGGATTTGCTTTCCTGCACCGCCCAAGGTCTTGCGTAGCCGCTTGATGTTGTTGTCAACTACTCTGTCAATGCCGAAAAAATCATCGCCCCATACCTTATTGAGCAGGGTTTCACGGTCAACTACCCAGCCCTGATGCTCCATAAGATATCGCAATATACCGAATTCTTTCGGAGTCAGTTCAACCTCGGAGCCGTCCACACAGCAGACAAGCTTGCGTGTATCAAGAGAAATTGCTCCGCATACCAGAGTATTACCCGATATACCGTCAACTCGCTTAACTATAGCCTGACATTTGGCATATAGTGCAGACAGCAGAAATGGTTTTACAATATAATCGTCACAGCCAAGGTCATAACCGTGGAGGATATCGTCCTCTAATCCTCTTGCAGTTATGAATATAACTGGTATGCTGCTTTTTTTGCGGATTGCACGGCATATGGTGAAGCCGTCCGCTTCTGGCAGCATAATATCAAGCAGTACAAGTGAGAATTCATCAAGGCGGCTTTCAACCATTTCAAGTGCCTCTTTACCATTATTTACAGCAGTGATATCTGCCCCTTTGTTTGTGAAATATTTACGAGTTACCTCGCAGATTTGCAAATCATCTTCAATAATAAGTATTTTCATAAATAAGAAGCTCCTTAATCTTATATCTGTATTATAGCATACCTGTGTGTCATTTGTATATCATTTTGATACAAAATACCGCACAATGCTCAAACAAAGCTTTGTGCGGTGATGTTGTTACTCAAATGTGTATTTCATCGGCATGCAGCATAGACTGTCTTCGATAAATCCCAACTTTTTATAAAGAGGAAATCCGTCTTGCGTTGCTTTAAGATTTACAATATCAAGAGTGTTATCCTCTGCAAATTGCATAAGCATTTTCATTACTTTCATTGCAATCCCTTGTCGGCGATATTCGGGGAGCGTATACACGCTGAAAACCTCGCCCGTTTTGCCTGTAATAAACCGAGGATTGCAAGGCTTTTCAATTATCAACAAAAGTGCGACAGAAATAATTTTATCGTTTTCCATTGCACCGAAAGCGAATAAATCGCTGTCGATATGCTTTTCAAAATAGCTATAAAGATTTTTTTCGATGTTTTCAAACTGTTCGTCAGTTGTTTCCTTGAAATCTTCACGTAAATATAAAATTCTCATTTTCACAAGTGAAACAATTTCGTTTTTTCCTAACCTGCGAAATTCCATAATTATATTATACCTCACAAATCTTTTTAATCCACCCAGTAACACCCTCTGGCAGTCTTTCATCAGCAGGCTGACCGTTGTCGAACATAAGATTATGCTGTACCCAGTTAATCATGCAGTGCTGTCCCATTTCAAAGCCGTAAAATACAGAGGAAACGCCGCCGTCACCGTTGTACACCCATTCGGGGAAAAAGCATATACAGTTTTTCATCTGTTCCAGTTTTTCCATTCGTGGAACCATACACTCGTCAAAATCCGCCATTTCATCGTGTCTGCCGTGGGCGATAATAAGATTTGTGCCGCTTTCAGAAATTTTGTCAAGCGCCTCATTCTCGGGGACGTGAAATGACGAAATGGGAATTGCACCGTCAAAATATCCGCAGTAATCCTCTAAAAGCTGCCATGTGAAATAGCCGCCGGAAGAAGCTCCCATAACAAACTTTTTGCCGATATTTTCGCTGTGTTCGTCGCATATCTTGTCAAAAATAGCCTTAATTGGTGCGGAATGTTCTTTTGACCATGTGCCAAGAATTCTGCCGTCATCAAGGCGTTCTTCATTGGCAAGTGGAACTATGATATATGCTCCGCCCATTGCCTGCTGATATTTCGGGGAGGCATACTGTTCCGCACCACAGCACATAATGCAGCCTTCCTCCATAAGGGAATTGCTTGCACCGTGAAGCCACATAAGCACGGGATATTTCTTATTTGCGTCTGCACCATGCTTTATGGGGTCATAGACATAATAGCGGATATCTCCCGTTTCAGCACATGGATATACGTATTTGTCGAACAAATCAAAGTATATCTTGCTTTTGTATGTATTTTCGTAGCTTATGAACTCGCTCTCTTTGAGATATTTCGCCCATTCGGGTACTGCTTTTTTGTTTTGTTCAAGTTTTTTGAAATCTGGTAATGCCATAATTTTTTTCCTCCGTTGTATTATTTTGTTATTCGTACATAATATTTATACTCATCCTCATGATGTATATACCCTTTATTATTGAGCATAACTTTCAACGATGTGGTATTATCTTTATCGCATCGAAGAAATATTTCTTTTTCGGGAATTATTTTTCTTGCTTCTTCTAACATCAGTTTCAAACCGTGTGTAGCATATCCCAAGCCTCTGTATTCAGGTGCAATATAATATCCGATATGCCCTGAACCGTTCACGAGAGACTCACAAAGATAATGTCTTAAATGAAATGTCCCGACTATTTTATCTTCATTCCAAAGATAGAATATAGTCTGCGGCACATATCCCTCGGGCAGTTGAAATCCCCTTGACTGTTCTATTATCGTATCAAGGGCGGTATCGAAATCCTCTCTGCTGATACCGTGATACTCATTTATAAAACTGGCTTCTTCACTGGGAATATTCCGCTGAAACTGCCATTCTTCTTCTATATCGTCTAAATTTGCAGGTTTTAGATACAACATAGTTATTCTGTCACCGTCCCATAACTCCAATCAATAATACCGCCGAATTCCTTAACGTTGGTATATCCCATTTCTGCAAGTTCAGCAGAGGCTAATTTGCTTCGTCTGCCGCTTCTGCAATATACAAGTATCAGCTGATTTTTGTCTGTGAGAGTTTCCTCTGCTTTTTCGCCTATTTCATAATCGGGTATGAGAATTGCCCCGTCAATGTGTCCCTCACTGAACTCCTCAACAGTACGTACATCAAGGATAATATAGTTTTCCTCGCTGTCTATAAGATTTTTTGCCTGTTCCTGTGTAATCTGCTCATATCCGAGAGCTGATTCTGTTACACTTTCAGCAGTTGGTGGCTGTTCTGTGCTTATGCTTGTTTCCGTTGGCTCGTTACAGCCTGTCATAGATAAAATTCCCATAGTTAAAATCACCGTTGTAATAATTTGTTTAATCATAATTATTATTCGCCTGCTTTAATATGTTTTATTAAAATAACCTGATGTAAAATCAGTACTATCCCTTATATTATACCAAATCAAACCTATAAGGTCAATATTTTTGATAAAAAATCCTGTACCGATGAATTATCGGTACAGGAGAAAATTATTATAATAACGATTCGTAGAGTGCAATGATATCTTCAACAGATGTATCCTTGGGGTTGCCGGGGCGGCAAGCGTCTGCATAAGCAGATTCAGCAAGGAACTGAACATCTTCGGGGTTAACGATTTCCTTGAGGTCGGCAGGAATGCCCACATCAATAGAAAGCTGACGAACAGCGTCTATAGCTGCCTTGCGGTATTCCTCAACTGACATATTTTCAGTGCCCTCAACGCCCATAGCTGCGGCGATATATTTATACTTGTCGCCTGTTGCTTCTGCGTTGTATTCCATAACCGTGGGCAGAATAATAGCATTTGCCACTCCGTGAGGTGTATCATATAAAGCACCGAGGGGATGTGCCATAGAATGAACAATACCAAGACCTACGTTAGAAAAGCCCATACCGGCGATATACTGACCAAGAGCCATACCCTCTCTGCCCTCGGGTGTGTTATTTACCGCACCACGCAATGAAGCTGCAATAATTTCGATAGCCTTGAGGTGGAACATATCGGTCATTTCCCATGCACCCTTTGTGATATAGCCCTCGATAGCGTGAGTGAGAGCGTCCATACCTGTTGCGGCTGTCAGAGCGGCAGGCATAGTTGACATAATATCGGGATCAACAAAAGCGACTACAGGGATATCATGAGTATCTACGCAAACCATTTTGCGGTTATTTTCTTCATCTGTGATAACATAGTTGATAGTAACCTCTGCGGCAGTACCTGCTGTTGTAGGAACTGCAAGAATTGGAACGCAGGGATTTTCTGTAGGAGCAACGCCCTCCAGACTTCTTACGTCAGCAAAGTCGGGATTTGTGATGATGATACCGATAGCCTTTGCGGTATCAATTGCAGAGCCACCGCCTACAGCAATAATGCAGTCAGCTTCGGAGGTCTTGAACGCTTCAACGCCGTCCTGAACATTCTTGATTGAGGGGTTCTGTTTGATTTCGGAAAATACTGCATAGGGTATATTGTTAGAATCCAGAAGATCGGTTACTTTTGCAGTTAAACCAAGCTTGACAAGATCGGGATCTGAACAAACAAAAGCCTTTTTGAATCCTCTGCTTTTTACCTCGGTGACAATATCAGCAATTGCACCTTTACCGTGATAGGATGTTCCGTTTAATACAATTCTCTGTGACATAATTAATACTTCCTTTCAATTTCAGGCTTACTGCCT
The DNA here is from genome assembly GCA_045659945.1 of Ruminococcus sp. Classification (GTDB taxonomy): domain Bacteria; phylum Bacillota; class Clostridia; order Oscillospirales; family Ruminococcaceae; genus Ruminococcus. The sequence goes on along the minus strand of JAZRCW010000075.1, from coordinate 40,940 downwards.
TGTTAGTAGAATTATAACATATATTTTTACCGATGTCAATGAATTTTATGTGAACTTATCAAAAGTCCCCGTCTGTGTTATAGCAAACGGGGATAAATGTCATTTCATACCAAGACTGCTATTGAGAATTAAAGTACTGTAAAGGAAAAGCACATCCTGATTTTCAAATTCAACAAAGCTGCCGACTGCACTGCTTTGCATATAGCGGATATCCACAAGTGTGATTTTTGAATATTCCTCAACGAGAAGCGGCACAAGACTGCTTCCGAATGAGTCACGGAATACAACGAGCTCCCTTTCTGTTTTTGCGTTGGGATTTTCAATTGTTACAAGTGCATCAGAGCCGCAGAGAAACATCTCATAAGGATCTCTGCCCTGTGCTTTTTCCATATCATACATACTTTTTTCAACAGGCAATCCCGTGTTATAGCTTGTAACAGTACATTCGTCAAGGGTTGAATTGTTGAGATAATAAAGCGTATCAGGTTCTACAGGAAGTGCAAGCTGCCCGTAGTAAACGCCGTAAAAATCTTTGTCCAGTTCAAGGGTAGCATATTCCGCATTGGGATTCCTGCCCATTGCCTTGCCTATTGCGGCGGCAACATCTGTGATTTTTTCCTGTCGCCAGTGAGTATCGGTGCGGTAATAATCTTCAATTGAGAGCAGCGGAAAAATATCAATATACTCCATATATCCCGTCTTGTTCCTCATTTCGGAAACAAGTCTGTCATAATCAATGGCAAGTCTGCCGCTTTCCTTTGAAAAAAAATAATGCTTGTCGGGGATAATTGAGAAGTATACATTTGTTTCTGTGTCTTTAAGAAAAGTGTCGTAGATATACTGAAAACGATCTGCGGCATGGTTGAGCATTTCGTCGGAAAGCTCTGTTTCAGCTTTTGCAAGATAACCGTCCTGTACATATAATCCGTTAGTTTCGGACTGTCTGAAAACTCCAAGCACCGACGCTGATTTTATCCCTCTGAATGTGTCACGCATAGGAAAATGGTCAAGGGCATAAGTTTCAAAGTCTGACATAAAGCGTCCCGAGAAAATCGTTTCTGTGCTGACATCGGGGAATTTAGCAAGAACACGTCGTTCACTTTCGGAAAAATCGCTTTTACTGCCGAATATTCCCCATATAGAAAGGACTGAAACAACTGCTCCTGCACATATAAGAGAAGATATATTTTTAATTTTATTTTTCATACCCACACCTCCTCAAAAACGGAAATAAAGGAACGGATTGAATGAGCCGTCCACCAGATAGGCTGTTGCAAGAAGAAGCAGAATTACAACTGCGGCAGGTTCAGCAATGGCTGTAACTATGCCGAATTTCTTTTCTGCCATAGTGTAGAGCTTTTTCGGCAGGGGAGTAGCCCCGATTAATGTAAGGGCGAAAATTACTGCAAAGCTTCGCAGATAATGGAGTGTTTCAGCTGTAGCAAGGGGAAGTCCAGCCATACCGAACATACCTTTTATGCAGTCAAAGGCAAGTCCAAAGTTTGGTGCACCGAATATTACAAAGCTTATCATTACAACAAGAAGTACGTAGCAGTGACCGAGTGCCTTATACTTTGACAGGAATTTGCCAAGGTACAGCTTTTCGAGAATGAGGAAGAATGCGAAATATAATCCCCATACAATGAAATTCCATGCCGCACCGTGCCAGAAGCCTGTAAGCATCCATACAATGAATATATTGCGGAACCATTTAAGCTTTGACACACGGTTTCCGCCCAGTGGGATATACACATAGTCACGGAACCATGAGCCGAGGGAAATATGCCATCTACGCCAGAATTCAGTAACACTTGATGATATATATGGATAGTTGAAATTTTCCATAAAGTCAAAACCGAGAATTTTTCCAAGTCCTACAGCCATATCGCTGTAGCCTGAAAAATCGAAGTAAATCTGGAGTGAATACGCTGCCGCATACATCCAGCAGAAAAGCACTGACTGCTGTTTTGAGGCAAGAAAAAGCCCTGCAAGCTCGCCAAGAATATTGGCGATGAATATTTTTTTAGAAAGTCCGCATATAAAGCGTCTTACGCCATATGCAGTTTTGTCAACGGAATGAGTACGTTCATCAAGCTGTTTTGCAACATCGGAATAGCGGACAATAGGGCCTGCTATAAGCTGTGGCAACATTGTCACATAGGCGGCAAGGTTAATGGGATTATGCTGTGCAGGGACAGTGCCGCGGTATACATCTACGGTATAGCTTAAAATCTGGAATGTGTAGAAGCTGATACCGATAGGCAAAGCAAGTTTCAGAAGCGGCACGGAAAGTCCCGTTGCGGCGTTGAAATTTGTGATGAAGAAATCAGCATATTTGAAGAAGCCAAGCATGCCAAGGCTTATAATGCACGAGGCAATCAATGCAAGCTTTGAAGCGGTTTTGCCTTTGTATTTTTCTATGAGCAGACCGCAGATATATCCGCAGATAATACTGATAATCATCAGAAAGACATATTTAGGCTCGCCCCAGGCATAAAAAACAAGGCTTGTTAGAAGAAGCACCGTGTTTTTCAGCGTTTTTGGGACGATAAAATAAAGTATCAGCACAACAGGGAAGAAATAGTATAGGAATGTTATACTTGAAAAAAGCATAGAAAATCCTCCTTGTACAAATGGTATATATAATTATCTGTCTGACACTTGTCAGCTCTGTAATATATGATAATCTTATTGTATCACATTTTTTACGAAAAATCAATAAAAATCCAAATTTTTCCGGATTGATTTTCTGATTTTATTTCGGCAATGTCACAATTGACAAGAAATCAAGTTATACGTTGTGTAATTTGCTGAAAAGGGGCTGAAAGCGTTGACTTAAAAACGTTGTTCTGATATAATAAAAATAGGAAACATGGCAAAAATAGCTGTGTTTTAAAGATTTTCATACTGCATTCCAAGTGCGGTAATGAGAGAAATTTTAATCTGGAGGGATTTACTATGAAGAAAGTTTTTAAGTCAATTGCTGCAAGTCTTGTTTCGGTGGCTATGATAGCACCTTCCGTTGCGAATTTCAGCGTTTCAGCTTCCCAGCTTATCGGCGAGACAACATTCGATAATAAGATACTCCCGTGGCAGGCGGTGCAGTGTGGTAATGCAGAACAGAACGTGCAGGTTCAGAGCGGTGCGTTACTTGTCGATATTTTTTCTGCAAACGGTGCCGACAATGAAAGATGGGATTTACAGTTAAGACACAGAGATCTTGATTTCAAGGCAGGTCATACATATGAAGTAAGCTTTAAGGCAAAATCAAACAGAGATGGTCTGGAGCTTTGTTCCCAGATAGCAACCATAACAGGCGATGAGTATTATTTTGTCCTTGATAAGGACAGTATGAAAATGGGGTCTGCTATGGGTGGTGTATGTGGTGAAGCTGCAAAGCTTACTGAAGAATACCAGACATTCACAGGGACGTTTACTCCCGATAAGGATATTCAGGATGCGGAGTGGTCCTTCCATTATGCATACGGAATGAAATATCAGGGTAATGCACAGGCTGGCGATCAGATCTGGTTTGACGATATGTCCATTATCTGTACAAGCTGCGCTGAATCAGATGCACCTGTATGCAGATATGAGGAAGAAGTTGTAAGAGATTCTGCTGCACAGCTTCTCGGTGAAACTACCTTCGATGAGGGAACAGGCTCATGGAAATTCGTTGAGGCAAGTCCTGCAAAGCAGAATTTTTATGTTGATGACGGTGCGTTACACGTTGAAATTCTTTCGGCAAGTGGTGCAGACCGTGAAAAATGGGATCTCCAGATGAAGCATGAGGAACTTTGCTTCAAGAAGGATCATAGATATGAAGTCCGCTTCAAGGCAAAGTCCGCAAGACAAGGAATGCAGATTTCCTCACAGATAGCTTCTCCCAGCGGCGAGGAATACTATTTTGTCCTTGATAAGGACTGTATGGCGATGGGTCCTTGTATGGATGGAATGTGGGGAAGAATAACATATCTTTCTACAGAATATCAGACATTCAAGGGAATTTTCACACCTACACAGGATCTTGAAAATGTTGAATGGACTTTCCAGTATGCCAACGGTACCCAGTATGATGGTGATACTGTTAACGGTGATGAACTCTGGTTTGATGATATTTCAATTATCTGCCTTGACTGTGAAAAAGTACAGGTTCCTGAATGTGGTTACAAGAGCCCTGTGACCGAAAATCCTGAGGAAGATGTTACAGTTCCTGTTGTTGAGGAAACAACTGCACCTGTTGCTGAGGAAGTTTTTGGCGATGCAAATGTTGACGGTAATGTTACAATAGCAGACGCTACATCAATTTTCCAGGCATTGGGAAATCCCGATAAGTATATTCTTTCCGAACAGGGTAAAGCTAATGCCGACGTTGTCGATAACGGTGACGGAATTTCGGCTCTGGATGCCCTTGCAATTCAGGCTGTGAATGCAAAGCTTGTTGAGTCCGAATTGTTCCCGATGACTCGTACAGAGTACAGCATTAAATTGCAGAGATAAGATAATGCTTAACAAAAACTCGCCGTTAAGGCTATTTTTTTGTTTTATTACGGATATATTTTCTGTGTGGAAAAATATCAGCCTTCAAGTGACTTGGGGCACATTACAAAGAATACCTTGTTGCCAACCTGTTCGCATACTGTTTCTTCTGCCTCAACGCAGATGTTCCATCTGGGGTCAGCGTTGTCTTTGAGTGTCTGCATGAATGCAGCAGCGTCTGTGCCTTCTTCAAGGTCGAATACATAGCCTACAAATGCGATAGAGCCAATCATGGGAGCGAATGTCACGCCCTCTTTGAAGCCTGTGATTTCAGTGTTGCCGAAGCCTGTGAGAAGTCCCTGCTCAACGGGCATTGTCATAGGTCCGAAAAGAATTGCGGGATTTGTCATAAGTCCGTCAGCAATTTCCTGTGCTGTAGCAGCTTCGTTAGCTGCTCTTTCTGTGAAGTCAGCAAGGAGAATTTCACCTAATGTACCGTCAGCAACAGCACCGCCGTTGTCAGCGTCGCTGCTTTCATCCTCAACAGGAGGTTCTTCCATAACTTCTGTGGGAGCCTCTGTTGCCTCCTCTGTGGGAGCTTCTGTGGGAGCCTCTGTTACTGCCTCTGTAGGTGTTGAATTTTCGCTTGTTTCCTTTTCACCTGTGCAAGCTGTCATGCTCAAAACCATTGTTGCCGCCATAATCATTGCTAATACCTTTTTCATTTTACATTTCTCCTTTTAAATAAATCAGTTTGTTTTATCCGCAGTCTGCATGATATACCATGCACTTGTAGCAGATTCGTAATACATTTTAAATGTCTTTTCCTTGCCGTCAGTATCTGTTGTCATATAGTATTGTGCATTTTCTGTAGGGATATCCACTGTCCAGCGGATAATTGTATTGCCCTCTGCTGTACATTCGGCACCGCCGCCAATAAAATCATTGGTATCAGTGTCGGTTAGTTCAAGACTTCCGTCTGAAACTGTAATAACAGTACTTGCTGGAAACTCCGCAGAAATAACAGCTGTGTATTTCTGTATCGTTCTCGCTGAGGCAGCCATTACTCCACTGTTATTTTCGCTTAACAGGAGCGATTCGTTCCCGATAGCTGTTCCGTTGACTGAAAACACAGGATTTTTCTGCGGAATCCTGCCTAACAGTGGTATTGCGACTATAAGTAATAAACAGGCTGCAGCACTACTTAAACTCATAATAATCCGTCTGTTGTTACGGGGCTTTTTCTGCTCTAAAGCAAGAACTTTTTCTTTTAGTTCCATTGGTGCGGTGATACTGCGGAAGGCATCTGTCTGTTTCTGGTCAAACATTCTTATCCTCCTTTTGTATTGCAATTTTGAGGGCTTCTCTGCCACGTGAAAGCCGCATTTTAACTGCAGATTCGGATACGCCAAGCATAGCGGCGGTTTCTTCTACAGAATAGCCTTCAAGATAGTGTAGCACAACTGCGGCACGGTTTTTTTCGGGTATTTCCGCAAGATATCCCGTTACTTCGGCAGCAAGTGCAGCTTTTTCATCCTCGGGTTGTGCTATTGTTTCTGCAATTTCGTCAAGGGGAATATAATTCCGCACCTTTTTGCGTCGGATAAGGTCAAGACAGCGATTTACAGTTACTCTGACAAACCATGCCTTTTCGTGAGATTCATCGGTGAATGGTTTGGGATTTTTAAGATATACAGCAAAAACGTCCTGTACCGCATCCTGTGCATCAGCACTGCATTGCAGATAAGAGAGTGCCAGTCGAAAGAGCGTATCAGCATTCCTTTCATATATGGCAGTAATATCTGCCTTTGTGTTTCTGATAATACTCATTTCTCACCTCTCTGCTTATATAACGCATCAGAAAACCGTCAGGTCACATTTTTCTAAAAAATGTTGAAAACTTTTTTGAAAAGATTTTCAGACTGTTATACATATATAATACAACTATGCTATTATATCACATTTTTGCAGAAAAATCAAGGATTTTTGGCTCTGCTCATAAGGTATATAGAACAAATTTCTGCCATTATTTTGTGCATTATAATGAAAGTGGTAAATGATATTTACTTTTGAAATTTGCTGTGATATAATATTTTTATAGGTGGATAGGAAAAATATCAATATATATTAATCTATTGTTGCTGTATATAAAATAAATATATCAAGCTATGCAACTTTTTTTATTTTTGAAATGTGTTTATAGTAGAAAGTCGGATAAAGATTTTCATACCGCATTTTCATGCGGTAAAATATATATAATTTTTCATTTTTGGGAGGGTTTAAAAAATGAACAAAAAAATTTCCAAAGCATTTGCGTCAAGTATTATGGCTGCCGCAATGCTCACATCCACAACCGCAGCCTATGCGCCTTTTAATGCATCAGCCGAGCTGCTTGCTGAAAATACCTTTGACAGCAAGATGCTGCCGTGGCATACAGTAGAATCTGCTCCTGCTGAACAGTATTTTGCACTTGAGGACGGTGCGGTTCACATCACAATCAATGAGTCCGAGGGTTTAGACGGCGAAAAATGGGATTTACAGTTCAGATACAGAAATCTCAGCTTCCAAAAAGGTCACACCTACAAAATTCGCTTTGACGCTAAGGCAAAACGTAACGGCATGCAGCTTTGCAGTCAGATTGCTACTATTAGCGGCGATGAAGAATATGTTGTCCTCAACGGAGAAGGATTTGAGGAAGGTCCGCATATGGGCGGTCAGTGGGGCAAAGCTGCTACATTGACTACCGAATATCAGACCTTTGAGGGTGAATTCACCTGTACAAAGGATTTAGAGGCTGTTGAGTGGGGCTTCCATTATGCTAAGGGTACTCAGTATGATGGTAACGCTGTTGACGGCGATGAAATCTGGTTTGACAATATGTCAATCATCTGTACATCATGTGATGAACTTTACGGCTGCAACCAATATGATAATCCCGAGTTCGCAACACCAACTACCACAACTGCAACTACAACAACAAAACCTAAGACAACTACTACAAAGCCTAAGACAACTACTACAAAGCCCAAATCCACCACAACTACGTCAACTGCAACAAAGCCTAAGACAACTACCACACCAACAACTACTACAACACCTCCTGCTGCAACAAATGAAGTGCAGGTGCTTGGTGAAACTTCCTTTGACTATAAGCTTCTCCCATGGCATTTTGTAAGCAGCAGTCCTGCAAAACAGGATTATAGTGTTGAGGAAGGTGCAGCTCATGTTACAATTCTGACTTCCCGTGGCTATGACGGCGAGAAGTGGGATCTCCAGTTCAAACACAAAGACCTCAGCTTCAAGAAAGGTCATACATACAAGGTAAGCTTTAAGGTTAAAGCAAACAGAAGCGGTATTGAGCTTGGTTCTAAAATAGGAAATTACAAAGGTGACGAGGAATATTTCGTTGGAAACGGCGATGAATTCCAGATGGGACCACACATGGACGGTCAGTGGGGTAAGGCATTTATTCTGACAACTTCCTATCAGACATTTGAGGGTACATTCATACCTACAAAGGACCTTGAAAATGTTGAATGGGTATTCCAGTATGCTGACGGTACAAAATACGAAGGCAACACTCAGGAGGGTGACGAAATCTGGTTCGATGAGATGTCTATTATCTGTACAACCTGTCCCGAAGAAACCAACAGTTGTGAATACGATAAAACAATAATGTTATATACAGACCGTGACAGTGCGGCAAAGCAAAATCCCGAACAGCTTATGGTTGATGATGAAGTTGTCAACTTTATCTCTGTAAATCAGCTTGGTTATCTTCCCGAACTTGCAAAGGTTGCAACATTTGGCGATAATGCAGGTTCAATTACTCCAAACTCATCAACAATTAAATTGGAACATGATAGCTACGACTTTGAACTTGTTGATGCAAATACAGGCGAGGTTGTATATGAGGGCATTTCAGGCAAGAAGTTCAAGGATGCCGATTCAGGTGATAATGTGTGCAAACTTGATTTCAGCGAATTTAAAACTCCCGGCGAGTATTATCTCCGCATTGCAGCAACAAACTGGCGTTCATTCAATTTCAGAATTGCAGATGATATTTACAGCATAGCTGATAGAAATATGCTGACAAATGTGCTTAATCTTTACTATCATAACCGTTCAGGAATTGATATTTTACCTGAATACATCACATCAGGTGAGCAATCAGAACTTGCCCATAAGGGAATGAATAAGGCAGACAGAGGATATGTTCAGAAAAAATGGGTGAACGGATATAATTCTTCTGAGGAAGCGTCAAAAACTTATGGTTCATCAACTATCGACATAAACGGCGGCTGGTATAATACAAGCGACTACGGAAAGTCTGTTGTAGGCGGCGGTATGACTGCTTGGACTCTCCAGAATATGTACGAGAGATCACTTCTCAATGAAAAGGCTGCTAAGTTTGACGACGGTTCAGGTCTTGTAGTTGTTCCCGAAAACAAGAATGATGTTCCAAATATTCTTGACGAAGTTGCATACGAACTCGACTGGATGGCAAAAATGAAAGTTCAGTCAGATGAGCCTACATGGGGTGAATATGCAGGACTCTATTATCATATGGTACAGGATAGTGTGAAACAACCGCTTTATCCGCAGCCTGATTATGAATGTGAGCCTGCTGCACGTGTAGTTAAGCCTCCTACGTTTGCGGCTACATTGAACTATGCTGCTTGTGCTGCACAGGCTGCAAGACTCTGGGCTCCTTACGATGCAGAAAAGGCTGCGAACTATCTCAACAGTGCTGTTGAAGCATATGAAGTATATCAGAAGCACTATTATGAGTATGATGATGCTCAAAAAATACATCCTGAATATCAAATGAGTACTACAGCTGAGGAACTCAATGAAAATTCACTCTATGCTCCTATGATGCATTATAAGGGCGGCGAGCCATACGGTGATAACAATGTAACAGACGAAGCATACTGGGCAGCTTGTGAAATTTTCGTATCAGCTTCAAGAATGGATGCAGGCAAACTTGCTAATAGGTATCTTAGCGAGCTTGCTAAATACGAGAATGCATTCAAGATTCCAACAGAAATTATTGAACCATATCCGGGAATGCTTCACCAGGAAGTAAATTCTTCACTTAACTGGCGTGATACTGGTGCAGCAGGTACACTTACACTTGCACTTAACAGCGACCTTCTCCCCGATTACGCTGCAAAGGATGTAAATGATGCAATTGTTGCAGCTGCTGATAAGTATATTGAAATTCAGCAGAATCAGGGCTATGGCATACCATATGAAATTACAGACAAGGGTTATAACGATCCAAATGGTTTATCTCCGCATATTGAGATTAAAGGATACAGAAAAGGTTCAAATGCTATTGCTTTAAATAACGCACTTATTATGGCTTACGCTTACGATATTACCGATAAGGCAGGTTATATCAACGGTGCCGCACAGACTCTTGACTATCTCCTCGGAACTAACTCGATGTCATTCTCATATATCACAGGATATGGTAATTATGGCGTACAGAATCCTCATCATAAGTACTGGCTGAATGAAATTTATCATACATTACCAATGGCTCCCGATGGAATTCTTGTAGGCGGTGCAAGTGCTGAACTTACAGATTATCTACGTCATTTAGGATTTGACCCCCATGCTTATGATAATCCGACACAGAGATGTTATGCTGACTCATGGGAGGCATATTCAGTAAATGGAACTAACCTTGAATGGAATGCACCATTTGCATGGGTTCTCTCATTTATCAATGACGAATCAGCCGATGTTGTTAACACAGGAGATGTTGAAGTAAAGGCAACATTATACGGTGACGCAAATAACGACGGCGTTGTTTCAATTGCAGACGCTACAGCAATTTTACAGGCACTTGGCAACTCTGACAAGTATAAGCTTTCTGACGAAGGTGCTGCAAATGCTGATGTTATCGACAACGGCGGCGGACTTTCTGTTGCTGATGCACTTGCAATTCAGGCTGTTGACGCTAAGCTTGTTGATGTAAAGTTATTCCCTATGACACAGGAAAGCTATGATGCTGTTTTAAAATATGATGCTGTTATAAAAGGAGAATAATCTTCTGTATACTGGCTTATACCGCGCAAAGTACGTCTGTGCGGTATAACCACAGAAAAAACTCGCCATATCGGCGAGTTTTTCTGTTTTGTTAATCTGTTTCAGAGGTACCGTTATGATACTTTTCGTTGAGAGCCTTATTAAGCTCTTTTATTTCCTTTTGTGATGTGAACATATAAGATAGAGCAGTAAAGATATATACAACTCCCACAGCAGCAATCATAAATATCACGCCCATAATACTATGGGGAATCCAGTTGAAGCTGAATCCGATTATAACCATAATGACGCAAAGGGAAATATAATGAAAGGTCAATCGCAGAAACATATCTTTTTTGCTTTTTGGTTCCCCTGTGAAGAAAAATGTTGTTACAAGAGCTGTTATTGCACCTGCAAGTACTGACTGTAAAACTGTGGCGGATGGTATCATTTCGTTGGATAATACTGTTATTCCTGATACAATTACAATTCCTGTTGTGATATAGCAAAAGTATTTTACAAATTCTGATATATATTTCATCGTTTTCCTCCTTCATCAAGTCCCAGCTTACGTTTCAGGTCAGGGACATACTGTCTTGATATTATAACCTTTTCACCGTTTTTCAGTTTAGCTTCCAGCTTGGCGGCAAATGCAGTTGAGAGAAGTGTAATTTTTGATACATTCACAATTACCGATTTTGATATACGGAGAAAGTCGGAATAAGGGTACATTTGTTCCAACTCATAAAGCTTCTGTTTTACTTCATATACTTGTGACTCGCAATAGGCGAAAACATGGTTGTCAACTGACTCAAAGTAATAAATATCCTTTGGTGAAAGCTTGACAATGCCTTTTTCTGTGTATCCTGTGAGGGCTTTGCGTCGGGATTTTATGAGATAAATCAGCTCCATGATTTCCTCGTCAGCTTCGGCACAGCGTATAATTATCTCGTCCTCCATATCGGGACTCTGCGTTTCAATGGTGATTTTCATATATTCTCTTATCTGTCCTTTCTGCCGCTATATTTTGTAACTGCCGCACCAATGAGCAGAAATACAATGCCACATATCATAAGTATCGTAAGACAGCCAGTAATTGTCACGTTATTACCAAATGCTTCAAGAGTAATTCCCATGACATCGCTGTATTCCTCCGCCATTTCAGCAGGAGCGTTTTCAAAGCATACATCGCTTGCTTGTTCTGTCATGATTTTGCGGAACATAATTGTTCCGTAGAGAATAGGAGTGCATTTCAGCACAGTTGCGATGCTGTCAGCCAGAGAGCCTATGGGGAGGTAAATTCCGCCGAGAAATCCCACGAGAGTGCCAATGATTGTACCGAGTCCGCTCCATGCACCCTCACTTCTTACGATTGCCGCAAGGAAGTACATAATGCAGGCAAATGTGAATGAGTTTACGCATATCATGCCGAAAAGTTTGAAATGCTGTAGCATAGTAAATGCCTCCGCACCGAGGGATACGCAGTAAATTTCACCGAGAATAAGCGTGAGTGTACATATAATAATGGAGGAAATCCATGCGGCACAAATATAACTCATGGCAATGCTTATGCGGCTTACGGGGGAGGTATATATTGACTGTAAAGTGCCGTTGTTTTTGTCACGTATCATTGCTGTGAGAACTGAAAGAGTAACAGATACGGCATTTATTGAAATTACTCCTGCAAGCGTCCATTGCAGAACCAACAGCTCCGCATTTTTTTCGTCCTGTTCTGCGTTTCTGTCAGGGAACTGTGAAAGCATATCAGTTATAGCGGATATATTCATATCACCAAGGAAAAACACCATAAGGAGAATTACAATAAGCATGGACAGCAGGGAGAAGAAAACAGCTCCTTTGTCACGGAGATAAATGCGGATATTTCGTTTTACAAGTTCAGTAAATGCTGCCATAATCATTCATCTCCTTTCATTTCATCGCCAACAGCGGCAAGGAATACGTCGTCCATAGTTCCCTGAATAACTTCAAAGCCGCTGATTAATTTCTTAATTTCAGAAAGTATGGGCAAAGAGTCCATGGTTGATGCAATTGTAAGCTGTATGCCGTTGTCGGTTTCTTTTGCCATAGGATATCGCTTTTTCAGCTGCGGTATATTTTTCTTGTCGCAGTAGATACGGAGAGTATCTGCGGCATATCGGGTTTTAAGCTCATTCGGAGTACCCTCTGCGATGATGTTTCCCTTGCTGATAATGATAATTCTGCCTGCCTGTGCCGCTTCTTCCATGTAGTGAGTTGTGAGGAACACGGTCATTTCCGTGTTTTTGCGGAGTACGTCAATAGTTTCCCACACCTCTTTTCTTGTAGCGGGGTCAAGTCCTGTAGTTGGCTCGTCGAGAAAAAGAATTTCGGGGGTATGCATAAGTGCGGCTGCGATTTCACAGCGACGTTTCTGACCTCCCGAAAGTGTGCGGTAGGATTTTTTCAGCAGTTCATCCAGAGAGAATATGCTGCTTAATTCTTCCAGACGTTTTTTAGCCTGCGGCTTGTCTGCACCGTGGAGAATACCACGACACAGCAGATTTTCACGTACTGTCATAAGATTGTCAAGGCAGTTATTCTGGCTGACAATGCCGATTCTGCGGCGGATTTCCGAATCCTGTCCGCCAAGACGGAAGCCGCATAATTCAGCAGTTCCGCTGTCAGGACGGATAAGTGTAGAAAGCATATTTATAGTTGTTGATTTTCCTGCACCATTAACGCCGAGAAATCCAAGTAACTCGCCTTTGCCTACGGAAAATGAGATATTGTTGACAGCGGTAAGGTTGCCGTATGTCTTTGTAAGACCGTTGATTTTTATAATTTCCATGATTTTAAATCCTTTCGTCAGCTGCAATTGTATTATAGCATATTCCCACAGCAACTTCAAGGGATTTTTTGTAAGATGCAGAAAGTTAACGGTGAAATGCAAAAGGGAACCTCTAAAACCTCCCTCACGGCGAACTTTCTATGACAAATATCATTTACTGCGTTGCCAAACCTTGCAATACACAAAGTATTACTGCGGTTTGTCGCCTTGTAACTGATATTTGTCATGTACGAAATTTCGCTCGTGTTCCGGTTTTTAGAGGTTCCCAAAAAATCCCCACTATACAGATGTGTAGTGGGGAAGATGAGTTTCGTTCCAATTAATTCCATGTCGGATTTTTACCTATTGAAATCAATGCGTAGTAGTCGAGAATTTTTGAAGCGTCGGTAGAATCAACTTTTCCGTCGTTGTTGACATCAGCGGATTTTTTTCTTGTTTCGGTCAGTGATGAAGCTTTGCCTGTCTGTATAAGAGCATAGTCTTCAAGTACAAGGGAAGCGTCGGCAGAATCAATTTTGCCGTCCTCGTTGGAATCGCCCACAGTAATTTGCGGATAGCGTGTTATATGCTGTATGAAATCCGCACTGATATCTTTGTAGGGAATCAGTCGCTCCCATACCACTACACCGTTAAGATTGCCCTCTGCGGCGATAAATCCGTCATTTTGTATTTCAAGTACGACGAAGAAATGATTATGATAGTGTATTATGTCTCCGACACGAACATCTGAAGGATTGAATTTGTTTGTTGTTCTTGCAGGCAGACTTCCGAAAGCGGCATCGCTTAACATAAATGCAAAAGCCGCACAGCTGTAACCTCCGGCATATATACCGCCTTTCCAGCCGTAGTATTTGTCTTTGCCCCATGGTGTTCCGTCGGGATATTTGCTTTTAAAAGAAATGAGTGTGTTGTATACTGTCTGGCTGTCGGGAGCAGAGGATTTTACTTCTTCCGAAGCTGTAATTGTTATCTGTGGAGTCATTGCCTGTGCATTGCATGACATAGCAAGTTGGGAACTGTTAAGTGCTGCAATGATTGTCAGTGCAATTGCGGAGACTGTTTTTTTGTGAGAAATCATAAAAACATCCTTTCGCTGTTTGGTATATATTTATTATACATCTGTTGAGTTGGTTTGTCAATATTGTTCAAAGAATGTTAAGAAAATGCCCTTAAAAAGGTAATAAGTTGAAATGTGGTTTTCGGCACTATATTGATGGTTACATATGTATTTGAAAATAATATCAAAAATTATAACTGAATTGTACAACAGATAATAAATCTGTGCGGTTTTGTGCAATATGTTGCGATTTAGTGTGTACTAACTGTACATTTCTACGAAATTGAAGAAAACTTTGACTTTTTTGCCCTTTAAATACACTTGTATATAGAATCACGTAGATATCTGCGTAATTCGGGAAAATTCAATAAGGAGGCTTTTTTATGAAACGCTTGACATCTTTGATTATTGCACTGGGTATGATTTGCAGTTTTACCGCCTGCAACGAAAAAAATGACAGCAGCAGTATTGATTCAACTCCTGTTGCGAAAACGGAAAAACTTATGTTGAATGCCGCTGATATAAAGCTTGGCGAAAATTTCAAAAGCATAAGATGTATTTCACGTGATCCCATCGGAGGAAATATTATGACTTTCGGGGAGTTGAAAAGCGGCGGATATGCTGGATTTATCAGCAATAATTCTTTCGGGGATTACAGTCAGTTCCGTTTTGCTTTACAGGAGGATGAAATTCTGCACAATGCCGCACTTCTGACGGGAGGACGCAAGGCGGTGTTGACAACTCTTGACGGCGAAACGATGATTTACGTTTATGACCGTGAGGGAAATATTCAGAAAACTCTCAACTGCGGCGAAGTTATTACCAGCGACAGATTCGCCAAAATCTACAATTGTAATGACGGATTTATTATCAACGATGATAACCGTATTCTGACTATTGTTTCCCTCGACGGCGAAATATTGGGAACTATCGACCTTACGCCTTATCATGTTCATGGTGTATCTCTTGATTCTGAGGGAATACCCACGGTTGTATATAGCGGCGAAAATACCACATATACCGCACAGATTGAGAAAACGGAGCTTGTGAATAAGCAGGAATGTTCCGCACTTACCGATACAGCCTACACAATGACCGCAGGTTTCGGGGAATATCGGCTTGCGGCTATGTTTAATGGTATGCTTTACTGCCTGAAAGATAATCGATGGATTGAGATTTGTGATTTTACGGACAACGATTTCAACGCAATTACCATTTACTCCCTTACTATGACGGGAGAAAAGGAATTTGCCGTAGTTATGTCGGAAGCAAATGGCAGTACAATGAAACTGCTGACAGAAGCGGATATTTTTGCTCTTGAAAGCAAAACAGTCATTCGTGTGGCAAATCTTGTGTCAGGCAACCTTGTAAATGCACCTGCAAGAGCCTATAATTCAGCAAAACCTGACAGTCCATATCGCGTAGAAATAAAAGATTATGGTAATGCAAATTCTCTTTACGATGACAGAATTACAGAACTTCATCAGGATATATTAAGCGGAAATGCTCCTGATGTTATCACGTTTAACAGCGATATAACTCCCGGCTCATTCGGTGCAAGAGAGTCAATTTTCGTGGATTTGTACACGCTCCTTGACAAAGATGCAGAGCTTAAACGTGAGGATTTCCTTGACGGTTACCTTGAAGGATTGGCATTCAACGGCAAGCTTTTGCAGATTTCACCCTCTTTCTCATTCAAAACTATGGTCGTAAAGGATAAGTTCCTTGACGGACTTACAAGCTGGAACTATGACCAGTTTGCCGAGAGAATAAAGGCTCTCCCTGAGGGAATGAGAATCAATCCATGGGTAGAACAAAAGATGAACTTTAATTTCTTATATCTTGTGGATTATTCTGAATTTGTGGACTATGAAAATGCCGTGTGCAATTTTGAGGACGAGGGATTTATTAAAATCATGAAAGTTGTTCGTGATAATCACATAGGACTTACATTAGAGGAGTTTGACAGCTGGATGAATGAAAGCGGTGGATTTGGTGAAGTATACAACGAAGCTCAGTACATGAACGACAAAAGTATGATTTACGATATGGATTTAGGCGGCTGGTTCAGTCTCCGTCAGACACTTCATGCACGATTTAATGAGCCTGCAACCCTTGTCGGCTACCCCTCCGAAAACGGAAATGGCTCTTTTGTTCAGCCTTCTGAATGTATGGGAATTATGGCAAATTCTCCCTGTATTGAGGGTGCATGGGATTTCATCAAGACTGTTTACTTCTCCGAAGAATACTATTCAAATAATAATGGTGTATATGGCGGATACCTGTATCCAGCGGTTGAGGAATACTATATAAAGCAGCTGGAGGAGCAGAAAGACGCAACTTATACTGACGAAAACGGCGAAACAATCAGGGGAGACAAGCTTTGGATCGGACCTGATATGGACGATGTTGTCACATATTACGAGTTCACCGATGAGGAATGTGAGAGATACGATAAGATTGTCCGTGAAGCCGTAAATGACGTAAGACAGGGGGATACTGTGATTTACAATATAATCCTTGAGGAAACAATGCCTTTTTTTGAGGGGGAATACTCCGCTGAAAAAGCTGCTGAAATAATTCAGAACAGGGTAAGCATATATCTCAGCGAGAGATACGGATGAAAAAATAAAGTCGTAGAAATCAATATGATTTCTACGACTTTTCGTTTGAAAGAATGTTTTGTTAATCCCACGTAGGTTCTTTACCTGTGGAAATCATTGCATAAAACGCAAGAATTTTTGAAGCGTCAGCCGAATCGGTCTTTCTGTCGTTGTTTACATCAGCGGCTTTTTCCTGTGTTGCTGTAAATGAAGCATTTCCGCCTGTCTGTAAATTGGCGTATTCTTGCAGTACAGCTGAAGCGTCAGAGGAATCAACTTTGCCGTCTTCGTTTACATCTCCAAGTGTGTAAGCAGGTAATGTTGTTGTCGGTGGAGGTGAAGTAGTGGTTGGCTGTGTGGTGGTAGTAGAAGTAGTAGTAGTTGTTGTTGTTGTCGTGGTTGTAGTAGTTGTTGAAGTAGCATCAGATTTGGGTTTTATTTCAAATGTGACTTTTAATTTTATGTTATCCTGACAATGGGCTGTAAGTGTAACTGTACCTGTATTATATAGTGAAACAGTTCCATTCTGGCAGTTTGCCTTACCGTAGTCACTTGATTCAACCCAGTATACCTGCAAAGGTTTCCCGTCTGGTGTGGTATAATTCAGCTTGAATTGATTTCCTGCATATAATTCCGACTCGTCAGGCAGAATTATTTCATATTGTACAGGAGATGTAGTTGTCGGTTGAGTAGTTGTTGTCGGCTCCGTAGTGGTAGTCGTAGTAGTTGTCGTTGTTGGTTCCGTGGTGGTAGTTGTTGTCGTTGTCGGTTCTGTGGTGGTAGTCGTAGTAGTTGTCGTTGTTGGTTCTGTGGTGGTAGTAGTAGTAGTTGGTGTTGTTGTTGGCTCGGTGGTTGTTGTATCGGGAGCTTTTACTGTTACATAAAAATAAGAATAAACGGAATTATCATAAGCGTCATACACATAAATGAGGTATCCTCCCTCACGATACGGATTGTAACGTGAAGAATCTACTTTAAAATGTGTGTCTGTAATGGGTGCGTCCTTTGCTTTATAGCTGTTGCTGTCGGAATAGATAGAAGCGGTAATGCCCGATAAATCAAGTTCCTCACCAATTGTATATTCATTTTTGATTGGTGGATTTACTGATAAATACCAGGTCGGAGCTTTTGTAGTAGTCGGAGTGGTAGTCGTTATCGTAGTTGTCGTAGTCGTTGTAGTGGTAGTAGTTGTTGTAGTTGTGGTGGTCGTTGTGGTAGTAGTAGTAGTTGTTGTTGTTGTTGTTGTAGGTGCCAGTGTAGTCGTAGTAGTTGTTGTTGTGGGTTTCGTAGTTGTGGTAGTTGTTGTTTTAGTAGTGGTTGTAGTAGTATTTGCAGCAGCCATGAAGTCAATTGTGAATGTTTTCGTACTTGGATTTCCGTTTTTGTCAGTCGCTGTTATTGTATATGTTCCGTCTTCGGGGATCAGGAAGCTTGTGAAGTTGCAGTTTTTGTATACTGTATCTTCAATTTGAATGGTATCGCATATTTCGTTTGTCTTAATATCCATCCATACCTTCTTACCAGGTTTGTATTTGTCTGGGTTAGGTGGTGTCAATTTTATTTCAGGCGGTGTCTTATCAGATGTGTCAACATAATCTACAACTCCGGTTATATCAAGAGTAAAATCTATGTCAACTCCGGTTGAAGTGTAAATTATGCAATAATATGAACCGTTTGTAGAAAAAAGATAACTGAATTTATCCAGCTGTGCCTGCTGAAAATCTTCAACTTCTGCGAACACATAGCTTCCGTCGTCATTAAGGTGCCATGCCCTTGCGTTAGTAAGATATTCATCAGTTATAGTGTTGATATATGTGAGGTCACCATTTAGATCAAAATGTTTATCATCAATTTTCGAGTACACATCGTATACTACTTTTTTGTAACCATATGAACCTGAAAGTGCGGAGTTCCTTTTATAATAATAATATGTATGATAAGGTGAACCATCTTTATTATTGTTGAGAATTGAATTAGTTATGCAGTTTGTTGATGTAGGGGGTATTACAGCATTTGCACTTGCTGAAACAGGAATTGAAAGAGCAATTGCTCCGCTCAATATAAAACTGAGAGCTTTTTTTATAAAATTCATAAAGACCTCCGTTGAACAAATTGTGTTTTGCAATACATGAAATAAATACAAAATGAAATATTCAGTGAATAAATTACCAATAGTCATTTTTTGCGACAGTTGAGCTCCTAAAATGACGGTATATCGTTCTTTATTCTGGCTTGTGATTATATTATACCATTTATTGCGGTAAAAGTCATTAAAAAACAATGTTCTTGCTTTGGGCATTTTGTAAATGTGTAAAAACAAATATAAATAGCTGATACATTTGCTTTATGGCAGGGATGTTTTTATTTTGGCGTCATATTGCTGAATGGCGATAGCGTCGTTTACTGTTACACCGCTTCCAGGTTCAAAACAATCAGCGTTTTTTTCAGCTTCTGCTGACAGGTAATACTTATCAGGATTTCCAATGAACTGGAATATAGCTGCAGCATCTGATATTGATACTATACCGTCCATATTGGCGTCGCCGTAAATGATTTTCGCTTGCGGTGCAGTCGTTGTTGTGGTTGTTGTTTTAGTAGTCGTTTTAGTAGTGGTAGTAGTTGTTGTTGTCAGCTTATTTATAATATCAACTGTATATGACATTTCAGTAGGATTCCCGTTGATGTCAACTGCTGAAATCTTGTATACGCCGTCGGAATATACTTTATGATTTACACCGTTGCACATATTGTTATATTTCTTTCCTTCAATTTCCATATAACAGAGTTCATTTGATTTTATATTGAGAGTTATTCCGTTTGTAGGGTTGTATTTTTTTATTTCAGGGATTGTAATTGTTAATTGTGGAGGTGTTTTGTCCGAAGAATTGCTTGATATTTCAGCATTTTTTATATTTAATTCAAAATCTATAGTTACATTAGTAGAGGAATAAACTTTTGTAATATAATTACCATTAATTGGAAATTCAAGAGTTACCTGATCCATTTGTGCAGGCTCAAAGCCTATAACATCAGCTTCCACATATGAGCCGTCGCCATTATCGAGCACAGATGATATTCCTGTTACAATTTCAGAGCTTACTTGGTAAATCTGAGGTGTTTCACCTATAGTAAAACCTTTTGAATCTACTTTTATGTGTACATCATAAATAGCTTTATACCCATTTTCATAAAATTTATTTCCTTTATAATTGTAAAGGTAGCAAGTACGTAAGGCACTGTAGTTTTTCGGTGTGACAAGCTGCAAGTCAGTATGTACAGCGTCGGCGGTTGGATAAACAGATGCGGAAACGCAAAAAATTCCGCTGAGCAGAAAAGAAAGTGATTTTTTTAAAATATTCATAATTCCTCCGTTTAATCAAGGTGACAATATTCCTTGATTAATCCACGTTGTATCTCTTTCTATGTGGATTACTGTTTTAATCTTTCCCCAATTATATTATATCATGGATATAAAAAAAGTCAACAAAAACCTGTTGATCCACAGGAAATTTGTTGACTTTGTGTAAACTTAAAAAACTTTTTAGTAAAAATAACGAATATAAGTTAAATTATATATCACTCGTAGCAACGCT
This sequence comes from Ruminococcus sp., assembly GCA_045659945.1. Classification (GTDB taxonomy): domain Bacteria; phylum Bacillota; class Clostridia; order Oscillospirales; family Ruminococcaceae; genus Ruminococcus. The sequence continues at coordinate 20,342 of JAZRCW010000075.1, read as the reverse complement.
TTATAATTTATTATGCAGGCTGGTGCTTTTTGATTTTCTTTTTTCTTATTTCTTTGCTGTTGAATTCTTCAGGTGTTATGAAAGTGGGCACCATATCATGGAGAGCCTGAATTGCAGTGGATTCATCATTCTTTTCAGCGGCATCACGCAGGGTTCGCAGACGTGTCGGGAATGTATCATCGTCAATTTCAATCTGCTTACCGATGAAAATAAGCTTGTTGCGTGTCTTTTCCAAATCTTCTTCATCCATGAGAAGCTCTTCCTTGATTTTTTCGCCCGGTCGGAGACCTGTAAACACAATAGGTACATCGGTATATGGCTCCTTGCCGTAAAGGCGAATGAGATTTTCTGCTAAAGTAACAATTTTAACGGGCTTACCCATGTCGAGAACGAAGATTTCTCCGCCCTGTGCTATAGAAGCTGCCTGCAATACAAGGCTTACAGCTTCTGGGATTGTCATGAAATATCTGATGATATCACGATGTGTAACTGTAACGGGTTTCCCCTGCTCAATCTGCTTCTTGAAAAGCGGAATAACAGAGCCGTTAGAACCCAGTACATTTCCGAAACGGGTAGTAACAAATTCTGTAGGGCCGTCGTGCTGCTGTGCGAAGTATTGTACAATCATTTCGCAGCAGCGTTTTGACGCTCCCATGACATTTGTAGGATTTACCGCTTTATCAGTGGATATCATAACGAATTTTTCAATTTTATGGAACTGTGCAAGGCTTGCCACATTGAAAGTACCGATTACATTGTTTTTGATAGCTTCCATAGGCGAATCCTCCATAAGAGGAACATGCTTATGTGCGGCTGCATGGAATACAACATGAGGCTTGTACTTGAGGTAAATCTGATTCATACGGTAGTAGTCACGAACGGAGGCTATAAGCACAGTCAAATCAAGCTCACCGTTATACTTCATTTTCAGATCCTGCTGAATTTCGTATGCGTTATTCTCGTAGATATCCACAATAATAATCTTTTTAGGGTTATATCTTGCTATCTGACGTACAAGCTCTGAACCGATTGAACCGCCGCCGCCTGTTACCATGCATACTTTGCCGCTAATAAAGTCCTGTACTTCCTCGTGATTGAATGTAACAGGGGGACGACCGAGAAGCTTTTCAAAATTGATTTCGTGCATCTGGTTGAGAAGCGGATTGTTTTCATCGAAAATGAGGTTGCCGATAAATGGCAGTTCACGGGTTTTTATTCCTGTTTTGTGACAAAGCTTGAGAATACGTGTACGCTCATCTCCGATACATGACGGAATAGCAACAATGATGAGGTCGATATTATACTCCTTGGAGAATTTGTCTATTTCATCTGTTGTACCTACGATATCAATACCGTCAAGAGAACTGCCGATTTTTGCCTTGTTGTCGTCAATTATACATACAGGCTCATAGAGAAAAGCAGGGTTTTCTTTTTCGTTTCTCTCGTGGGAGCTCCTTATTTCTTCGAGAATCATTTTGCAGGCTCGTCCGCCGCCGATAATCATAGTACGTGGAGCGTTGGACGAAGAACTGGATTTTTTTGTCTTTGTGCTTGAAAATTTATGAAGAATAATTCGGAGTGAGAAAACTCCGATTACGGAAATAATACCATGTATTGCTGTAAAAGCAGGGGAGAGCATTTCGCCTGTTGAAAGCAGGTGGAAAAGCCACATTGAAGCGATACCGCAGGCGGCACCCCACAGGCAACAGGTGTAATCACGTTTACGTGAATGTCGCCATAGCTTGCTGTATGCCCCCGATATGTAGAGGAACAATAAACAGCAGACAGTACCTGTAATAATGGGGATAAGCATTTCGTTTGAAGAAAGCATGCTGTTGGAAAAAGACAATATATAGTTAGTTATCAGTGCTGAAAAAATAACAATAAATGCGTCAGAAAATGCTAAAAGCATTTTTTTAATAACGCCGTCGGAAAACTTCATTTGATTTACAGCTCCTTTGAGGGTTTATTCAGCTGCAGTTATCATGTAGATTGCTGATTGTTTTGCATATTGAGAGGATGCAGCTTGTTTATATTATAGCATTATAAAATGAATATGTCAAGTAAAAGGAAAAATTAGCAAAAAATACATAATTGCGTTGGTTCGATGCAAATATTGCGATAAACTGATGAAATTTATGGTAAAATAATTTTTGTATATATATCAAAACAGCTTCGTTTGCTTGATTTTGAAATTGTTTCCTGTTTTAATTTGTACTGAACGAGTTTATTTTATATAATTTTGCAGATAATAATTTTGCAATGTGAAAGGAGTATTTATCATGGAAGAAAGAAAAATTCCCGTTAAGGAACCCTATAATGACGGTTTGGAATATGTTTGTCCTGCTGCTTCGTGGAATGATATGACTGGGCTTATTCCTGCAAACAATTCAAAGGAAACGATTTCCGAGGATTATGATGAGCTTTATCCATATCTGCCTAAAGGACGTTTAATCGACTGATTGCATCAAAAACCGCATATATCCCTTGTCGGATATATGCGGTTTTTGATGTTTTGTACAATATCACCTCAATTATTTGTTGAAATTATCGGAATTAACAAAAATTTCAAAAGCACTTTATTTTTTGCTTAAAATATGGTATAATTTAAGTGTATATTATGCAGGTGTGAAACTGCAAAGAAATTACCGTCTTGACGGAATTATGAAGGTGTTATGTATGAAAAATGGTGTACGTATGCTTGATATCGCTGAAAAATTGGGAGTAAGCGTTGTTACAGTGTCCAATGCTCTTGCAGGCAGGGACGGCGTAAGTGAACAGGTAAGACAGCTGATATGTAAAACAGCGGAGGAAATGGGCTATAAACCGTCAAATACAGGCGGCAAAAAGAAAACTGACTTCCAGAAGATTGGGAAAAGTGTAGCTATTCTCACCTCTGAACGCTTTATTGGCTCTATGGGTACTTTTTACTGGGAGCTTACTGCTAATATTTCAAATAAACTTTCTGCGGCGAATGTTGTAATGGTCTACGAGAGTATATCAAGAGAAAATGAAAAAAATATTGTTCTTCCATCGTCTGTTATGGACAGCAGAGTTGACGGTGCAATTGTTATCGGACAGCTGAACCGTGATTATGCCATGGCGTTGAGCAAAATCGAAATTCCGCTTCTCTTCGTGGATTTCTATGTAAGCCGCTGTGACGTTGACTCGGTAAACTCCGACAGCTACCACGGAGGATATATGGTAACTGATTACCTCGTGGAAAAAGGTCATAAGAATATCGGCTTTGTAGGTTCACTCAACACTACAAGCAGTATTAATGACCGTTATCTCGGTTTCAGAAAGTGCCTTATGGAAAACAATCTTATCTATAAAAAGGAATGGGTTCTTGAGGACCGTGACGAAATGGGTATACTCTTTGATAATATTGATTTCCCTGCAGAGATGCCTACAGCTTTTGTGTGTAACAGCGATGAAACGGCGTTTAGAATAATTGCTGCCCTTAAATCAAAGGGAGTGCGTGTCCCCGAGGATATTTCCGTTGTGGGATATGATAATTATACCGTTTCAAATATATGTATACCTGCAATTACAACAGTTGAAGTTGACCTTATGAAAATGGCGGCGGAGTCTGTTGAGCTTATGCTGAAAAAGCTTGAAAATCCCGATTATACCGAGGGAAGAAGAATTATCAGCGGCAGACTGATTGAAAAAGACAGTGTGCTTGATATAAAATAAGGAGTGCCTTGGGATTTGTTTATTAAGAATTTTTTTGGACATTTCAGTACGGTCATGAGTCACAGGAATATGGTTATGATTCACTGTTTTAAGGCTGGCATAGTAAAGCGTGGACTTCTTCACGATTTATCGAAGTTTTCTCCCACGGAGTTCTTTTCGGGAGTGAAATATTATCAGGGAATGAGAAGTCCTAACGAGCGTGAAAGGGAAGTCAGCGGCTACTCCAAGGCATGGCTTCATCACAAGGGAAGAAACCGTCATCACTTTGAATATTGGACGGATTATTCCATGAAAACGAAAAAGCTTGAGGCTGTTCCTATGCCTGATGAATACATTTATGAAATGTTCTGCGACAGAGTTGCCGCATCTAAAATATATAAAAAGAAGGACTACAACGACAGATGTCCGCTGGAGTACTTCCTCAACGGAAAGGGTACAAGATTAATCCACCCGAAAACAGAGGAAAGACTCGAATTTCTCCTTACGCTTCTTGCTGAAAAAGGGGAGAATGCGGCGTTTGAATATATTAGGTGTAATAGACGTAAGAAGAAATGAGGGATTGCGTTGAAAAAAATAATTTTACCCGTATTGCTTTTATCAATTTTATTAAGCGGCTGTAAGGAGAATGAGGAGATTATTGAATTTTCTCCTGTCAGCGTTCCCTCTGTGGAAACTACAGAGGTTGAGGAGGCAACTGAAGCTGCAACAGAAGCTCCTACACAAGCACCTACCGAGGGAAACAGTATTTCCCCGAAAGTAGAGAGAAAACTCAAAAAAATGGATCTTCATGAGAAAGTGTGTCAGATGTTTATTGCAGTCCCTGAAAAGACGACATATTATTATGACACTCTTACATATGTAGACGATTATTATAAAAAATGCTATGAGGAATACCCCATAGGCGGATATATCTATTTTGAGGCGAATATAGTCTGGGATCAGCAGTTGCGTGATTTGCTCAGTGAGTCGCAGGAAATGGCGGCTGAATACAATAACGGTATCGGACTTTTTCAGGCTGTTGACGAGGAGGGCGGTGCTGTAACAAGAGTGCAGAAAATGCTGTGGAAAACTCCCGTTGAAAATATGAGCTATTACGGAAAGCTTAACGACTACAGCACAACCTATGAAGCTGGCAGAACAATCGGGGGATATCTTTCGGATTATGGCTTTAACGTGAATTTCGCCCCTGTTGCCGATGTAAGAATAAGCGAAACAAATGAACTTGGAAACAGAATTTTCAGCAATGACCCACTCGTTGTATCTGATATGTGTGCGGCTATAATGAGAGGCTTCAAATCCCAGAATGTAGCTTCCACGTTAAAGCATTTCCCGGGACTCGGAGCAGGAACGGGAAATACTCATTATGAAACTGTTGAGATTGACAGAACTCTTGAAGAACTTGAAATAACGGAATTTCCTGCATTCAAGGGCGGAATTGAGTCTGGTGCGGATTTTGTAATGGTTGGTCATCAGGTGATGACAGCGGCAGGGGATAATCTTCCTGCTGATATGTCGCCTGTGGTTGTGACTGACTGGTTAAGAGAAAAGCTTGGATTTGAGGGGGTAATTATTTCCGATTCACAGGCTATGGGAGCTGTTACAAACACATATACAAGCGACGAAGCGGCTATAATGTCCATTAAAGCAGGTGTTGATGTTATTCTCATGCCTAACGACTTGCGTGTTGCGATAGACGGAGTCAAGGCGGCCGTAGAATCGGGCGAATTAACCGAGGAACGAATAGATGAAAGCGTAATCCGCATTCTTGAAAAGAAAAAGGAAATGGGGTTGCTTGATTAGGGCGTGTTGACACTAAAGTCGCTCACCCGTATTTTCGGCAAATTTTTCCGATAACTGCGTTAAAAATATTTGCCGTGCGACAGCACGCCTGCATATTTTTGCCTTGTTATCTGCAAAATTATGCTCGAAAATCCGTGCAAAAACTTTGTGATAACATGCCATAAAAAACGCAGTATCCGATTTTTCGGGTACTGCGTTTTGTGTTATCAGTTTTCAGTTATTCTTCCTGCCGTAATGCCGTCCATTTCATAGATTTTCAGATTTTCGTTATCACGGGGTATGCGTTCTTCATTAAAAAAGACATACAGCACATCTTTACGACCACCGCCGTTTTCCAGTTCAAGCAGGGAATTTTCGGAATATTCAGACATAGCCGCATAATCTTCTCTTGCACAGTAAAAACTGCTCATTGGTATGTCGTTTTCACTTGCATATACGCCAAGTTTCATATATTCCTTTCTGCCTCTGTGGTCAGGTGGCAGGGGGACGTATCTTATTTCTGCTACTCCCTCCAGTACTTCCTGCCATTCCTCCGAATACAGCGGTAAAACGTATTCAACTTTTTTATTGTATCGTTTATTTTCTTTTTTCATCATTTCATACATATCAGCCATTTGCACAAGTGAAATTGCGGATATCAGTATACACATAATCTTTTTCCTGTGTATCTTTGATAAAGCCATAAATATAACGGTATACAATAAATAATTGCATATCCATATGAATCTGCCCGATGCACGGAAAACAGATAGGGCGGATATGACAATCTGCGGATATTCACGTGCGAGCAATACATTGTCGTTTAACGTAATATCGGGACTTACAGCAATATCAAGAGCCGCTATGAAAACAACTATTCCACCGATTATATATGCTCTGTATTTTTTTATGAGTGCCTTGAAGTTTTTATTTCTGCACAGATAGTATATGGTTACGCCGAAAGCAATAACACCTGCCGTTATCATTCCCAGTCCAAGATATCCGAAGCCCTCGCCCTGACCGTCGAAGTGTTCCAGTTTTTTTAAGAAAGTACTATTCCCCATGGAATTAAAGAATGTGTTCAGATTTGAACTGTACAGACCAAGTCCGCCGTCGGTAAAACCGCTGTTTATATGAAAAGCACCGAATGAAAACATTGTAATAAAGGAGCATACAACACAAACAGAGCCGCATATCAGTATATAGCCGATTTTTTTATTTTTTATGAGATAGGTTATAAATGAGCCAATCATAATCATGCAGACCATTGCCCAGAGGTACATATGAATTGAAGCGGCAATGATTACGAGTATTGCCCATAGTAAAATGGAAGTGAATTTATGCTTCCATTTGTGACTCTGATATGCCCATAAAATCAAGGCTAAAATTATCAGCCAGTGAGCCGAAAGGGAATCATGACCGTATAAACGCTGTAATATAGTGGGAGATACTATATAACAAAGGCTTGCAGGGAGGCAGAAAAAAGGATTTCTACTGAATTTCTGTAATAGTATCACGGAAGTAAATCCTTGCATTGCAAAGCTGAATAATCCCCATATTCCCGCATATTGAAAGGTTTCGGGCAAAATCGGGGATAATATTTTAAAGAACAGTGCAAATAAAGGGATGCTGTCGGTGTATATACATGATATTGAATCGGGCATAGTTAGTCCCTCTATCAATCCCAATGGGAATCCCCATGAAGAATTTCTGTAGTATACCCAGCCAAGATAATGCTGTACAATATCACCGCTGCTGCTTGTAATCCACTCAACGTATGTGGGATTTATTATTTCTGTTCCGTAGATTATACAGAACAGCACCATGCCGATTATTGCCCCTATTGCTGGCAGTAAGAAAAAATTCGACTTTTTTTCACTAATTGAAAGCATTGTTTACCTCCTGATGAATAACTTTTAACATTATATCACAAAACGTCTTTATTGTCAATTACACAATAACCACAAATATTTTCGCAATATTTGAACTTGCAATGTAATCAGAAATGTGATATAATTAATGTATCAACCAAAAGGAGTGAGCCGATGAAAATAAACTGGAACTCAAAATACACAACTATATCCGTCTATACCATAATTACCTTTTCGGTATGCATACTGATATATGCCGTATTGTTCAATTTTACGGTTATAGGCGATTTCGTCAGGAAGCTGACAAAAATTCTTTCTCCTATAATATGGGGCATAGTTATTGCATATCTCGTAAACCCTATAATGAAATGGTTTGAAAAACGGCTTGCAAAGGTTATTGAGAAGAATAAACCCCATTTCAAGATTAATAGAATATTGTCGCTGTTTTTGGCTATGATAATATTCCTTACAGTAATTGCAGCTCTTGGAGCTATAATCCTGCCGCAGGTTATTGAGAGTATAACTACAATTATCAATAATTTCAGTACTTACATAAATAACTTCGAAAAGTGGATTGACTCATTTCTTGTGAAGTATCCTGAACTGCTGACAATTGTAAGCGATCAGTTTGACAATATTGAAAAGGCACTTATGGAGTTTGCCAATAATATTGCTCCGAAGGTCGGAGATATTATGGTTAAGATAACAGATAGTACATTGAGCTTTATTGTCATGGTGAAAGATATACTAATTGGTATAATTGTTGCGGTATATCTCCTTTACGGCAAGGAGCATTTTCAGGCACAGATGAAAAAGATAGTCTATGGTATTCTGCCGTCAAAGACTACAGGAACAATTCTTCGTGTATGTGCACAGACAAATAGCTCAATAAGCGGCTTTATATCGGGAAAAATTGTTGATTCAATTATTATTGGCTGTCTTTGCTTTGTGTGCATGACAGTTATGAAGTTCGATTTTATTGTTCTGATTTCCGTTATTGTTGGCGTTACAAATGTTATACCATTTTTTGGACCATTTATCGGTGCGATACCAAGTGCACTGTTGCTTCTTGTGGCTGCTCCTAAACAGGTTATACCTTTCCTTATACTTATACTTATTATACAGCAGCTTGACGGAAATGTTATTGGTCCGAAGATACTCGGTCAGACAACGGGTATTTCTGCATTCTGGGTGCTTTTCTCAATTCTTGTAGGCGGTGGATTATTTGGCTTTGCAGGCATGATACTTGGTGTTCCCGTGTTTGCGGTGCTTTATTCGCTTCTCAATGAATTTATTGCATACCGTCTTGAGGGAAAGAATATGTCGTCTGATACAAAAGATTATCTTCCCGAAAGCTGTCGTGAAGTACCTGCGGAGAAAAAAGAAGTAAAAACTAAAAAAGTTCAGAAGAAAAAATAAGAGATTATCATAATATTTTCAGCAAAAAAACCACTGTCGGATGTTTGAACCGACAGTGGTTTTTGTTTATATTTCACGCTTTGTAAATCCGTCCCATGCAATGAGGAAGAATACAAATAGATGAACAGCTACAACTCCTATGGCAAAAGGAAGTGTGTGATTTGAAAAATAGGATGTACCATTAATTATTGTACTGAAATCTGTATTTGCAAATACAAAATATCTTACCCAGTCCTGATTGAGCTCTTTCTTCAAAATAGAAACAATAGAATTTCCTGAAAGCATTGTGAAAAGTGAAATGCCGATAGACATAGCAGAGCTTTTGGCAAGAGAAGAAATAGCAAAAGCAAGAGTTGCCATAACAAGTACTTCTACGCTTCTGAACATATAGTTTTCGAACACATATACAAAACCGTTCTTGCTTGTTATAACGCCGTCTGCAATCTTAAGATAAGTGCAGTTCATATGTTCTGTTCCAAAGAATAACATTGTAAACAGCACAGACAGGACGAAAAGGAAGATTATCATTAAAAATCCCATTGAAAGGCACATAGCATACTTTGATACAAGAATTTTCCAGCGTTTTACGGGGTTGATAAGCAGAAATTTGATTGTGCCCTGTGAAAATTCATTTGCAATGGTACTGCCTGCGATTATAATGATAAGAACGCCCACGATAGTTATAAGTGAAGCGGACTGACATAATGCCACCCAGAAATTGACTGACATTGATTCAAGGAGATTTGTATTTTCAGCTACGTTAAGCTTGATATCATTTTCAAGTCGGTACATACCGAGAGTAATAATATCTTCTGTTGCTTTAATGTCGTTATCAGATGCACCACCGTATTTATTCATATCAGCAAGAGTTATTTTTGCCGACGCAATATTTTCTATAACATCATTTGGATAAGTGAAACGCTCTTTTGTATTGGTGGGTAACGGAATATCCTTACTTAAACGATACTGATACTCCCAGAAATAAGCCTCCGGTAATTTCTGTTTACGCAAGTTATTCAGCATACTGTTACAGTACATCTTCCAGTCGTTGCTTTTTATAATTTGCAGGAGGTTAATTCTTTCTTCCTGTGTATATGTATACACAAGATTGCCTCTTTCTCCGACTTCATAGGCATAAGCTTCACGAACAGCGGATGTTCTCCAGTCACCGGCTTTAAATTCGTTGTCCATTATGAAAGTATACATTTCTATATCGGTTTCATAGCCCTTATACTTCATTCTTTCGGCTTCATTGATTTCGTAGTTGTAGTCAATGCCGCTTTCATAAATGTATTCAAACTCGCTGTCTATAGTGAACTGTACTATTTTGCACAGCCCCATAAGTCCGATTACGCTTACTGCAATAATGATAAATAATATCTTGGTTGATATCTTTTTCCATGTCTTAATATATTCGTTCTGAATCAGCTTATGCATTTTAGCCAATCTGAACACCTCCCGACTGTGTAATCTCAATAAATACATCTTCAAGCTTCTTTTTCTCCTTTGGAGTAACGGTATAAAGCTTAACACCGTTTTCTATAAGCTTACAGTTCAGCTCCGCAAGCTTATCCTGTATATTTTCACCGCTGAATGCAACTTCAATATGAGTATCGTCTGTAACCGTGTATTCAATGCCGTTAAGTACAGCCGCAGCCTTTTCAGCGTTGTCCACGTTGTAGATATATTCTGAAATATCGCCTGTATTTTCACGAATCATTTCCTCAACAGTATAAACACCGATCATTTTTCCATTGTTGATAATTCCGACTCTGTCACACATTAGCTCCATTTCAGACATGAGGTGACTTGAAACGAGTACGCAGATATTTTCCTCGTGGGCGAGCTTTTTGAGTATATCTCGCAGTTCCTTGATACCTGCTGGATCAAGTCCGTTTGTAGGCTCATCAAGGAGGAGAAGTCTGGGACGGTGGAGAAGTGCCTGTGCTACGCCAAGACGCTGACGCATACCGAGGGAATAACGCTTGATTTTCTCATTAATACGGTTTGAGAGTCCCACAAGCTTTACAACTTCGTCAATTCTCTCCTGCGTAACTCCGTCTCTCATACGGGCATACTGTTTCAGATTATCCATACCCGTCATATGCTTATACATTTCAGGGTTTTCAACAATTCCGCCAATGTTTCCGAGAGCCTTTTCATAGTGCTTATTCAGATTGTAGCCGCCGATTTCAATGCTTCCCTCATCAATATTAAGGAGTCCCGTTATAAGCTTGATGGTAGTTGTTTTTCCTGCACCATTTGGACCAAGGAAGCCGAAAACTTCTCCCTCATATGCTTCAAAACTTATGTCATGGAGAATATGTCGTCTGCCAAGAGTTTTATTGAGATTTTTTATTTTGAGGGCAGCCGTTTTTGCTGTGCCGTCATTTACTTTGATATTTTCTTCCATAAAGCTGCTCCTTTCTTATTCCTTGCTGTCGGATTTGGAATCCTTTGTAACAGGTGAAACGTTTATATCGTAGTTGTTAAATGTCTCGCATTTTGTAATCTTCCAATCTGCGGATTTTCTTTCCATAAAGAACGTACATTCCTGTGAGAAAGTTGTCTGCATAACTCTTGGTTCAACGGGACTTTCATCGTCGAAGAATGTGTAATGTGCATCATATCCTGTGGGAGTAATAACAGCACTGTTTTCGGTGCCCACAAAGAAAATATTAGCTGTGCAGGTTACAAGAGCGGCATCGGGGCCGTCTTTGCTGATTCTGCAATTTGTCAGATCTACTTCAAACTCTGTTATGTATCCTCTCTGCTGATTTTCAACGAGTTGATTCATGGAGTTTTTGAAGTCATTCTTGACGTAATAGAATGTGAGTAAATCTTCGTTGTTTTCAACTCCGCCAAGCCAGTATTCATCTGTGAATGTGTTAAATTCCGCTATAAGTTTCTGTGCATCTTCCTTGTTGTATTTTAAATTGTATTCTCTGTATTTCTCGGGGGTGATGTTGAATTTTTCAACGGCATCGGCATATTCTGTAATAGTCTGCTGGATAAGCGGCTTTTCTTCCTTGAATTTATTGAGATCAGCTATTACATATACAGTAACGCCTGCAATAAGTATGCCGCCGAGAATCAACCCCCTGTTCGCTTTTTTCAGAAATTTTTTCATAAAAATCCTTCCTTTCAATCTGCATTCATTGCTGCGTTGAGTGTACTATGCGATTTAGTACACTTATTATTATACACATTTTTTAAGATTTGTCAATAGGTATTTTAATTTTTTTCTTGAAGTTATTTACTTTTTCAAGTGACAATAAATGCAGCTATGAAGTCTATAATAGGTCGTTATATGGATATTTGGTTGTAATACTAATTTCAATAAATCCTGTAGACACAGGATTTATTGAAAACACCTGCAAAGCAGGCTACAATTAGCTTCGCTAATTGCTGTCTCATACAATTCCTTACGCTGTCTTTGACAGCTAAATTCCAGTAGACTTTTGTCTACTGGAATTAAAAGGATTGGTATAAAGACCAAAAAAACGCTATTTTGCTTGACAAACATATTTAAAGGTGATATAATTATTTTATAAGTGTATAAATTATAGGACACATCTGAATTTTCCGAAAGGGGATATATATATATATATGGAAGAAACAATTGATATAAAGGACTTAATACGACTTTTGTTAAGTAAAATCTGGATTATTCTTCTTGTTACATTTTTAGGAGGAGCTGCGGCGTTCGGTATTTCCAAGACCATGCTTCCACTTGAATATTCATCGCATATAACAATGTATGTACAGAGTTATTACGGCGTATCGGAGGGCGTTGACGGGCAGAATAATATCAGCAATTCAAAGCAGCTTGTAAATACCTATATGGAGGTATTGAAAGATGACGCTGTAATGAATGCAGTCGGTGATATGTTAAACAATCAGTACGACGAATATACATTGAAGCAGAATTTCAGCTATCTTAACGGCAGAATAAATCCCACTTCAATCCGTTCATGCCTTTCGATTAGTTCAGTTACAGATACATCTGCGGTAAACATCAAGGCTACAGCAAAAAATGCAGAAGTTGCCGCTTCTATATGCAACAATCTTACAAGTGTTGCACCTGAATTTGTTAAGGATGCAGTTGGTGTAGGTTCTATCAATACTATTGATAAGGCAAAGGTATATAATACCCCTGTTGCACCGAATACCATGAAGAATACACTTCTCGGCATGGTGGCAGGCTTTATGCTCACAGCACTTATTATCTTTGTTGTTGACTTCTTTGATAATACTGTTAAGGATCCCGATTTTATAAATAATAAGTATAACAAGGCTATTATCGGCGAAATTCAGCAGTTTGAATCCGATAAGAAAAAGAAGAAAAAGAAGAAGTACGAAAAAAAGAACGGCTATGACAGCACTGATTACGTAAAGCTTAATGATAAAAATGTACCATTCAGCGTAGTTGAAAGCTATAAGTCAATCCGTACAAATATTTCATTTGCCCTTTCAACTGACGATAAGAAAATATTTGCAGTATCTTCTGCAAACCCAGGCGAGGGAAAATCAACAACATCTGCAAATATTGCCATTGCAATGGCGGAAAGCGGAAAGAAAGCACTGCTTATTGACGCTGATATGCGTAAATCAATGCAGCATAAGATATTCGGTCTGAAAAACAAAAAGGGACTTTCAACTGCGATAAGCAAGATGAATAATCTTGAAGACTGTATACAGAAAAGTATCGTGAAAAACCTTGATATTATGACAGCAGGCCCTATTCCTCCTAACCCTTCGGAGCTTCTTGCTTCAAAGAATATGGATGATATTATGGAAAAGCTTAATGAGCAGTATGATATCATAATCATTGACACGGCTCCCGTAAATGTTGTAACCGATGCAATGGAGCTTTCGAATAAGGTATCGGGAATTGTAATGGTTCTCCGCTATGCTAAAACTACAAACGACGATATCGATAATGCAATAAAGAAAATGAATTTTGCACAGATTAATGTACTCGGATTTATTATTAATGGTATTAAAATAAAGCATAGAGGAAAGTATTATTCCAAGGGCAGTTATTACTACAAAAAAGGTTACGGCTATTATGGAGTAAAGGCTGAACCCGAAGATGATGAAAAGAAAGACGAAAAGAAATAAAAAAATACCGCACATAATTTGTGCGGTATTTTTATGAAAGAGGTAAATATATGCGTACAGATTATCATTGCCACATACTTCCGAAAATTGACGATGGAGCAGAGAACACAGAAATATCTCTTGAAATGGTTAAAATGATGAAAGAGCAGGGGATAGAGCGAATTGTTGCAACTCCGCATTTTTATTCCCACCGTGAAAAATCCGTTGCGGATTTTATTACAAAGAGAAATTCCGCATATGAAAAGATAAAGAAAAGTCTGTCTGTGAAAAACGTATTTCTCGGTGCGGAGGTATCAATTGAACATGGGATATCTGAACTGCCTGATATTGAAAAGCTTGCGATTGAGGGAACAAATCTTATTTTGCTGGAGCTTCCGTATCGCCCTTATTCAAAATGGATGTCAGAGGAAATTTACAATATTTCAGCTGAACATAATCTTGTGGTTATTCTGGCTCATGTTCATCGTTATCTGCCTTATTACAGTAAGGATGAAATTGAAACTATACTTTCAACAGACGCAATACTGCAAATAAACAACGAGGCATTTGCAAGCTGGAGAGAAAAGAAAATTGCCAAGCGTGTCATAAGCGAGTGTGAACGCTTTGTATTCGGAAGCGATGCACACAATACGTCCTCACGTTGTCCAAATTGGGATATGCTACAGAAAAAAGTGAAATCCGATGTGATTGAATTGTCGGACAGTGTGCTTGATAAATATATCAGATAAAAAGAGGGTATCTTTTTTCAGATACCCTCTTTATTTGCATTATCACATCAAAAACGGCATAATAACCGCACCAACAACCATAAGTGCTGCAAGGAGCAGAATAAGAATTCTTAAGATTATGGGCTTCTTTTTCTTTGGCAATGCTTTTTTCATTTCATATCCTCCTTGAATCAGTGGCGTTTTTTCGTGCGTTTGCGTCGGTCGGGAGTGTAATCTCCGAATACATCAGCCTTTTTGCGGCTGCCGTATGCGGCCTTTCTGCGGTCGGGCTTATTGCCTTTCTTGTCAAATCCGCGGGATTTATCTCTGCCTGACTTATCCCTGCCCATTGGCTTTTCCTTTGAGCCGCCCTTGTACAGCTTGACCTCCACCTTATTGCCGTTTATTCTCATAGAATTTGTGCTGTCAAGGATATAGTCCATTTCAGCCTCGGGAACTTCAACGGTTGTATGATTGTCGAATATATCAATCTTACCGAAATCCTGTCCCGACATTCCCGTTGCATCAACAAGTGCTCCGAGAATGAAATTTGGGGCAATACGCTTGTTTCTGCCTATGCTCAAATCAATTTTAACTGTATCAGCACCCTTACGTCCGCCCTTTTTCAGCGGCTTGGGCATATCAAATTCGGGGAGGCTCTCAATCTCCTTTGCAAGTCTGCCGCCAATAAGTCTTGCGGCTGCCTCACGGTAGTCAATACCTCTTGCGGCAAGTCGCTCCAGTATATCCGTTACTTCTTCCGCAGCCTTTGGCATAGCCTCAATTTCACGAATTATGGCCTCTGTTTTTGCAGAGATTATATCCTCCTTGTCGGGGAGGGGAAGTTCTGTAATTTCAGCCTTTGTGTATCGTGCAATATCCTTAAGGTCGTATTGCTGACGGCGGCTTGTAATAAGAGTGTAAGCCGCACCCTTTTGTCCTGCACGGCCTGTTCTGCCGATACGGTGGATGTAGTACTCGTTATCCTGGGGCAAATCGTAGTTGAAAACAGCGTCAATTCCGCTTACGTCAATACCTCTTGCGGCAACGTCTGTAGCAACGAGAACGGCTGTGGTCTTTGACTTGAAGCTGTTCATTACCTGTGTACGCTGTGCCTGCTTCATATCGCCGTGAAGTCCTGCAACGCGTATACCGCTTTTTGCTAGATCCTCGGTAAGCTCATCAACCATTTTCTTGGTGTTGCAGAATACCATAGCCGATTCGGGGGAGTATGCTGCAAGGAGAAGTTTCAGAGCGTCGGTTTTTCTGCCCATAGCCGTCATAAACCAGTATTGATCTATGAGTTCTACTGTTTTCTGTGCGGATTTTATCTTGACCTGCACAGGG
Source organism: Ruminococcus sp. (assembly GCA_045659945.1). Taxonomy (GTDB): domain Bacteria; phylum Bacillota; class Clostridia; order Oscillospirales; family Ruminococcaceae; genus Ruminococcus. The sequence continues at coordinate 4,396 of JAZRCW010000075.1, read as the reverse complement.
TCACGCTGATATTTTTCAGTAATAGCAAGAATTGCAGGGGGCATAGTCGCAGAGAAAAGCACAGTCTGTCTTTCCTCGGGGACATCTGCGAGAATAGCCTCTATATCCTCACGGAAGCCCATATTCAGCATTTCATCAGCCTCGTCAAGAATAACTGTGCGGAGGTTTTCAAGTTTGAGGGTGCGTCTGCGGATATGGTCCATAACTCGACCTGGAGTTCCGATAACGATATTTGCACCACGTTTCAGCTCCATAATCTGTCGTTCCATACTTGCACCGCCGTATACTGCACAAGCCTTTACATTTCGCTTATATTTTGCGAATTTGCGTATTTCCTCGCAAGCCTGCATGGCAAGCTCACGGGTGGGGCAGAGGATAAGCACAGCCACGGATTTTTTGTCGGAGTCGGTAATTGACTCAACGGCTGGAATACCAAATGCGGCGGTTTTTCCCGTTCCCGTGTTGGAACGTCCGATAACGTCCATTCCCTGCACAAGGAGGGGAATACTTTCCTCCTGTATCTGTGTCATTTCGGAGAAGCCAAGCTCCTCCACTGCTCGCAGAATATCCTGCGAAAGATTGAGTTCATTGAATTTCATATTATCCCTTTCTTATTCCGATATTTTCCTATTATACATCATAACATATTTTTTGGAAAAGGTCAAGGGATATTGTTTCAAAAAAATCATTATCCATCTAAAAGTATAATTTTTACCACATCCCCAAGCAGAATCACGCTATCATCAACAAATTTCAGTTTCCCCTCACCCAAATCAAGGAATCGGAGGTTTCCTGTGTATACTCTGTAGGAGCTGCCTGATTTATTGACATCGGGAACGAAATAAGTCACAGCGATAAGCGGCTTGTCAAGCTCCGAAATCTGCTGTATAGCGGCATCAAGGCTGTTCAGCTCGTCCTCGGTCAGTTCGGGGCGGCAGTCAGTAAGCCGTGCCGCTTCGTCGATTTCATCGTCAAATCCCGTAAGAGCCGCAAAGGGTGAAAACTGTGCTGCTCTGTCGTAGTTGCTCATTTGTGGTCGTTTATCCGACACATGGTGCGGCAGGTTGATTATATCTTTATATCGTTCGCTCATGCCTTATGTCCTCCCACTTGTCCGTTACGCTCAATGGAGGTTGCACCCTCCTCAAAATTCAAGCCTTTGAGTATGGCGTTCTTGCCATACTTTTTCTTTATGCCTAACATTGCCTGCTGTATCGCCTTTTCACGCTGTTTTTCCTGTTCCTGCTTTTCCTGTTCAGCCTGTACACTATCCCAGTCGGAGAACAAATCAAGCTGAATGTATTCGTTTTTCTGCAAATCACGCTCATATACAACGTGATTAGCCACAACGTACATTCGCCGAACAAGCAGCCGTCTGTCAACAATTTCAGCGTAAAGCTCCGCCATAGCTGAAACTATTTTCTTCGTTGATGAAGTATATTCGCCCAGATTTTTTGAACCGTGAGCCTGTTTCGGGAGTTTTCTGCCGTAGTGGTCATATTCCATGATACCCTCAAAATCCTCGGGAATTTCAGTGTGGTCATACCCCACGGTCAGCACAATCTGGTCAGCGGCAAGTCCCTTGTCAACAAGATCAAGAACAAGCAGCTCCGACATTTCACGGACGATTATACTTCCCTCGTCAAAGGTATACGGACGGGACAGCACCTGCCCTTGACTTATACTGTGTGCTTTCGGCTTATATGACTTGATATCAGCTATAGTACACGGCTCCCAGCCCCATGCGTGGTCGATGAGCAGTTTTGCATTTACTCCAAAAAGTTTGTACAGCCTGTCCTCGTTGTATACGGAACACTCCGCAACATCGCCCATTGTATACATATGGGAATTTTCAAGACGACGGGAGATACCCTTTCCAATCCGCCAGAAATCAGTGAGAGGGCGATGTTCCCACAGCTGTTGACGGTAACTCATTTCATCAAGCTCCGCAATTCGTACACCGTCCTTATCTGCAGGCATTTTCTTTGCTACTATATCCATAGCAATTTTCGCCAGATAAAGATTTGTGCCTATGCCTGCCGTTGCAGTAATTCCTGTTTCGCGGAGTACATCGCGTATCATAGCGATTGCCAGCTGATGTGCAGTACATTTATAAGTTTCAAGATACGATGTTACATCAATAAATACCTCATCGATTGAGTATACGTGGATATCTTCGGGAGCGATATACCGCAGATAAACCTCATAAATTCTTGTACTTACCTCCATATATTTTGCCATACGTGGGGGAGCAATTATAAAATCAGCTTCAAGGGAGTTATCGGCTTCAAGCTGTGTTATATCAGTGGATTTGCCGCTGAATCTGCCGTATTGTGCAGAGCGTCTGCGTCTTTCGTTTACACCTTTCAGTATCTGATGAACCTCGAAAAGACGTGGTCTGCCGGGAACTCCCAAAGATTTCAGGGAGGGAGTTACAGCAAGGCAAATGGTTTTTTCAGTTTTGGAGCTGTCGGCAACAACAAGATTTGCTTTAAGAGGGTCGAGTCCCCTTTCAACGCATTCCACCGAGGCATAAAAGCTTTTAAGGTCAATACAGATACATTTCATATAATCACTCCTTAATTTCATAGTAACACAAAAAAATTGTACTGTCAATAGGAATAGCACGAATTTTCTTGACATTGAATACAGTGTATGTTATAATTCAGTTATAATCCGAAAGGTGGTAATATTATGCTGAAAAAGATCGTTTCATTTACATCAGCTGTAGTTCTGGCTTTGTCAGCATTTGGAACAGCTTATGAATACAGTGCGTCAGCAGCAGAAGAAATGCCGAAAGTGACGTTTGAAAATTTTGACACCTCAATAAACGACGGTGAGCCGATAAAGGGAGTTGATATATCTTCAATAATCGCCATAGAAAAGGCAGGGGTTGAATTTTACAATTCAAGAGGAGAGAAAGACGATATATTTGCAATTCTCTCACAAAAAGGCGTGAATTATATTCGTGTCCGTGTATGGAACGAGCCCTATGACAGCAATGGCAACACCTATGGCGGCGGAAACAACGATTTATACGTTGCCGCTGAAATAGGAAAGCGTGCGGCAGAATACGGTATGAAGCTTCTGGTGGATATACAATATTCCGATTTCTGGGCTGATCCTGCAAAGCAGACTCGTCCGAAATACTGGCAGCCACACGACCATGAAAAGCTGAAAACCGAGATATATCGCTATACAACATGGGTGCTTGAAACCATTGAGGGTGAGGGCGGCGATATTGGAATGGTGCAGGTAGGAAATGAAACGAACTGCTTTTTCTGCGGTGAAAAGGATATGTATAAAATCTGCGACCTTTTTTCAAGCGGAAACAAGGCTGTCCGTGATTTTGATAAAAATATTCTCATAGCACATCATTTTGCCGATCCTTCATCGGGACATTTTGACTGGTACGCACAGGTTATGGCTGAATGTAACCTTGATTATGATGTGTTTGCTGCCTCATATTATTCCTACTGGCACGGCATAACGGATAACCTTACCGCAGTTTTAAAAGGAATAGCCGACAAATACAACAAATATGTAATGGTAGCTGAAACTGCCTACCCATACACAAGCGAGGACGGCGATACTTTCGGCAATGCCGTTTCACAGTACAGCGACAATGTGGATTTACGCTATCCCATTTCCGTAGAGGGACAGGCACAGTGCCTTACAGATGTATTCCAAGCTGTAGCAAATGTGGGGAAAAAGGGCATAGGCGTATTTTACTGGGAGCCTGCATGGCTTGGTGTTAACAATATCCCCTGGGAGGAGCAGAATAAGCTGTGGGAAGAGTATGGCTCAGGTTGGGCAACGGATTATGCCGCAGAGTATGATGCTTCCGTAACAGCCGCAGGGGGCTCGGCATACGATAATCAGGCGTTGTTTGATTTTAGCGGCAGACCTCTTGAATCCCTTGATGTTTTCAGTAATATATACCCGAGAAAAAGCGGATTTACCGAGGAATATTTCATGACAGGAGATTTATATTCCGACGGTGTTATTGATGTTTATGACATGATACTTATGCGTAAGGCGATTATAGAGAATAAAAAGGACAACTTCTGCGATGTCAATTCTGACGGTAATATATCGGTTGCAGACCTTGTGGCAATGAAGAATCATATTCTTGGCAAGGAGCAGTTCAAAATAGTGAAAAAGGGCAACCCGCCGAAAAAGAGATGATCAAATGACAAATCCCCCGAAAAAATCGTGGGATTTCAGTCTGTCGAAAAAGACAAAATAAACTGGATTAAGGGGACGCTCTCTCTTGCAGAGCGTCCCCTCTTTCAAAACAGTCCACAGGACTGTTTTGAAATTCACCCCTTGCAGAGCGCTTGAACGCATCGCAGAGCTTTGCTCTGCATGGGACTCTGTCCCATACCCTGCCAGA
>JAZRCW010000074.1:0-46939 GCA_045659945.1 Ruminococcus sp. | reverse complement strand
CTTCAATAAGGTTAACGCTAACTCTGCAGCATACGGCAATGCTCCTATCACAAACAACGCTGAAACAAATGAATTTGCATTTGCACAGGCAGACGGTAAGGGTAGTGCAGCAGCTGATAAGGCTGTAATCATGGTACTCACATACAATGTTCCTGCTGATGCAACAGGCGAAATTCCTGTAACATGGGCAAACGTTGAAGTATCTGATACAAACGGTAAGCTTATCACAGAGCAGATTATTCCAATTGATGGTAAGATTATTATTGAAGAGCCTGTTTCAAGTGAGGATACAACAACTACAACAACATCAGGCACAACAACTACAACAACAGTAACACCTGGCAGCAGTGATACAACAACAACTACAACAGTAACACCTGGCAGCAGTGATACAACAACAACTACAACAACATCAGGTACAACAACTACAACAACAGCAACACCTAGTGTGACAACAACTACTACAACAACAAAGCCTGGCACAACAACAACAACAACTACAACAACAAAGCCCGGCACAACAACAACTACAACAACAAAGCCTGGCACAACAACAACTACAACAACAACAGTAACACCTGGCAGCAGTGATACAACAACTACAACAACAGCAACACCTGGTGTAACAACAAGCACAACAACAGCAACACCTGGTGTAACATCAAGCACAACAACAGCAACACCTGGTGTAACAACAACTACAACAGCAACACCTGGTGTAACAACAAGCACAACAACAGCAACACCTGGTGTAACAACAACTACAACAACAGCAACACCTGGTGTAACAACAAGCACAACAACAGCAACACCTGGTGTAACATCAAGCACAACAACAGCAACACCTGGCGGCAGTGATACAACTACAACAACAGTATCAACTGACGAGCCTGGTAAGGTAACAACTACAACAGTATCCGTACAGAAGGGTGCTATTGTATGGCAGGGTGAAACTGTAACAGCTGCTCCCGGTGAGGAAGTAACACTTAGCTTCGTTGTAAACGATCCTAATGGCACACTTCTTGAAATTGGTGGTGCACAGTTCACAATTGACTCTGAAGGAAATGTTAAGCTCGTAGGAGCTACAGGTTCTGAAGCTTACGGTGCAGGATTACAGCAGAACATTGATACAAAGGAATTTGCATTTGCAAATGCTTCAGGTACTGCAACAGTTGGTCCTGACGGTTCAAAGGTAATCACACTTACATTCCAGGTTCCTGAGGATGCTAAGGACGGCGATGTATACGATATCGATATGTCAGATCTGTTTGTAAGCGACGCTAACGGAAACGATATTACTGATAAGGTTATCGTTCACGGTGGTAAGATTAATGTAGTTGCTCCTGTAACAACAACTACAACAACAGTAACACCTGGCAGCAGTGATACAACAACTACAACAACAGTAACACCTAGCAGCAGTGATACAACAACTACAACAACAGTAACACCTGGCAGCAGTGATACAACAACTACAACAACAGTAACACCTGGCAGCAGTGATACAACAACAACTACAACAGTAACACCTGGCAGCAGTGATACAACAACTACAACAACAGATCCTGGCGTTGTAAATCCTGGCAGTGATACAACAACTACAGTTTCTAAACCTACTGTAATCGGCGGCGGCGAGACAGTATCAGTTGGAGTAGTAAACGGTTACTTCTTCAGCCACGATCCCAGACCTTTCCCTGCTGACATGGTAGTAGCTGAATATGTTGAAGACGAAAACGGTATTGTTCCTTTCGATCCTTCAAAGGTTACATTTGAGGATACAGTAAACGGCGGCGGTACACCTATGGCAGCTTACAGACTGTCACAGACAGACTTCACATACAAGCTCAACGTATTCTATGATGGCGAGCCTCTCTACTTCGAGGACGGCACAAGAGTTGTAGCTACAGCTTACATCGGCGTTAAGGGCGACTCTGACCTTAATAACGCTGTTAACTCATCCGACGCTACAAATGTTCTTGCATACTACGCTGCAATTATGACAGGTGCAGATCTTGAAACATTAAGACTTACACCTGCTGATAATGAAATCGTAAATGCACATCCTGAACTCGATCTCCTTGGAATATTCCTCGCTGATGTAGATCTGGATTGCTACAGCAAGGGCAATTGGGCTAAGACAAAGTTCGAGAGAGAAATCAACGCATCTGACGCAAGCTGGATTCTTGGCTTCTACGCTAACGAAATGACAGGTATGTCAGGTCAGGCTTATGAGAACTGGATTCTCACTCTTGGCGAACATTACAAGGAAAGCTTTGAAGACTATCGTGACAACGGTACACTTTCATAAGCTATAATCAGTAATCAAAAAACAGGACCTTCGGGTCCTGTTTTTTTGTTTAAAGAGAGTATACAAAAAGATATATACCACTAAAATATAACCAATAGTAGTGTTAATTGTGCTGAATATCGGAAAAAATTTACAGTTGACAATTTTGCAGAAACGTGTTATAATAGTCAAAAAGATGTAAAATTATATGTATTATAGTGTTAAAATAACAAAAAACGATACAAATATGTTGATAAAGTTGTTGTATTAATATGAGGTTGTGAAATACACACAAAAAAAGAGTCGATAAATTGTCAATGTTTATTCAGAAAAATCTGCGAATTATCTTGACTTATTGGTATTTGTGTGATAAAATGATAGTATGGATTTTTGACAGGCTTTTGTATATCATTAAGCCTTGGCAAAGATATCTCGGAAAAGGAAGGGGACATTCTTCAAAACCGAGAAAAAAATATGATAGAGAGGTATAGAACAATGAAGAATTCATTATTCAAGAGAGCAATTGCTGTTGCTTCAGCAGTACCTGTTGCTCTCACACAGTGTCTTACTGTTGCAAACGCTGTATACGTAGACTATTCAGCTCCTGTAGCAGTAAAGAGTGCGGCAAGTGAAACTTTCACACTTGACAAGGGTGATGCTACAAGCATTATCTACATCGCTCCCGAGGAGGATTACGCACGTGAAGGAAATGTATTCACAAAGGATTCTCAGTGGAACGGCAGAGTAAGCAGTGCTCTTGCACAGAATGCTGGCAAGAAAGATACTCTTGACCTTACAAAGATTTATGAAAAGGCTATTGAAAAATCAGGTGAGTATGAGGAAGTAACAAGAAGTCTTATCGAGAAAATTGAGTACGTTAACTATACTATTACTGATGACGGTAAGATTGTAATTGATGGTAAACTCAATAACATCACACCTACATTCACAGCAGGTGGTGCAAAGACAATCGGTGGTGCTTTAAGAGAACTCGCTGCTAAATATGGCGTTGATGATCTTTACGAGCCCGAGGATTTCTTTGCTGATACTGTAATCGGCTGCACATTCAAGGCAGTTATCGATGGCAGCAGTCTCGCAGACGGCACAGAAGTTACAGGAACATTTGAGCTTACTGATGCAGCTTCCGGTGAAGTTTACAAGGGAACAGGTGCTATTGACTGGGCACTTGAGGGCTTTGATAAGCTTAAGGATACTGCAAAGGCAACTTGTGACAAGTACAGCGATATCATTGATACAACTGATGCTTACAAGGAAATTGATGATTCAGTTTCATTCTATGTAGACAAGCTGGAAACAGCTTGGGAGAAGGCAGAGAGTGTTTACATGACAACATCTTCTGTTGAAGCTGCAACAGGTACAGAGTTTGCTAAGCTTTTAAATGATAAAGCTGCAGAAAAGGAAAAGATTGCAGAGTTAACAAAGAATAATCCTTTTGCATGGGCATGGAGAAATGAAACAGGTATCCGTAACTACTATGCAGAAATTCTTGAGCAGGTTAACGCTATAGCTGATCCTCATTCATTCAATATCGAAATTGAGGAGTGCAGAGATTTAGCTCTCAGCCTCTATGACATCAAGAGCTCCGCTGACAAGGGCTATGCTACATTTGAAGCAAAGTTCCCTGATAAGGAAGCAGCAGCTGTTGAGACTTACATTGAGTCTACATACAACGTTGAGGTTGTAGATGTATACAAGACAATCGAAGTTATTGCTGACGGCACAAAGGCTGCACATGAATTTGGCGGTGAAGGCACAGCTGACATGAAGATTGAGCGTGTAGTAATCGTTGAGGAAAAGGTAACAACAACTACTACAACTACAACAACTGATACAACAACAACTACTACAACTACAACAGCAACTGTATCCGGTGATACTGATACATCAACAACTACAACAGCAACTGTATCTGGTGATACTGATACATCAACAACCACAACAGCAACTGTATCCGGTGATACTGATACATCAACATCAACAACTACAACGGTAACTGTATCTGGTGATACTGATACATCAACATCAACAACTACAACAGTAACTGTTTCTGGTGATACTGATACATCAACATCAACAACTACAACAGTAACTGTATCTGGTGATACTGATACATCAACATCAACAACTACAACAGATTCAACACCTGGTGGTACAACAACTACAACAACAGATTCAACACCCGGTGGTTCAACAGAAACTACAACAAGAACTGAAACAAAGTATGTTGTAAACTTCAAGACAGAGACTGTTCCTGGTTTCTACCTTGACATTGACGAAAAGTTCAACATCGAGCAGGTTAAGTCCCTCGGTTACAGCGTTGACTACTCAACACTTTACTACGGCGAGAACGGTGAGCTTCTTGGCCAGGATGTTCTCGTAGCTGGCGAGCTCGTTGATATCACAGATTCAGTTGAGTTCAAGGATGTTCCTGCTGACGTATTCGAGCTTATCAACAACGACAATACACCTAACCAGTTTGCAGCACAGATTCAGCTCTATGCTACAAAGGATATCACAGCAGCTGACGGCACAGTAGTTGCTAAGGCTGGCGACGCTCTCAAGTATGCTGATGGCTATGGCGTTTCTGCTACAGCTTACATCGGCGTTAAGGGTGACGCTGACCTCGATATGAAGGCTGACGCATCTGACGCATCTGTAGTTCTTGCTTGGTATGCTAAGATGATGACAGGTTCTCTTCCTGCAGATGTACAGTTCTCTACAAATGACACATTTGTAAATCTTGATCCCGTTCTTGACGATTTCGCAGCATTCCTTGCTGACGTTGACAATGAGAACGATTCTGCTAACTACGTTTCACTCAAGAGTCAGAGAACAATCGGCTCAAACGATGCTTCATTCATCCTCTCATACTTCGCAGAAGTAATGACAGGTAAGGAAGCTGGCAGAGATACATGGAATAGTGTACTCGGCGAGTGGGGCAAATATTAATCATTGACGAATGTTCATTCTGCCGTCATAATGGCGGCAGATAGACATAAATATTAATTATTATTAACTTGAAAGGAAAGTAATCAAAATGAAAAATTCATTAAAGAGAGCAGCTTCTCTCATCGCTCTTGGCGCAATCGCAGCTTCTGCTTGTTCTTTAAACGCATTCGCAGAAGGTGACAAGTATAAGGCAGACGGTGGCTACTCTGCTGACCAGATCGCAGCTTCTGCTGTAAAGCCCACAATCACAGCTTCAAAGAAGGTTATCACACTTGCTGAGGCTGCTGAGAACCAGGCTGTTGATATTGTAATTGATGGTGCTGATATGAAGTACGCTTCAACAGGTATCCACGTATACTACGATAACCGTCTTGAAATCGCTTTAAACAAGCGTGGTAAGCTTGATATCGCTTACGGTGAGGCTGCTGAAGACCTTACAACAAACCCTGCTGTAGTTGACCCCACAGCTGAAGATTACGGTTATAAGGGCTTCTTCCTTACAACTGGCGGTTCTGATAACAACGGTTATGACGGTGTATTCTGCACATTCAGTGTAGTTCTTCCTTCTGATGCTAAGGAAGGCGATGTTTACCCCATCGACATTATGTACAGATCCAACGATACAAACGAAGACCTTTTCGTTAACAAGGAAGTTAACGCAGAGGGTAAGCTCATGCAGGCTTACACATGGACACAGGGTATCTTCAGCGAGAAGTACAACAACAACTTCAAGGCTGAGGCTGCTGACATTGAGAAGTGCCCTGCTCTTGCTGATATCGCTGGTGGTGTAGACGGTTACATCGCTATCGCAGGTGCTCCTGTAACAACTACAACTACTACAACAACTACAACAACTACTACAACTACTACAACAACAGAGCCCACAACAACTACTACTACAACTACATCTGCTCCTACAACAACAACTACAACAGTAACAGAGACAGATACAACAACTACAACAACAGCTACAGAGACTGACACAACAACTACAACAACAAAGACAACAGCTAAGAAGACAACTACAAAGAAGACAACTGCTAAGAAGGACGACTCACCTAAGACAGGTGTAGCTGGTGCTGGCGTTGCTGTAGCTGGTCTTGCTGTAGCTCTCGGTACTGCATTCGTTCTCAGAAAGAAGGAAGACTAATTAATTAGTCACAACTCTTAATGAATAATAAAAGCTCTCCGTAAGGAGAGCTTTTTTATTTAATGAGCTTGCTATTTTATCTGCCAGTCGGTCAGGTCACGCTGCATCGCACCGAATATCCGCATTTTCGAGCCATGGTTTTCTCGTTCAAGCTTTGCTATGTATTCCTTTGTGCGTTGGCGGTTTGTGTTGCCGTCTATGGAGCAGTTAAGCTTGAATACAGGCAGTTCCAGCTTTTTTGCCGCACGTCTGATATCCTTTTCGGGTGCAAGTACAAGGGGACGTATAATTGAAATGCTCTTATCTTCAAGTTTTGTTACAGGGGAGAAACAGCCAATCCGCCCCTCTGTCAGAAGATTCATCATAAAAGTTTCAACAGCGTCATCAAGGTTATGACCTAAAGCAAGTTTGGTGAAGTTATTGTCTGCGGTGAAGTTATTTAGTGCACCTCTCCTCATTCGTGCACAAAGACTGCACGGCGATTTTTCCTGTCGGATATCGAAAACAATTTCTCCTATATGAGTGGGAATAATTGTATGTTCAACCCCGATTTTTTTACAATATTCCGAAATATTTGAAAAATCAGCAGGAACTCCGCCAAAATTCGGATCAACAGATACAGCGGTTATTTCGCAGTTTATACCCATAATTTCACGTATACGGACAAGACCTTCAAGCAAAATCAGGCTGTCCTTGCCGCCCGAAACACCTACAGCAACTTTATCGACCTCGTTCAGCATATTATACTGCTGAACGGCTTTTCTAATATATCCTAAAACTTTCTGCATAAGAACCTCCTGATAGATAATCTCCTTAAATTATACAGCATAAGAAAGAAAATTGCAATAATATATTGCAAAAAATCAAAAAATGTTATATAATGTAATATAGAAAAGAAAGGTAGGACACAAAAAATGACAGAAGAATTAAAGACTTTACTTATTATGCTTGGTTCAATTGCTGCGGTTTTGCTGATAATTGTACTATTTTTCGGCGGGAAAGGCCCCGTGCGGAAGTTTCTTGGACTTTTTATTGAGGAAATAAATCCCGAGTCAAACAGAAATAACCGCAAGGATGATGTACAGAAATTTTCAAATGAGCCTATTGTTGAAATGGTAAAGCTTGTGCGTAAAAGTGATGACAGATTGAGAGTCTACGAAAGCGACGGCAGTATGCACATTGTTGACCCCTATTTTGAGCTGGAATTTGTTACACGCAAGGGCAAACATCTTAAAATAGCCTGTTCTGAATCTGCATACGAGAAAATCCCTTTTAATGTGGAGGGATCGCTGACATACAAACGCAATACCCTTGTGAAATTCAAATTCTACGAGGGCATAATATATAACGATATGGAGCAGCAAAATGGTTAATTTTAATAACGATTGGGGTAAAATATTAGACGGTGAGTTTGATAAAGACTATTATGTCAAGCTTAAACAGTTTCTTATAAGCGAATACAAAACTCAAAGAATTTATCCCTCAATGTATGATATTTTCAACGCAATGAAGCTTACGTCATACAATGATGTAAAATGCGTTATCATCGGGCAGGATCCCTATCATGGAGAGGGGCAGGCTCATGGATTAAGTTTTTCTGTCCGTAAGGGGATTATTCCGCCGCCATCTCTTGTAAATATCTTCAAGGAGATTTACAACGACATCGGAATTGATAACTCTGGCAAGCACGGAGAGCTGACAAAGTGGGCAGAAAACGGAGTACTCCTCCTTAATTCTGTGCTGACTGTTCGTGCAAATCAGCCGAGAAGTCATCGAGGAATGGGCTGGGAGATATTTACCACAGAGGTAATTAAACTCCTCAACAATCGTGAAAAGCCTATGGTTTTCATGCTCTGGGGCAATGACGCAAAGGCAAAAATGCAGTTTATAACTAACCCGAATCACCTTATACTCACATCGGCACACCCGAGTCCGCTTTCGGCATACAACGGATTTTTCGGCTGCAGACATTTTTCAAAGGCAAATGAGTTCCTGCGTAAAAACAATATGGAAGAAATAGACTGGTCAATATAGGAGAAAATTATGAAAGCTAAAGAATTATTCAAGAATAAAACGGTGTACTCATTTGAGGTTTTTCCGCCGAGAAGTACAAGTTCAGTTGATGTAATATACAACGCACTTGACCAGTTAGGAGATTTACACCCCGATTTTATAAGTGTTACATATAGTGCAGGGGGAAGCGGCAACAGCGATCTTGCACTTGATATTGCCTCAAAAGTCATGACTATGGGAGTTACTCCCGTGCTTCATCTGCCCTGTATCAATTACACAAGGGAGCAGATTGACGATACTCTTGCAGAGGCACAGAGTAGGGGAATAGACCATATTCTTGCCCTCCGCGGCGATATAAACCCTGATATCCCTTCTGTAAAGGATTTTACTTATGCCAGCGATCTCATAAGCTATCTTCGCTCCAAGGGAGATTTCGACATAGCAGCAGCCTGCTATCCCGAGGGACACCCCGACGCTGACAGCCTTGAACAGGATATTGAAAATCTTAAAATAAAGGTTGACGCAGGTGCTGACCACCTTATAACACAGCTGTTTTTTGATAATGCCTTTTTCTGGGATTTCCGTGAGAAAGCTGCCGCAAAGGGCATAAATGTGCCTATCGAGGCTGGAATTATGCCTGTAGTAAATAAAAAGCAGATTGAGCGAATGGTTACAACCTGCGGAGCAAGTCTGCCGCAGAAGTTTGTAAAGATAATGCAGAAGTACGAGCACAATCCAGAGGCTCTCCGTGACGCAGGAATAGCTTATGCTATCGACCAGATAATTGACCTTGCCGCAGGAGATGTGGACGGTATACACCTTTATACAATGAATAATCCATACGTTGCAAAGAAAATCAGCGAAGCGGTATCAGGAGTAATTTCTGTATGATAACTCTCGGTGAGATATCAAAATGCGAAGCCGCAAGGTATATGGGAATACGTACAGCTCCCGATAATATGACAGCGGAGCTCCTTGAAAGATATGAGAAAATCGTCCGCAGTCGTTTAAAGCCTTTATATGTATACCGTGAGGCAGAAGTGGAATTTTCTGCGGAGGGGATATACTTAACAGGATTGACTGTGCCGCTTACGGGAAATAGCATAGCCAAGCTGCTTCAAGGCTGTAATAAGGCTGTAGTCCTTGCGGCTACCGTGTCGGCGGAGGCTGGCAGGCTTATCCGTGAAGTATCGGTAACGGATATGGCGGCGGCTGTTGTTGCAGACGCTTTGTGCAGTGCGGCAATCGAGCAAGTATGCGATAGGGCAGAGACTGAAATTTTCGGGGATATGCCGAAAGAACAGCGGACATATCGTTTCAGCCCCGGGTATGGAGATTTACCAATAGAATTGCAGCCAAATCTGCTGAATTATCTCAATGCACAGAGGCGGATTGGGCTTAGCTGTACCGACAGCTATCTGCTCACACCTACAAAATCAGTTACAGCTATAATAGGAATAAAAACCGTCCGTGAATAAAATGCGGACGGTTTAATTTTTTTAGTTATTACTCATAAAATATTAAAGATATTAAGAATGTATTTTAAAAATATAGCTAAAAATTGTTGCGTTCTATTATGTAAAATTACTATTGACATTGTAAGCGTGAAAATGTTATAATATATGTAGGATATTATACGTAAATTTTTTGCCAAAAGGAGTTCGGAAATGAGAAAAATGAGGGTAATTTCAGCGTTTATTTTAGCATTAACAGCCGTTATTTCCGCAACAGGCTGTGAGAAGGGCGGTGAATCGTCAAATCCATATGCCGATGTTGACGTTTCAGCCGATGTCCGCAATAAAATCAAGGAAAGTGTAATGACTACCGATCTTCTGCCTGATGCAGAGCTTGAAAACAAAACAATAAAATGGCTCGCAACATGGGATATAAACCCCGATGTAACGGGTAAAAACAAGCCAACAGAGCTTGTTGCCTTTGAGGAAAAGTACGGTGGTAAAATCGAGTGGATTCAGTGCGAACACGGCGACCGTTATGAAAAGCTTGCACAGATGATTGACAGCGGTGACGGCGTTGACTTCTTCTATGCAGGCGATAAGGACGCTTTCCCAAAGGGTGCAATCAGAGGTATGTTTGTCCCTGTCGATGAGTATATTGACTTCAGCTCGCCTCTCTGGGAGGGTGTACAGGATGTCAATGACAGCCTTGTATGGGACGATAAGCACTACTGTGTTATCACGCAGACAACGGGCGATAATGTAGCTTGTGTATACAACAAGAAAACCATTGAGGAAGCAGGTCTCACCGATCCTGCGGAGCTTTATGCCAACGGAGAATGGACATGGGATACTTTCCATGATATGCTTAAAAGCTATGTCGATGTAGAAAATGAAAAATTCGGTATTGACAGCTGGTGGTATGAGTTCGGACTTATGGCTACAACAGGAGTTCCCGCTGTTGAGGTGCAGAACGGAAAGCTTGTAAGTAATATAAGTTCTCCTGCTATGGAAAGAGTACAGAACTTTATGTATGACCTGTATTCGTCGGGCAGTATAGCTATTGGTGTAGGCGATTATGGCTGGGATTCTCACCCCGAGTATATCGGCGAGAGCAAGTTGCTTTTCTATCCTGTTGGACTTTATGAGTTCTATATGGAAAAGGAAAAGTGGACGGCAAAATATGGTGAGGATGTAGGCTTTGTACCCATGCCGAAGGATCCCGAGGCTGATGAGTATTATATTCCTGTTGGTATGGAGGCTTACTGCTTTGTAAAAGGCGGCCAGAATCCAGAGGGTGTTGCAAGATATCTCGATTGCAAGAGATTTGCAATACTTGATGAAACTACCAGTGAGCTTGGTGATCAGCAGTTCAGGGATGATTATGGCTGGTCAGAAGAAATGATTGATATGAAGAACAGCATGCAGGAGCTTGCAGACGAGAATCCGTTTATTGATGTGTCAACGGGTGTATCTGCTGACTGTGGTGAACTTCTTGATAGTCAGCTGAGAAATTCTGCAAGGGGAACACCCTGGAATGAAACATACGACGCTATATATGCAACTATTGATGTAATGCTTGAAGACGCAAATAATTCTACAGAAAATGAATAAAATAATACTACGGACAATGAAAGGAGGGCGTGAATATGAAAACCGTTCTTGTAACAGGAGGATGCGGACTTATAGGTCAGCATATATGTTCAGGCCTGCTTAAAAAGGGATTTTCTGTTATAGCGGTAGATGCCGAAGAAGGATTCTACAATACAGGAAAACTGAACTACAGCTTTGTAAAGAGTGAAATAACAGATAAAAATACCTATTCGGAAATTTTCGAGAATAATCAGATTGATATAGTAATTCATGCTGCTTGTACAGTGGATAACGACCTTGGCCCCATTGTAACGGATAAGCAGATAAGCGATTCCAAGACTTGCGACAAGTTTATTTATCGTTATGCAATGACAACGGATACCGTAAAGAAATTCATACTTGTAAGTACAGACAAAGTGTATGAGTTTCCGAAAACACGTGAGCCTATACGTGAGGATGCGGATATAAAGATTACATCCAACTATGCGGCTATGAAATACGAGTCTGAAAAGGCTCTTATTTCTGAAATGCAGCATCATAAGGACGTAATGGTATGTATTACCCGTGTTTCACCTGTGTATACATTCAATTTTGTTGATAACCTTGTTGCAAAGCTGACTGATCCGAAGGACGGCTCAAAGTTTGTATACGGCAAGGGACAGTATGGTTTCCAGTTCTGTTGTGTGCATAATCTGGTGGATTTTATACTCTGTTTTGCAAAGAATGCAGAGGATATGCAGTATGCCGGAATATACAACGTGTGCGACAAGCTTCCAACAACGGCTGCGGAGATAATTTCATTTATGCGTGAGAATCATTCTCTCGGGGCAGTTCTCCAAAGAACAGGCGGCGGAGGTGCTTTATCTAAAATCAAGGGCATCTTTGGTTCAAATAAGGACGAAAAGACGAATTACCGCTATCTTGATATGAGCAAGCTTGAAAACAATAATCTTCTTGACAATACCAAGGCAAAGAAGCTTGTTAATTTCCGTTGGGATATTCATAATACGAAGTAAATGAAATTACAAACGCCCCGAAATTTATCGGGGCGTTTCAGTCTGTCGAAAAACTATAGTTTTCTAAAACGGGGTTTCCAAAGGACACTGTCCTTGGGCGGAGTCCAGGGGCAGAGCCCCTGACAGGGTATGGGACAGAGTCACATGCAGAGCAAAGCTCTGCGATGCATTCAAGCGCTCTGCAAGGGGTGAATTCCAAAACAGTCCAGTGGACTGTTTTGAAAGAGGGGACGCTCTGCAAGAGAGAGCGTCCCCTTAATTTTGCTTATTTTGACTTTTTCGACAATCTCAAATGCCTCGAAATCTATCGGGGCGTTTGCTTATTCAACAACAGTATAATTATCCGCTGCATTTTCCTTTGTGGCGTGTTCTGTGACGTTGAGCACCTTGACTTTGAGCGGGCGTGTACCCATGTTTATTTCGATTATATCGCCTACCTTTACATCGTAGGAGGCTCTTGCAACCTTGCCGTTTACCACGATTTTTTCAGCGTCACAAGCTTCATTTGCAACGGTGCGACGTTTGATAAGGCGTGTAACCTTGAGATATTTATCTAAACGCATAATATTTCTCCTTAAATGGATATGAAAAGGGGCAGGAAATACCTGCCCCATAGTCATACATAATTACTTGTTAACAGCTTCCTTGAGTGTCTTGCCTGCCTTAAAGCCGGGAGCCTTGCTGGGAGGGCAAATCATTTCTTCCTTAGTTCTGGGGTTAATGCACTTCTTCTCGCCTCTCTCACGAACTTCGAATGTACCAAAGCCTGTGATAGAAACCTTTTCGCCGTTTACGAGAGCTTCGGAAATAGCAGCAATTGTAGCATCCAGTGCGGAAGCAGCGTCCTTCTTTGTGCAGTTAACTTTATCTGCAATTGAATTGATGAGTTCTGTTTTAGTCATTTTTGTTTTCCTCCATAATATTTATATATATTTGACAGCCTGTACAAACTTTGTATGGTGCTGCCTTTATCAGAATAGGATTATTCTGATATATTCTTTGCCTTGTCCCAGTAGATATCAAGCTCCTCAATGGAAAGCTCTTTCATATCAAGGGAGTCGTTTCTGACAAGCTCCTCTGTAACAGAAAAGCGTCTAATGAATTTATCTGTAGAAGCACGGAGTGCCTGTTCAGCGTCAATACCGAGATGACGGGCAGCGTTTACGCAGGAGAAAAGCAGGTCGCCCAGCTCCTCCTCCATATTTGCCATGTCATTGTTCTGTATAGCCTTGTCAAGCTCTGCCTTTTCGGCAGCAATACAAGCTACAGCATCCTTGGCACAGCGGAAGTCCATACCTGCCCTCATAGCACGTTTGCCCACTTTCTGTGCTCTCATAAGAGCAGGCAGAGTTCTTGCAACGCTTTTAAGGGTATCGGTATATGTTTCCTGTCCCTTTGTTTCCATTTTTATGGAATCCCAGTTTTTCAGCACCTCGTCGGAGGTATCGGCTATAACCTCACCGAAAACGTGGGGATGACGGATAATAAGCTTTTTACATACTTCGTCGCATACTTCATCAAAATTGAAGTTGTTCTGTTCTTCCTCAATGCGTGTGTGGAATACAACCTGTAAAAGAACGTCGCCCAGTTCCTCACGGAGCAGGGCAGTATCTTTAAGGTCGATAGCCTCAAGCACCTCGCAGGTTTCCTCCAGAAAATCACTTCTGATTGATTCGTGAGTCTGCTCCCTGTCCCATGGACAGCCGCCCTCGGAACGAAGCAATCTTACGATGTCGAGTAAATCGCCGATAGAATAATTTTCTTTCTGCTGATATTCAACCATAGAAAAAAGTACTCCTTAATAATACAATATATCGCTGAAAAATGCAAGTTGTTTTTAATAATTTCGTATCAATTGCAGAATATTCAGCGATATGCCGTCGGATTTTGTGCACTTTAACGAGATAAAACGATGCATTAGCCCTTATCTACAAAGCCTATCTTGCGGTAGACCTTGTTGAGAGTACGCTGTGAATAGCGGAGAGCCTTTTCAGCACCTGCTGTATAGCACTCTTTAAGGTATGCCTTATCCTGTACAAGACGTGCAAACTCGTTTCTTACAGGTTCAAGGTGGTCAGCAACAGCCTCACCTACGGCAAGCTTGAAATCGCCGTATCCCTTACCTGCAAATTCAGCCTCTATAGCGGCGAAATCCTTGCCTGTAACGCTTGAATATATAGTCATAAGGTTATTTATGCCGTCCTTGCCATCACGGTATACAACTTCCGCTTCGCTGTCTGTAACAGCACGCTTGCACTTGCGGATAATTGTGTCTTTATCGTCGAGGATAAGTATGCAGGCATTGGGATTTTCGTCTGATTTTGACATTTTCTTTGTAGGCTCCTGCAAGGACATTATCTTTGCACCGATTTCAGCGATATAAGGCTCGGGAACTGTAAAGAAGTCGCCGTAACGCTGATTGAAACGCTGTGCGATGTTTCTTGCAAGCTCCAGATGCTGCTTCTGGTCAACGCCAACGGGGATTAAATCCGCATTGTAAGCGAGAATATCCGCAGCCATAAGGGAGGGATATGTGAAAAGTCCTGCGTTGATATCGTCGGGGTGCTTCTGGCTCTTGTCCTTGAACTGAGTCATACGGCTCAATTCTCCGAACTGTGTATTGCAGCAGAGAACCCAGTTAAGTTCAGCGTGAGTCTTTACATGACTCTGAATGAAAAGTATTGACTTTTCAACATCAATTCCGCAAGCCATAAGGAGGGCATAGGAATTGAGGGTATTCTGACGGAGCTTTGCAGGATCCTGACGTACTGTAATAGCGTGCATATCAACAACGCAGTAGATACAGTTATACTCGTCCTGGAGCGGTCCCCAGTTGCGTACAGCACCGATATAGTTACCCAGAGTGAAAGTACCTGTGGGCTGAATACCGCTGAATATAAGTTTTTTATCTTCCATTTGGGGTAAAGCTCCTTAAATTAGTTGTTGCCTTTTTTATTTGCAAGATCGTCCTTGAGCTGGCAGTTTCTCAGCTCGTTGAGAACCTTCTGATAAAGCACGTATACTGTACGCTTTTCAGGCTGGTCCTCGGGAATTACTCCGGGAGCAAATACTGTCTTGTATACACCGCTCTTTGTAAGAAGGAATACATTGTGTGCTCTGCCTCTTGGAAGGTCGAACATAGTAGTCTTTTCACATTTGGGGAGGAGAGTGTTTGAAACAGCAACAAGGTTATGAGCTGCCTGAACGAGAGTTCTGTACTTCTGTGAAGCACCTGTGTACTCGCCGCCGTTGTTGAAGTAGAGGTTAGCAGCACCGTTAATGAAGCAAACCATAGTGGAAAGAACGTTACCGGGCATAGGAATATCAATAACAACGCCGTAAACGTCATTCTTCTTGAAATTTCCCTTGAAGAAGTCAATAGGGAAGTTGAGAGCCTGATTTCTTGTCATCAGGTATTTCTGTGTAACGGGATATCTATCTACTGTAGCCATAATAATTTATTTCCTTTCGAATTTGTTTTTTATTCTCTTGAATAAGTTAATCTAAAATATCTCTTGTCATTCCTGCAAGCTTTTCCATACCCTCCATAATCTGCTCGTTTGTGGGTGTGGAGTAGTTGAGGCGGAATGAGTGGCTTACTTCATTTTCGGAAATGCTGAATGAATTTCCTGGAACGATTGCAACCTTGTATTCCTGAACGGCTCTTGTGCAGAAAGCGTTCATATCGCAGTCATCGGGGAGAGTACACCAGATGAACAGACCGCCCTCGGGCTTTACGTAAGTAATCTTCTTTGAGAAGCCATTGTCGATATAGCTGCACATAAGCTCACATTTTTTGCGGTAAATCTCACGGAGATTGTTGAAATGTGCCTCACGGTCAACTGTTGTCATGAAGCGGTGTGAAACAACCTGTGCCCATATATTTGAATGCACGTCCGAAACCTGCTTACATACAACAATTTTCTGTATAATCGGAGCAGGAGCGGAAACAAAGCCTGTTCTGAAGCCTGATGAAATGAGCTTTGAGAATGTGGAGGAGTAAATAACTCTGCCCTCTGTATCAAGGCTCTTGATTGAGGGGATGTTTTCTCCTGCAAAGCGGAGCTCACCGTAAGGATCATCCTCTAAAATGATGAAATCATAGCGGCAGGCAAGTTCATAAACTGCCTTACGCTTTTCAAGGGACATTGTGCGTCCCGTGGGATTCTGGAAATTGGGGATAAGGTAGAGGATTTTTACATTGGGCTGTGTTTTAAGTGCGTCCTCAAGCTTTTCAAGGTTAATTCCGTCGTCTTCCATTTCAATTCCCACGAGATTTACATTGTAGGAACGGAAAGCGTTAAGAGAGCCGATGAAACTGGGTGACTCGCAGAGAAGTGTATCGCCCTCGTTAAGGAGCACCTTACACGAAAGCTCGTTAGCCTGCTGACCGCCCGATGTGACAATAAGGTCATCAATTTCCTTGTTGAAGCAGTTTTTCTCGGTCATCCATTCTTTCAGAAATTCACGGAGGGGAGTATAACCCTCGGTGATATTGTACTGGAGAGCAAGAACGGGGTCGTCACGGAGAAGTTCAGCTGAAAGCTCTGCGATACGCTCTGTGGGGAAAGCCTCAGGAGCAGGATTACCTGCCGCAAAGGATATAACACCAGGTACAGAGGTGAATTTGAGAATTTCTCTGATAGCCGACGCTTTTAATCCGCTTACCTTATCGGAAAATTTATATTCCATTGGGTATCGTCCTTTCTATAAAATTGTAATATTATCAAATATTGTTATGAATACACAGATAAGCAGTATATTCTACCATTAGGGAACCTCTAAAAACCTCCCTCACGGCGAACTTTCTATGACAAATATCATTTACAGCGTTGACAAACCTTGCAATACATCAAGTATTACTGCGGTTTGTCGCCTTGTAACTGATATTTGTCATAGACGAAATTTCGCTCGTGTTCCGGTTTTTAGAGAACCCCTTATATTATAACACATATTTTTGATTTCTGCAACATATATTTTAGAAAAAATGCAAAATTTTCTTTTGGGAGCGTTGGTTTTTGAAAAAACAGAACTTTATAAAAGCGTCGGTGATACTAATGCTGTCTGCTGTGGCGGCAAAAGTGCTTGGGGCGGTGTTTAAAATTCCCCTTACAAATATGCTCGGGGGAGTCGGAATGAGCTATTTCAGCTGTGCCTACAGCATATTTATGCCCGTATATGCCTTTTCCGTAACGGGATTATCCACAGCAGTGGCGGCAATGACGGCAAAGAGTCAGACTTTTGGTATGCAGGAGAATATTCGCAGAATTAGGCGGACGGCACTTTTGCTTTTTTCTCTTGTGGGAGTTGCAGGGAGTCTGTTTATACTTCTTCTTGCAAAGCCGTTCAGTCTTATATCCTCGGGAAGCGGTGAAGCGGCTCTTGCGGTTGCAATGATAGCTCCTTCGGTGCTTTTCGGCTGTGTTACCGCAGTTGAAAGGGGCTATTACGAGGGCATGGGGAATATGTACCCCACTGCGTTATCGCAGGTTATAGAGGGTATCATCAGAGTGGGGGCAGGTCTGTGGCTGTGCGGATATGTCAGCAGTCACGGTACGGCTTTGCTCGAATATTTCCCGTATATTACCGATGTAAGGGCATTGGCGGCGGCGGCAGGCATATGCGGAGTCACGCTTTCTTCTTTCGGTGGACTTCTGTTTTTTGTCTTTATGCGGTTATTTTCAAGGAGGAAAAAAGCCTGCGGTGAAGCTCATGTTTCAAAATCGGGAGAAATTGCCTCGGAGCTTATAAAAACAGCTCTCCCTATAGGAGCAGGCTCGGTTGTGACAAATCTAACAGCAATAATAGATATGGCAACAATAATCGGATGTATTGGCTTTTTTGGCTACAAAGGAATGCTGCCTATGGGAATCGGCGAGGGGGATATACCGCAGTTTGTATATGGCTCATTTTCGGGAATTGCCCTGACAGTGTTCAATCTTGTTCCATCGGTAACAAATATGCTGGGGAAAGGTATACTTCCTTGTACAGCTTCGGCATGGGCGGCGGGAGATAAAGCCGAATTAAAGCGTAATACAGTTCAGGCTTTGCTGACAGCGGCGGTAATAGCCGTGCCCTCGGCGGTGGGAATGGGTGTGCTGTCGCCGCAAATTCTTCATATCCTTTTTGCAAGGCAGACAGACGAAGCGGAAATATGTATAAGTGCACTGCGTTGGCTTATGCCGGGAATGGTTTGTCTGTGTATGTCGTTTCCCGTGTTTGCCATGCTGCAGGGGATTGGGAAATCATCGTCGCCGTTGAAAATCATGCTTATTGGAACAGCAGTGAAAACGGTGGGAAATATAGTTTTAATTCCGCTTATGGGAGTTGACGGGGCTGCTCTGGCAACATCTCTCTGCTATGGTGTAATACTTTGCGTATCCCTTGCGGTTTATTTCAGGGCGGCTGATATAAGCGTGTCAGCAAAGCCGTTTATAGGTGTGCTGTATGCAGGGGGATTATGCGGAGCAGCGGCATATCTGGGGGCAGATATCTGCAGCAGGACGGCAGGAGATATGGGGGCGGCAGCTGTGGCGGTTTTAACGGGCGGCAGCGTCTATCTGCTTTCGTTGTATCTACTTTCTGTAAAGGTGAAAAGGGATAAAAAAATCCCCTCACAAGAGTAATACGCTGTGAAATTCAAAACTTTATCTTTTTAAATTTCATATGAAGTCTACTTTTTAGAAGAATTCATAAAAAGCTCTTGTAAAGACTAATTGAACCGAATGAAAAGACTTGCCTTTTTCAAATGTAACAATCCCCCGAGTTTAAAAATCGGAAGGGGTAGGAGAAAGGGGAAAGGGAAAGGAGAGTCCAGAGAGGAAAACCGTAGGGGAAAGAGGGAGGGGAATGCCGATTTTTGTTCCAGTTTAGTTTTCCCCTCCCTCGTTCCCCGTAGGTTGTCCTCTTTGGTAGTAAACTCACCTTTCGGATTTATTACAAGTAGAAAAGTAAGATTTAAGGTGTTACAACATACTACACAAAACCGAGTCCTTTGGAAACACAGTTTTAGAACCCCATATTTTACTGCAAACGAAAATCCCCCTCACAAGCGTAAGGGGGATTTGATAATTATGCTGAATGTCTGTTTTCGTATACAGCCGCAACGGGAGTTGTTGTGAATGATGATACAACATTTCCGCCGCCGCTTGGAGTAACTTCTGTAAGGATAATCTCTGACTTGGGAGCTGTAGTACCGCCTGCAGTGCTTGCAACGTGTACCTTTATCTCGATTTCAATTCCAGGGTTGTTGTCAAAGCTTAATATAACAAATGTTTCACCCTGACCAACAGCTGTTACGTGTCCAAGGGAATCTACAGTAGCAACACTTTCATCCATGGACTTCCATACTTCGTTAGCCTCGCTGGAGCCTGTAGGATAGCCTGTGATAATAGAAACGTCAGTGCCGCCTACGGTGAGGAACATTTCACGTCTTGAAAGTTTAACAAGTGAAGCAAGTGGATTAGTTGTGGTTGTTGTAGTAACTGTCGTTGTTGTAGTTGTTGTAGCTATGGTTGTAGTGGTTGTTGTTGCGTCCTGTTTGCCGCCTTTTTTCTCGCCGCCGCTGTTTGAGCACGCTTTAAAGCCAAGTACCACGAAAAACAGCACTAAAAACGCTATTATTGCAAGCGCACCAAGCTGTCGCTGTCTCAACATCTTTTTTGTAACTCTTTTTCTCGGTCTGTTTCCTGTGTTGTTGTCCATGGTGATTTCCTTCCTTTTCTTTTTTGCGGAATATCCGCATATTTCATATCCGTTATATATTATACCATATTAAAAATAAAAAGTCACGTACTTTCGGAAAATTTTACATATTGACAAATTTTGTATTGGTTTTTTGTTGGTTTTTAACAAATTTAGAAATTTCCTTCAATTATTTGTAAAATGCAATCATTCTATCAAGCATATCCGCAAATTCGGGAAATGTTTCCGCAGAGAACGCAAATACAAAGCTTTCAGTTCCGACAACTATGAGCGTATAGACAGCACAGATACCCATAACAGCGGTAAATATGCGTTTTTTGTTGGCTTTTTCTGATTTTGTATAGAGCATGAAAAGCACCATAAAAGCACCGATTATAACCTGCCATGAAAAATCTGTCATATATCGTGCGGAATATCCGCTTTCCCATGCAGAGCAGACGATGACAACGGGCATTATAATTCCCGTAAGACCGACTACTGCCGCCGCTGATATGCGGCTTTTTTTATCGGGGATAAGCTTTAAGGCTCGTCCGCTGAATAAATAGCCGAAAATCGGCAGTACAAGGAAAATAAGTCCCGAAATCGTTCCCTCATCCTTGTAGTAGAAGCTGTTCAACCCAAGGAAAGAAAAGGGAGCTGATACAAAGGGATAATCGGGGATAAATGCAGGGGGTGCCAAGAGGAAATTATAAACTCCCACAAGCATATTGTGAAGATGAAATTCTGTCCGTGTAAAGTCGTTGATTGTAAGGGAATATTTTATGCCAAATTCAAAAATTGAACCGAAACGAGCATAATTGTAATACATCTGGAATAATCCAAGACTGCAAAGAGGAATCATGGCACAGCAGAGATATTTCCCGATATTTCCCTTGCACTGCTTTTGGGTGTTTGCGATGAAGAATATAAATCCGCATATCGCATATACAGCAAGAGTTGGTCTGCACATTACGGACAATCCCATTAAAAGCGACGACAGGAAAATTTTCGGCAGATTTGCTTTGCTTTTTTCAAAAACTCCTGATGTTATGAGGAAATATGCCGCCGCTGTGATACACATAAAGCCTGCGGCTATAGACATTTCATAGAACATCGGTCTGCCTGCACAGCACCATATGCCACAACCTGCAAGTATCATAACAAGTCCTGACAGATATACTCCCGTAGATATGGCGGAAAACCATTTTTTCACAATGGCTGAATAAATCATGGAAAGAAGCATAATCCCCACAGAGGCGAAAATCATTACCGCTATATCTTCGGGGAAGAAATAGCCTGTTATAAGGTGATATGGCAGAAAGATAAGAAGTGGTGCAATGCCGTAGTAGGAGTAATATTTCCCCTCGTATAATGCATGATCCCATAGGCAGTCAATCTCACCGTAAAAGCGTGAGCCGTGGTCGTATGGGTTTTCCATTGCGAGAAGCTCCTCCGAAGGCTCTGCGAGAAGGCTGAATTGCCCGTTTTCAAATGCGAGTACAAGCCCTTCTGTAATTTGATTTCCCTGTGTGAGTTTGAAACGGTCGAAAAAACCGTCTTTTGGTATCTGACTGCACACAAGCATAACAACAACACACACGCCTAACAGGGTTATCCCGACAGCGGCAGCATGGCAGAATTTCCTGTTTTTTTCGTATTCGCAGTTCATCACCGTGGAATATATGCAGGCGTATATAAAAGTTGAAAGAATAACAATTATTCCCATTCTCAAAGGCATAACGTCAAAGGGAATGGGTTTATTCAGTTCAATTCCCTTTATGATACAACTATCGTTTTCGCTTATGCCAGAAAATCTGAAACGTGCATCGCTTGATTTTCCTGCAAGCTGAACCATGGCAAACTGTGATTGCGGACTGTTTGAAACAACCGCAGAGTCGATTGCTTTAAGGCGATAATAATAGCCTGTTTCTTCAGTCATATCTGCAAAGAAATTAATCTTCCCCGACGTATTTTCAGGAAATTCGGCATTGATATAAACGGTGCCTATTTTTTTATCGAGGTTGTGGTATGATATGCTTATTTCGTTTTTGCCGTTTACAGCCATTCCGCCTGTATTGCTGTCATAAGAGCAGTTTTCAAGTTCGCCGCTTGCAAGATTGAGAAGGGTGTGTTCATAATCTCCCATTATAAGGCGATATGAGGGGAACTGAAAAAATGTAAGCTCCAGAATAACCGCCGCAAGTACTGCTTTCCCCATAAAAGCAAGGGTACGGGATTGCTTTTCTTTCAGATATGAATACAGCACAAATTCAATGGCGGCGGCAGCACCAATTGCGGTGAATGCCCCTTTAAATTCGCCGAAATTCATAATTATATCGGCAATTCCCGTAAGAACAAGAACGGCTGTCATTCCATGGCAGAAAAGCTTTCTGTTTCCTTTGAGTTCTCTGCGGAAATGCCTGATGTACATTACGGAACAGACAGCAAGGAGAAGCATGGCTGTCAAAAAAATCAACCACATAGCAATATCCTTTCAGAGCGTATTACTGCTCATTAAATCGTTTTACTTCTTCGTCAACCTTTTTTGTCATGTCGTCACGGATTTTCTCCCATTTTTCGCCAGCATTTTCGCCGGTAAGGAATGAGTCTGTAAGGTTGTTCATAACGCCTCTTGACTCGTAGGTGAAATCTCCACCGCCATACATTTTTTCGCCCATGCCATAGCCGAAATCAAAATAGGGAGTGGCTTTTGCGGCTTCGAGAAAACTCTGTATAGCGTCGTACTGCTCTGTTGTTACATAGGGCACCCATTTGTCATATGCGTCCTTTTCTTTGTTGCTGAGGGCAACTCTTTCAAGTTCCTTGTAGGCTTCTTCCTGTGCGGCAATTCTTTCGCATTTTATATAAGCCGCCACAGCTTCGGGATTTTGTGCCCATCTTACAAGCATTCTTGCGTTGTAATCGCAGGTAATATAATGCTCCTCTGCATCGGGATTTTTCGGGAAAGGCACAACCATAATGTCTTTTTTGGCATTTTTAGCGTTTGTCATACCAAGTGCCCAATCGCCCATAGCATAAAAAAGGGTTGAGTTGTCGTTAGGATAAAATTCGTACCAGCCTGTGTTGTACAGCTTTTCGTCCACTATTTTCTTCATGAGATTTTCAGCCGCCGTTATATTTTTATCCTTAATATTATTGGAAAATACGCCGTTTTCAAAGTTTACTACAGTACTTCCCGAGGAGGTCAGCAGAGCCTTTCCGAAATCGCCGCTTATGCCGTAGCGTTTTTTGTCGGCTTCGGGATTTGATACGAATTTGCTCATCATATCCACCATAGTATCCCAATCCCATTCGCCTTTCTGATAAAGCTCATATGGATCGTCAAGTCCCTCTTTTTCTACCAGCTTGCGGCTGTACATTATAAGCTGCGGATTTGATACGGCATAGGGCATAACATAGTGTTCACCCTTGTATTCAAGCATTTCGGTGATATTATTCATATCATCCCACAAGCCTTCCTCAACGCCGAGGATGTCGAAATACTTGTCGAGGGGATCAAATAATCCCTTGGCAACGCCCTGCGGCAGTGTATATTCATCGTAGGGGAACATATCAACAGGTTCTCCGCAGTTCTGAAAATATTCAAGGGTATCGTATTTATTATTTGCGTGAGCATAAACATAGTTTATATCTCCGCCGTACAGGTCACGGAAAAGTGATAAAGCTGCAGAGCTTTCTCCGTCGTTCTGATCGTCCAGACTGAAATCGGCAAGCCATGTTATAGTGCGGTTTTTAGCCTTGTCTTCGGGGGATTCCGTAGGCGGCTCTGTGGGGATGATTTCCTCACTTGAAGAACTTCCGTCTGTATTTTTTTCTTTGGTGTTGCAGGAAACTGCACAGCTCATCATAAGTGAAAGTGCGGCAATTCCCGATAAAATTCTTTTGAAGTTTTTCATTGTGTATTCTCCTTAAAATTATGTCAGTTTCTATTATACTATTTAAGTATATCAAATGTCAAGCAAAAAATAAAGGGCTGCCCGAAAGCAGCCCTTTAATATGCGTATTAATTACTCAGCGTTAGGAGCACCAACAGGGCAAGCACCTGCACAAGCACCGCAATCTACGCAAGTATCAGCGTCGATAACGTACTTTCCATCGCTCTCAGAAATAGCGCTTACAGGGCACTCTGCCTCACAAGCACCGCAGCCTACGCACTCATCATTAATTACATATGCCATAGTGTATGTACCTCCATATTATTATTAGGATATAATCCTTCTGTTTCTATTTTAACATAATATAATTCAAATTGCAAGTATTTTTTGTTAGTATCAACTTATTCTATAAAAACCTAAATTCTTGACAAGCCTGCTGATGTTGTGATATAATAAATGTACTATCAGGTACATTTATTGTGTGCCATATAATCGGAGGAAGAAAACATGAAAAAATATAGAATCATATCACTTGTTCTTGCGGCGGTTTTAGCTGCTGTGCCGTTTACAGGCTGTTCAAACGGCAAGGAAAGCTCCTCATCAGAAGCTTCAAACAAGCAGGAGGGACTTGCACAGACTGAAATTATAGCTGAAATTGAGGAGGAAAAAGAGAGTAACGAAACTGCATTCAAGCTCAATAAGGTTATTGATTCAGGCAAGACAGACGACGAGGGTAACAGATACCTCTACCTTGATGCTGTAATCACAAACAACACAGATAAGGAATACGAACTTAATATTCTCAACAATTTCTATATTCTCTATCCCGACGGCGATGAGGCTCATTTTGACGTAAGAACACAGCTTTATGGTCAGAATAACATGGAAAATTATATTCCAAATCCTTTCAAGCTTACAGCAAAGGGCGAACTTTCGGGAGTTATCGGCGGATTTATTGTTCCCCCCGACAAGAATAATTTCACAGTATGCTTTTTCCCTACACAGGACGTTATGACCGATAAGGAAAGCGTTATCAAGGTTGATGTAACTGCTGATAATATTGTGAAGCTTGAAAATAATCAGTAATGTGTGGTGTAAATGAAAAAATTTCCTTAAAGGTATTGATTTTTTCAGAATTGTGTGATATAATAAATATAACATAGTAAGCTAAAGACCGGAAACTTCCGGTCTTTCGTTTTGAAAGGAGATAATAGATACAGATGAAACTAAAAAAATTCGGTGCTACAGAGCAAAGGATTTATGACCTTGTGAAGCCGATTACCGACGATTTAGGCTACTACCTCTGGGACGTTTGCTACGTCAAGGAGGGGGCAAGCTGGTATCTGCGTATTTTCATCGACTGCGATGAGGGCATAACAATTGAGGACTGCGAAAAAGTCACAGAGCCTGTAAATAAGCTTCTTGACGAGGTTGACCCCATTAAGGAAAGCTATATGCTTGAAATCGGTTCAGCAGGCCTTGAAAGAGAGCTTGTGAAAGAGGATCACTTTGAGGTGTGCGAGGGCGATAAAATCCGCATACGCTTTATAAGAGCCGTTGACGGTGAAAAGGAAATATGTGCTTATCTTAAAGAAGCAGATAAAACTGATATCACTGTTGAACTGGAGGATGGTACAGAGGCTAAATATCCATTTGCTGATATCGCTTTTGTAAAGCTTTGGTTCGATTTTGATTGATTAGTTAATAATAAAATTAAATATATAATATTGGAGGAATCGTTATGGATAACTTTTTCGATGCGTTAAAGATGCTTGGAGAAGAAAACAGCGTTGAAACCGAACTTCTTATTGAAAAGGTAAAGTCGGCTATGCTGAAAGCTGCTAAAAGAGCATATCCCCACAGTGAGGACAGAATAAGAGTGGAGATTGACCCTGCTACAAAGAAATTTGCAATGTATATCGTTCAGGAAATCATTGAGGATGAGCCTATCGACGAAAATGAGATAAATATCGCTACAGCAAGAGCTATTGACCCAAATGCTGTTCTCGGCGGTACCATTCTTAAAGAAATTGATATTTCAGGACTTGGCAGAATGGCTGCTCTTTCTGCAAAGCAGTCTATCAAGGGCGATTTAAGAGAAATCAACCGTGAGCAGGTGCTTGAAAAGTTCCAGCAGAAAGAGCATGACTGCATTACAGCAAAGATTTCACAGATTGAACCCGGCAGAGGTACTGTTACTGTTGTGTATGAAGGCTCTGAACTCTACCTGTTCAGAAATGAGCAGATTCCCGGCGAAACTCTCGTTGAGGGCAAGGATGTAAAGGTATACATTACAGGTATTCTCAACAAGACAAAGAAGCCCATTGTCAAGATTTCAAGAACTGCCAAGGAGCTTGTAAAAAGACTCTTTGAAACAGAAGTTCCCGAAATTTACGACGGAACTGTTGAAATCAAGTCCATTTCCCGTGAGGCAGGTTCAAGAACAAAAATGGCTGTATGGTCAAAGGACGAAAACGTTGACGCTATCGGTGCTTGTATCGGTCCCAAGCGTTCAAGAATTACAGCTGTTGTAAATGAGCTTAACGGCGAAAAGATTGATATTATCCCATGGAGTGAAAATCCCAGAGAGTTTATCGCAAAGGCACTTGCTCCTGCAGAGGTTGTAAAGACTGTTATTACTTCACTTGAGGAAAAAACTTGTACTGTTGTTGTTCCCAATAATCAGCTTTCACTTGCTATCGGAAACAAGGGACAGAACGCAAAGCTTGCAGCAAAGCTTACAGGCTACAAAATCGACATCAAGCCCCAGACAAATGCCCTTACAGGCGAGCCTGCAGAGGAGCTTGCAGAGGATTATCCCGACGCTCTTCTAAACAAGGCTGACGAGGTGCTTGACGAGGCCGTTGAGACTGCTGCTGATTCAGCTGAAATCCTTGAGGCTGTAGAAGAAACTGTTGAAGTTTCCGTGGAAACAGCAGATGAGGCTGTTGAGGAAGCAGCTGCTGAAGCTGAAACTGTTGAGGAATAATCTATGAAATCCCAGAAAATTCCTATGAGATTGTGCCTTGGCTGCAACGAAATGAAGCCGAAAAAGGAACTTATGCGTGTTGTAAAATCTCCCGAAGATGAAATAAGTCTTGATTTTACAGGAAAGAAAAACGGCAGAGGTGCATATCTTTGCAAGGACGCACAATGTTTTGAAAAGGCACGTAAGGCAAGGCGATTTGAAAAATCCCTCTCATGCAGGATTGACGAAAGCGTATACGAGGTGATGGCAGATGAACTCAGGAAAGAAACAGAAAACGGCTGACCTGCTTACAATGTGTATCAAGGCGGGCAGAGTTGTCAAAGGCTTTGACAGCTCAAAAGAAGCTGTTGAGGGCGGTAAGGCATTTGCTGTTCTTACGGCTTCTGACGCTTCGGAGAAAACTGTTAAAGAAGTGCGTTTTGTCTGTGGAAAGCAGGATATCCCCGTGATTGTCACAGAGCTTGAAAAAGCCGAAATCGGCAGACTCTGCGGCAAGGAAACGGCTGTTATGGCGATATGCGATAAGGGTTTTGCAGGGGGATTTCAGAAAATTGCTGATACATCAGAAACAGACGGAAAATAATCACCGTAAGGTGCTGACATACATTATGGTTTCAGCCGTGCTGACGGCTAATTAAGGAGGTTATTACGCCTATGGCAAAAAAGATAAAATTAAGCGACGCTGCAAAGGACCTGAATATTTCTTCAAAAGAACTTGTTGATTTCTTCGCTTCAAAGGGTGATACAAAGAAAAAGCCTTCATCTTCACTTAACGAGGATGAGATGAACGCTGTTTTAGAGCATCATACAAAGCTCCATGAGGTAAAAACACTCAAAGAGTACTTTGATTCAAAGGATACTCCAAAGCCCGAAAAGAAAGAGGAAGTCAAGGAAGTTAAGGAAGCTCCAAAGGCTGAAAAGAAAAAGGAAGCTCCCAAGACAGAAACAAAGACAGAAAAGAAAGCTTCTGAAAAGACTGCAAAGGCTGATAAGCCGAAAACAGAAAAGCCCAAGGCTGAAAAGCCAAAGACAGAGGCTGTAAAGGGAAATGATACAAAGCTCAAGGCAGATGTTAAACCTGCCGAGGAGAAAAAGCCTGAAATCAAGGCTGAAACAAAGCAGGTTCAGGAGGTCAGAACCGAAGCTGCTGTGAAAAAGGAAGTAAAAACCGAAACAAAACCCGTTCAGGAGGAGAAAAAACCTGTGGATGAGTTAAAGAAGGACGTAGTGAAGGCAGAGGAGAAAAAGCCCGAAAATAAGCCTTCCGATAAGAAAAAGAAAAAGGAGCAGGCTAAAGCCCGTGAAAGAGGCGAAGCTACAAAGCTCAATACAAGCTTTTCATCTGAAACAGCTTCAACCGCTACACAGCGTCGTACTGTTGACACAAGAGGAAGCTATGTAGACCTTGACAAGTACAACGAGAAATATGACCAGATGGCTTCCGGCAACAGAAAGCACAGCAATGATAACTATTCTTCCAAGAAGCAGAAGATTAACCAGAAGTCAGCACAGAGAAACCGTCAGCAGTTCTCAAAGAAGGAGTCAGAGGCTGAAAAGCTTAAAAGACTTGAACTGGAGCGTGCAAGAAAGCAGCAGCTTAAAGTTCTTATCCCCGATACTATCACTGTAGGCGAGCTTGCTGTACGTCTTAAGGCTACTGCTACAGACGTTATCAAGAAGCTTATGGGACTTGGCGTTATGGCTTCTATCAACCAGGAAATCGACTTCGATACAGCTTCACTCATTGCAGAGGAAATGGGTGCAAAGGTTGAAAAGGAAGTTATCGTTACAATTGAGGAGCGTCTTATTGACGACAGCGATGATGACGATACAAATCTCGAACCACGCTGCCCTGTAGTTGTTGTTATGGGACACGTTGACCACGGTAAGACATCTATCCTTGACCGTATCAGAAACGCTCACGTTGCTGACGGCGAGGCTGGCGGTATCACACAGCATATCGGTGCTTATCAGGTTAAGGTAAACGGACAGAAGATTACTTTCCTCGACACCCCCGGACACGAAGCGTTCACATCAATGCGTGCAAGAGGTGCTAATATCACTGATATCGCTATCCTCGTTGTTGCCGCTGATGACGGTATCATGCCGCAGACTGTTGAGTCTATTAACCATGCTAAATCAGCAGGCTTACAGATTATTGTAGCTATCAACAAAATGGATAAAGAGGGTGCAAATCCCGAGCGTATCAAGGAAGAACTTACAAAATACGAGCTTGTTTGCGAGGACTGGGGCGGCGATATCATCTGCGTTCCCGTATCAGCAAAGACAGGCGAGGGCTTTGATGAGCTTCTCGAAAACGTACTTCTCGTTGCAGAGGTTCAGGACTTAAAGGCTAATCCTGACAGACTTGCAAAGGGAACTGTTATCGAGGCACGTCTTGATAAGGGCAGAGGTCCTATTGCTACTCTCCTTGTACAGAATGGTACGCTCAAACAGGGCGACGTGCTTATTGCTGGTACATCTGTGGGCAGAGTACGTGTTATGACAAACGACAAGGGCAGAACTGTAAAGACAGCAGGTCCATCTGTTCCTGTTGAGATTACAGGTCTTGCAGAAGTTCCCAGTGCAGGCGATACTTTCAACGCTGTTGAAGATGAGCGTCTTGCAAGAGAACTCGTTGAGCAGAGAAAGCACGAAGCTAAACAGGAGCAGTTCAATGCATACCGCAAGGTTACTCTTGATAACCTGTTTAACCAGATTGCAGAGGGCGAAATCAAGGAGCTTCCTATTGTTGTCAAGGCTGACGTACAAGGCTCCGTTGAAGCTGTAAAGCAGTCCCTTGAAAAGCTTTCAAATAATGAGGTAAGAGTAAGAGTTATTCACGGTGCCGTTGGTGCTGTAAAGGAAAGCGACGTTATGCTTGCTAATGCTTCTAATGCTATTATCGTAGGCTTCAATGTTCGTCCCGATCCCGTTGCTGCTGAAAGTGCTGCAAGAGACGGTGTTGATATCCGCCTTTACCGTATCATCTATGACGCTATCGAGGAAATCACAACAGCTATGAAGGGTATGCTTGCTCCTAAATATCGTGACGTTGAGCTTGGACGTATTGAAGTACGTCAGGTATATAAGATATCCAACGTTGGTATGGTTGCAGGAAGCTACGTTCTTAACGGTAAGGCTGTAAGAAACTGTCAGGTGCGTGTTGTTCGTGACGGTATCATTATCGCTGACGACAAGATTGCAGGTCTGAAGCGTTTCAAGGAGGACGCAAAGGAAGTAGCCGAGGGTTACGAGTGCGGTATCAGCCTTGAAAAGTTCAGCGACGTAAAGGAAGGCGATATCTTCGAGGCTTATATGGTAGAGGAATACCGTGAGGACTAATCCCGAAAGGAAAACTATGGCAAACTATAAAAACAGCCGTATGGCAGAAGATATAAAAAGAGAACTTACCGCTATTTTAAGGGATATCAAAGATCCCAGAGTTGATAAGCTTCTCACAATTGTAAGAGCCGATTTGTCAGGGGATATGTCAACCTGTAAGGTTTACGTATCAAGCCTTGGCGGAATCGACAAAACAAAGGAATCAGTGCAGGGACTGAAAAGCGCGGCAGGCTTTATCCGCCGCGAGCTTTTCCACCGCCTGCAGATGAGAAAATCACCCGAGCTTACTTTTGTTGCCGATACCTCAATTGAGAGAGGTGCGGAAATCAGCAAGAAGCTCAATGATTTACTTTGATTTAAAAGGATAATTAAGAGGAGTATGTTATGTATATAGGCTACAGCGAGGCTGAAACTTTTCTCAGAAACTGTGAAGATGCAGTTATCATAACTCACCAGAGTCCCGACGGCGACTGCATCGGAGCAGGCTTCGGGCTAAAGGATATTCTTGCGGAGCTTGGCATAAGAAGCCGTGTGGTGTGCAGTGATGAATTTCCCTCACGCTACGGATTTATGACAAACGGTGTGGAAAACGAGGACTTCGAGCCCAAGACAATCATAGCTGTTGATATTGCTGATACAAAGCTTATGGGCAGATATGAAGAAATCTACGGCAAAAAGGTACAGCTTTGTATAGACCACCACGAGTCAAATAAGAATTATGCCGAAATGACGCTGCTTCGTCCGAAGGCAACAGCTGCCTGTGAGGTTATCTACAACCTTGCAAAGTATATGGAGGTCAATATAAGCCGCCATTGTGCTATGTGCCTGTATACAGGCATTGCTACCGATTCGGGCTGCTTCAAGTACGATTGTACAACTTCCCGTGCCCATGAAATTGCGGCGGAGATGAAACGCAGCTACGATATAAATTTTGCACGTATCAATCGCTATATGTTTGAGGTTAAGTCACGTGGCAGAATGATGCTTGAAGCTAAATTCTGTGAGCTTATGGAGGAATATATCGGTGGAAAGCTGGTAATTGCTGCTGTAACGCAGGATATGATGAAAAAGCTTGGCATTGCCTGTGATGAGCTGGAGGGGCTTGCTCCCATAACATTGCAGCTTGAAGATACAGAAGTTGGAATTCTTATGCGTGAGCGTGAGCCAAATGAGTTCAAATGCTCTTTCCGTTCCGCTGATGAGGTGAATGTATCGGAGATATGTCAGACTCTTGGCGGCGGCGGTCACGCTAAAGCTGCAGGCTGCACCATAAAGGGCGATATCGAAGAAGTAAAGGCAGCTGTTATTGCAGCTGTGGAAAAGGCACTGTCATGAACGGTATAATATGCGTAAACAAGCCCCAGGGCTTTACGTCATTTGACGTTATTGCAAAGCTTCGTGGGATTATGAAAATCCGCAGACTCGGTCACGGCGGCACACTTGACCCTATGGCTACAGGAGTTCTGCCTGTATTTGTGGGAACTGCCACAAAAGCCTGCGATATTATGCCTGACAATACAAAAAGCTACCGTGCAGGCTTTAAGCTTGGACAGGTGACAGATACGCAGGACATAACAGGGGAGGTAATTACTTCCTCGGATATGCCTGTAAGCCGTGATGTGCTTGAAGCTGTAATCCCTGATTTTGTGGGAGATATAATGCAGCTTCCCCCTATGTATTCAGCTGTTCAGGTCAACGGACAGCGTTTATACGACCTTGCAAGACAGGGTGTTGAGGTGGAGCGTACACCACGACAGATACACGTTGACAATCTCGTTTTAACCGAATATGACGAGAATACCCGTGAGGGAGTTTTTGAAATATTCTGCGGAAAGGGCACTTATATCCGCACAATTATAAACGATATCGGCGAAAAACTTGGCTGCGGCGGAATTATGACTTCCCTTGTACGTACATCATCGGGGGGATTTACCCTTGACGAGTGTTTTACAATGGAGGAAATCCAGCAGGCGGCTAATGAAAATCGTCTGGAGGAGCTTATACTGCCGATAGAGCGTGTATTTTCCTCTCTGCCGAAGCTTCGTCTTAACGAGGTGCAGACGAGAATGTATAAAAACGGCGTAAAGCTTGATATATCGAGAGTTCATCATATAAAACCCGACACGGAAATATACTCCGTTTATGGCTCTGACGGTGTATTTATCGGTACAGCTTTTGCCGACCATGAAAACGGTATTCTCCGTGTTGCGAAAAATCTGACATAAGGATTATAAAAAATGGCAAAAACTTCGATTGCTTTAGGTCTGTTTGACGGTGTTCATACGGGACACCGCAGAGTTCTGGAGCTTGCATTGGAAAATGCGGAAAAGGGATATACCCCTGCGGTGTTTACCTTTGAGCCCCATACCGTACTGAAAAAGCCGACAGGTTGTGGCGGATATATCTATACCGCTGCTGAAAAACTCCGTATATTGAAAAATATGGGGTTTGATTGCGTTCATTCGCCCGATTTCGGTGATATTTGCGGACTTTTGGGCGAGGAATTTGCAAGGGATATACTTGCGGACAGAATGAAAGCCGCTTACGTCTGCTGCGGAAACAATTTCCGTTTCGGGAAAAATGCTTCCTGCGGAGTTGAAGAACTACGTGAACTTGGCAAAAAGTACGGCTTTGAGGTGCGTACCGCAGAGGACGAATTTCTTGACGGGACAATGGTTTCTTCAGGGAGAATACGTCATCTTCTGGCAAGTGGCGATATATTGCAGGCAAACAGGCTTCTCGGTGCTCACTATGCTGTTTCTGCGGAGGTTGTAACAGGTGCGGCTCTGGGGCGGACGATAGGTTTCCCTACGGCCAACCAGCTTTTCGAGGATAATCAGCTTGTACCGAAATTCGGTGTATACAGGGCAGAAACTGAAATCGACGGTGTAACATATCGGGCGATGACGAACATCGGTATAAAGCCTACCGTAAATTATGGTGGAAAGCCCCTTGCGGAAACCTATATAAGCGGTTTTTCAGGAGATATCTATGGCAGAACGATACAAGTGAAACTGCTGGAGTTTATACGTTCTGAAAAGAAATTCGGCTCTGTTGATGAATTGAAAAAGCAGATTACAGAGGATTTACAAAAGACTATAATCTAATATTCGTTTCATTAACACGGCGTTATCACAAAAAAGTTGTATAATTAAAATGATTGGGAGTTTCCCCATAAATTCAATAACAGGAGGACTTCGCTATGATTGAGGTCAAAAACCTATGCAAGTGTTACGGCGATAAAAAAGCCGTAAACGACATAAGCTTTTCTGTTGGAAAGGGCGAGATACTCGGATTTCTCGGACCTAACGGTGCAGGAAAGTCTACTACAATGAATATCCTGACAGGATATATTTCTTCAACTTCGGGACAGGTTCTTATTAACGGAGTTGACATTCTGGAGGATCCTATTGGTGCAAAGGCAAATATAGGATATCTTCCCGAAATCCCCCCTCTTTACGTTGATATGACAGTTGACGCATATCTCAACTTCATGTATGACCTTAAAAAGTGTAAGCTTACAAGAAAGGCTCACCTTAAAGAAATTTGCGATATATGCAAGATTTCTCACGTAAGAGAAAGACTCATCCGCAATCTTTCAAAGGGTTACAAGCAGAGAGTCGGACTTGCACAGGCACTTATCAATAATCCCCCCGTGCTTATTCTCGACGAGCCTACAGTTGGTCTTGACCCAAGCCAGATTATTGAAATCCGTACACTTATCAAGAAGCTTGGAAAAAATCATACAGTTATACTTTCTTCACATATCCTCCCCGAAATCCAGGCGGTATGTGATAGAATCATAATCGTAAACAAGGGCGTTATCGCTGCCGACGGTACAGCTTCTGAAATTGCCGACAAGCTCACAAACGAGCACAAGATGACAGTTCGTATTGAGGGTACAAAGCGTACAGCAGAGGATAAGAACGAAATCGTTTCCGCACTTAAAGCTATTGACGGTATAAAATATGTGCGTGCCGATATGGAGCGTGAAAACGGTATTTACGACTATGACATCGAGTCCGAGGACGGAATTGATGTTCGCCGTGCATTGAATACCCTTTGTCGCAACAAGGGCTGGAATATCCTTATGCTCCAGCTTTCCGACATGACTCTTGAGGATATCTTCATGAAGATTACAACAGGAGATATGGAGGCAATAAAGACTTCCGACGAGAAAAAGGCTTCCCTTGATGACTTCCAGATAAGCATTACAGGAGGCATGGACATCGGTAGCGAAAGCGAAGATGTATCGGAAGAAGTAACGGAAGATACAGCAGAAGAAGGAGGAAACGAATAATGGGTGCTATATTCAGACGTGAAATGGGAGCATTCTTTACATCGGGAATTGCTTATGTATTCCTTGCAGGATTTGCTCTTTTCTCGGGACTTTTCTTCTCATTGGGTGTTATCGGCTCCGGTGTGTCCGATATGTCACCCATGTTCAGCTCAATGTTCATCATTGTAGTATTCCTCATTCCTATCCTTACAATGCGTCTGCTCAGTGAGGAAAAGAAAAATCGTACTGATCAGGGACTTCTTACAGCTCCTATCAGTCTTTCATCAATCGTTCTCGGCAAATATTTTGCGGCTCTTGCCCTCTTTATAATTGCAGAGAGTATCGTATTTATCTACTCAATTATTATCGCACTCTGCGGCGAGGTTGTATGGTCTACACTTCTCGGCAACTACTTTGCAATGCTCTTCCTTGGTGCGGCATTTATAGCTATCGGACTTTTCATTTCATCACTTACTGAAAACCAGATGGCTTCCGCTGTAATCGGTATGTTTGTACTCTTTGTACTCTACCTCATGGACTCACTTGCAGCAAATATTCCTGTAGAGTTCATCAAGAATGCAATTATATCAGCAGCATTTTATTCAAGATATCTTGAACTTACAAGAGGCGTATTCGACCTCTCCACAATCGTATATTTCATCAGTATAGCAGTCCTTTTCAACTTCTTTACAGTAAGAGTGCTTGATAAGAGACGCTGGGCATAATTGGGAAAGGAGTGTATACAGATGAGTAAAAAAGAAAAAGAAATCAAGGATACAGCTGTTGAAGCTGTTGAGTCCGTTGAAGCTTCAACAGAAGCTAAACCGAAAAAGAATATGAAAAAACTTAAATTCGGTTCGATTTCAGTTGTTACAATCGTACTTGTTATTGCTGTTGTTATTGCAGCAAATATCGTTTGCGGGCTTCTTACGCAGCGTTATCCTATGAAGATTGACCTCACCCCTGATAATCGTCATGAGATTTCAGATGAGTCAATCGAAGTCCTCAAGTCCATTGATAAGGATGTTGAAATTATTGTTACAACAACCGAGGATTATTTCACAATGCTTGGTGCAAACTATGAGGCTATGTTCTATCAGTACTACGGTGCTGTTGTTGAATGCCCTTTTGACATTATCCCCGAGCTTCTCGACAAGTATTCTGTTTATGCGGAGTCTGGCAAGGGAAGTATTGATGTAAGCTATGTTGATATTACAAAAAATCCCGATGTTGTTACAGAGCTTAACAAGTACTACAACGGCGAAATCACAGAGGGCGGCATTGTTATAAGATGCGGCGAAAGAGTAAAGTTCATAAGTGCAGCAGAGGTTGAGTCTATGATTACTCCCTCACAGAACAGCACACAGACAAATATCGTTATGACTTTTGCTGGTGAAAGTGCCATTACATCAGCTATCAAGGCTGTAACAGACGCTAATCCTGTAAGAGCTGCCGTTGTTTCAAGCATGAACGGCGGAGGCGTATTTGATCAGACACATTCTGTTATTGCAGGCTCTCTTGTGAGCTTCATGACAAAGAACGGCTATGACTGCGTTGAAATTGATATCGGCACAGACGCTCTCAACCCAGAGGAGTATGATGTTGTTGTAGTTCCTGCACCTTCTGTTGACTTCACACCTGATATTATCACAAAGCTGGGTGATTTCCTCTACAACGACGGAAAGTACGAAAAGGATATGATTTACGTACAGAACGGCTATGCAACACAGCTCCCCAATATCAGCGAGTTCCTTGCTGAATGGAAAATCCAGATTGAGCCTTATGTAGTAATTGATGAGGAAAATATGGTACAGGCAGGTGTTGCTTCACTTGGACAGATGACATATGCCCCTTCAGTGAATATCGCTGATGTTGAAATAGCAGGCACACCCGAAAACGCTTCACTTCCTATCATTGCTCCCCAGGCTCGTCCTATTACAATTCTCAGCAAGAACAATGAAACCATTGTAAAGGAAGTTATCAAGTCCGCTGATTCGTCCGTTACTT
The DNA here is from genome assembly GCA_045659945.1 of Ruminococcus sp. Lineage (GTDB taxonomy): Bacteria > Bacillota > Clostridia > Oscillospirales > Ruminococcaceae > Ruminococcus. The sequence continues at coordinate 10,257 of JAZRCW010000074.1, read as the reverse complement.
ATTCAGGACAGGAACAGGTGGGCGATAAGGGTGCTTACAATGTAGTTGTAAAGGCAAGAAAAGAAACATCGGATGGTCTTAATATAACAGGAAGCGACGTTCTTGTTATCGGAAGCCCCTTTATGCTTGACAGTGCAGTTCTTGCAGGTTCAAACACCTACAGCAATGCAAATGTTATTCTTAATGTAATCAACGAAACAACAGGCAAGGAAGCAAGTGCTGTTATTCCTGAAAAGGTATTTGACCAGTACACACTCTCCCTCACACAGGGCTCTGCAAGACTTATTCTTGTAGCGGTTGTTGTGGTTATTCCGCTTCTTATTGGTATAGCAGGTCTTTGCGTTCTGTTATGGAGAAAGAATAAATGAAAAAATCGGTTAAAAGTATTATCGGACTCAGTGCTGCTTTGGCAGTACTGGGCGGAGGAGCTGCGGCTCTCCTGCTGACAGAGCCGAAAGGCGGGGACGAAAGCTCCTCGTCGTCGGTGTCTTCGCCTGAAAAACAAGTGAAGCTTCTTATTCACGATGACAAAGTAACAGGTACCGATCCCGAAACAGGTGCTGATCTTGAGGGCGTTATTAAATCGGTTGCTGTAAAGAATAGTAAGGATGAGTATACCGTTGTTCAGAAAGCTTCACAGAATGCTGATGAAGAAGTGAGATACACAATTGACGGTTTTCAGGAAGTTCCTCTTGATACTCTTGTTGTAGGCACGCTTGCAAATAATGCCAACGGTCTTACATCAGAAGATGTTGTTGAGGAAAATCCCACAGACCTTGAAAAATTCGGTCTTGCAAAGCCTGTAATTACAGTTGATATCGAGTATGAGACGGGAACTGAATACCGTATGTTCATAGGCAACAAAGCTCCGGTAGGTGATGCAACTTATGTTATGATTGACGGAGTTGATGCAGTTTTCACAGTAAGAAATTCAGCACTTGCCAATTACAGCAATGCGGTAATTGATTTTGTCAACTCTACAATTATTGAAGCTCCCGAGGTATATCCCATAGTTGAAAAGCTTACGGTAAGCCGTAAGGATACAGCGGAGGATCTTGTTCTGGAGTATGATGATGCAAACAAGGACGATGCATACAGAGGCGGTACATCGTCGTCACACATTATGACAAATCCCACCTTTGCGTATCTTACTGTTGAAAGAGCGACAGATATTATAACAGGTATGTTCGGACTTGTTTCTAATGATGTGTACATTGTCAAGTGTACGGAGTCAGATATTGCGGAAGCAGGACTGAAAGATCCGTTCTGCACAGTTACTATGGAATGTGACGACGGAAACGACTATAAGCTTCTTCTCAGCGAATGTTTTGATGATGAAGGCGGAAAGAACTGCTATGCGATGCTTGAAGGCGGCAATGTAATTTATACTCTGGATGAGGAAAGAGCAAAGTGGCTTACAGTTCAGCCTGTTGATGTTGCGTCAAGAATTTTCATTGCTTCTTATGTATGGAATATTACTGATCTTACATTGAAATGCGGTGGGGAGACTTACGATTTTGACATCGAACAGATCTCAACCCCCGGTGAGGATGCAAAGCTTACAGCGTCAAATTTCAGTGCAGTTCTCAATGGCGAAAAGTTTGATTCTGAACGCTACAGAAAATTCTACAGCTTCCTTATCAAGGCAAACGGCGAAAGCTTTGCACTTGGCGAAGAAATTCCCGATGGCGAGCCTATGGCGGTGCTTGAATATACCGACGGATATCTGAACAAGACAATGAAGTTTGAGTTCTATGAGAAGTCAGCGTTACAGGCACTTGTAGTTGCAGACGGTGAAAGTAAATTCAACATTTCAAAGTCATATGTTGAAACAATGATAGAAAACGCAGAAAATCTTAAATCAGATACAGAATTTAAAACAACATGGAAATAAGGCGTTGGTTCACTCCCGATTCCTTATAACCGGCTGCGGTAAGGCACTGGCCGTATCCGAGAAACGGAGGTAAGAAATGAGCGAAAAATTTTCCACTTATAAGGGATATCCCCTTGTCAGATGCGGCAAAGAGATATACTACGGATATATGTCCGATCCCTATGTTATCTATATACAGATACTTGCACAAAAAGAGGTTAATGGCGAACAGATGATTTCAAAGGTGCGTGTAATGCAGCTTGATACAAATGAAGCTAACCCTCTTAAAGCTGTAGTGAAGAATTCCGAGCGTGAGTGCGGACTTTACGAAGCTCTTGACATCGCTGATGTGTGGCTGAAAAAGGCCCTTGGTGAATGATTTTGTAAATTAATTAAAAGTCCTTGATTTATTCAAGGACTTTTAATTATTTAAGCAGATTTTTCTTTTTGATTTGTTGCTTGCAACAGGAAATTAAAGGGGATTTTGTGCATTTTTCCGAAATTTAAGTATTTAAGTAATTTTAATAAAATTTCACTTGAAATTTTATGTGGAATGTCTTATAATTAAAGTGTAGAAATATTGCCGCAGTGCGGCAAAGGGATAATTTCAGGAGGTATGAAAATGAAAAAAACAATCAAGAAGTGTACCGCTTTGATTTCAGCGGTATCAATTATGGCGGCTGCAATGCCCGTAACAGCACAGGTAACTGCTGCTGACACAGAGTTTCCCTTTGTTATTGAGGGTGAAAATCTGGAGGGTGCAGATGTATGGACTTCCATATATGAGAACAAAATCCCCGATTACAGCGGAGAGGGCTTCGCTTATCTGACAAATGGTGCTCTTTCTTTCAATGTTACTGTTCCCGAGGACGGAATGTATCAGCTTACTGTAAGAGGAGCACAGATACTTAATGAGGAAGGACGTATGCAGACAGTTACTATCAACGGTGTTGAGTATTCAAAGACAATTCCCTATTACGACAAATGGACGGATATTGATTTCGGCGTTGTACGTATGAAAGCAGGCGAAAATGAAATTGCGTTCATTAACAAATACGGCTATATGGCCATTGACCAGGTTACTGTATCAAAGGCTGTTTTCCCTGATGTAACACAGGCAGATTCTGTTCCCTGCGATCCTGACGCTACAGCTGAAACAAAGGCACTTATGAAATATCTCCACAGCGTTTATGGTAAGCATATCATTTCAGGACAGCAGGAAATATACGGAAGCGGTCATACTATAGAAACAACAATCCGCTATGACGCTGCTAATGATAAATGCGTTGACAGTGACGGCAAGGAGTATGAAATTGACCGCGAGAGCGAGGCTGTTGACAAGGACGGAAATAAGTTCTACTGGCACTGCTATGACGGCGACAAGAAATACACATACAACGAGCAGAACCGCAATTACAAGTATGATTATTACGATCAGGAGTTCGACTATATTGCAGAGCTTTCGGGAGAATATCCTGCTATCAGAGGCTTTGATTTTATGAATTACAACCCTCTCTATGGCTGGGAGGACGGAACTACCGAACGTGTAATTGACTGGGTAAAGAACAGGAACGGTATTGCTACGGCGTGCTGGCATATCAATATTCCCACAGATTTTGCAAGCTATGAGATAGGCGAGTCTGTTGACTGGTCGAAGTGTACTTATAAAAACGGTACAGATTTTGTTGTTGCGAATGCTTATAAAGAGGGCACAAAGGAAAATGAATATTTCGATATGTGTGTCGAGGACCTTGCAGAGCAGTTCCTGATACTTCAGGAAAACAATGTTCCGCTTCTCTGGAGACCTTTCCACGAGGCTGAGGGTAACGGCGGTGCAGACGGCAAGGGAGCATGGTTCTGGTGGTCACAGGAGGGTGCGGAGGTTTATAAAAATCTCTGGAATTACCTTTTTGACAAGCTGACAAATGAGTATGGACTCCATAACCTTATCTGGGAGCAGAATCTTTATGCGTGGTCTGATGAATCTGCACAGTGGTATTCGGGCGATGATAAGGTTGATATCGTTGGATTTGATAAGTATGATACAGTTTATAACCGCCATGACGGACTTACAAGCGGCCCTAACTATGACTGTAACAGTAATGTTTACTGGGGACTCTACAACCATACAAAGGGCAAGAAAATGGCGGCTGTAATGGAAAACAGTACAATTCCCAGCGTATCCAACATCACAACAGAGCAGGCAACATGGCTTTATTTCTGCACATGGTATGACAATGGACAGGATAATTTCATTTCCGGTGACAATTACAATGACGCATCTGCCGTAAAGGAGATGTATCAGAGTGAGTTATGCATTACCCTTGATGAGCTTCCTGCTGACCTTTATACATCGGGCGGAACTACACAGCAGCCTACAACAAAGCCCACAACCGAGCCCACAACAAAACCGACGGGTGATGTAGTGTATGGCGACGCTAATTGTGACGGTGCTGTAACAATAGCTGATGCAACGGCTATATATCAGGCAATCGGAAATTCTGACAAGTATTCTCTTTCGGAGAAAGGCAGTGTAAATGCAGATTGCAGCAATGCAGGGGACGGCATAACAGCCGCAGATGCTCTTGCTATACAGAAGCTGGATGCTAAACTGATAACATCTCTCCCTGAAAAAACTGAATAATATAATGCGGGGTGGAAGAAATCCCGCCCTTTTTGAAACAAAAACAATCGCCTACGCTATTGCGTAGGCGATTATTTAGAAAAGAGGTAAATTATGAAAAGTTAATATCGTGTTAATTTGGGAGCAGTACAGAGGAGAAGTCGGGCAACTTCTCCTCGACTCCCTTGTTTCTTTGGGCGAAGAAACAATATATTATAGGAGGAAGGAATTTAAAATCACGCTGTGTTTTCGGCAAATCAGAATACGTAGGGAAGTGTATCGTATTCGCCGAGAATATATCTTACAAGTACCTTTGCGTCAGATTCTGTAATAAGACCGTCTCTGAAACAATCGGCTGTCTTGAGCTGTTCTTCGTTAAAGTATACGGGGATATTCTTACTTCTCTTGTAGATGTAATCTGCTAATGAGAGGTAATCGAATGTGTCAACTGCTGCGTCACCTGTTATATCGCCCTCTGCCTGCGGCATGATTTCATGTCGTCTTGGAATATATTCATTCTGGAAATGTGCGTCTGTAATAACGAAAAGCTGTGTCCAGTAAAATCCATAATCACTGTTCTGTTCGTATGCAACACCTATACCCATATGTGTAAGGTCGGGGTTCAGCATTGCTTTGCGGTGTCTTTCTGAATTAATCCACTGATCCATTGTTGCTTCTGGAGTAGTACGGCCTGCGGCTATATTTTCAAATAAAGCTGCATATGGAACGAGGTTTGCATCGATTGCTGTTGAGAATTTTGAGCCGTCAGGTCTTAAGTGGTCAAAAGTCTGGATGCATTCTCTGGAGCGTACTCTTGCTACGTCACAAAGGTAAGGGATGACGTAAATGGGGTGGAGTCCGTTTTCTATGCGATAAGAGTTAACAAGAAATGCTACTTCAATCGCCATGTCGTTAAGCTGATTGTCAGGAATGTTGGATGCACGTGCTGTCTGTTTGGGGTAAACAGAAATTGCAGCAACCATAACCAGTGCGGTAATAAGACTTATAACTTTTGATAATGATTTTTTTGCTATACTTAACATAAGTAACACCTCCGAATTTGTATACATTCTGTTAACATTTGAGTTAACCGTATTTTTTAATCTGTCTTTATTCTACCACATAATTCCGCAAAAATAAAGAGTTTTTTAATGTTTTCGTCACTTTGCACAATGCTTTTCTACTTTTTGCACAACAAAAATCTATACTCATTGTAATATACAGCGAGGAATAACACAGGTGTAATCGAAATGATTTTCAGTGTTTTGGTATTGATTTTTTATATGCTGTCATAAATGAATATTAACAATTTAGATATTGACAAATCAGAGCGGATATGATAGAATTTTTTTAATAGGCACGAAAAATGCACTTTTTCGCTTTAAATCAAGGGGTTCTCTACAAAACGGAACACGAGCGAAATCAAGCCGTGAGTGAGGTTTTTAGAGGTTCCCCAAAGAATGTGGAATAAAATATACATCCTTCGGACGTTTGTTATTGGTAATAGTAATGATTTTGTCTGACAGGGAAAGGAGTAGGCTTCATGAATAATATGAATCCCGAGTTTAAGATAAGAGAGGTAGCCGAGCGAATCAGACTGACTCGTGAGTCTGTGGGTTTTACTCCCGAGGAAATGGCTGAAAAATGCGGCATTTCCGCTTATGAATACCTTGCATATGAGGGTGGAGCAAAAGATTTCAGCTTCACTTTTATATATAAATTTGTCAATGCCTGCGGCGTTGAAATCACTGAACTTATGGAGGGCGAATCCCCACGTATTAACAGCTTTGATATCACAAGAGCAGGTCAGGGACATCCTATCGCAAGAAGAACAGGTTTAAGCTATATGCGTCTTGCTCCGAATTTCAAGAACAAGATAGGCGAGCCTTTCTTTATGACAGTTCCATATGTAGATGAAAAATTCAGAGTTCGTCAGCTTCATACCCACGAGGGACAGGAAATGAATATCGTTATCAGCGGACAGCTTAAAGTACAGGTTGGCGATAATGTTGAAATCCTCAACGAGGGCGACTCTATCTATTTTGACAGTTCCGAGCCTCACGACGAATGGGCGATCGGCGGTCAGGATTGTAAATTCTATGCTATAATATTCGGTGCGAATGCTCCCCAGAGAGCCATTCAGCACGTTGAGCCTGTAATTCTTCCCGGTGTAACAAACTTTGACCTTGCAAAGGTGGAAAATCCTGTTGCGGATAAATTTGTTGAGGTTGAAACAGATGAAAACGGTGCGATGAAGAATATCACTTTCAAGAATACCGATACTTTCAACTTCGCTTTTGATGTTGTGGACGCTATTGCGGCTAAAAATCCCGACAAGAATGCACTTATATATGTTGCGGAAGATTTGAGCGACAAGTATTTCACATTTGCTGATATGAAGAAATATTCAAACATGACAGCTAACTATTTCCGCTCTATGGGAATTAAAAAGGGCGACAAGGTTATGCTTGTTCTTAAACGTCACTATCAGTTCTGGTTCTCTATTCTTGCTCTCCACAAGATTGGTGCTGTTGCAATTCCTGCTACACATCAGCTTGTAAAGCACGATTTTGAGTATCGTTTTGAGTCTGCAGAGGTTAAGGCTATTGTATGTACAGCCGATGACGGTGTTACAGAGCAGATTGAACTTGCGGAGGACGGAATCGGTGCTAATATCATTAAGATGATTGTAAATGGCGAGCGTGACGGCTGGTTCAATTTCAATGAGGGTATCAAGGGCTGCAGCGACGTATTCGAGCGTCCCACAGATCCGAGAGAGCTTTCATGCGGCAATGAGCCTAACCTTATGTATTTCACATCAGGTACAACAGGCTATCCGAAAATCGCTACACACAGCCATTTGTATGGACTTGGACACTTTGCTACAGCACGTTATTGGCATAACGTGGATCCCAACGGTATACATCTCACTATTTCCGACACAGGCTGGGCAAAAGCTATGTGGGGAAAACTCTACGGACAGTGGCTCAGTGAAACTTGTATCTTTGTATATGACTTCGACCGTTTTGATGCGGCAAAGATACTCCCTATGTTCAAGAAGTACAATATTACAACATTCTGTGCACCTCCTACTATGTTCCGCTTCTTTATCAAGGAAGATTTAGGAAAATACGACCTCAGCAGCATAAAATATGCTACTGTTGCAGGCGAAGCTCTTAATCCCGAGGTGTACAACCAGTTTCTGAAGCATACAGGCGTTAAGCTTATGGAGGGATTCGGACAGACTGAAACTACTCTTGTTGTTGGTCATTTTGCCGGTATGACAGCACGCCCCGGCTCAATGGGTAAGCCTAATGTGCAGTATGATGTTGATATTGTTGACGAGGACGGAAATCCAGTCAAGCCCGGTGAAACAGGCGAAATTGTAATCCGTGTTGATAAAAATGTTCCTCCCGGACTTTTCTGCGGCTATTATCACGCAGAGGAAAAGACAAAGGAAGTATGGCACGACGGACTTTACCACACAGGCGATACTGCGTGGAGGGACGAGGACGGCTATTTCTGGTATGTCGGACGTGTTGACGATGTTATCAAGTCATCGGGCTATCGTATCGGACCATTTGAAATTGAAAGCGTTATCATGGAACTTCCTTATGTTCTTGAATGTGGTGTAAGTGCTGCTCCCGATCCTGTAAGAGGTCAGGTTGTAAAGGCTTCTATCGTTCTCACAAAGGGAACAGTAGGCACAGATGAGCTGAAAAAGGAAATTCAGACATATGTAAAGGAGCATACAGCACCTTATAAGTATCCACGTATAGTTGAGTTCATGGACGAACTCCCCAAGACTGTCAGCGGAAAAATCAGACGTGTGGCACTTAGAGGGGAGAATAATAAGAAATAATGAGTAATTAACATGCAAAGGGCGGCTGTATGGTCGCCCTTTTTACATAAGTTTGTTAAATTGGTATAATGTAGGGACACGGCGTGCCGTGTCCTGTTTTGATGAAATATAAGTAGATGCTCGAAAAGTTAAATATAAAAAATATTTAGATTTTTTTGAAGTTTTGTATATCAAATCCTCGGTTTTCGTCGAAATATCGGTGAAAATGGCGTGAAAAAATTTTTTGAAAAAATTTCAGAAAAACCCTTGACAAACATGAAAAAGTGTGATATAATTAATATCGTCGTCAGGGAGGAAACACAAAACGAACTGATGAACAGAATAAATGGCCAAAGCTTATGGGGGTTTAGCTCAGCTGGGAGAGCATCTGCCTTACAAGCAGAGGGTCACAGGTTCGAGCCCTGTAGTCCCCACCATATTGGCCCGGTAGTTCAGTTGGTTAGAACGCTAGCCTGTCACGCTAGAGGTCGTGAGTTCGAGCCTCATCCGGGTCGCCATTTATGCCTCTGTAGCTCAGTTGGTAGAGCAGAGGACTGAAAATCCTCGTGTCGTTGGTTCGATTCCGACCGGAGGCACCATAAAGAATGTGACAGCGTGATTACATTCTTTATAAAATGCGGATTTAGCTCATCTGGTAGAGCGCCACCTTGCCAAGGTGGAGGTAGCGAGTTCGAGCCTCGTAATCCGCTCCAGAAGTACTGGGGTAATAACCTTGGTATTAGAAAATCCCGAAGCGATTGTTTCGGGATTTTTTTCTTATATACACAAAAAAATTACAGAGGTGAATTATGGAACTGGAAATGCGTTATGCTGTGCTGATTGACGCTGACAATGTTGCGGCAAAATACACAAAGAATATTCTTGACGAGCTTTCAAACTACGGAATAGCTACTTATAAGCGAGTTTACGGCGACTGGACGAGAACAAGTCTTGCGGGCTGGAAGAATATGGCTCTTGATAATGCGATTACGCCTGTTCAGCAGTATAGCTACACGACGGGAAAAAATGCAACTGACTCGGCTATGATAATCGACGCAATGGATATCCTTTATTCAAACAACGTTGACGGTTTCTGCATCGTATCCAGTGACAGCGACTTCACCCGTCTTGCTATTCGTTTGAGAGAATCGGGCAAGCATGTAATTGGTATGGGCGAAAAGAAAACCCCAAAGCCGTTCAGTACTGCTTGCAATGCTTTCAAGTATCTGGAAATTCTTGCGGAAGAAGAAGTACAGAGCAATGAAGTTGACCGTGTTGAAATGAAAACTCTGGAGGAGGCTATTATACGTATTATTGCGGAAAATGCCAATCTGGAGGAGGAGATAAACATAGGTGAGCTTGGAAGCCGCTTACAGGGACGTTATCCTGATTTTGACGTGAGAAATTATGGATATTCCAAGTTCTCGCAGTTTCTTAAGGATTTTGACTGTCTGAATTTTCGCAAAGTCGGAAGCAGTATTCTTGTTTCGCAGAAGTCCAAGGAGATTGACCTTGAATCTGTCGAGAATATTCTTGCTGCAATTGTGGAGACAAATGGCTCCAAGGGTTATAATCTGGGTGAGTTGAAAAAACAGCTTTGTATCAAGCTGCCTGACTTTAATCTGAAAAAGTATGGATACTCAAAATTCAGCCGTTTTGTTGAAAATCTGCCTGATTTCAAGATAAAAAACAATAAGGTTATGGTTGACAAAAAGAAGAAAAAGTGATAGATTGTTGAAAATATCCAAAACAAAAGATGAAATTTGGACAATCTTCGGCTTGACAACCCGTAAAAAGTGTGCTATAATAATACATGTCGTCAGGGAACGACAGCTGCGAGATAAAAATCACATAAAAATTTTTCGAAGAAATTTTGAAAAAGGTATTGACAAAGTCAAGGAGATGTGATATAATAGATAG
>JAZRCW010000073.1:0-1128 GCA_045659945.1 Ruminococcus sp. | reverse complement strand
CGTCGCACTTGAAAATATTATTTCTGATTGTAATATTGCGGCAAGCCGTATCATCGCTTTTTAAATCAATGTGATTTCCGTCGCAGTTATAAACGGGACCGTAGGATCCGTGCCGCGACATATCAAGCTGAATCTGTTCATTAAAGAGTATATCGCTTTTCACGGTGTATGAGGGACCGTCAAAAATGCAATTCTGAACAGTTGTGTTTTCTGTTCCGTTGATTTCAATATAATGCCATTGGGCACAATGACGGAATCTGCAATTTTCAATGGTAATATTGCTGCAGTGAACAGTATTTACAAGTGTGATAAGTTCGGTAAGGTTTTCGTTTCCGTCAAATATACCGCCCGAAATAACAACGTCGTGTGTGCCTTCATATCCGCCCCACTCAGGTTCGGAATATGAAGCGAGCAGATATTTTGTCAGTGGTTCACTTTTGTCACTTCTGAGAACGGTTGCTTTATCCGAAAATTTAAGATGCTGGTTTGAGTAGAAAATAAGTGCAGCTGAAACGAGATATATACCATCGGGGAAATAAACTGTTCCGCCATCCTTCAGTTCATCAATGCAGGCCTGCAAAGCTTTTGTATCATCGTGGATACCGTCTGCATATACATTCTTATTCTGTAAAACATTTATAAATTTCATATGATTACCTCAAAACACATTGTTATTTGTTCTGCGAAACAGCCGTAGCCTCTGCATTAACCGCTGCATCCTGCAATACTCCCGAAGCACCTTCTGCTGTGGCATTTCCTGGTTCTGCTCTCTGTTTGAGAACTTCCATAACGTGTGCGTGCTTTTCGTGCGTGAAATCCCACATAAACAGATAGGGGAGTGTCATCAGCACATATCCCACAAGGTCAAGGCCAAGACCGATAAGCATACACTGAACTCTTACATCACTCATATAAAGCACGTCCCAGTCAGAGGTGAATCCGACACGGTAGAACATAAGCGGAATAATGAGAGAAACGAGGGTTGTAATGGGGGTTGTAAACCAAGTGATGATTTTTTGGTATTCTTCAAGTCTTTCGCCTGAAATATACATCTGATAATCGGTGACTCTGATTTTGGTATCTTTCTGTGCAATTGAAACAGCAGATTCAAGAACATTGCTTAAGAAC
>JAZRCW010000072.1:0-1329 GCA_045659945.1 Ruminococcus sp. | reverse complement strand
ATGTATCAATGAAAAACTGAATAAAGATAGCCAAAACGAAGAATATTTATATTTACTTTCAAATATAGAAAAAATTGCTTTTGGATGATGTAACGAGCAGAACATATCTGCGAAAGGAACTATTATGAAAAAAATCTATCGTTTAACAGCAACATTTTTATCTTTATTTCTATTGTTATCAGTAACAACGTATGCTTACGACCCTGCCAACAGCGGTATCAGCTACTCCCCTACCTCTGATAGCATGATTTATACCAACACACAGAATTTTAATCAGGGAGCTATTGTTAATGCGTTCAATACGCTCCCTGAGAGCGTGAGGAATTTGCTCAGAAAAGAAGGGGTTAAGATTTACTACACTGATGGCGTCCCTGTCAGTGTACGAGAGTACAACGGCATAGCCACAATGCCTATAGTTAGATATTACGAAAATTCTCTTAAAGTAGTTTCAGTTGACAAAAAAGCTGATATTTATATCTATTCTGACGCCAATATATCTACTGTCATTCCTCACGAATGTGGCCATGCTTTTGATTTTATTGCTGGATACACTACTGGAAAATTCATCGGAGAACATGGGATAAGTTCAAGCAATGAATGGAATTCTATCTGTGGGAGAAATTATAATGTACTCGGTTCAATAGACGCAATGGCTTCCCGCAATATACAAAGAGGATCTGCTGAAGCCTTCGCCGAGGCGTTCCGTCTATACTGTACTAACCCCAACGGGTTAAAAGCCGCTTGTCCCGAAGTTTATAACTTCATATCAGCACAGATAGCAAAATATGCTGGTGGTGCTCCTGCTTCGTCAGGCGTAACCAAAAAGAATTTTGACGCAAAGGCATACGCCGACACGTACCCCGATCTTAAAGCAGCTTTCGGATATGACAAAAACGCTCTATGGAATCACTATATCAGCTACGGAAAAGCAGAGGGAAGAACAGTTACGGCTGTTCAATAGAATCATCAAAAAGAGGGACTGCGGTTCCTCTTTAATATTATAAGGAAAGAGGTATCAAAACATGGCAAAAGCAAAAAAGTTGCCTTCAGGGAACTATCGGTGCCGAGTATACTCTTACACTGACAGCAATGGAAAGAAGCATTATGAATCATTTACTGCACCAACCAAAGCTCAAGCAGAACAATTGGCTGCACAATTCGCAAACTCAGCAGATAAAAAAAGAGCCGCTGATATTACGGTGTCAGAGGCTTTAAATGACTATCTCAATTCCAACGACTCCACATTATCGCCATCAACTATTGGCGGTTATATTTCGGATGCAAAAAGGTTGGAACCATTAGGACATATTAAAATACGTAGGCTTACAT
>JAZRCW010000071.1:0-198316 GCA_045659945.1 Ruminococcus sp. | reverse complement strand
TTCAAGTTTTTTTAAAAAACTTTTTGTACTCATCCGCTTTTCAATGTACCGCCTTCAGACAGCCTATCTATTATATCACATCTCCTTGACTTTGTCAATACCTTTTTCAAAATTTCTTCGAAAAATTTTTATGTGATTTTTTAGATTTGTTGTGCTCTTGTCCGACAGCTTTATTATTATAACACGGATTTTCGCAAATGTCAAGCAAAAGATTGGTTGTTACTTTAAGTTTTTTTTGTGCACTTCTTACATCAACTCATCATTTGTAACAAAGAATGTAAATCTCAACGTAACTAAAATCGACATAGCAATCATAACCGTCGCAATAATCATATTCTTTTTCAAAGCACCCACATATTCAAATTTATCAGGATTAGTCTTACTGCATATAATCTCCAACCGCTCGCCAACGGAAAACGGCTGGGAATATCCTGTGGAATCGTCCTTTTCGACTATTTTCCCATTATGTTCAAATCGAAGCTTATGGACATAATGCCCCTGCTTCAACTCACAGGCTGAAATAACTTCCGCCATTATACGTACTCCGCCAAAACGAAGAATCATCAGCTTTATAAGATAAATAAGACCTGCAAGGGCACCTATTGCCCCTGCAGCTATTACAACTAATCGTATCATTTTATATCTCCTGTTAAATAACTTGTCGGTTTTTTCTGTCCAATGCCAAAAAATTCCTGCTTGCTGCTGTCAAAAAGCCACATCCAGCGGTAATTTGTTGCAGGATTGTCATATGACCTTTCGCCAACCTCTGTGTTATAGCCAACGCCGCCGATATTGACCTCTGACATAAAGTGCTGAACTGTGAAGTTCGAACGCTGCCACTTCTCCAGCAAATAAACATCATAGCCCATATACGCCATCATTTCAGCAAAAGCACCGTTGTACTGGATGCACTGCCCCGATTTATATACAAAACAGGCTTCTGAAAAGCTTAATCCATCGATTTTTGAATAAGCCTCCCATGATGACGCATAATCGACATTATAGTGAAGCCACTCCCAGGTATATGCAAGGCGGTCATAATTGGTCATTGTATCTGTAAAATGCTCTTTTGCAAAATCGTTGAGGATTTTTTTCGTATCGTCAGTAAGATAATACGTATTCGACTGATAAGCCAATCCTCCGTTGATGTTGTCACCCTTTATATTATACAGAGGGATATCATCATGGGGAACAAGCTCCGCTGTGTTAACAATATACTGAATACTACCCTCTGCTCCGGGATAAAGACCCTCGGGAGCGAGAACATAATTTACCATTTCCGTGGTTGTTACGGGAACTTCCGCACTGTCCGCCGTTGTCTGTGTTGTACTGCCCTCATTTGATACAACTGTAGTTGCTGTGGTCTTTTTTGTTGATGTAACAGGCTTTGTCGCTAAATCAGTTGTTACAGTCGATAAATCCGGTTTTTTCATCGTAGTTACAGGTGTGGTTGCAGGAGGTGTTTCCGGATTTTTCTCGGGAATTTTCAGATAATCACGTATTCCCACCGGTTTCTCATTCTTTGGAATAGTCGAAGCATATCCGTAATACGCTAAAACATAGGAAGCGTCAGAGGAGTCAACTCTGCCGTCATTGTTTATATCGGCAACGTCTGTAAAATTTTTATTTGTTTCAGCACCATTGCCTACAGATATATCGGCATAGTATCCGAGGATATCCGATGAGTCAGAGGAATTTACAGAGCCGTCGCCGTTTGTGTCGCCTATATTTACCGTATCTGCGGCATTAGCTGTCATAGCACCCATAAAAGTCATACACATAGCTGTCATTAAAAATGTAATTAACTTCTTCATTTTCATCGTCCTCCGTTTCATGTTTGCGGCTGTTCGCCATATATTCATAATAGCACTTTTTAGGGGATTTGTCAATGAAAATGGCGGCAGAAATAAATTCCACCGCCTTAATATGCTAACAGCTAATAGCTAAAGACTTTTAAAATAATTCCGCACTCTCCTTAAATCCCTCCGCTTTTTCGGGATATGCAGAGCTGATATAATCGTAAAGCCTCATAAGTTCCACTTCTTCGGCTTTACCCGTAACAAATTTTCCCATATCTTCACTTTCGATTTCATCTTTAAGAGCCTTTACGCTCTCATCACCGAACTCGAAAACAATATCAATTGTATGCCATTTCTTATAGCGGTCTTTATGAGAAGAAATTGTATAATACACGGATTTTACCTGTTCCATATCAATTTCCCACTTGTAAAATGACCATTCACATTTGATTATACTGCCATCACCAAAGCTGACTTCCGTTTCTGTCAGAGTTGCGATGAGGTTGCCTATAATCAAAAATATAAAGCTTATTCCCAGCAATATCATAACGACAGTAAAAAAGATGTCATTGCCGATTAATCCTGCTATAAGCATAAGCAAAAGTGACGCAGCAATGGCAATTGCAGGTATTCCAACTACCCACCATGGCTTGCCTGATATACCTATCTTTTTCATATTAAATTCCCCCAAACCTTATATCAAAGGACGGCAGAAATAAATTCTACCGTCCATAATAATTATGCATTACGAATTACGCATTATTTTCACGCCATTAACTTAACCATAACAGCTTTCTGTGCGTGAAGTCTGTTTTCAGCTTCCTCAAAGATTTCCTTTGCATGAGCCTCGAATACCTTTTCTGTAATTTCTTCCTCACGATGTGCAGGGAGACAATGGAGAACCATTGCGTCAGCCTTTGCACAAGCCATAAGGTCATCGTTTATCTGATAGCCTGCAAATGCCTCACGACGCTTTGCAGCCTCGTCCTCCTGTCCCATAGATGCCCATACGTCAGTAATGAGAACATCCGCATCCTTTGCAGCCTGGGCAGGGGAGTTTGTCATTTCAAAGCAGTCATACTGTGTTGCAAAATCAAGAATTTCCTTGGGCGGCTGATAGTCATCGGGGCAAGCAATAGATACAGCCATACCCATTTTGAGACAGCCCACGATGAGAGAGTTTGCCATGTTGTTACCGTCACCGATAAAGCACATTTTAAGGCCTTCAAGCTTACCCTTGAACTCACGGATAGTCATAAGGTCAGCAAGCACCTGGCAGGGGTGGCTGAAATCTGTAAGACCGTTGATAATCGGAATGTTGCCGTATTCAGCAAGTGCCTCAACCTCACTCTGCTCGAATGTACGAATCATGATACCATTGAGATAACGGGAAAGAACTCGTGCTGTATCCTGTACAGGCTCACCTCTGCCAATCTGTAAATCGTTTGAGGAGAGGAACAGGGGATAGCCGCCAAGCTGGTACATACCTGTTTCAAATGAAACTCTTGTACGTGTGGAAGCCTTCTGGAAAATCATACCGAGAGTCTTACCCTTGAGGTGAGGGTGGGGAATGCCGTGATTGAGCTCGTATTTAAGCTGGTCGGCAAGGTCGAGGATTTCTGTGATTTCCTCTGTTGTAAGATCAAGCATTTTAAGCAGATGTTTCATATGTATCTATCCTTTCAATAATTACTTTTGGCATATACGGCAAAAGTAAAATTATGCCGCATATGCCGTTGTTTCATAAAAATTTTTAAATAGCTTTAGAGGTTCCCTTTAATGTCCTGCCATCATTTCTCTGTTCATCTCGCCGAAAGTGAGATCTACAGCAACTGCAAACAGCGGAACATAATCGTCAAACATTTTGTCCTCTATTTCAAGATCGTACTGAAGCTCCTGATTGACTGACATGTTTGTCTTGAGAGATCCGATTTTTATACCATCTTTCAGAATCTCAAAATTACGGTGGTCTTTACTTGCAATATCATAGTTTATTACAGTACCATGAATATCCTTTCCCACAACTGAAATAGTAGGATCAAGGAAAAGTGACTTGCAGTTGAACTGCATTATTGAAACGTCATTGTGGCTTATAGTAAATATAGGCTTACGGTCCATTGTAACTTGTGTAAAGGAATAAAGCTGATAGTTACTCGGATCGAGAAGCGTATATCTTCCGCCGTTAAAGCCTTTTTTCTTTATTGTGTAAATCTGACGCTGATGACTTTTATCCTGTACAATATATTTATTGTTCTTAAAAGATATCATAAGTTCCATAAATCAATCCTCCAAAATATCAATAAGTATATTCATTCCCTTTTCAAGTTCTTCCATGTCAATATTGAGGGGCGGAAGAAGTCTGACCTTTGTTTTTGCGGTAAGTATAAGCAGACCTTTTTCAAGGGCAGTTTTTACAACGTCAGCGGCATTTTTTGTTTTAAGGGTTATGCCTATCATAAGTCCAAGACCGCTTACAGAATCAACCTCTGTACACAATTCAAGTCTTTTTCTTATGTATTCAGCCTTTGCGTTTACGTCATCGAGGAAGCCTTCCCCTGTTACCTTGGAGAATACAACATTTCCGCCAGCACAGGCAATGGGATTTCCGCCAAATGTAGAGCCGTGTGTGCCGGGAACGAGTACATTCATTGTCTTTTCGCTGAAAAGACAAGCACCCATGGGAATACCGCCTGCTATACCCTTTGCAAGGGTGGTTATATCGGCTTTTTTGCCGTAATGCTCACCTGCAAGGAGCTTTCCTGTACGTCCAACGCCTGTCTGTACTTCATCGGCGATAACGAGAATATCACGCTGTCCGCATATTTCATAAACAGCGTCCACATACTCCTTATCAAGGGCAACAACACCGCCCTCGCCCTGAACATATTCAAGCATAACGGCACATACAGTATCGTCAATTTTTGATTTCAAATCGTCAATATTATTGGCCTCGGCATGGACAAATCCCTCTAAAAACGGGAAGAAATAGTTGTGGAATACATCCTGTCCCGTAGCAGAAAGAGTAGCCATTGTTCTGCCGTGGAAAGAGTTTACCAATGTGATTATAGTATGTCTGCCCTTGCCGTACTTGTCGAAGCTGTATTTTCTTGCGGTTTTTATAGCACATTCATTAGCCTCTGCACCACTGTTGCAGAAAAATACTCTTTCATAGCCTGTAGACTGACAGAGAAGCTCTGCAAATTCGCCCTGAACTGATGTATAGTAATAGTTAGAGCTGTGCTGGAGAGTTCTCACCTGACGGCATACAGCCTCTGCCCAGTCCTCATCGCAGAAGCCGAGGGAATTTGTACCGATACCGCTGCCGAAGTCTATATATTCGTTATTGTTCTCATCGGTGCAGATTCTCTTTGAACCTGCTTCCATAACCAGCGGATAGCGGCCGTATGATTTCACAACATTTGAATCAAATTTGTTAATAGTATCCATTTACGAAATCATCCTCCTATAGAAATAGAAACACTTATACATTCTATCTTAATTTAAAACATACTATAATTATAACTCTATTTGACCACTAAAATCAATATTTAAGTCAATGTTTTTTGTAAACTTTTAGTATATAGATTATATTTTTTTACAGTTAACTCTGCACGGATTTACAATATACCACCATATTATGCGTAATTGCGGACACAGCGCGCCGCGTCCCTACACATTGTACAAATCGCATAAATCCAACTACACATTTTTGTGCAAAAAGAAGAGGGCAAGGGTACAGACAATTTTGTGTTTGTACTCTTGATTTTATTTTGTACTCTTGAATTTTATCCGCCCCTACACGGATTTACGATATACCGTCAGATAATGCGTGATTGCGGACACAGCACGCTGTGTCCCTACACATTGTACAAATCACACAAACTGTGTTCCAACACCCTCATTAGAGAAAATTTCAATGAGAATTGAGTGCGGAACTCGTCCGTCAATAATAACAGCTCCGCCAACTCCACGTCTTACAGCTTCAACACAACAGTCAATCTTGGGAATCATGCCGCCTGATACAATGCCCTGCATTTTCAGATAAGGAACTTCACTTACATTAACCTTCGGAATGAGTGTTGTAGGATCATCTCTGTCACGGAGAAGTCCTGCAATATCAGTCATAAGAATAAGGTTTTCTGCACCTAATTCTGCGGCAATGCGTGCGGCAGCTGTATCTGCGTTGATATTGTATGTATTGCCCTCCTCGTCAGTTGCAACAGTTGCAATTACAGGGATATAGCCATTGTCAAGAGCGTCGAGGATAGGCTTTGTATTTACCTTTGTAATCTCACCTACAAAACCCAAATCCTGACCGTCATCTGTCTTTTTCTTTTCAGCGATAAGCATTTCACCGTCAATACCGCAAAGTCCGAGAGCTGTACCCTTATGGTGTGCAAGAAGCTGTACAAGCTCCTTGTTAACCTTACCTGTAAGCACCATTTTTACAACGTCTATTGCGGCTTCATCTGTATATCGCAGACCATTGATAAACTTGCTTTCGATATTGAGTCTTTTGAGCATATCGTTGATTTCGGGACCGCCGCCGTGTACGAGAACGACTTTAATTCCCACAAGCGTGAGAAGAACGATGTCTGTCATTACAGCGTCTTTAAGTTCCTTATTTGTCATAGCGTTTCCGCCGTACTTGATAACAACGATTTTATCCGAATATTTCTGAATATACGGTAAAGCGTCGATGAGAATCTGTGATTTCTCTGTATTTGTAATTTTATCCATTTTCTTTAACTCCCTTAAAATTAATTTCTGCTGTTTCAGAATTTCCCATATCAGATATTAAATAAAACTTTACTGAAATCCGCCCTGTTATCTGTTTTATTGGCTGATTCAATTATAAGCCTGTTTATACAATGATAAGCTTTTTCCAAATCTTTGATACCTCTGAAAGTTACTATAGCTTTGTTATAGTATCTTTCATATGCGTCATCTATGTCGATTTTCCTTTCTTTTTTGAAAACCTCTACCCAACCAATTGAACGTGAACTTTTGTAATATCGTATTTTATAATCAGACTTCATTCTCTGTGAATAGACAATAGTTCCGTTTTCGTCAAGGATATAGACTCTGTAATTGGTAACAGCATAATATCTTGTTTTTCTGTAAATAAAATACAAGTAGAATAAAAGTCCTGCTACACCTAATAATATCAGACCTACCACCAATCCGCCCAGAACATTATCAAACGAACCTGAAAATGCCTCTTCGATTGCCGCACCTGTAAACAGCACCCCCAGAAGCGTAAAAATCCCCATGAAAATAAGATTATTTTTACTTTCACCGTATTCCCAGGGTTTTGCATCATTTTCCGTCTTGCCGCACCACACCATCCTTTCATTTTTAAGGAACTGCGGTTCAAGATACATTCTTACAAATGACTCAACTTCATAATTATCCATAATAATCCCCTTATATCATTAATATCGGTTACCCTGTGCTTTTTTCTTTTCCAATATAATCGCATTATCAACAGCTTCTGTGATAATATCGCAAACCTTTGTGGGGTATTCAATTCCCATGAGGTTGACATAGACCATATTGGAATATTTTCCCACAGAAGAATTTCTCATACTTACTGTACCTGTATTATTTCTTCCGGGGGTTGCATATATGCTGCTTAACGCGGTAAGCTCCAGCGTTACATCCTTTTTCCCCTTTTTTGTAAGAATATAAAGCCTCTTGTTCGTTACTACGTATAAGCTCTGTGCACCGAAAAGCACACGGTGAAGCATTATAACAGAGAAGTTGAAAAACAATACAATTTCTGCAAGCAGCAAGACCGCAATAATTATTCCGATATTGCTTATATTCACAAGCACCGAAACTACAGCTATTATACACAGTGAAAGACAGAACACAGGAAAAATGAGATGTTTTGCCGACATTCCACGTTCTCTCATCGTGAGTTTTTCCGCAGAAGCACCGCACCACTGTATAGTTTCCCCGTCCTCAAGTTCAGGGGCAAATTGTTCTCTTATTCTTGCACCTTCGGCATTTTCGTATTTGTTCATTTTCAGCACCCCCTGTCAGTGTATTTTTATCAGCTTCTGTAATCGCCGTTTATCTTTACATAATCGTATGTAAGGTCACAACCCCATGCAACTGCTGCGGCATTTCCCTCACCAAGATTAATAATTATCTGGATTTCCTCCTCTGCAAGAACGTCCTTTGCAGTTTCCTCGGAGAAGTCCACAACACAGCCCTTTCTGCCAAGAGCAATAGAGCCGCCTGCGGAAGCCATATCCACATCTACATTACTGATGTCGAAATCAGCGTCTGCATAGCCTAATGCACAGTAAATACGTCCTGCATTAGCGTCCTCACCGAAAATCATGGATTTGAGCAGACTGGAGCAGATAACAGATTTAGCCACAACCTGTGCTGTTCTTGCAGATGCCGCACCATTTACAACACACTCAATAAGCTTTGTAGCACCCTCGCCGTCACGAGCCATCATACGTGCAAGATTAAGCATGATATTATAGAGTGCATTTGCAAAAGCCTCGTAGTCGGTATCTTCTGTAACAACTTCCTTGTTGCCTGCTGTACCCGATGCCATAACACATACCATATCATTTGTGGATGTATCACCGTCAACGCTTGCCATGTTAAGTGTAACCTTAACGCAGTCGCTTAAAGCCTGCTGGAGCATTTCAGCGGAAATTGCAGCATCTGTTGTGATAAATGTGAGAGTTGTAGCCATATTTGGGTGAATCATACCGCTGCCTTTGAGCATACCGCCCATTGTGCAGGTCTTTCCGCCCATTTCAAACTCAACAGCAACCTCCTTGGGCTGTGTATCTGTAGTCATAATAGCCTCTAATGCACGGCTGTTTCCGTCGTAAGTAAGTCCCTCTGCAAGCTCTTTCATGCCGTTTGCAATAGGCTCAATGGGAAGTACCTGTCCGATAACACCTGTAGAAGCTACGATGATATCAGCAGGGGAGAGTCCAAGCTCTTTTGCAGCCAGCTCGCACATCTTATTAGCCTTTTCAACACCGTCAGGATTGCAGGTGTTGGCATTTACAGAGTTTACAATAACAGCCTTTGCTGTGCCGTCTGCAATATGCTCCTTTGTAACGAGTATAGGTGCACCCTTTACCTTGTTTGTGGTATATACAGCAGCCGCTGTACACTCCTTATCAGCTACGATAAGAGCAAGGTCATTTTTCTTCTTTGCAGAGGGTAGTGCATTATTTGATGCCGCTGAATTTTCCTCTGTGGAAGTAAGGGGCTTGTGAGCAAGTCCACACTGTATGCCGTTTGCCTTGAAGCCTTTAGCGGCACAAACTCCGCCCTCAACAAATTTTACATTACCGATTTTCTTTAAATTCATTTTCATCTACCTCTTTAATCAAGTGCAAAGGGATAGGACAGAACACCCTGGTCATATCCAGGTTTCAGCGTTACCCTTTCATCGTTATAGCTTCCATAATTACAATGTATAGTAATTATATCACCGTTTTCGCTTATATCGCTGGAAAACTTCTTCTCCGCCACACATCGTACAGAAAATGGCTTTTCGTCGATTTCTCCAAGCTTTTTTGCAAGCCTGTCACGCACACGGTATACCTCTATTTTGGTATGACCGTTTTTCTGTGTGCTTTCGCAGAGATAAACAGAAGTTGCCTCATTTACTACAATTTCTTCTTTTATCTTCGACTTGCCGAAATCCTCTGCCACGCTGTTAACAAGACAAGCGACAGAAACAATTCCTGCAATAATCATAAGCCAGAGCTGATAATCAGTCTTTTTTATTCTTTTGTACATCGCATATATACGTATAAGTATAAATCCTGTCACCGCTGTGAAGCATATGGTATAACAGCCGATAATACGGTTAAAAAGGAATATTTCCATATCTGTAAGCTTCATATACCCGAAAAAGCAAAACGCTATTGCCGCCGCAGTTATACCGATATAATAAAAGACATCTATCGCCTTTGAACCTTTTTTCTTCTCGTCTGCCACTTTTTACACCTCAGACAAGACCTGTAGTTTCGTCAATGCCCATCATTATATTAAGGCACTGAACAGCCGCACCACTTGCACCCTTGCCAAGATTGTCAAGTCTTGCACAAAGGAGAATCTGCTCATCGTTTCCGAAAACGAATACTTGAAGCTTATTTACGCCGCTTAATGTGTTTGAAGCAAGGAAGAATGACTTCTGCTCCTCAATATCCATAAGGGGCATAACCTCAACCATTTTTGAGCCTGCGTAGTGCTTTTCATACATAGCGTGAACCTGCTCCGCTGTTACGGGATTTGCAAGCATACGTGTCTGAATCGGCACAGATACAACCATTCCGCTGAAATAATCACAGATAATGGGGTTGAACATTGGTGTATATTCAAGACCTGAAACGGCTTTCATTTCGGGGAGATGCTTATGCTGCTGTGAAAGTGCATACTGACGGGGGCTGTTGAACTCGAAAGGCTTATCCTCGCCCTCATATACGGCAATAGCCTTTTTGCCTGCTCCGCTGTAGCCTGATGTAGCATAGGCAAATACAGGGAAATCAGCATGAATTATGCCGTTATTCACAAGGGGATATACAATTGAAGCAAATCCGCTTGCATAACAGCCGGGAACAGCAACTCTGTTGGACTTTGTGATTTTCTCACGGTGCTCCGCAGAAAGCTCGGGGAAACCGTAAGCCCAGTCGGGATTTGTTCTGTGGGCCGTTGAAGCGTCGATTATGCGTACATGATCGTTATCAACGAAAGATACAGCCTCTCTTGAAGCCTCATCAGGGAGACAGAGGAAAACATAATCAGCACTGTTGATAAGTCTTGCTCTCTCTGCGGAATCCTTACGCTTTTCCTCGGAAATACGGATTATTTCGATGTCATTTCTGCCCTCGAAACGCTCCAGAATTTTAAGTCCTGTAGTTCCTTCCTGACCGTCAATATATACCTTAACTGCCATAACTTTATTACTCCTTATTCTTTTTTCTTCTCTGTACTTTTCTCTCGTACTTTTCTCGCTTAGGATCGGTCAAGCCTGACTCATCCTCTTTGAATGAATGCCATATATTCACAGCGAGAGTCACAATAACAACACCAACCATCCAGAAGATATGGGCGGAGGGCTTAACGGCTATCCACAAGCCCATTACAAGCTCACCCACAACCCAGATTATACCCATAAGCAGACAAAGACCTATGGTGAAAATAATATCCTTTTTCTTCATGAAAGTCTGTCAAGCTCCTTTTCGGCAGCTTCAATCTGAACCTTTACAGCGTCGGGAGAGGGGCCGCCGTAGGACTTACGCTCCTTAACGCAGGTGTCAAGGCTTATAGCCTCGTAAACGTCCTCTGTGAAAAGCTCTGTCATTTTTGCATATTCTTCAAGGGGCAGAGTTTCAAGAGTAAGTCCCTTTGCGATACACTCCGCAACGAGAGTACCTGTGATTTTATATGCGTCACGGAAAGGCATACCCTTTTTAACGAGGTAGTCAGCACAGTCTGTGGCATTGATAAAACCCTTTGCAGCGGCATTACGCATATTGTCTTTAAGAACACGCATTGTTGACAGCATGGGAGTAAATGTCTTAACGCAAAGCTTTACATTGTCGATTGTATCGAAAATAGCTTCCTTGTCCTCCTGCATATCCTTATTATATGCAAGGGGAAGTCCTTTCATCATTGTGAGGAGAGTTACAAGATTTCCGTTTACTCTGCCTGTTTTTCCACGGATAAGCTCTGTAACATCGGGATTTTTCTTCTGTGGCATAATTGATGAGCCTGTAGCAAAAGCGTCATCGAGCTCCACGAATTTGAACTCCCATGAACACCAGAGAATTATTTCCTCGGAAAAACGTGAAAGATGTGTCATAAGAAGCGACATTGCACAGTTGATTTCAACGCAATAGTCACGATCAGAAACACCGTCAAGGCTGTTTTCCATGGGAGCAGTAAATCCAAGAAGCTCGGAAGTCTGCTGACGGTTTGTCTTGTAGGTAGTACCTGCAAGTGCACCACAGCCAAGGGGACAGAAATTCATTCTCTTTGCGGCATCCTGTAATCTTTCAAGGTCACGGAGAAGCATCCACACATAAGCCATAAGGTGATGTGCAAATGTTATGGGCTGGGCTCTCTGGAGATGTGTATAGCCGGGCATAACTGTTTCTGTATGCTCTTTAGCCATAACGATAATTGCGGAAATAAGCTTTTTAATCATATCGGAAATTTCAGCAATTTCGTCACGAAGATAAAGTCGGAGGTCAACTGCAACCTGATCGTTTCTTGAACGTGAGGTATGAAGTCTTTTTCCAACTGCACCAAGACGCTTTGTCAGTTCAGCTTCAACGAACATATGGATATCCTCGGCATTGGGGTCAAGCTCCAGTCTGCCGTTGTCTATATCGTCAAGGATTTCTTTAAGACCACCGATAATTTCAAGGCTGTCCTCCTTTGTGATAATTCCGCAGTCACCCAGCATTGTTGCGTGGGCGATACTGCCCTGTATATCGTGACGGTACATACGGCCGTCAAAGGCAATTGAAGAATTGAAAGCATTTACGGTTTCATCTACCTGCTTTGAAAATCTTCCTGCCCACATCATATCTGCCATAATATTTCTCCTTTTTTTACTTTTGAGCTAATAGCTTATTTTACATATTTGTTTCTGTAGAACAAATCATCTCTTTTGGTAAAACCTATATGCTCCCAGAAAGCATTTCCGTTGTCGTTATCCTTGAAAACGACAAGCAGAACCTTTGTTATGCCCTCTTTTTCAAGAGCCTCCATTGCATTGTCAACGAGCATTTTTCCTATGCCCTGTTTCTGATATTCGGGGAGTACTGAAACGTGGTGAAAAAGTCCTCGTCTGCCGTCATGACCTGCCAGAATTGTACCAACGATTTTTCCGTTATCCTCGGCAACAAAGCTTGTTGTGGGGTTACGTCTGATATATTTTGCAAATCCCTCTGCACTGTCATCAACAGGATTTGTACCCTTGTGATTTTTCCAAACTTCACATATACCGTCATAATCGTCAATTGTCATAACCCTGATTTTCACCATTGTTTTTACTCCTTTCTTAACCGTTAGCTTTTAGCCTTTAGCCGTCCGCTTTATAATCAACTATAAGCTAAAGGCTAATGGCTAACAGCTAATAGCTGTTAATCACAACAGGCAGGAGAAATTCTCCCCTGCCTGTCTTTTCTTTAAAATACCTGCCGTGTGCGAAAGCAGAATTGCATTTCCGTACAGAGTAAACGAGTTTACGAGTGACAGCGTGAACCGCCTGCCCGTGCGGACGGGCTTACTTGTTCTGCTCTCTCTTCTTGTCAAGCTGAGCCTTAACCTTGATTGGGAGACCAAAGAGGTTGATAAATCCAGCGGAATCAGCCTGATTGTAAACCTCATCCTCGTCAAATGTAGCAACTTCCTCATCGTAGAGAGTATAGGGAGAAGTTACACCTGCGTTGATGATATTGCCCTTGTAAAGCTTGAGCTTAACATCACCTGTAACAGTTTCCTGTGTCTTGTCAACGAAAGCAGACATAGCCTCACGGAGAGGAGTATACCACTGACCGTTGTAAACGATGTCAGCAAACTTGATTGAGAGATACTGCTTGATTCTTGCAGTTTCCTTATCAAGACAAATTGTCTCGAGAACTTCGTGAGCGTGGTAGAGGATAGCACCGCCGGGAGTTTCATAAACGCCTCTGGACTTCATACCAACAAGACGGTTTTCAACGAGGTCAGCAAGACCGATACCGTTCTCACCGCCGAGCTTGTTGAGTGCAGATACCATTTCTACGCCGTTAAGCTCCTTGCCGTCAAGCATTGTAGGGATACCCTTTTCAAAGTGGATTGTGATGTATGTGGGCTTGTCGGGAGCTTCGAGAGGAGATACGCCCATTTCAAGGAAGCCGGGCTTCTCATACTGTGGCTCATTTGCAGGGTCTTCAAGGTCAAGTCCCTCGTGTGAAAGGTGCCAGAGGTTCTTATCCTTGGAGTAGTTTGTTTCTCTGTTAATCTTGAGAGGAATGTTGTGAGCCTCTGCGTAGTCGATTTCCTCGTCACGGCTCTTGATGTCCCATTCTCTCCAAGGAGCAATGATAGCCATTTCGGGAGCGAATGCCTTGATAGCAAGCTCAAATCTTACCTGGTCGTTACCCTTACCTGTACAGCCGTGGCAGATAGCGTCAGCACCCTCTTTGATAGCGATTTCAGCAATTCTCTTTGCAATGATAGGACGTGCAAAAGAAGTACCGAGCATATATCTGTTCTCATAGATTGCGCCAGCCTGAACTGTGGGGTAAACGTAATCCTGAATGAATTCTTCCTTTAAATCCTCGATGTAAAGCTTGGAAGCGCCTGTCTTGATAGCCTTTTCCTCAAGACCGTCAAGCTCTGTACCCTGTCCAACGTCACCTGAAACAGCGATAACTTCGCAGTTATTGTAGTTTTCCTTGAGCCACGGAATAATGATAGAAGTATCAAGTCCGCCTGAGTATGCAAGTACAACCTTTTTAATATCTTTCTTATCCATTTTATAGACCTCCATATAAAAGGCAATGCCTTATTTTTTCAACAATTATATTATACACCATTCAGAAATAATGTCAATAGGTTTAGAATAAATATTCATTTATTCGCAAAATATTCTGTTTTGTATGAATATTTATTCGTTCACTTTTGTATTTATCAGGGATTTTTTCATTTTATTATAAAGCAACGAACCAGTTAATCCGATTATTGTTCCCAAAGCATAGCTGAACAAATCTTCCACGGCAAAACTTGTGCCGATAAGTATGCGGAAAAACTCAATATCTCCAAGCCCGATAATATCCACAATATGAATATACTGCAAAAACTCCACCAGAAAGGCAAATAACAGCACACCGATATGTGTAATTACAGGCTTTTTCCCGCCGATTACGCTTTGTACAAGACAATAAACCGCCCACACAACAATAACATCTCCGCCGTAGTATCTCAACCAGTTATCGCGCTGTGTAAGGGCGATTACAATCTCAACAGCAATAAGCAGAATGAGTAATATAATGTATGGTATGCGTTTTTTCATAAATTCTCCTTTTGAGCTGTTAGCCGTTAGCTATTAGCTTTTCACAACAACTTTTTTAAAATTCTATCGCACAGATCTAAACTTTTATCTCCATACAATGATAACTCAAAGTTATGATTTAATGATATAAAAACAGAACAATCAATATCAACTATATATATTTCATCCAATTCCCAATAGAACTCACGCATCAGTTCAACAATTTCTGCTTTTGACAATTCAAATACCAAATCATTATCTAAATCAGATAAACACGCTTTATCAACAACAAAATACATATTATCAAACACAATAATATTACTTAACGTTTTAATATACGAATCCAAATTGCAACTTATTTTTTGCTGAGTTATAAAAGAATCCGATTTATAATTGCTCCACAGATAATGAAGTTTATCACCATTAGCAATACTTATCAGTTTTCTTATAATTTTTTCACTTTCTTCTTTGTTGACCAATACATTTGATATATTTTTTTGTTTAAAGAAGTTTAATAGAATACCCTTTTCCATTTAAATTTTCCTCAATTCTTAATTCTTCATTCATAATTCTTAATTGGAGCAATACTTCTTTCCAGAATACCGCTGAATTTCGCCAGTGCTGTACCGTAATTGGTGAATGGCACACCCTGCATTTCCGCCAGTTTTCTGCGGTATGCAACCTCTTTTTCATTGAGCATACAGCCACCGCAATGGATTACAAGGGCATATTCCGTCAGATCTTCGGGGAAATCCCGTCCCGATGTGAGAACTATCTCAAAATTCTTACCTGTGTACTTTTTCAGCATATTTGGCAGCTTAACACTGCCTATATCGCCGCATTGACGGTGATGAGTACACCCCTCGGATATAAGTATCTTATCCCCGTCTTTCAGACTGTCAATTGCCGCCGCACCATTTACGGCTGTATCGAGAAACCCCTTATATCTCGCCATAAGAATTGAAAACGACGTAAGAGGAACGCTTTCGGGTACGATTTTATTCACCCTGCCGAATACCTGGGAGTCTGTAACCACCATTTTCGGCGGTGCAGAGAGCTTTCTCAACGTTTCTGCAAGCTGTTCAGGCTTTGAAAATACTGCAATTGCGTCTGCGTCGAGAATGTCACGCAAGGTCTGCACCTGCGGCAGAATCATACGTCCCTTTGGAGCTGATTCATCTATGGGAGTAACAAGCACCACCATATCCCCTGCATTGAGCAAATCCCCGATAATACGTCTTTCATTGCCCATTTTTTCAGCTAATGATGCTATTTTTTCTTTCAGTTCGTGAATATTTTTCTTATTTATTGCAGAAACCGTTATTTCATTGTCAGAATTTATATCCCTGTCGCTTAAATCGCCCTTGTTATATGCGATAATACAGGGAATTTCACGGTCTTTAAACAACTGCACAAGCTCGTTTTCACAGTCCCCCATACCTGCGGATATATCCACCACAAGAACGGATATATCAGTTTTTGCCAGTATCTGTCGTGTTTTCTTCACACGGAGTTCCCCCAGCATTCCCTCGTCGTCATAGCCCGGTGTATCAATTATTTCAACTGCACCGAGGGGAAGCAATTCCATTGCCTTATAAACGGGATCTGTGGTAGTTCCCTTTACATCGGAAACTACGGACAATTCCTGCCCTGTTATCGCATTTACAAGAGAGGATTTTCCTGCATTTCTCCTGCCGAAAAATCCTATGTGTATTCTTTCTCCCGAGGGAGTATTATTCAGGCTCATATTATTTTTTCCTCTGCATACAATTTTGGCGGTAGCAAGCCACCGCCATACATATTTTTTGTTATCGGGCGGATAATATCCGCCGTCACTGAACTTTAATAGCTAATAACTATTTAATCCATATCAAGACTTGAAATAACCTTTTTAAGAGCGTCAGCACTTGCACGGAGCTTGCCGATTTCAGGCTCTGTCATATTGGGATAAATCTTCTTGATTATTCCACGTCCGCCAACTACGGCAGGCAGGCTCAGACACACATCGTTTATGCCGTATTTCCCGTCCATAAGGAATGACACTGTGCGGATATTGTTTGAATCTCGAAGTATGTCATCGCAAAGCTTATTTATAGTGAGAGCGATAGCGTAGAATGTAGCACCTTTACGCTTTATAACCTCGCCCCCTGCACGACGCACCTCCTCGATTATTTCATCCTCATCTATTTCACGGTGCTCCTGCTCCGCACAATACTGCTCCATGGAGCTTCCTGCGATAGTTGTAAGCGACCAGGGAATCATTGAAGTGTCTCCGTGCTCGCCGAAAACATAAGCATGAACGCTGTTAGGGCTGATATCTAAATGGTCTGCAATGCTTGAACGAAGTCTTGATGTATCAAGGGCAGTTCCCGAGCCGATAACCTGTTCAGGGCTTAGGTCAGTGCATTTAAGTATTGCATAGGTAATAATGTCAACAGGATTGCTGACAACGATATATATAGCATCTGGGGCAGCCTTTGCAACCTTTGGCATAACGTCTTTGATGATATTTACATTAGCCTGTGCAAGGTCAATGCGTGTCTGTCCGGGCTTACGTGCAAGACCGAGAGTTACAACGACAATATCTGCACCTGCTGCATCGTCGTAAGTACCGTCAAAAACCTCTACATTATGGCTGAATGAAACTCCCTGACGAATATCCATAGCCTCGCCCTTTGCCTTTTCCTTGTTGATATCAATAAGGACGATATCGGAGCAAGTACCTGCAACTGCAAATGTATAGGCACAGGTTGCACCTACATTTCCCGCACCGAGAATAGCAATTTTCTTTCCGCCTTTGATGTTAGCCATAAAAACCCCACCTTTTCTGAAATTATGTGTTATATTGTGTTATGATAAATTTTGATTTATCATAATTATTATACCATATAATTATGAACATTTCAAGATAATGTGACAGTTTTTTCCTAATATTGTATAGTTACACAAAGATTGATAATATTTTGTCAATCTTTTTCTCCTGTGGCTACACCCGAAAAAAGGCCCTTATGTATCATCACCCAAAAATCCGCAAAAATATATGATAATACATTTAAAAATATCCTTATCCCCTTGACAAATCATATAATATAGTGTATAATGTGTAAAGTGATTTTTCATTACACCCGAAAGGCGGCTGTTTTATGGCAAAAGAGCTTAAATTTGTTATGCTCCTCGACTTCTACGGGGAACTGCTTACCGAAAAACAGCGTGACGTTATGGAGCTGTATTACTGCGAGGATTTATCCCTCTCGGAAATCGGCAACCCTATGGGTATCACAAGACAGGCTGTCAGAAGCTTTATCAAACGCGGCGAAGAAATTCTTCTCAACTACGAAGAAAAGCTTGGATTTGCCGAAAGACTCGGAAAAATGCAGGATTGCTTCAACAGTATAAGCAATGCGGCAAAACTTGTGGAAAATGAAGATATCAGAAATACTATCAACGCCGAAGTCGAAAAAGGACTGGAGCTTTTAATATAAATTTTATGGAGGCAGCTTATGGCATTCGAGGGACTTTCCGAAAAACTGAATAACGTCTTTAAAAAACTGAAATCCAGAGGAAAGCTCACGGAGAAAGATGTCAAGGAGGCTATGCGTGAGGTTAAGCTTGCACTTCTTGAAGCTGACGTAAGCTATAAGGTCGTTAAGGATTTCGTTGCCAAGGTTTCTGAAAGAGCTGTCGGCGAAGACGTTCTCACAAGCCTTACTCCTGCACAGCAGGTTATCAAGATAGTTAACGAGGAGCTTTGCTCTCTTATGGGCGAACGCAACTCACGTATAAATTTCGCATCCAAACCGCCTACGGTTATTATGATGTGCGGACTTCAGGGTTCAGGTAAGACAACTCACGCTGCAAAGCTTGCTAAAATGCTCAAAAAAGAAGGACACCGTCCCCTGCTTGCAGCCTGCGATATCTACCGTCCTGCCGCTATCAATCAGTTACAGGTAGTCGGTGCAAAGGCTGAAGTAAAGGTCTTTGAAATGGGACAGACAGACCCCGTAATCATTGCACAGAAGGCTCTTGCCCACGCTAAAGATTACGGTCACGATATACTTATCATCGACACCGCAGGCCGTCTGCATGTTGATGAGGCTCTCATGGATGAGCTGAAAAAAATCAAGGAGCTTACAACTCCTCACGAAATTATGCTTGTTGTCGACGCTATGACAGGTCAGGACGCTGTAAATGTTGCCAAGGCATTTGATGACGCCGTAGGTATCACAGGTGTTCTCATGTCAAAGCTCGATTCAGATACAAGAGGCGGTGCGGCTCTCTCCGTACTGTCAGTTACAGGTAAGCCTATCAAGTTTGTGGGTATGGGCGAAAAGCTTGACGATTTTGAGCAGTTCCACCCCGAGCGTATGGCTTCAAGAATTCTCGGTATGGGCGATGTGCTCACCCTTATCGAAAAAGCCGAAAATGTCATGTCACATCAGGAGGCTGAAAAGCTTACAAAGAAGTTCAAGGAGAACAAGTTCGATATGAATGACCTTCTCGACCAGATGAAGCAAATCAGAAAA
Source organism: Ruminococcus sp. (assembly GCA_045659945.1). Lineage (GTDB taxonomy): Bacteria > Bacillota > Clostridia > Oscillospirales > Ruminococcaceae > Ruminococcus. Next base: position 178,955 of record JAZRCW010000071.1, on the reverse strand, counting down.
ATGGGCAGTATGAAGTCCATTATCGGTATGCTTCCCGGTGTAAGCGATAAACTTAAAGATGTTGATGTAGATGACAGCGGTCTTGTGCGTATTGAGGCAATTATCACCTCTATGACCAAGGCAGAGCGTGAAAAGCCCTCTATCATCAATCCGTCAAGAAAAAGACGTATCGCCGCAGGTTCGGGCACTAAAGTGGAGGAAGTCAACAGACTTCTGAAACAGTTCGACCAGATGCAGAAGATGATGAAGCAGTTCACGGGAAAAGGCGGCAAAATGAACCTGCGTAAGGCAAGAAAACAAATTGCAGGTATGAACTTTGACAAAATGACCGGAAAAGGCGGCGGAAATCTGCCCTTTTAGAGGTTAGAAATTAGAGATTAGACCGTAGGGGTACGGTATTATGATGATTTACAGGGGATTAAAAAATGGGATTAAATTTTATTGATATGGCTCTTTGCTACAGATACAGTCGACATGGGTTCAACACTGTATGGGGCTGGCTTTTCAGCGGATTAGCTGTACTCGTTTGGTTTTTCGGCAGCGATGAAAGACGACACAGTGACGACGAGGAAACGGCGGCACGCAGAAGGAGAGCTAATGATATTTCACGTATTGTTGCAGGTGCTTTATTTGTTCTCGCAGTTATACTTGATGTAGTTTTGGACAATTAACGATTTCACGGGGAAACCCTTGAATATACACAAATATTTTTACGGAGGTGAATATAAAATGGCAGTAAAAATCAGACTGAGAAGAATGGGTGCTAAGAAGGCTCCTTTCTATCGTGTTGTTGTTGCAGATTCCAGATACCCCAGAGATGGTAGATTTGTTGAGGAAATCGGTTACTACGATCCTACAAAGGAGCCCTCTGTTGTAAAGATCGACGGAGAAAAGGCTAAGAGCTGGATTGCAAAGGGTGCACAGCCTACAGACACAGTTAAGGTACTTCTCAAGAACGAAGGTATCCTTTAATTAACAAGCTGAGGAGGAGCGTGGACATTCGTCCAATGCTCCTGTTCCCGAAGCAAGGAGGACTTATGAAAGACTTACTTTATGCAATTGCAGCAGGTCTTGTTGAAGATAAGACCGCTATTATCATAAAAGAGGACGAGCCTGATGAGGAAGGCAATATAAACTTCCACCTTTCAGTTGCTCCCGATGATATGGGCCGTGTAATCGGCAAGCAGGGCAGAATTGCCAAGGCACTCCGTACTATTATGAGAGCCGGTGCTGCTAAAAAAGATCTCAAGGTTACTGTTACTATTGAGTAATTTTATCCCTTTTCGCTTATGCGGAAAGGGTTTTTTATACCAATCCTTTTAAATCCAGCAGCCAAAAGTCTACTGGATTTATTGGAATCAGTATTATTTGACACAAATGCAATACAGTCAAGAAAATCTGTTCATCCGAACATCAAATACAGTCAAATATAAAAAATATGTGAAATATAATAAAAAGTGCTTGCATATTTAAAAATTATATGTTATAATATGCTGTAGATAATCAGTAGATATATAATATAAAAATTGTTAATCAGCGAGGTTTTGTTTATGAAGTTACAGCAGCTTGAATATGTTATCGCAATTGCACAGGCAGGAAGTATTACTGCCGCAGCAAAAAATCTTTATCAGGCACAGCCAAACATCAGTATCGCCCTTAAAGAACTTGAATCTGAAATCGGTATGCAGGTGTTCTGGAGAACTCCCAACGGCATGGTACTTACCCCCGAGGGTGAAGATTTCCTTGTGCGTGCAAAGGATATTGTTGAAAGTATGCACAGCCTTGAAGCTGATTACACAAACAGAACCGAGGACGGTATAACACTCAGAATATCAGCTGTCCGTTCCGGATATATTCCCGGCGTTATCGGCGAGTGGATAAACGAGCTTGACAAGGACGAAAAGCTTTCTCTCCACTTCTTTGAAACAAGCACAAACAAGGTTATTGACGAAGTAAACAGCGGCAGAGCCGATATCGGCGTTATACGTGTTCCCCTCAATCAGTATGAAGTCTATGAGGAACAGATGAATAACCGCAGATTCTTTACACGTCCACTTGTTGCTTTTATAATGCAGCCTGTTATGTCTGCTGACCACCCGCTTGCAAAGCGTGAGGAAGTAACTATTGAGGAACTTGAACTGTATCCTGAAATTGTACATGCCGACGACGAAATGCAGCTTTTCGAGCATAATCACATCAATAAGGAATACGACAGCAATAACCTTAAACGTGTATTTGTTCAGGATAACGGAAGTAAGATGATTCTCCTCAACACTATAAAAAACTCCTATATGTGGGCTTCTCCAAGCTCAAAGGGTATGCCGAAGGGCGGCAAGGGCGTTGTAGCCGTAAAATGCAGCGAAGCCAACCTTAAAACAATTGATATCATGATTTGCAAAAAAAGCAACGAAAATAACCGCACTATCAAAATTTGCATGGATTACCTTGCCGAAAAGTGCGTAGATTTGCCGGGTGCTGTTGCGATAGATGATATTGTAAAAAATAAGGACGAGCAGATTAACCCCATTGAAAACATATAACATATTTCCGCTTCACAGTAGCTTATTTGTGAAGCGGATTTTTATTGTCTTTGCAAAAAAATACAGAAAAACCTATAGACAATTGTAAAAAAATATGGTATAATATATGTGAATAAACACAAAACATCCGTTGGATAGAAAGGAATAGTATGTTTCACGAAAAATCATGCGGAGCTATTGTCTATCGTAAGTATCACGGCAATACGGAAATTCTCCTCATAAAACATATCAACAGCGGTCACTGGTCATTCCCAAAGGGCCACGTTGAAGCAGGTGAATCAGAAGCTGAAACAGCTCGCCGTGAGATTAAAGAGGAAACGAATATTGACGTTATCATTGACCCCACTTTCAGAGAAACCGTTACATACTCCCCGAAAAAGGATACAATGAAAGTTGTTGTATATTTTCTTGCTCGTGCAAAAAATGTGGATTTCCAGCCACAGGAGAATGAAATAGCAGAAATACGCTGGGTTGATATCTCCTACGCGTCAAGCATCCTCACCTATGAAAATGACAAAACAATTGTTTCAAAGGCAAAGACCGCAATCAAAGAAAATCACTGACCAAGCTCCCCAATTTCGGGGAGTTTCCATTTGTCCTGTGTAATATTTCGGTTTTACTCTTGACAACAGGCAAAAAATATGATATCATAAGAGTATATCATAAAGCTTTGACGAGGAAGGCTTTATCCACTGCGATATTTCAGAGAGCTGCCGTGTGGTGCGAGGCAGTATATCAAGGATAACAGCACACCGCCTCCGAGTGCGTCCAATAAACGACGGCTGACTTCCGTTATAAAGTCGCAATGAGATGCGGTATATCCGCATAAATCAGGGTGGAACCACGGTAGATTATCGTCCCTTGTGCCTTTTCGGGTATGAGGGACTTTTTGTATCCCCTTACTGATAAGGTGATTTCAGTACAAAGAGAGGTGATACAATGAGCAATATAAAGTATAACGAGGAACAGGAAGCTTTTGAACTGCCCTATAAGCTCTGGGATGACATGATTACAATTCGTTTTTATACCGAGTCCGAGGAGGATATCACAGGGAATATCAGCGAAATTGCAATGAAGCTTGAAACAATCAACGGCAGCAAGGGCAAGCTTTCACGAATGCTTACCGAGGACGCTATTTACAGGGGCTCAGAGGAATCCTTGAAAAAGAATATTGTAATAGAAGATATTTACGCCGACATCGACGAGGACGGTATAATATTCTGCTTTACAGTATCAAGCGAGGACGGATATATGGAAGCCCAGTCGGTTGAATTATATGACGATGATTTTGAAATCGTGGGTAATGCGTATTAAATAAAGGAGAGATTTACAATGATTAAATTAACATTAAAAGACGGCAGCATTAGAGAAATCGAAGCTGCATCATCTGCTGCTGAAATCGTAAAGGGTATCGGCATGGGACTTTACAAGGCTGCTTGCTGTGTAAAAATTAACGGAGAGGTTAAAGACCTCCGCACAGTTATCGACAACGACTGCGAATTTGAGGTGTGCACATTTGACTCTATCGAGGGTAAAAAGACATTCTGGCATACAGCTTCACATATCCTTGCACAGGCTGTAAAACGCCTTTATCCCGAGGCTAAACTGGCTATAGGTCCTGCTATCGACAACGGTTTCTACTACGACTTTGACGTTGAAAAGCCTTTCTCACAGGAAGAACTTGAAAAAATTGAGGCTGAAATGAAGAAAATCGTCAAGGAGGGCATTGCTTTAGAGCAGTTTGAGATGTCCCCTGCTGACGCTATCGCTTACCTCAAAGAGGCAGACGAAATCTACAAAGTTGAACTCTGCGAGGAACACGCTGACAAGGGCGAGCCTATTTCATTCTACAAGCAGGCTGAATTTACTGACCTCTGTGCAGGCCCTCACCTTATGACAACAGCTCCCGTTAAGGCTTTCAAGCTTCTCTCATGCACAGGTGCTTACTGGAGAGGCTCTGAAAAGAACAAGATGCTTTCACGTATCTACGCTACTGCATACCCCAAGGCCGCTGACCTTGAAGCTGATATAAAGCAGCGTGAAGAAGCTAAACTCCGTGACCACAACAAGCTTGGACGTGAGCTTGAATTCTTCACAACAGTTGACTGTATCGGTCAGGGACTTCCTATACTTCTCCCCAAGGGTTCAAGAGTAATCCAGCTTCTCCAGCGTTGGATTGAAGATGAGGAGCAGAAGCGTGGCTATATCCTCACAAAAACTCCCCTTATGGCTAAATCTGACCTTTATAAGATTTCAGGACACTGGGATCACTACCGTGATGGTATGTTTATCCTCGGCGATCCCGATGACGAAACAAAGGAATGTTTCGCACTCCGCCCCATGACTTGTCCTTTCCAGTATCAGGTATTCCTTAACAGACAGCGTTCATACCGTGACCTGCCTATGCGTTTAGGTGAAACATCTACTCTGTTCAGAAACGAGGAGTCAGGCGAAATGCACGGACTTATCCGTGTCCGTCAGTTCACAATCTCCGAGGGACATCTTGTACTCCGCCCCGAGCAGCTTGAAGAAGAATTCAAGGGCTGTCTGGAACTTGCAAAATATGTACTCGAAACTGTTGGTATGCTTGAAGACTGTACATTCCGCTTCTCACAGTGGGATCCTGCAAATCCCAAGAACAAGTACGAGGGTACTGCTGAACAGTGGGAAACTGCACAGGCTGCAATGGCAAAAATTCTTGATAATCTCGGCGTAGATTATGAAATCGGCATTGATGAAGCCGCATTCTACGGGCCCAAGCTTGACATTCAGTACAAGAACGTATACGGCAAGGAAGATACTATCGTTACAATTCAGATTGATATGCTTCTTGCTGAAAAGTTCGGTATGGAATATATTGACGTAGACGGCACAAAGAAGCGTCCTTACATCATTCACAGAACATCTCTCGGCTGTTATGAAAGAACTCTCGCTTACCTCATTGAGAAGTATGCAGGTGCATTCCCACTGTGGCTTGCTCCTGAGCAGGTGAGAATTGTTCCTGTTGCAGACCGTCACCTTGACTACTGCTATGAACTCAGGGCTAAGCTTGAAGCGGCTGGTATTCGCTGTTCAATTGACGACAGAGCAGAAAAGGTTGGTAAGAAAATCCGTGACGCTCGTCTTGAAAAGCTCCCTGTATGGATTACTGTGGGCGATAAGGAAGTTGAGGGCGGTACAGTTTCCATGACTTCCCGCCGTGAGGGCGATCTCGGCTCTATGACACAGGGCGAAATGCTTTCAAAGCTTCTTGATGATATTGCAAGGAAGGTTAGATAAATAGCTGTTTTATATTGTTCAGTAGTGGCGGATATTATCTGCCACTACTCAATATTACGGTATATAAAATGACGCTCTTACTTTCAGAGCGTCATTTTATTTCAGATAAATTTTAGGACACCTTTACATAAAACAAGGCGGTAAATCTTTCAATAAGATTTACCGCCATAATTTTTATTTCTTCTTTTTCTTGTTTTTGCCGTTTTTATTGTTATTATTATTCTTTTTAGGAGCGTTGTTCTTATTGTTATTATTGCTGTTGTTTTTCTTTACTTCTTCTTTCTCCTCAACAGCTTCCTCGATTTCGGACTCCTCTGAAATTTCCTCGAAATCCTCATCTTCTTCGTCCTCGTAAAGCTCATATTCCTTTACTTCTTCCTCGGACTCGTCATCTTCTTCGATTTCACTCTGCTTCGGAGTTACCGCACCCTTTGACTTGATTATCTTAACGGATTTCTTCTCGCCGTCTTCTGATTCAGGTGCAACTGCTGTATAAATGCCCTTTTTCCAGTTTTCCTTTGCCTGTGCCTTTGCAATAAGGGCAGGATTTGTTTTTCTGTCTGTATACCAGAAATAGAAAATAGCGGCAATACCAAGAATAAGCAGGAGAATACCTGTATTAAATCCGGGAGGTGAATATGTCATTTCAATCTTATGATGTCCGGGTGCAAGACGCAGACCAATCATTGCATTGAGTATACATACAGCTCCTTCTTCTGTGCCGTTGTTTGACATAATGCTCTGTGCACGGCTCTTTATATCAGCAACTGTAGTCTTATAAGACTCCTCGCTCATTTCGCCATTGTTGTATGCTTCCTCAATCTGTGCAAGTCTGTCTTCAAGGAACATACCGTCAACCTGCATTGTATCTACAAACTGCTCGTCAACCTTTTTGCCGTCAACCTTGATTGTCCAACCCGGCTCATAGGGAATTGAAGTATAGAGGATTTCGCCTTCCTTTGCGTCAACCTCACCTACAATGCGGTTTTCCTTTGTCTTGTCCATATCAAGAACAAGGGGAGAAGCCTTAAGCTCCTGTATTCTCTCATGGAAAAGCTCATAATCAAGGTAATAGAACTGGAAGTCTCTTACCATAATGAACTCGTTAGCACCTGTTCTGTCCTGCTGGATAATTGTCATACGAAGCTCTACTTCTGTACCAACAGGAATTTTACCAAGATTGATAATACAGTAGTCATAGCCGTCGTAGTATGAACCCATGCTTGTGAAGTTCTCAAACTCGCCTGTTTCTTCATTCTTTGTTGTGGAGAACCAGAGGTTACACTTTTTCTGGTTGTCCGACTTCATAAAGAGATACAGACAATCTTCACTCTGTGATGTGAAATGAAGTCTTACTGTGGGATCTCCTGCATTCGGCAGAGCGTCATAACAGTACTGACCGTTGTAATCTCTTACTGTACACTCGTTGAGCTGAACGTCATTGACAGGATCAAAGTCAAGGCGATAGAAATACTGCTCGGGGTTAAGTGCACTGTAATCTGTTGTACTTCCTGTCATTGAGCTGAGGAAGTTGTTCATGCTGTTGAAAGGATTGTCGTTTCCAAGGAAGCTGAGTCGGAGAATATCATCGTCAGCCATAAATGCAATAGGAAGCGCATCAGGGTTTTCGTAGATGTCTACAGTACCCTCCTTACCGCCCTCCTTTGTATAAGTAGTCGAAGCTACCTTGTTATAGTAGGGGCTGAGGAGTGTTCGGAGATTGCTTTCAGGATTGTAATTAGAGGGATCATCAAGAACATACTTGATACCAAGCAGAGAGTCAGCAACGGGAGTATTACCGTCATATCTTGACTCATAGCTCTTTGTTGTATAACCAAGAGTTTCAAGGAACTTGAGAATTCTTGCATTCATTACAGAGCTTGAATGTGAAACGCCCTTTAATCCATATGCCTGGTTGTCGTTTACATTACGGAAGAATGTCTTTTCTGCACGATAGAAACCGTCATCCACTTCGTCAAGAGCCGCCTTTATATCAGGTGCAGACATGATTTCGCTGTAGGAATCTCTTGAAGAATAGTAAACTTCCTTGTCAATCTTGAAGATTGTGTCGAAGAAGTTATAGCCTGCCTCGAAGAATACGAGAGCCGCCATGAACACAGAAATAATATTTCTGCCTCTCTGTGTCCTTGCGTGGCTTATGAGATAAACAAATGCAAGATAGATTGCAGAAAGTACAACGCCGAATACAAGAGTACCAAGGAAAAGATGATTTACAGATTCGCCGTTGATTGTTACACTTTCACTATAAGGAGTTATTGCAACGTATTTATAATCGCTTTCGTTATAATTGAATGTTTCCTTTAAAGCGTCGAATATTACAGCAAATACGGAAATTCCGCCCAATACTGTAAGGGGGGATTTAAGATCCATTTTGTATCCGTCAAGCTTTGAGAATGTTTCCGCAGCCATTGATACAAGGATAAAGGACACAAGGAAGCTGTAACGGTAGGGGAGCCAGTTAGGGTCCTGACCACCGTGCCACATCATATTGAGGGGCTTAATCCACATACTGAAGAACATTACGAACAGCAGGAGTCCGTGTCCTATCTTGCGGTTTGCAGTAATCTTCTTGTTGAAGAAATAGAGAACAGCCAGTACAAGAGAGAGAACGCCGCAGTAGATTTCAGGTCTGCCGTACATTCTTGTACCCTCGTCCACGTTTACAGAGTAGTACTGGTTGGGGAAAAGTGTGGGAAGAAGTTCAACGGGGTTGAACATGGTCTTCATGCTGTAGTCTGGCTCGGAGAAGTCAAACTTACCAAGGGCAAGTGCGTTGTATATAGGCATAATCATTATATAACTGCACATTACAGCAACAATTGTTGCAAGAACCATTCTGCCGAATACTATGCCATAGTCGCCTGCACCTTTGAACTTTCTCTTTGCTCCGAAGAACATATAGTATACAAAGTAGAGAGCTACGAAAATAGCTACCATGAAGCCGATATAGAAGTTTGCAATAAACATTATTGCAAGGGGGATGATATAGTTGATTTTTCTGCCGTCATCGATGAGATACTCAACACCGAGGATTATAAGGGGCAGGAAAATAGGGCCGTCAATCCACATAGGGTCGATAAGCTGAATTGAAACGTAAGCCATAAGGGCATACATTGTTGAGAATATAACAGACTGAAGCAGCTTTACGTTTTTCGCATTTTGTGCGTAAACGCAGAACGTCAGACCGCACGCACCCACTTTGCATATCTGCATTATCATAAGTGCTTCTATGATAAGATCACGGGGCATCAGTATAACTATAAACGTAAAGGGGCTGGCAAGATAGTAGCCTATAACTCCCTGATAGCCGCCGGACAGGTTTCTCGCCCAGCTGTAGAGAATACTCTCGCCCTCCCAGAAGCAGCGACGGATATTCTCAAAGTAGTAGACATACTGACCGTTAAGGTCAAGAGTCAGTACGGAGCGTTCACCAAAAGGATAAACTCCGAAGATGATGTAGCCGATAAATGTCAGCAGTGCAGGTATGAGAAATGCTGCAATATAGTAAATAGGTTTTAACTTTACATATCGTGCAGGCTCATAAGCTACAGCATATGACGGCTTTTGTGAAGCTGTTGTTGCTTTTATCACTTTTTTCCTCCTTTTCGGGATATGGATTTATCTATGCAGCAATAAAAAGCCATACTACCCGATTATATTATCTTTTATATTATACTATAAAAACTGATTTTTTTCAAGGGGTATTCTGCATTTTTTGATTTAATGTACAACCTGCACAATACGCAAGCGGCATTTCGTATATTATGACCAAACATAATTGATTAAGGCAAAAAAAATGACTGTATCGGGGAGATACAGCCTCTCGAGCGAAGGTTTGCTCTAAATAAATATAGAAGGGGAATTGGGGGATTATTAATCCTCTTATAGTATATCCATCCAACCTTAAAATAATCTTAAAATTTAAGAAAAATTCTTAAAATGTCTGGTATATATTTTCGTTATACCAATCATATACCAATTTCACCCTATATAATTTGCCGTAACTATAGCATATCCGTAAGGCGGAAGCTTTACGCAGTCGTTTTCATATTCGCCCTGAAACTCCGCAAAATTGCCGAATCTGTAAAGCTTTTGTGATACATCCGAAATTCTTACTTCGTCAGATGACCTGTTGACAAACACAAGGTAATCCGTTTCGCCCTGTCTTGTAAATACAACCACACGCTCATCAATGGTCTGACCGTCATTTACAACGAAATATGTTCTGCCGTCTTTCATATTCGGAATAGATTTTCTTACACGGCTAAGCTCCGAAACATAGCTGATAAGCTCATAGTCCTCATCACCCCATGGGTAACAGCGGCGGTTGAATGGATCTTTGTAGCCCTGCAAGCCTGCTTCGTCCCCGTAGTATATACTTGGTACACCAGGCAAGAAAAACATAAGTGCCATTGCAACTTTAAGCATATTCTTACCCTGACGGTACTGCTCCTCTGTGAGATATCTCTCCGCCATCCAGTCTTTGCTCTTATCGTCGCAGTAGTCCCCTGCAAGGCGGTTTATAGCTCTCTCTATGTCGTGAGTTGACACGAAATTCATCAGCACATCAATTGAGGGCTTGGGATAATTTTCAAGAATTGTCATTACAGAGTAAATGAAATCCCTTGCAGAACCACCCTTTACAAAGTTTATTATCGCCTCACGGAAAGGATAATTCATAACGGAGTCAAGCTGGTCGCCAAGAAGATAACGACGCTTTATGCCGTAGCTTTCCTTATTTGAAGCGTCCTCCCAGACCTCGCCTATAATTACCTTGTCCTTGCCGTAGGATTTTACGGATTTACGGAGATTATTAAGGAACTGGTCGGGCAGCTCGTCGGCAACGTCAAGGCGGAAGCCTGCCGCACCCTTGCTTAACCAGTAGTGGAGAACACCCTCCTCACCACAGATAAATTCAGTGTAATCCTCGTTATTTTCCCATATATTGGGCAGTGTATCAATTCCCCACCAAGCTTCATACTCATGGGGATAATTTATAAAGCTGTACCAGTCATAATAGGGGCTTTCCTTTGATTGATAAGCACCGACAGTATCCTTGTATCTGCCGAATTTGTTGAAATAACGGCTGTCTGCTCCCGTATGGGAGAATACACCGTCAAGAATTACAGATATGCCGTACTTTTTCGCCTCTGTACAAAGCTCCTCAAAATCGTCGTTTGTGCCAAGCATGGGGTCGGCTTTCATGTAATCAGCGGTATTATAACGATGGTTTTCGTGGGATTCGAAAATGGGGTTGAGATATATGCAGGTAACACCAAGATCGCTGAGGTATTTCAGCTTTGACTGTATACCCTTGAAATCGCCGCCAAAATAGTCGTTATTCCACACGTGACCGTTATGATCAGGTTTGTACCATGGTGTGCCTTTCCAGTCCTCACGGAGCACTCTGCCCTCGGGGATATTCTCATGCACCTCTCCGCTTTTGCAGAAACGGTCGGGGAAAATTTGATACATCACGCCGCCTTTGAGAAAATCGGGAGTTTCGTAGCTCTGTGAGTATACGGTCAGCTGAAACAGTCCACCCTCTCCTTCGTCACCCTCATGGCAGTTGATTTTCTTGATATATCGGCGTATTCCTCCACTTGTGTATGAGAAATAGTAGTAGTGAACATCAGCATATCGAGGAGTGTAATCGCAGGAATATACAAAACATTCTTCCTCCTCGGCTGTCACGTTCATGGTGAGAAAACGCTCCTTGAAGCCTGTGCGGAAAAGCACCAGTACAGGCGGAAAATCGGGGCGGATATCTTTTGAAAGACGTATGGAGAAGCGGCAGGTTTCCCCTTGCCTTACTGCTCCGAAAACTGACTTATAGCTTAAATTCCATGTATCATATATAGGTTTCATGTTTTACCCCCTTATAATAAATGCAATACAGAGCATTGCAGCTAATAGATCAATATCAAAAACACGACAATAAGGCTGCATAAATTTACAGCCTTATCATCGAATATTAATTATTATCTGAGATTCCAGATGTTGTCTGCATATTCTGAAACTGCACGGTCAGCGGAGAAGATGCCTGCACCTGCAATATTGTTAAGAGACATTTTAGCCCACTTCATTCTGTCGTTGTAGCACTCTGTAATATATGCCTGTGCCTTGCGGTAGCTGTCGAAATCAGCAAGTACCATATAAGGATCACGGTCTTTGAGAGAGTTTGCAACATCATTGAAGGTACAGCCGTTGATGCCGTTGTACATACGCTGGATAGCCTCTCTTATTCTGTCGTCGTTGTTGAAGTAATCGTGGGGATTATATCCTCTTGCCTTGAGAGCATTAACCTCGGGAGTTGTCATACCAAAGATAACAATATTATCATCTCCTGCAGCCTCTTTGATTTCGATATTGGCACCGTCAAGAGTACCGAGAGTTACAGCACCGTTGAGCATAAACTTCATATTACCTGTACCTGAAGCCTCTGTTCCTGCAAGAGAAATCTGCTCGGATATATCAGAAGCAGGCATAAGTCTCTCGGAGAGAGTTACGCAGTAGTTTTCAAGGAATACAACCTGTAATTTCTGTGAAATTCTGGGATTCTTTCTGATTTCCTCGGAGATAGCCCATATCATCTTGATAATCTGCTTTGCAAGATAGTAACCGGGAGCTGCCTTTGCCGCAAAGATATAAGTCTTTGGAGTAAAGGGAGCGTCGGGATTTGCAAGGAGATATGCATAATCAGCAAGAATATTCATTACGTTGAGGTGCTGTCTCTTGTACTCGTGGAGACGCTTTACCTGTACGTCGAAAATACGCTCTGTATCGAGGATTATGCCGCTTGACGACTTAACCTGCTTTGCAAACTTCTTCTTGTTTTCCTGCTTGATTTCAAGAAGCTTTGTGAGAACAGATTCATCATTTTCAAATGCTCTGAACTTTTCAAGCTCTGAACCGTCCTTGATGAACTTGTCGCCGATAGTTTCGGAGAGAAGTCCTGTAAGTCCGGGATTGGACTGTGTAAGCCATCTTCTGTAAGCGATACCGTTTGTGACATTCTTGAACTTTTCGGGAGTTACCTCGTATTCATCGTGGAATACAGACTCCTTGATAATCTCAGAATGGAGCTTTGAAACGCCGTTTACGCTGTGTGAAGCCGCAACGCAGAGAGAAGCCATGTGAATCATATTGTCCTTGATGATTGACATACGGGTTGTCTTTACGCTGTCACCGCCGTTTCTTTCCATAAGGGACTGACAGTAGCGGTTGTTTATTTCAACAATAATTGTGAAAATTCTGGGGATAACGTGCTTTACAAGGTTGACATCCCACTTTTCAAGTGCCTCTGCCATAACGGTATGGTTTGTATATGCAAATGTCTTTGTAACGATATCCCATGCCTTATCCCAGCCATAGCCGCAGTCATCAAGGAGAATACGCATAAGCTCGGGAATTGCAAGTGTGGGGTGAGTGTCGTTTACGTGAATAGCAACCTTTTCAGCAAGATTTTCAAGTGTACCGTAAACCATCATATGACTGTTTACGATATCGCCTACTGACGCTGCACAGAGGAAATACTGCTGTCTTAAACGGAGGCTCTTACCCTCGGCATGGTTATCGTTGGGGTAGAGAATCTTTGAAATTGAGTTTGCTGTGGCATTCTGTGCAAGAGCCTGTGCATAGTTGCCCTCGTTGAATTCAGCCATATTGAAGCTTGGAGCCTTTGCAGACCACAGACGGAGTACAGATACGCCCTCGCCGCCGTAACCTGATACGTACATATCATAGGGGGTAGCCATAACTGTATTATAGTTTACGTGGGAGATATAGTGGTACTGATTATCCCAGTATTCCTGTAAATCGCCCTCGAAGTGAACTTCAATTGCAAGCTCGGGCTTTGGTACAAGCCATACGCTGCCGCCAGGGAGCCAGTTGTCAGGAAGCTCTGTCTGCCAGCCGTCCTCTAATTTCTGCTGGAAGATACCGTACTCATAACAGAGGGAGTAACCCATAGCAGGAAAGCCTGTTGTTGCAAGACCGTCAAGATAGCAGGCTGCAAGTCTGCCAAGACCACCGTTTCCAAGACCTGCGTCAGGCTCGTGGTCAAATACCTTGTCGAGGTTGATTGTATGGGTTTTAAGCATTGCACGAACTTCTTCTGCAATGTCGAGATTGTAAAGGCTTGTTTTGAGAGAGCGTCCCATAAGGAACTCCATTGAGAGGTAGTAAATCTGCTTTCCGCCTACAGAATGAGTATGATTTACAAAGCTCTGTCTTTTGTTTCCGAGAACCTCAACAATAATTGAGGAAAGAATCTGATATACCTGCTTATCAGAAGCCTCCTCGGGGGTTACGCTGTAGAGAGACTGAAGCTTCTTCGGAAAATCAGCTTTAATCTTTTCGATAATCTGAGCTTTTGTGGGTGTCATAATTTATCTCCTTTCGATATTAACAATACCAATAGTATATATAAAAGCTATTTATACACTTGTTGTAAAACACCGTGTATAATACCACATCTATTATTGTATCATATTTCCCGTTCTATTTCAATTGTATAATTTCACAAAGTTTTGTATTCAGAATTTACAAATCACTAAAATCAAAAGTCATAGTGACTAAAAAAACGCCATTTCTATGTGCAATTCGCTCAAAACACTGTTTTTTCGCGTAGTTTTTTGTGCACAAAAACAACATTTGCTGACTTTAACAACTATTCCGGCCAATAAGTCGTCTGAAATTTCCGCAAAAATTCCAGAAGTTGATTGTTGGAGAAATAACTGACGAGAAAATAAAAGCTCTTGTAAACAATCTGAAAAAAAGTTGAAAAAATATAAAAAAAAGATTGAAATTTTAGAAATAATATGGTATAATATATATGATGTCGTTTCGGGAGTGAAACATCCGAACGGAAATGTGTAGAAATTTATCTGAAAGGAATCAAAAAAATGAAAAAGAAGAAAAGATTCTCGGCATTAAAACTCCTGCTGGTTATACTTTGTATAACTTCCGTTATAGTATCGGCAGGTATCAATATTTTATTCGCAGGAGATAAAACTCCGAAGTTATTCGACAGATATATCTACGTTGTCGGAGAGGAAAACCCCATGGAGGGCGAAATCACCACAGGTTCTGCTCTTATTTCCATGGATGCAAAAAAACACGGCGTTGTTGCTACAGGTGATATCATTCTCTGCTACCCTGCTGACAGCCCCAGCACACTTTCACTCCGAAGCGTAAGCTTTATAGCTGAAAATGAGGAAGGCACCTCATATTATACAATGGACTCCTTCCATGAGGATACAACAGGTGCTATTACAATGGATAAAATTGTAGCTATATGTACAGGCTACAACGAGAGTCTGGAGCTCGGACGCTTTATCACTTTTGCAAGACAGCTCAAGGGTATTATTGTACTTCTCGGCGTTCCTGCACTTCTCCTTATTATCTTACTCTTTGCCTCAATTTTAGGTTCACGCAATGCTGACGAGGACGACGAAGACGAGTTCGGCTTCTATGAGTACGATGAGGAAAACAGCAAAGCCACAAACAAGAAAAAGTCCGATCCCCTTTATGAGCCAAACAATGAAGCTCCCGCAAGCCCTGCTTTTGAGAGAAGAAAGATGTCCATTGCCGACAACTTCAAGCAGAAAGAAGTAAACCCCGATTCTCCTTATCAGAAGGAAAAAGAGCGTACTGTTCAGTTCAAGGCACAGAAGGGTGCAAGTCTCAGCAATACAACTGCATTCTCCGGTTCAGGTACAGCAGAATCTTCATTCGCACAGAGAAACCCCAACAGCGTTTCTTCTCCTGCACCTACAGCTGAAACTCTCCGTGAGGAAATGCTCCGCAAAACAGTTGCGGCAGAGCGTACAGCAACATATTCCAAGCCTGCTGAATCAACTGTTTCCGATAACACAGGCATTCTCACAAGAGATCAGGTTGCCGAATTAAGAGGCGGTGCACCTGTTAAGCCCGTTGAAACACAGGCTGCTGCTCCTGCACCTAAAAAGAGCAGCTCCCCCGACATTTCCGATATCCTCGGAAACACACCTCGCAAGCCCTCAAAGAAGCCTTCAGATATGTCTGTTGACGACCTTCTAAAGATTATCGAGGAAGAAAAGAAGAAATATTAATTAAAAACGGCATTTCTCATTTCGGGAAATGCCGTTTAGGATATACAGGAATAATTATGAATAACGAAAAAACCTTATATATGGTCGTTCCCTGCTATAACGAGGAGGCTGTACTCCATGAAACTGCAAAACGACTTAAAGAGAAATTTTCATCTCTTATTGAAAGAGAGCTTATATCCCCCGAAAGCCGTGTAGTATTCGTAAACGACGGCTCAAAGGATAAAACATGGGATATCATACAGGAGCTTCACAACAGCAACTCTGCAATATTTTCGGGCATTGACCTTGCACGTAACAGCGGCCATCAGAACGCTGTCCTTGCAGGCCTTATGACTGTAAAGGATATATGCGATATGGCAATTACCATGGACGCTGATTTACAGGACGATATTAACGCAATTGACGCTATGGTTGAGAAATATCACGAGGGAAATCACGTTGTATACGGCGTAAGAAGTGCAAGAAATACCGATACATTTTTCAAGAAATTCACCGCAGAGGGATTTTATAAATTCATGTCGGCTATGGGTGCAGATGTGGTTTACAATCATGCCGATTTCCGCCTTATGAGCCGCCGTGTACTGCAGGAACTTGCCAACTACAGGGAAGTAAATCTGTTTCTCCGTGGAATGGTGCCCCTTATCGGCTTCAAAAGCTGTAACGTGTACTATGAACGTGCAGAGCGATTTGCAGGCGAAAGCAAATATCCGCTGAAAAAAATGCTGTCATTCGCCATAAACGGTATAACCTCGTTCAGTACAAAACCCCTTAAACTCATTACAACAATGGGATTTATCATGTCAATTGTCAGCTTCCTTGCCATGCTCTGGACGATTATTGTCAAGTTTGCAGGTGCTTCGGAGCTTGGCTGGTCGAGTACGGTATGCTCCATATGGTTTATCGGTGGTTTACAGCTTCTCGCCCTTGGTATTATCGGCGAATACGTGGGAAAAATCTATGCCGAAGTTAAACAGCGTCCACGTTATATTGTTGCAGAATTTATAAATAAAACTGAAAATAATCCGGAGGATACAAAATGAATACATCAGCAGTAATTGTATGTGCAGGAAACTCCACAAGAATGGGGGGAGTCAACAAAATCCTTATGGCCCTTGGTGACAGACTTGTTATCGGGCAGACTCTGAAAGCCTTTGAGGAAACTCCCGATATAAAGGAAATTGTAATTGTTGCCCGTGAAAGCGATATCCCTGAAATTGAAGCAGAGGCAAAGCGTACAGGCATAACAAAGCTTATAAAATGCGTTACAGGCGGAGCTACCCGACAGGAGAGCGTTATAAACGGAATACGCTGTATATCACAGGAAACGGAGCTTATTGCCGTTCATGACGGTGCAAGACCTCTCGTAAAACCTTGCCATATTTCAAAGGCTGTAAAAGATGCTCTTGTGTTCGGCGGTGCGGCTCTTGGAGTTCCTGTTAAGGACACAATAAAGGTAGTTGACAGCGGTCTTGTAGTTGATACTCCACCAAGAAAAAATCTCTATATAACGCAGACTCCGCAGATTTTCAAGAAGAAAATCTACTTTGAGGGCGTTGATTTTGCACTTGAACATAACCTTGATTTTACCGATGACTGTCAGCTTGCGGAGGCTATCGGCTGTAAGGTTTATATGACCGAGGGGGATTACACAAATATCAAGATAACAACTCCCGAAGATATTAAAATTGCGGAAACTCTGCTTGCTTTGGAAAAGGAGAAAAACAAATGTTCAGAATAGGTCACGGTTACGATGTACATAAGCTTGTAGAGGGCAGAAAACTTATACTTGGCGGTGTTGATATTCCCCATACTGTGGGACTTTTAGGTCATTCAGACGCTGATGTTCTGCTTCATGCCGTTATGGATTCCATGCTTGGTGCACTTGCTCTTGGAGATATCGGCAAGCATTTCCCTGATACTGCGGAGGAATACCGTGGTGCGGACAGTATGAAGCTTCTTGAAAGAGTTGCGGAAATATGTCGTGAAAATGGCTATACTATCGGAAATATTGACGCTACAGTTATCGCACAGGCACCAAAGCTTGCACCTTATATTATGACTATGCGTGAAAACATCGCAAGGGTATGCGGCTGTGACGTGTCGCAGATAAGCGTTAAGGCTACTACAGAAGAACATCTGGGCTTTACAGGCGAAAAGCTTGGTATTTCCGCACATTCTGTGGCACTCATGATAATGAGTAATTAATATGCACTGAAAAGCCCCTGAAACGTTGATGTTTCAGGGGCTTTATAATTCTTAATTCTTAATTAACCTACTGCTTTATCAGTATTTTTTGCAGCAGCCTTATTATCGGGAATACTTACCTTTTCGATTTCAGCACCAAGCTGACGGAGTTTTCCCTCCATACAGTCGTAACCACGCTCGATATGGAATATATCCTCGATTTCTGTAACGCCGGAAGCCGCAAGACCTGCTATAATCAGAGCCGCACCTGCACGGAGGTCGCAAGCCTTAACGGGAGCTCCCATAAGCTTGCCTGTACCCTCAATAAGGGCAACCTTGCCGTTTACAGTGATATCTGCTCCCATGCGTCTTAACTCGTCAACATAGCCGAAACGCTGATCCCAGATATTTTCGGTAATAATGCTTGTACCCTCTGCAAGTGTAAGCAGAGTTGCAATTTGTGACTGCATATCAGTGGGAAATCCGGGGTGAGGAGCAGTCTTTACATTAGCCTTTACAAGAGGGCCGTCAACCCATACTCTTATGCTGTCGTCATACTGCTCTATATTTACACCTATCTTCTCCATTTTCTTTGTAATAGATTCAAGGTGCTTGGGGATAACATTTTTAATTATAGCGTCGCCCTTTGTAGCCGCAATTGCAGCCATGAATGTACCTGCCTCAATCTGGTCAGGAATAACGGCATATGTTGCTCCGTGGAGTCTTTCAACTCCTCTGATTTTAATAACATCTGTACCTGCACCCATGATATTTGCACCCATGGAGTTGAGGAAATTCGCTAAATCAACGATATGAGGCTCTTTAGCAGCATTTTCAATTACTGTGAGTCCCTCTGCCTTGACAGCAGCAAGCATAGCGTTCATAGTTGCTCCGACTGTTACAACGTCAAAGAATATGGGATTTCCGCAAAGCTTATCAGCTGTGAGGTCAATCATGCCCTGTGAAAGGTTATACTCTGCACCAAGTGCGGAAAATGCCTTTAAATGCTGGTCAATGGGACGTGCACCAAGAGGGCATCCACCTGGCATTGATACTCTTGCCTTGTTGAATTTTCCCAGCAAAGCACCGAGAAAATAGTAAGAGGCTCTCATTTTTCTTGCCGTTTCATAGGGAACGCAGAAGCTGTGAATGGAAGTGGGGTCAATACGATAAGTATTATTGCCCATTTCTGTAACATCTGCACCCATTTCACGAAGTATACGCAGACATATATTTACATCGCTTATAGTCGGTACATTTTCAATAACACATGGTTCATCTGAAAGAATGACGGCAGGAAGTATAGCGACAGCAGCATTTTTCGCTCCGCTTATCACAACCTCGCCTGTAAGACGACGGCCGCCCTTTATAACAAATTTATCCACTTTATTCTCTCCTTAAAGCACGAGATAAAAATCCTCGTGCAAATCTTTTATTCTGTTGCTTCTTCTGTATTTTCTTCTGTTTTTTCTATTTCTGTTTCTTCAGAAGCTTCTGTTTCTGCTTCTGTTGTTTCTTCTGTATTTTCTTCAGCTTCGGAGGCTTCTTCTGTGCTTTCTTCTTCCTCGTCACCGCTATAATCGGAAATATACCACTTTATTTCGCTTCCGTCGTATTCTTCAATTGTAACTGATTCCATAACAACATCCTCAAGGGGCTTGTCGTTATCATCTGTTGCAGTTTCCTGTATCTCGAACACAACATCAAGGCCGTCGATAACCTGTCCGAAAACAGTATATGTTCCGTCAAGGAAAGGTGTACCGCCTGCTGTCTTGTAAACGTCCTTTACTGTGTCACGGAAAACATATCCGCTTGAAGCAAAACTGTCCATACCTGCGTCATCGTAAACTTCGCCTGTTACAATGTAGAACTGGCTGCCGTTTGTAGCTGTAGAGCCTGAATTTGCGTATGCAACAGCACCTGCAGCATGGATAAGGTTGTAGTACTTACCGCCGTCAAAGCTGCCGCCCCATGTGGACTCGCCGCCCATGCCTGTACCCTGGGGATCGCCGCCCTGAATCATGAAATCCTTGATAATTCTGTGGAATGTAAGACCGTCATAGTAGCCGCTTTTTGCAAGCTCAACGAAGTTTTCAACGCCCTTTTGTGCGTATTCGGGGAAAAGACGGAATTTAACTGTGCCGTAGTCCTTGAAGTTGATAACGGCAATTTCGTCGCCCTCCTCGGGTGCTGTAAAGTTTACGGGTTCAGCGTCTGCGGGATCTTCAAAGTCGTAATCATCGAGAGTCCACTTGACAGGCTCACCGTTGTACTTTGAAAGCTTTACGGACTCCATGACAACATCGTTAAGGGGCTTATCGCTTGCGTCTGTAGCTGTATACTGAATCTTGAAGATTACATCAAGACCGTCGATAACCTGACCAAAAACAGTGTAATCTCCGTCAAGGAAAGGTGTACCGCCTTTTTCCTTGTAAATCTTTTTCTGATTTTCAGTGAATGAGTAGCCATAAGTCTCATATGTTGCAAAAACTTCATCAGTAATATTCTGTTCGCCTGTTACAATGTAGAACTGGCTGCCGTTTGTAGCTGTAGAGCCTGAATTTGCATATGCAAGAGCACCTGTAACGTGGGCAAGGGCAGGATTTACGCCGCCGTCAAATTTGCCGCCCCATACGGATTCACCGCCTGTGCCGTTTCCTTTAGGGTCGCCGCCCTGAATCATAAAGTCCTTGATGATTCTGTGGAATGTAAGACCGTCATAGTAGCCTTTTTCGATAAGCTGTGTGAAGTTATCGCAGGCAGACTGTGCATATTCAGGGAAGAGTCTGATTTTTACAGTGCCGTAATCCTTGAAGTTGATTTCAACGATAGTATCGCCGTTTTCGGGAGCTGTATAGTTCATAATCTCCACATTTTCAGCAGGTTTGCTTTCTTCTGTTGAGCTTTCGCCGATAACAATTTTTGAAGACTCGTCAGTTGTTGAAGTAAAAGTCTTTCCGCAGGCGGTAAGCATGGAAGCTGCTGTAAGTCCGCATACTGCAAGAGCAAGCATTTTTTTATTCATAAATATACCTCTTTTTCACAGGTCGTGGTTTTGTTTCCTTGTAATATACCGTCAAACAGACAGCACAAAACAGACGGACATAAATCCGCTAGCTATTTCATTATACAACATATAAAAGCGTTTGTAAATAGTTTCGGCAAATTTTTGGTAAATATATATGATACCATTGTGCCAAATAATGAGAAATACGTTTATTTTTCAGCTTTATACACATCAATTTTCACAGAATTAATCATTATATCCTCTTTTGGAATTTTATATATGCCATTATTTTCAGTTTCAAGAGAGGCAAGCTTTTCAACAACGTCAACCCCCTCATAAGTCTGCCCGATAACAGTAAGCTGCTGTGAAAAGTTCGGAATACCACCGTTTTCGGCAAAAGCTTCTCCAAGCTTTTCGTTCTGGGATGCCTCCATAAGCTGTTTTTTTGTTTCCTCGTTAAATTCAATTGTATTTATTATAGCAAAACGGCTGCCGTTGTAATATTTTCCGCCGCCGAATAATTTTTCGGTAAATGAACGCTCAACTGTTGTATTCATAACGCATATTGCACCTCTGAAAGGCCATAAATCCTGGTGCAGCTCGCGTTCAATAAGCTCCCTGTCAACGTCATAACCCTCGGGCATTTCGCCGCTTTTAAGCTTGCTTCCTGCGGCGGAATATGCTCCGCTGTCGGAGTTGAATACATATGTGCCGTCATAATAGCCCATTTCTGCAAGCTCTGTAAAATTCTTCACTGCATTCGGGGACTGCTCGGGATAGAGGACAAATCTGAACTCTCCAAGAGTAGTATCAACTATAGCTATAGTATCGCCTTTTTTTGGCGGTTCAAGCTGTATAAGCTTCATTGTATCAGGATTTATCTGAACAAAACTATTGTTCGTCTCCTGCTGTGTTCTTGCATAGAGAAGAAATACAGTAGCCAAAGCAAAAACAATTGTAAGGATTATAAAAAATTTTGCCATTCCTTTATTCTTTTTCATATTAATCTTTTCCTTTTTTTACATTATTATACAATTCATATTATATCACTGTTCTG
Source organism: Ruminococcus sp. (assembly GCA_045659945.1). Lineage (GTDB taxonomy): Bacteria > Bacillota > Clostridia > Oscillospirales > Ruminococcaceae > Ruminococcus. Next base: position 156,773 of record JAZRCW010000071.1, on the reverse strand, counting down.
CTGAAAAAGTCAAGCTAATTACCACATAAATTCCACATCAGGAGCTTTCACAATTTCCGTTTCTGCTGATTCCTCAGCTGATACTGCTTCAAGCTTCGTCAAAAGCTTTTCAGCTTCGACTTTATTGACAACTCCGTGAAAATAGTCGTTCAGCGGCATTACAAGACGAAATGTTTCAACTATCTCATCAACCAGACATGAACTGTTCATTGCCGATAAATCTGTGATTTTCCGATATGCGGACAATCCCTTTTTTATAAATAATTCCTCTGCTTCTGGAATTGTGCACTTTTTCTTCCGCTTATACTCATCTCCGCCGATTTCTATACCGTTTTTCTTCAACATATCCACAAGTTCAAGAAAATACTGCGGATTTTCCGAAATGTCACTGCGGAAATGCTCCATAACTGCCGCCACAGGCTTTGATATACGAAATCCAAACTCGCCGCCCTCGGGAGATATTTCAAAATAAAGTGTTGGCGTTTTGCTCCAATCCCATGCGTTATAGCGAATATAAATCCACAAGGTATCACGATAGTGAAGATAAGGCGGATAGCTTTCATCACGATATATACGCCCCGTTTTGCTTATCATTCCGCTGTCGGAAAAGGGCTTGTATATCGCCTCTGTAAGGGATTTAAGCGGCTCGTATATATGCTCGGTGTAAATCTTTTTCCGCGGCTCAAACCATTCTTTGTTGTTATTCATTCTTATTCCAAAAAGGAAATCAAAGGCTTCTTTAGAAAATCCGTTAAACATATTTTCCTCCGTTGTTAATACTGTAATTATTATATCACATTTTTGCGATAATGACAAGAAATAATGAAAAAAGGGACTCCCGTACGGAAATCCCTTTTATACTGTCATTATTCTATAAGCTTTTTTCTGAAAATAATCATGTCGTAAACATCAACTTTTTCATCATTTGTCATATCAGCACATTTAAGCTGAATATCAGTTAAACGCTCATTGCCGAGGATATATTTCTGAAGCAGAACACCGTCAGAAACAGTAATTCCACCGTCGCCGTTGATATCGCCATATGAAACAGGCTGAACAACCATAAAGCTTATTCCGATAAGCGGATATACCTTGCCGCTTTCGTCCTCCGCCTCAACCTTATACACGTATGTACCAAGTTCAAGCTCGTTGAAAAGCATACTGTTGTCAAATTCACCCGAAAGACTGTATGTGTATGCGTTTGGATTCTTTTCAAAGACATAAACGGGAGTAACAGCATCAGCCTTGTAAATTCCGCCTGTAAAACGTGTTATTGGCAGATTTGAAGTAATAGTTCCGCCCAAGCTGACAGGTCTGCCCTTGGTAATCTGACCGTCGGGGATAAGAGCATTTGAAAGTCTCATACCTGATTCGGGGTTATCAAGAAGTCGGATATATTCCATTGAACAATATCCCGTAATGTTATTATATTTAATATGTGCCCACTTTCCGTCTGCCTTGATAACTTCAATTGGATTTTCAGGGTAAATCTGCCCTAAAATCGCATAATCCGAACCGTGACCGCTTCTTATATTGAGATATGAAGTGATATTCTTTGTAACGTAAATTCCTGCATATTTATCAGAACAGGTACATTCAGCAGGAGTTACAGAAGTATCAGGCGTTGTAGGTTCTGTGGGAGCTTCGGTAGTTCCTGAATTATCGGGAACTGTGGGTGTTTCAGGAGCTTGTTCCATAGAATAAGTGAAATATGTTTCGGGATCATAATATGTAGCTGTGGGATAGCCGCCGAGAAGTGTGTCGCAGATGCCGAAGTGCAGGTGATTTCCGTAGGAATTGCCTGTATTGCCAACATATCCGATGACATCGCCTGCATTTACAGTCTGTCCTGCCGAAACAGCAGTTGAAATGCAATGAGCGTAGAATGTGTAGATACCAAGACTTTCATGGCGGAGGACAATGAGATTGCCGTAATCGCCCATCCAGCCTGCGGAAACGCATACGCCTGCAATGGGAGCGTAGATGTTGGAATTTGCGTCGGCAGGGATATCAATAGCGTTATGACCGCCATAAAGTCCACCTGTGTTTCTGTTATAGTCGAATTTGGTTGTGATTTCTGTAAATTCGGGCTCTACAGGCCATAAAGCAGCAACAGCGGCATTTGCGTCAAGCCATGCCCCATTGAGAGGCATGATTGTCAGTGACAAGAGCATAGCACAGAATACAGTGAATAACTTTTTGATGAACATAATAATCATACCTCCAATTGTGTCGTTTATGACACGAAATTTTTATTTTGCCGCCTTATGGCGGTTTTGGACGTTTTTGTTGAGATTACACAAAACAATCAACAGTTGATTGTTTATTATTGAGAATAACTAAAAATATCGACAAAATACGACAAATTACTTAATATTTTTAATTTAAAAGATTTAAATTTTAGGCAATACCATACAAATCAGAATGAACTGATTTGTACAGTAGTGCCAATTGATTATATAATTAAGAATTATGAATTCTGCATTCTTAATTAGTAAGCCTTACCCCAGTAAACCATATGCTGTGCAGGCTTACCGCAGCATACACAAGTGCCTGCAATTCTCTCCTGCATAAGGGGGATGCAACGTGAGCCAACGCCTGTCTTTTCCTTGACTTCGTCCTCACAAGCTTCCTCGCCGCACCAGAGAGCCTTTACGAAGCCGTCGCCGTTCTTTTCAAGAGCGTCGATGATTTCGTCCATATTAGCACAGGTGTATGTCTTTTTCTCTCTGTTTTCGAGAGCCTTATTGAACATACCCTCACGAGCTTCGTCAAGCTTCTGTGCAACAGCAGCTTCAAGCTCATCAATAGAAACAGTAACCTTTTCGCCGTTCCAACGTGAAGCGATGATACAATTGCCCTCCTCGATATCACGTGGGCCGATTTCAACACGTACAGGAACGCCCTTCATCTCGTATTCAGCAAACTTCCAACCGGGAGAATTTTCGCTGTCATCAAGCTTAACGCGTACACCTGCAGCTGCAAGGCGGTCTTTCAGCTCGTTAGCCTTATCGAGAACACCATCCTTGTGCTGTGCAATAGGAATAATTACAACCTGTACAGGAGCAATTGCAGGGGGAAGAACAAGACCGTTATCGTCGCCGTGTGTCATAATAACCGCACCGATAAGACGAGTTGTAACGCCCCAGCTTGTCTGGTGGGGATATACACGCTTGTTTTCCTTGTCTGTATATTCAATGTCGAATGCCTTTGCAAATCCGTCGCCGAAGTAGTGTGAAGTACCTGCCTGGAGTGCCTTACCGTCGTGCATAAGAGCCTCAATAGCGTAAGTAGAAACAGCACCTGCGAACTTATCGCTCTCTGTCTTTTTGCCCTTAATTACAGGCATTGCAAGAGAGTTCTCGCAGAAGTCAGCGTAAACATTAAGCATCTTCTCTGTCTCAATGATAGCCTCTTCGGCAGTTGCGTGGATAGTGTGTCCCTCCTGCCAGAGGAATTCTCTTGAACGGAGGAAAGGACGTGTAGTTTTCTCCCAGCGAACAACGCTTACCCACTGATTGTAGAGCTTGGGCAAGTCACGGTAGGAGTGAACGATATTTGAGTAATGCTCGCAGAAAAGAGTTTCAGATGTAGGACGAACGCAAAGTCTGTCCTCAAGCTTTTCGCTTCCGCCATGAGTTACCCATGCAACCTCGGGAGCAAACCCCTCAACGTGGTCTTTTTCCTTCTGGAGCAGACTTTCGGGGATAAACATAGGCATACACACGTTTTCGTGTCCTGTAGCCTTGAACATACCGTCGAGAATACGCTGGATATTCTCCCAGATAGCGTAACCATAGGGGCGGATAACCATACAGCCCTTAACGCTTGTATACTCAATAAGTTCTGCCTTTTTGCATATATCGGTATACCACTGTGCAAAATCTTCCTCCATGGAAGTTATCGCAGTTACCATTTTTTTATCTTTTGCCATTTGAAAAATCCTTTCATATTTACAATAACTCTATTTTATATTATATCACGTTGTGATAATATTGTCAATCATAGAATGATTGTAATTCTTATATAATATTTTAATATTCATATAAAATATTATGTACAAATTTACATATGTGATTTATTTTTGTTTTAATTTTTGTAAGAGCTGATATTATCTGCCCTTACAAAATTAATCAAAATTAATCAAAAAATATCCTTTTTCTTTTTAATATGTCGTCTTATAAGCACAAATGCCATGAGGAACACACAGAAAACAAGGAAAACAGGAGCAATCCACCTATTGACGTTTTCGTCCTCGGCGGATTTCATCTCCGTCCACAAATCCTGCATAAGCTGATTTGCTTCGTCAGAAAGATTTACGAAAACAGAAGTCTTATCACGTATAAAATCCTGGTCGGGATATGTGATAGGGCTGTTCTGCACTTCTTCGTCAAGCATATCGTATGCCGCCTGATGTGGCGTAGAATAGCAGATATAGTCGATATTTGCAAAGGCTATATCAGGCTCGCAGAGGAAATTGATGTACATTTCGGCAGCTTCTTTCTGCTTTGCGGATTTAGGAATACACATAGCGTCAACAAAAAGATTAGTACCGCTTTTGGGCACAACAAAGTCAAGTGCGTCATTGTCCGCCATAATAGTCAGAGCGTCGCCTGCGTAGTATGGGGCAATAAGTGCATCGCCCGCACCCATTTTATCGAAAACCTCATCCATGACATAAGCCTGAACGATTTTCTTCTGTGAAAGAAGCTTTGCCGCCGCATTACGCATTTCTTCCTCATTTTCGGTGTTGAGGGAGTAACCAAGCATAATTTCAGCTATGGCAAAAGCGTCACGGGGATTGTCAAACATAAGAATCTGGTCGGCGTAGTCCTCATTCCACAGCAAATCCCAGTCGATATCCTCTTTTGGTATGTCAATCATGGTTGTATCGTACATTATACCAACTGTACCCCATGTGTAAGGCACAGAATAGGCGTTTTCAGGGTCATAGTCCTGATTGCGGAAATTCTCCATAATGTACTTGAAATTGGGAATATTATCGAAATCAATAGGCTGAATCATATCCTCCTTAATCATCTTGCTAATCATATAATCGGAGGGAATGATTACATCATAAGAAGCCGCACCGCCTTTTAATTTAGCGTAAAGCTCCTCATTTGTAGCAAAGTTGGTGTAGTTTACCTTGATGCCTGTCAGCTTTTCAAATTCGCCGTTCACATCGATAGTACCCTCGTCTGCACCTGCGGAGATATAATCGCCCCAGTTGTAGACGTTTATGGAGATACCCTTACCTTTGAAGCGGGTATAATAATCGGGGTCCTCATAGGTGACAGTCTGCTGTGTTACTTCTTCTTCCTCCTCGTATTCCTCGGAAACATCAGCTTCCGCACAGGAGGCAAGGAGAGACATACCCAGCATTGCCACGGAAATAAAAGAAAATAATTTTTTCATTGTCACTCCCCCTTATATTTTCCCTGCTTTTTTCAATGCCTTTTTCTCAATGATATTCTTCACAATGAGAATAATCACAACGGATATGAAAATAAGGGTTGAAAGAGCGTTGATTTCGGGAGATACCTTACGTCTTGTCATTGAGTATATTGTTATTGGGAGCGTCTGCGACGTTGAACCGCTGGTGAAATAGCTGATAACGAAATCATCAAGGGAATATGTGAATGACATAAGAAAACCGCTGATAACTCCGGGCATAATTTCGGGGAGAACAACCTTTCTGAATGCCTGTACAGGACTGCAACCTAAATCCTGTGCCGCTTCGTAGATATGCGGATCCATTTGGTTGAATTTCGGCATAACATTTAATATAACGTATGGCACATTGAAAGTAATATGTGCGATAAGCAGCGTAACAAAGCCAAATTCAAGATTCATACGAGCCGCAAAGAAAACGAAAAGAAGCATAAGAGATACACCTGTTACAATTTCAGGATTGATAATAGGCATATTTGTAATATTCATTACAACCGTTTTTGGTACTTTTCTCATATTGTTGATACCGATAGCCGCAAGAGTACCTAAAACCGTAGAAACAACGCTTGAAATACAGGCTATGATAATTGTATTTATAAGAGATGAAATAATAATCCTGTTGTTGAAAAGACGGATATACCAGTCAAAAGTGAAGCCGCTGAAAACGCTTCGGCTTTTTGTTTCGTTAAAGGAGAATACAATAAGCACGAAAATGGGTATATACAGGAAAAAGAGGACAAGTCCGAGATATACTTTACCTAATTTTTTCATTGCCGCACCTCCTACATAAGCACCTGGTCGTCAGGGTCAAACTGGTTCATAACGGTCATAATAACAAGTATTATCACCATAAGCACAAGGGACATAGCCGCACCCAAATGCGGATTATAGGCATTTCCGAGGAACTGCATTTCTATAAGGTCGCCCACAAGGAGATTTGATCCGCCGCCAAGCATACGGGAAATAATAAATGTGGAAATAGCAGGGACGAAAACCATTGTAATTCCTGATGTGATACCCGGTATGCTGAGTGGAATTATAACACGGAAAAGCGTCTGCATATAGCTGCAGCCCAAGTCCTCTGCCGCCTCAAACATACTGTTGTCAATTTTTTCCATTACGGAGTAAAGTGGCAGTATCATAAAGGGCAGATAGTTATACACCATACCGAGAACAACTGCTCCCGATGTATTTATAAGCTTGAATGGTCCAAGTCCTACCATGCCGAGAAGGTGATTGATAATACCGTTATTGCCGAGGAGAGTCATCCAAGCGTAGGTACGGAGGAGGAAGTTCATCCACATAGGAAGCATTACAATCATGAGCATAGTACCCTGCTTGTGTTTTTCCATACGGGACAGGATAAATGCCACGGGATAGGCTATAACAAGGCATATTACAGTGGCTATCAATGAAAGCCATATGGAACGGACGAAAATATTTGCGTACTGTCCCACATCGGAGATGTATTTCATTGTAAATTTGCCTTCATCATTGGTGAAAGCGAAAAATGCAATCATCAGCAGGGGAACGAGGATAAATACCACCATCCACACGAGATAGGGGGCAGAGAAATATTTCAGTTTCATTATCATTCCTCCGATTTCTTCATGATGTGAATATCAAAGGGATCAAAGGCAAGTCCGACCATTGTGCCCGGAGCTTCTGCCTTGGTGGAATGTACTGTCCACTTATGATCTACACCGTCAATTATCATTTCATAGTGAACACCCTTGAATACTACAGATTCAACAATACCTGTAAGCTTTGCGGAAGCGGCAGGGATAATCTGCACATCTTCGGGACGAATTACAACATCGACAGTTTCATTTTTGCCAAAACCCTTATCAACACATTCAAATTCTCTGCCGTTAAACTGAACAAGACAGTCTTTCAGCATAGAGCCGTTGAGAATATTACTTTCGCCGATAAAGTCTGCAACAAAGGCATTTACAGGCTCGTTATATATATCTGTAGGAGAGCCAATCTGCTGAATAGAACCGTTATTCATAACAACAATGCTGTCGCTCATTGTGAGGGCTTCTTCCTGGTCATGGGTAACGTAAACGAATGTGAGTTCAAGCTCCTGCTGAATTTTACGCAGTTCTATCTGCATTTCCTTACGGAGTTTAAGGTCAAGAGCACCGAGAGGCTCATCAAGAAGCAGTACCTTGGGATGATTTACAAGAGCACGAGCAATAGCTACACGCTGCTGCTGACCGCCTGAAAGACGGTTTACGGTACGCTTTTCGTAGCCCATAAGGTTTACAAGCTCCAGCATTTCGCCAACGCGGCGTACAATTTCCTTTTCGGGAACTTTTTTAACACGGAGACCAAAAGCTATATTCTCATACACGTTGAGATGTGGAAAAAGAGCATATCTCTGGAAAACAGTGTTGACGTTTCTCTTGTGGGGAGGCAGTCCATTTATACGCTTGCCGTCGAAGATAACATCACCGCTTTTCGGCTCTAAAAAACCTGCGATAATACGGAGAGTGGTAGTCTTTCCACAACCTGAAGGCCCGAGAAAAGTGACAAACTCTTTATCCTTTATGTCAAGGCTGATATTTTTGAGAATCTGCTCGCCGTCTTCAAATTCCATAATAATATTTTTAAGGCTTACAATATTTTCCATATAAAAACCTCCTGTAATTTTTTCAACGCTTTATTATAGCATATATTTGTATAAAAAGCAATATATTATGGGAAATTTCAGCTGTTATTTCTTATTTAAAAATAATTGACAGGCAAGATATAATGTGATATAATACACGTATATTCATCAAAAAATGATATATAAAGGGGTTAATAAATATGTATAACGACAGATATAATTCGGTTGAAGAATATAAAGCTGAAGAAGAAAGATTAGCTTTAGAAAAAAACATAAGAATAAACCGAAGAAATAAGATTTACAGACATGATATGAAAATAGCACTCATTATGTATGCAATTACTTTCTCATTTTTTCTTATTTTTATGATACTGGTTAATTTTACAGCTTTAAAACACTTTCCGCAATATTTATTGTTGCATTTATAATATCTTTAATAGTTACAGGTATTTATGCTGGATTTAATATACGCTGTCCACATTGTGATTATAGAAGAAAAGGGTTTATCTGGTACAAAAATTGCCCTGAATGCGGTGAGACTCTGGAGTGTTCAGAATATATTGATAAAATTGATATGGAAATGCAGGAAAAAGGCGAAGGCGTTCCCTACTCGTGGGAAAAAATAGATGACTAATCGAAAATTATATTGACAATTTGCCGATTTTGTGATATAATATATAAGCATTGATAATGCTTGTGTAGCACAAAGGTAGTGCAGCGGTATCGTAAACCGCAGGTTGCAAGTTCGATTCTTGTCACAAGCTCCAATCCCCCTTGGAACCAATATTGTTTCCAAGGGGGATTTACTATTGCACTCCGAAAGTCTCTCTGACGACGTAATTTGTATATACATAAGTGTTATGTAGCACATATAGATTTTATATAAATATTCACCGAAAAGATGCAACCTTTTTCATTTCTCAACTGTGTATATTAAGGGGATTTATTTCAGCAACACCGCGTAAACTCTACCTGACCTTTTTATGCAGTGTTGCCTTATATTTTTCTGATTCTATTGAAATTTTATTTCTCACATGTTATAATGTAGGTAATATATAAAACGGATCCCTAAACTATATTTCAAGCGAGGTGATTATTCTGGATTACACTATCAGCATAACAAACAAATGCAATCTTAAATGCAGCTATTGTTACGAACGACATCTGAATACTGAATACGGAAATATTACCGATGAAACAATGGGTAAAATTGCAGATTTTATAAATAGCCAAGAAAACGCAGAAACCGTTTTTCTTTTTGGTGGAGAGCCTCTGCTTTATAAAGATATCGTAAAATTCTACTGTGAAAATGTTAAAGCCGCCGAATTTGTCATAACAACAAACGGAACGCTTCTTGATGAGGATTTTATCAAATGGTGCATTGACAGAAAAGTCATTATAAATATGTCACACGACGGCATTAAATGTACTGAACGTGGCGTTGATACGGCACTTCTTGACGAAAATCTGAAACTTCTGCTGAAATATCAGCCCGAAACGCTTGTACAGCTTGTTTACACAGAAGAAACGCTCCCCGAGCTTTACAACAATATCATGTATCTGAAAAATCTTGGTGTAAAAAAAGTTTCTGCGGCAATGGACGCTTTCCTTGTACCCGAAAATCCCGACAGCTTCGGCGATATTTTAAGGGAGCAGTGGCGTAAAATCGCTGAAATAGAGGATTTATACATTTATGAGCTTGCTGTAAAAACAAAGAATATCAAGGAAAATAAAAAAGGTATTTGTGAAATCTGTAAAAAGAAAGTTTTCATAAACTGGGACGGTAATTTTTATCCCTGCGTTCAGTTTCAGAATATATCCGAATATCGCTGCGGTGATATTTTCGTAGGTATTCAGGCTGAAAAAGCAAGAGCGGAACATCCCGATTATTCAATGGTTTCAGAGAGATGTGACGGCTGTGAAATAGTCAATTATTGCCACAATTCATGTGCCTGCCGAAAAATGGCTACTACTGGCACTGTAAGAGATATTTCAGAGACCGCTTGCATGGAAGAACAAGTGCATATTCTTACTGCACTTGAATTAATAGCACAAGAAAATAAATAAAACGGAGGGAAAAATCATTAGAAAGTTTACGAAAGAAATAACAGCACTTTTAGCCGCAGCTGCTGTAAGTGCATCTGCCAGTGCTTCTACAAGTACGGCTTCAGATGACTTTGGGACAACAATGGGTATCGTTGGACCACCTGATGATTACATCGACGAAGTTATAGGTACCGTTGTTACAACAAGAGCAACAACTACTACCAAAACAGCACCTCTTGCAGGTACTTATACTACAACAAGAGCGACAACTACATTTCCACCAGTAGACGGTGGTATGATGCCGCCTGACGATTATATCGTAACAACAACAATTCCTGATATTCCATCCCTTGCTGGTACCTATACTACAACTAAATCTGAATCAACCACAACTTCAACTATCACTACAACCAAGACTGTTGGCACTTATACCACACAGACTACAACCACTACTATACCGCCTCTTATGGGCACTGTAACAAGACCGACAACAACTACTACCATACCACCAATTATGGGAGGTTTCCCCGCTCCCGATGACTATATCGGAGATGTAAATCTTGACGGCAAATTTGGTATTGCAGATGTTGTATCAATGCAGAAATGGCTGCTCGGCTCTAAAAATGTTGCGATTTTAAACTGGGAAAACGCTGATTTATACCCTGACGGTAAGCTTGACGTATATGACATTTGTCTTATGAGAGAAAAACTGATATCAGATAAATATAACAATAAACAATATAATTCTCTTGAATTTGAGATTACTGAAAATGTGGAAAATACAGATTTTTCACAGTATAACAGAAATTACGGCTTGATGGGTGGAAAATCATATTATGGCATGGGATATTCCGCTGTCAAGGACGATGACGGAAACGAAGTAAACCCCGAGCATTATGTTATATATACAATTACAGCCTATCCCGACTATGCTGACGGCGGACAGTATATAACAAGAATTGAAATAACTGACCCTACAGTTATGGTAAACGGTCTTACTGTTAATTCCCCATTTGAGGAATTTGAAGAAGTATTCAAGGCAATGGACTATGAAACATATGTTTCCGAACATAGTGACCATGTGCAGTATAACGCCAAAAACAAAGACGGAATATCCTACACGCTATACGTATCAAACAATATTAAAAAACTGACAATACAGGCAGAGGTTACAAACAGAGAAGGAATTATATTTTGATAATGTAACAACTATTAAAGAGATCGCTTAAGGCAACACCGCACAGAGCTCTGTGCGATATTTCCTTAAATAAAAAACCGCTTTGGAAATTTCCAAGCGGTTTTTGCATAATCAGAGCACTTTTGATAAAAACTCTTTAAGTCGTGAATTCTGCGGATTATTGAAGAATGATTCGGGATCGTTCTGCTCAACAATTCTGCCGTCCTCCATAAACATAACACGTGAAGCAACTTCACGGGCAAAGCCCATTTCGTGAGTTACCACAACCATTGTCATACCGTCGTCGGCAAGCTCTTTCATAAGATTGAGCACCTCTCCTACCATTTCGGGGTCAAGGGCAGATGTAGGCTCGTCAAAGAGCATAACATCGGGATTCATTGCAAGTGAACGTGCAATAGCAATTCTCTGCTTCTGACCACCTGAAAGCTGTGCGGGATACTGGTCTGCCTTGTCAGCAAGTCCTACTTTTTTAAGCAATTCCATTGCTCTGTTATCAGCGTCAGCCTGCGACATAATGCCAAGCTTTACAGGGGCAAGCGTGATATTCTTCTTTATGGTGAGATGCGGAAACAGGTTGAAATGCTGGAAAACCATACCCATTTTTCTTCTTAAAAGATTAACTTCTTTAATGTTCGACTTTGTGATATCCACATCTTCAAAATAGATTTCTCCCGATGTGGGAATTTCCATGAGGTTCAGACAACGGAGAAAAGTACTCTTTCCTGAACCCGAGGGTCCGATAATAACCACCTTTTCACCCTTGTGGATTTCCTCTGTTATATCTTTCAGAATGTGAAGCTCACCAAAAGACTTGTTGAGATTATTAACGCTTATCATTTTTTGCAAGTCTCCTTTCAAGCTTTGTAACGAGAGATGTAAGGAACATTACCATTACAAGGTATATAACCGCAACGGCAATAAGGGGCAGGAATGGATCGTAAGTCTGACTTCTGATGACATCTCCGCCCTTTGTAAGGTCTGCAATGGCAATATAGCCTGCAACAGATGTTTCCTTAAGGAGCACGATAAACTCGTTTGCAAGGGCAGGGAGAACGTTTTTGAAAGCCTGTGGAAGAATAATACTTGTCATAGTCTGACGATAGCTTAAACCAAGGCTTGAACCTGCCTCAAACTGACCGTTTTCAATTGACATAATGCCCGAACGGACGATTTCTGCAACATAAGCACCCGAATTAAGACCAAATGCAAGCACCGCCACGAATACCTTGTTGATATTGACAGAGCCGAAAATTACAAAGTATATAATCATCAGCTGAACAACTACAGGAGTTCCTCGAATAACTGTAAGATATATCTTTGCAAAGAAGTTGAGTACTTTCATCTTGCCCGTTTTATCGTGAGTTGCACGGATAATAGCGACAATAAAGCCAAGAATAATACCAATGAGAATTGCAAGTATAGTTATAAGCAGGGTATTTTTCAAACCGTCAGTAAGGTATTTCCACCTGTCATCGGCAATAAAATTCTGATAAAAAGAATCCTTTAAGCTGTTAATAAGTTCCATTGAATATACTCCCTATCAGTCAGCTCTTGTGATGATAACCTGTTTTGAAGTAGTGTAGGAGTCTGAAAAATCAACGTTTTTCAATCTGTCTTCGGTAACAGTCATACCTGCAACACCTACGTCAGCTTTTCCGCTGTTTACAGAAGCGATAATGGAATCGAAAGCAATATTCTCGATTTCAAGCTCATAGCCAAGCTTATCACATACAGCTTTCATCATATCAACGTCGAAACCAACAACTTCGCCGTTTTCGAGAAGCTCATAGGGAGGGAATTCTGCGTTTGTAGACATAATAAGCTTGCCGTTGGGATATTCTGTACCCTCGGGTGATGTGTAAGGATACTTGCCGTATTCCTCGCCAATCCAATTCTTTTCGATATTTGCAAGTGTACCGTCAGCTTTAAGCTCTGCAAGAGCACCGTTTATAGCCTCTGTAAGCTCTGTATTTCCCTTTTTGAGAGCGATAGCGTATTCCTCAACAGCAAATTCTTCGTTGAGAATCTGAAGACCCTCATTCTTTTCAACAAAAACCTTTGCAGGCTCGTTGTCGATAATTACAGCGTCGATTTTACCCTGTTTGAGAGCCTGTATAGCGTCAGCACCCTTGTTATAACGCTCAATTGTAGCACCCTCTACATCGCCCGCAAGTGCGTCACCTGTAGTACCAAGCTGAACGCCGATAGTCTTGTTTTTCAGGTCATCGGCAGTATGTACGGTATTTTCCTTTGTGCCGCTGCAGCCTGCAAAAAGTGTAAGGCAGAGGATAGCTGCCGAAACTGTTGTTAAAATCTTTTTCATAGTAAAAACCTACCTTTATTAATAATTAATAATATATCTATTATAACATACTGACTCAATGAAAGTCAAGCTACAAAGTCAGATTTTATATGATACCGTAACTCTCTGACAATTATGTGAATAATATAAAAGGGAAAAAGCCGCTGTATATTCTGCGGCTTTTGAACAATAATAGCAACAGGGAGAAATAAATCCCCCGAAACCACAGGCAAACCGCCTGCGAACAGGAGCTGAATATATATGTCTGTAAAAAGAGGAGAAATTTATTATGCCGATTTAAGTCCGGTAGTCGGCTCGGAACAGGGAGGAGTAAGACCTGTACTTATCGTTCAGAATGATGTTGGCAACAGGCACAGCCCTACTGTTATAGCCGCCGCCATTACAAGCCGACATGACAAAAACCGCCTGCCTACACATATCGAAGTACAGGCAGATAAATGCGGTCTTGCCCGTGACAGTATAGTTCTATTGGAGCAGATACGCACCATTGACAAAAAGCGGCTTGGCGACAAAATGGGGGAGCTTGACCTCAACTCCATGAACAAGGTCAATACGGCACTTTCTATAAGCTTCGGGCTTGAAATATAGGCAAAAATGGCGGTCAGATAATCTGACCGCCATTATAATTATATTTTTGTAATCAACATCAACGAAGTTAATGTATAAAATCCAAGTAATACTAAAAACAGAGGATTTGTAAATGTCCATTTGTAGTATTTCTTTGGTGTTTTGTAGTTCTCCTTGATATATGTGGAAATATCCTTACGTCTTGCAATGAGTACACAAGCAGCAAGCAAACCACATACCACATAGAATCCTGTGTCAATATATCCTACCATATTTTCAGGAACAGCAGAAATGATAAGCCCCATACCGTAATTTATTACGAAATTATTGAGAAAATGTATCAGAATTGCCCATTTTACGCCATATTCTATAGCAGCATATCCTAAAGCCATTCCTACAAGTGCCGCAAATGGCGATTGAAGTATATTTCCGTGCATTATACCAAAAACTATTGATGACACAAGAACTGCATATCCCTTGCCGATACCTGTCTTTTCAAGAGGCTGCATAAGATATCCTCTTAACACGATTTCCTCAAATACAGGTGCAATAAAGCCTATATAAAACATCATCAATATTGAATTATTATCACCTGATGCTAATTCAGCTGCCGCTTCACAGGAATACCCTATAAGATTCAACAGCTTTTCCAGACAAATATTTATAACATTAAATGCAAACTGTCCTCCTAAAAATACAGCGAAAATACTGAAAAAGCTTTTAGGAGTCATTGTCTTACGCTTTACAAAAATATCCTTGAATTTCAGAATTTTTCGCATAAACAGAGATAGAACAAGAAATGCAATAAGTACGGCAAAAATCATTCCCATGTCAGTTTTGTTCATGATTGTCTTCATTATATCAGTTGTTATGTCCACCGGCTTCTTACCTGTAAATGCTTCACCGTTTTTTATGACTTCCACAACGAGAATGATAATCATATAGGCAAAAAGAGCAGCTATCGAACCTATTAACATAACACCGTTGTAAAGTAAATTGCCTCCCAAGACCTTATACAGCCATTTTTTGAACTTCTTTTCCTCTGCAACCTCGGGCGGATAAGCTTGATTATTCGGCTGATTTACCGTATTTCCACCTGTGTTCTGTTGAATGTTTAAATTTTCCATGATAATAATACCCCCTTTATCATACTGCAATTATATCACACTAAATCAGTTTTGTCAAGTTACTAAATTATAAGCATTTTCAAATTCTTAAGGCAATATCAAATTTGACATTTACGTCTTTATGTGCTATAATTTATGTATATTATGACGAAAATTGGTGAGGGATATGATTAAAAAAATTCTAAAGGGAAGTTCCTGTGCGGCTTGCAGAATGTGCTGTATTTTCGACCGCTACGATGTGTGGGAAACTCCTCTTTTTGAAGAAACTACCATGAATAAAGTGAAAACTACCGCACCTCATGCGGAATTTGCCAAAAAAGGCAGCGGATATGTTCTGAATGCGAAAGAAATGACCGACGATGAGCTTTTTTCATGCCCTGCATTAGCCGAAAACGGTTGTATTCTCGGAGATGAAAAGCCTTTCGACTGCCGTATATGGCCTTTCCGTGTTATGGAATACGACGGTTGTCGTGTAATTGCCGTTTCTTCCCTTTGTAATGAAGTTCACGGGCAGTCCCACGACTCCCTGCGAACATTTCTGAAAGAGGGGCTTGCGGCCGAAATTTTCGCCTATGCCGACAAATTTCCCGAAGCCGTTCATCAGTTTTACGATAATTATTCCGTACTTTTATTTGAAAATGAAGTGATATAATAATACCCTGCGTATACATAAAAGAAAGGAGTGTGAACCGATGAAAGTCGGAGTTTCTACAGCCTGCCTGTTCCCGAAGCCTATAGAAGAAAGCCTTTATGAGCTTGCAGTAAATGGCGTAAACTGTACAGAGTTGTTCGTAAATACCCATTCAGAGCTGAAAAAAAGCTTTGCACACAGTATGGCAAAGCTTATGCAGAGATTTGATGTGTCCTGCCCCTCGGTTCACCCTTTCACCTGCGAAATTGAGCCGCTTATGTTCTTTTCCGAATACGAAAGACGTATGAACGATATTCTCGAATATTACAAGCTGTATTTTCAATTCATGAATATAGTCGGTGCAGAAATATTTGTCTTTCACGGCGGAAAAGCCGACAAGGGTAAGGAATTTTACTGCGAACGCTATTCAAAGCTGTACCGCCTCGGAAAAGAATTCGGGGTTACTGTCGCTGTGGAAAATGTCACACGATGTCAAAGTCGTTCATCGGCGTTCATCCGCGATATATCATCAATTTTAGGCAATGAGTTCGCCTTTGTTCTCGATACAAAACAGGCTATCAGAGCAGGTGAAACTCCCTTTGCTTTCCTCGATGCGGCAGGTAAAAATGTCGTGCATGTTCACATAAGTGACTCTGGAGAAATGGGCGACTGCCTGCCAATCGGCAGAGGAAATTTCCGTTTCAAGCCGTTTTTTGAGAAACTCAACACCCTGAACCCTAATGCAAGCGTTATTCTTGAGCTTTACCGAAGCGGTTTCAGTTCAATTTCAGAGCTCATTTCAAGCTATAATATATTAACAAAAATGACTGAACCTTACTCTACAAAGGAGTGATTTTTCTTGATTTGTCCATATTGCCGTTTCCCCGACTCAAAGGTTATCGACTCACGCCCGAAAGTTGACCGTATAAAACGCCGCCGTGAGTGCATGAAATGCGGTGCACGATTTACTACTTATGAAATAATAGAAAAACCTATGCTAATGGTCGAAAAACGTAGTGGAAGCTATGAGCCTTTCGACCGAAGCAAGCTTATACAGGGCATTTTCAACGCTATAAAAAAGCGTCCCGTAAATATCGACGACGTTGAAAAAATTGCCGACAATATTGAAAATCACTATGCCAATGAGCTTAAAAATGTTGCCCCCTCAAAGGAAATAGGGGCTCTTGTCATGGAACAGCTGCGTGTGATTGACCCAATCGCCTATATTCGTTTTGCCTCGGTATATGAGGATTTCACAGACGTTGAAAGCTTTGTTGCTATAATCAGCGAACTTGAAATTAGTGCTCCCCCAATTAACTCTTGAATTTTCTATTTTGCTTTGGGAGCATTAACTGACCGCAAGCTTTTTTCCGCTGCCGTTGTCGCTGTAGACAAGGGACGCAATTGCCGTATCGTCGCAGACAAGAAGCTCCGCCAGCATTGTATTCTCATCGGGGGAGTAATTATGCACCTCATAAACGTACAATTTTCCCGATTTACCTGCATATTCACGCAATGGCATACCCTGCTTATCCTGCAATGAGGCATAGCTTTCATATTCTCCTGTAAATTCCGAGGGGATAATTATATCTTTTGCTGAAATTTCCTCAACCTCCCACCCGTGAGATGAAAAATAGCTTATGCGGCTTGCTTCTGTAGAAGCGTCAATTGGTGGATTTTCCGGGATTTCCGGCTCTCCCTTATAATCGGGATCAAAAAGGATAAAACCTCCAAGCACAGTTACGACAACAATAACAAGACCTAATAATTTTTTTGACATATATGACCTCCAGAATTTGTTTGTAAATAATATGCCCTTGTTATGGGATATTATACCGAAAGGAGCTAAAATGCCACAAATCCGCCTTGATAAGTACATTTCGGAACGTTCTGACTATACAAGAAGTCAGATAAAATCTCTTGCAGCCGCAGGAAAAATCGCTGTTGACGGTAAAATAATAAAAAAATCCGATACTAAAATTGATTCTGATACGGCATTTGTGGAAGTGTGTGGAACTGCTGTTTCTGCTTCAAAATTCCGCTATATATTACTGAATAAGCCAGAGGGCTATGTCAGTTCAACCGAAGAAAACGACGGTATAAGCGTTATGCAGCTTATACCACCGGAACTGCGTAAAAAAGACATGTTCCCCGCAGGCAGGCTGGACAAAGACTCACTCGGAGCACTGCTTATTACCGACGACGGTGAGCTTGCCCATAGGATGCTTTCACCAAAGAGTCATGTTCCGAAAATTTATCTTGTGAAACTTGACAGAAGTTTTGAAAGTAAATATGTTGACATATTTGCGAAAGGTATTACACTATCGAGTGGTGAAAAGTGTCTGCCAGCCAAGGTAAAAGCTGTTGAAAACTGCGATAAACTGGCTTTAATTGAACTTCACGAGGGAAAATATCATCAGGTAAAACGTATGTTTGCCGCTGTTGAAAACCATGTTGAAAAATTGATGAGAATTACTGTTGGTGGGCTGATTTTGCCCGAAAATCTGCGGTTTGGTGAGTGTATGGAATTATTGCACAAAGATGTTGAAAACTTATTCTCTCCACCCGATTTTGAGGATTTTTCCACGAATTTCGTTGGCTATTTTTCGGCATTTATGCTAAACAACTAATTGTAAGTTTGTCAATTTAGTATCTTGCAATTTTTTTCAAAAAGTGGTATTATATTATTATAGCTGATATTGTGCTGAAATATAAAAAGATGGTATCGGCAAGAAAAATTGAACTGGAGGACAGGAATAAATGGCAGGCTTAACACTTAAAAATATTTATAAGAAATACCCCGGCGGTGTTGTTGCTGTTACAGATGTAAACTTGGAAATCAGAGATAAGGAGTTCATCGTTCTCGTTGGACCTTCCGGATGCGGTAAGTCCACAACTCTCCGTATGATCGCTGGTCTTGAGGAGATTTCAGAGGGTGAGCTTTACATCGGCGACCGCCTTGTAAACGATATTGCACCTAAGGACAGAGATATTGCGATGGTTTTCCAGAACTACGCTCTCTATCCCCATATGACAGTATTCGATAATATGGCTTTCGGACTTAAGCTCCGTAAGGTACCCAAGGATGAAATCGAGAGAAAGGTTAACGAAGCTGCAAAGATTCTCGACCTTACTCACCTCCTCGACAGAAAGCCCAAGGCTATGTCAGGTGGTCAGCGTCAGAGAGTTGCTCTCGGTCGTTGTATCGTTCGTTCACCAAAGGTATTCCTTCTCGACGAGCCTCTTTCAAACCTCGACGCAAAGCTCCGTGCTCAGATGAGAACCGAGATTGCTAAGATCCACAAGAAGCTCGGTACAACATTCATTTACGTAACTCATGACCAGACAGAGGCTATGACAATGGGTGACAGAATCGTTTGTATGAAGGACGGTTTTGTTCAGCAGGTTGACACACCTCAGAACCTCTACGAGAACCCCGTAAATAAGTTCGTTGCTGGATTCCTTGGTTCACCTCAGATGAACTTCATCGACGCTGTTCTTAAGGAAGAATACGGTCAGTTTATCGTTGAGTTCGGTTCAAATGATACAAAGATGTCAAGAGGCATGAAGTATCAGATTATCGTTCCCGAGTCAAAGGTTAACGATGAGCTTCCTAACTACGTAGGCAGAGAGATTACTCTCGGTATCCGTCCTGAGTCTATCCACGACGAGGAAATGTACCTCTCCAACGCTACAACAGGTGTTATCGATGCTTATGTTGAAATCACTGAAATGATGGGTGCAGAGACATATCTCTACCTCACATGCGAAGGTCACAGCCTTACAGCAAGAGTTAGCCCCAGAACAACAGCTAAGCCCGGTGATGATATCAAGGTTGCTATCGATCCTAACAGAATTCACCTCTTTGATAAGGAAACAGAAAGAGCTATTGTTAACTGATATATTCACTTTTCATATTTATCCTTTCTTTCTACTGTTGTGGAAACACAATCAGGCGAAAAACCGCAGATTACTGCGGTTTTTTTGCTATAATACCTTATAAGGAGATAATTCATGACTGAAATAAGAAAATATCTTGAAGATAAAAAAGAAGAAATGATTGCATTTCTAGGAGAGCTTATTGCCGTGAGAAGTGTTCAAGAGGAAGCCAAGGAGGGATATCCTTTTGGAAGAAACTCTGCAAAAGCACTTGAAATAATGCTTGATAAATGTAAAGAATTAGGTTTTTCTGTGGAAAATGTTGATAACTACGCAGGTTCAGCAGATTTCAACAACTGCGAAGCAGCACTTGGAATCCTCTCACACCTTGATGTTGTACCAGAGGGAAGCGGCTGGACTTCTGAGCCCTACGTATTAAAGCGTGAAAACGGTATTCTCACCGGCAGAGGTACAATTGACGACAAAGGCCCTGCTGTAGCATCACTTTACGCTATGAAAGCACTGAAAGAGCTGAATATTCCGCTAAAAAAAGGAGTTCGCCTTATTTTCGGAACTAACGAAGAAAACGGCGGAGATGACATTGAACACTACCGCAAGACTCATTCTCTCCCTCCTATGGTATTCACTCCCGACGGAGAATATCCCGTAATAAACGGCGAAAAGGGTATGCTGCGAATTTATATTTCTGCTGAACTTGAAGAAAAAATGGAAATCCGTGCTGGCGAGGTTATAAACGCAGTTCCCATGGCTTGTTCTGTTGAAACTGATTCCTCCGTCATGCTTTACGAGGGTAAATCTGCACATGCTTCAACTCCCGAAAAAGGCGAAAATGCAATTACAAAGTTCCTTGCGGACTACTCGGGTAATTCCACAGCTCTCAACGGTCTTAAACAAATCTTTCAACACGGCGATGTTGAGGGAAGTGCAATTTTCGGCGATAATTCGGCAGATTTTACATGTGTATTGTCACTGTTGAAAACTGTTGAAAAGTTTGAAAAGTGTTATATTGAGGGTGGTATTGATGTTCGTTTCCCCTTTGGCCACACAAAGGAGGAAGTGCAGGAGATTATCTGCAGCAAGCTTGAAGCCGCAGGCATAACAGTTGATTCTGTTATGGCTGTAAATCCTCATTATACCGACGAAAACAGCAATTTTGTACAGTCCTTGCTCCGTGTATACGAGCAGGTAACAGGCGAAAAGGGCAGATGTATCACAATCGGCGGCGGTACTTATGTGCACGACATTGAGGGCGGAGTGGCTTTCGGTGCAGAATATGAGGACGGCAGCGGAAATATGCACGGTGCTAACGAGTATATCACAGAAGAAAGTCTGCTTCTTAATGCAGAAATTATGGCAGAGGCTATCAAGGCTATCTGTGGATAAAAAATTATCCCCCTGATTTTTCAGGGGGATTTTTCAACATTTTGTACAAAGATGTTGAAAACTCTTATCTTTCAGTTCTTACAGTAGTTGATGTTACTGTAGAAATATGGCTATTTACCGATGTTTCAGTAGTATTACGCTCACCGTCAAAGCCGTCGATTATATCATTTGCCGCATCGCCTGCACCGTCAATTACATCATCAACAGCTGATTCAGCACCGTCTACAGCGTCATGAGCGAAATCTTCTACTCTGTTTTCATCTCTGTCAACGTGGTCATTTTTGTCATCAGCGTTGTTATTATAGTCGTAATCTTCGAAATGCTCTCTGCCTGTTGCGTTAGGCTCGTCCCTCTCATCACAGCTTGTTATTACAAATGGTAAAGCCAGAAAAAGAGCCGTTGCAGCTAAAATTTTTTTCATACAAAATCAATTCCTTTTTTGTGATGTTATTGCAGATGGTTTTCCACAATACTTTTTTATTGTTTCCCTGTTTTCACTTTTTATCAACACTTTTTCAAATAATTTTGCAGGAAAAAACAGGGATATTACGCATTTCTCCACACTCTCCACAAAGTTTTCAACAATCAATTCGTTATTCAACTGTTCTTTCAACACTATGTTGAAAACTCCTCGACAGTCTTGTGGAGAAGTTTTTGCATTATATTGCCTTGGATTTTTTTGTAACAAAAACGTGTTTTTTATCATATTATGGGCTGAGGTGATAATTTGCTCCGTGAAATTATACTTTCGGTTATTGTAAGTATTGATATTTTTCTCGCCGCTGCCACTTATGGTTGCAGTAAAATAAGAATCCCTATCACTTCGGCAATGATTATAAACGCTGTCGGAGCTTTTTTTCTGTGGATTTCACTGCTTTTTTCAAGCATTATAGGCGAACTTATCCCCGAAAAATTATTCAGCTTACTTGGCTTTCTTATTCTTCTTACAATTGGTATCACTACTGTTTTCAAAAGCCTTATCCGCAATCTCGTACGCCGCCTTGAAAAACGTGGAGAGCTTTTTCTCCACACAAAGGAAAGTGGAATTGTTATAAAACTGTATCTTGATGATACAGCCGCGGATGTGGATAATTCAATGACTCTCTCCCCAAAAGAAGCGGCAGCATTGGCGGCGGCGGCTTCTCTTGACTCACTTTCTATTGGATTAGGTATGGGCGGAAATGAAACAAATCCAGCTATTGTAGCTGTTTTTGCCTTTATTACCGGATTTGCAGCTATTATTCTCGGCGGCATTACAGGACGGAAAATTTCATCAATAAGCAGTGATTTTTCTTGGATTGGCGGTCTTGCTATAATAATTTTCGGTATATTTGAGTTTATATAAAAAATCTGCACAAAGCCTCATACGAGATTTTGTGCAGATTTTTATATTTTATAAATTACAATTTCAGGTGAATTAAACAACCTTAACTTTCCTATACCCGCTGAAACAAGAAGCTTTTTTCCCGATATATCGTAAATTCCCTTTGAGTATTTCGGGAAAAACCGACGTTCGGGGGAAAGTATTCCAACTCTGAAAAGACGTACAACTCCGCCGTGAATGTGACCGCTGAAAGTGTAATCAGCGCCCCATTCAGCGTAAACCTCCCCGAAAATCGGGTTATGTGCAAGGAGCAGAATATTTCCTTTCGGACATTCACCCATATTTTTTTTCATTTCATCAAGAGTGAAGCCGTCAAGATTTCTATATCCGCCGTCTTTTTTATACGTTGAGTAATTCTGCATTACTCCGCAGATATAAAATTTTCTTCCCTTTATTTCTGTATACTCACCGTCATTTATAAGCAACCTTGCATTTGTTCTTTCTACAACATCAAGAAATTCACGCTGATTGTCATTGATAAAACTCTGCTCGTGATTGCCCATACACATATATACGGGAGCAACAGCACACAACTCTGTGAGAAGTCTTTCAGCCGCCGAAAAATCGGTTTCTGTACGTGATACGAAATCCCCTGTTATAAATATAACATCAGGCTTTTCCTGTTCTGTGGAGTTTAAGATTTTCTCGTTGAAATCAGAATTATTTCTTTTATGGCAGTCAGAAATATGAAGAATTTTTACATCGCCGCCGAAATCAACCTGCCTTTTTACAAGTAAAAAATTGTTTTCGACAAATACATATACGGCGGCAATGATAATTAAAATCAATACTGCAAGTATAAATCCCATTATACCCTATTATTCCTCATCCTCGTTTTCATCTGCCTCGATGACTACCTCGTTTTTCTCCTCCTCGGCAGCCTCAGCCTCTGCGGCTCTTATCTGCTCCTCGGTGAGCTGTTCCACCTTTTCGGTTTCAGCGGAGTCATCACGCTCTGTACGGGTAAATGCAACAACCTTTGCACCCTCGCCTACTCTCATAACACGTACACCCTTGGCAATTCTGCCCATTATACGCACATCCTCGGCGTGAATACGGATAATTACACCGTCGCTTGAAACGAGAATTACATCGTCTGTTTCGTCAACTATCTTGATACCGCAGACATGGCCACGAATATCGTCAACCTTGTAGTTGGTAAGACCATAGCCGCCTCTGTTCTGTATTCTGTAGCTGTCAATCTCGGTACGCTTACCGTAGCCGTTATCTGTTACAGTCAGCAGCGAAGCACCCTCACGTACCCTTGCAATGCCTACAACATAATCGCCCTCACGAAGCTTTATAGCCTTTACACCGTGAGCTGAACGGGACAGAGCTCTTGCATTTTCTTCCTCAATGCGTATAGCCATACCATTGCGTGTGGCAACGAAAATCTGCTCGTTTCCGTTAGTCATGCGGCAGCCTGCAATTTCATCGCCCTCGTCAAGACCGATTGCAATAAGTCCGTTTTTGCGGACATTCTTGTAGAATGAAAGGTTTGTACGCTTGATTTTACCGTTTTTCGTAACGATTGTGATAAATCTGTCGTCACCGAAATCGGCAGTCTTAATCATTGCCGTTACCTTTTCATTTTCGGTAAGGGGCAGGAGATTTATGAGATTGAAGCCGCGTGAAGCCTTTGAACCGTCGGGTATTTCGTAGCATTTCAGCTTGTACATAATACCCTTGTTGGTAATAAACAGGATATTATCATGAGTTCCGCAGATGAACATCTCCTCTACGAAATCCTCCTCACGCTGTTTCATACCTGTTATACCACGGCCGCCACGCTTCTGGGTTTTATATTCAGCAACGGGCATACGCTTGATATAACCGTTATTTGTAAGTGTTACAACACAATCCTCAACAGGAATAAGGTCTTCAATATCAACCTCACCGCTTACAGACTCAATATCTGTGCGACGCTTGTCGTTGAACTTTCTGCGAATTTCGTTGAGGTCATTCATGATAATCTCGTAAACACGATTGATATTTGCAAGAATATCTTCAAGATCGGTAATTTTAGTCAACAGACCGTACAATTCGTCTGTTATCTTCTGACGCTCCAGACCTGTCAACGCACCAAGACGCATCTGAACGATAGCTTCTGCCTGTTCCTCTGAAAGTCCCATCTGATGTTCAAGAATATGAATATTTGACATATCATACTGTGCACGGTCGAGAAGTGCACTCATATCAATATCCTTGAAACGCTCAATCATACGCTCTTTAGCCTCGGGAATAGTCTTACTGCTGCGGAGAATAGCCACAACTTCGTCGATATAATCGGCGGCAAGAATAAAGCCCTGTAAGATATGTGCTCTTTCAAGAGCCTTGCGGAGGTCAAAACGTGTACGACGCTGGATAACATCAACCTGGAAATCAAGATAATGGCCGAGCATCTGTTTCAGAGTCAGCACCTTTGGCTCGCCGTTTACAAGGGCAAGCATGATGATACCAACGGTATCCTGTAACTTTGTCAGAGCAAACAGCTTATTCAGCACAATTTCAGGAATAGCGTCCTTTTTCAGCTCGATAACGATACGCATACCGTCCTTATCGGACTCGTCACGGAGATAATAAATACCCTCCAGTCGCTTATCCTTGCAGAGCTGATTGATATTTTTAAGTATCAGAGTTTTATTAATCATATATGGGATTTCGTCAACTATGATACAATTTCTGCCCTTTATTTCCTCGAAATGAGTACGGCTGCGGAGAATAATCTTTCCACGTCCAGTACCGTAAGCGGCACGAATACCCGCCTTACCCATAACTATACCGCCTGTAGGGAAGTCAGGTCCCTTGATATGCTCCATAAGCTGGTCAAGAGTACAGTCGGGGTCATCTATAAGCAGCTGTAATGCGTCAATAACCTCGCCAAGATTGTGGGGAGGAATATTTGTAGCCATACCTACAGCGATACCTGTAGAGCCGTTTACAAGCAGATTTGGAAATCTGGAAGGAAGTACAACAGGCTCTTTCAGACGGTCGTCGTAGTTGGGCATATAGTCAACAGTTTCCTTGTTGATGTCCTGTAACATCTCAAGGGTAAGCTTTTTCATTTTAGCCTCGGTATAACGGTAGGCAGCCGCCTTATCGCCGTCAATTGAACCGAAGTTTCCGTGACCGTCAACGAGAGGGTAACGGAGCGAGAAGTTCTGTGCAAGTCTTACAAGAGCATCATAAACAGACGCGTCACCGTGTGGGTGATATCTACCCAGAACGGCACCGACAGTATCGGCACACTTACGGTAAGCCTTGTCGGGAGTAAGTCCGTTTTCGTGGAGCGTATAGAGAATACGTCTGTGAACGGGCTTTAAGCCGTCCCTTACATCGGGTAAGGCTCTTGATACAATAACTGACATTGCGTATTGAAGCATGGAATTTTCCATTTCATTCACAAGGTCGGAATGAACAATTTTGGAATTATCGTTATATAACACGCTAAGCCTCCTTTTAGATATTAGAAATCAGAGATTAGAGGTTAGAATTGCATACGGTAAGTTTATCAATCTATCGCAACAACTGCCACATTCAACAATTCTTAATTCTTAATTCTTAATTCTTAATTGGCTATTTTTCGCATAATTTCCAGTTCCTCGGGTGAAAAATCCGCCTTTGGAATAATATAATAAACATAATCGGAGCATACGAGTACAAAGCAATCCTCTTTTTCCAGAACGGAAAGACTGCTGTCTATTGGAATTATAGTAGGCTTTGCAGCTTCCTTGGAATAATCATCCTCATAAGCCTCGTCAAATTCTTCCTCGTCGGCTTCATCTTCGAATACTTCCTCGACTGTAGAGATTTCAACACTTTTTTCCTTGACTGTTAGTCTGTAAAGTGGAATTATTCCGTTTCCGTTCATACTCTGAACTATATTATCCCTCTGTTTAAGGGGATTGAACAGCTCACGGAAAATCAGGGCGAAAAACGCAACAAATGCAAGATATCCCACAAATTTTATCTTCTCATTCAATGCCCCTGAAAGAATAACTGCGGCAATTCCGAATGATATGAGAAGAAAGACAATGCTTTTTACTATCGCTTTAGGATATACGAATTTTTGCTGATAAGCTCTTATTCCCTGCCGCATAATTTGCGGTGTATGGCGAAATTCTTTTATAAGCTTTATATTTTCTTCCATAGCTTATCCCTCGTTAAATATCGAGGTTCTGTACGAATTTCGCATTGTTCTCGATGAATTTTCTTCTTGGCTCAACCTTGTCTCCCATAAGGATAGAGAATGTTTCGTCAGCCTTTAAAGCGTCCTCCATGCCGATTTTCACGATTGTACGACGCTCGGGGTCCATAGTTGTCTCCCAAAGCTGTTCGGGATCCATTTCACCAAGACCTTTATAACGCTGAACGTCAACCTTGTACTTGCCCTCCTCGGAAAGCTCGGCTATGAAAGCATCACGCTCCTCGTCAGAGAAAGCATAACGCTCCTTTTTACCTCTCCATACCTTGAAAAGAGGAGGCTGTGCAATATATACGTTGCCGTTTGAAATAAGGGGACGCATATAGCGGAAGAAGAATGTCAGAAGCAGAGTTCTGATGTGCATACCGTCAACGTCGGCATCGGCCATGATTATAACTTTGCCGTAACGGAGCTTTTCAATATCGAAATCCTCACCGATACCTGTACCGAGAGCGGTTACAACAGGTGAAAGCTTATCATTGCCGTAAATCTTGTCAATACGTGCCTTTTCTACGTTGAGCATTTTTCCCCAGAGTGAGAGGATAGCCTGATATTTTCTGTCACGTCCCTGCTTTGCAGAACCGCCCGCAGAGTCACCCTCTACAATGTAAATTTCTGTATATCTTGCGTCACGCTCTGAACAATCTGCAAGCTTTTCAGGCATTGAAGCATTTCCGAAAGCGTTCTTTTTACGCTCTGCATCTCTTGCACGCTTTGCTGCTTCACGGGCTTTAAGGGCAGAAAGTGCCTTTTCAAATATAGCCTTTGCGGAATCGGGATTTTCTTCCAGGAAATTCATAAGCTTTTCCTGTACAAGCTTTTCGATAAATGGCTTTACCTCAGGATTTCCCAAACGTCCCTTTGTCTGTCCCTCAAACTCGCACTCGGTAAGCTTTACAGAAATAATGGCTGTAAGTCCCTCACGGACATCATCGCCGCTTAACTTCTCTTTATCCTTGAGAAGTCCCATTTTCTTACCGTAGTCGTTTATAACCTTGGTAAGAGCATTTTTGAAGCCTGTTTCGTGATATCCACCGTCTTTTGTGTGGATATTATTTGCAAATGAGAGAATAATCTCATTGTAGCTGTCGTTGTACTGGAGGGCAATTTCCGCAAAGGAATCACCCTGCATTCCTGAAACGTAAATAACTTCACTGCTTAACGGGATATATCCTCTTGTTTCATGAATATGCTCAACAAACTGACGTATACCACCCTCATAATGAAGTGTTTCGGACTTTATATCATTCTCGTCACGCAAATCAGAGAATGTGATTTTTATACCTGCGTTAAGGAAAGCCTGTTCACGAAGTCTTTTAAGCAGAATATTGTAATCATATACAGTCTGCTCGAAAATTTCAGGATCAGCCTTAAATGTAACGCTTGTACCTGTTTCGGTAGTCTTGTCAATAGCTTTAAGCTGTTCATCATAGTGACCACGCTCAAAATGCTGGAACCATACATTTTCGCCGTCCTTGACAGTAAGCTCCAACCATTCTGAAAGGGCGTTAACAACAGACGCACCAACGCCGTGAAGTCCTCCCGATACCTTATATCCGCCGCCGCCGAATTTTCCGCCTGCGTGGAGGATAGTATAAACAACGGTAGCCGCAGAAATGCCCTCCTTCGGGTGAATACCAACAGGGATACCACGACCGTTATCAGATACCCTGATAATATCATCGGGGAGTATATCAACCTTTATTTCAGTGCAGAAGCCTGCAAGCGCTTCGTCGATAGAGTTATCAACTATTTCATATACAAGGTGGTGCAGACCGCTTGGACCTGTTGAGCCGATGTACATACCAGGTCTTTTTCTTACAGCTTCAAGTCCTTCCAGAATTTGTATGTCATTTTCGTCATAATTAACTATGTCATTTTCGGCGTTATTAATATCCTGCTGACTCATGAGTACCTCCCGGTTTTTATTAATAATTACGCATTACGCATTATGAATTACGCATTAATTATACCCTCCGCCGCTTTCAAGACGCTTTTTCAGCGTGCTTGCGGCAAGCTGTGAAAGATATATACGTTTTTTTGTGATGATATAAGTTTTCGGCAGCTCGTATGTGGCTAAAAACAGCCTTTTTTCCTTTTCTGCCTTATCAAGCAGCTTTTTAGTGCAGCTTGTTACAGTTGTGTTATCCATATCGAATATGCCGATAATTTCACGGACATCAACGGAATAATTATTGCCGATGTGAAGATATATTGCCTTTTTCATCTATACCTCCTCCGCAATTCTGCCGCCGCTTATACGCAGGATTTTCCCCTTGATATCGGGGAGAAGTGCACTTTCGTTCGGAGTTGTTATAAATACCTGCATATTTTTTATTATCTCAAATACAAATCGCTGCCTGTTTTCGTCAAGCTCTCCCATAACGTCGTCAAGAAATACCACGGGAGCTTCCTTGCTTCGCTTTGTGAATATTTCCGCCTGTGCAAGCTTTATAACAAGTGCCGCTGATTTTATCTGCCCCTGTGAGCCATAATCTTTTGCACTTATGCCGTTGATTTTTATATTTATCTCGTCACGGTTTACCCCAGAATGAGTTATACCCGTGCGGATATCATACTCCGCCGATTCACGGAGTTTATTATAGTATTTTTCAAATGCCGCCTCGCCGCATGGCTCCTCAAAATCCTC
Organism: Ruminococcus sp.; assembly: GCA_045659945.1. Lineage (GTDB taxonomy): Bacteria > Bacillota > Clostridia > Oscillospirales > Ruminococcaceae > Ruminococcus. Next base: position 127,295 of record JAZRCW010000071.1, on the reverse strand, counting down.
TGCTTTGAATACGTTTGATTTATATTCAAGCTCCAGAACTTCTTTTCCTCCAGAAATAGAGGAATATAACCCGCCGCAGACTTCATTCAGCTTTTTTATATAGCCGTCACGCATATAGGATATGAGTGCACCCTCATGAGCCGCCTGTTTATCCCATATTTCGAGAATTGAAGCGTCACAGCCGCCCTGCATAATTGATTTCAGCAAAGCGTTCCGCTGATTCATAACAGCCTGATTTTTCGTTATATGGGCAACAAATACAGGATTGAGCTGTGAAGCCGCCATATCAACGAAATTACGACGCTTTTCAGGAGCACCCTTGATAATCTCCACATCATCGGGGATAAAAGCAATGCACTTGAAAACGTCGAAAAGATTACGTGTGCCCTTTTGTTTTACTCCGTTTATGGTGATATTTTTAACGATATTGCCGCCTTTTATCATCTCATAGGTGATTTTCTGTTCACGGACAACATCTCTGATTTTCACTTCAGAGGTAAAACGGCTTTTGTCAAGAGCAATATAATCCCTCTCCTTTGAGCCACGGAAGCTTTTGCAGCCCGACATAATCCAAAGTGCTTCAAGGAGATTTGTTTTCCCCTGTGCATTTGCACCCACTATGATATTATAATAATTATCGGGAACGAAAGAAATATCCGACAGATTTTTAAACCCGTATATTTCAACGTGAGTTATCAGCACACGGTTACCTCATCGCCGCCGATTATTTTCACGGTATCACCTGGGCGGATTTTTTTGCCTCGCATAGTGCATACCTCGCCGTTTACGAGAACCTGCTCGTCCTGTATGAGCATTTTAGCCTCTCCGCCTGAACCTACCATTGAGGCAAATTTAAGAAGAGCGTCAAGCTTTATAAATTCTGTTGTGATTTTAATTTCAGGCATATTTATACCTCGCTTTATATGAATATTATTGCACGGACACGGCACAACCTGTCCCTACGAAATATTAATAACAATATCTCAATTTTTCAACTGAATAGGCATAACAAGGTAAATGTAACTTTCACCCATGGGAGGGAGCAGTTCTATAACCTTCATTGCACCATTGAGGCGGATACGTACCTTATCGCCCTCGGCAGCCTTTACAGCTTCAAGCATCAGTCTGTTATTGAAGCCGATAGTTACGGTTTCACCTGAAATATCGGCAGAAATTGCGTCATTAACCTTTCCTATCGGTGTCTTGCAGTTGATTTTCATAACACCGCCGCCGATTTCACAACGGATAGGACATTTATTCTTCTCGTCTATGATAAGAGAACATCTTTCAAGACAAGCGACAAAATCCTTTTTATTAACAAATACTTCTGTTTTATAGCTTGTGGGAATGCTCATTTTGTAATTGTGGAAAGCACCCTCTAAAAGTCTTGATATGATAAAGAAATTGTTAATCTCAAATATGATATGTCTGTCGTTAACGCTTATTAAGCAGTTATCTGCACAGTCATCACGGATAATAGTTGAAACTTCCTGCAATGCTTTTTTAGGAACGACAAAATTGAATTTTTCATTATTGTCAATATTTTCATTTCTTATAGCAAGGCGGAAACCGTCAATAGCCACCATTGTGAAATTGTTGTTTTCAATGTCAAAAAGCTCACCTGTGAAAATAGGTTTATTCTCATTCTGTGCTACTGCATAGCTTGTCATATTTATCATTGAACGAAGAATATTCTGCGGAACTGAAAAACTTCTCCTCGAATCAATAACAGGAAGATCGGGATATTCTTCAGCTGACATAGCTAAAAAGTCACATTCTGTAGCTTCAGACGATACGTGAACATTATTATTTTCATCAATTGAAAATGTAACATCTTCTCCGGCCATTTTCTTTGTAAATTCGCTGAAAAGACGGGTATTCATAACAAATTCACCGCTGTCAGAAGTATCGGCATTAATTGTTGTTCTTATACCCATTTCAAGATTGTAAGATGTAAGCTCAACATATCCAGGTGTAACTTTAACTTTTATACCTTCAAGAGCAGGAATTGTTGATTTCTGTGGAACTACTCTTGAAACATTTATTATAGCTTCACTAAGCTCTGTTTTTTTACAAATAAATTTCATTTATATAAATACCTCCTGTAAGGTGTAATAGAAAGTTTTCGGCAGCAAGTTTTCAACGAAGCGTCAGCTTCTGTGATAAGATGTGATAAGATAAGAATAAAAAAAGATAAGTTATGATATGATAAGTATAATAAATATAGTCGTAGTAGTAGGGGGTGTTGAAAAGTCAATATGTCTGTTTTCCTATGTATTACAGCCGAAAGCTCGTCCACAATCAGGTGTTGTCAATTTGTTTGGAATGTTTGGAATATTCCTTTTCTGTTCTGTTTGTGTCGAAAAAGTTGAGAATTGTGGAGTTGAAGTTTAAGAAAAGTGGAAAAATCTGTTGAATTACAATTTTATGTTATATTTTTTTACCCGACTATTGACAGTGTGTGAAATGTTGAAAAGTTCATGACGTTGAAAATATCAAAGTCAGCTTATTTGTAGAAGTAAAATCTCCTTGATATACCATAGGGAAAATAAGGTTTTAGTTTTCAACGGAGTTTTAAACAGTGTGTTGAAAACTCCGTTGAAAGTCATTGTTTCAACTTTTTCAACATTAATTTTTTGTGGGAAAAATGTTTATTTTCAAAAGCGTTAGAATAACATTTACTAACGTATGTATTGAATATTAACCCTTACTCTTGTCACGGATATTCTTGATGATATCGTTTACAAGATTGCTAAGGTTCTGGTCTTTTTCAATTGACGCCATAATGCTGTTTACAGAATAAACGATAGTTGAGTGGTCACGTCCGCCGAACTCCGTACCGATTGAAGCAAGAGGCATATCGGTAATTTCACGTACTATGTATATAGCCACCTTACGGGCAATTGATATCTGCTGTGAACGCTTATTTGAACGGAGGTCATCAGGAGTAACGCCGTAAACCGTAGATACCTCGCTTATAATTTTCTCAACAGTAATCGGAATTGGCTGTTCATCAGTGAGCACATCACGGATAACACTCTGTGCCATGGAAATTGTAATGGGGCTTCCTGCAAAGTGGTTGAGTGCTTTAAGTCGGAGAACAGCTCCTTCAAGCTGACGGATATTTGATTTCAGGCGGTTAGCCATAAATTCAGATACCTCGGCAGGCATTTTAAGGCTGAGAAGCTCGCTTTTTCTTGTAATAATAGCAAGTCTTGTTTCAAAGTCTGGGGCGGAAATATCAGCAATAAGTCCACCCTCAAAACGTGTGCGGAGTCTTGCTTCAAGGGTAATAAGCTCCTTTGGAGGCTTATCAGATGTGATTACAATCTGCTTTCCTTCCTGGTGAAGCTTATAGAATGTATGGAAGAATTCTTCCTGCATACGCTCTTTTCCTGCAAAGAACTGGATATCGTCAATGAGGAGAACGTCTGCATTTCTGTATTTTTCATGGAAATCAGAAATCTGATTCTTCTGGATAGCTGCAATAAGGTCGTTTCCGAAAGTTTCGCTTGTGATATATACAATGTTGTATTCTGGGCGGGTAATTCTTACCTCATTTGCAATAGCTGTGATAAGGTGAGTTTTTCCCATTCCAGACGGACCGTAGATAAAAAGCGGATTATAGCCGGAAACATCGCTTTCGCCGCAGTTTTTTGCAACCGACTTACTGCAGGCAAGAGCAAAGCTGTTTGACGGGCCCTCGATGAATGTATCGAAAGTGTAGTCATAATTAGCGAATTTGTAGGACTGTTCAAGTTCCTCGTTTTTCTTTTCAAGTTCTTCCTCGGTGGGAATATGAGCAGCTGGCTCGGGGTCATTTGAATCAACATTTATTATGAGATTTACATTGAGACCAAGCAGCTCGTAGAAAGCTTCAATTACGGGCTCGGCATACTTGTTCATTACAATGTTTTTCTGAAAAGGTGTAATTACGCTAAAAACAGCGTTTTCACCGTCAAAGCTGACGGGAGTGAGCATATTAAGCCATGTTGTAATGGCAACGCTGGGTATTTTTTTATTTTCCAGGCAATAATTTTTGACACTGTCAAACAATTCTGTAAACGAATTCATTTTTAACCTCCATAAAGTGAAATAATTTGGATATACCGCTTTAGTGTCGGCAATTTTTTTGCAAATAACGATACTCTCCTATAATAATATACTTCTATTATATCATAATCCTGTTGAAAAAGCAAGTGATAAAATTAAAAAATGTGGAGAAAATAAGAGGCATTTCTACATCTGATTTAGTAAATTGTTGAAAGAGCTGTTGAAATGGTTGACACAGTTGAAAAATTAGTCGAATAACGGTATAAACAGGAGAAAGTTGTTGTTGAAACTGTGGAATACAACAAGTTTTAAACAATATTTTTCAACTTTTCAACATATGTTGAGATGTGCGAATGTTAATTCAACATCTGTTGAATTACGTGTGGAAAAGTGTTAAAGCAGTACCCCACAGAGCTTATGTAGAAGATGAAAGTTGACAAATAGGTATATTTTCAGCTATTTTATAAAAGATACAAAACAAATTGAGTTAGAATGAAAAATACTGTTGAAATTAATCAAAATTCGCAAAATCTGAAAAAAAAATCAAAAATCCCTTGACATATCGGCATTTTTGAAGTATAATTCTTAAGTGTAGTATGTAAATAAGGGCGTAAAGCTCTTTTAGTTAACACTGAGAGGAGGATATTAAGAATGAAAAGAACATATCAGCCTAAGAAGCTCCACAGAAAGAAGGAGCATGGCTTCATGAAGAGAATGGCTACAAAGAACGGCAGAAAGGTTTTAGCTCGTAGAAGATCTAAGGGCAGAGCAAGATTAACTCACTGACGACGCTGACCACAAAAATACGTTTTTGTGGTCTTTTTTATTAGGTTATCGGGAGGATTATTATGCTGTATACCGCTGTAATGAAGGATAACAAGGATTTTCTGTGTCTGTACAAAAAGGGCAGATATATAACTTCCAAGTATTCTGTTATATATGTAAAACCGAATAATCGCCCCTATAACCGATTTGGTATAACCGCCGGGAAAAAAATTGGAAATGCCGTTGCCCGTAACCGTGCAAAAAGACTTATCCGACTTGCATATCAGAAAGCCGAAATCCGTCTTCCTGTGGGTATTGATATTGTTATAGTTGCGAGAAGCGGTATTCTTGGCATCAAATCTGATGAGTACTGCGGATATTTCAACAAGTACGGCGTTCAGGAGATTGAAAAGGCTGTTAAGAAATTCAGTAAGTGATTATGAAATTTATTGCCATTGCCTTGATAAAATTTTACAGGAAATGTATATCTCCCCTTTTTCCGCCTGTGTGCAAGTATTATCCCACATGCAGCTGTTATGCCTTGAAAGCCCTTGAAAGGTACGGCTTTTTCCGTGGCACAGCTCTTGCAGTATGGCGTATTCTACGCTGTAATCCATGGTCTATGGGCGGTATTGACCACGTTCCCGAAAAATTTACATTTAAAGTGAAAAAAATTGATTATTCAAAGCTTCATAGTGAGGCTTATACAACAGAAGAAAAGAATGGTACAGAGGAAAGTGCCTCTGATATACTGATATAGGAGAATTGAAATTGAATTTTATTTATGAAATTATAGGTGTTCCGCTTGGATACCTTATGAGCCTTATTTATAACATAGTTCCGAACTATGCCATAGCTATCATTATTTTCACACTTGTAACGAAGCTGATACTTTTTCCTATGAGCTACAAGACGCAGAAAAGTTCTGCAAGAATGCAGCTTATTCAGCCGAAATTGCAGAAGCTCCAGAAAAGCTTTGCAAATAATCCCACTCGTTTACAGGAGGAACAGCAGAAGCTTTATCAGGAGGAAGGTCTTAACCCAATGGGTTCATGTCTCCCTGCTTTTATTCAGATGTTCCTGCTTTTTGGTGTTATTGATGTAGTATACAAGCCTATCAAGCACGTTCTTCGTCTTTCAAAGGATGTAAGAATGGCTGCTGTTGAGAAGGCTTCTGCACTTGCTATGCAGTTCAAGGATGTTAATGGCGGAAAGGCTATCGAGTCAAACAATCTCCGTCATGAGCTTCTTACTATGGAGGTATTTGACAAGCATCCTGCGGAATTCAAAAATATCGGAGAGAGTTTTTCCGCACTTCTTTCAGAATTTTCCGAAAACTTTACAATATTCGGTGCTAACCTTGGTAAGGTTCCCACACTTAAGCCAGATGTATGGAATAAAGAGGCAATTATCCTTTGTGCAATTCCTTTCCTTGCAGGTCTTTCACAGCTTCTTGTTTCTTTTTATTCACTTCACCACCAGAAGAAAACAAATCCTTCACCACAGGCTGGCGGCGGCTGTATGACAGCTATGATGCTTCTTTCTCCTCTTATGTCAATATGGTTTGCCTTTGAGCTTCCTGCAGGTATAGGTTTCTACTGGATCTGGTCATCTGTTTTCTCATTCCTCGTATCATTGGGACTTAACTGCTATTTCACCCACGACAGAATTGTTGTTATGAATGAAAAAGAAAAGGAAAAAGCACGTATCTATGCTGAAAAGCACCCCGAAAAGAAAACATTTATGCAGAGAATGTTAGAGCAGCAGGCTGCTCTTGATAATCAGAATGGCGGAAGTAATAATGATTCCGGCGAAAAGCTTTCACGTTCTGAACAGAATAAAGCAAATCGTGACGCAATTAAAGAGGCAAGGCGCAGAATGGCTGAAAAATACGGCGATATCTATGATGATTCAATTGCTGATGAAGATTAATTTTAAGGAGGTATAAAAATGACAGAACTGTTTACTGCGAAAACCGTTGAAGAAGCAAAGGCTATGGCGGTTAAGAAATTCGGTAAAAATGAAAGCGAAATTACTTTTGAGATTATCAGCGAAGGTAAAAAAGGATTTTTAGGACTTGGTGCTGTTGACGCACAGGTTAGAGCTACTTATAACGAGGAAGTTAAGGAAGTAAAGGCAGCTGCTCCCGTTGAGGAAGTTAAGGCTGTAGAAGCTCCTGCACCTGTAGAAATTCCCGAGGCTGTTATTCTTCCCGAAGCTGTAGAGGAATCAGAGCCCGTTGCAGTTCCCGAAGAAGTTGTTGAAGCTGCTCCTGTTGTTGAGGAGGAAGTAGTTTCTGCTGAAACAAAACAGGACGACATGGAGTTCTCACTTGATGATTTTACTCTCATCGAGGATGAAGCCCTTATGAATCCCAAGGTGAAGATTGCAAGAGATTATATCATAAGCATTTTCAACGCTATGGGTATTGAAGCAAATTACATTATTTACCAGAATGAGACAGGAGCTGTAATTGATATCGAAAGCGATAATAACGGTACAATTATCGGCAGACGTGGTGAAACTCTTGATTCTATTCAGTATCTCTGTTCAATTATTGCAAATAAGGGTGATAAAGATTACTTCCGCATTACAATTGATTGTCTCGGATACAGAAATAAGAGAAAGGAAACACTCGAGCAGCTTGCATCAAAGGTTGCAAAGTCTGTTATCAGAACAGGACGTTCACAGCAGCTTGAGCCTATGAATCCTTATGAAAGACGAGTTATTCACTCGGCTGTATCAAATATTGAGGGCGTAGCATCACGTTCAGTTGGCGAGGAGCCTTACAGAAAGATTATTATTTCTTCCACAAATCCTAAAAACAATCGAAACAACGGCAGAGGCAGAGGTCCTCGTCGTGACGACAGACGTGGTAGAAACGGTGGTCGTGACCGTCGTCGTGAGAATTTTGAGGCAAAGGCAATTGACCTTTCAACATCATTTGAAAAGGATTACAAGAAGCCAAAGCCTGAAGATTCTATGGAAGGCGGACTTTACGGAAAAATTGAATTTTAATTAAGAGAAGGGCTGTTGCAGGTTGACTTGTAACAGCCCTTTATAGGAGAATATTATGGCTACTATTGCTGCTGTTTCAACTCCGAATGCGGTGGGTGGAATTGCTGTTATACGTATTTCAGGAGAAGAAGCGATAGCCGTTGCAGAGAAAATTTTCACTCCATTCGGTGGAAAAAGAGTTGCGGATATGGAGGGATATACCTGTGCTTATGGTATTGCCCATGAGGACGGTCAGAGGATAGACGATTGTATTCTGACAGTTTTTAAGGCTCCCCACAGCTACACAGGTGAGGATACAGCAGAGCTTTCCTGTCACGGCGGATTATATATATCGAAGAAAATACTGCGTGCTGCTTTGAAAAATGGTGCTGTTACAGCAGAAGCAGGTGAGTTTACAAAACGTGCGTTTCTCAATGGAAAGCTTGATCTTACGCAGGCAGAAGCGGTTATGGACGTTATAGCCGCAAAAAATGAACTTGAATTAAAAATGGCAGAAAATCTCCGTGAGGGAGCAGTTTTCAAGGCTGCCAGAAATTGTTCTGCCCGATTGATGAAGCTGCTTGCGGGGCTTGCTGTATGGACAGATTACCCTGATGAGGATATTCCGGAAGTTGACGAGGTTTCACTATTGTTGGAGCTTGAAGCTGTCAAAGAAGAACTTTCTGCTCTTATCGCTGATTATGACAGGGGAAGAATTGTTCGTGAGGGAGTATCAACCGCAATAGTTGGCAGACCGAATGTGGGTAAATCTACACTTTTCAATTGTCTCAGTGGATGTGAGAGAAGTATTGTAACAAATATTGCAGGTACAACCCGTGATGTTGTAGAGGAGTCTGTAAGGCTTGGTGACATTACATTGCGTCTTTCCGATACGGCAGGAATACGCGAGACTGATGATATAATTGAGGGTATTGGTGTTGACATTGCATGGAAAACAGTTGATTCGTCGGAGCTTGTTCTTGCAGTTTTTGACGGTAGTTGTCCATTGTCGGCGGACGATTTTGTATTGATTAATAAAATTAATAATAAAAAAAGTGTTGCTGTAGTTAATAAATCAGATGAAAAAACAGAGCTCGACGGTTCGCAGCTTGAAAAGTATTTTAAACATATAGTATATATTTCAGCGAAAGAAAATCGAGATATTTCAGAATTAGAAGAAGCAGTAAAAACATTATTTGAGCTAAATTCGGATAGTTTTTCAATGGTAACGGCTGCAAATGAACGACAGAAAATGTGTATTGAGAATGCATTGAATTCTGTTTCAGCAGCAATTGATGCTATTAATTTCGGGGAAATGCTTGATGCGGTTAATGTTTTGCTTGATGAAGCGGAGCAATTTTTGCTTGAGCTTACAGGTGAGAGAATTACTAATGCTGTCGTAGATGAAGTATTCTCACGTTTTTGTGTTGGAAAATAAAAAGTGTTCCACGTGGAACATTTTAAAGAGGTATTTTTTATGTCATATAAAATGGGTGAATTTGATGTTATTGTAGTTGGAGGCGGACACGCAGGTGTAGAAGCTGCACTTGCTTCGGCTCGTCTTGGTGTTAAAACTGCAATGTTTACTATTTCTCTCGATCAGATTGCAAATATGCCCTGTAATCCGTCAATTGGCGGTACTGCAAAAGGTCATCTTGTAAGAGAAATAGACGCACTTGGCGGTGAAATGGGTAAGGCTGCGGATAAGTGTTTTATTCAGAGCCGTATGCTTAACCGTGGAAAAGGACCTGCAGTCCATAGTCTGCGTGTTCAGGCTGACAGAGTTGAATATCATAAATACATGAAACAGGTTTGCGAGTCACAGGAAAATCTCTTTGTAAAACAAGGTGAAGTCTCACAGATTCTTACTGAAAACGGCAGAATCTGCGGAGTTGTTACTTCCCTTGGTGCTGAATATTCAGCAAAATGTGTTATTATTGCAACCGGAACTTATTTAAAAGGTAAAATTCATATTGGTGAAAGTTCTTTTGAAAGTGGTCCGGATTCCGCTTTGCCTAGTATAGGATTGTCGCAAAGTCTGATTGATAATGGTATTGAGCTGCGTAGATTTAAAACAGGTACACCTTGCCGTGTACACAAGAGAAGTATTGATTTTTCCGTCATGGAAAGACAAGACGGAGATGAAGAAATTGTTCCGCTTTCCTTTGAAACACCATTAGATGAATTGGAGAATAAGGTTAGCTGTTATGTAACATATACAAACAGTAATACCCATGAAGTGATAATGTCAAACCTTCATAGATCACCTTTATATGGTGGAAGAATAGAGGGAGTAGGTCCTCGCTACTGTCCGTCTATCGAGGACAAGGTGGTAAGGTTTTCTGACAAACCACGTCATCAGCTTTTTGTTGAGCCTATGGGATTAACAACAGATGAGTACTATTTACAGGGAATGTCATCATCACTTCCGGAGGATGTACAGCTTGCATTCCTCAAAACAATAAAAGGGTTAGAAAACGTTGAGATAATGCGTCCTGCTTATGCTATTGAATATGATTGCTGCGATCCTTTACAGCTTATGCCTACATTGGAATTTAAGATGCTTTCAGGATTATATGGTGCAGGTCAGTTTAATGGAAGTTCAGGCTATGAGGAGGCTGCTGCACAAGGTCTTGTGGCAGGAGTCAATGCAGCTATGTCAATACTTGGCAGAGAGCCGTTAATTTTAGAGCGTTCTGGATCGTATATTGGAACCTTGATTGATGATCTTGTAACAAAAGGTTGTTCTGACCCATATAGAATGATGACTTCGCGAAGTGAATATAGGTTGGTTTTGCGACAAGATAATGCTGATCAACGATTAATTCCTATAGGATATAAAATTGGGCTTGTATCTAGAGAGCGTCTTGATAAATTAAATGAAAAAATTCGACTTACAGAAGCGGAAATTAAACGTGTTTCAAGTGAAAGTATCAAGGTATCTGATGAATTGAATAAGCTTTTGGAGGAGAAAGGTACAGCTCCATTAAAAAATGGCTGTAGAATTATTGAATTAATTCGTCGTCCGCAGTTGAAATATAACGATATTGCTATTTTTGATTCTAATCGTCCTGAACTTCCTTTTGATGTATGTGAGCAGGTCGAACTGCAGATCAAATATAAGGGTTATATTGAAAAGCAGCTTGCACAAATTGAACAAGTTGAAAAACTTGAAAGAAAATTATTGCCTAAAAATACGGATTATAGCCAAATACACGGACTTCGTCTGGAGGCGGCAGAGAAATTGAATAAAATCCAGCCTTTATCTATTGGTCAGGCATCAAGAATTTCCGGTGTATCACCTGCTGATGTATCTATGCTTGCTGTATGGCTGAGAAAGGAACAGGGGTGAAGTTATGCTTCCTAATTTTGAATTATGTTGTTCTGAATTTGAAAAATACGGACTTGAGTTGACAAATGAAAAGTATGAGAAATTCAACAAGTATGCTGAATTTCTTGTTGAATACAATAAAAATGTTAATCTCACCGCTATTACAGAACCAAAGGAAATACTTATTAAGCACTTTATTGATAGTACCTTGATTCTGAATTTTATTGACATTCCTGTAAATTCATCAATCATTGATGTAGGAACAGGTGCTGGATTTCCCTCGGTTCCATTGAAAATTATGCGACCTGATATAAGGATAACGCTCCTTGATAGTCTTGCAAAGAGAATTACCTTTTTACAGAAACTTTCTCAATTAATTGAAATTGACGCTGATTTTATTCATGGTCGTGCTGAAGATATTGCTAAAATGCCTGAATATAGGGAAAAATTTGATTTTTCCTGTGCAAGAGCAGTTGCAAATTTATCAATATTATCGGAGTATTGTTTACCATTTGTTGAGGTAGGAGGTTCATTTATCTCAATGAAAGGGCCTAATGAGAATCCAAATGAGTCTGTTAATGCTATTAGCTTGTTAGGTGGAGAAATAAGAAAAGTTCATAGTTATTCTCTCGAATCTGATTCACGAAATATAATCGAGATAAAAAAAATATCGCATACTCCGACAAAATATCCGAGAAACAGCAGTCAGATTAAGAAAAAAAGCTTGTAAACTTAATGAAATATTTTGAAATTTCCGCTGAAATGACGAATTTTGGCGGAATTTTTTTATAGAATATATTTCCTGGATGTGATAAAATTTACTTACACCGATAACGGTGAAAATAAAGAAATGTGAGGACAACAAAAATGGCAGGTTTTATTAATTTAACGAGAGAAAAACAGAATTATATGGTTTGTGAGGTGGAAATAGGTAAAATCAAATTAAATCCTAATCGACAGGAAAAACAAATTTCAGAATCAGAGATTTTACAGTTAGCTGCAACAATATCTAAAAATGGTTTATTACAGCCTATTTCAGTACGCAAATTAGGTGAAAAATACGAATTAATCACAGGAGAAAAAAGCTTCAAAGCGGCAATTATGTGCGAATTACAAACTGTTCCATGTATAGTATATGAAATGAGTGACCGTGATATAGCGATATGGGCACTTGTAGAAGAAATAGAGAAGCATGATGTTTCTTTCTTTGAAGAAGCAGAAGCTATTGAAAAATTGATATCTTACTATGGATTGACGCAGGAAGAAGCAGCATCAAAGCTTGGAAAGGCACAAAGTACCATCGCTAATAAATTAAGAATTCTTCGTTTAACAAAAGAAGAAAGGCAGATTATCGTAGATTATAATCTTACTGAACGTCATGCAAGAGCGTTATTAAGACTTGGAAGTGTCCAGGATAGGCTGACTATTCTTGATAAAATCTCAAAAAATAATCTGAATGTAGAAAAAACGGAGATATTGATTGAGAGTTTTATAGGTAAGCGAAAAGAAGAATTAAGTAATAAGAAAAAACCTATTGTATTTCACAGTGTTACAGTTTTTCTCAATACAGTTAATAAAGCGATTCAGGCAATGCAGTCTGCAGGCGTGAATGCGGAGGCGAGAAAGATACAAAGCGATGAATACATAGAATATAGGGTGAGAATCCCTATGAGATCTATTTAATGTTTCACGTGGAACATTTTGATTCAATGAGGCTTTAATAATTACTTGACACTCTTAAAAGTGTTCCACGTGAAACACTTTTGCATAAACTTTTTGCATAATGTTCCATGTGAAACATCACAATTGTTCCATGTGGAACATTTTTTTGAAAATTAAGACATTATGTATTTACTTTTAGGACAATATGTGATATAATATTAAATGTAAATCCGTTTTTGGAGGAAATAAAATGAAAGGATGATAGTATGGGCAAAATTATTGCCGTCGCTAACCAAAAAGGTGGCGTTGGTAAGTCAACTACTGTCGTAAATATAGCCGCATATCTGGGATCACGAGGGTATAAGGTGCTTTGTGTAGACTTTGATCCCCAGGGTAATTCAACTACAGGCTTCGGAATTAAAAAAAGAACAGTTGAAATCTCATCCTACAATCTTCTTGTGGGTAAAAACAGAGTATGTGAAGCTGTAATAGAAACTGAATTTGAAAATGTATCAGTAATTCCGGCTACAGAGACTCTTGCAGGTGCTGAAATGGAACTTGTTAATATGGAAAATCGCGTTAACAGGCTCAAAATGCAGCTGCTTACCGTGAAAAATGATTATGATTTCATTTTCATTGACTGCCCGCCTGCACTTGGCTCATTAACTATTAACGCTCTGGTTGCAGCAGATTCAATTATTGTACCAATGCTGGCAGAATTTTATGCCCTTGAAGGCCTTTCACAGCTTGTGAATACAATTAAAATTGTGAAAAGCAATTATAATCTGTCACTTGATATAGAGGGTATTCTCTTTACAATGTTTGATGGTCGTCTGAATGTTGCAAATGATGTCGTTGCGGAAGTTGAAAAATACTTTCCTAATAAGGTTTTTCAGACAAAAATTCCAAGAAATGTACGTATTTCAGAAGCACCAAGTCATGGAAAACCAGTTATGTACTATGATAAAACATCAAAGGGTACAGAATCCTACATTCTTCTTGGATTGGAGCTTCTTGGAGAGCCTCTTGAACTTCCACAGAAGAAAAAAAGAGGTATCTTTAATTTTAAAAAGGAAAGGCAGTGATTTTTATGGCAAAAGGCGGTTTAGGTAGTGGATTAGACTCGCTTTTCAGTGATAACGCAAGTGATGTGCAGATCAAAACCACTCTACGTACTTCTGAAATTGAGCCAAATCGTGAACAGCCGAGAAAGCATTTCTCAACTGAAACTATTGCAAATCTTGCGGACTCAATTCGTGAGCATGGTATATTACAGCCTATTCTTGTTCGTCCTATGGCAAGCGGCGGATATCAGATTGTTGCAGGAGAACGCAGATGGCGTGCTGCAAGAATGCTTGGTCTTGATGAAGTTCCTGTAAATATCAAGGAATTATCAGATGCAGAAACCATGCAGATCGCTATAATAGAGAACCTGCAGCGTGAAAATCTTAATCCCGTTGAAGAAGCAAAGGGCTATCAGGAGCTTATTGAAAAATATGGCATGACGCAGGAGCGTGTTGGAAAGCTTGTCGGAAAGTCACGTTCAGCAGTTGCAAATGCTATTCGTATTCTTTCATTGCCTGAAAAAATACTTAAATTATTGGAAAACGGCGATTTATCAGCAGGCCACGCAAAAGCACTGCTTACATATGACGATGATGAAATGAAAGTTGCCATTGCAAACCGAGCGGCAGGTGGTGGTATGACTGTCCGTCAGCTTGAAAAAATGGTTCAGAAATCCGCTGAAAACCAGGGGAAACGCAAACCATTGGATGAGAAAATTGATAATTATTTTGTGGAAATGGAAATTTCTCTTAAGGAACGCCTTGGACGCAGAGTTAAGGTTGATTATGGAAAAAATAAGGGCGTTCTGATACTTGAATTTTATGATAAAGATGACCTTGCAGCCATTGCTGAAAAGCTGACTGTTGAGGAGTAAGGAGTAAAAAATGATAGATATTAAATTTTTAAGAGCAAATCCCGATGTTGTAAAGGAGAATATCAAGAAAAAGTTTCAGGATTCAAAGCTTGAACTTGTTGATAAGGTAATTGATCTTGACGAACAGTACCGTAAAACAAAGGTTGAATGTGATAATCTCCGTAATCAGCGTAAGGTTAAGAGCAAGGAAATCGGCGGATTTATGGCAAAGGGCATGAAAGAAGAAGCAGAGGCCGTAAAGGCAGAGGTTGCTGAACTTGGCACAAAGCTCACAGAAATGGAGGAGCTTGAAGTAAAGCTTGAGGCTGATATCCGTGAGATTATGCTTGTTATCCCTAATATAATTGACGATTCTGTGCCGATAGGCAAGGATGACAGCGAAAATGTTGAAGTTGAAAAGTTTGGCGAGCCTTTCGTACCAGAGTTTGAAGTGCCTTATCATGTAGATATTATGGAAAAAGTTAACGGTATTGACCTTGACAGTGCAAGAAAGACAAGCGGTAACGGTTTCTATTATCTTTGCGGCGATATCGCACAGCTCCAGAGCTGCATTCTTTCATATGCACGTGACTTTATGATTGACAAGGGCTTCACATATTATATTCCTCCATTTATGATCAGAAGCGACGTGGTAACAGGCGTTATGAGCTTTGCTGAAATGGAAGGTATGATGTACAAGATTGAAGGCGAAGATTTATACCTCATCGGTACATCAGAACATTCAATGATTGGTAAGTTTATCGACACAATCGTTCCCGAAAGTGAACTTCCAAAGACTCTTACAAGTTATTCACCTTGTTTCCGTAAGGAAGTTGGTGCTCACGGTATCGAGGAACGTGGCGTATATCGTATCCACCAGTTTGAAAAGCAGGAAATGATAGTTGTCTGCAAGCCCGAGGAGTCAATGGATTGGTTCCACAAGCTCTACAGCTACACTGTTGAATTTTTCCGCACACTTGATATTCCTGTACGTACACTTGAATGTTGTTCAGGCGATTTAGCCGACCTCAAGGTTAAGTCTATCGACGTTGAAGCTTGGTCACCACGTCAGAAGAAGTATTTCGAAGTGGGAAGCTGTTCAAATCTTGGCGATGCACAGGCTCGCCGCCTGAAAATCCGTGTTAAGGGTGAGGACGGAAATAAATATTTCGCCCATACCCTCAACAACACAGTTGTAGCTCCTCCCAGAATGCTTATTGCATTCCTTGAAAATAATCTCAATGAGGACGGCAGCATTAGAATTCCCGAAGCATTAAGACCTTATATGCGTAAGGATGTTATTGCAGTTCCCGAAAAGTAAACATTGAATATAAGCGGAATGGCCGTATGCGGTCATTCCGCTTCTTCATCGGCAGATTTTGCAACAGAGCAAAGGCACATTGTAAAAACGCCCACAGAGCCTCCTACAACAGTTCCAATTAAAAATCCAAGCAAAAAAATCACCTCCACTGATAGTATGCACCATACAGGGGAGGTGTAATCATTATATTTCAAGCATTTTCAGAATATCAGCCTTTTCTTTGTAGCCAACGGAAATATTGTGAATAGCACCGTCTTTTACAGCTACAAGCATTGGGATACTTTCACAGCGGAAAGCCGCCGCAAGTTCTGGCTGTTCGTCAACATTAATTTTACCTACCTTGACTTTCCCGGCCATTTCTTCTGCAATTTCAGCAACAGTAGGAGTAATCATCATACAAGGACCGCACCAGCTTGCCCACAAGTCGAGAAGTACAATTCCCTTGTAATTGCGAACTTCCTCGTCAAAATTTTCTTTTGTAATTGTAATTTCAGCCATATCATTTCTCCTTATAGTAAAGCATACAGTGGCAGAATCCCTCGAAATCGGGGTCAGCGATTTGCTCACGGAACTCCTTGCACATACATTTGTTTTCGGGTGTTTTAGCAAGTCGGCAGGGGCAGTAGCCGTCTTTTTTTTCAAGTCCCTCTTTTATTCTTGCCACAACAGCCTCGTCTGGGTTGAGTTTTACTTTCATAGTATCACCTTATTTCAGAAGTTCATCGGCTAATGCCTCAATCTGAACGATATTTTCGGGTTTAAGAGCCGATTTTATCGATACAATTGTCTCTGTGAACTTTATGTCCTTGGATTTTTCAAATTTTGCTTTAATACGCTTTGCTGCCATAGCCGCCCAGGAGCCATTTTCAATAATACCGATAGTGCGATTCTGATAATTTCTCTCAACGAGTCCGTCGATATACTGATTCATAAACGGGAACATCTCGCCGTTATAGGTTGTGGTTGCGAGTACAATTTTACCATAGCGAAAACCGTCCTCAACACATTCAGCCATATCCTCACGGGCGAGGTCAGCAATAGCGACTTTTGGGCAGCCCTTTTCAATAAGCTTATCACGGAGGAGTTCTGCAGCTTTTTTGGTATTGCCGTAAACGGAAGTATAAGCGATGAAAATGCCCTCTGATTCAACACCATAGCTTGACCATGTGTTGTAGAGGTCAAGATAATAGCCAAGATTTTCAGTAATAACAGGTCCATGGAGAGGGCAGATAGTCTGAATGTCAAGAGCAGCAGCCTTTTTCAGCAGAGCCTGCACCTGCATGCCATATTTTCCGACAATACCGAAGTAGTAACGGCGAGCTTCACAAGCCCATTCCTCATCAACATCAAGAGCACCAAATTTTCCGAAAGCGTCAGCAGAGAAAAGAATTTTATCAGTGTTGTCATATGTCAGCATAACTTCAGGCCAGTGTACCATGGGAGCAGTAATGAATGTCAGTTCACGATTTCCCAGTGAGAGTTTTTCGCCCTCTTTTACAGTAAGAGTGTTGGGAAGTTCAAGTCCAGGGAAGAAAGCGTGGAGCATATCGAAGGTTTTTGTATTGCCCACAATTATTGCATTAGGATATTTGTTAATAAATTTATCTATACAAGCCGAATGGTCAGGCTCCATATGCTGAATAATCAGGTAGTCAGGGGATTTATCGCCGAGAATTTCAGCAATATTATCAAGCCATTGTTTGCCGAAATTTATATCAACGGAATCCATAACAGCAGTTTTTTCGTCAACAATTAAATAAGAGTTGTAAGCCATACCATTAGGTACAACATACTGTCCCTCAAAGAGATCGAGTTCATGATCGTTAACACCGACGTAGAATATATTTTCTTTTATTTTATTCATAGGAATTACCTCACTTTAAGTATTGGACTTTATATTTATATTATACCACATTTAAACAAAAAACAAAAGTGACATTTGCAACAATTTAGAAAATAAAACTACTTATTCGAAAATATATTGCTATGGGGAGTGTTTCACATGGAACATTTTTCTTGACACTTCATTTGTACTATGGTAAAATTAAAAAGAACCAATATCAATAAACGAGGTGAAAAAAATGAACCGTATATTTTACATAATGGGAAAAAGCTCCAGCGGAAAAGATACCATTTACAAACGAATAACGACAGAAACGGAGTTGTTGCCCATAGTGCTTTATACAACCCGACCAATGCGTGAGAATGAAGAAAATGGCAGGGAATATCATTTTGTAGACCGTGAATGCTTTGATAAAATGAAAGCAGACGGAAAGGTTATAGAAGAACGTATATACAATACAATTCACGGAGAGTGGATTTATTTCACATCAAAAGACAGCATCTGTTTTGAAAAAGGTGATTGTATAGGAATAGGCACACTTGAAAGCTATGTGAAAATAAGGGAACACTTCGGTGAGTCTGTAGTACCGATATATATCGAGGTTGAGGACGGCTTGCGTCTTTCAAGAGCAATAGAGCGTGAGCGACTCCAGACTTTCCCGAAGTATGCAGAACTTTGCAGACGTTTTCTTGCAGATAGTGAGGACTTTTCAGAGGAAAAGCTGACAGCTGCAGGAATTACAAAGCGATTTTCTAACGACGGGGATATTGAGGAGTGCATAAATGAAATTAAACAGGAGATGAAAACTTGGAAAGAGTAAAAAAATTCATAAAAGACCAGCCCGTTCTTATCATAGCATTCATAGCGGCGTTGGCAACCGTATTTATAATTCCTCCCGACAGCGACTATAAAGATTATGTCAATTCAACAGTGCTTATACAGCTTTTCTGTCTTATGACAGCGGTGGGAGGCTTTCGAAGCGTTGGCATATTTGAAAAACTGACGGCAGTGCTGTTAAAAAAAGCGGGAAATATACGCCGTCTAGGAATAATTTTCACAATCATATGCTTTTTTACATCAATGCTTGTGACAAACGATGTAGCGTTAATAACTTTTGTGCCGCTTACATTAATGGTATTTGACAGGATAAAGGACGAGAAAAGCCGCATACTTACAATTGTAATGGAAACAGCGGCGGCAAATTTAGGCAGTATGGTAACTCCATTCGGCAACCCACAGAATTTATTTATCTACGATAAATATAAGCTTACATTAGCTGATTTTTTCGGGACAATGCTACCCTCGGCGGTTGTAAGCCTCGTGCTGCTTTTGGTGATGTGTCTGTTTCTTCCACGGTCTGAATGCAGCAGTGAATCATCTGAAACGGCTGATATTTCCAAGGGGAAAACGGTGGTATATCTTGTACTGTTCATTATATGTCTTTTATCGGTATTCCGTGTAATTCCCGACTGGATATGCCTTATAATAGCCGTTATTACGGCTTTAGCGACTAATTATCGCCTGTTATTCAAAGTTGACTACGGGCTTCTTGCCACCTTTGTATGCTTTTTTGTATTTGTCGGAAATATTGCCCGTGTTGACGCTGTAAAGGATTTCGTTTCAGATATTCTAACGGAAAAAGAACTCATAGTATCTGTCATTCTTTCGCAGGTTATAAGCAACGTACCTGCGGCAGTAATGCTTTCAGGTTTTACGGACAACGGAAAAGAACTTCTTCTCGGCGTAAATCTTGGCGGACTTGGAACAATTATCGCATCTCTTGCAAGTCTTATTTCATTCCAATATTATAAAGCCTCGGAGGGAGCAAAGTCTCTGCGTTATATGGGAGTGTTCACCGTGGTGAATGTGGTATTGCTGGCGGCACTTCTCGGATTTACATTGATAATCCGCAGTATGGGGTGAAAAGATGTTCATAGAAAATCTTCGTTTCAGCCTGAATGCCTCTGTGCCGATAGTGCTGATGATGATATTCGGATATATATGCAGAAAGATTGATTTGCTTGACGACCACACAACGGCAAAGCTGAACAAATTCACATTCAGAGCCGCATTGCCATCCCTGCTTTTTATGGATTTATCAACAGCGGATTTCCGTGCTGTATGGGACGGAAAGCTTGTAGGCTTCTGTGTAGTTGTTACCTTTTTAAGCGTAGGAATAGCCGTTGTTTATTCTTTTTTCCACAAGGATAAATGCGAGCGTGGAGAGATAATACAGGCTTGTTACAGGAGTTCTGCCGCTATACTTGGTATAGCATTCGTAAAGAATATCTATGGAGAGTCATTAATGGCGGCACTTATGATAGTGGGTACAGTACCCATATATAATATTATAGCTGTAGCAGTTCTTGCGGCAACATCTCCCGAGAAAAAAGGTGAGAGCAAAAAGGAGCTTTTTCTTGATACTATGAGGGGAGTCGTAACCAATCCCATTATAATAGGTATAGCTTTAGGTATAATATGGTCAATGCTGAAAATTCCCCAGCCTGCGATAATGTCGAAAACCATATCATATATGGGAAATATGGCAACACCTCTTTCGCTTATTGCATTGGGAGCCTCATTCAAAACGAGTGAGGCTAAAAGTAAAGTAGGCGTAACCGTGGGAATATGCTTTATCAAGCTTATATTGTTCTGCGGAGTATTTCTCCCAATTGCAGTCAGCATGGGATTTCGTGGTGAAAAGCTTGTGGCAATACTTGTGATGCTCGGAAGTGCCACAACAGGTAGCTGTTTCATAATGGTGAAAAATTTTGGGCATAAGGGAACGATTACGGCATTTGCGGTAATGCTGACCACTATATGCTCTGCCTTTACGCTGACTTTGTGGTTGTTTTTATTGCGAACACTTGAATTTATTTGATTCAAAAGTTATTGAATTTCTCAATCATATATGATATAATAATTACAGGTAAAAATTATGAAAAATATAAATAAGCTATCGGCGGAGCGAATAACCGCCTTTAATAAATGGGATAATATGGAGGGTGAAATACTTGTATTCGACGAGTTGCCCTCAACAAATACCTATGCAAAGGAGCTTGCGGCAAATGGTGCGGCTCACGGTACAACAGTAATTGCCGATTATCAGACAGGCGGCAAAGGCAGACTTGGCAGACGCTTTGAATCTCCCTTGGGTGTGGGATTATACATGAGCGTTATAATCCGCCCCGACTTTGATATTTCCCTTGCACCTATGATAACATCAGCCGCCGCAGTTGCTGCCGCAGAAGCTGTGGAAAATCTTTGCGGTGCGGATATCAGTATAAAATGGGTGAACGATTTATATCTCAACGGACGAAAAATTTGCGGTATACTTACAGAAGCCGCATTAAATCCAACGCTGAAAAAACTTGATTATGCCGTTATAGGAATCGGTATAAACGTCCGCAAATGTGAACTTCCCGAAGAAATCAAGGGTATTGCCACATCAATAGAGGCAGAAACGGGAAAAATAATCGACAGAAATGAGCTTTGCGGAGAAATTCTCGGCAGGCTTGAATACTATCTTGAAAATATGGAAAAAAAGGCACATTTAAACGAATACCGCCGCCGTGAATTACTTACGGGAAATCATATAACGGCGAATACAGGCGGTGAAGCTGTTGAGGGATATGCTGTTGGCATTGACGATAATGCAAACCTCATATTGAGGCTTTCCGACGGAAGTGAAAAAAGTCTTGTATCGGGAGAAGCAAATCTGTGCCGGATAAGGGGAGGCAATAAATGAACAAATATAAAAAACTGGCATCAAATACGCTTATTTTCGCCATAGGAACATTTGGCTCGAAAATACTCGTTATACTTTTATCACGATTGTATGCCCGTCATATTAACTCATACGACAGCGGCATAAAAGATAATCTTGAAACAATAGCGTTATTTTTACAGCCCATATTCACCTTTGCATTGCAGGAATATCTGATACGCTTCGGACTTGACAAAAACTATGACAAAAAGAAGATATTCAGCACATCGGCGTGCATAACGCTCACAGGAATGGCGGCATTGATACTGATAGTTCCTGCATTGCGGTTTATCCCCATATTTGATTTTCTTACGGGGTATTCGCTTATGCTTGCCATATACGTCTGTACCTCGTCCCTGCGTATGCTGTGTGCACAGTTTGTTCGTTCAAGGGATATGGTAAAGCTTTATGCTGTTGACGGTATAATAGCAACGCTCACCCTGCTTATATTCAGCTATTTGTTTATAGCAGGCTTTAAAATGGGCGTTAAGGGCTTTCTGCTGTCCGTTATCTGTTCTGACCTTTTATCAGCTCTGTTCTTGTATTTTACAGCAAATTTGGGCAGCTTTTTCAGTGTGAAGCATTTCAGTGTGAATCTTGCA
This sequence comes from Ruminococcus sp., assembly GCA_045659945.1. Taxonomy (GTDB): domain Bacteria; phylum Bacillota; class Clostridia; order Oscillospirales; family Ruminococcaceae; genus Ruminococcus. The sequence goes on along the minus strand of JAZRCW010000071.1, from coordinate 105,037 downwards.
GGGGCAATGATGAAATTTGCTCTCCCTCTTATTCCGACAATTGTAATGTGGACTGTAACAAGTATGTCAGATAAGCTTTTCCTTACAAATATGAGAAGCGACAGGGTGGAGCTTGGTCTGTCAGCAACAGGAATATACGGCTATGCAAACAGAATACCAAATCTTATTTCAATGGTATCAACTATATTCTTTCAGGCTTGGAATATGTCGGCGATAACAGAAAATGAATCTGCTGACAGAGGAAAATTCTATCAGAGTGTATATTCAGCTTATGAATCAATTCTCTTTATAGCTGCGGCAGGACTTATAATGATTTCAAAGCCGTTAACAAATTTCCTTGTTCCCGATGATAAATTTGCGGAATATGGCGTTGTATATATCTATACTCCAATACTCATAATAGCGGCGATATTTATGGCTCTGAATCAGTTCCTGGGCGGTATATACTCCGTAACAAAGCATACCAAAAACAGCTTCTGGACAAGCCTTGTGGCGTGTGTAGCAAATCTCATACTCAACTGGGCAATGATTCCTGTAATAGGCATACACGGTGCGGCAATTGCAACGCTTATGAGCTACTATCTCTGCTTCTGGGCAAGAATTATCGACGCAAGATATTACGTGCCGTTTAAGTTTGAGGCTCTTCTTTCATTTGTGAATACAGGGCTTCTCATAGCAATGAGCATTATTGTTATAAAAGCACCGCCTATGTGGGGCTTGTGGTTGGTTGTTATATTCGCCGCCGTAACTGCTTACAACTTTAAGCCTATGATGGCTACAGTAAAAAAAGTATTAAAGAGATGAGGAGGAAAAATTTATGCCAACACCACACAACAATGCAAAAAAAGGTGACATTGCCAAAACTTTGCTTATGCCGGGAGATCCTTTGAGAGCGAAATTCATTGCTGAAACCTACCTTGAAAATCCAGTATGCTACAACGAGGTTAGAGGGATGCTTGGATTTACAGGCACATACAAGGGAGTTCCTGTATCTGTACAGGGAAGCGGTATGGGTATGCCCTCTATGGGTATATATTCTCACGAGCTTTACAGTGAATATGATGTTGAAAACATCATACGCATAGGCACAGCAGGCTCAATTGCGGATAATATCAATCTCCGTGAGGTTATAATCGGAGTAAGTGCAAGCACAAATTCAAATTATGCCACACAGTATAGACTTCCCGGCACATATGCTCCCACTGCAAGCTGGAAGCTTATAGCGGCAGCTGTAAAGGCAGCGGAGGAAAAGGGATGTATCTATCACGCAGGAAATATTCTTTCTTCTGATACATTCTACGACGACGCAAACAGCCTTGCAGAGTGGAATAAAATGGGTGTACTTGCCATTGAAATGGAGTCCGCGGCACTTTATATGAATGCGGCAAGAGCAGGCAAAAATGCTCTCTGCATACTTACTGTATCGGATTGCCCGTTAAAGGGATTATCCACCACAGCTGAGGAGCGTCAAACATCATTCCGTGATATGATGGAAATTGCTCTTGAAGCGGCTATAACATTATAATAACGAAAAACAGCACCAATCACGGTGCTGTTTTAATTTGTTGAAAGTTAAGCCTTAAACAAACGGATGTTCAGGATGAATAACCGTCTTGAAAGAAGAATCTCTTTCTTTGATTTTTTCGGCTACAAGTTCAGCCGCTTCCTCGTCCCTGTATTTTGAATCAACAGGTATGCACAAATCAAAAAGAAGTGTTGTGAAGCTCTCTGCATTTACTATTCTGAAATCGTGGAGAGTGAATGAATTATCAACCTCAAGCATACATTCCTCCGCAAGCTTTTTCAGCTTGTTCACCTGCTCGTTATTCACAGCTATCGGGTCAAGGTGTATTGTTACAATAGCACTGAAATGCTCCTGCATATCCTTTTCAAGTATATCAATAACCTCATGTGCATGGTTGAAATCGCAGTCCTCGGAAATTTCGGCGTGAAGTGTTATAATAAGCCGTCCCGGACCATAATCGTGAATCATAAGGTCGTGAGTCCCGATAACATCGGGATATTTTTTTATAAAGGAGTATATACTCTCCACAAATTCCTGTGAGGGGGCAGTTCCAAGCAGCAGGTCAACAGTTTCCTTTGCCGCCTTGAAGCCTGCGAAAATAATAAGAAATGATACTATAAGAGCAGCCCAGCCGTCAAGGGGAAAATCCCAGAATTTAGCACAGAGGGTTGATATAAATACGAGAGAGGTTGCCGCCGTGTCAGATATGCTGTCAATTGATGCAGCTTTTATTGCTGCAGAATCAATCGTATTGCCTATTTTCCGATAGAACAGAAACAGCCACAGCTTCACCAGTATGGCGATACCAAGAAGTACAAGGGTTAATGGGCGGAAATGAGGCAGTTCGGGGTGTATTATCTTATCTACCGCAGTTTTGAAAAGCTCAATTCCCACAATCATTATCATGATATCAACAATAAATGCCGTTATGTATTCCATTCTGCCGTGACCGAGAGGGTGTTCCTTGTCAGCGTGTTTCGATGACATACGGAATCCCAGCATAGTCACCACAGATGAACCTGCATCGGAAATATTGTTGAAAGCGTCCGCTATGATTGCAACTGTTCCTGTAAGTATTCCCGTGAAAAGTTTCAGCAGGAAAAGTGCAATATTTGCAATAATTCCCGTTGTTCCCGAAAGCATGGCATAATTATTCCGCACCTCGGGACGGTCGGAATTTTTATAATCCTTTACAAAGGTTTTTATGAGAATATCTGTTATCAATCGAATCCACCTTTCTATATAAGGTCAAATTTACGGTAAGCATTGGGGCTTGTGCCTGTCTGCTGACGGAACTGACGCAGGAAATACTTGTCATCCTCGTAACCGCATTTTGCCGCTATCACCGGTAAACTTAAAGAAGTTGTCATAAGCAGATACTTTGCAAGGGAAATACGGCTTTGAATTAAATCCTGATGAAAGCTTATGCCGAAAATACTTTTATATGCCGCACGGAAATGGCCACAGCTTAAATGAAGATCACGACATTCATTTTCAGCGTCCCATTTTTTCTCGGGCTGCTTATACATTGCCGTTCTTATTGTGTTGAAGTCACCAAATCCCTGTGATTTCTGGAGATTACTTAAATTTTCGGTGCTTCTGTTCATTTCGTCGGTGAGCGTTTGCAAAAGCTCCTCCAAAGACGTGTTAAGGGTATACATTGTAGTTCCACTTGTCAATATATTAGCCGTTTCACCTGCTGATTTGTATACAGGGGAGTGTATGATAAGATTATGAAGTCTGTCAGAAATTTTTTCGTGGAAATCTTCGCTGTGATTTCCTATTGATACAAAAATAAACTGATTATCCGAAAGCTTTGCACATATGACATTCTTATTAAGCGAAAGCTTTTTCATACATTCGGAAGTTTCAATATCCAGTTTTATGGAAATGCCCTTTTCATCAATTCGTTTCTTATCGGTGAATATACGGGTTTTAAGCAGAACAGCAGATATAGATTCCCCTTTTTTGGCTTTTTTGAACATATTCTGTATTTCACGGATAAAGCCTTCTTTGTTATACATACCCGTTATCGTATCTCTGAAAGCGGAAAGGTTATTATACTCTAAAAGCTCGTTAATATCGTTTTTCATACGCAGCACATTGAGTGCAATAACAGCGGAATTTATCCAGTCAACTGCCGAAGAATCATAACCGTCGGGTTTAGCGTAATGGAAGATGAAATATCCTATTTCAATGCCGCTTGTGAACATTGGCACAAAGTAGAGATATTTTTTATCTCCTGCACCTGGAAGTTCATCAGGAAAAAGCATTTTTCTTGTAAAATAATGAGGTTCGGAAGAAACCTGAATAGGACTGATTATGCGGTAAAGCGTCATTATTTCATCGTTAGAGCTTTTATTCAGGTCTGAAACTTCTTTGAGGCTGCACCAGTTTTCATAAAGACAAAGATATAATCCATCGAGGTCACGTATCAGATAGGCATAGTCCTGTAAAACCCTTATATAATCACTGAGGGAACGGCACATAGCAAGCTGATGTTCAAAGTTTCCACAGAAAGTCATATTATTATAGAACTGCACACGTCTGACAGTCTGAAGCTCGCTCATCATAAAGGTTTTATCGCTGCCGCAGGGGCAGGTACCGCCTGTTACCATACAGCCTTCAAGGGTGATTTCCTCTTCAGGTTCATTTGTAATTAGGTTGTTGAGAATACTTACTGCTTTAGCACCTACGTTGTAGCGGTTTCTGGAATATGTAGTAAGTATAGGATAGTGATAATATCGTTCACCTACGTATTCATATCCTATAACAGATATATCCTTACCCACTCTTATGCCGTTTTCAAAAAGCTTGTCAATAAGACCATAAGCCATAAAGTCATTGGCACATATAACCGCCTGTGGCATACGCCTTTTGCCGCTGATATAGTCCATGGCCGTTTCTTCACCCGAATTTGTCCAGTAATTTCCGTAGATGATATTTTCATCTGTAAATGGTATGCCCTTTTCGTCAAGAATATCTCTTACACCCTGTACTCTTTCATGGGAAGTGGAAAATTCCGCCTGTCCTGTAAGAACGTCAATAGAGGTATAGCAGTGAACTTCCGTGAGATGCCGTGCAATATTACGAAAATCCCTGCGTACATTGTTGTTTACGCAGATATATCCTTCTATATCCTCTCCCGCAATAACAACAGGGATATCAACGGATTTCAACCTTTCAAGAATCATAGGCCGCATATCCTTTTCGGAAAGGGTTTCCGCCATAACAATAATTCCGTCAAGTCTCGGGGAATGCAGCAATTCATAAATCTTGTTTTCCACTTCTATATTTGCAAAGTATTCAAGATAGGAAAGATTGTGGATATTTGATATTACAGCCGTATCATATTCGTGTTTTTCCGCCTGGGAAATTATGCCTTCAAGCATAACCTTCTGCACTGTTTCGTAAGCTCTGCCGACTATAATACCAATCATGGGCTTCTTCAGCATAAAATCCAACTCCTCAGAAATTAATTTCGTTTCTGAAAATTAATAAAATCAATCACTTTTTGTTATATTTTGGTCATATATTGCTATTATATAGCTATATATTGCTTTTTTTCTATTTTATTATAGCATATTGCGAAAGAAAAATCAAGAAAAATTCTTCAAAAAATCCACCTTTTCTGCAAATTGTGGGTTGTGAATAAATTTTTAATAGTGTATAATTAAATCAACGAGTACGAAATAAACAAAAATTGTCGGTATTGTGATGTGAATATAACATCATTGCTGACAAACGCTATTTTATTTATGAAGGGATGATCATTTTGAAAAAGAAAAAGTTAATTGCAGCAGCTGTTGCAACTGCTGTTTTCGCAGGTAACTTTGCTGTTATGCCACAGCTTGCAGGTATGCAGTCCTACACAGTAAAAGCTGTATGCGATACCTTTGATGCAAACTATGACGGCTGGCATCACACAGAAGAAGAAGAAATACTTGCTCCTGCTGATGGTATGAACGGCACAAGAGGTCTGCTTGTAACAGGAAGAGATTCTTCCGCAGAGGGTGCTGCTTCATCTAAAGGTTTTTACCTTATCGGCGGTGAAAAGTACAGATACAGCATAAATGTAAAGGCTGACACAGCTGAAAAATTCCACCTTTCACTTACTTATTTAGATGATGAAACTCATGAGGAGAAAACAGTTGAGCTTGATTCAGCAAATGCAAAAGCAGGCGAATGGACAGAGCTTTCAGCAGAGTTCAAAGCTCCAAAGGGTTCATATGAATTTGAAATGAAAGTCACAACAGACAGCACAGCCGATTTTATAATTGATGAGTGCGTCGTTACAGGTAAGGAAACTGCAGCGGTAAAGGCTGCCGGCAATGGTCTGAAAGAGGCTTTCGCAGGATATGGCTTCCGTGTAGGTAATATCCTCAACGGCTACACAGTAGGTAACTCGGGAATTACCACAAACTATATTAAGGATTTCAACGCAATCGAGTGCGAAAATGAAACAAAGGCAGATGCAGTTCTCGTACAGAATGGCTCAACCGATACAAATGTTAATGTATCACTCAACAGATGTGCTTCAATTCTTGACTTCTGTGTAAAGAACAATATGGGATTCCGAGGTCACGCATTTGTATGGCACAGCCAGACTCCTACATGGTTTTTCAAGGAAGGCTTTAATGCAAACGCAGGTTGGGTAAGCCCTTCTGTTATGAATCAGCGTCTTGAAAGCTACATCAAGAATACATTCAATGCTTTTGCAACGCAGTATCCTAACCTTGACCTCTACGCTTATGACGTAGTTAACGAGGCTGTATCCGATGACTCAAACAGAACAGCAAACAACGGCGGTGCAAGACTTCCCGGTGATAATAATGTCGAGGGCGGTAAGTCAGGATATGTAGCAGTTTACGGTGATAACAGCTTCATCGAAACAGCTTTCACTTATGCAAGAAAGTACGCTCCCGCCAGCTGTAAGCTTTACTACAACGATTATAACGAGTACTGGGATCACAAGCGTGATTGTATCATCAATACAATTCTGAAGCCTCTTAAAGCAAAGAATCTTATTGACGGTATGGGAATGCAGTCCCACGTTCCAGCAAATGCAACAGGTTTTGCAGGAACTGATTCCTACTTACAGGCAATGGATATGTATCTGGCTCTCGGTATTGATGTTCAGGTAACAGAGCTTGACATTTCTCTTGAAAATGGTAAGTATTCACTTCAGGATCAGGCAAATAAGTATAAGGCAATCTTCCAGCATGCTATGGAAGTAAATACAAGCGGTAAGTACAATGGCCGTGTAACTCTTATTCAGGTATGGGGACCAAATGACGCTAACTCATGGCTTAGTGCAGGTTCAAATGCTCTCCTTTACGATTCAAACAATCAGCCTAAGGTAGCATATACAACACTTATGAATCTTGGCGACGGAAACGGACCTATTGAGGGTACTGACGGTGGTACAGTTGAGCTTAAGCCTAACGATTTCGGTTGGTGGTATCAGTGCGGATTCGAAGACGGCACAAGCAGCTGGACAGATCGTGGCGGCAACACTGTAGCACAGAGTTCTGCAGAACACTATACAGAGTATGGCAATAATTCACTTTACGTTTCAGGCAGAACAGAAACATGGCAGGGTGCAATTTATACCCTCGACAGCCGTGTATTCAAGGCAGGCGAAGCATACAGCTTCAGTGCACACGTTAAGCAGAATTCAGGCGAGAACGTTAAGTTCATGATGAAGATTGAGTACACAGACGCAAGCGGCGAAACAGCTTATGACGAGGTAGCAAATGTAATTGCTCCCGACGGCAAATGGGCACAGCTTGTAAATACTTCATACACAATCCCTGCTGACGCATCAGGCATTAAGATTTATATTGAAACAGAAACATCTCTCACTGATTTCTACATTGACGAGGCAATCGGTGCAGTTGATAAAACTGGTATTGCAGGCGAAGGACAGCCTGATATCCCCCGTGATCCTTCAACAATTATCCTTGGCGATACAGATTTCAGCGGAACACTCACAGCTCTTGACATGGTATTTGAGCGTAAGGCTGTTATCGGCGATGTGACAGATACATCAATCCTCAAGGCAGCAGACGTTGACCAGAGCGGCGGTGTTGAAATCAATGACCTCGTTCTCTTACAGGAGTTCCTTTTAGGTATGATTGACGAATTCCCAAACAACAGACCTCCCGTTGATACAGCGGCTATGGAAGCAATCTTCAAGGGTGTTTCAATCAACAGCAGTTGGAAAGACGAAGGCGAAAACAATGTTCTCTGGACACATCGTTTCGGAGCAGACCCAGGCTTTATGGTATACAAGGACAGACTTTATGTATACACAACAAACGACGCTCCCGAATACAGAAGTGACGGAAAAATCCAGGTAAACACATACAATTCAGGTACAATCAACTGCTTCTCAACTGCTGACATGGTAAACTGGACAGATCACGGTCCGATTCCTGTTGCAGGCAGAAACGGCAGAACACAGAATGGTGCAGCAAAGTGGGCAACATATGCATGGGCTCCCGATGCAGCATGGAAAACAATCAACGGTAAGGATAAGTTCTTCCTTTACTTCGCGGATAGTGCGGGCGGTATCGGCGTACTTACAGCTGACAGCCCCGAGGGTCCCTATACTGATCCTATCGGCAAGGCACTTATCAACAAGAGCACATCAGGCTTCGGCGATGTTGAATGGCTCTTTGACCCTGCTGTTCTCGTTGATGACGACGGCACAGGTTATCTCTACGTAGGCGGCGGCGTTCCCAGCGGAAAGGCTGCTGACCCTGGTACAGCAAGAGCTATCAAGCTTGGAAATGATATGACATCACTTTCAGGTTCAGCTGTAAGAATGAATCCTCCCTACCTCTTTGAGGATTCAAGTATCATCAAGGTTGGCGATACTTACTACTACTCATACTGCACAAACTGGAATACAGGCGGAAATCCCTACGGCTTCGGCAATGCTGAAATCGGTGTTATGACTTCCACAAATCCCCTTGGACCTTTCACATACAAGGGAATTGCATTCAAGAATCCTGCCTCATTCAAGCTTGACGGCGGCGGAAATAACCACCACTCAATAGTTGAGTTCAAGGGCAAGTATTATATGCTTTACCACAGCCGTAATCTTTCAAGAGAGATGAATATTCAAGCTCTCAATTCTGACGGTACAGTTGACCTCGGCGGTAACTACCGTTCACCTCATGCTGATGTATGTACTTTCTCTAATGGTATGTTTACAGCAACAGGTACAATGAAGGGCGTTACACAGGTTGAAACACTTAATCCCTACACAACAGTACAGGCTGAAACAATGTCTAACCAGTCAAAGGGAATTACAACAAATGGTCTTTACGATACAAAGGTTATCGGTAAGAAGGGCGAATGGACAAAGGTAAGCGGCGTTAATTTCAAGAATGGTACAGATTCACTTACAATCAAGGCTTCATCTTCTGACGGAGCAGCTGTTAAGGTATGTGTAGGCTCACCCACAGGCGAAGTTATCGGTTACGCAGAGCTTTCATCCACAATGGAGAACGTAACAGTTCCCACAGTATCAAGCATTTCAGGCACAAAGGACGTTTACTTCGTATTCAGCGGCAACGTTGAGTTCGATTCATGGAGCGTCAAGTAATAAAGATATCTTAATTTATCCCTCATAATACAGTTCATCGGGAGGCAACTCCCGATGAGCAACTCTCCCTGAAAAGGGCAGAGGTAACTATTAAAATTTGTGTTCACAGACACAAAAACTCTCAACTGATTGTACTTCCTTTGCTGTCTGCACATTGGCGGAGGAAATATAATAAAGAAATATAATTGTAAGGGCAAGACAAATCAGAAAACCGGTCGTTTGGGTTACGACCGGCTTTTTGTTTATTTGAAAAGGCGGTCAGATTGACCGCCTTTTCAGAAGTTTTTATTATTCAGTTACAGGAAGTGATGTGATAAGCTTTGCATCAAGCTTCTGAATTGCAAGTGCGTCAGCTGCTGTTATTCCGTCACCGGGGTTACATACGTCAGCATTTGCTTCTCCCTGCTCGGAAAGAGCATACTTATCGGGATTACCGATAGCCTGGAGAATTGCAGCTGCATCGGCAATTGAAACAGTCTTATCACCGTTTGCGTCACCGTACATTGTGACCTCAACTCCTCCTGATGTAGGCTCTGTAGTAGGCTCTGTAGGAGTTACAGGAGGATTTGTCGGGATAACATCGGGAAGCTCATAGCCCTCGATAATTGAGTGGAAAGCAGGCTTTGCTTTGTAGTCCTTATCAAAGAGCAGAGGATACTGCTTGCCTCTCCAACTCTGGTCGTCTGTAACGCCCCAGAGAATTACAGCTGATACTGAATCCTTGTATTCATATATAGCGTCCCAGATGCCCTTGTAGTAAGCTGCCTGAACTTCAAAGTCAGCGTCCTTGGGATTTTCGGGAGTTGTAACGTCAAGCTCTGTAATCTGGATATCAAGTCCGAGTTCAGAATACTTTTTGAGAGCGTTCTTGTACATATTTATTGAGGGGAAGGCAGCGTCAAGGCTCTGACGAGCGTCAAGGTGAGACTGCATACCGATACCGTCAATGATTCCCTTTTCCTTGAAATCTTTAGCCATTTCGATAATAGCGTTCATCTTGCCGTCCATGTACTCGTTGTAGTCGTTGTAGTAAAGCTTACAGCCCTCGGGAGCATATTTTCTTGCATATGTAAATGCAGGCTCAATAAATGAGTTGTCGCCGAATACCTGTACCCATGCGGAGTTCTGTGAACCGCCTGAACCCTGCTCACCGGGTGAACGTGGCTTACCGTCCTCAAGCCATGCCTCGTTTACAACGTCGCAGGCATAGAAATCAATTGTGGGGTAAAGCTCAACAAGCTCCTCAAAGAATGCCTTAATGTAATTTTCCATACGCAGAAGCATTTTTTCCTTGCTTACCCACTCGCCGTCGTCAGCATAGTTCTCCTTAAAGAACCAGTCGGGAGTCTGTGAATGCCATACAAGTGTATGAATTCTTACAGGAACATTATTCTTTTTACAATAGTTAAGAAGCGGCTTTGCTGCACTGAATGAAATCTGGGGAACTGTATCGTCGCCTGTTTCCTCTACATAAGCCTGACAAGCAGCCTTGTTGAGTACAGCATCAGGCTTCATTTCATTTCCGCAGGTAAGGCTCTGATAGAAGTGCTTTTCAACAAGATCCATTGTTGAACGTGAGCTGAAATTGTTGGGAACAAGTGATGTACCAACTTTGAAATCGTTGCCGAATACCTGTGCAAGGCCTGGGATATCCTGCTCAATAGGAGCAACAGGAACTTCCTCTACAATGAAATCATCGATGAAAAGATCATCGCTGCCGCCCTCAAAGTAAACGTAAACGCCTTCCATTTCGTCGGTAAAGCTTACCTTTACTTTTTCAACTGACATCCAGTCGCTGCCGTTGAGGTTCTGTACAAGGTTCTGATATTTAGGCTCTGTTTCGCCTGTTACAGTATACTGGAAGCTCATCATAGCACTTGTATAGTATCTTCCCTTGATTTTTGCACTGATATAGTATTCTGTGAAAGGCTCAAGTTTATCGTCAAGGCGGAAAGCAGGTCCGTTCCAGCTTTCTGAACGTCCGCTTGCAAGGAGGGCGGTTTCGCCGCTTGCAGAGTCCTCTGTTGAAGCTGAAATTTCTGTTGTGTCGTCGCCGCCACGGTTTGTGAACAGCGAAACATCGCCGTCCTCAAAATCAAAGTTGTAAACAACTTTGTCTGATGTACCGTCTGCTGCATATGCAGCAGGTGCAGTGCCGACAGCAATTGATACGGCAAAAGCCATAGCCATTGCCTTTGTGATGTGTGATTTTTTCATTCTTATCATCCCTCTAATATATATTTTGCATTTTGAGGTAAATGCAATCTTCATTTAAATTTTACCACAATAAAGCGAATATGTCAATAATACATAATAAACATCACAATTTTTGGGTTGTGTATAACACTTCTAACCGATTATTGCGGTTACAGCAAAAAAATACCGCTGCAGATTGATTAACCCGCAGCGGTAAATTTTATTTAGAAGTAGCCGTCAATCTTATTTAACGGGAAGGCTGCTTGCGCTGAGCATACCAGCGTGAACCTTCTGGAGTGTAAGTGCGTCCTCTGCTGTAATGCCGTTGCCGCCGCCGATTACGTCAGCGTTGAGCTTACCTGTAGCAGAAAGACCATACTTGTCGGGATTACCGAGGCTCTGGTAGATAGCTGTAGCGTCAGCGATTGTTACCTTGCCGTCGCAGTTAGCGTCACCGTAAAGCTTTGCTGTAGGTGTTGTAGGCTTTGTTGTAGTTGTTGTAACCTTCTTGGTTGTAGTAGTAGTCTTCTTTGTTGTAGTAGTTGTTGCTTTCTTTGTAGTTGTAGTAGTCTTCTTTGTTGTAGTTGTAGTTTTCTTTGTAGTTGTTGTTGTCTTTGTTGTTGAAGAACCACCGCTGAGAACAACCTTTTCAATTGTTACGCCGTCATCGTGAGGCCAGAATACCATAGCCTTTACAGTCTGACCAACGTTTGCAGGGATTTCGTATGTAACTTCAACCTTACCGTTCTTTACGTTAACCTTGAAGTCTTCCTGTTCCCATTCGCCTGTCCATGTACCGAAAGCACCGGAACTTTCCATATCGTTTGTGTTTACTGTGTAGTAGAGAGTAGCTGTCTTGTAGCCCTTTGCGTTGAATTCAGCGTAGTTGTTCATCTCGCCGTCATCGCCCTCTTCAAGACCTACTGTCATATCGTCGGGGAGAAGCACCTTATCTCCGCTTGATGAGCCGCCGCCTGCAGTTGTCTTTGTAGTAGTCTTAGAAGTTGTTTTAGTTGTAGTCTTTGTTGTTGTACCAGCTGAAGAACCGCCCTTGTGGAGAACTACCTTGTCGATAGTTACAGCGTCACCGTGAGGCCAGAATACCATAGCCTTGATTGTTGAACCAACATTTGAGGGAACATCGTAGGAAACTTCAACCTTACCGTTCTTTACGTTAACTTCAAAGTCTTCCTGTTCCCACTCGCCTGTCCATGTACCGAAAGCACCTGAACTCTGCATATCGTTAGAGCTTACAGAGTAGTAAAGTGTAACGGATTTAGCACCCTGGGGGCTGAACTCTGCGTAGTTGTTGATCTCGCCGTCGCTGCCTTCCTCTGTGCCAACTGTCATATCCTCGGGGAGGAGTGTGATATCTCCGCCTGCGGGAGTAGTAGTTGTTGTGCCGTTATTCTTCTTTGTTGTAGTTGTTGTACCGCCCTGTGGTGTCTTTGTAGTAGTTGTTGTGTCGGAAGAACCGCCGCCGCTGTAAATCTTGTCAACGCCGTCGATAGAAGAAACTGTCTTACCTGTCTTGTAGAAGTGGTAGAGACCAGCTGATGCACCAACGAAACCTGCATTGTAGTCGATAGCAACTTCGTTACAGATGTAGTCGCCCATATTATCGTGGTATGAACCGCTTGCGTCACAAGGACCGCCTACGAGAGCACCGACGAGTGTGTGTGAGTTAGGACCAAATGAGCTATAGGGACTCATGTGGTCACCATCGGGATTCCAGTTGTTCATATTGAACTGCTCATAGCTTGTATAGCCGGAAGCTGCTCTGTGGTGAGGGTTCTTTGCAGAATTGCTAGCAAATCCTACAACGAAGCAAGTATTTGCAGGGTTGCTGCCTGTGATATAATCCATCTGACCCTTTGCCCAGTTTTTGAAATCAGCATTTGAGTTCTTTGTAGCTGCGAGAGCACAGAACTGCATTGTTGTATTAAGACGAGCACTGCCCCACTTATCCATAAAGAGGTAGTTGCTGCCTGAAGCCTGACCGCCGATGTAGCTGTTTACCTTACCCCAGTCGCCTGTGATGTGAGCGTAAACGCAAGCTGCACCAAGACCTCTGTTATCCCAGCCGTCAACCCAGCCGAGGTACTGTGTCTGCTTGGAAGCACAGTCGTTCTTGTACTTTTCATTCTTTGTAGCGATGTAGAGCCAACCAGCTGCGTTAGCCTGCTCATCCTGACATCCGCTGGACTTGTAGAAGCCGTTAGGGCCGTCAGTAGCAACAGCGTTGTGCTGTGTTGAGAAGTTGTAGAGAGCCTCAGCATACTTAAGGTCTTCTGCATTGCCGAAGTTGATATAGTTCAGAGCAAGAGCTGCAGCGTAGTCAGCAGCGATATCAGAAGCACCGCCTGATGTCCAGAACATCTTTCTGCCGCTGCCCTGATTCTCGGGAGGACCCCAATAGCTGTGGTCAACAGTACCGTCGCCCTTCTGATAGAGGAAGTTTGAAACGGAAGAACCGTTGAGCTTTGTGGATCTCTTAAAGAAATCACAGAAATGGTCTGTAATCATCTTAAGGTGTTCATCCTGACCTGTTGCCTGGTAAGCATCCTTGAACTCATAGTAGCTCCAGCCGAGAGATGAAGCTGTATAGCCCTGAGGAAGACCGAACATTGCGTGGTCACCTGCATCGTGGAAACCGCCCTGTACTTCATCGTCAGTATGGCAGTCATCACGCCATGACAAACCTGACTTTTCGCCTACCTCGCTTCCGCACATGTTAGCGTCGTAGAGATAGAGAGAGTACTGGAGGAGTTTTGCGTAGTCGTCACTTGCAGCGTTTACAGTTATTGAGGGGGCAACTGTTGTGAATGATCCTGCTACTGATGCAGCAGCAATTACTCCGCTGAGAACGGCTGACTTAATTCTTCTGAAATTAACCATTTACATCACACTTCTTTCTTAAATAATAAAACGTGCCTATAATACGTTTATACATTTATTATACATAATTTCTGTCAACTTTTGGTAACGTAGTGGTTACACAATAGTTACATTTTGGTAAAAACGGCGTGTTTTAAGTGAATTTCTCCGTATTGACTATATTTGTTTTGTTGGATTTGTATATATTCACGGTAAAAAAATTATGCAATTGCACAAAATGTATGCTATTTTTGATTTTTTGTAAATACATAAATTGATAATACATATATGCTTAATAAATTTTTATATAATGGTAAAAGAATATGCTATTTAACGTAAAATTAAACGCATATATTCAGGTGCAGATAAACAAAAACAGAAACGCTTTTCTGCGATAATACGCAAAACACCGCACAGCCAAAGCTATGCGGTGTAGCTGATATAGTTTAAAGCGGAAGTTCACTCTGTGACAGCATGCCTGCATCAACTTTCTGAATGACAATTGCGTCATCAGGAGTTATACCTGATTCGCCGTTGACATCAGCGTTAAGCATACCCTCGTCAGAGAGTGCATATTTATCAGGGTTGCCGATAGACTGGAATATAGCAGCAGCGTCAGCAATTGTAACGTATCCGTCACAGTTTGCGTCGCCGTAGATAATATAATCAGGAGGAGCTGTGGGTGGATCTGTAGGTGGTTCAGTAGGAGTGGTTGTTTCATCAGCAAACTTGAAATCAGCGTTGATTTCAGCGGCGGAGTTCTTTATAGCGTCAAATGTTGTAGCATCACCGCCGAAAAGATTAGAAGCACAAGCGCTTGCAATAGCAAAACAGCCGTTGTAATCCAGGGCACCCTCGGTATACTGATATCTGTCAGCGTGATCCTCGTAGCCGTTAGCGTCAATACCGCCTACAAGCATACCGTAGTTGGTATATTTAGCCGCAGGATTCTGTGCCGATGTGATACCCTCACCGCCGGGGTTAGCTGCACGGTGGTGGATATGTACGGGCCACTTATCGCCGAAGCCTAACAGGAAGCTGTAGCCGAGGTTGTTATCGCCGAGGATATAGTCAAGCTGCCACTTTGCACCCTGTGCATATTCGCTGTTAGGGTCGCCGTCTGCAACAACATAAGCGTCCATTTGTATAGCACAGTTGATACGTGAAGTACCCCAGCCGTTGGTGTTGTACTTGCCCACTTTCATGCCGCCCTGTCCTTCGATTTCAACAATGAGCTCGTCCTTGAAAGCCTTATCGCCTGTAGCCTTGTACATCAGAGCCGCATAGCCCTGCCATACCTTATCCCATGAGTAAACCCAGCCGTCGTACTGGCTTCCGCCGTAATCCTTATTCTTGGGCACACGGGTAGGCTTATCGCCCTCGCCCACAATCCAAAGCCAAGCCTGTGCAATAGCCTCTTCGTCCTGATATTGAGCGTCAGTGCTGTAAAATCCGCCGATACCGCCCGTATTGTTGCCAACGTGCTTTGTACCAAACTCTAAAAGTGCCTTTGCATATTTTGCACATTTTGCGGAATATTCGGGGTCTGAATCCTTGAATACATAAGCAGCCGCACCAAGTCCTGCCGCCATTTCGCAGCTTACAGAGGAGTTGTTATCAGAAGCGGTCAGCCAGAAAATGGGACGGTCGTAAGTCTGCACCTCGGGAGCGGACCAGAACGAATGGTCTGTGCCGCCTTCAGCAACAGTATGAGCTACAGCCACAACTTTTCCCGAATCATCAAGGAAAGTGGTTTTCATGAGGTAGTCGGCACCCCAACGCATTTCATATTCCAGGTGGTCACGACAGCCTGCCTTTTCATAAATTCCTGGGTTGAGGTAGTCGGAAATACCAAGGCTTGACAGACCGAAACCGATAGTGAGGTTGAATTTGATGTGGTCGCCTGCATCATGCCAGCCGCCTGATACGTCAACCTTTCCGTCACCGTCGGGGTCTACGACAGCCTTTGCAGAGCCATCAAGAGAGCCCACAGAAGCTGTTGCGTCGTAGGTATGGCAGTCGCCTCTCCATGTGAGAGGGCCGTCTGTGATACCTGTTCCGCAGGCGTTGGAGTCGAAGAAGTACAGTGACATTGCAAGTGCTTCCATGTAGTTGTGGTCAGCCGCAGAGGTATTCAGAGCCGCCACAGGGATTGACGATACCGCCATGACTGCGGAAGCGGCAGCAGCGGCAAATTTTTTTGTGAACTTCATAGTAAATCATCCTTTCGGTAGAAAATGGTTATTATCCCTCTATTGTAACAACATTATACCATAAAAAGAAACAGAATTTGTGAAAATTCTGTGTAATTTTGCTATATTATAGAAAATTCGGCGTAATAGTCAATTTTTTAGATGTGTTATTGTGCAGATTTACAAAATAAAAAGGGCGGATAAAATCCGCCCTCAATTATTAACGATATATCAGCAAACCTGCCGAGCCAAAAGCTAACGGCTTTTAGTTATTCATACCAATCTCAATAGCCTTGAAGTTGTTTGCAATAAGCTGTGCCTTTGTGGGAGGAACAACCTTTTCAATGCACTTCTTCATTGTATCAAGAGTGAAGATACCTGTTTCCTTGAGTGTCTTTCCAAGGAGGATGATATTTGAGCCACCCTTGAGCTCGTTCTTGTCAGCAAGCTCTGATGAGGGAATAGCATAAATCTCAATATCTGTACGTGTGCACTCGTTTTCGATGAGTGTGCTGTCGTAAATTACCTTGCCGCCTGGCTTTACATCATTGACAAACTTGTCAAATGAGGGCTGATTCATAGCGATAAGGATATCGGGATTGATTACAAGGGGAGAACCGATAGGCTCGTCTGAAATACATACGGAGCAGTTAGCTGTACCGCCACGCATTTCAGGACCGTATGAGGGAAGCCATGAAAGCTCCTTATTGTCAACAAGGCCGCAGTATGCAAGAATTTTACCTGCGAAAAGTACGCCCTGTCCGCCGAAGCCTGCAAGAATGATTTCTGTAGCTGCCATTATTCATTGCCCTCCTCTGTAGTGTCCTTGTATACTCCAAGGGGATAATAAGGAATCATCTCGTCTTGAAGTCTCTTTATAGCCTCTGTGGGAGTAAGTCCCCAGTTTGTGGGACAAGTGGAAAGAACTTCAACGATAGAGAAGCCCTTCTTTGCCTTCTGTGTCTCAAAAGCCTTTCTGATAGCCTTTTTAGCGTCACGGATATGGGGAACGCTGTCAACAGCAACACGGTGAGCATAAGCTGTACCTGTGAGAGTTGAAAGCATTTCGCACACTCTTACAGGGTAACCTGCAAGCTGTGGATCACGGCCGAAAGGTGTTGTCTGTGTAACCTGACCGGGGAGAGTTGTAGGAGCCATCTGTCCGCCTGTCATACCGTAGATTGTGTTGTTGATAAAGATAACAACTATATTTTCGCCTCTTGTAGCAACGTGAACAGTTTCAGCTGTACCGATAGCAGCGAGGTCGCCGTCGCCCTGATATGTAAATACAAACTTATCGGGATTTGTACGCTTAACGCCTGTAGCAACAGCCGGGGCACGACCGTGGGGAGCTTCAATCATATCGCAGCCGAAATAGTCATAAGCCATAACGGAGCAGCCAACAGGGCATACGCCTACTGTATCGCCCTCGATACCCATTTCGTCCATAACCTCTGCAACGAGTCTGTGAACGATACCGTGAGTACAACCAGGGCAGTAATGTGTAGGAACGTCAACAAGTGACTTTGGTCTTTCAAATACTACTGCCATTATTCAGCACCTCCGACTTTTTTGATTTCTGCCAGAATTTCAGCAGGATTGGGAATAATACCGCCTGTACGGCCATAGAACTCAACAGGCTTTGAGCAGTTGATAGCAAGCTTGATATCGTCAATCATCTGTCCCATTGACATTTCAACGGAAAGAAGCTTCTTGGCATTCTTTGCAGCCTCGTTAAGCTCCTTTACAGGGAAGGGCCAGAGTGTTTTGGGGCGGAAAAGTCCAGCCTTGATACCCTGTGCTCTTGCCTCGTTAACAGCGGATTTTACAACTCTTGCAGTAGCACCGAATGCACAAAGAAGAATATCGCAGTCCTCTGTGAGGTAAAGCTCTGCGTCAGTTTCATTCTCCTTAATAGCCTCGTATCTTGCAAATCTGTCTTGAACAGACTTTTCAAGCTCATCGGGTTTGAGGTAGAGGGAGTTGATGATGTGGTGCTCTCTCTTGCCCTTGTGACCGTCAGCAGCCCAGCTGCTCTTGTCTGTGGGATTAGCACTGATTTCAGGGAATGAAACAGGCTCCATCATCTGACCGAGAAGACCGTCAGCAAGAATCATAGCAGGTACACGGTACTCGTCAGCCTTATCGAAAGCCTTTACTACCATGTCAACCATTTCCTGTACAGAAGCAGGAGCATATACCATGAGGTGGAAATCGCCGTGACCGAGAGCCTTTGTAGCCTGCCAATAGTCAGCCTGTGAAGGCTGGATACCGCCAAGACCACGGCCGCCACGCTGTACGTTGATGATTACAGCAGGGAGGTCAGAACCTGCGAGATAGGAAATACCCTCGCTCTTAAGGGAAATTCCGGGAGATGAAGATGATGTCATGGCACGCACACCTGTGGAAGCTGCACCGAGAACCATATTTATAGCGGCAATTTCGGACTCAGCCTGTAAAAATACGCCGCCTGCCTTATTCATACGCTTTGCCATATATGCGGCAAGCTCTGTCTGGGGAGTAATAGGGTAACCGAAGAAGCATTTACAGCCTGCTCTGATAGCAGCCTCTGCAAGAGCTTCGTTGCCCTTCATAAGATTTCTTTCCAAAGCTTTAAGCTCCTTTCATTTACTTTTCAATAGTGATTGCACAATCGGGACACATCATAGCACACATAGCACAGCCGATACAAGCGTCCTGATCGGTACATACAGCGTAGAAATAGCCCTTCTTGTTACGCTTCTCTTTCTGAAGCTCAACAATTTTCTTAGGGCAGGCAGCAGTACAAAGACCACAGCCCTTACAGCGTTCTGTAATAACAGTCATTTTAGCCAATTCTTACACCACACTTTCATATACAGTTTTGGTTTATATTTCCCATAAAGGCTTAACAAATACCTTTATGGGGAGTATATCGTTGTTTTCGGGGGATTCGCATAAATCCTCGGGGCAGGTTGTAAAGGCAAGGGGAAGTCCCGTTTTTGCCGATACTTCGTCTGCGAAATTTTTCGATTGTGCGATAATCTCGGCTGTAGTCTCACAGCCGAGATTTGTGTTGTTTACAACGGCGGTATGCTTCATGCGTGAAGCGGATTCAATCTCATACATGAGCGAAACGGCTTCATCGGCAGTTTCCGTGAGATTTCTACGCTGATTTATGACATAGAGCATATCAAGCTCATCGCCGTAATTATTGAGTGCCTGTGCGTGTCTGCCAAGGGCAAAAGCACCTGCATCATCGCCGCCTACGTCAATAATAAGACAGCCGTCACCTGCGGCAAGCTGTTCAATATCGAACTGCACCGAGGGAACGTCAAGATTTGTATTGGCGAAATCGGGGGCAATAAGGTTTATTCCCTTTTCCTCAAATAGCTTTTTGAAATCAGCTGTGCGGAAGTAGGGGTTTACAAGGTCAAGGTCAACAACGGTGACATCTTTCCAGATTTTTGCCGCATTGAGGGCAAGGTTTACGGAGAGATTAGTCTTTCCGCAGCCGTAGTGACCTGTGATAACAGTAATTCTTTTCATATTTTACCTCTGTCGCTTTACATCGGAAAATCGTTCTACTCTTAATTATATCACTTTTAATGGATAATTGCAATATTTTCGAATTAGCATGTGCTAACAATTTAAATCCTACTTTTTTCTTTTTTTGTGCTTATATATATGAGGGCGAAAACCGCCGCAAAAAGCAAATTTCATTCCGAAATTGCGGACACGGCGTGCCGTGTCCGATATAAAATATGCTTTTTTTCTACACGCTGGGAGTTTATCACAATTGCAAACACCATTTTTGTGCAGATATACAAAGTTTTAAAAATATTGTCAAAAATTGTAAGGATTTGGCTCTTTTGGTTATATATAAACAGGACAAAAAACATTGCATAACCAGACGGACAATAAAATCAACACGCCCACTATTCAACAGTGTTTATTACTATTACAAACACTATTTTTTGTGCAGGTATACAAAGTTTTGAAAATGTTGTCAAAAAGTGTAACATTTTGGCTTTTTGTGTTATATATAAACAGGACAAGCGGAGCCAGCCAAGAAGCAAAAACACAAAGACGAAAAATTTTTCAGGAGGTAAAATTCATGAGTTATTCAAAGTATTACGAGGACAACGTCAGAATTGCGGAGGAAAGACTTGCTGATCGCAGAGATTATTCTTACAACGAACTAATCAAAGACAGTCAGCTGTCAGACGGTAACGGAATAATAATTATTATGCCAGACTTGAACTCCGCAGCTAATGGCTATTTGGATTACAGTATAGTGCAAAGCCGATGATGAAAGGAGAGTTTATTATGTTTGATTGTTTATTCGGAACGTGTTCTGATAATGTAGCAGGTTATTGTGAATTACATAGTAAATATATGACAGTAAAGCAGATACGACACAAAGATTGTCTCAAAAAGGAATGTTGGCACTTACAGAAAAATGAAGACCATGAATGGTGGGCTCAAAGACAAAGAATAAAACAAAAACGCAAGGATAAAAAAGGTATTACTCCGTCAACTAACTCTTGAAGAATTATCCGAAACTTGGCGAAATAAGTTATAATTTTCTATTGACATATGTCGGATTTCCGCCTATAATGTAAATGGGTGATGTTATGATAAATCAGGCAGAAGAAAGTATATGTAATAAATTCGGCAGAAAGATATGGACAAAATTCCGCCGTGGAGTACGTGATTACCGCCTTATAAACGAGGGGGATAAAATTGCTGTGTGTATTTCAGGCGGCAAGGACTCCATATTAATGGCGTTGTGTATAAGGCGGTTACAGCGTAACGGAGAAATCCCTTTTGAAGCGGAATATATCGCTATGGACCCTGGCTACAGCGAGGAAAATGCTGAAAAAATAAAGGAAAACTGCAAGCTTCTTGACCTGCCTGTTTCCTTTTATAAGACAAATATATTCGACTCGGCAGAAAAATCTCCGAAAAACCCCTGCTTTTTATGTTCACGGTTAAGGCGTGGGTGGCTGTACAAAAAGGCACAGGAGCTGGGATGCAATAAAATTGCACTGGGACACCATTTTGATGATGTTATAGAAACAATACTTATGGGTATGCTCTACGGCTCACAGATGCAGACCATGATGCCGAAGCTTCATTCAGAAAATTATAGCGGTATGGAGCTTATCCGCCCTCTTTATCTCGTTCGTGAGGCTGATATCGTGGACTGGACGGAGCATAACGGGCTGTCGTTTATACGCTGTGCCTGTTCGATGTCGGAAAAATCGGAGCAAGGCTCAAAGCGTGCGGAGATAAAAGAACTCCTTGCACAGCTGCGGCAGACAAATCCTGCTGTTGATATGAATATTTTCAGAAGTGCGGAAAATGTCAATCTGCAAACGCTTATTTCTTATCATATCGGCGAAAACAGGCATCATTTCCTTGACAGCTACGACGAGGGAATAACAATCAGAGGTACAAAAAATCCTCCCCGTGAATAACAGCGATGCCCTTGTAGGAAAATATATATGCATTTATCGGGGGAGAACCTTTCTGAAGAAAGGTTCTCCTCAATAACACGTATACATTCTCCTACAGGAACATCACAGTTAATATAGGGAGGATTATTTTTTAGACCAATCCCTAAAATGTTAGTAGACAAAGATGATGCCCATATAGGTCGATATTTTATCAGTAAGGTATATGAAATTGTCCGACCTTCCATGAACCATCGGGCTGAACAATTACAGAGAAAGTTTCCTTTACAATTGAGAAGCCGTCTTTCTCATAAGGTATATTGTCGTAGTAGCTGATATCGACTGTAAAGAAAATCTCGTCGCCCTCAATACGCTGAAATTCGGATACATGGGAATCTTTATAAGAAATATTATGTCCTCTGCCACCAGTATACAAGTAGACATTTCCATTATATTCCTTATAATACTCCCTTATATCATCGGTGTAACGGTCACTGAAAGTTTTATAATATTCTTCAAGCACATCGTCAATTGATTTAATTTCTGGATTCTTGATAATGTAGCCAAGATCTTCTCCAGTTTCCGTGTATTTCCAGTTCCAGGACCCTCCGATAATATTTCCATTTTCGTCATATTCAGGGTCTATGAAATCAAAAGGAGGGTGGTATCTGTACATCCAATAGTTTTCGCAGGCGGTTTCAAATAAAGTCTGTGCTTTGTCGATGAGTTCCTGTTCATAGGCTGAAACGGTAGTTTCGGGTTCAGCGGTATTTTCAGTTATAGAGTCCGTAGTAGTTTCCGATGTAACGGATGTGTCGGGGGCGGTTGTATTTTCAATTACAGAATCTGTATTGGTTTCTGAAACAACAGAAGTGGTCGAAACTGACGTTCCCGATACAACATCAGCAGCGGAAGTTGTTACAGAAGTTGTTGAAATTGAGGTTGTTTCAGTTGTAGCGGAATCCTCAGTTGATTGCGTTGAAAGAACAGCAGGGTCAGTCACAGCAGGATTTTCGTCGTTATTATTCATTAAAAAGGCAGTAACGGCAATTCCGACAATCAGCACCATACAAGCTGCAGTCGTCATATAAGACACATACCATTTTGAACGCTTGTATTTCTCAACGCCCTCAACGCTATCGCCATAAACTGTTTCCTTAACGTCAGATTTACCTTTATCCATAGTGTTGAATCTTTTCATACTCATTTTAAACATTCTCTCCTTTTCAGAATTACTGATTATAGGAGTGTCTGACAGCTTTTCAATAAAATCATCATCAGCGTTTTCAAAGCATCTGAATTTATCATTTTTATTCATATTTCCGCCTCCTCAGATTGTTATGCCCACTGCTTCAAGCATTGAACGCAGTCGTGTCATTGCACGTTTACAACGCATTCTGACATTTGCCGCACTCATTGAAACTATTTCAGCTATTTCGGACGAAGAACGATTGTAATAGAATTTCTGGATAATAATAGTGGAATCGGGTTCGCCGAGTTCAATAATTTTTCCAAGCATAATATCCCTCAGTTCACTCATATCCAAGTCCTTTTCCATATCGGAATCGGAGGCTATAAGCGACATATTTTCCTCCTCCATATCCTCAATATGGCGTTTTTCCGACATAATACTGTGATAGCGGTTAATAGCTTTGCGTTTGGCAACAGTACCGATATAGCTTTTAAGTTCGCCGCTGAATACATTTTCAGTATCATATTTCATATAAATATCAGCGAATGTATCACCAACACACTCCTCAATATCCTCTGCCGAACCGCAGCTTCTGAGTTTGTTGTATATAATTGTATAGACATAATTCAGATATTCATCAAATATTGCCCTGAACGCAATATCAGGTGATTTTTTATAGAGCGAGCAATATTTTTCTCCTGTCATAAACATTCCTCCCGAAAATTTTTCCATGGATAACTTTCACTTATACATTCAATCAAAAGCGTCAGGGTGTAACACAAAAACAAATTTTTTTTAGAAATTCCCTAAAGTAATTCCATAAACAAACACAAAGACACTTTTGATAAAAACATCAAAAGTGTCTTGTCATGCTTTTATACCACTGCATAAGTTAATATGGAGAGGTAAATTTTTTACATTTCAGAAGCCGCAATACCTGCGAAAACGCCGAGAGCCATTAAAATAATAACGAGAACAACTGCAATAGCCATCCAGATAAGGCTTGCCTTTGCAAAGTTCTTTGCTGACTGGTCACGGGAAACGCAGAGCACGATGATA
Source organism: Ruminococcus sp. (assembly GCA_045659945.1). Taxonomy (GTDB): domain Bacteria; phylum Bacillota; class Clostridia; order Oscillospirales; family Ruminococcaceae; genus Ruminococcus. The sequence goes on along the minus strand of JAZRCW010000071.1, from coordinate 80,943 downwards.
ATACCGATAAGACCGAGTACACTGATAAGAAGCTGCCAGCCGAACCAGCCGCCTACAGTTGTAACCTCGTTGTTGTTTACGTTGATGTTGTTGTAAACAGGGGGAGGATTGTAAGCCTGAGGTCTTGGAGCAGGTGCGGGGGTGGAATTGCTTGCAGGAACTCCGCAGTCGGGGCAGTAGCCGCCTTCAAATTCAGCACCGCAGTTAAAACATTTAGACATAGTGATTTTCTCCTTTAAAATAAATTTTTATACATTATATCATATATTGTCGAATAATGCAATAGTTAAAATCACCAAATTATCACTTTTGCTTCACAGCATTTTCACTTGTTATCTCAATATTGCAATTTCAGAAACTTTGTGATATAATGTAAGATGTATATCTATAAGTAAACGATGAACTACGGTTCGGGAGAAAATTATGACTGAAACATTACTCAAATACAAATCAGCTGCAAGGGATTTCAGCGAGGCACTGCCCGTCGGCAATGGCAGAATGGGCGGCATGGTATACGGCAAGGCTGCCGATGAACTTATCCGCCTTAACGAGGATTCCGTCTGGTCTGGCGGACTTCGCCACAGAATAAATCCCGACGCAAAAGAAGGACTTGCAGAAGTCCGTGAGCTTCTGAAAGCAGGGGATATTCCGGCGGCTGAAAGAGTTGCATTTACAAAAATGCAGGGAGTTCCCGAGAATATGCGTCATTATATGCCTTTGGGCGACCTGACCATATCAATGGAAATAGGCGGCAAAATAAGGGATTATTCCCGTATACTCGACCTCTCCACAGCTGTAACAGGCGTGAGTTTTACAGCAAACGGCGTGCTTTATACGAGAAATGTTTTCTGTTCTGCTCCCGACCAGGTAATGGTTGTTGATATCCACAGCGATACCCCGAACAGTATCAGCCTTACCTGCGGACTTGGCGGCAGAGATGACTATTATGACGAAAACCGTCCCTGCGGCGATAATATGCTTATATTTACAGGCGGTACAGGCAGTGCAGACGGAATATTCTTCGCCGCTTGCCTTGGTGCAAAGGCAGATGGCGGCACAGTTGAAACTGTTGGAAATAAAATATCCGTAAAAAATGCAGATTCCGTTATGCTAATCCTCTCCGCAAGAACAAGCTTTTACACCGAAAATTATATAGAATCGGCAGAGGTTGACGCTGAAATGGCACTTGACTGCTCCTATGACGAGCTTTATTACCGCCATGTTTCTGATTACAAAGAGCTTTTTGACCGTGTTGAGTTTACACTCAACGACAACAGCGGCGAAAATTTAAGTGGATATTCCACAGAACAGCGTCTTACACGTCTTAAAGGTGACGTAATGGACAGCATGGACTGTGAACGTCTGATACACGACAATAAGCTTATAGAGTTGTATTTCAACTATGGCAGATATCTCATGATAGCCGCAAGCCGTGCAGGCACACAGCCTATGAATATGCAGGGTATCTGGAATGAGGATATGCTCCCGAAACTGGGAAGCCGCTACAGTGTGAATATCAATACAGAGATGAACTACTGGTGTGCGGAAAGCTGTAACTTGTCGGAATGTCATCTCCCCCTGTTTGATTTGCTGGAGCGTGTAGCTGAAAACGGCTCTGTTACGGCAAAGGAGATGTACGGCATAGGCAAGGGCTTTGTCTGCCACCATAACACCGATATATGGGGCGATACAGCACCGCAGGATTTGTGGATGCCCTCCACTTTATGGGTAACAGGCGGTGCATGGCTTGCACTTCATATATTTGAGCATTACGAATATACACTTGACCGTGAATTTCTTGAGGAAAAGTATCACATCCTCAAATCCGCTGCTGAATTTTTTGCGGAATTTCTCATTGACGACGGCGAAGGCAGACTTGTTACCTGTCCCTCTGTATCTCCTGAAAATACATATATAACCAAAAAAGGAGTTACAGGCAGCCTGTGTATAGGCCCCTCTATGGATTCCCAGATAATTTCCGTTCTTTTCAACGATGTTATAAAAGCGGCTGAAATTCTCGGCAGGGACAGCACTTTTGCGGATAAGCTGAAAAAGCTTCTGGAGCGTATACCCGTGCCCGAAACGGGAAAATACGGACAGATTAAGGAATGGGCGGCTGATTACGAAGAAGTTGAGGCAGGACACAGACACGTATCACAGCTGTTTGCACTTCACCCTGCTGATATCATAACCCCTGCAAAAACTCCACGTCTTGCGGATGCGGCAAGAGCTACTCTTGTTCGCCGACTTGTTCACGGTGGCGGTCATACAGGCTGGAGCTGTGCGTGGATTACCAATATGTGGGCACGACTTGGCGACGGTCACATGGTATATGAAAACCTCAAAAAGCTTATTACCCACTCCACCAATCCAAACCTTATCAACAAAGAACCCTCATTCAGAGTTGACGGTAATTTCGGCGGAACTGCGGCAATTACCGAGGCTCTTTTACAGAGTACAGCAGGCACAATTACACTTCTCCCTGCACTTCCTGAAGAATGGAGCGAGGGCAGTATAAAGGGACTTCGTGCCAAGGGCGGTTTTGAGGTTTCTATGAGCTGGAAAAGCGGCAGACTTGTGAAAGCCGAGATAATTTCTCTTTGCGGCGGTGTATGTCGTTTGAGAGTCAGCGGTGCGGCAAGTGTTATATGTGACGGGACAACAGTAAACTCCCGTATCGAGGACGGTGCAATTGTATTTGATACAATTGAGGGAGAAACGTATACAATTACTGCATAAGCGGAGGACATTAAAGCATGAGCATTAAAAAAATAACAGCACTTATTACAGCGGCGGCGGTTACAATTACCTCATTTGCTGCCTGTGACAATAAAAAGGTGCAGAAAGACAGCGATATATCTATATCCGAAGTTGAGGAAACAACAGCTCCCACAGAGGCTGTCACCACAATTCCTGCGGAGACATATCCTGACTATCCGATTTCATATCCCGAAATTGAGAAAAAGCGTACAGGCAACGTATACGAAGCCGAGGACGCTTTAATGACCGAGGGGCTTGTATTCAGCGATGAAATTCCCGAGAAGAAAAAGGCCGATGGAGAAGATGAAAAGCCTACAAATCCCAATATAAAGCCATTCAGCGGTGACGGATATATTACGGGGTTTAAAAAAGACGGAAGTGCATATGTTATATTCGAAGTTGACGCTCCGAGCAATCAGCATTACGACCTGTCTTTCAGCATAGCTTCGAATAAAATTGTAAACTGTCGTGTATCCGTAAATGAAAAGGAAACTGCAACCTTTGCTACAAAAAAGGGTGAAGATTTCACACTTATTACCCTTTACGGCGTATTTCTTACAAAGGGAAAGACAAAAATCGAGCTTCGCCCTCTTGACGGCGATTTAAAGCTTGATTATCTCAAGCTTTCAAATAACACCTCATTAAGTACAATACAGTACAAAGCCGAAAACAGCCTTTCCAATGAGGATGCAGGGGAGTCGGCAAAGGAACTTATGAGCTTCTTGACTGAAAACTACGGTAAATATACTCTTACGGGACAGTATGCCTCTGATGAGACAAACAAGGAATTGGAGCTGATTTATCAGACTACAGGAAAATATCCTGTAATCCGCTTTTCTGCTATGCACAATTCGGGCAACAGCTTCGACAGCACATTCAAGGATATTGACGCTTGTGCGGAATGGCACTACAAGGGCGGCATAGTAGGACTTATGTGGTACTGGGAAGCCCCCTCAAAGAAAAAGCCCTCGGTATACACAAAGGATACAGATTTCCGCCTGTCTGATGCTGTAACTGATATCGACATTGCAAAGCTTTCACAGGAGGAAATACGTGGACTTTACGGCGAGGGAAAAATTTCCGAGCAGTGCTATGGCATTATCCTTGACCTTGATAATATGGCGGGACAGCTTATGTCGCTGAAAAATAAGGGTGTGCCTGTGTTATGGCGACCTCTCCATGAAGCTTCGGGTGATTGGTTTTGGTGGGGTGCAGGCTCTGTAAGGGACTATAAATGGCTGTGGAACCTGATGTATACAAGATATACCGAATATTTCGAGCTTGACAATCTTATCTGGGTGTGGAACGGTCAGAACGACAAGACACTTGTTGATAAGAATACATTCGATATAGCTTCACTTGATATATACCTCCCCCCCGAAAAGGATTTCGGAAGCCGATATGAACAGTTTTTGGCTTTGCAGAATATTGTGGGCAAGGAAAAGCTTATAGCAATAAGCGAGTGCAGTACTCTCCCCGATATGGATATGTCATTCCGTGACAATGCGGTATGGTCTTTCTTCGGTCTGTGGTACGGCAAATACCTCCATGATGAGGAGGGAGCTTTCTCCGATATCTACACAAATAAAGACGCTTTCATTAAAACCTACAACTCCGACGGCACGCTGTCACTTGACGAATATCTTATACTTCGTGGTGGAGAGGAGCTTGTGCCGCAGTACGATGAAACGTCAACAACGACTGTTACCACCGCAGTGTCAACTGATACTACAGATACAACAAGCACATCTGTAAGCGAAACTACCGAAACAACAGTCGCTGTGTGGTAAAGGAGGCAATTATTTCCGATGAATAATGACTTTAAAATAACCGTCCCCCTTACCCGTGACCAGCGTGAGGTTATGGATAAGATGACGGCGGCAATACGTGACAACGGCATAAAAGCTGTAAGCTTTCGACTTTTCGGCTCTCTGCTGATATTCCCGTTTTCAGAGGAAAATGATATTTTTCTTATTATGGAAAGGGAGTATAAGCTGACGGGAAACGGAAAAAAATCCTTTGTGGATCTGCGTATTGAGGCGGAAACCGAGGCAAAGCGAAAATTTACCGATAAATGTTCTGTTACGCTGGCACAAATATATGATATCTATGCAAAAAAGCATAAAATTACCGATGAAGAAAAAGAATCGCTTATCCGATATGAATGTGAAACGGTTGAAAAATACGCATTTCCAAGAGCTTTCGGCAAAAAGCTTTTAGATACGGCGATAAACTGCGGAAAGAATATTATTATCATTGCACATACGGTCTATCCCCGTGAAATAGTTCTGCGTATGGCGGAAAAGTGCGGTATAAGCGGAAAAATCCTAATTTCCAACGAAATTGACATCGGCGAAAACAATAACGGCATCATATTTGACACTATTCTCAAAAAGGGAAAGGCTTCGGCGGCGGCTCATCTTCACATAGGCGGCGATATTTCAGCCGATGTTGAAACTCCCATTATGAAAGGTGCAAAAGCACTTCTTCTTGCCGATACTACGGCAAATATGATAAAGTCGGGCAGAGTCCGCAGCTTTGTACAGTCAAAGCAGGTTTACGACTATGATACCGCAGCTTTTCTTGCACTTCATCTTGCGTTCGGCATTTATTCGGCTTATATCTTCGATATACCGAGAAATAAAACAGCTTTGAGTGATTTCTGCGGAAGTCCTTACATACTCGGATTTTTCGTGTATGGTTGCTGTAAAAAAGCCGATATTTCCGCATTTAATGAAACAGAAAGGGCGATTTTCAACGCAATGGCTGATATTTCCGATATGTGCCGTGGCGAACATGATTTCAGCGAGCTTTTTCAGCGGCATTTCGGGAATATTTCTCAAAGTCTTGAATATAATGGTTTTGAACTGCCCCTTAAGCTTATAGCTGAACATGGCGGTTCTATGGATGTGGGACTGCTGAAAAATAATATGCCTGCAGATGCATATAAAAAGTGGAGCGAAAGTATTACTGACGCTCCTACAATCCCCAATTTACAGCGTATACACGAAAAGAACAAGCTTGAAAAGTTTGCCGACAGAATGTTCCCACCTGGAACGAGGGTGCGTAATATAGCCGACGGTATTCTTTTCAATATGAAGAAAAAACGTTGAGTTTTATTCAGAACGAGTTCACTTTTCTTTGTTATTCCAATATTTCTCGACAAAAATCTCAAAAACAAACAAAAAACGACTTTTCCAGATTTAAAGCGTTGAATTTACATATTAACTTTCGTTGACGACAGACTATTTTCCGTGATATAATTCTTTATGTCGAAAACAAAGGCGTTTTCGGATGAAAGGATTTAAACGGAGGAACAAAGAGATGAACAACAAAGTAAAGGTACTTATTGCTGATGACACAGCAGCAGGTGTAAGCATTGCAAACAAATTAAGAGAAAAAGGAATGTATGCTTACACAAGACGCAAGGACTGCGGTATAATTGTGGAGTCTATAAAAAATGACACTCCTGACGCAGCTGTTCTTGATATTACAGCCCATGACGGCGACGCAGTTACAATTATGAAAAAGGTGCGTGAGCTGGGAGTAAAATTCCCTGCATTCATCGTTACTTCGGATATAGACAATGAATTCATCGAAAGACAGGTTATGGAAAACGGCGGAGCAAAATTTCTGCTGAAACCATGTGACGCAGACGACCTGTTCAATGCTATAACATCTGCTCTCGGCGACAGAGCAAACAGTTTAAGCGACGATATGGAAATAGTAATCACAGATATTATTCACCAGCTTGGAGTGCCTGCCCATATAAAGGGTTATCACTATCTCCGTTCAGCTATACTCTATTCCATTGAGGATAAGGCACTTCTTGAAAGCGTTACAAAAATGCTTTATCCCACCGTTGCAAACACATATGATACAACTTCATCAAGAGTTGAAAGAGCGATACGCCACGCTATAGAAATTGCGTGGGACAGAGGAAATATCGACACCCTCAATTCATTCTTCGGATATACGGTCAACACCTGCAAGGGTAAGCCTACCAACTCCGAATTTATCGCTCTTATCACAGACAAACTCAGATTGAGATATAAATCTGCGTTAAGAGTTTCACATTAAGCGACATACCGCAGGGAGCCTCTGTGCTGACTTGTTGGTATAGTCAGAGGAGGAATTATTTATGTCATTCAGAAAAATCGAATTATCAGAGCTTTCATTCAATCCATTTGAAAAAATCGGTAAGGAGTGGATGCTTCTCACGGGCGGCACAATGGACAGCTTCAACACCATGACAGCGTCATGGGGACAGCTTGGCGTTCTCTGGAATAAGAATGTGCTTACCTGCTATATCCGCCCAAATCGCTACACATACGATTTTGTGGAGAAAGGCGAGCTTTTCACAGCATCTTTCCTCGGTGAGGAATACCGCAAGGCTTTGGCTTACTGCGGCTCACATTCAGGCAGAGACTGCGACAAAATGGCAGAAACAGGTCTTTCACCTGCTGATTTGCAGGGTGCTGTAGGTATCGAGCAGGCTGACCTTGTTCTCGTATGCCGCAAGCTTTACGCTTACGATATGCAGGAAAGCGGATTTCTTACAGATGACGGAATCCCTGCACAGTTCTTCGATACTGACCCCTATCACCGTGCTTATATTGCGGAAATTGTGGGAGTTTACGTAAAATAATTCGTAATGCGTAATTAATGTAGGGACACGGCGTGCCGTGTCCGATGAAAAAATCCAGAGAAGATTTTTCTTCTCTGGATTTTTTAAATTCAGTTTGACAAATAAGAATTTAACGAAGTATCATTGAAACTTGCTGGGGAAAACCTTTCTGAAGAAAGGTTCTTCCCCAATAAATCTCTATAATGTTCGTTAAATTTTTATTTATTGGTTTTCTTTATTTTTGTCTTTTTAGCCGGAGGCTTTGCTGTCTGCTTTTTCGCACGTACATCTTTCATACGTTCCTGACGGACAGCCTTTGCTTCAAGGCGGCGGTATGCTTCCTCATAGAAGTATTCCTGTGAATTAAGAGGTTCTTCTCCCTCCTGCGGCTCAACACGGATATATCTGCCAGTGTTTTGCAGCTCTCTTGCTTTCACGTTGTCGGACATCATGATATTGAACATCTCGCGTATACGTTTTTTAAGCTTTTCATCCTCAATGGGAACGGCTACCTCTACGCGGCGGATTGTGTTTCTGCTCATAAAGTCAGCAGAGCCGATATATATCTTTTGTTCTTTAGCGTTTTTACCGAATATGAATATACGGCTATGCTCAAGAAATCTTCCCACAATGCTGCGGACGGTGATATTATCGGTATATCCCTCAACCTTGGGGATAATACAGCATATTCCTCTTACAAGGAGTTCAATTTTAACTCCTGCCTGTGAAGCCTCCACAAGCTTATCAATAATCGATTTATCGTTAAGAGAGTTAACCTTTGCGGCAATATAGCCTTTTCCGCCATTTTTAGCAATCTCAATCTGCTCGTCTATCATTTCAAGCACCTGTGGCAGCAAAGCATAAGGCGATACAAGCAGTTTATTTGTCTTTTCCACAAAGGTGCCTTTAAGCAGGCAATCAAATACCTGTTCTGCATCTTCTGCAATTTCACGGTCAGCGGTAAGCAGCATAAGGTCTGTATACAGCGAGGATGTCTTTTCGTTGTAGTTGCCTGTTCCTACCTGTGTTACATAATCGAATTTATCTCCTGTACTCTTGCGTGTTATAAGTAGCAGCTTGGAATGTGCCTTGAACTCTTTAGGCCCGTAAATAACATTCACGCCTGCTTTCTGGAGTATCTTTGACCACTCGATATTATTGGCCTCGTCAAATCTTGCACGGAGCTCAATCATAACAAGAACTTCCTTGCCATTTTCAGCGGCGGTGCACAGTGCACTTATAACCTTGCTGTTGCGTGCAAGGCGGTACAGGGTAATTTTTATTGAAGTGACTTTCGGGTCAACGGCTGATTCTTCTAAAAGTCGTATAAACGACGTTGTCATGGACTCAAAAGGATAGCTTAACAGGATATCCTTTGACTTCACCTGCGTGAATACAGGGCGGTTATCTGCCAGCATTGCCGTTTTTCTCGGAAGTCGGCTTTCAAAATGAAGCTCGGGTGACATATCAAGTTCCTGTAATCTGAACAGATATGACAAATCCAGAGGAATGTTTGAGTTGAACACGCGGACATTTCCGATTTTCAGCTTTTTGCAGATATAATCCACCGCTTCACGGCTGAACTGGTTGGATATTTCAAGGCGGACAGCGGCAAGCTTTGTACGCTTTACTACAAGCTCCTCCATGCGGTCGCGGAAGTCCGCACCCTTGTTATTCACCATAATATCAGCATTTCTTGTAACACGTATAATTGCCCTGTCCTGTATCTTGCAGCCCTTAAACATGAGGTGGGCAAATTGAAGAACGACTTCCTCGTGAAGTATAAAGCGTTTACCGTCCCTGCCGAGGGGGATAATGCGGTCGGAATGTTCATGTGATACAGGGATTATTCCCACTACTGCACCCTTTTTTGAGGCGATATGAACAGCGGCATAGAGCTCTTTATTTTTCAGAAACGGGAAAGGCAATGCGTCATTAACGAGAATACCCGTAATAAACGGCTTTATTTCACGCTTGAAATAAAGTTCGAGAAATGCCTGTTCTTCGGGAGTTGCGTTAGCGAAAGCAACGTGTTCAAATCCGTAAGGTGCAAGCTCCTCCATATTCTTTTTGAAAGCCTCCTCAACTCTCGGTTGAAGTCGGCGAACGGCAGTATAAACAGAATCAAGCTGCTGTGAGGGCGTCATGCCTGATTTGCTGTCTTTTTTCTTGTTGTTCTCCTTTTCCTCGTCGGTGAGAGAGCCGACTCTGACCATGAAGAACTCGTCAAGATTACTTTGATATATAGCGGAAAATGAAAGTCTTTCCAGTAAGGGATTGTTTATATCTGTTGCTTCTTCAATGACTCGTTTATTGAATTTAAGCCATGACAGCTCGCGATTTTCAAGGTGTTCCATAGAAATTCTCCTTTTTAAGGGTAGTTATTATTATAATTATATAACATTTTGGACGATATGTCAAGAGATATGAGTCAAAATAGATAAAAAACAAGGCGATTTTGGAAGAAAATAGTAGATTTGCGAAAAATTCTCCGATATGCACAAATAGGATATTATTTTTTTTACGGATATTCCAAACCGTTGAAAATTCTATTGATTTATGCTGTTTATTATGATATAATGAAGTTGCCAAATAAATAAAGGAGGGTATTCGCAATGGATATCAAAGAAAAAATTGAAGAACTGGTAAACAAGGTAAAGAATGATAAGGATTTCGGCGACGATTTCAAGAAAGATCCTGTAAAGGCTGTTGAGAGCGTTATCGGAATTGATCTTCCCGACGAGCAGATTGAAAAGGTAATCGACGGTGTTAAGGCAAAAATCAGTCTTGATGATATCGGTGATAAAATAGGCGACCTTTTCGATAAATTTAAGAAGTAATATTTAAGGGCGGTCATATGACCGCCCTTTGCTTTTTTGTTAGAAATTGCCGCCGTTCCAGCCCCAATCAGAGGTTGCAGTATATTTTACATATATACGTGACGGTTCGATGTCAAGTCTGCTGTTGAGTATTCCGCAGATTTCCCCTGTAAGCTTATTGAAAGCAGATGAATTTGCAGAGCCGAGAACGCTTACCTCAACCATAGCCGCAGGTGCGTCGTCTCCCTTGAAATAGAGGGTGTATTCAGGCTCGATGCCTACCATAAGCCATGCTTCGGATTTGCCGGGTATAGCCGAAATAGCCTTTCCTAAATCCGTTTTCAATGCAATTTCTGCATCTTTTGATACAGCTGTGTTTGTCTTTACGTTGATAAATGGCATAATAATTCCTCCTTAGAATAAATAGTATTCTCCGTCAACCTGATAAATTCGCAGGTTAAATGGTTCAGTGTGTTTTTCAAATACATATGAATTTCCGCCTGTTGAATAACAGGTATATCCACCGATTTCAACAACTTTCTGAGAAGTGATTTTCTCAAAGAGAGAGCTGTCGAATGTGGCAATTTCAGCAGCGGCAAAGTTGAAGTAATTGACAGCTTCTTCATCGCCCTCAAGAAGACAGTTTGAAATGTTGATATAGTCGATTTCAAAGTCTTCGCCGAGTGTATTTTTCAGAGATGCGTTCATGCCGTCAAGATATTCGTCTGCATTTGCATATCCGCCGGATACACAGAGATGCTCGAGAAATCCTGGATAATAGAGATTTTTGATTTTTTCGTGGTCGTTTTCATTAATAGCCACAATATAATCATGAACAAGATAAATTTCTCGTAAATCAGCAGTTTCGCCGTCGCCGCCGAAATAACGCTTGTCAAATTCGACAATATATTTTACTCTGTCGTCGTTTGAGGGGCGGAGTTCGTAAATTGTTGCTCCGTATGGCATATCTTCCTGTGCAAGATAGCCATCGCCTTCTATGCTTCCCACCATATTGGCGTGAGAGTGGTCGTCGTGACTTTCACAGCTTGCTGCAGCATACATCATAATAGCCGTCATGGCTGCAATAATAATCTTTTTCATAGTCTTTGCTCCTTAGCCGAATGTATAGTATTTGCCGTCTTTTTCAGCAAGTATGATGTTCGCTTCGCTGACGATTTTATGCTCTGTTCCGTCCTCGGCAGTAGCCATAACAAACATTGTAAGCGGCATAAGACTGTCAACATCATTTGTGACAAATTCGTAATAATCTATATCAAAAACATCTTTATAGCTTTCAAAAAAGCTTTGAACAAATGTCTCCTCGGTAACGCCCTCCTCATAGACAGGCTGTTCGGCTCTGATACGTGTTATTTTGTAGTCGCCTGTGAACTCTTTCTCCTCTGTTGATTCATAAATAAGGGTATCTATAATGTCGTCACGTATCATATTATAGCGTAAATCAAAGGAATTTTTCAGGCTGTAGTCGTCGGCTACGTCATCGCCCTTGCTGTATACTTCTTTGAGATACTTGTCGTATCGCTCCGCATAATCGGGATATATTGTATTTCTGTAGCCCTCAAAGTCGTTGTTCTGGAAGGTCATAAAGTAATTTTCAAGGGCAAGTACAGCTTCAACAGGAACCGTTTCATTGCCGCAATAAAGCTTTATGCCGTTGGGACTGTAGTAGTATTCGCCCAATGCGTATTCATCGCTGTCCTCGGCAGGGGAAATAAGGTCGCTGACACCGTTTTCACCTATTTCGGGGAGAGAAATGGATTCCTCTATATCTTTTTCGCAGGATGTGCAGCAGAGAGCTAAAATGCAGGCTGAAATCACTGCGGTGAATTTTCTGAATTTCATAGAAACCTCCGATATTATATTATCCTAAAATTATTATACTACAATTTTAATTGAAATTCAAGCGTATATTATGATTTTACGGTGATAATTTATTGAAATGTTGTCTTTCAGAATACGAGTCGTTAGCCATTAGCTGTTAGGTTGGAATTTTGACAAGCTCAAAGGGCGGTAAAAATATACCACCCTTTGATTGAATATTATTATGCATTAAATTAACCCTTTGCTCTAACCTTTGCACGCTGGCTGTTATTGAGGATTCTCTTGCGGATTCGCAGGCTTTCGGGAGTTACTTCAAGAAGCTCATCATCAGCAAGGAATTCAAGGCAGTCCTCAAGGCTGAGTATACGGTGGGGAACAAGACGCAGTGCGTCATCGCTTCCGCTTGCACGAGTGTTTGTCAGGTGCTTTCTCTTGCATACGTTAACTACAAGGTCATCGCTCTTGGGAGACATACCCACAACCATACCCTCATATACAGGAGTGCCTGCCGGAATAAACAGCTGACCTCTTTCCTGTGCGTTGAAAAGTCCGTATGTTACAGCTTCGCCTGTTTCAAAGGATACAAGTGAACCCATGCTTCTGCGGTCAATATCGCCCTTGTATGGCTGATATTCCTCAAATACGTGGCTCATAATGCCCTCACCTTTTGTATCTGTGAGGAATTCGCTCTTATAGCCGAAAAGTCCTCTTGCAGGAACAAGAAATTCAATTCTCATACGGCTGCCCTGTGGGTGCATGGAAACAAGTTCACCCTTACGGCGGCCCATTTTTTCCATAACAGAGCCTACGCTATCCTCGGGAACGTCGATAACAAGTCGCTCGATAGGTTCAAGCTTTCTGCCGTCCTCGCCCTCTTTAAGGAGTACACGGGGAGTTGAAACTGAAAGCTCATAACCCTCACGACGCATATTTTCAATAAGAATTGAAAGGTGCATTTCGCCACGTCCTGCAACTCTGAATGCGTCTGTGTTTTCTGTTTCCTCAACACGGAGAGAAACGTCTTTCAGAAGCTCCTTGAAAAGTCTTTCACGGAGCTGACGAGAAGTAACGAATTTACCCTCTCTGCCTGCAAATGGGCTGTCATTTACAGCGAAGGTCATTTCAACTGTAGGCTCTGAAATCTTCACGAAAGGAAGCGGCTCGGGAGCGTCCACAGCACAGATTGTATCACCGATTGTGATACCCTCAATACCTGAAATCCACACGATATCGCCTGCCATAGCAGTATCAACAGGCACTCTCTGGAGTCCCTGAATCTGGAGCAGAGAAACGATTTTGGAGTTGTAATTCTTCTTTGAGCCTGTGTAATCGCATACTGTAACTTGCTGATTAACCTTGATAGAGCCGCGTACAATACGTCCGATACCGATTCTTCCAACATATTCGTTGTAGTCGATAGAGGAAATGAGCATCTGGAGAGGTTCTTCTTCCTCACCTTTTGGAGGTTCAATGTAGTTGATGATAGTATCGAAAAGAGGCTTTAAGTCTGTGCCTGCCTCATACTGGCTGATTGATGCTGTACCGCTTCTTCCCGAGCAGAAAAGCAGGGGAGATTCAAGCTGTTCGTCGTTAGCGTCAAGGTCAAGGAGCAGTTCAAGAACTTCATCGCCGATTTCATCAAGACGAGCATCGGGACGGTCAATCTTATTTACAACAACGATGATTTTATGTCCCATTTCAAGAGCCTTTGAAAGTACGAAACGAGTCTGGGGCATAGGTCCCTCTGCAGCGTCAACGAGGAGAAGAACGCCGTCAACCATTTCGAGAACTCGCTCAACCTCGCCGCCGAAGTCGGCATGTCCGGGAGTGTCGATGATATTTATTTTTGTACCGTTGTACATAACGGAAGTGTTTTTCGCAAGGATAGTGATACCACGCTCACGCTCGATGTCGTTGGAGTCCATAACTCGCTCTGCAACTGCCTGATTTTCACGGAATACGCCGCCCTGTTTCAGCATTTCGTCAACGAGGGTAGTCTTACCGTGGTCAACGTGGGCGATAATGGCAATATTTCTCAAATCTTCTCTTATCATATTTTTCTCTCCTTAATTTGAAGCTATTAGCGTTTAGCCTTTAGCTGTTAGCTTTATTTGAATTTCTTTCCTAATTTGCTTTTCAGCAGATTTCTTAAATCATCTGGCGTACCCTCAGCGATTTCGTGCTTGCCTATTACATAAGCTAAATTCTTTTCCGGAAAAAGCAAAAAGCATTTTTTTGTTTCACGAACTTTGGCAAGCTTATCGTATGTAATGGCAACATTTTCGTTAAAATCTACACCTGTGTAACTTCCTCTCATTTCATTTTTATCAAACTCGTAGAGCATAGGAGAATCACCATATTTTCTTCTATGGTTTTTTACAAAGATGTGCGGTTGTATAAAATATAACCATATATTCAAAAATATTAAGAAAATTGAACCTAAATTCATAAATATTGAATTTCTAATCTGTTCTGGAGGCGTAGATTCGTTTATTTTCTCAAATATTAATGATGATGCTATATTAAGAAATAGGCAAACAATCACGACTATTAAACAAATTATCGTAAAAGTCTTATATAAAGAAAAATAAAAGTGCTTCATGTGTTCAGGTGTGTAAACAACTTTAGCACGTATCATCGTTATTTCCTCCTTATCAATTCCGACTTGCGTCGGCGGACTGCCCAAGGCAGCCCCTACATAATTAATTTTTTCAAGGCATAAAAAAATCCGCTTTCTTTGTAGCGGAGTTACTGAGGATATTTAAGGGAAATTGGTGGGAGAGGGTGGATTCGGACCACCGAAGCTGAAAAGCAACAGATTTACAGTCTGCCCCCTTTGGCCACTCGGGAACTCTCCCTTAACAATTTCTGATATTCACCGACTATTGCCGATAAAATGGAGCTGGTGGACGGACTCGAACCCCCGACCTGCTGATTACAAATCAGCTGCTCTACCAACTGAGCTACACCAGCTTAACTGACTTATTAATTATACCACAACTCTTTTGATTTGTCAACCCCTTTTTTGAAATTTTTTCAAAAATTTTTCGGCTGACTTTTGTTGTGATTTTGGTCGAGGCGACAGGACTCGAACCTGCGGCATCTTGGTCCCAAACCAAGCACTCTACCAAACTGAGCTACGCCTCGGACTTTTTTTGAACTGTCCTTGACAGCTTTTATATTATATCATGCTTTTCGACAAATGTCAATAGCATTTTTTGTGATTTGTATACTTGCACAAAAATAGATTTATAAAATATATATTTATACACGGAAATGTGGGGAATCAGCAAAATCAGACCATAATAGCACGAAAACTTATTTGACATTATATCTTATGTGTGATATAATATACATCATATTATAGCGATTCTATTATAAAGGGGAAATTTCATGAAAAGAAAGATACTATGTCTGTTTCTCTGCTCTCTAATGTTGACAGGCAGCGTTTGTGGGTGTGAAAGTAAAAACGATAAGCCGTGCAGCAGTTCAGAGGTTGTATCCACAGTTGATAAAAGCAGTGAGGCTGCAGAAAGCAAAGACGATGAAAGCAGTGAGGTTGCAGAAAACAAAGACGATGAAAGTTTTGAATACAACGGCACTTTCAACGAAGACGTTTTCAAGCACATAATTCAGGATATAAACCTGAAAGGTGTCAAGGTTTCAATGCCTTGCACACTTGCCAATCTTGAAGATGGGGTGACAATAAAGGATCCTTTTTTATTCAAAGAAGATTCAATGGTTACCTATTCATTGTCCTATAATAATACGCACCTTGCAGAAATATTGTATTATTCAGATCGTGAATTAACAGATGCTGAGTTGTTGGAGATTGAGTTTTCTTGTATATCAATTAGCCCTGGTTTATTTGATCGGGACAAATTTTCCGTTGGGAGCATTAAACTTGATTCAGATTATACATTATTAGAAGATGTTCTCGGCAATCCTACTAAGGCTGAATTTGATGGAAGCGATGGATACTATAAATACTCATTGTCTGAAAAAGAATATCTGATATTCTATATACGTGATAAAAAAATAAACTCAATAACTATAGATATCAAGTAGTGTTGCAGTAATGCGATGTTAATTGAAATTACAAAATATTATAAAAAGGGGAAATTTCATGAAAAGAAAAATACTATGCCTATTTATCTGCTCTCTAATGTTGACAGGCAGCGTTTGTGGGTGTGAAAGTAAAAACGATAAGCCGAGTAGCAGTTCGGAGGTTGTATCCACAGTTGATGAAAGCAGTGAGATTACCGAAAACAAAGCCGATGAAAGTTTTGAATACAACGGCACTTTCAACGAGGAAGTTTTCAGGCACATCATTCAGGATATAAACCTGAAAGGTGTTAAGGTTTCAATGCCTTGCACATTTGCCGATCTTGGAGAGGGATTTGAGGTAAAATATCCTTTAGTGTTTAAGGAAGATTCAATGGTTACTTATTCTTTAGAGTATAATGGTATAAAAGTTGCACAAATATTGTACAATGTGGATCACGAACTGACGGATAAAGAGTTAAACGAGATTGAAATTCCATATATCTCTATCAGTCGAGATCTTTTTATCAATAATGATTTATCTGTTGCAGGCATTAATATGAATTCAGATTATACAACAATAGATGACGTTCTCGGTACACCTATAGAAATGGATTTTGACGGAAATGAAGGACGGTATGATTATTCATTATCCGAAAAAAATTATGTATCATTCTTTATAATTGATAAAAAGATAAGTTCAATAGATATATCCGTTGAATAAATGGAAAGAGGTTTAACACTTTTCCATACAACCAAAAAACGGACGGCATCAGCCGTCCGCATTGTTTTAATTAGTCTTCGATAGCGTCCTTAATTTCCTCAACAACGTCTTCAACGACATCTTCTGCTGTTTCAACAGCTTCCTCAACTGCGTTCTCAGCCTTTTCAACTGCATCTTCAGTCTTATCTGTGATATCGTCGATTACTTCATCAATTTCAACGTCGAGTTCTTCATCGTCGAAATCGTAGAGATCGTCAAAATCCTCTTCAACTTCGTTATTCTTGAGGAGCTTTGTTGCTACGATACCTGCAGCTACAGCAGCACCAGCAATAAGAAGACCTGCTAAAAGTTTGCTCATATTAATATTCCTCGTTTCTCCGCAGTATTTATATTATCTTAAAGCTTGCGGAAGCTCTAGATAATTATATTAGATATTATACCACATTTTTTCAATAATTTCAAGTACTTACATATTTTTTGTTAAAAACATCAAAATTGAAAGGGCTGAAATTGGTGCTGTTTCACAACGGAGTATTCTTTTTCCAAGCCAGATACGTTCTGCACCTGCGTTGACAGCCTCATCCACCTCTGCGGAGTCAAAACCGCCCTCACTTCCGATGAGTATTCCTGCGGTTTTTATGCCCTCAACTGCAACCTCGCCAAAAGGCTTGCCGCCCTCTCCCTCGTAAAGAATTACGTTTTTGTCAAGAGTTTTCATCATTTCAAGGCACTGCTTATAGCTGACTATCGGAGATATTTCAGGGATTATTCCTCGTCCCGATTGTTTTGCCGCTTCCTCCGCTATTTTTGCAAGACGGGGGAGCTTTTTGGCAAAATCCTTTTCATTCGGACGTGAAATACACCGTCTTGTCAGCACGGGAACAACACGTGAAACGCCTAATTCCGTGGATTTCTGAATGATATACTCCAGCTTATCAAGCTTCGGGACAGCCTGAAACAGCGTCACATCTACCGTCGGTTCGGCATAGCAGGGATGCTTTTCGAGCAGGTCGAGATATACGCTGTCGTCGGTAATCTGCCGTATTTCGCAGTCGTAGTCAATACCGTCGCAGCATACCGTTACTTCTTCGTGGGGACGCATACGCAGTGAACGTCCGATATGACGGGCATTTTCGCCCTCTAAAACTATATCGCTTTCGTTTATGCTGTCTATGAAAAATCGTGGCATATGTGCACTTCCTTTTCGTTTTTTCAAACCTTTTATTCATTATAACATTATATATTATCCCTGTCAAGATAAGGTGAAACTTGTATGAAAAAAAGTAGGATTATATTGACTTTTCCCCGAAACATAGTATAATTATTATATAATGTAATTTACAGGAGTGTGATACTATGTCTTTACAAATGAGTCCGCAGCTTACCTCCGAACAGAAGAAAATGCTAAAGGAAGAAATGCTTTCTGATGAGTTTATCGACCGTGCAAAGGAAAAATCCCTGCCCCTTGAAACACTTATGGCTTACTACCGCTGTGTGATTATGGAAATTGAAACGAAATTTTTTGTCCTCAACGAAGAACTTTCCCTTGAATATGACCGCAACCCGATAGAAACTATAAAATCTCGTCTGAAATCGTGGGACAGCCTTGTTAAAAAAATGCGGAATAAAAATCTGCCTATGACCTTATCTGCCCTTGAAGAAAGTATTTACGATGTGGCTGGAATCCGTGTTATATGTTCATTTCAGGAGGATATTTACCGCCTTGCCGACAGCTTTCTCCGACAGGACGACGTAAGACTTATCAGAAAGAAGGACTATATAAAAAATCCCAAGTCCAACGGCTACAGAAGTCTCCACCTCATTGTTGAAGTACCCATATTCCTGCAAAATGAAACACGCTATATGAAAGCCGAAGTGCAGTTCCGCACCATCGCAATGGATTTCTGGGCAAGCCTTGAACATAAACTCCGCTATAAAAAGAATATTTCCGACGTTGACGCTGAACTCCTTGGAAATGAACTGCTTATATGTTCGCAGATGAGTGCGGAGCTTGATGAACGTATGCAGACAGTGAAAAATAAAATTTCCGTTGCAGTAAAATCATAGGAAGGGGAATAATATGGAATTTTCCGAAAAATTACAAAAACTGCGGAAATCGAAAAATCTGACTCAGGAACAGCTTGCACAGCAGCTTTATGTGTCACGCACCGCGGTTTCAAAGTGGGAATCCGACAGGGGATATCCGAATATCGATTCGCTAAAGGCGATATCAAAGTTTTTCTCTGTTTCAATTGACGAGCTTCTTTCCGGGGACGAGCTTATAGAAGTATGCGAAAAGGAAAGTGAAACAAAGGTATTGCAGGTGAAATCTGTTGTATTTGCTGCCCTTGATGTTATGGCTTTTCTGCTGCTTATTCTTCCATTATTCAAAACAGAAGCTGATGGTGTGTTTTACTCTGTTAATATTTTCTCTCTTACATCAATTTCATCATACATGAAAATAATCTACATTTCCCTTATCTGCCTTTGCGGTTTGTTTGGAATTGCTAATATTATGTATACCCTGCTGCAAAGAGAAAAGCTCAACAGCTTTTTCAGATATGGTTCAATCACCATATCAGCCCTTATGATTCTACTGTTTCTGTGGCATTCACCATATGCTGTGGCTTTCGCCCTTTTTATCCTGCTTTTCAAGGGCTTTCTGCTTGTGAAAAAGTCCTGATACGAAGCGTAACATTACGAAATATAGCCAGATGACACGGTTGGTATCACTATGTTACCGACCATTTCTTGTGTATTGCAAATTTCTGTTTTATAATAAATTCAGGCGATACGCCAATAATTTTAAGGAGAATTTATTATGAAAAAGGAAAACAAACACTCATTATTTATGCCATTTCTGCTTGCGGTATTTTCTGCAATATTTACCCTGCTGACAAAGCTTGTGGACGTTCAGCCAATCGGGCCGCAGAAATCGGAAATAGGCTTTGCGGCTGTCAACGGTTTTATCCACAATCTTTTCGGAGTAAATATGATATGGTATCACATCACAGACTGGCTGGGGATTATTCCTGTACTAACCGCCTTTATATTTTTCGCTGTTGGTGTTACTCAACTTATCCGAAGAAAAAGCCTTTTCAAGGTTGATAGAAGCATCATAATCCTCGGCTTTTTCTACATAATCGTTATTGCAGTTTATCTTTTTTTCGAGAGTTATATTGTGAATTACCGTCCCGTGTTGATGAATGACAGGCTTGAAGCCTCGTTCCCTTCCTCCCATACACTTATGACTATATGCCTTATGTCCGTATGTGTTGACCAGTGCGGCAGGCTTATCAGAAGCAAATCATTCAATACCGCTGTGAAAATCATTTCCTATATTATAATTGCCGTTACAATCATAGGCAGACTTATTTCCGGAGTTCATTGGTTTACGGATATAATCGGCGGAATATTAATAAGTCTTACCCTTGTGTATCTGTATAAAGTATTTATAGAACATTACTGCTCCACAAACTAAAACCCCAGTAAAATTTGAAATGCGAAAACATTCCTCAATATAAAACAACGTCCCCGAAATCATCGGGGACGTTGTTTTATATTGAAAGTGTGTATGTAATGTATCGCCTGTGAAAACGATTTACAGACCTCTTTTTTATATTTATGAAGTCTGATTTTAATTAACCCTTTACACCACCAAGAGCAACACCGGCAATGATATGCTTCGAAAGGAGGAAGTATATCACGAGAACGGGCAATACTGTCAGGAAAAGTCCCAGATAGATTGCACCGAACTCTGTACGGTAGATATCACCGTTGAGCTGGCTTACCATGATAGGAAGTGTGTGCTTATCTGTGTCGATGAGAAGAATCTGAGGGAGGAACAGTGTGTTCCAGCTTGTTACAAAGGCAAAGATAGCCTGTGTAGCCATAGCAGGCTTCATCATCGGCAGAGCAATCTGGTTAAAGATTCTGATTTCTCCCGCACCGTCAATTCTTGCAGACTGCAGAATTTCCATTGGAAGCGCAGGTATCATATACTGTCGCATAAAGAATACAACTGTAGGTGCTGCGATTGAGGGAAGAATAAGTGCGAGGAAGTTGTTTGTCAGTCCGATTTTGTAGACGAACTGATAAAAACCGATACTTGTTACCTGTGCAGGTATCATAAGTACGCACATAATAAGTGTGAAGAAAGGCTTTCTTAATTTCCAGTCATAGGCAACCAGTGCATATGCAGTCATTGTAGAGAAATAAACTGTACATATTGTTGAGCTGGAAGAAATAATGAGGGAGTTGAAGAATCCTTTCAAGGGGTCGAAGGACTTACCTAAAAGTACATCCAGGTTATTGAGGAAGTACTTTGAAGGAATAAGCGATACAGCGTGCTGCTGAATCTGTGTTGTGCTTCTTGTGGAGTTGATTATCATAATCACAAAAGGAAACAAACTCATAATAGCAAGTATAATGCAGAGAGTATATCCAAACACTTTGAACATTGTGTTTCCTTTGCTTTTACCTGCTACTACTGCCATTTTTTCATTGCCTCCTTCTTCTTGGCTTCACGGAGAGCCATTTTCTTTTCCTTTTCAATTCTTGCTTCATCTCTGTCACGCATAATCCAGAAAAGGACAGCGGAGAGTGCGGCAATAATTACGAAAAGAATCATACTTGCAGCGGCTGCTCTGTTATAGAGATAGTTACCGCTGAATGCCTGGTTGTAGATGAATACGCTGGTTGTAAGAGTTGCATTATCAGGGCCGCCCTCATTGAACAGCTTGGGAATATCGTACATATTAAGACCACCAACAAGGCTGGTGATAAGTGTGTACAGAAGAACTGTCTTGAGGTTGGGTACTGTAATTTTCCAGAATGTCTGCCAGCCGTTTGAACCGTCAATTTCAGCAGCCTCATAGATATCAGGGCTGATACCGAGGATACCTGAAATGAGAACTATCATTGTATTACCATACCATGTAAGGAACTGGATAAATGCAACGATAAGCTGTGCAGGCACTTTGTAAACCAGGAAGTTATACGGTTTAGTTGGTTCGTCTAACATATTAATCTTATGTAAAAGCTCACCTACAGATACAATGATATCGTTCATAGGGCCTACAGGATAAGCAAACAGAGCATTGAACAGAATAGCAACTGATGCCGCTGTAATGATGTTGGGCATATAGAATACAACCTTGAAGAAGCCCTTGCCTTTAATCTCGTTTCTGTGAGATGTGAATACAGCTGCAAGGAGCAGAGCCATTGTAATCTGCGGTGTAAAGTTAAGCACCCAGATAAGAACCGTATTCTTTAAAGAGGTTTTAAATGAATTGTTGTCAAGAATAGTCTTGAAATTGGCAAATGGATCATCAAGGAAATGCCAATCGGTGTTGTTGAGACCTTTACAATCCGTAAAACCGAGAACTGTTGTGTAAATTGTGGGATACAGCGAGAAAATAAGGAATATTACAATAAAAGGAATACTGAAAATATAACCCCACTTAGCGTAGCTGACACCCTTGAGTTTAGTTTTCAAGCTTTCGCCACCACCTTATAGTTATGGCAATTCCGCACAGGGTATACACCCTGTGCGGTTTGCGTTAATTTAATTTAAATTATTCAGCTTCGATAGCAAGGTTATCGCTTACGTTGCTCTTGAAGTCTTCGATAGCCTGTTCCTTTGTCTTCTGACCGGATGAGTACTGACGAACCTGATCTCTCCAGAGGCTGTTGATCTTCTCATCGTAAGGAGTGAGGTTCTTACCGTTTGCGAACTCGTTAGCAGGAACGAATACGTCGAACATATTCTGACCGCCGAGGAAGTCAACCTTACCGTCAGACTTCTTCATAACTACGTTAGAAGCTACACAGTCCTTTGTAGGAGCATCGGGATTGTATGTTCCGTTAGCCCACATGTACTGGAGACCTGTCTCAGATGTGTCAAGTGTGATCCACTCGATAAGATCGCCAACAGCTTCCTTCTGATCGCTGTCCTTGTTAGCAAGTACCCAAGTACCGCCCCAGAAGAAGCCTACAGGAGGTTCACAAACAGCCCAGTCACCGTATGTGCCTTCGCCTACAGCCTTACCGCCGCTGTTATCAGCCATTGTGTAGTTGATGAGCCAAGCAGGACCAAAGAATCCGAAGATGCCCTTCTCGCCTTCGCCCTTCATATCAGCGAACCAAGCATCGCCCCAGTCCTCTGTGTTGTTGTGGTAGTCGTTGTCCATGAGCTTCTTGGAGAAGTCCATAAACTCAGCACGCTTGTCATCGATAACGAGCTTGTCGTTTACTACCCAACCTGATTCAGAGCTGTTCTCAACAGCGTGCCACATATCACCGTCACCGGAAACGATACCATAGCCCTTAGCCTTGAGCTCATCAGCAGCAGACCAGAACTTATCCCAGCCGGGACCAATCTTGCCTGTGATTGTTGAAGGATCATCTGTTCCGAATACGTCATTAGCGATTGAACGACGGTAGATGAAAGCACCACCTGTAGCCTGGTAACCAAGACCTACTACCTTGCCGTCAGGATTTGTACCGATATCTACAGAGTACTGAGCAATTTCAGCAGCAGAGATAGCGTTGTTTACGTCAATGCCGAGATCCTCGTAAGGAGCAGCATACTGTGCAGCTTCGCCCTGTGTATACTTAAGAACGAATGCAGCTTCTGCAGCGTAAAGGTCAGGAGCTTCGTCGCCGCCAGCGATAAGAGCCTGGTCAAGAGCGGGCTGATAAGCACCGTCTGTTGTAGGAATAATTGTCTTCTTGATTTCGTACTTCTCACCGAATTCAGGATTGAGCTCGATGTACTTGTCTACCATTCCGGGAACTTCGTCTGTGAAAGCCCAGATGTTGAGAACTTCCTTGTCGCCGCCCTTGTTATCTTCCTTAACTTCAGAAGAAGAGCTGCTGTTGTCTGTGTTTCCTGTGCTTGTGCTGCCTTCTTTTTCCTCGGGACCACATGATGTCATAGCAAGAAGCATAGACATAGCTGCAAGCATTGATAATACCTTTTTCATAGTAAAAACCTCCATTAATACATTTTGTTTTTAAAATTTAATATCAACAGATACACTCTTTGTATCTGTCAGATTCTCACTTAATGCGTCGGGCTGTGATGTTCCTGCGTAGAGAGTGAATTTATCTCCGCCGCTTACTCTTTCGCCCTCGCTGTTGATAGCTTCAAATGCACTTTCTGCAATTTTCAGCTCAATTGTTTTGGTTTCGCCCTTTGCAAGGGAAACTCTCTTAAATCCGCAGAGGCTGTAATTCAGTACAGCATTTTCGCTGTAACCCTTTATGTAGAGCTGAACTACATCTTCTGTATCATATTCACCGCTGTTTGTAACGGTTACCGTTGCTGTACCATCATTATATTGAACATCGGTACATTCAACCTTTGAGTATGTAAGGCCGTAACCGAAAGGATAGAGAATATTTTCGTTATTCTCAACGTAACGGTATGTACGGTTCTTCATACTGTAATCCTCGAAATCGGGAAGCCCTTCCGCACTCTTATAGAATGTTACGGGAAGCTTTCCTGACGGTGAAGTCTTTCCGAAGATTATATCTGCCAGAGCTTTGCCGCCGCACTGACCCGGATACCACGCGTGAATTTCAGCGTCGCAGTCTGCGTCAACATTTATTGCGCTTCCTGCCGCAGTTACGATAATAACGGGCTTTCCACGCTTCATAACAGCTTTTACAAGCTTTCTCTGTGCTTCGGGGAGATAGAGGTCATTCTTGTCTCCGGAGGAGAACTCGTTGCCTGTATCGCCTTCCTCGCCTTCAATTGTAGCGTCAAGACCAAGACAGAGGATAACAACATCTGAATGGTCGGCAACAATTTCGGCTTCTGCTATACGGTCGTCAGCCATGCCCAGATTCATACATCTGTCCTTGTAGAGGTGACAGCCCTGTGAGTACATTACTCTGCCCTCAAACTCGTCCTGTATTCCCTCGAGGAATGTTATGTATCTGTCAGCTGTGCCATTGTAGTTACCCTCAAGGGCTGCACGGCTGTCGGCATTGGGACCGATAACTCCTATTGTTTTGATTTTGCTCTTGTCAAGAGGAAGTATGCCGTTGTTTTTCAGCAGAACCATTGAACGCTTTGCACATTCAAGGGAAAGAGCCTTGTTCTTTTTGCAGGCTACTATCTCGTTGTCCAGTTTGTCGAACTCGGTTTCCTCATCGAACATTCCAAGGCGGACTCTTGTTCGCATAAGCTTTACGCAAGCCTTGCGGATATCCTCCTCGGTTATAAGTCCCTCTCTCAACGCAATAAGCAGATGAATGTAGGTGTTACCGCAGTTGAGGTCACATCCTGTTTTCAGTGCCAGTGCCGCTGATTCGGGTGCAGTTTTTGTTACCTTGTGATTAAGGTGAAAGTCACGTATTGCCCAGCAGTCGGAAACGAAGTGTCCGTCAAAGCCCCATTCTTCAAGCTTTTTCATAAGCTCGGTGCTTGCACAGGCAGGCTCTCCGTTGACTCTGTTATACGCGCCCATTACGCTTTCCACTTTAGCCTCTTTTACGAGAGCTTCAAAAGCGGGAAGATAAGTTTCAGCCATATCCTTTTTATTTGCCACCGCGTCAAATTCGTGACGGCAAGCTTCGGGACCGCTGTGAACCGCAAAGTGCTTTGCACAGGCGGCAGTTTTCAAAACCTTTCCGTCTCCCTGAAGTCCCTTTGTGAAAGCCACTCCAAGTCTCGCTGTAAGGTAAGGATCTTCACCGTAGGTTTCCTGTCCTCTGCCCCAGCGTGGGTCACGGAATATATTGATATTAGGCGACCAGAGGGTAAGACCCTTGTAAATATCCCTGTCGCCGTGAGCGGAATACTCATTGTATTTTGCTCTTGCTTCATCGGAAATAACGTCTGCTGCCTTTTTCAGGAGTTCGTCATCGAACATTGCTGCAAGACCTATAGCCTGTGGGAACATGGTTGCAACTCCTGCTCTTGCTACACCGTGCAAGCCTTCGCTCCACCAGTTGTATGCAGGAATACCAAGACTTTCCACCGAGGGAGCGTCATATTTAAGCTGTGACGCAGCCTCTGTTACATTAAATCTGCTGACTATGTCTTCTGCTCTCTCCTGTGCGGTTAATGCTTCGTTTTTATATTTCTCCACTCTAACCGTCCTTTCTTTCGGATTCAACAGAATCCTTATTCTTTATAATTGCCCATTTTTCATGGATTACCGCCGACTCTCCCGGAGCGTAATTTTTCAGCTCTCCAAGAAGCTCGCATTCAAGAAACAGATGATTTGTATATGTTTCGAAATTGCAAGCAAAATCAGGATATTCCATTTTACGGTAATTATCAAAGCTCATTCTGAAAATATGTTCGCCCTTACGGTATTCGATGTAGCCGTCTGTCACATTGAAGCCGGCCTTAAAGGCGTTTTTGTTCTGCGGATCCTGACGCAGGACTGCATATCCGTTTTTAAGGTCAAATCTTTCGTCCTTTATATCGGTATAGCTCCAGAGAGCCATTGTCCTGTTGGGGAGGAATCCGTTGTCGTCCTTACATAAAGGTATGTATTCCGTACCGCCTGCCGCAAGTCCTGTTATTGACCACGGAGCAAAATATGCAGGCTTTGAGGAACAATTCTCAATTTTATTCAGAATGTCAACTGTGTTGTCATCGTTCATGGTTATTTCCATGCTGATTTGCTTACCAAATATTGTTACGGGAGCAATAAGCGTAAGCTTGTTATTGCAAAAATTGTAAACAACACCTGAATTATCTGGCAGATAGGTTTCCGGCATCATTTCGGGAGCAGTCCATACTCTGTGTCCACCATAAGCGTACCAAACGCCGTATCCACGGTTGATTTCATAGAAATTACGGTCATTGTCCTCGAAAAGCATATTGCTTCCGTCGGCAGCCCCGAACCATACGATTCTCGGCCCTGCGTCGGCTGTTGCGATAAGCTTGATTCTGCCGTTTTCAAGGCAGACGCAGTTTCCGAAGGTTCCGTAATTTATCTCCGAAAATTTTACCGCCATTTTTTCACCTACTCTTGCACAGTTTCTGTTTGTGCGCTTTTTCTATCTTATGAATTAATTATATATCTTTTTCTCTCATGTCACTAATCAAAAATTGCGGTACTCTGTTCATCAATTGCTGAATTTACACAAATTATTCAAACAGTATTTACAAATTATATCATTTTGGTGTATAATAATAACAGAAGATGAAAAGAAAACTCCGATGGCATGGGAGTTTTCGTCAAAATCACAAATATTACAAATCAGAAAAGCGAGGTGGCGTTTCATGATTAAAAATCTCACGGGAGTTTACGAAACTGTAGAATACGAAAACAAACGTGTGGTTATGCTGCACGATAATGTTGAAACTGAAGCCTATCCCGTTCATTGGCACAACGCGGTGGAAATCATCATACCGCTTACCAATGATTTTACCGTTGTTTCGGGAGATAAGGAGTATGTTCTCAAAGAAAAGGAAATTCTTATAATTCCTCCCGGAGAGCTTCATTCCATGCCTGCAAGAGAGGGCAGAAGAATCTTCTTTCAGTGCGATAATACGCAGCTTGGCGGCAATGCAATACTTGATTCCCTCCTACCTGTTTTTAGCTCGTCGGTATACATAACTCCCGAGCCTGACAAGGAATTGTACCTCATTGCACGCAAGGGAATACTGGATATATATTCAGATTATTACTCGAAATCTCCTGTGGCAGATGCACGTATTTATATGAATTTGTTAAGCATACTGACGGCTGTCCGTGAGTCACAGCTGCGTCAGTCGGGCGGCGGTGAGGAGAATGATAATATAAGCTCTGACGACAGTGCAAAGTTGAAATATGTCATGAACTACATAAACCACAATTTCACCGAGGAGCTCTCCCTTGATACCCTTGCGGAAATTGCAGGATACAGCAAATTCCACTTTTCACGCCTATTTAAAAAGTATAATAATATGTCCTGCGTTCAGTATATCAGCTGTAAACGTATAAAAATGGCAGAGCAGCTTTTGTGTGATCCGAATATTTCCATAACAGAAATCGCGATGCGTTCGGGATTTTTAAGTCTTACAACTTTCAACAGAATTTTCAAGGCACATAAGAATTGCACCCCGTCAGAGTTCCGCAGACTGTACAAAACGTCTGATAATTCGGATTAATCCCGATAATACGTCGTTTTGACGTGTCTGAAATTACTATTTTACACTTTTTTAAACAAGTTAGCAAATTTTGTTTTTAAGACCGCAAGAATTGATTAGTCGTTTTTTACAGAAAGAGTTATAATCTAATTAATGAATTTGTTCTCTCATCAGCACGGAGGACAAATAAGAATCAGGTTTAATTTAAGGGAAAGCGGTGACGGCGAAAGCCGCTTCCCTACATATTTTTATTAACGGAGGTTATTGAAATGAGCGAATTTTTCAGCAATATAGGTAAAATCCCTTACGAGGGCAAGAATAGTACAAATCCCCTCGCATTCAAATACTACAATCCCGACGAGGTTATCGGCGGAAAGACAATGAAGGAGCAGCTTAAGTTTGCTCTCTCATGGTGGCACACAATGGGCGGCGACGGAACAGATATGTTCGGCTGCGGCACAACAGACAAGACATGGGGCGAAACAGATCCCGCTGCTCGTGCAAAGGCAAAGGTAGACGCTGCTTTCGAGATTATGGATAAGCTTTCTATCGACTATTTCTGCTTCCATGACCGTGACCTCTCTCCCGAGTATGGCTCACTTGCAGAGACAAATGCAGAGTTTGACAAGGTTGTTGATTATGTTGCTGAGAAAATGGCAGCTGATCCTTCCAAGAAGCTTCTCTGGGGTACTGCAAAGTGCTTCGATCACCCACGTTTCATGCACGGTGCAGGAACTTCTCCTTCTGCTGACGTTTTCGCATATGCTGCTGCACAGATTAAAAAGGCTATCGACGCTACAGTAAAGCTTGGCGGTAACGGCTATGTATTCTGGGGCGGCCGTGAGGGTTATGAGACTCTCCTCAATACAAACATGGGACTTGAGCTTGACAACATGGCTCGTCTTATGAAGATGGCTGTTGAGTATGCTCGTTCTATTGGCTACACAGGCGACTTCTACATTGAGCCCAAGCCCAAGGAGCCTACAAAGCACCAGTATGATTTCGATACAGCTACTGTTCTCGGATTCCTCCGCAAGTACGGTCTTGACAAGGATTTCAAGATGAACATTGAGGCTAACCACGCAACACTTGCACAGCACACATTCCAGCATGAGCTCCGTGTTGCTCGTGAGAATGACGCATTCGGTTCTATCGACGCTAACCAGGGCGATACTCTCCTCGGTTGGGATACAGACCAGTTCCCCACAAACGTATACGAGGCAGCTCTCTGTATGTATGAAGTTCTCAAGGCAGGCGGTTTCACAAACGGCGGTCTTAACTTCGACTCCAAGGCAAGACGCGGAAGCTTCACACCCGAGGATATCTTCCACAGCTATATCGCTGGTATGGATACATTTGCTCTCGGTTTAAGAATTGCTGACAAGCTTATCTCTGACGGACGTATCGATAAGTTTATTGACGACCGTTATGCTTCATGGACAACAGGTATCGGTAAGGATATTATCGACGGCAAGGTTAATCTTGCTGACCTTGAAAAGTATGCTCTTGAAAAGGGCGAGGTTACTGAATCCCTCTCCAGCGGCAGACAGGAAATGCTTGAAGCTGTTCTGAACAACATTATGTTCAACCTTTAATTTGCAAACCCCAATCATTTGATTGTTAATTTACCCTCTCTATTATTGAATTTTTTACTATCCCTTCTTAAATATGAAGTCTCCCTCGTTTGTTGGTTAGCGAGGGAGACTTATTTTTGTCATGGCAGTGACAGCGTCGATAATTTTACATAGATTTTACATTTCTCCTGTTTCAGATTTAACATTTGTGTGATATGATAATATTGCAAAAAACGCAAATTTGGAGGTTTGTATATGGATATTTTTGACGCGTTAACCCTTATAGGTGGCTTGTGCCTGTTCCTGTTCGGTATGAACATCATGGGAGAATCCCTTGAAAGAAGTGCAGGCAGTAAGCTTGAAACCATGATTGCAAAGCTTACTACAGGAAAACTTACAGGCTTTCTTACAGGTCTTGGTGTAACAGCTATTATTCAGAGCTCATCGGCAACTACTGTTATGGTTGTCGGATTTGTTAACTCTGGTCTGATGAGTCTTAAACAGGCAATTCATGTTATCATGGGTGCCAATGTAGGTACTACCGTTACTGCATGGATTTTAAGCCTTGGCGGTATTTCAGGAGATAATATAGTTTTACAGCTTATGAAACCGACTTCATTCACACCTGTCCTCGCCCTTATCGGTATCGGATTATATATGTTCACAAAGAGTGCAAAGAAAAAGGATATCGGAATGATTCTTCTTGGCTTTGCAACACTCATGTTCGGTATGGATACCATGACGGCAGCTGTATCCGGACTGAAGGAAGTTCCTGCTTTCCAGCAGATGTTCATCATGTTCAAGAACCCAATTCTCGGCGTTCTTGCAGGTGCAATCCTCACAGGTATTATCCAGTCAAGCTCCGCTTCTGTTGGTATTCTCCAGGCTCTTGCGGCTACAGGAGCTGTATCCTACGGTGCAGCTATCCCGATTATCATGGGACAGAATATCGGTACCTGCGTAACAGCACTTCTCTCCTCTGTAGGTACTGCTAAAAACGCACGTCGTGCAGCACTTGTACATCTTTCATTCAATATAATAGGTACTGTTGTATGGCTTTCAGTATTCTCGATCGTAAATCTTGTAATTTCACCTGCTATATTTGATGAATCGGCAAACCTTGCAGGTATAGCAATATGCCACTCTATCTTCAACATAGCTTGTACAGCACTTCTCCTGCCCATGTCGGGACTCCTTGAAAAACTTGCATATAAGCTTGTTCCTGATACTGATACAGAGGAAAAGACAGTTGCTCTTGATGAAAGACTTCTTTCAACTCCTGCAATTGCTCTTGAGTGTGCATACAACCTCACACAAGAAATGGCTGAAATTGCTTCAAGTGCACTCAAGTCAAGTATCGCTTGTCTTGCTTCTTACGATAAGGAAGCGGCTTCCGCTATACGTGAAACAGAGGACAAAACCGACCACATGGAAGATATTATCGGTACATATCTTGTAAAGCTCAGCACTCATCAGCTCAATGAAGAAGAAGGTGCAACAGCTTCGATGCTTCTTAAAGCAATCGGTGATTTTGAGCGTATCAGCGACCATGCGGTTAATATTCTTGAATCCGCAGAGGAAATGCGTGACAAGGGAATCAGTTTTACTCCCGAAGCACAG
This sequence comes from Ruminococcus sp., assembly GCA_045659945.1. GTDB lineage: Bacteria > Bacillota > Clostridia > Oscillospirales > Ruminococcaceae > Ruminococcus. Next base: position 49,838 of record JAZRCW010000071.1, on the reverse strand, counting down.
ATTGAAATGAACTCACTTTCACTTGCTGTATCCGAAATCGTTGAGCTCTCATATACAGCTTTCAAAAAATCCGATACAGAGCAGGCAATGCGTGTTGAACCTCTTGAGCAGGTAATCGACAGAATGAAGGAGCTGCTCCGTACAAGACATATTGAGCGTCTCCGTGTAGGCGGCTGTGGTATCGAGGCAGGCTTTGTATGGAATGACCTTATCACAAATATGGAGCGAGTTTCCGACCACTGTTCCAACATTGCAGGCTGTGTGATTGATGTTAAGGAGCAAAATATGAATCTTCACGAATCACTCAAACAGCTCCGCAGCAATGATGAACATTACAAAAAACAGTTCGAAGAATATACCTCTAAATATATCTCCTTTGTGAGATAACAATAGTCCCCCGATTTTTCGGGGGATTTCTGTTTGTCGAAAAATTGGATTTCGTTCCGAAATTACAGGCGAATAATATCCGCCCCTACGAATTGGAATTGGTCTGTTAAATTTTCTCTTTTGCACAAATAATGACTACCATAATAATCATTGGAATCATACTAATAATACCAATGTAGAGCGGGCCAAGAATTGCCATATACGCATATTCAGGTTTTACCAAATATGCAAATATGGTAAATGCATTTATAGCACCATGCATAAGGGAGGGTAACCAGATTGTCTTTGTCTTTTCGTATACATAATCTAACAAGATACCCATCGCAATAGTACAGATGCAGAATACAATAGGTCCAAGTATCGGTGCACCGATATATTCTTTACCATACTCATAGCCTGCAAAAATCATAATAGGCCAGTGCCAAGCACCCCATATTGCACCACCCACAATACGGCCTTTGGTGTCGCCAAGCTTTTTCTTCAAATACGGATACAATGCACCTCGCCAACCAACCTCTTCTCCTAAAGCAACAAACATATTCAGAAATGGTGCGATTGTCACAGCTTGAACAGATGTAATCAGCAGATACATTGGCATTGTGATACCCTGTGCTTCGAACTGTTCCAACGCTCCCGCTTCCTCTAAAAGACCTCTTAAAGTTAAAAATTCAGAGTCAAATGTATTCGGGAAAATTAAAAAGAATAAGACACTACCAAGTATGCTCAGTAAAGCAGGCATCCAAAGTGCAAAGAACACATATCTGATTTTACCTTTCAAATGTGGTATCCACCCCATACCCTTTAGCGGAATTCTCGCCACGATGACACCAAGAAACGGCATAAACATGGTAATCGCTATGATACCTGTAAACATCATTTGATTTCCGTTGTTACTAAAAATACTTGCAATGATTTCCAAAATCCAAGCCAGACCAAATGCTGCTGCCATATATATTACAAATTGTTTTTTCACATGGACAACCTCCTTCGTCAAATTCAAGTTTATCTGTCAGTTATTGCTCCACCAACTATCGCACTAAAATCAGGAGATTTTGCTATTTCACAACGAATGAATAAACAACAGGAATCATTACGATAACTGACATTAAAATCAAGGCAGGAATATACATACCAAGGAGGAAAACGGGTAGAAGTGCAATTCCGCCGATTGTCCAGACAAAGCCTGCAAAACGATGCGTCTTGTCCCATATTCTTTCATCTGAAAGGGTACGGGGCGTTTTTATTCCAAGGAATCTGTTCTGTCTTGTTTTAGGCATATAATTTCCGATTACAATGAGTAAAACAGAAATAAGAAGTCCTGCAACCGCACCTACATTCGTCAGCTTTTCAAGTGCATAGAGGATCATCATTCCTTCCATTACAAAAGCAAGCACAGGTATTATAAAACGCACCATTGTGTTTGCTTTTCTGCTGTTTTCCGTGCGTTTGTCGGTGCTTGTAATCAGACAGCAGATAATCTCCATTATCGACAGAAATACAGGTATTACCACAATAGCTGCCAGTTTCGGCATATAGCTGTCCGGCTCGTTTGATATATTAAAATGAGTTGCTACTCTGTCGGGCAGCTTGTTGTACATTACAAATCCGGGAATTACTGAACACAGCGTCAGAACTGCTGCGAATATATCTGTTTTAGTCAACATCTTTTTCATAATTATCCTCCAATTCTTCCCCTTTGCTGTTCGAGTGTGATATAAACTGTGCTGTCCACATCATTATCTCCTCAAACACCGAGGTATTAAGCGTGTAATAAATAAAATTTTTCTCTCTTGTTTCGTAGACAAGCTCCGCATTTTTCAGCTGTTTCAGATGATATGATACTGTTGCCCCTGTCATATCAAACTGTGCTGCTATTTCTCCTGCGGATTTTCGTCCCTCACGGAGCATTGTGAGAATTTCTCGCCTTGCAGGGTCCGACAAAGCTTTGAATGTTTCGGGAAAACCCATAAAATACCCCCTTAATGTATTAATGTAAGTACGTACTATTTAGAGAATTTTCTATTTAGAAATTTCTCTAAATATATAATATCATATTTTTCGTGGTTTGTCAAGAGGTATTTTGAAAAAAATCTAAATACTTTTCCCGTAGGGGCAGATGTCATCCGTCCGTGTTCTGTCCAAGGCGGCTCTTACATAAAAATAACGATATATTGCAAAATTCAACGTCTGAAAAAATAACGAATTATGCATTATGAATTACGCATTAAAAATATAGAAGTGCAACCTAATCATATTTTTATCAAAATAGATACAAATCCTTATAGAAATTTGCTGAAATGCCCTTTTCCCTCTTGCTTTTTTTTTCATTTTGTGGTATGATATAGGGTAGAATATTAGGAGCTAATCGATGTAAAAATTGATTTGCTGCTAAAAAATCAGTTGAAAATTATTATGTTTTCAGCCGATAAAATACAACGTGCTGCCAGCACGGGTCAGGAGAAAAAAATGCCAAAGATTCAGGATATTAACAAAATCATGATTATCGGTTCAGGCCCTATCATTATCGGTCAGGCCTGTGAGTTCGACTATTCGGGAACTCAGGCTTGCAAGGCTCTCAGAAACCTCGGTTATGAGATTGTTCTTGTAAACTCTAACCCAGCAACTATTATGACAGACCCCGACGTTGCCGATACAACTTATATCGAGCCACTTAATGTTGAAAGACTTACCCAGATTATTGAAAAAGAACGCCCAGACGCTCTGCTCCCCAATCTCGGCGGACAGTCAGGTCTTAACCTCTGTTCCGAGCTTGACGAGGCAGGTGTGCTTGAAAAGTATGGTGTTCGTGTTATCGGTGTTCAGGTTGATGCTATCGAAAGAGGCGAGGATCGTATCGAGTTCAAGAACGCTATGAATAAGCTCGGTATCGGTATGCCAAGAAGCGAAGTTGCTTACACTGTTGATGAAGCTGTTAAAATCGCTGAATCTCTCAAATATCCCGTTGTTCTTCGTCCTGCTTACACCATGGGCGGCGTTGGCGGCGGTATGGTATACAACGTTGACGAGCTGAAAGTCGTTTGCGAAAGAGGCTTACAGGCTTCACTTGTAGGACAGGTTCTCGTTGAAGAATGTATCTTCGGTTGGGAAGAACTTGAGCTTGAAGTTGTACGTGATATCAACAACAACAAGATCACTGTCTGCTTTATCGAAAATATCGATCCCGTAGGCGTTCATACAGGTGATTCTTTCTGCTCTGCTCCTATGCTTACAATTTCCGAGGACGTTCAGAAGGAACTCCAGGAAATGTCATACAAAATTATTGAATCTATTGAAGTTATCGGTGGTTGTAACTGTCAGTTCGCCCGTGACCCTGAAACTGGACGTATTGCAGTTATCGAAATCAACCCCAGAACTTCACGTTCTTCTGCCCTTGCTTCAAAGGCTACAGGCTTCCCCATCGCTCTTGTTTCCGCTATGCTTGCCTGCGGTCTGACTCTTGACGAAATCCCATGCGGTAAGTACGGCACTCTTGACAAATACGTTCCCGACGGCGACTATATCGTTATTAAGTTCGCTCGCTGGGCATTTGAGAAATTCAAGGGTTCAGAGGACAAGCTCGGCACACAGATGCGTGCTGTAGGTGAGGTTATGAGTATCGGTAAGACATATAAGGAGGCTTTCCAGAAGGCTATCCGCAGCCTTGAAACAGGCAGATATGGTCTTGGCTTTGCAAAGAACTTCAACAGCATGACAAAGGACGAGCTCCTTGACCTTCTTAAAAATCCTTCAAGCGAAAGACAGTTTATCATTTATGAGGCTCTCCGCAAGGGTGCTGAAATTGATGAAATCTTTGAGCTTACAAAGATAAAGAGATACTTCCTCGAGCAGATGCTTGAACTTGTTGAGGAAGAAGAAATGCTTCTTACATTAAAGGGTGCTGTTCCCGAGGAAGATATCCTCAGACAGGCAAAGCTTGACGGCTTCTCCGACCGTTACCTCAGCTCACTCCTTGAAGTTACAGAGGAGGAAATCAGAAACGCACGTATTGGCTACGGTATCTGCGAGGCTTGGGAGGGCGTTCATGTAAGCTCCACAGAAAATGCAGCTTACTATTACTCCACATACCACCTCAAAGAAGATAAGAGCCCTGTAAGCACAGATAAGCCCAAGATTATGATTCTCGGCGGCGGTCCTAACAGAATCGGTCAGGGTATCGAGTTCGACTACTGCTGTGTACACGCTGCACTTGCTCTTAAAAAGCTTGGCTTTGAGTCAATCATTGTTAACTGCAACCCAGAAACTGTATCAACAGACTATGATACATCAGATAAGCTTTACTTTGAGCCCCTTACACTTGAAGATGTTCTTGCTATCCATGACAAGGAAAAGCCCGTTGGTGTTATTGCACAGTTCGGCGGACAGACTCCCCTTAACCTTGCTAACGACCTCAAAAAATACGGCGTAAATATCCTCGGTACAACTCCCGAGACTATCGACCTTGCAGAGGACAGAGATCACTTCCGTGCAATGATGGACAAGCTTGAAATTCCTATGCCCGAGGCTGGAATGGCTGTAAATGCTGATGAAGCTATTGAAATCGCAAACAGAATCGGCTATCCTGTAATGGTTCGTCCCTCTTACGTTCTCGGCGGACGTGGTATGGAAATCGTACACGATGACGAAATGATGCGTGTTTACATGAACGCTGCTGTTGGTGTAACTCCCGACAGACCTATCCTCATTGACCGTTTCCTCAACCACGCTACAGAGTGCGAGGCTGACGCTATCTCCGACGGTACAAGCTGTTTTGTTCCTGCTGTTATGGAGCATATTGAGCTTGCTGGTGTACATTCAGGCGACTCCGCTTGTATTCTCCCCTCAAAGAATCTCTCTCCCGAAATCGTTGAGACTATTAAGGATTACACAAAGAGAATTGCTGTTGAAATGAATGTATGCGGCCTTATGAATATGCAGTACGCTATCGAGGGCGATACAGTATACGTTCTTGAAGCAAATCCCAGAGCCTCCAGAACAGTTCCCCTTGTATCAAAGGTTTGCGATATAAACATGGTAAAGATTGCTACAGAGATTATCACATCTTCACTTACAGGCAATCCCTCGCCTGTTCCCGAACTGAAAGACCGTCAGATTGATCACTACGGCGTTAAGGAAGCTGTATTCCCATTCAATATGTTCCCCGAGGTTGACCCTGTTCTCGGACCTGAAATGCGTTCAACCGGTGAGGTTCTCGGAATCTCCGACAGTTTTGGTGAAGCATACTACAAGGCACAGGAGGCTACAAAGAACTACCTCCCCGAAAGCGGTACAGTTCTTCTCAGTATTTGTGACAGAGATAAGCCTGAGCTTATTGACATTGCAAAGGGCTTCCATGAGCTTGGCTTCAAGCTTCTTGCAACTCACAAGTGCTACAAGCTTATTGTTGAGGCAGGAATCCCCTGTGAGCGTATCTTCAAGATTTATGAGGGCAGACGTCCCAACATTGCAGATGAAATTGCAAACGGTGAAATTCAGCTTATCATCAATACTCCTGCAGGTAAGACAAGTGTTCATGATGACAGCTATATCCGTAAGTCTGCTATCAAGCACCGCATAACTTATATCACAACAATGGCTGCTGCAAAGGCAAGCATTGAGGGTATCAGATATATCAAATCAAACAAGAATATCAGCGTGAAGTCCTTACAGGCACATCACAAGGATATCAAGTAATATAACAATAAAGGACGCTTTTCGGAGCGTCCTTTTTGGCTTTATAGTGAAAAAATAGGGCGGTCAACTGACCGCCCATAATTGATTATTGAATTTTAAATTGTTCTGTAATGTTCCAGTTTATTACTTGTTCATTATACACATCTTTAGGAATAGTAACATGGATTACACATACATATGGTGCCAATAATGCACGACCTGTTCTCTTATATGTTGCATTTATATTGATTTCATTATCGGATACTTCTATATTATCCATATAGATTTTGTCATCTTTGCCATTAGGAATATACTTATAATAAATTAAAAGAACATTATCGTTAAAGAAGTCGTTATTATATTTATTGTTATACTCCTTAATCTGATTTTCAGAGTAGACAGTGGATAAAGACTTACAGAAATCAGCAGAGTTGGTAATAGTCATATTACCAAAGGAGCTTTCGTTCCAAATTCCATCGACTAAACCATCGTCATAATCGTTAAAACCACCAAAGTCATAATAACGCCAGTCAATTTCGGCTGTAGCGGAATTTGTTGTATTGTTGTTCTTTTTTGGAATATCCCAGTTAATCTCCTGCTGAACGTACATATGTTTGGGAATTTCCACCTTTATAAGACAAATAGACAAAATTGATGCCTCTTCTTCATTCCAATGCCATTCGCCTGTAACTTTAATTTCGCTGTTGTTTACGAGTAAGCTGCTGATTTCCAGTCTGTTTCCAATTCCTCCACCTTGAGTAACAGCATTTAGGGCAAGAACGTTGTTTTGGAAGTAGCTATCGTTGTATTGTTCAAGATAAGCGTTAACTTTGGTTTCGGGGTAGATTTTTGCAAGATATTCACGAAGTTCGTCGGTGTTTGTTATTACTGCGGAATAACCTTTTATAATGATATTCCATACGTCACTGGTAGATTCGTTCATAGACCAGTCGACTTCAGCCGTTGCATTATATTCCTTAACTTTATAAGGCTCGCCGTATTTCTTAACCCATTCAAGAATTTCTGGAGTTATATCGGCTTCTTTATAGCCGCTGCGTCCGCCACTACGCCATACATGATTACAGTCAGTGAGAATCAGATACTTTGTGCCGTCCTCGGCTGTGAGGATGTAATTTGCAATACCATCGCAGGTGCAGCTGTCGTAGTCAAGCTTTGCCAGCATATCAAAGATACTGTTTTCTGTGATAACAGGGGCGGTTGTCACAGGTTTTGTAGTTGTGGCTCTTGTAGTAGTTTTTGTAGGAATTGTTGCTTTAGGCGTTGTTGTAGGAGCAGGCAGAGCCTGCGGTACAGTTGTACACAATGTCTTTGTAGTTGTCCTCTTTCCCTCGGTAACAGGCGGCGGTGGAACAGTTTCTATTGTTTCTTCGTTTTCCTCTGTTACTTTTGTTCCATGTGGAACAGTTGTAGGAGAAGCAGGCTTGCTTACAGTTGTTACGGAAGTTGTGATTTCCGTTGTTACGTCAGTTTTTTCGATTTTTGTAGTAACAGCCTCTGTTGAGTTGCCCTCATTCTCTGTTGGCGAAGCGTTATAATCGGCAATAATCTGCGACTCCTGAATATTTTCGGGAGCGTCGGGAGCGTTTTTCAGTGCCTTGAAAGCTACAGGAATAACGGCAAGGGCAAAGACAGCTGCCGCCGCAGTTCCGAATATATAGCGGAAAACAGGCTTTTTAACAGGCTCAACACCGCATACAACATCGGCAGGAACGAAATCCTCCACTGTATTCAGCCTTTGACGAATTTTTCCGCAGAGTGCTTTCTGCTCTGATTTATCCATATCGGGGCATTTTTCAGCAATATTTTCAACAATATTATCATCAAAATCCGAAAAGTCAAATAAATCCTTTTTCATTTGTCATACCTCCTTTTTATTGGTGGCTTGTTATTCATCAAAGCCCTGACTAACAAGAATATCCCTGATTTTCTTTTCCGCACGCTGAGCTCTTTTATGTACGGCGGCAGGGGTTAAATTAAGGATTTTCCCGATTTCATGGGCTTTTCTGCGGTAGAAATAGCGATACACGATAATTGATGAATCAGGCTCGCCCAATGACTGCACCGCATTCCACAGGGCGGTGTTAAGTGCTTTTTTGTGTGCGATGTCCTCCACATTGGCATTATCGGAGACAGAAGATAATTCCTCGTCACTTCCGCTGCAGTTGTTTTCACGGTGGGAAATACGACGGAAATAGTCCACTGCACGACGTTTTGCGATTGTACCTATGAAATATTTCATTTCATTATCGGGCTCGGGGAGATTTTCGGGATTTTTGCACACCTCTAAAAAGACATCGCTGATACAATCCTCGATATCCTCACGAGTGGCAATTCTGCCGATTTTGTTTACAATTATAGCTTTGACATATGCACCGAAGTTTTCGACGAGTATTTCAAGTTTGTCCGCCATATTATCACCTCCTGTTATAATAATCGTTTCAAATGGAAAAAGTGGACAAAAATCAGATAAAAAATTATACGGCTGTACAAGAGCACAGCCGCATTATGAGGGATAAATTAGAAGATGTCTGTTAGAAGTTAGAGATTAGATGTTAGATGTCAGAATATAATCCTAAATTCTTAATTTAATTATCTGCCTTGAAAGCAAATCTTGCAAAGTTGTAAATGTGAGCGTGAATACAGTTTTCACCGTGATAACCGCCGTTTACATAGTGCCAGATGTGGGGCACGTTATTCTTGGTAAAGTTGTTGTGATAACCCTCGGGAGTTGTATAAACTACCTCGTCATTGCTTCCTGCTGTGAGGAAAATAAGTGAGGGAGCTGCCTCTTCAGAAGCGAAGCTGAATGAGCCTGTTACACCGGGAGCTGCACAGATAGCACCTACATAGCCAAACTTGTCGGGGTACTTCATACCAATGAGAAGTGACTCTCTGCCACCCATTGAGAAGCCTGTAATAGCTGTGTTTTCTCTGCCTGTTGCTACGCTGTATTCCTTTTCAATAAGGGGCATAAGCTCATTTACAAGAACTGTGCCAAAGTTATCGTATGCGATATTGTTTGCGTCGTCCATTCCTGAACAGTCAGCCTGCGTTTGGCTTGAATAGATGTAGGGGAATACTACAATCATATCCTCTGCCGCACCCTCGGCAATAGCATTACCGATAATCTGACGTGTATACATCGTGCTGTTGCCCTTGATAATCATTCTGTCCTGGTTTTCCCAGTAACCGTGCATAACGTACATTACAGGGTATTTCTTGCTCTCTGTATAGCCTGCAGGGAGAAGTACGTTGTAGGGCTTCTCACGCTTACAGAAATCTGAATAATATTTCTTTGATACGATTGTACCGTACTGTACGCCTGATTTTTCGGTCTTTGAATCATTGGGTTCAAACTCTGAAACAAGCTTTGCAACTTCGGGAGTATAAACGGAAATTGTTTTCATTTCAGCCTTTGCAGGCTCGGGCTTTTTCAGTTCTACATTCTGACCGAGGAGGAACTTACTGAGAAGTACAAGGTCAGCTACGTTATTTTCGCCGTCTGCGTTTACGTCAGCCGCATATGAAGCTGTATCGCTTGCAAATGTGCCTACAACGCCCTTTCTCATTGCGATAAGGTCGAATACGTCAACAATACCGTCAAGAGTTACGTCGCCTGCATAGAATCCATCAGAAGATGAGGGATTACTTGGCACAACAGGAGGATCTGTCTGCTCGGGAATAACTGGAGCAGCAGGACCGTCAATCTTTGTGCCTGCCACAGCACCGATTGCCTCGTCGATGTAGAAGTTATCTGTTCCTGCCTCTGTTTCAACGTAAATCTGCATATTTGTCGCATCAGCTGGAATTGTATAGCTTGTATTTGCAAGCTGTACCCACTCGCCGGGGACTGTTTGTGCCGAAGCAATTGGATCGTAGTATGTTTCGCCGTCAGCACCTACATACTGGAGCTTCATCATAAAGTTTGTAACAGGCTCGCCGTCGAAATATGTTGCGAGTGTACTGAAACTGTAAGTTTCGCCTGGTTTGAATACCTTTGAATTAAGTTCCTTTGCAGCACCGTTCCAAGTTGCTGCTCTTTCCTGTACGAGGAGAGCCTCTGCACCCTCGTAGAAAGTGCGTCCGCTTGTCATAACAGTTGCGTCGCCTCTGCCTGCCCAGCTGGAAACATCACCTTCAAATGTATCATGATAGTAGTAGCCGTTTTCGTCAGGCTGTGAGCCGGGTGTAACGCCGCTGCCCTCAAGGCTTACAACAAATGTTGTAACGGAGCTTGCAGGAAGCTGTGCAAAGAAGCTGCTACCGTCATTTTCAAGGTTCTCTGTAAGTGCAAGATTTTCGTTTGCAGTTGTTCTCCAACGGTCAACGTCAATAATCTTTTCGCCGCTGCCGATTGTAAATTCCTGTGCATAGCCTTCTGAACTCTTATTGATAGCAACGATAGTTACCTGCTTGTTGTCGTTCTTATAAGCAGAAACAAGAACACCGCTTGCAGGCTGTTCAGTTGCATCGATACGGATATCACCGGGGCGTACCCACTTGGAGTAATGAGCCATATTGTAGCCACGTTTGGAGATTGTACCGTCCTCACTCATTGGACCGTAGCTTCTTCTGATGTACCACCATACATAAGCACTCATATTTCCTACAACAAGGCCGTTGTGGATGTTTTCAGATACCTGAATAGCCTGATCCCAGATGTTGTTTGAATTTGCTGTGCTGTTGGGAACATATACCTCTGTCATCCATATTTCCTTGCCGCAGTTTTCAAGGGCAGGGAAGTCCATCTGGCTTCTCTGTGTTCCGTAGAAGTGTGTAGCAAAAAGGTCACAGTTTGCCATAGCTTTTGAGTTGTTGAGAATCTTTGTGTAGTAATCCTTGTTTGTATACTGGAATGTTTCAGGGGACATTACACGGGTGCTTGTGATTTTATCAGCATAATTTGCAAGGAAGTCGGTTGTTTCGTCCGATGACCATGCTGTCCACTCATCTGCATAGTCAGGCTCATTCTGAACTGAAATTGAATACAGCTCAACGCCCTGACTCTTCATGTATGAGCCGAAGTCATTGAGGTGCTGTGCATATGCTGCATAATTTGATTTAGGTAGGTGAAGCTTACCGCCTCTTGCACCGCCTGTACCTTTTTCAGCAAGATTTGAGGGGGGCTCCCAGGGGGAAGCGAAAACAGTAGCACCCTGTGACTGTGCATACTTTGCTGTAGCTACAGCCTTGTTCCACTGGTTTTTATCGGGGTTTACAAATACTCGGAGTATGGACATACCAAGCTGGTTATCTCCGTTTCCGAATGCGGTTTTTCTCTGTGCTTCTGTGAGATCCTGACCTGTCCATTCGGGGTGGTTGATACCGCCGAAGCCCTTGATTGTCTGATACTCTGTGGTTGTGTCGATTACAACTCTTTCAGCCGCCGATGTTTCGAGGATATCGTTATCCACGGGCATAACGGCAAATCCTGTAATCAGCATAGCCGAAGCTGTGATTGCAGAAGCGGTTCTGCTTAAAATTGATTTCAGTTTCATAGATTAACATTCCCTTCTAATAAAATTTGTTGCGATTTTATCCTATAATAACATTTTATCATATTCACAAAAAATTTGCAACTGATAATATGAAGATTTGGTGGATTTTTTGAAGAATTTTTTTATTTTCATGCAACCTTTTGGCACTTTCAGGTGTATTATATATGTAGGGTGTTATTTCCGTGTGTTGAGGCGATGTAACACAAATTCCTTATGACGGCATTGCCTTGACACAATGGGGAAATCATGCTATAATATAATCGCATTTATAATGCAACATATTTAAAAAAGGGGATTTTATTATGAATGAAAACAACACAAATGTAATTGTTAATGAAAATAACGATTACGCAGACACAAAGGGCGAAAAAATAAGCAAGCTTTTATGGTGGCTGTTAGGGGTGACAGCGGCAAGACTGTTATTCTCATTTTACGAACTGACAGGCGGCTATGTACCTGTGCCTAATTATGGAAATCAAGCTGTATACTGGCTTTTCTCTGTTGTTGCGGCAATTGTTCTGATTTTGCTTGGCAAATACGGTAAATTCTACAGAATAAGCGGTATACTTATGGTCGCTTTCTTTGGTGTAAAGTTGATAATGCCTTTTACACGGGGTTGGTTTTTAAATCCCGTTCCTGATGCTGATGCAAATAACTTTTTAGAGATGTTAAATGGTTTGACACAAGCAGGTCCGATATATAAATTACTGAATACATTAAATCCTTACTTGCTTACAGCGGCTTTTATTTTGGCGTTTATCGCACATAAGACATTTTCCAAGCCTTTAGACGAGAAAATTTCCAAAGGGTGGATGATTGCTTTAATATTACATCTTGGTGCTATAGTAGTAAATTATGTTTACAACACAATTTATCTTATGGTTGGAAGTTTTCCTAAACTGATACATAATTCAGTAGATGTAATAACAGATTTTTCAAATCTGGCTGGACTTGCACTTCAGATAGTACTTTTATACTTTATGGCAAAAAAAGCAAAGGAAATTGAATAGGGGGATTTAAAAATGAATACGAGTTATTGTGGAAAAGACTGTGAAAAATGCCGTGCTGAAAACGACCACGGCTGTGAGGGGTGCAAAGGCGGTAAGTCATTCAGACCAGGCGACTGTAAAATCGTTGACTGCGTTACATCAAAAGGGCTTGATAAATGTTCAGACTGTCAGAATAAGCTTTCGTGCAGTATGATTTACAACAATGATAAGTTATACAGACTCGAAAGAAGCGGACTTGCACCAAAACCTGTTGTTGAATCAAAGGGACTCGGAAAATGGTTTACAATACTGTTTTTCATAAGTATCGGACAGCTTATAAGCTCAATACTTGATGTCGATTTAATCAAAAATGCATTTCCCGTGGCAGGTACTGTTGCTATCGGACTTTCGATAGTATGCACCGTTGCGTATATTGCTGTATGCTTTTCTCTGAACAGATTCAGCGACGATTTCAAATCATCGGCGGTTACGCTTATAATAGGCGAGATACTGGCTATTGTTGCAGTGCTTCTTGCACTGGATAATGATTTTCAGCTTATAGCACCTATTGCGTGTATAATTGTTCTGATACTTTCTATAGTGAGCAAGTGCTATAAATTCAGTGCCTGTTCCGAGGTAACTCGCAGCTCTGACAGGGGACTTTCAGAGCAGTGGGAAAGCCTTCGCAAATGGCTTGTATACTTGATAATCGGATTTGTGGCATGTCTGGTACTTATGTTCATACCTGTCCTTAATTTAATTGCAGCAATAGTACTATTAATTCTTTCAATTGCTATTATCATATTGGCAATAAGTGAAGTAGTACTGTTCAGTATGACGATGAAGCATTTCAACGCAATTGACAAAGCCGCAAAAGCATATAAGAAAACATCAGAAGAGTAAATAATAAAGTCAATTGCGTGTGTAATTTGCGTATTTATGATAATTGCACTGTTTAAAAAGGGGAGCCAAAATGAACACAAGCTATTGCGGAAAAGACTGTGAAAAATGTCGTGCTGAAAATGACCATGGCTGCGAGGGTTGTAAAAGTGGTAAGATATTCAGACCAGGCGACTGCAAAATTGTTGACTGCCTTGCAACAAGGGGGCTTGACAACTGTCAGGGCTGCGGAAACAAGCTTTCATGCAGCATGATTTATAATAACAATGAATTTCACAGACTTGCAAAAAACAGATATGAAGCAATGCCGTCATTTGCGGCAAGGGGACTTGGAAAATGGTTTAATGTGCTGTTTTTCATAAGCCTTGGGCAAGCTATATGTTCTGTATTTAAAGCTGTTGCTATATTAATAGCACCGATATATACTGTTGCGTATTTTGTTGCCTGTTTCGTTCTGTATGATTACAGTGTGAATTTCAAAAAATCCGCATTTACGCTAATAATAAAAATGTTATTTGGCATTGCCGCAATATTAGTTGCATTAATCAGAACTGATGATTTAAAGTTTCTTGCATATATATTATTTGGCTGTACTTTTATAGTAGGCGTAGTTAGTGAGTGCTATAAATTCAAGGGATGTGCCGATATAACACAATCAAATACAGAACTTTCTGATAATTGGAAAAAACTGATAAAATGGAATATTTATGTGTCAGCAGGACTTATAATAAGCTTTATACTTGCTAATGTACCGATTATTGATACTGTTGCTACTGTTGTAGTTTTTATTGCTTTAATTGGTACGATTATATTGTCAATAGCAGAGGTTGTGATGTTTGGTATGACAAAGGAGTATTTCACCTCAATTGACAAATCCGCATCATAAAAATAATACAACAAACCGCACAAAACCGTGAAAAAGGTCTTGTGCGGTATTTTTATCGTCTCGCGTTTACCAGCATAAGCTTTATGCGGTTTTCCTGATTTACTCTTGTAGCGCCGGGGTCATAGTCGATAGCAACAATATTTGCGTTGGGGTTATCGTCCTTGATAGCACGGGACATACCCTTTGCAACGATATGATTAGGCAGACAGCCGAAAGGCTGAGCGCAGATGATATTTTCAACTCCTGATTTTGCAAGAGCTGCCATTTCCGCAGGAATAAGCCAACCCTCGCCCATAACAACGCCCTGATTTATGTATTTGTCAGCAAGCTTGCGGAGGTGCTCGAAATCATGAAGGGGCTCAAATTTATCTTGCTGCTTCATAATATTGATAAGCTCCTTCTGCTTTGCGTAAATCAGCTTATATCCAAGCTTGAATATCATGGATTTCATATTCTTGCTGTCGTAAAGTACCGCATTGTTGAAGTTGCTGACAGCACAGTACATAACAAATTCCAGCAGGGACGGTACAACAGGCTCACATCCCTCGGAAATGAGGAAATCTTCAAGATGATTATTGGCAAGAGGTGAATATTTAACATAAATTTCGCCTACAATGCCGACTTTCACTTTCTTTTCGTTATTGAGCTTGATAGCACCGAAATCGTTCATAATATCACGGTAAAGCTTTTTCGTCTTGGTGTAGCCTTTACCTCTGCGGAACATTTCGCCTAAAGCGTCCTGCCACTTTTCAAGGGTTGCTTTAGCCTCACCCTTGTTAATCTCATATGTACGGCATTTATTGTAGCAGGTCATAAGTAAATCACCGTAAAGTATCGCATAGAGGAACTTAAAGAACATACCTGCGGTGATTTTGAAACCGCTGTCCTTTTCAAGTCCGCTGAAATTAAGGGACACAACGGGAATCTGCGGGAAATTCTTGTCAACAGCTTTTCGGAGCAGGTGGATATAATTTGATGCACGACATCCGCCGCCCGTCTGGGTTATAAGCAGAGCAGTCTTGTCAAGGTCGTATTTGCCGCTTTTGAGAGCGTCCATAAACTGACCGATAACAAGCAATGCAGGGTAGCAAGCGTCGTTGTGGACATTTTTCAGTCCCTCGTCAACGACTGCACGGGAATCATTCTGCAAAAGCTCCATACGGTAGCCCTTGCTTTCAAATATAGCGATAAGCAGCTTGAAATGAATCGGCAGCATATCGGGAACGAGGATAGTATGTGTAGGTATCATTTCCTCGGTAAACTTTGCATATTCAGGCATATAAATCTCCTATAAGATTATAATTAAGAATTAAGAATTATTAGGAGTATCATTTTCAATTAATAAAATAACACGGAATTTACAGTATATATTCATTACGCATTACGAATTACGCATTTATTCTTAATTCTTCATTAATTAGATTGTTCCATAGCGGCAACAAGGCTTCGCAGTCTTATTCTTGCCGCACCTAAATTGTTTATCTCGTCAATTTTCAGCTGTGTGTACAGCTTTCCGCCGCTTTCGAGGATATGACGGACTTCATCGCCTGTTACAGCGTCAATACCGCAGCCGAATGATACAAGCTGAATAAGCTGCATATCGGGTTGAGTTGTGACATACTGTGCAGCACGGTATAATCTTGAATGGTAAGTCCATTGATTGAGAACGCCAAGCTTTGGAGTTTCGCCCAATGCGGCAACGCTGTCCTCGGTTACAACAGCCATACCAAGGCTTGTTATAAGCTTGTGTATGCCGTGATTGATTTCACGGTCAATGTGGTACGGCCTGCCTGCAAGAACAATTATATTTCGTTTTTCTGCCCTTGCCTGTTCAATTATTTCTGCAGCCTTTTGGGAAATATCGGACTGCTGTTTGTGATATGCCTCAAAAGCCTTATCAACAGCGGCAGCAATTTTTCCGCTTATATTGTAGTTTTTCATCGTCTGTTTCATAACTCGGACAATATTTTTCTTATTGTTCATATCCATGTAGGGGCGGAAGAAATTCTTGTCGTTAAGACGTAGATTGTTAGCTGCAAGAAGCTCGGGATAATAGGCAACAACAGGGCAGTTGAAGTGGTTATCGCTGCCGCCCTCGTCGATGTTATAGCTCATACATGGATAGAATATGAAATCCACACCCTTGTCAAGAAGGTATTCAATATGACCGTGAGCAAGCTTTGCAGGGTAGCATACGGTATCAGAGGGGATAGTATGCTGACCGAGATAGTATATTTCACGGGAGCTTTCATCACTTATTATAGTTTCAAATCCCAACTCATTAAAGAAAGTCTGCCAGAACTTCATTTGCTCATAGAAGCTTAAAGTCATAGGCAAGCCGACTTTTGCCACGGGATTTTTCGGCTGTTCAGTTGCACGGAGGGCAAGAACACTGTTATATTTGTATTCGTAAAGGTTTGGGATATTGTTCTTTTTCGCCTTGCCGCTGCCCTTTTCACAGCGGTTTCCCGAAACGAAATTGCGTCCCTTGCCGAAATTGATTATATTAAGACGGCAGTTTGCAGTACAGCCGCCGCAGGTTGCGGATTTGGAGGTGTAGCTGAAATTTTCCAGTTCTTCTGCAGAAATGAGAGTTGACTCGCCCTCTGTGCGTTCTTTTGCGTATAAAGCACAGCCGAGAGCTCCCATAAGTCCCGAAACAGCAGGACGTATAACATTTCTGCCAAGTTCCTTTTCAAAGGAGCGTAAAACAGCGTCATTGAGGAATGTACCGCCCTGAACAACGATATTTTTACCAAGTTCATCGGGAGAATTTGCACGTATAACTTTATAAATTGCGTTTTTGATAATTGACGATGACAAGCCTGCGGAAATATCCTCAACAGTAGCACCGTCTTTCTGTGCCTGTTTGACGGAGCTGTTCATAAATACGGTACAGCGTGAGCCGAGGTCAACAGGGTGCTGTGCAAAAAGTCCCAGCTTTGAAAATTCGGAAATATCATAGCCGAGTGCCATAGCAAATGTCTGTATAAACGAGCCACAGCCCGAGGAACAAGCCTCATTGAGCATAATGCTGTCAATGCTGTGATTTTTTATGCGGAAACACTTGATATCCTGACCGCCGATGTCAATAATGAAGTCAACATCAGGGCAGAAGTAAGCCGCCGCCTTGAAGTGTGCCACCGTTTCAACAATGCCGTGGTCTACGGAAAGACCTGCTTTGATTAAATCCTCGCCGTAGCCTGTAACAGCAGAGCCTTTTATGTTGATATCGGGGTTCATAGCTTCACGGATAGCCTTTACCTGTGCGGCAATTTTATCAAGCGGCTGTCCCATATTTGAGGAATAGTGGTGATAGAGAATACGGCAGTCCTCTGTTATCAGAACAAGCTTTGTGGTAGTTGAGCCTGCGTCAATTCCGAGGTATGCGTTACCCTTGTATGTATGGATGTCGGCATATCCTAAATCGCATTTTTTATGACGGTCGATAAATTCCTCATATTCAGCCTGTGAAGCGAAAAGAGGCTCGCCTGTTATAATATCATCAGAGGCTTTAGCGTTTTTTACCATTGAAATCATTTCGTCAATGGTATAGCGTTCTTCAAGCTGTGCACCGTGGAGAGAACAGCCATAAGCTACGAAAACGGGGCCATCCTCAGGAAATACAGCGTGTTCATCGTCAAGCCCGAGAGTTTTTACAAAGGCTTTTTTTAGCCCCTGTAAGAAGTGGAGAGGACCGCCAAGGAATAATACCTTACCCTCAATTGTTCGTCCCTGTGCAAGACCTGAAACAGTCTGGTCAACAACCGCCTGGAAAATACTTGCGGCTATATCTTCACGCAAAGCCCCCTGATTAAGAAGTGGCTGAATGTCGGATTTAGCGAAAACTCCGCAGCGAGAAGCTATAGGATATACTTTCTGTGCGTTGAGTGAAAGAGCATCAAGCTCGTCAGCAGTTATACCGAGAAGTGTTGCCATCTGGTCGATGAATGCACCTGTACCGCCTGCACAGGAGCCATTCATACGCTGTTCAACACCGCCTGTCAGGAAAATGATTTTAGCGTCCTCACCGCCTAACTCAATAACAGCGTCAGCGTCGGGAGCTTTTTCCTTTACCGCAAGAAAAGCCGCGTGAACCTCCTGCACAAAGGGGAGATTTGCGGAATTTGCCAGTCCAAGGCCAGCCGAGCCTGTAATGCAGACAGTGAAATTATCGTGGGGATAAGTCTCACGGATAAGCTCCAGCTGTTCTGTTACAGTTTCCTTGACTTTGGAAAAATGCCGCTGATAACGGGAGTATATGATATTTTTTGCCGTATCGGTAATTACGGTTTTGACAGTAGTTGAGCCTACGTCGATACCGAGAGAATATTTCTTCGCCATAATATGCAATGCCTCTTAAAAATCAGATTTGGTGAAATTACAGCTGAATTACAGATGTAAAATCGTATACATAATTATTATACACTATTTTATGAAAAAAGTAAAGCGGAAATAAACGACAAATATAACAAATTCATCTATTTATTAGCTATTATCCGTTAGTCTTTAGCTTTTAGCTGAATAATATGTGGAAAAATGGTTGAAAAATAATAAAAATATTCGGGTGAAAAATCCACCCGAATAAATGATGTCTGCTATTAAAAATAAAAAATATCCTCAAACTTTTTATCAAGGGCAATGCACAGAATAAGCGCTAATTTAGCCGTAGGGCTGAACTGACCTGTTTCAATGGAGCTGATAGTATTACGTGATACGCCAACCATTTTCGCAAGCTCCGCCTGAGATATTTTCTTCTCGGAGCGTATTTCCTTCAGGCGGTTTTTTAAAACTAAACTGTCTTCCATTATGCACCTCACTTGTAGAAGCCTATAATAGCAGCTACTGTAAATGCAATAGCCATCAAAACAAATAATATAGCCAGAAGCAGGTGTTTTTTTCTTTTAAGGCGGTAATACTGATAACAATATGAAACAGCAAGTATTATCTCAACCATTGCAACCATACTGAAATTCACTCCTTTATCGCAACATGCCTGCCAGTACATAAATACAACGGCAAAAGCCAACCCGACTATTATTGCGATAGTATTTGCCTTTTCTTCAACCTCAAATTCCGCAATATCCTTGTTTCTGTTTTCTTTTCTGCTCATTTCAAGAATTTTTTCTTTTTCCATATAAATCCCTCCGTAAAAATTGATATTGATTGATATGTTTATGTGTCCGAACATCTTGCCAAGTTTTCTTGACAAGATTAGTATACCATAGCCAAGTAAACTTGTCAACGGTTTTGCCAATAAAACTTTGCAATTCTATATTTTGCACAGTATACTTGTCAAATATTGCCAAGTTTATTGTGCAAACTCACCTCTGAATTTTGTTCTGTAATTGGTTTATAAAGCTTTTAGCCGTTAGCTCTTGGACGGCAGTAAAATTCCGCCGTCCGTGAAAAATATCAATACATAAAAAATGAACGGCAGAATAATTCCACCGTCCGTTTGTTCTTAATTCTGAATTAATTATGCATTACGCATTAAATTAAGCCTCTGTGTTGTTCTCAATGTAAGCAACGATGTCGCCAACTGTCTTGATGCTCTCAACAGCCTCATCGGGAATAGAGAGATCATACTCATCCTCGATTGTCTGAATGAGGTCTACGATGTCAAGAGAATCCGCACCGAGTTCTTCCTGAATGCTTGCTTCAGAAGTAACAATATCCTCGTCAACTCCAAGCTGATCAACGATAAGCTCTTTTACCTTGTCAAATACCATAATTTTTTTCCTCCATCTTTTGGTTTTAAGCGGTTTGACCGCCATTTTTATTTTAAAATCGGCTATTCTGTGAACTCGCCAATCTTCCTAAATTTAGTATACCTTGCTTTTAGCAATTCGTCAATATCTTTTTGACATTTTTCTTCAATTTTGAGTGACAAATATTCTTTAATATTTTCGGAAATTTTGTCTAAATCGTTATGTGCCCCTCCGAGAGGCTCCTCAATCACTGTTTCTGCAACTCCAAGACGTACCATATCATCGGCTGTAACCTGCATAATATTGCACGCTTCTTCCTCACGGGAAGCGTCTTTCCAGAGAATACTTGCAAATCCTCTGGGCGATACAACGGAGTACTGTGCGTTCTCCAGCATAGCAAGTTCATCGCATACGCCGAGCGCAAGAGCACCGCCGCTTCCGCCCTCGCCGAGGACGATTGATATAATAGGTGTGCGGAGGGTCATAAATTCAGCTATGTTCTTTGCGATAGCCTCGCCCTGACCACGTTCTTCCGCCGCCATGCCTGCATATGCACCGGGGGTATCAATGAAGCATATTACAGGTCGGTGGAACTTTTCAGCCTGTTTAGCAAGGCGGAGAGCCTTTCTGTAGCCCTCGGGGAGAGGCATTGCAAAATTGCAGTCCTTGTTCTCATTCAGGTCTCTGCCCTTTACCTGTGCGATAATTGTAACAGGCTTGCCGTCAAGGCGTGCAATGCCGCCGATTACAGCGTGGTCGTCGCCGTAGAGACGGTCGCCGTGCATTTCGTAGAAATCGGTAAAAATAAGCGGTATATAATCCCTGATAGTCGGTCTGCCCTTTGTGTGAACAAGAGCAAGACGCTCCCAAGCGGTTTTATTGTTTTCCACAGTCAGACCTCCTTTTCTTCGGGTGCGTGCATAGCAAGCAGCTTTGCAAGCGTTTTACGCATTTTCTTTCTGTCAACAATCATATCCACAAAGCCCTTATCCTGCATAAACTCTGCAAGCTGGAAATCTTCGGGGAGACGCTGTTTCATCGTGCTTTCGATAACTCGTCTGCCTGCAAAGCCGATAAGTATTTTCGGTTCTGCTATAATGATATCACCAAGAGAAGCAAAGCTTGCTGTAACGCCGCCTGTGGTAGGGTCAGTGAGAACTGTGATATAGAGTCCTCCGTTATCGCTGTGAAGCTTTACAGCTCCCGATGTTTTCGCCATCTGCATAAGGGAAACTATACCCTCCTGCATACGTGCACCGCCCGATGCGGTAAACATGATAACAGGGAGATTATTCTCCGTTGCATATTCAAATGCACGGGCAATTTTTTCGCCTACAACGCTTCCCATAGAAGCCATCATATAGCGTGAGTCCATAATACCTACAACAGCCTTTTGTCCCCTTATAAGAGCCGTACCTGTGACTATAGCGTCATTAAGACCTGTAACCTCACGGAGCTCTGCCTGCTTTTCGGGATAATTCGGGAATCCTATGGGGTCACAGCTTATCATTTCGCTGTCGAATTCCTCAAAGCTGCCCTTGTCGAATGTAAGAGCAATACGCTCTCTTGCGGACAATCTGCCGTGATAATTGCAGGCAGGGCATACTCTTAAAAGCTCCTCGTAGCGTTCAAGGGGCACTGTACCCTGACAGCGTGGACATTTGAATGAGGGACCGCTTATTTCCTCCTCACCGCCGTTGAAACGGTGTTTTACAACCTTAAAAAAATCTTCAAACATCTGTATTCACCGCCTTATTTCCGTTTTTTCATATATCTTGTGAGGAATCCGTTATCGTAATTTCCGCCCATAAATTCAGGCTGCTTGATAATTTCAAGCTGGAAGTCGATATTTGTATCAACACCATCAACGATAAATTCAGATAAAGCCCATCTCATTTTGCGTATAGCCTCGTCACGGTCTGCACCGTGAACAATGAGCTTGCTTATCATAGAATCGTAGTATGGGGTGATAGTGTAACCCTGATAAACAGCACTGTCTATACGTATACCGGGGCCTCCGGGGACGTACAGAGCATTTATAGTACCTGGTGAGGGGCGGAAATCCAAATCGGGATTTTCTGCATTTATACGGCACTCTATAGCGTGTCCTGTAAGTTTAACATCTTCCTGTTTAATACGCAGCGGCATATCAGAAGCGACTTCAATCTGTGCCTTTACAAGGTCAAAGCCTGTAACTTCTTCTGTTATTGGATGCTCAACCTGAATACGGGTGTTCATCTCCATAAAATAGAAATTACGTTCCTCATCAACGAGAAATTCTATTGTACCTGCGTTGTAATAACCGCATTCTTTGGCAGCCGTAACAGCCGCCTTACCCATTTTCTCACGGAGTTCAGGGCTTACAACGGGGCTGGGGCATTCTTCAAGTATCTTCTGGTTGCGTCGCTGCATGGAGCAGTCACGCTCGCCGAGATATATAGTATTGCCCATTTTATCCGCCATAATCTGTATTTCAACGTGGTGGGGATTTACAAGGAATTTCTCGATATATACTGTATCATCGCCGAAAAAGGAGAGAGCCTCCTGCTGTGCGGCGATAATCTGTGATTCAAGGTCGTCGGGGGAGTCAACACGGCGGATACCTCTGCCGCCTCCGCCTGCGGAAGCCTTTACAAGGACGGGATAACCGCATTTTTCGGCAATTTTCTTTGCCTCGTCAATATCCTTTACAGCTCCCTTTGAGCCTGGGATGACAGGAACACCTGCCGCCGCCATTGTTTCCTTTGCGGCAGCCTTATCGCCCAGCATTTCAATTGATTTATATGACGGGCCTATGAAAACAATTCCGCTTTTTTCGCAGAGTCTTGCAAATTCCGCATTTTCCGAGAGGAATCCGAAGCCGGGGTGGATAGCTTCTGCACCCACATTTACAGCCGCCTGAATAACAGCGTTCATATTGAGGTAGCTGTCCTTTGTGGCAGGAGGGCCTATACATACCGCCTCATCGGCAATCTGTGCGTGGAGGGCATTTCTGTCGGCGGTGGAATACACAGCCACACAGCGTACCCCAAGCTCACGGCAGGCACGGATAATACGAACCGCAATTTCTCCACGGTTAGCAATCAATACTTTCTTAAACATTTATTGTACTCCTAATTGTTACATCAATCTTTGTCGCCGTCTGCAACAACAAAGGTAATTTCGCAGGAAACAGCCTTTTCGCCGTCAACGGAAGCAAGAGCCTTGCCTGTGCCGATAGGACCTCTCTGGCGTATTATCTCAACTTCAAGGTCAAGAACATCTCCCGGAACAACCTGTCTGCGGAACTTCGCCTTGTCAATGCCGCCAAAAAGTCCGATTTTGCCCTTAAATTCAGGCTTTGAAAGCATACATACAGCACCTGCCTGTGCAAGCATTTCAACCATAAGCACACCTGGAGTTACGGGATAACCGGGGAAATGTCCCTTAAACCAGAAATCGTCCTCTTTGATGTACTTTCTTGCCTTTACCTTAACGCCCACTTCCATTTCAACTATTTCGTCGATAAGAAGAAACGGGTCACGGTGAGGGATAATTTCCATTATCTGCTCTTTATTCATTAAAATATCTGACATAGCAATACTTCCTTACTTGATTATCATAATAGGCTGGTCGAACTCAACAGCCTGGCCGTCGGAAACGAGTATACGCTCAACAGTGCCGTCAAATTCGGACTGTACCTCGTTCATCAGCTTCATTGACTCGATAATCATAATGATATCACCCTTTTTCACTGTATCGCCAACTTTTACGAAAGGCGGCTTATCGGGAGAGGGTGCCTGATAGAAAGTGCCCACAATGGGGGATTTTACCACATTTCCCTCGGGAACAGCCTCAGTTTTGGGAGCTTCAGCAGCCTGTACGGGAGCAGCTGCAGGAGCAGCCATAGGCATACCCATAGGCATTACAGGGGCGGGTGGAGGACATTTCTTGCCCTTAATTGTTATATTGCAGTCGTCGTTGGAAATTGTGATTTCCGAAAGCTCGTTGTCCTTTACAATCTTTGCAAGCTTTTCAATTGTACCGAGCTCAACTGTATCAAGAATTTTACACATAGGCTTACTCCTTATTCTTTAACTTTTTTGAAGCAGAGAGTTCCGTTATGACCGCCAAATCCAAGGGAATTGGAGAGAGCAGCATTTACTTCCTGCTGAATATTTCCGTTTACACAGTAATCAAGGTCACATTCTTCGTCGGGAACCTGATATCCCACGGTTGCGTGAATAATTCCCTCGTCAATGGATTTTGCAACTACGATAGCTTCAATAGCACCTGCTGCACCGAGAAGATGACCTGTCATTGACTTTGTGGAATTTATCTTTACATTCTTTGCCTCGTCGCCGAAAGCGAGCTTTATAGCGGCAGTTTCGTACTTGTCGTTAAGACCTGTTGAAGTGCCGTGAGCGTTGATGTAGTCTATATCAGCAGGGGCAAGTCCAGCCTCCTGCATAGCAAGAGTCATACCCATACCTGCTGCCTCGCCTGTAGGCATAGGTGAGGTCATGTGATAGCCGTCATCTGTAGCACCATAGCCAGCGATTTCAGCGTATATCTTCGCACCTCTTGCCTTTGCGTGCTCGTATTCCTCAAGAACGAGAACTCCGCTTCCTTCGCTTAAAACGAAGCCGTGACGTTCCTTGTCAAAGGGAATTGACGCTCTTTCAAGGTTATCCGCTTTTGTGAGTGCCTTCATATTGGCGAAGCCTGCATATGTGAACTCAACATTTGTGCTCTCTGTACCGCCTGCAAGACATACATCGAGGTAGCCGTCCTTAATTTTGCGGAAAGCTTCACCGATAGCGTGGGTAGCTGTTGCACAAGCGGAGGAGATATCAAAGTTAGCACCTCTGAATCCTGTTTTCATAGCGATAGTACCCGAAGCCATATTGCTTATCATCATAGGAATATAGAAAGCGGAAACACGGCCTGCACCTTTTTCAAGATATTTTGTATATTCTGAAAGGGTGAGGTCAATGCCACCGATACCAGAGCCTACAAGAACGCCTGCTCTGTAGCAATCAATGTCGGAGAAGTCGGTACCTGCGTCTACCATAGCTTCGTGAGCGGCAACAACAGCGTATTTTGTGAATGTGTCCATACGCTTTGCCTCTTTTTTATCGAAGCAGCCCTTTACATCGTAGTACGCTGTTTCGTCGAAATCTCTTACAATACCTGCGATTTTTACGCCTGTTTTTTCTGTGTCGAAAGCATCGATATAGGAAAAGCCAATTTTGTTTGCCTTGATACCCTCCCAGAATTTTTCAACGCCTGTGCCGAGGGGAGTAACTGCACCCATACCTGTGATAACAACTCGTCTGCTCATATATTCTATCATTTTCCTTTCTGCAATTCTAGGGCGTGTTGACACTAAAGTCGCTCACCCGTATTTTCGGCAAATTTTGCCGATAACTGCGTTAAAAATATTTGCCGTGCGACAGCACGCCTGCATATTTTTGCCTTGTTCTCAGCAAAATTATGCTCGAAAATCCGTGCAAAAACTTTGTGTCAACACGCCCTAATATTTTTACAATTCTGTGTTACATTGAAAGTCCGCCTGAAATTTCTATTACCTGACCTGTTATGTATGAAGCGTCCTCGGAAGCGAGGAATGACACAACAGAGGCAACTTCTTCGGGTTCGCCGTATCTGCCGAGAGCGATAGCGGAAAGCATTTTAGCTTTGAGCTCATCGGAGAGAACGTCTGTCATAGGTGTGCGGATAAGTCCCGGAGCAACGGCATTACAAGTGATATTGCGTGAGCCGAACTCCTTTGCTATAGTCTTTGTCATACCGATTATAGCCGCCTTTGAAGCTGAATAATTCACCTGTCCTGCGTTGCCGTAAAGTCCTGCCACGGATGTGATATTAATAATTCTGCCGTGACGCTGTTTCATCATGACAGCACAGGTATGCTTTAACATATTGTAGACGCTTTTCTGATTTACAGCGATTACAGCGTCATAATCCTCTTCTTTCATACGTGCAAGGAGAGTATCTTTAGTAATTCCTGCGTTGTTTACAAGAACGTCAATTGTACCAAATTCAGCCTTTGTCTGCTTCACCATAGCTTCGCACTGGTCGAACTGTGAAACATCAGCGGCAATACATATTGCCTTAACGCCGAAAGCCTTACATTCCTCCGCAACAGCAAGAGCTTTTTCCTTACTGCTTTCCTTTGGGGAATGATTTATAACGACATCAAAGCCGTCTTTAGCAAGTCTTTTTGCAATACAAGCGCCTATTCCCTGTGAAGCACCTGTTATAATTGCTGTAGCCATAATTTACCTCCATTTTCGTAATGCTTTGCTTTGCAAAGCAAGCCGTTAGCTATTAGCTTTGGCAATCCATATATTATGTTTTAATTTTCACAATCTTTTTCAAATACAAGGTCGTATTCTACAGGATAACTATTATCTCCCATAGCTTCAATAGGCAGATTTCCTACAAATCGATAACCCTGAGCCGCCATTTCTCTAATTACAGTTCTGTGGTCACGGTAGCCGTCCTCTTTAGATGTAACGTATCCGCCCTTCATCATCTTGTATTTCATTCTTATAAATTCATAATTTTTCATAATAATCCCAATCCTTATATCAATTTGACGGGGCGATGTGGGCATCGCCCCCTACAAAAAATTACGCATTACGAAATAAGCATTACGCATTAACTTTTCTGCCTGTTCCATAATCTCCCTAACGATAGCGTCACAAGGCTTTATATCGTTAATCATACCAGCAATAGCACCGCAGAGGAATGAGCCCTCCTCAAGATTACCGTCCTGAACAGCCTTACGGAGTGAGCCGAGAGTAACTTCCTCGAACTGTTCGGGAGTGAGTGAACCGTCCTTTTCGCCGTTTGCAAGCATTTTTGCAAACTTTGTCTTGATGTTTCTACATGGATGACCTGTATAACGTCCTGTAACAACGCTGTCGGTGTCTTTAGCCTTTACAACAAGTTCCTTGAATGTGGGGTGAATCTGACATTCCTCGGAAGCGAGGAAACGTGTACCAATCTGTACGCCCTCTGCACCAAGCATGAATGATGCCGCAACACCTCTGCCGTCAGCAATACCGCCTGCGGCAATTACGGGGATTTCAAGAGCGTCCACAACCTGCGGCACAAGGCACATAGTTGTATTTTCGCCGATGTGTCCGCCTGATTCTGTACCCTCTGCAACAACAGCGTCAGCACCTGCACGCTCCATACGCTTTGCAAGGGCAACCGAGGGGATAACGGGGATAACCTTTATACCTGCTTCTTTCCATGCAGGAATGAATTTACCGGGGTTACCTGCACCTGTAGTTACAACGGCAACCTTTTCGTCGATACAAAGCTGTGCGAGGTCCTCTGCATTGGGGCTCATCAGCATAATATTAACGCCGAAAGGCTTATCTGTCTTTTCCTTGCAGAGACGAATTTGCTCACGGAGATAGTCAATAGGTGCAGAGCCGCCTGCAATAAGACCAATACCGCCTGCATTTGATACAGCTGCCGCAAGGGTATGCTCTGCAATCCAAGCCATACCGCCCTGAATAAGTGGGTACTGACAGCCTAATAATTCAGTAATTCTTGTTTTCATAATTGTCCTCCTCTTTTCAACATCTATTTAAATATAATGTGGAAAAAATCTGTGTAGGGCGGTGGCTTGCTCCCGCCGAAATCAGTTGTATTTTCCGACTTTGTCGGCGGACTGCCAAAGGCAGCCCCTACGATTAATATTCTAATATTACACTACCGTATGAAAGACCAGCACCAAAGCCTACCAACGCAAGCTTCTGACCTTTTTTTACAATGCCCTTTTCGATAGCCTCATCAAGGGCGAGAGGAATTGAAGCACTGGAAGTATTTCCGTGGTGGTCGAGGGTAACGATAAATTTATCCATTGATGCTCCCAGATTTTTTGCGGCAGTTTCAATAATTCTCACATTTGCCTGATGAGGTACAAACCAGTCGATTTCATTGCTTGTAATGCCGATTTTTTCAGCAGCGGCTTTGAATGCGGTGGGGAGTGCCTTTACAGCGAATTTGTACACTTCTCTGCCGTCCTGATAAAGGCTGTGGACAGCCTGTTTTTCAAATCCGTCCTCGAAATCTGTTTCCTGTTTTACAATAGGAGCAGGGTGGCAGTTTCTTGCATAGAGCTTTCTTGCACCGCTTCCGTCAGAGTTGAGGAATGAGGAATAAAGACTGTCGCTTTTTTCAATAACAGCGGCAGCGGCACCGTCGCCGAAAAGTATACAGGAGCCTCTGTCCTCAAAGTCGCAGATACGTGAAATAGCTTCTGTTGAGATTACAATAGCGTACTTTATATTATCGTCAGTTTCGAGAAAACGTCTTGCTGTATCGAGAGAGAATACAAATCCCGAGCAGGCGGCGTTAAGGTCGAAAGCTGCTGCATTTTCAATGCCAAGCTCATACTGAAGCAGGCTTGCTATGCTTGGTGTTACAAAATCGCTTGTAACGGTGCTTACGATGACAAGTCCGATATCTTTCGGGGAGATTCCAGCCTTTTCGATAGCCTTTTCAGCGGCTTTTTTACCCATATACCATACAGGCTCCCAACTTGCCATATGTCGCTGTGTTATGCCTGTTCTCGTGCGTATCCACTCATCGTTTGTGTCGAGGAATGCCGCATAATCGTCGTTTGTCATAATTTTTTCGGGAAGATAGCTTCCCATGGAGAGTATTTTTATTCCCATTCCATTGCTCCTTTATCTTCTAACCCATTTCAGATGAAATTTTTCTGAAAAGTGTTGTAATATTTTCAAATTTATGTTATAGTAATAGTATGCACTTATCAGGTGCGTTCTGGTTATGTGTTTGCAGTATACATATCTATTATATCTATTGTAAATCATTTCCGAATTTTTTGCAAGAATTTTTTTCTCTTTTACAGCAAGGGAAATGAAAATTCAGCACTTTAGACAGGATTTAATAGAATAATTCATCAAAATCGTTGATTTATTCAGCGATTTACACAGAAAGGAACAATAAAATTTATGACTATTTCACTGTTTGTAGGACAAGGTTCACAGGCTCAGGGCATGGGAAAAGACATATTCGACACTTTTCCGAAAGTGACGGAATTTTACGATATAGCGTCAGAAATTCTCGGCAGGGATATGAAGCAGCTTTGTTTTGAAGCACCCATTGAGGAACTTTCAAAAACTATAAACGCACAGCCTGCAATTATGCTCACATCTCTCGTATGCCTTAATGCGGCAATTGAAAAGGGATATAAATTTGACGGCGTTGCAGGTCATTCTCTTGGCGAATATGCGGCTCTTGTAAGCTCGGGTATGGTATCCGTTGAGGATGGATTCAGACTCATAAAAGCCCGTGCAGAGGCTATGGAGGCGGCAACAGCAGAGCACAAGGGTGCTATGGCGGCAGTTATGAAGCTTGCTCCTGAAAAAATTGAGGAAATCTGTGGGAACGCTTCAAACTATGTCACAGCCGTAAACTACAACTCTCCACAGCAGACAGTAATTGCAGGAACTCCCGAGGGTATCGCCGAGGTAAGTGAAATATTTGCAGAGTTAAAGGCAAGAGTTGTACCCCTTAACGTGGCAGGAGCATTCCATTCAAAGCTTATGCAGTCCGCCGCTGATAAGTTCTACGAAACAGCAAAGACAATTACTTTCAATGCTCCGCAGGTTAAATATTATTCCAACGTAACAGGGGGCGAACTTACAGATTTCAGCGATATGCCGTCACTTCTTGCAAAGCATATTGTATCTCCCGTCCGCTTTACAGCTGAACTTGCAGCTATGGAAGCAGCAGGAGTTGATACATTTGTAGAGTTCGGACCGGGAAAAACTCTCACAGGACTTGTTAAAAAGACTCTCAAAGGCGTTACTGCACTCAATATAGAAAATCTCGCAGGACTTGAAGGAACTGAAATCTATGGATAAATACGGACTTATAGGTCATCCTCTTGGACATTCTATGTCGCCACTCATACATAAAAAGCTTTTTGCTTTAAGCGGAATCGAGGATTACAGTTACGAACTTATTGATATTGCTCCTGAAAAGCTTTCGGAAAGCGAAGATATGCTCCGTGAGCTGAAAGGCTTCAATATAACAATTCCCCATAAAACGGCAATTATTCCAATGACTGACAAGCTTGGGGAAAGTGCGGAGAGATACAGCTCCGTTAACTGCATATCCAATGATAACGGCAATATGACGGGATATAATACCGACTGCGATGGTTTTCTCCGTTCGGCGGAGCTTCTTCCCCTTGGTGGAAAGGTACTCCTCGTAGGCTGCGGCGGAGTAGGCAGAATGATAGCCATTGAAGCGGCTTTGCATGGTGCGGAGCTGACAATTGCTGTACGCCCCGACTCTGTAAAAAAGGCACAGCTTGTTATGGCTGAAATTCTTTCAAAATGCAGTGACGCTTCTGTGAAAATATGCCTTGTAAACGAAATCGAGGGCAGCTTCGACCTGCTTGTAAATGCAACCCCTGTGGGTATGTATCCTGAAATTGACGCTTGTCCTGTTTCAGATGATGTGATTGAAAATTCGCTCAGCGTTTTTGATGTGATATACAACCCTATTGAAACCCTCCTTATGAAAAAGGCAAGGGAGCTGGGACGTACAGCAGTAGGCGGTGCGGCAATGCTTGTATATCAGGCGGTAAAGGCTCACGAATTATGGTATGGCGGCGAATTTTCATCGGAAGATATATCCGCTATTATCAAAGATGTTGAAGACGAAGTTGAAAAGATGAACGGGTGAATGATATGACTGTATTTTTATGCGGATTTATGGGTTGCGGAAAATCTACAGTGGGAAAGCTTGCCGCAAAAAAGCTTGGCTACGGTTTTTGTGATTCTGATGAACTGATAGTGGAAAGAGAGGGTATGAGTATATCCGAGATTTTCGCACAGAAAGGCGAGGAATATTTTCGTCAGGTTGAAGCGGAGGTTATAAAATCCCTCTGCGGAAAAAAGGCTGTTGTAGCCTGCGGCGGCGGAGCAATGCTCAATCACGAGTCTGCGACAGCTGCGGCAAAAGCGGGTGTTGTTATATTCCTTGACCTTGCTTTTGAAGCCTGCTACGGGCGTATAAGCGGTGATTCGAATCGTCCAATCGTTGTAAATTCCACAAAGGAGGAGCTTGAAGAACGATTCAATGCCCGTTACGATGTGTACATGAAGCATTCCACAATTCAGATAGACGGCAGCGGAAGTCCTATGAGTACGGCAGAGCTTATAGTTGAAGCTGTAAAAATGCTGAAGTGATATAAACGGAGGTTTTAGATGCTTATATATAATGCTGAAATAATTACTATGGACGAAAGGGGAACGATAAAAAAAGGCTGGCTGGAAACAGACGGCGGAAATATCGGTGCCATAGGCGAGGGAGATCCCGAAAATATCCCCGAGGACAGTCTTGACGCACAGGGAGGTATACTTCTTCCCGGCTTTATCGACGCTCATACCCACCTCGGCATAATCGAGGACGGAGTTGACTTTGAGGGCGACGACTGCAATGAATCCTCTGACGCTTTTACTCCCCAGATGAGGGCAATTGACGGTATAAATCCATTTGACCGCTGTTTTGAGGAAGCGAGAATGAGAGGTATAACAACCGTTGCCTCATGTCCGGGAAGTGCTAATGCCTGCGGTGGTGAGATATCCGTTATAAAGACGGCAGGCAGACGTATTGACGATATGCTTATCAAGACCTGCGGTATGAAATTTGCTTTAGGGGAAAATCCGAAGCGTGTATATAACGAAAAGGGTGAAGCACCTGTTACACGTATGGCGACGGCGGCTATTATCCGTGAGGGACTGTATAAATCCCGAAGATACGCCCACGATATGGATATATACTATTCTGACAACGAGAATTATGAGCCCCCCGAGTATGATATAAAATGCGAGGCACTTATGCCCCTGCTTGACCGCAAGCAGAAAGCATTTTTCCACTGCCACCGTGCCGATGATATATGCACTGCTATGCGAATTGCAAAGGAATTTTCCCTTGAACTTGTAATTATTCATGGCACAGAGGGCTATAAAATCGCTGACATTTTAGGTGAGGAGGAAGTACCTGTAATATGCGGACCGCTTATATGCGACCGCTGTAAGCCTGAAATGAGAGGACTGGAGCTTAAAAATGCTGCGGTACTTGCGGAAAATAACGTAAAGCTTGCAATATGCACCGACCACACAGTTATACCGATACAGTATCTGCCTATATCAGCACAGGCTGCTGTAAAGGGCGGACTTGATATGGAAAAGGCTCTCCGCAGCCTTACCATAGACGCGGCTGAAATTCTCGGCGTTGACGATGTTACGGGAAGTCTTACAGCAGGCAAGGACGCTGATATTCAGCTTTATCACAAGGGCGACTCTCCCCTTGACCTTATGTCGGAGCCTGTGCTCGTTATGATTGACGGTGAAATAATTAAAAGAGAGGAAATGCGATGAAGCTTCTGGCGGCAATAATAAGCGGAGTTATGGCTGTATCAGCCACATCTGCGACGGCTGAAACAGACGGCCGTAAAGAATTTTCCACCGTTATAAATGCGGTTGAGTACACTATACTCATAAATTCCGACGGAAAAACAGCAGAACTGAAAAGAGTATATCTCCCTTACAGTTATGCGGAAGTTGATGTTCCAACAGAAATAGAGGGCTACAAGATAACAACCATAGGCGAAAAGGCTTATGCAGGAAATTTTACTGTTGAAAAAATCACAGTGGGGCAGAATATAAAGAGTATCGGTGCAAAGGCATTTATGAGCTGTTACGAACTGAAAGAAGTTGTGCTCAATGAAAAAATCACTGCAATTCCCGACGACTGCTTTTTCTCCTGCCCGAAGCTGGAAACAGTTGTGCTTCCTGATACGGTGAAAAGTATCGGTGATGACGCTTTTTACGGCTGTGTAGCCTATGATGCGATTATTCCGTCGGGAGTTACAGCAATAGGTGAAAATGCAATCGGCATGGAGGCTGAAATTCACGGCGAGGGAAGTGTGGCTATCCCCGATTTTATCATCAGGGGGACAACGGGAACTGCTGCGGAGAAATACGCAAAGGAAAACGGCATTGAATTTATTGATGTGAAGAAAATCAATATCGGTGATGTGAACGGTGATGACACCATAAACTCTACCGACGCTTCGACAGTCCTTATGGAATACGGACTTATTTCCACAGGCGGCGTTCTGACGTTTACAAAAAAACAGCGTATTTACGGCGATGTAAACAGCGACGGTGCGGTGGATTCTTCCGACGCTTCTCTTATCCTTGAAATATATGCAAAAAACTCTACAGGGGGATAACTTTATTATATGCCTAAATTCGACAAATCACTATGTTGATTCCACATATTTTTTCTATGAAAGTTTTTTGAGTTTCTATTGACATAATGATAAAAAAATGTTATCATTAAAGATAATAAACTCGGTTTTATACAGAATAAAAATATTCTGGAAATTGTAATAAGGAGGATTTATTATGCTGACTGATATCAACAGCAAATTTCAGAAAGAGGGGCTTACATTTGACGATGTACTGCTGATTCCCGGTGAATCAGAAGTAACCCCGAACATGATTGACCTTGGAACAAGACTCGCAGGAAACATCAGACTCAATACACCTATTATGACTGCCGCTATGGATACAGTTACTGATTCACGTATGGCTATCGCTATTGCACGTGAGGGCGGTATCGGTATTATCCACAAGAATATGTCTATCGAACAGCAGGCGGACGAGGTTGATAAGGTAAAGCGTTCCGAAAACGGCGTTATTGTAAATCCTTTCTCACTCACAGAGGACAGACTCGTTGCAGACGCTGATGAGCTTATGGGCAAGTACAAGATTTCAGGTGTACCGATTGTTGATGACAATAATAAGCTTGTTGGTATCATTACCAACAGAGATATGAGATTCCTCACAGATTTTTCAGCTAAAATTTCCGAGGTTATGACAAAGGACAACCTCATTACAGCTCCCGTTGGCACAACTATGGCGCAGGCACAGGAAATTCTCCGCAGCCACAAGATTGAAAAGCTTCCCATTGTTGATGAGAACGGTATTCTTAAGGGACTTATCACTATAAAGGATATTGAAAAGTCTGTACAGTACCCAAATTCTGCAAGAGACAGCAGAGGCAGACTTCTCTGCGGTGCAGGTATCGGTGTTACAGCTAACGTACTTGAAAGAGCAAAGGCTCTTATCGACGCACAGGTTGACGTACTTGTACTCGACTCCTCACACGGACATTCTGCAAACGTTGTAAAGTGCCTTAAGATGCTTAAGGAAACATATCCTGATATCCCTGTTATTGCAGGAAATATTGCTACAGCAGAGGCTGCAGAGGCTCTTATTGCAGCAGGTGCTGACTGCCTTAAGGTAGGTATCGGACCTGGCTCTATCTGTACAACAAGAGTTGTTGCAGGCTGTGGTGTTCCTCAGATTACAGCAGTATATGACGTTGCTTGTGTTGCACAGAAGTACAATATCCCCGTTATTGCTGACGGCGGTATCAAGTACTCCGGCGATATCGTAAAGGCTCTTGCAGCTGGTGCAAGCGTTGTTATGCTTGGTTCACTTCTTGCAGGCTGTGCAGAAGCTCCCGGCGAAACTGAAATTTATCAGGGCCGTCAGTTCAAGGTGTACAGAGGTATGGGAAGCCTTGGTGCTATGGCAAACGGCTCAACAGACAGATATTTCCAGGAGGGTGCAAAGAAGCTTGTTCCCGAAGGTGTTGAGGGCCGTGTACCCTACAAGGGAGTTCTTGCTGAAACTGTATTCCAGCTTGTTGGCGGTATTCGTTCAGGTATGGGACTTTGCGGCTGTAAGGATATCCCCACACTTCACGAAAAGGCTAAATTCGTAAGAATTACAGGTGCAGGACTTAAGGAAAGCCACCCACACGATATCTATATCACAAAGGAAGCTCCTAACTATTCTGCTGGTATATAATCGGTTATTCAATATGATTTCAAACGGCGTATCTTCGGGTACGCCGTTTTTTAATTAAGAATTAAGATGTTTTGTATGCCTCAAAATCGTTGACTTTTGAGTCTTATTGTGATATAATCGTATGTGTAAACTCAAAAAATGGCTTTTTTGAGTTTACTTTTGTGGAAATGCGTAAAGTTCACGCAAAAACGATTTATTTTGAGTCTTCGTTTGCAAAAAATTGGTGGGGTAAACGCAAAAATGAAGTTTTTTGCGTTTTGAGGGAGTGACAAACGGTGAAAAATGTTATAATTGAATGGTCTTATCCTATGGATATTGAGAAAATAATATATGATGAACGTATGGAGAACGTAGGTTTATATTATATTACCCGAAATTTTGGCGGTAATATTTCCGATTTGTACATAGGAAAAACGATTTTTAGTTATAAAAGCCGCTTGGAACCACATTCTAAAAGCTGGATTGATGATTACCGAGGAGTTAAGCAGGTACGATTAGGAGAGATTGTTTCTCACAAACACCTTTCTTGGGAAAATTATTGTTCCCTTATAGATGATGTTGAAAAAACGCTTATATGGTTAATGAGGAATAGCTTGATACATAACAAGCAGTGTATGAAAGACTGTTATCCGAAAAACAGACTTCATATAACTAATATTGGATACAGAGGAAATCTCCCTTCTGAAATGTATTTTACAGATGAGGAATGGTATGGAGAATAAAATCATTTCAGCCGTGACATTGATGTTACGGCTTTTATTATGGCGGAGCGTTCTGCATTAATTACGCATTGTCAATAAACCTTGACATCCCCCCCATAAAATGATATAATTGATAAGAAATGAAATCCACGGGAAACCGTAAAAATAAGGAGTATAATTATGAGTGGAAATGTAAAAAGCTACGAGTCACCATTTTGCACAAGATATGCCAGCGAGGAAATGCAGTATGTTTTCTCCGCTGATAAGAAATTCACCACCTGGCGAAAGCTGTGGGTAGCTCTTGCAAGAGCAGAAATGAAGCTTGGTCTGCCTGTAACAGAGGCACAGGTAAAGCAGTTAGAGGAGCATATCAACGATGTAGACTATGAGGCAGCAGCAGAGCGTGAGAAAATTACCCGTCACGACGTAATGGCACACGTTTTCACATACGGACAGGCTTGCCCTGATGCTGCAGGTATTATTCATCTCGGTGCAACATCCTGCTACGTTGGCGATAACACAGACGTTATAATTATGCGTGACGCACTTGCAATTGTCCGCAGAAAGCTTATAAATGTAATGAATAACCTTGCAAAGTTTGCAGATGAATACAAGGATATGCCCTGTCTTGGATATACACATCTCCAGCCTGCACAGCTTACAACAGTGGGCAAAAGAGCAACTCTCTGGCTTAATGAGCTGCTTATGGATTTCAACGATTTGGAATACAGAATATCAACATTAAGCCTCCTCGGCTCAAAGGGTACTACAGGCACACAGGCTTCATTTGTGGAGCTTTTTGAGGGCGACACAGACAAGGTCAAGGAGCTTGAAAGAATGATAGCAGAGGAAATGGGCTTCGACAAAGTTGTTCCCGTTTCTGGTCAGACATATTCAAGAAAGGCTGACTCACAGGTACTTGCAGTTCTCAGCGGAATTGCACAGACAGCAAGCAAATTCTCCTATGATATGCGACTTCTCCAGAGCTTCAAGGAAATGGAGGAACCCCGTGGAAAGAAGCAGATAGGCTCATCAGCTATGGCTTACAAGCGTAACCCTATGCGTTGCGAGAGAATTACTGCCCTTGCACGTTATGTTATGATTGACAGCCTTAACCCTGCGTTTACAGCAGGTACACAGTGGTTTGAGAGAACTCTCGACGACTCCGCAAACAAGCGTATTTCCGTTGCAGAGGCATTTCTCGGTGTTGACGCTATACTCAATATTATGATGAACGTAACAGACGGACTTGTGGTATATCCCGAGATTATCCGCCGCCGTGTAATGGCTGAACTGCCCTTTATGGCAAGCGAAAACGTAATGATGAACGCTGTTAAGAAGGGCGGAAACCGTCAGGAGCTTCACGACAGAATTATGGACTACTCTATGATTGCAGGTGAACAGGTTAAGGTTTACGGTAAGGACAACAATCTTTGCGAGCTTATCCTTGCTGACCCCATGTTTATGGTTACAAAAGAGGAGCTTGATGCTGTTCTGAAGCCTGAAAACTACACAGGTAGAAGTGCACAACAGGTTGACGAGTTCCTTGCAGAGTTCATCAATCCTGTCCTTGAAGCAAATAAGGATATTCTTGGTGAAAATTTTGAGATGAAAAACTGATTTTTGTATGGGCGGATTTAATCCGCCCGCAAATTTCTGTAAAGGGGCGATTGTATGAAAATTCTGACAATTCACGGATATATGGGAAGTGCGGAAAATGCCGCATATGGTGCTTTGCGTGCTCTTGGAGCTGATACCATATCGCCGCAGTTGGACTATGACAGCGACACTCCGGAAAATATACTTGAATATCTGCGTAAAATCCTTAATGAGAACCCCTGCGATATGATAGTGGGTACAAGTCTTGGCGGATTTTTCACCCTTGCCCTTGCAATTGAAAGGAATATGCCTGCAATGCTGGTAAATCCCTGCCTTATGCCGTTTCTGCATCTTCCGCGACTTGACTATAAGGGTGATATAGGCGGATTTATGCGTATTTTCCCCTTGTTCACGAAAATTGACAAAAGCAGGGTATATGCAGTAATCGGCGGTAAAGATGAGATAATTGACGCTCACGACTTT
Organism: Ruminococcus sp.; assembly: GCA_045659945.1. Taxonomy (GTDB): domain Bacteria; phylum Bacillota; class Clostridia; order Oscillospirales; family Ruminococcaceae; genus Ruminococcus. The sequence goes on along the minus strand of JAZRCW010000071.1, from coordinate 12,045 downwards.
ACGATGAATATTATTGACAGATACGACATAGTGCCCAAGGGACTCCATTCGGGAAGTACTCTGAATTTAGAGTATCATTTCAGAAAAGAACTTGAAAGAGGCGGTTATATATGAAAAAAGAATATCTTGAAGCGGGAAAAATCGTCACAACCCACGGTGTAAGGGGAGAAGTGAAGATTATGCCCTATACCGATACTCCCGAGCTGCTCTGCGAGTTTGACCGCCTGTTTATCGGCAAGGACAAAGCGGAGCTGTACATCGAAAGGGCGAGAGTGGCAAAGAATATGGTTATTGCCAAAATCGAGGGTGTTGATACTGTTGAAGCGGCTGAAAAATACCGCAATAAAGTGCTATTTATGCATCGTGACGACCTTGAACTTGATGAGGATACCTACTTCATACAGGATTTGATTGATATGGAGGTACAGGACGCAGACAGCGGTTTTATATACGGAAAAATCACTGATGTTTTGCAGAATGGTGCGAATGATGTATACGTTATAAAGGGCGACAGGGAATATCTTGTGCCTGCAATTCCCGACGTTGTCATATCAACTGATATTGACAGCAATATAATGCAAATTCGTCCTCTTGACGGACTGTTTGATTAAGGTGGATTTATGAAGATAGAAATAGCAACCCTTTTCCCCGAAATGTGCGAAGCCGTACTTGGCGAAAGCATAGTGGGCAGAGCGAGAAAAGCAGGAAAAATAGAAGTTTCCTGCCGACAGATACGTGAGTATACGCAGGATAAGCATCGCCGTGTTGATGATACTCCATATGGCGGCGGCATGGGCATGGTTATGCAGTGCGAGCCGATTTACAACTGCTACAAGGCGGTATGTGACGAACTGGGCACAAGGCCCCATACTATATATATGTCCCCGAAAGGCAAGGTTCTGACGGAGCAGAGAGCCGTTGAGTTGTCAAAAATGGACAATATCCTTATTATATGCGGTCACTACGAGGGTGTTGACCAGCGTGTGCTTGATAAAATAGTAGACGAGGAAATATCAATTGGCGATTATGTCCTTACAGGCGGCGAATTGCCTGCCCTTGTGCTGACTGACGCAGTTGCACGTTTATGCCCCGGAGTGCTGTCTGACGATGTGTGTTTCACCGATGAAAGCATTTACAGCGGATTGCTGGAATATCCGCAGTATACACGCCCGGAAGTGTGGGAGGATATGGCAGTTCCTCCTGTTCTGCTGACGGGACACCATAAAAATATTGAAAATTGGCGGCATGAACAGAGCCTTGAACTGACAAGGGAACGCCGTCCTGACTTGTATGAGAAGTATATTTCCGAAAATCCTGTTAAAAAAACACGGAAATAGACAAAATATATAAACAGTTGCATATTGTTGCTTGTGATAGTGCTTGTCTAATTTCACTATAAACTGTTAGTATATATGGAATAAGCTTATCCTTGTAGCAAATAGTCACATATATTAACGAGGAAAACTGTTCAACATTCACAATATTCTATTCATATGTCGTTCATATTCCCCATGGTGAATATGAACAAGGCAAAGTTGAAAAATTATCTCTCCTTGCATTTAAATGTAGAAAATATAGCGAAATATCATTTTTAATACAAAAAGCCGTTGACTATGAAAAAAAATGAATGTATAATATAATCAGCAAAGGAAATAAAATTTGCGGTGATGTATTACAAAGATACATCAAATTGAGAATAGGAGAGTTGAATATGTTTGTAAGAGAAGTATTGGTCAAGAATCAGGTAGGCCTTCACGCAAGACCTGCAACATTTTTCATCCAGAAAGCAAATGAGTTCAAGTCATCAATCTGGATTGAAAAGGAAGAACGCAGAGTAAATGCAAAGAGCTTACTCGGTATCCTTTCACTTGGTATTGTTGGCGGCACAAATGTAAAGATTATCGCTGACGGTGCAGATGAGAGAGCAGCAGTTGACGCTCTTGTTGACCTTGTAGACAGCGGTTTCAGCGAGGAAAACAGATAATAGAGATTTTTATTTTTGCTGAAAATGGGCGTTACGGATGTAACGCCCTTAATTATTATTGTTCCTGCATTTCGTTGTACATATTTTCGGCAAATATACCATATCCACGGGTAGGATCAGCCACAAATACATGAGTTACCGCACCGATAAGGCGGTCGTTCTGAATTATTGGGCTGCCGCTCATTCCCTGTACTATACCGCCCGTTTCGGCGATAAGCTTTTCGTCGGTTATGCGTATAATCATATTCTTTGATGGGTCACCGCTGCGGCAGTTTACTTCCTCGATATATACAGAGTACATCTGCGGAGCCGTTCCATTTACTGTGGAAAGAATATAAGCTTCTCCCTCTGTTATATCTTCGGGATATCCAAGAGCGTACTCTTTCGGCTGGGAAAGGCGGTCATATGCCGTTTTGCCAAAGCTGCCGAAGATACCACAATTGTTATTTTCGGTAAGACTTCCATATGAGGGGAGCCCGATAAACTGCCCGTGTAATGCCCCGGGAGTGCCCGACCTGCCCTTTGATACAGATGTTATTTTTACAGGGACAGCCTCGCCGCTATGAAGCGGAATAAGCTCTCCTGTATCGCAGTCGCAGACAGGGTGTCCAAGCCCTGAAAATTCCCCTGTAGCCTTGTCGGAGAATGTCATTGTGCCTATACCTGCAATGCTGTCACGTACCCACATACCGCTACGCCATATTTTTTCCTTTTCAGAAAAAACAGGGGATAATTCTGCGGTAATTGGCGTACCCTCACGGAGAATTTCAAGGGTAACGGTTTCACCACGGCTTTCGGCGATAATTCGGCTTAATTCTTTATTCGATGTCAGAGGAGTAGTGTTGGCGGAGATGATGACATCTCCTTTTTCAATTCCTGCGTCATCAGCAGGGCAGGATATGCCATCAACCTTGCCGATATCTGTAACCATAACGCCCTCCATAAGGAGCTTTATTCCGAAAGGATAACCGCCTGCAATAAGCGTGGGAGGTTCTTCTCTGTCAATTCTGGCAGATTTTGCAGAAAAATTGCCTGTAAATAAAACAGAGGCTGTATTGTCAACGGTTATGTTGCGTGTGACATTATAGCCTGCTGTGGCGAATAAACCAAACAAAGCCGCAGATAATACAACTGCGGAGCATTTCTTAAAACGATATTTCAACAGGTTTTTCAACTCCTTTCAGCCGATGTTTTTTGATTTGTATCGGCTGAATTTATTATGTATGAAAAAAACTGATGTATGAGTGAAAAATAATCTCAAATGAGAAAAAGAGGAAAGATATGGAAGAAAACAAGAAAAAAACGCTGTATATCGCGTACATGATAATTATGGTCATTCTCACGGTAATTTATTCACTGATTATGGTATGTATGGCAGGTGCAGGGTTGATATACAACGGTGACAGCTACGGCAGGGAGCTTGTAAACGTCGGAATATGGCTGATAATATCAGGTGTGCTTATGACATCGGGAGCATTGGCAGCTTTTTTAAAAAAGCGGATTTTTATTGTATTATCAGCAATTTTTTCTGCTGTGGGGCTTTTAATATGTCTTGTAATGGTTTACATACTCTGCACCCACGCAGACAGTGCAGGCTGGGCGGATAATTACACCATGGAGCCTGTAAGCCGAATGTACAGGGAACGATTATTGCCTGTTATAATGCCTGTGGTAATGGTACTTGGAGCAGATGTATTCAAATTAAGAATTATGAATTGAAAAGTGGCTGTACACCGCTGTTTTGTCAATGCTGCATCCTCCATAAAATAAGAACCGAGCCTTTTGGAGTGATAAGGCTCGGTTCTTTAAGGAGGTGGAGTATATATATAAATTGGAGATTTCAAATAATAATTGTGTCAGGCTTCGGGATAAACCCGAAGCCGCTTTTTTGTCGTTCATGCTGTCGGATAAAATGTCGTATAATCTGTTATACAAGCTGTCGGAATTATGTCATACGAGATGTCGCAAATTTATGTCAAACAAAGATGTTTTACAGAGATGTCACAAAAATTATGTCTTACAAAGATGTCACAATAAAAATGTCTTACAAGATGTCATGCGATGATGTCTATATAGAACTAACCCAATATCAGGACTGTTCGCTTATGAGAATAGATACACGGTTCTGAATGATTTCCGCTGTCTGCTCTGCTGTCTTTTTACCTGCGAAATATGCTTCAACTTCTTCCTGTATTATGTTGAAAACGTCTTCGTTGTAGTAGAATGTTGAAGGCTTTGCATTTGTGATGTATTCTTCAATGAAATCTCTTTCTGCCTGTGTGAGAGGGTCGATTGTGATTTCCTCGCCGCCGATGTACCATGTGTCTTCATATTCCTGCTTTTTGCCGTCCTGGTCAATGTAATAGGGTTTTTCCATGGACTCGTCAAGTTTTTTCTCAAATGCAGATTTGAGTACAGGGAGTCCGTATGAATATTCTGATGACTGATTTTCCTCGCTGAACGCTTCTTTGATGAAGTCCCAGCAAGCGTCTTTATAGTCGGAATTTTCCATAATAGCGAAAGCGTTTGAAGTGGAAATCTGTGCACCGTGTCCGTCAGCTGAAGGATAGCCTACAATGGTTATATCCTCACCAAATTCGGCTTGTAAAGCACGTGCATATGCTCTTGGATCGTCAAGGTAGATCTCGGAAAGCAGTGCCTTGTCGTTACGGATAGCAACTTCAGTTTCTTCCCAGTATGAGTTCATTTCATCATCTGTTGCGTTTTCCCAGTCGATTTCGCCGCCTTCGCCTGCATTAGGGTATTCGCTGCAGAATTCAAGGATTTTTATAAAATCGGGATTGTTGAAATCACAGGTAGCGTTGTTGTAATCAATGAAGTCGCCGCTGTTATAGATGAAATGTCCGAAAATATCCATGTTTGAACTTCCGCCTGCAAAAGGCTTCATTCCCTCGGGGAGATTGCGACAGGTTTCTATAAACTCATCAACAGTCCAGTTTTCCTTATCGAAATACTTGCTCTTGCAGGCAAGGGTACTGATATAGAATGTGGGTGAAAGAGTTGTGAGCTTGCCATCTTTTTCGCACGCAGAGAGAATAGTGGGAACGAAATCTTCCTTGGAAAGCTCCTCGTCCTTTTCAAGCATTTCATAGAAGTCAACGAGAGCACCTTTTCTTGAAAGATTGCTGAAAATAGAGCTGCTGTCTGACATACAGATGATATCAACATCTTTTCCTGCTGCAAGGTCCTGTTTGAGCTGTTTGTCGGGGGAGTTTGTCTGCTTTTCTGCTTCTTCATCCCATACAAAGTATTGGCTGTAATCCTCAACCTTTATACGGTAACCGTTGTCTAATTTATTGAAATCCTTAACACGTTCGATGATTTCAGTATCGCTCCAATCCATAACCATATTGATAATCTGTACATTTTCAATTTCGGAAGCGTCACGCTTTGTAAGGCGGTAGATATTTGTGCTGCCGTTAGACCAGTCGTTTTCTGTTACAATGAGGTCACCGTCGCCAACGGAAAGTATACTGCCGATGTAGTCGCCTGTCATATCAGAGTCAATCCAGTTTACAAGTTCTTCGAGTGTTCCGTCGTCCGTTAAACCGTAAAGTGAAGTTGAGCTTGAAAGATATACACGGTATTCGTTTGTGCCCTTGATGATAACATTGAAGTAAGAAGCCGAGTCATCAATATTAACAACATCGGGAGAAACAGTGCGAGTTGAAGCGTCAAGAGTCTTTAATACATTTTTAGTGCCTTCCTGTGAAACGAACACGAAATTATTATCTCTGTCTGTTCCGTATGGGTAGAAGTATTTGTCATCGCCGAAGTCAAGAGGCTCTGATAAATTACCCACGGAATCAACAGTGATATACAGCATATCCTCTGCACCGTTTACAGAAATACAGATACTGTCGTCGCCCAGTGCAAAGCACTCGCTGATATAAACCTGACCGCCATTAAATTCATCATCGCCGTACTTTTCAAGTCCTTTGATTTCGTTTGTTGTGAGGACATTTCCTGTATCGTCAAGGGTATAAATTGAATGAGTAGTAGTTGCAGCTTCTTCCATAGCTTCGTAGTCGAAGTTTTCATAGTCAAAATCGGGATCATTGTAGTCGGGGAGTTCAAAATCGCCGTAATCTGTAGTGGTGACAATTGCGTAGATATTGCCGTTGTTTGCAGCAACAAATCTTGCGTTGTGAGTAAGGCTGCTGGTTTCTTCAAGTCCGAGATCAAGCTTTGTGAATGTAAGGAACTCATAATCTGTGATATATGATTCCTGAGTGTATTGTTCTTCCACCATGGAATAACCCGAAACAAGAAGTTTTCCTGTATCGCCAATGGGGATTATCTGCTGTGCTTCTTCAAAAGGAAGGTCAGCGTCAAGTTCAATAGCCTTGTAGGACTTTTTAGCCATTTCCTGTACAAGAGCGGAATTGTTGGCTTTGTTTCCGTTTGTGTCCTCCTGGGGACTGCATGATGTTGCTGAAAGCATACAAGTTAATGCCATAATACCTGCGAGGAATTTTTTTAATTTGTTCATTTTAATTTTCTCCTTCATAAATATAATAAATTGTGTGTCATTCCTTTGATTTTGCTGAAATTTTCTGCTGATTTTTTTGTTCTTTTTTCTGTTCCCTTAATATACTCCGGTTGTAGAGTACTTTTGTTACACTGTCACCTAATTTTTCTGTAATTTTTTTTCGCAGTCTGCCTCCTGCACGCCAACCAAGGACGATAAGGAGCAATAATGTCAGTACCGGAATGATATATGTAAGCCTGCGGAAATAGTAAATTCCCGAAAGCTTAAACTCTGTTATACGTGAAGCATTTTCCCAGTAGGGGTAGATAATGGGCTTGTCGGCTATTGCATAATCCGACAGCTTTTTATATTTTTTTGCCAGCTTCGTAGGATTAAATCGCTCTGAATTGTTTACAACGGAGCAGGTATAGCTGTAGCCGCCGCCGAAGTAGTCGTTAATTGCATTGTAGGCGAAGTTTTCAACGGGGTTCGGGACGATACATTCATAACAGGTGATATTGTTGAGGGAATTGTCGCCTTCATCTGTAAAACCGCCGTTTATGAGGTTGAGCCCCTCGTAGGAAATATATGCTCTTGGAATGTCTCCGATTGTACGTTTTTCCTGTTTTGTGGAGGGGGTATCAATAACTCCCGATATATAGAACTTAACGCCGTTCAGATATATGTTCATTCCTGCGATATCTTCGGAGCCGTAAAGCTCCCATGCAAGAACCCTGTCAATAACAGCACCGTCCTGCATTAAATCGCTTTCGGAGAAGTAGGAGCCGTCAAGGAGCTTGAAGTCACGAAATAGGAAGAAATCTCCTCCCACTGCCGTTATCATAGCTTCGGAACGGGCTGTTCTGTCGCATCGGACAGACATTTGCCCTGCATTCATGCTGTATGCCTCGGGGATGAGCTTCTGCCCCTCTTCGGGGATAATACCTGCAATTTTCAGCTTTTCCGTCAGTGACTGTTTGACATAGGGGACTGAATAGGTGTTGAAGCCTGCTTCCTCTGTGAAAAAGCAGCTGAGCTGTGTGCAGCCGCCCTCGGAATCCCAGCGTTGAGCCGCATAATTGCCACTTTGGGATTTGGCAAGGGAACTGCCGACAGCCGTCAGTATAAGTCCCGTGCCGATAGAAAGCACGTTTGCGGCTGCAAGGGCGGCAATTAAAATCTTTTTGATTTTCATCAGCCCACCGCCTTATTCATCTTTCATACGAACCTGATCACCGGGCTTAACGGGAAGGCTTGAAGCGATAATAACATAGTCGCCGTAGTTGATATTTCCGCTTACTGCACTTGAAACCTCATCGGAGCATAAAACCTCAACGGGTACACGCTGTGCATAGTAACGGTTGCCGAGAGGTGAACTCTTGGACTGTACAGTCAGCACGAAAGAGCCTTTATTATCGGTATATACAGCACTCTTGGGGATAATAGTGTCATAGTTTCCGCTGCCGAGAGGAATAGAGAGGTCGAGGTTTGTGTTGGACTCCACATCGCCTGTTACAGAGAAAACGAGTATACGGCTTTTTGAGTTGGGAGTTGTATCGTTCTTGATATTGGTGAGAACAGCCTGAACATTGCCGCTCCAGTTGTTGAGTACTTCAGCCTCAACACCCTTTTTGATTTTTCTTGTCTTTTCGCCGTCAACTGTGATTTCAACGGTATAACCCTCGGAGGAAATATCAATTGTGATAATTTCCATATCGGGATATGTTTCGTCGCCTGATTTAGCGTTTACAGCACTTACTATACCGCTGTATTTTGCTGTGATTTCGGTTGTTTCGTTTTCCTTTTTAAGCTTTTCAACCTTTTCTCTTGCCTTTTCAATACTCTTTTTTGTAGAGGCAAGGTCGAGGTTTTCAAGTTTATCCTGTGTTGCATTGTCTTTCTGGGCTTTTTCAAGCTGTGCGATAAGGTCTTCAAGAGAACGCTGTTTTGCCTTTACGTCCTCGTTGAGCATTTCAAGGGACATACCCTCGCCGCCCATGCCCGACTCGTATTCTTCGATAAGGGCTGTGTAGTGTTCAATATTGCTTTCTGCGTCTGTAAGCTGTGTTGAGTATTCGTTACGCAGCTCGTATTTTCTTGTGTCGTATGCTTCTGCGGCGTTATTGCGTGCAGTTTCGGCTTCTTCCATAGCTGTCTTTGCGGCTGAAAGAATTTCCTGTGAAACTACAGTGGGAGCAGTTGTTTCTTCTTCTTTTTCTTCGTCTTTATCACTTTCGCCTGTGAGCATTGCAGTGTATACTGAAAGCTTTTCCTGATATATCTTTTCAGCGTTATCAAGTTCAGACTTGAGGTTTATAAGCTCACCTGTATACTCGGCAGGAGCGGCTGAATATTCGTCCATATCAATTGCAGAAATTATAGCTGTAAGCTTTGTCTGCAATTTTGTATAGCTGTTGAGCTGTGACTTGTTTTCTTTGTATGTGTCCTTTTCGGCTTCGATATTCCCCTGATTTGCAGCGGCTTCATCTCTTTTTCTGATAGCCTCTGCAAGGTCCTCACGGGCATTTTTTATAGCCTGATTTTCAGAGCTGTAATCAGCGTCTGGAGAAAGGAGTGCTTTGTTGTATTCAAGTTCAAGCGATTCAAGTGTTTCGATTGCGGCATTGAGTTCCTCGCTTTCGCCTGTGCCTACAGTCATAAGCACATCGCCCTTTTCAACTTCTTTTCCGACTTTTACGTTGATAGTGTCAATTACTTTATTTCCGTCAACGGTAACGCCGTAAGACTGATTTGACAGCACCATACCGCTTCCACGGAGTCTTTCAGTGAGTTTTCCGCTTGTGGTGCGTTCTGTAGTAATCTGCGGAAGTGACTTGTTCATAATTGTATTTGAGAAAAAGAGGAGAACGAGAAGTGCTGCAAGGAATATAATAAGTATTGTTTTTATAATTTCACGTTTGCGGCGGGGATCGTATTCTTCCTTATCTCCCTTTATATCTTTAATATCTTTGATTTCTTTTAATTCAGACATAGTAATTGTATCCTTTCTTTATTTTAACCCTTGATTCCTCCTGAATAGGTAATACCCTCAAGGAGGTAATCCTCACCATAGAGGAACATAAGTATAGTCGGTACCATATACACCGTGCCTACTGCAAAGGCAAGTCCGATATCACCTGTATTAATCTGCGACAGGAATACCGAAAGCGGGTGCATATCAGCGTCTTTCATAAGAACGAGTGGCTGTTCAACCATGTTCCAGTAGTCGATGAATACAAGCATGGCAATTGATACAATTGCACCCTTGCACAGCGGAACATGGATTTTCGCAAGTATCTGCAATTCACTTGCACCGTCAAGCTTTGCGGCTTCCACATATGAAACGGGTATACGTTTCATAACCTTGCTTAACAGGAACACACTGAACGGGGAGAATATACCCGGGAGGATAATTGCCCAGCGTGTGTTGAGAATGTTGAATTTTTCAGCAACAAGGAAATTCGGCACAAGTGTTACCTGATAGGGCATTATCATAAGTATAATATAGGTAAAGAAAATTATACTTTTGAATTTATTCGGGTAACGTGAAAAGCCGTAGGCGGTGATTATTGCAAGAAGCATCTGGAATACGGTAATTGGAACGGTAAGGAGTATTGAGTTCCAGAATTTCAGCAGATAATCGGGATTTTTCAGCAATACATTCTTGTACTGGTCAAAAGTTACCTTATCAGGGATGAATTTGAGGTTTACGCTGTCTGATATGTATGTCTTTTTATCCTCGGTCATGTTTTCCAACATAGCACCGTAGTTTGCGGAAATTTCTGTAGATGTCATAAAGGAGTTTGCAATGGTAAGCACTGTAGGCATCAGAAACAGGAATGCTGCAATGACTGCGAATATCAGAATGACAGTGTTTAGAAATTTTTCTTTTTGGCGTTTGTTCATTATTCCACATCCTTTCCGAAATGATTTTCAACGGCAAGGAGAATGGCGATAATCACAATCATAATCAGAGAGAACAATACCGCCGCTGACGAAAGCTTCTGATAGTCCAGACTGTTGAAAGTGTTATTCATGAAGTGCTGGAGCATATACATTTTATCATAGGGGTAATCGCCTGTAAGGAGATAAACCTCACGGAAAATCTTAAATGAGTTGATAAGTGAGAGTATAAGCACGAAAAGAATTGTGGGAGAGAGGTATCTCAATTTAATATGTATGAACTGATACCAGCCGCTTGCACCCTCCAGCTTTGCAACTTCTATAATATCACGGGGGATAGAAGCGAGGGCAGACATAAACAGTATCATATTGTAACCCATATTCTTCCAGAGGAACATTACTATAATAATAGTTTGTCCGTGGGATGATTTCATCCAGTCAATGGAGCTGCCGCCGAATGTTTCGATAATCTGATTGAGGGTACCGTTGGTATGGAACAGAACCTGCCATACAAGTACAACTGAGGCGGTGGGAACCATAAGCGGACTCAAGAAAAATGTTCGTACAACACTTTTGCCAGGAATATCTCTTTCGAGAAGTACTGCCATCCACAGTGAGAGAATAACCGCAAGGGGAACTGATATGAGGGAAAAAGTTGCTGTGTTTGCGGCGGCTTTTTTAAATGCCACTGTTTCTATAAGGCGTTTGTAGTTGTCTAATCCGACAAAATCGTGCATAATCGGATTGTTGATAACAGAGTAATAAACAACTATGCCAAATGGTATAAGGAAAAATATCAGAACGCCGATAAGGCTTGGCATAACACATATGTTGCTGAATATGCGTTCGCCCTTTCGGCCGCACTGGTCTTTTCTTTTTTTCAAATTTAACATCTCCTTTTATGTATAGGGTTGTACCCGTTATTTTTCTTTCTATAGGGAACATCTAAAAAACTCCCTATATATATAAGTGTCTTAAAAAGGCGAAAAAAACAAAAGCTTGAGAAATTTTTTTGATTTAACAAAAATGGACGCTTTTTTGATGCTCGTTGTAAATGAAAAGTAATGGCGTGTGAGGTGCGATTTTTGCCTGTTTTAAGCGGGTTTTTAGCGTGTGTGAACTGCTGGCTTGTGGCGTTGAATGTAAAAATGGTAAAAACAAATTACTTTGATTTTTATGATAATTTGTAAACGCCGGTTGACGAATGTTCATTTTTATTTCACAAAGCGTACTAGATATAATAATACAGTTGCTACGATATTATGATATCACATTAAAGTGTTTTTGTCAATAGTTTTTTTGAAAAAGTGCATATAAATAAAAAAAGGATTTCAGCGTAATGATATGGTGAAATTATACAACACGTTTTTTAAAAACGTCCAATAAAATTCTTAATTTTTTCTTATGATTGCAAAGGTTGAAAATATAAAGCAAAACTACGATGATGTATAGTGATATTTTGTGAATAGTGCCAAAATTTCAAAACACTCTTGACATTCACTTCTGTTTGTGATATAATAATTAACGTTGAAACACAGAATGCGGGTGTAGTTCAATGGTAGAATTCCAGCCTTCCAAGCTGGTTACGTGGGTTCGATTCCCATCACCCGCTCCATTCAAAAGCAGCTTTGGCTGCTGATTTTATCTATGCGCCTTTAACTCAGCT
>JAZRCW010000070.1:0-1871 GCA_045659945.1 Ruminococcus sp. | reverse complement strand
GTAGGGGTAAAGACCTTCGTCAAGAAGCTTTGTGATGATTGTACGCTTAACCTTGAGTGAGCGTGCAGCGATATCCATCATCTTGTCGAGTCTCTTGTAGAAATCTGCTTCGTTTTCTGCAAGATAAGCGATTCTGGGAAGGTTGATTGTAACAACGCCTACTGAACCTGTGCTTTCGCCGCTGCCGAAGAAACCGCCGCTCTTCTTGCGAAGTTCACGAAGGTCAAGGCGAAGACGGCAGCACATTGAACGAACATCGCTGGGCTCCATATCGCTGTTAACATAGTTTGAGAAATAGGGAGTGCCGTATTTTGAGGTCATTTCAAAGAGAAGCTTATTGTTCTCTGTTTCTGACCAGTCGAAATCTCTTGTGATTGAATAGGTGGGAATGGGATACTGGAAGCCTCTGCCGTTAGCATCGCCTTCGATCATGATTTCAATAAATGCCTTATTGATCATGTCCATTTCAGCTTTGCAATCCTTATATTTGAAATCCATTTCCTTGCCGCCTACGATAGCATTCTGCTCTGCGAGGTCGGCGGGAACTGTCCAGTCGAGGGTGATATTTGAGAAGGGGGCCTGAGTACCCCAACGGCTGGGAGTATTTACACCGAAAACAAATGATTCGATGCACTTTTTAACCTGATCATAGCTGAGATTATCAACCTTAACAAAGGGAGCAAGGTAGGTATCGAACGATGAGAAAGCCTGAGCGCCTGCCCATTCATTCTGCATAATGCCGAGGAAGTTAACCATCTGGTTACAAAGTGTTGCAAGATGGCTTGCGGGAGCTGAGGTAATTTTACCTGTTACGCCGCCGAGACCTTCCTGAATAAGCTGTCTGAGTGACCAGCCTGCACAATAACCTGTGAGCATTGAAAGGTCGAGAATATGAGTATCAGCATTTCTGTGTGCATTTGCGATTTCATCATCATAGATTTCAGAAAGCCAGTAGTTAGCGGTAATTGCACCTGAGTTGCTGAGAATAAGACCGCCTACAGAATAGGTAACGGTTGAATTTTCCTTAACTCTCCAGTCTGTAACGTTAACATAGCTGTTAACAAGCTCCTTATAGTCAAGAATTGTTGACTTAAGGTTACGGAGCTTTTCACGCTGTCTTCTGTAAAGAATGTATGCCTTTGCAATATCTGCATAGCCTGCCTGAATGAGAACCTGTTCAACACTGTCCTGAATTGCCTCAACAGCAATAAGACCGCCTTCGATTTTGGGCTCAAAATCTGCTGTAACCTTGAGCGCAAGGAAATCGATTGTTGAGGGATGGTACTGCTTTTCCTGTGATTCAAATGCCTTTTTGATAGCTTCGCCGATTTTGGTAATGTTAAAATCTGCTACTTTGCCGTCTCTTTTAACTACCTGATACATAGCCACGCTTTCCTTTCCGATAAATTGTATTTTAAAATTTAATCAAACCCAATATATTGTGTTGCCGCCAAATATACGGCAACGGTAATGATATTATCAAATAATTGTGTTTATGTCAATGCTTTTCACAAGATATTGTGCCGCATTTTTCAAGTTCGTAAATAGTGCACAATATATATTGTGGTTTTTCGTTATTTTTCTATATTCCCCTTATTTCGCAATGTTCAACATACCTGAGCATAACTTCCTGCATCGTTTTCATCTCATCTTTAGGAACTGCCGTAAGGTCAAAACCGATGAGTTCACCTGAATCAATAAACGCCTGGATATAATGGCGTTTTGCACCTTTGATAAGCTTTCCGATGCCTTCAATTGAAAACACACTGTGGAGCTCACGAACAACGGTTGTTCTGAATTCATAGTCAACATTATTTTCAAGAAGAAATTCAATGCTTTCTTTTATTTTTGAAATATCATAGTTGCTTATT
>JAZRCW010000069.1:0-1232 GCA_045659945.1 Ruminococcus sp. | reverse complement strand
CAGAAGTGATATTGGGAGCGTCAAGTTCGATTAACTCTTTACAACATAGGCTTCTATCTTCAACTGTTTCCAATCCTTGTGCAGTCAGATATTTTAACGAAGCTCCATCAAAAGCACTTTTTCCGATAAAAGTTGCTGATTTAGGCAAAACGATACCTGTTATATCATTTCGTCTGTAAAAAGCACGCGCATTAACACCCGTAACTTCAATGCCGTTTATTGAATCGGGAACAATAAATTCTTTGAGAGAACCTGTATAATCGTCTATGTATCCTTCCGATGTTATTATGAAATCAGATTCCTCGGCAAAGTATTGCATTTTATACTCACCGCTTACAGGTTCGCTTTTGATACCGTCAGGTGAATAAGCAACAGCTCTTATCGATTGCGATTCTTCAATATAAACAGGTTCGGTATACAGCGTTCCGTTTGATTTTGACGGATATGACTCGTCAGAGGTATAGTACACTTCGTAATCTTCGGGTACATTTATAGAAACTGAAAAGCTCTCATTATATATTCCGGTTTTTGAGGATAATATCGGTTCTTCTGCATCTTTATAATTGCCTGTTGCTATAGCTACAGCATTTGCAATTTGAGGCATACCGAAACCGTAATATAATCTTTCGTTTTCGGGTTCACCTACATAAAAGTCTGTTGCATGTTTTGAATCCTCATAATCATAAACAGCGTGAAAACCATCGTGATAAGAAAGTTCTTCATATGTGACAGAAGACTCTATCAAAATGTTTTTTGTATCATCAATAGTTAATTCAGGATTAACCGACCTCACAGTTGCAGCAGCTGCTGAAATAAACGGAGTAGAAAATGATGTTCCAATATCAATAATGTCTGAGTCAGCATCAATAAAATGACCCGGCGCAACGAAGTCTACTTCTTCGCCAAAATTCGAGAAAAAGCAGTAGTTACCGTTTCTGTCTATCGAACCCACAGTAACAACTTCATCAAAAGAGGCCGGATAGTATTTGCTTACATCATCGCCCTCGTTTCCAGCAGCACAAACAACAATAACACCTTTACTGTAAGCGGCTTTTATGGAGTCATAAATTGCGTTTGAAAACTCATCGGACCCAAGGCTCATATTTATTATATCAGCACCGTCAGCAACAGCCATATCAATGCCAAGTGAAACAGCAGAATTGGCTCCATATCCCAATTCATCAAGAACCTTATAAGCATATATTTTTACGTTTTCCGAAGTGTTATCAACT
>JAZRCW010000068.1:0-1162 GCA_045659945.1 Ruminococcus sp. | reverse complement strand
CTGAGCAGGGCCGCCCATGCTGCGGATATCCTCGCGGTAAGGAACAACAAAAAGATAAAGCTCCGTTTTATCCTCCGAAAGGCTGACCTTGCGTATCTGCTCGCAGTTATATGTCTGAACACCGGGCTTGAGAACCCATTGACCTATATTGAATTTCATACCAAAACCTCACATAGATTAATCATTATTATAGTTGTGAAATAATTATCAAGTATTCTTTTGGGTAATCAGCGGAGTTGAGTCAATTATCTCCGGTTTCGGCTTGTCCGTAAGCTCAGACTTTCCGTGTTCTTTGTATGTATAAGCTGTCATATTAACACTCCGTCACAATGGTCAATTTCGTGCTGAATTATCTGTGCAGGGAAACCTGTAAAAGTTTTGATGCGGGTCTGAAATTCAGCCGTCTGCCACTGTACTTTTACAGTCTGATAACGCTTACACTTTCGTGGTCCGCCGAGCAGAGAAAGACAGCCTTCTTCTGTATCATAGGATCCCGATTTTTTGATGATTTCGGGATTGAACATAACCATATACGTGCCGTCATTATCAAACGCGATGATTCTCTTATGCACACCAATCATATTCGCCGCCATACCGACACAGCCGTCTTTGTGGGCTATGAGTGTATCCAGCAAATCCTGCGCTACCTGCAAATCTTCTTTTGTTGCAACCTCCGATTTTCTCGCAAGCAAAATCGGTTCGTGGATGAGTTCTTTAATCATAACAAGCTACTTTATGTAAAGGTACATAATAATTTTAACATATCAGAAAAAACTTATCAACGATCAATATTTAAATCAAAACAATAAATTGATTTTCGTATAAACCACAAATTCTGACAAACAATAACACTACGGCTAAAAAATGTAGGGGACGATGCCCACATCGTCCCTCAAATTTTCAAAAACAACGTTGAAGGAGAAAGATATCAATGAAAGCCACAGGTATTGTCAGAAGAATTGACGACCTCGGCAGGGTCGTTATCCCCAAAGAAATCCGCCGCACCATGCGTATCCGCGAAGGCGACCCGTTGGAGATTTACACGGATTCTGACGGTGAGGTTATATTCAAAAAATACTCGCCCATAGGCGAGCTTTCGTCGATGACGGCGCAATATGCCGACGTGCTCGCCCGTGGCACGGGTCTTGCGGTGCTCATCACC
>JAZRCW010000067.1:0-35685 GCA_045659945.1 Ruminococcus sp. | reverse complement strand
CTACGATCCGACTTCCTCTTTTTCACACGGGGCAAAAAAACGAGATTTTGCAAAATATTTTTGCAAAAAATTTGAAATCAAACCATAAAACCGAAAACAACGGAAAATAACCGAAAAATAAAAGGGGGGCTATATATGGAGCAGCTAAGGCGGATAACAGAACGGCAGAAACAGCTTGACGATATAGTCAGCAAGCTCGACGACGACCGCCGCGCTGTATTATCGCCCCTAGTAACCGAGATCGTGTTCATGGAGGGGCGGTTAAACGATTTGAGAGACCTGCCCCACATACGGACGCACCCGAAAAACAGGGAGCGGCAAGAGATCACACCAGCGGGCAAGCAATACAAAGAGACCATGCAGGCATACCTTAACGCGGTAAAAGTAATTATGACCGCGCTATATAAAGCAGACACCTCGGCAGCAGACGAACTGCTGGAGAAACTAAAGGAGTTCGAGTTGTAATGACATACCTCGAACAATACCGCGATATGATAAAGCGGCGTGAGATCATCGTCGGGGAATGGATAGAAAAGGCGGTTGACCTATATTGTGAAGATATGAGCAACCCCGCTTATATATACGACACGACGGAGGCGAACAAGCGGTTCAAATTTCAAGAGACCTTGTGCCTGCAGAGTAAACAGCCGTATTACATGAAGCCCGTCCAGTTAATGCCATGGCAAAAGGCGTTCTGGGAATGCCTATATAGTTTCAAAATGGCAGACACGGGGCTGCGGCGTTTCACGGAGGCGTTGCTTGAAGTAGCCCGAAAGAATGGAAAGTCAACCATGTTCGCGGCAGACGGTAACACCGATTTATTTGTCGGAGAGGGCGGCTCGGATATATGCTGCGCCAGCAACGACGACCGACAAGCGAAATTGATTTGGTCGGAGATCGGCGGCATGAGGTCGCGGCTTGACCCAAAAAAGACCTTGACAGGTCAAAACCTCACGGAGATCAAGAACCGCGTGCGAAATATAACCGTGTTCAGACTATCAAGCAAGACCCAGAACAAAGACGGCTTTAATATTTCAAAGACCTACCTCGACGAAAGTCACGACATGGAGGACGACGAAATAGCAGAAGCCTGCTGGCGCGGCATGAGCAGCAAGGACGAACCGTTATTTTTGAATTGCACAACACAGGGCTTTGTTTCCGACAAATACCTTGACAAAAAATTGCAGTATGCAAAAGACGTTCTCGACGGCATAAAGGACGACCCGCACTTCATGGCGTTTTTGTATGAGCAGGACAGCGAACAAGAGGTCTGGCAAGATCAGACCAGCTGGGAAAAATCAAACCCGTCAATCAGATACGGCGTGAAAAAGGTCGCGAAATTAAAGCGCGATATTGAAGTTGCAAAGACCGACAAGGGCGCGAGAATACACCTGCTTTGCAAAGATTTTAACATTAAGCAGAACAGCGCACAGGGCTGGCTTACCGATGAAGATTACAATTATACGCAAGAGATCAAAGACCTCGAGGAGTTCCGCGGCTGCTTTTGTTTGGCGGCGGTTGACCTCGCGGAAACGACCGACCTCACGAATTGTAAATTGCTATTCATGAAGCCAGACGACCCGACCAAATATATTTATTCGCACTATTGGCTGCCAGAAAGCAAGCTGACCGACAGCAACGACAAGGCAGCGGGCGCGGAATATCAAGAGTGGGCGCGGGCGGGTCATATGACTATATGCGACGGCACAATGACCGACCTTGCACAAGTAGCAGACTGGCTCGCGGAATTGAAAAAGCGGTACAACATAACCGTTGTAAAATGCGGGTATGATGTGCGGTTCAGCAAGGACTTTATAAACCGCGCGAACGATTACGGCATAGAGACCGAGCTTATACAGCAGGCCGCGCCCGTAATGTCAACGCCGATGAAATGGGTCGAGGCAGACTTCAAGCGGCAATTGATAAATTACGGACAAAACCCAGTAGACAAGTGGTGTTTCAAAAATGCCTGCATACAAGTTGACAACCTCGGGCGCGTTATGTGCGTAAAGCCCAAAGGCCAGCACAGCAAACGAATTGACGGAGCGGTGACGCTAATAATTTTATATGCGACATTGCAGCGTTTCCAAACGGAGTTTATGCGCTATGTAGCGTGAAAGGAGTGATTAAAACGGGACTATTTGACAAGCTTTTTCACAGGCAGCCAAAGCAAAGCAAATTTGCGCCGACAATGAACGGGTTTATCCCCTTGTATACGCAGTTCGGCACGAATATTTATACAAGCGACGTTGTACAGCAGGCTTTGAAGTGTATCGTTGACGAAATGAAGAAGCTCAACCCGACACACGTCCGTTACAAGGGCAGCGACCCCGTGCCAGTAAAAAGCACATTGCAGGACGTGCTTGAAAACCCTAACCCACTAATGACAACCTCGGAATTTTTGGAGAAGATCACGTGGCTTTTAATGATGAATTACAACGCGTTTGTAATACCGACATTTTACACGTGGACGGACGAAAAGACGGGGGAGGAGCGGCGATATTATGAAGCCCTCTGGCCAATCAAACCGACACAGGTTGACTTCATCGAGGACGCGGGCGGGCGGCTATATGTAAAGTTCTGGTTTTGGAACGGAGACACGACAACCGTCCCTTATGATGATGTAATACACATCAAATACAACTATAGCGTTAATGAGTATATGGGCGGCAATGAGCTGGGTCAACCAGATCACCAAGCATTATTGAATACATTGCAGCTCAACCAGCAGCTGCTTCAAGGCGTAGCAAAAAGCATGAATGCAAGCTATGCAGTTAACGGCGTTCTGAAATACAACACATACCTCGACGAGGGCAAGCTTAAAGCGGAAATGCAGCAATTTGAACAGAAGCTCGCAAACAGCGAAAGCGGCATTTTGCCGATTGACCTAAAAGCGGAATTTACACCGCTGGAGCGCAAAACACAAATTGTAGACGAAAACACGCTGAAATTTATTGATGAAAAAATACTTCGTAATTTTGGCGTTCCGCTGGCGATATTAACGGGCAATTTTACAAAAGAGCAATACGAAGCGTTTTATCAAAAGACCCTCGAACCGCTAATAATAGCGATCACGCAGGCGTTCACAAAAAAGGTTTTTACCAGCCGTGAAAAGGCGTTCGGCAATCGGGTGGAGCTATACCCGAAAGAACTAATTTTCATGACGGTAACGCAAACCCTCGAAATGATAAATATTTTGTCACCGACGGGCGCGTTATTTGAAAACGAAAAGAGAGCCGCGCTGGGGCTTCGACCCCTGCCCGAGCTAGAGGGTAAAAGATACATGAGTCTAAACTGGATAAACGCAGACGACGCGAGCCAATACCAGACAGGCAAGGTCAACGTGGACGTTATCGACGAAGAAAAGGAGGAAATATAAATGGCGGAAGATATTAAAATTAAAATATCTGAGATAGCTAAAGTGGTAAATCCCAACGCACCTGAAAAGAAGTACCTCAAATTTTCAGTTAGTCGAAATATATCCACTTACTACACTGTAGAAAAAGCAGGTCTGATATATTACAAGGGCGAAGTAGAGGAGCTGACAAAGGAAACCGAGGGTGCAGTAGAAAAGAGAGCTTCTTCGCCAACAAACGTAGGTACATACAGTGTTAATATTGAAGATACGGGCAACGGTATAACGGTTGTTGGCTATGTAGTGATCGGTGGCAATTACTATTATGGCAAGGTTGTACATGCTACTTATGAGGACGTCACTCTTAATCAAGGTCGCAATGTAAAAATTTTACAAAGTATAATATGGGGCACGCAATACACAGAGCCTCCTTTAAGCCCTATTGAGACGCTGCTTCTGCAACTAAAAGAAGTCATTGAAACAGATGAAAATAATAATCAGATCGCTTATAAAATTTTGAATAAACAAAACATAGCAATCAAGCACAGCAGCGAAAGCCGCGCGAATTATAACGCCTATTTGATATTAACGCAAATCGGCATTATTTATATTAAGATCGTCAACGGAGAGGGAACAGCGGAAAATCTCGCTGGGTATTCCTACACCGCAACGGCGACGGTCAGCGGAACGACGGTCAATATTGATTTAGGCTATGAATGGAACGTCGGCGTTGTAGTTCCGATTTTAGGTGACTACATTGAGAGCGTAACGTTCAGCTGAGGGGGTGGCAATTATGGAAACAAAAAAGGAGCTTGAACAAAGGTCGTATAATTTCGAGATCAGGGCGGAGGAAAACGACAAAGGAAAAGTAATAACTGGCCGCCCGATAGTATACGACAGCAAAACCGACCTCGGGCTTTTTGATGAAATAATCGAGCGCGGTGCGTTGAAGAACACCGACCTCACCGACGTGCGGTTTTTAGTAAATCACGACATTACAAAAATACCGCTGGCGAGATCAAGACGAAACAACGGTAACAGCACAATGCACCTGACCGTTGACGACGACGGCCTCGGAATACGGGTCACACTTGACACCGAGAACAACAGCGAGGCGCGCGCCCTATATTCAGCGGTACAGCGCGGCGATATTTCGGGAATGAGCTTCATGTTCGGAGTAGACGGGGAGAAATGGGAAAACCTCGACACCGAACACCCGACAAGGCGAATAAATGCAATCAGTACAGTCGTGGAGGTTTCGGCGGTAACATTTCCTGCCTATACCGACACTACTATAAACGCTCGGAGCAAGGAAACGCTGGAGAGCGCACGGCTGGCGTTGGATAATGCCAAGCAGCAAAGAGCAAACGCGGTGGACACCGACGACACAAACGAAGTCGAGCTATTAAAGCTCAAAATCCAAATCATAGGAGGAATTTGAAACATGAAAAAGTATCTGCTTAAAAGACAGACACGCCTTGAAGCAAAAAAGGCGGAACTTGTAAAGAGATCACAGGAAACCACAGACGTGAACGAGCTGCGCGCGCTGAATGATGAAATCATGGACGTTGCAAACGAGCTGCACGACATTGCAGACGAACTCGCAGACCTCGCAAAACAGGAGGGCGGCGACGGCTCACAGGGTAACGACGGCGACGACAACGGCCAGAGATCAGCACAGCAGGCAGCAGACAATCAGAGAGCACAGCCTCCTGCAAATGCCCAGCTTGTAAACGGCCAGTTTGCAGGTCAGACAGTCGGCAGCTTTGCAGCACCAGCGACAAGAAACGTTGACCCTTACGCAACCGAGGAATACAGACGCGCGTTCATGGCATACGCACAGCGCGGCGTGGCAATTCCCGAAACACTTATCAAGAGGGACGGCACACCAGCAAACACAACCGACCTCGGCGCAACAATCCCGACAACCGTCCTGAACGAGTTTATTAACGAGATCAGAAAGCGTTACGGCAATCTGTACGCAAAGGTTAGAAAGCTCAATATCAAGGGCGCGGTTAAAGTACCTATTGCACAGCTGCAGGCACAGTTCAAGTGGGTAACAGAGAGCACCGTTTCACCCAGACAGAACGGCGGCGAGATCAACGAGTTTGTAGAGTTCGGTTACAATATGGCCGAGATCAGAGTATCACAGACCCTGCTTTCAAGCATAGTAACGCTTGACATTTTCGAACGCGAAATTGTAAAGATCATGCTTATTGCATATATGCAGGCAATGGATAACGGCATTGTTCACGGCACAGGTAACGGCCAAATGCTCGGTATTCTGAACGACCCGAGAGTTACAAACCTTGCAGGTCATACAATTCAGATGTCAGCGGCAGACATGAACAACTGGACAGCATGGAGAAAGAACTTTTTTGCAAAGCTGCCCCTCGGTTACAGATCAGGCGAATTTATTTTCGCGCTTTCGACCGTTGAGAGCTACCTCGAGACAATGGCAGACGCAAATAACAATCCTATTTTCAGACAGGCAACTGGTCTGGAGGTAAACGACGGCGACGCAAGAAACCCCAACGGCCGCTTCTTTGGCCGCGAAATTTCGCTGGTTGAACCCGACATTCTGCCCGACTTCGACGCAGCGTCCAGCGGTGACGTTATCGGCATTTTCTGGCAGCCCGACGAATACGCGATCAACACAAACATGGAGTTCGGCGTGCGCCGCTGGTTTGATGAAGATAGAAACGAGTGGGTGAACAAAATGCTGACCGTCGTTGACGGTAAGGTTTTGAACCCTATGGGCTACTACCTTATTACAAAGAAGTAAGGAGCGGTGAACAATGGATAACACAATCACAGCTTTGCAAAATCTTTACGTTGCACTCGGGGGCACAGCCTCCGACGTTGCAAACGTTACAATCATACCCGATATGATTAACGCTATTGCCGAACAGGTAACAGCAAACAGGGCAGCAGAAACAACCGAAAACACAGAGGGGGAATAAACAATGATTAACAACGACAGAATTGTGCCGATTACAGCAATTGACCTTATTACAATGTACGGTCTTATTTTGAAGCTGGCGGCAGCTACAGCACCCGCCGCACTGGCGGCAACAGATACCGCTGGAGATTTTGCGGTAACAACCAACAGCGCAACCCTGCTGGCAAGCGAACCCGTCAAGACCCTTGACTTCGGCAGCGGCGTGACCGCAAGCACCGTTTACTTCGTAGCCGCTTACGACTATGAGGGCTTCACAATCAACGGCACAGCAGCCACAACCTCGGGCGCAACCGTAGAGGCAGACGGCCGCACACTTTACAGCGCGACACTTTCAAGCGGTACAATCACTATTGCAAAAGTAGGTTTTTAAGATAGGAGTGAAACAGCATGACCGACGCGGAAATCTTAACAGCGGTAAAAACGGCGTTGTTCGGCAGCGCGGCGACTAACTACCAAGACGACGTGCTCCAGATATTCATAAATGACACAATAGCGTTTATGCAAGACGCAGGCGTGCCAGCCGACGTTGTAACAAGCCCTGCGGCGGTCGGCTGCATAGCTCGCGGCGTTTCCGACCTTTGGAATTACGGAAGCGGAAACGTTGGCTTTAGCCCGTATTTCACCCAGCGGGTGGTTCAGCTCGCGGCAAAGGGGGCTGGCTAATATGTACAGACCCCCAGAAGCCGCACAAATGACAACGCCCTTAATTTTGCAGATACCGACGCAAGCGGAATACAACGGCGTGCGTTACCCGACGACATACACCGACGCAGCAGGCGTTATATTTGCAAATTTCAAGACATACGGCGGCACTGAAAGCATAGTTAACGGCATTTTGCAAGTCATCGAGACAGCGGACGTTTGCTGCTGGTACAGACCAGACATAACAAGCGGCTGCCGAATAAAGAGAGCAACCGACGGCGCAATTTTTGAGATTTTGGGAGACCCCGAGAACATCGAGCAGCGCAACCAATTTTTGAAGATCAAGCTGCGGCGCGTAAAAGGCGGTGTATGATATGGCGGGCGGAATTAACATAAACCTAAAAGGTTTTGAAAAAATGCTAACAGCACTTCAAGACGCGGGGCAAAACGTTAACCAGCAAGCCAGAAAAGCGACCGAGGAAAGCGCGCGGATAGTTGAACAAGAGCTGCGCGAGCAATGCCAAACGGCAGGCGTTCCCGAGAGTATCACAAGAGAGATCAAGACGACAACCAGCACCGAGGGTGACGGGCGTTACTCGGCGAAAGTAGGCTGGAAGCTCGGAAACTATGACCCGCACAACCCCTCGGAGGGGTACAAGGCTATATTTCTAAAT
Organism: Ruminococcus sp.; assembly: GCA_045659945.1. Taxonomy (GTDB): domain Bacteria; phylum Bacillota; class Clostridia; order Oscillospirales; family Ruminococcaceae; genus Ruminococcus. The sequence continues at coordinate 28,052 of JAZRCW010000067.1, read as the reverse complement.
TATGGTACAGTTCGCAGGCAGACCAAGAGCGGCGCAAATCGCGGCGAAATACACAAGCCTGCACAAAGCCAGCAATTTATTTATGCAGCCAAAAAGAAAGCACGAACTAAAGTCAAAAAGCTACAAAAGCAAATGCTTGAAGAAATCACAGGGGGGCTTGACGAATGAAAGAATTGCTAATAGCGACGCTTCAAGCGTTCGGTCTCCCGATTTTTTTACAAGGAACGCTCGGAGAAAACGAGCCGTTCCCTGCGGCATTTTTTACATTTACGACCTTAGCCAGCGACGACGCGTTCCCGTTTGACGATATAATCACGCACACGGCGTGGGAATATCAAGTTGTACTGTATTCAAACGACCCGCGCCAGCTGGAGGAAGTCGCAGCCGAAAGTCGGAAAGCACTAAAAGCGGCGGGCTTTATCCCGCAAGGAAAAGGCGTTGACATACCGAGTGACGAACCGACACACACAGGCTGGATTTGCAATTATAAGTATATAGCAAACTATTAAAGGAGGAATATAAAACAATGGCTGGAGAGTTTAAGCTTAGACGCGGCCTCAAAAACGTATTTGTGGCCGAGGTAACAAACGACGACAACAGCGCAACGGGTTACACCACAGGCACACCTTACCACCTTATACCTGCGGGGGAAATGACAAGAACACCGTCAAGCGAAAGCGCGAACACATGGTTTGACGACGTAGTGTTTGCAACCGTAGGAACAGAGGGAGCAACGGAGATCACCGTCAGCGGCGCAAGCCTTAGAGCGGACGCGGTCGCAAGACTTCTGGGCAAGGATATTGACGACACCACAGGCGCGGTTGTTGATAGCGGCGAATATACCGAAAAATACTGGGCACTCGGCGGCGAGGCTGAGGGCATAGACGGTTCAAGCGAATTTTTCTGGTTCTTAAAGGGCACGTTCGCAGCACCCGAGGAAAGCGACAAGACCGTGGACGACAGCACCGACGCAAACGGCATGGAGCTCACGTTCAACGCAATTCAGACAACGCACATTTTTAACCTCAAAAACAAGGTTGCAAAGCGCGTTGTAATTGACACCACAACAAGCCAGATCAAGAGCAATCAGAGCTGGACGGCTCAGGTCGTAACACCAGACAACCTTTCAACAATTGTCGAAAAGGTAACAGAAGCAGCAAGCAATACAACCGAGGAAACAACACCTTAAAGGGAGCGTTAAAAATGGCAAAATTTGAGCTGAACATATACGGGGAAAACGATGAAATCATAAAGAAGTATGCAACCGATCATATACGCTATGGTGTACTAATGCAGGCGTTAGAGCTGGAGGAGCAGACGGCAGACAAGCCCGTCGCTGAACAGATCAAGGCTGCAAATGCAATTGTCAAGAGAGTATTTCACGGCTTGACAGATGATGAACTTATGCTTGCAGACGTAGGTGACGTTTTGAACACATACGCACAGGTTACAAAGCAAGCCGAAAAAATAGGCGGCGCGGACGCAGAAAAAAACTGACAGGGGGCGCAGGGGGTGACCCTTGCGCCCGTTCTTTATATTTCGAGCTATACGAGATCACAATTACAATTGCAGACCGTTTCAAAACAACCCCTTTTGAAATTTTGAAGCAGGACTGCGACGAAGTAATTAGTTTAATAAATCATTTTCTGACAAAGGGCAATGAAGCCCCAGAGCAGAAACGACAGCCACAGCAGCCCGACGGCTTCTGGGATTTTTAGGGGGGATAAACGGTGGCTGAGAATTTAGGCGCAAGTTTTACAATTGACGTTTCGCAACTAAAAAAAGGTTTGCAGACGGCAAACCGTTTAATCAGAGAGAGCGAAAGCGAGTTCAAAGCGGCGGCCGCTGGAATGGACGACTGGACAAAATCACAAGAGGGCTTGCAAAAGAAGATCAAGAGCCTTAACGAGATAGCAGAAGTTCAGCAGAAAAAGGTTGACGCGCTAAAAACGGAGTACGACAGGCTCATAAAAGACGGCCTCGACCCGAGCAGTGACAAGGCTATACAACTCCGCACCCAGATAAACAAGGAGACGGAAGCCCTCGAAAAAAGCAAAGCAGAGATCAACAAGCAGACCAAAGCACTCGACGAACTCGGCAAAGAGGGAGAGGACGCAGAAAAAGGCCTGCAGGGAGTAAGCGACGGAGCGGAAAAAGCAAACAAGAGCTTCACCCTTATGGACGGCGTGCTCGCAAACCTAGTTGCAGGCGGTATAAAAGCCGCGATCACTGCGTTTACAAATCTGGCGAAAAGCGCGGTTGACACATACAAAGATATGGAGGCTGGCAGCGATAACCTTATCAAAGCGACGGGCGCAACAGGAGACGCGGCCGAAAAATTGCAAAAGAGCTATAAAAACGTCAGCAAAAATATTGTGGCGGATTTTGGCGACATAGGCTCGGCAATGGGCGAAGTAAACACGCGCTTCGGCTACACAGGCGCGGAGCTCGAGGACACGACGGAGCAATTTTTGAAGTTCGCAGACATCACGGGCACGGACGCAACAAAAGCGGTGCAGCTCGTTTCAAAGGCAATTGAGGGAGCAGGCCTCGAAAGCAAGGACTATAACAAGCTTTTAGACCAGCTGGCCGTTGCAGCGCAAGCAAGCGGCGTGAGCGTAGACAAGCTCGCGGAGGGATTGACAAAAAACGGTTCGTCAATGCGAGCACTGGGCTTTGATACCGAGGAAACAATTGCAGTTATTGCGCAAATGGAAAAAGCAGGCATTAACACCGAGACGGCGTTTGCAGGTATGAAAAAAGCGGCGCAAGAGTGGGGCAAAGCAGGCAAAGACCCTCGGGAAGAATTTGAAAAGACCATTAACGCAATCAAAAACGCACCAGACCAGACCAAAGCAACGGAGCTCGCGCTCGAGGCTTTCGGCAGCAAAGCAGGCGTGGAGCTGGCGGACGCGATCAAAACAGGGCGTTTTGAGTATGAGGACTTTTTGAAAATCGTCGAGGGTTCAGAGGGCACGGTTTCCAAGACATACGACGAAACCCAGAGCAGCGCGGACAAGCTAAAACTGGCTTTGCAAAATCTAAAGGTTTCGGCGGCAAATTTAGTTGACAATGTAATCAAAAAATACTCGCCGCAAATCGAAAAAGCACTAAAGGGCATAAAAAAGGTCGTTGACAAGGTTTTCCCAGCAATCGAAAAAGGATTTAGCTGGATAACCGAACACGGCGACGCAGTGGCGGCGACGATCACAGGCGTTGCAACAGCAATCGGCGCGTTTATGCTGATAGTAAATAAACAAGCGATTATAACAGCTTTTACAACCGCGATCACAGGCGTTAAGACTGCATTCATGGCCTTAAATGCTACAATGGCAGCAAATCCAATCGGGCTAATCGTTGCAGCAGTAGCAGGCCTCACGGCGGCGTTTGTAGTTCTCTGGAATAAATCGGAGGCGTTCCGCAACTTTTTTATAGGTATTTGGGAAAATATCAAAAATGCAGTAATGCCAGTAATAGAGGGTATTGTTCAATGGTTTCAAGATATGTGGGTACAATTACAGCCCGTAATTGATACTATCAAAGAATATTTTAACATTGTACTAACCGAGATCAGCGAAATGTTCAACGCGGCGTGGGGGGCAATACAAGCAATCTGGGACTTTGTAAAGCCGTATTTTGACGCGATCGTCGAGGGCATACGGGAGGCGTTCGCTTTTGTAACAGATAACCTCGGCGAATTTTTCAGCGCGGCGTGGGAAAAAATTCAAACGGTATGGAACGCGGTCGCTCCGTATTTCAAGCGAATTTGGGAAAACATCAAGAAAATATTTGCAGTCGTTGGCAAGGTACTCGGCGGCTTTTTCAAAGCGGCGTGGAACAACATAAAAGTCGTTTGGAATTTGGTCGTGGGATATTTCAAAATGATTTGGGATAACATCAAACTAATTTTCTCGGTCGTTGAAAAAGTATTTAAGGGCGATTTTTCGGGAGCTTGGGAGGCAATCAAGCAAATATGGAATAACGTCGTCGGCTATTTTCAAAAGGTCTGGGACGGCATTAAAACCATTTTCAAAAATGTAAAAGAATTTTTCAAGACAGCGTTCTCGGGAGCTTTGGAGGCAATCAAGCTCGTTTGGGACACCGTAACGGCATACTTCGGGGGAATATGGACGGGCGTTAAAACCGTATTCTCAGGTGTAGGCGAATGGTTCAGCGAAAAATTTACAGCGGCTAAAGATAAGATCATGGAGACATGGAGCGGCGTTACTGGATTTTTCGGCGGCCTTTGGTCGGGAATTAAAACAAAGTTCTCCAGCGTAGGAACGTGGTTCAAAGAAAAATTTCAAACCGCTTGGGAAAACATCAAAGGCGTTTTCGATTTGGAAACCGTCAAGAAATTTTTCGGCGGTTTGTGGGACGGTATAAAAGAAAAATTTACATCAATCGGCACAAGCGTCGGAGAGGCGGTCGGTGGAGCATTCAAAACCGCTATAAACTGGGCTATTGATAAGATCGAGGGAGTTTTGAACTTCCTGCCCGAGAATGTAAACGACGTTTTGCAATCAATAACCGATTTGACGGGTATTTCAGTGCCGCTGTTCCCAACGGTAAATCTGCCGCGTTTGGCAAAAGGCGGCGTTGTAAAACAAGCAACGGCGGCAATCATAGGCGAGGCGGGTCAAGAGGCGGTCGTTCCGCTGGAGCATAACACAGAGTGGATAGACAAGCTCGCGGACAGAATAGCGGACAAGATCGGCGGCGCGGGCGTTGTAGTAAATCAAACAAATAACTATTCGCAAGCGCACTCGCGTTATGAAATCTATAAAAGCCAACAGGCGACAGCAGCAGCGGTCAAGTTGGCATTGAGTAGGTGACGAAATGATAAAAAGCTTTAATTTTGTATCAGCAAAAGGGGCAGAAATGCCCCTGCTGGGCAATCCGTATTTTAACTTAACGGCAATTGACGGATTTACAACATTGCAAAGCAACCTTGCAAGCGTGACCGTTCCGTTTGTAGACGGCGACACCCTAACCAACATACAAGCGCAACCGCGCTCGGTGGTTTTGTATTTGCGGCTAAAAGAGACCGCGAAAATTGAGACCGCAAAAAGATATATATTGCAGTACGTCAAGCCGAAGTTGCAAGGGTCGCTGCAGCTCCAGCAGGACGGGCGCAACATAGAGCTTGCAGGCACGGTCGAGGCAATCGAGCTGCCGCGATTTGAGCAGGGCTGCACAATGCAGATCACACTTCATTGTTCACAACCGTACTGGCAAGACGTAGACTTTGTGGTCGCGGAAATTTCGCAGATCATCGACCTGCATTACTTCCCGATACCAGAGGGCGGGCTTGCTTTCCCGACCGAGGGCGTGCCGTTCGGAGCGTATGACGACGACTTGACACAGACGCTGGAGAACGAGGGCGACGTTCAAACAGGTATGTTAATAACGATCATAGCCCTCGGGGACGTAACAAACCCGCGCATTTACAACACCCAAACGGGTGAATATATCGGCATAACAGACACGCTGGCGGGAAATGACGCGGTGACAATTTCGACGATTAAGGGACAAAAGACGATCACCAAAAACGGCGTGAACATCATAGACAAAATAACAGCGGGGTCAACATTTTTACAGCTTGACACGGGAACGAACGAGTTCACAATACAAGCAGATAGCGGCATTGACAACGTTTATTTTACATTGACATTCAAGCAGCTTTATGTATAAGGGGGCGTGAAAAATGATTGAATATCTGGAGATCAGAGACACGACCCGAAAGCTCGTTGGCGTTTTGGATATTGCAAAGTCGATTATATGGGCGGCGGAATATTACGGCGCGGGAAAATTCGAGGTATACACACCGCTTACAGATCAGGCATTAAGCCTGCTGCAAATGGGCTATTATTTTACTCGACCAAATGAGGAAAACGCGGCAATCATAGAGGCGATACAATACACCGACAGCGCACAAGACGGGGCAATGATACTCGCCTCGGGGCGCATGGCTAAGTCGGTACTAGATAGGCGGCTGGTGTATAGGCTAGACGGCAACCAGATAAACCCCGTCCAGATAAGCGGAAACGTTGCAACGGCGGTGCAGGGGGTCGTCCAAGCGCACGCGGGGCAAGGAGCAAGCGCGGCGCGGACAATGGGCGTGATAATCGGCAGCAATGGCGGCATAACAAAAACAATCACGTCCAGCACCAGCGGCGACAATAGCACCCGTCAATCAAGCTATCAAAATCTATTGACATTTACAGACACCGTCCTGCAAGAGTACACCTGCGGCGCGCTGATACGGATAAACGATCAGCAACAATTGATTTATGACTGTTTCGAGGGGCAAGACCGCAGCGTCGGAAATACAGCAGGAAACACACCCGTTATATTTTCACAGGATTTTGAAAACCTGCTAACAGCGCAATACACCGAGGACACAACGCAACTGAGGAATTTTGCACTAATAGGCGGTGAGGGCGAGGGCTTGGCGCGTTTCTATGCAACATACGACCAAGACAGCGCAACAGGCTTTGAACGGCGTGAGGTGTTCGTTGACGCGTCGAGCATACCCCGAAAATATAAACCCGAGGGCAGCGACACCGAACAGGAATACACGGCCGCGGAATATACAACCCTGTTGACGGGGCAGGCGCAGACCCAGCTCAAAGAATTGATAATAACAAAAAAATTCACGGGCGAAATCAACCTAACACAAAGCCCGTATAAATACGGCAAAAATGCGGACTTTTGGCTCGGCGATATTGTAACGATACAAGACAACACCCTCGGGCTGTATGCGAATGTACGCATATTAAAAGCAACAGAGGTTCAAGACGATAGCGGTTATTTGCTTTCGGTCGAGTATGGCAATTAAGGAGGTTTTCAAATGGCACAACATAGCGGCTTTTTTAACGCACTCGAGAGCGGCGGAGTTTATGACAGGAAATACAATGCGGACGACTATACAAGCAACCTCGCGGCGATCATCAGCACGGGTGTGCGGAGATCAGGCGACGACGACCTGCGCGTGACAGCAAGCGGGCTGACAGTAACCGTCGGAGTTGGCCGCGCATGGATAGACGGACGCTGGTTTTATAACGACACGGCTTACAACATCGAGACGGTGACCCCGCCCGTCGGCACACTTAGCCGCGTTGACGGCGTATATTTGCAGGCAAACAGCAACGTCGCCGTGCGCAATATACAGCTGGTATATAAAACGGGCACACCGTCCAGCAGCCCGACAGCACCAGCCTGCACGCGCGAAAATGGAGTATTTGAGATACAGCTCGCCAGCATAGCGGTCGCCCCGAATGCAAGCGGTGTTTCGGTAACAGATACCCGAGGCAATACCGACGTTTGCGGCTGGATAACAAGCCCCGTCGGGTATGATGATTATTTCACCAGCCTTGACAATGAGTTTACAACATGGTTCGACAATACAAAAGACACGCTGGCAAGCGTTACGCTTTTCAAACAATATATGTGGCGGTCGGTATTGAGCGCGGCAGCGACAACGGTCACTTTTGATATACCGCAATACGACAGCACGGGGACGGACATAATAAACGTCTATGTAAACGGCTTGCTGGAGACCCCGACAGACGATTACACTCTGAGCGGCTCGACAATCACGTTCACAAAGCAGAAAATAGCAGGGACAGAGGTCGTTGTAATTTGCTATAAATCCATAGACGGAACAGGCCTCGGCAGCGTTTCCGACGAGATCACGGAGCTGCAAAACCAAGTAGCAGAGCTGGGAGACATTAACGACTATTATTATTTTTGCAACGGCGCAAACGATAATGTGCAGATCAGCACGATCGTTCAGAATTTCTTTAACGGCAGCACCAGCGACAACAAGAAAATGAAGATACACGTCGTCGGGACGTTTGGAGCGAGCGGGGCAGCAGGCGGCAGCGGTTCAAGCACAGTACACTCGCGCTGGTTCAATTTTGCCATAGCAGGCAGCACAAACAGACAGGTCACGCTTGACTTCTACAATTGTTCGCCTATTGACATACAGCCCACCAGCGGCACGTTTAACGCGATTTTTTACGGCGGCAATTTTAACGTCGAGGGCTTGACATTGACAGCAGGCGCGACCACATACAGCAGCCTGCACCTTTGCGGGGTAGAGGGCGCGGCAATCAATACGCCCGTTAGTTTCACCGACTGCAATATAACATTGACAGGCGCGTGGAATAGCGGCACAATGTATTTTACAAATTTCGGCACGGTCACAAATTGCAAGATCATTGTAATCAATCAGCTCAACAGCGCGGCGGTTTTCTATATGGAGACGAACGCCTGCCTCGTTCAGATCAACGGCGGCAAGTATTACGCATACACGGGCTTGTCGGAGGGTTTCGCCGCTGGCATATATTCAGCAACAGGGCTGACCACAGCAGCGGTTACAGCGGTCGGGGCGGCGTTCCCGTCCACAGGTAAAACAAGCCTTTACCAGACCAACGCCGTGAGGTTCAACAGCGGATATATAACAGCCCTCGGGCTTATCACACCGCTGACCATAGCGACCACCAGCAGCGCAACGGCTTCAATCACGGGCACAATTCCACTCGATAAGGACTAAAGCCCCACAGACGCACAGAACCGCCCCACAGAGGGCGGTTTATTTTTGTAGTATAGTTTTACTACTCACACCAGTAAAAAGCCGTGTGCGCTAATTTCAAACGTTTTCGGGAGTATATGAGAGCAGGGCAGCGAACCGCCGCCCTTGTTTTTTTATAAGCACTGCATAACATAATCAAAATCAAGATTTTTGAATTTAGAGTTCATATCAATGTCGAAATTTTTGATTTTTGCTATCTGTTCGTCCGTGAGAATAGCGACGGGAATAAAACCGTTTCCGCGAAGATCAACTTCAAAATCTTTTTTGCTAGAATAATCTGTTTGAACCATGTGCCACAATGAACCGCCGCGAACCTTTCTATAAACCGCTGTATACTTTTTCATAATTCATACCGCCTTTCAAATCATCAAGAGGTTTTCCGTTCCCCTTTTCTATATATAAGTATATACCTATAATATTAACTAGTAAGGCTTGTTTTGTAACTTGTTTATGAACGCTATAAAAAGCCCGAAAACAGGGCAAAAATAAAGTTTTCAACAGCGTTCCAACTGTAAATCAACAAGTTTTCAACACTTTCAACAAAGTTTTCAACAATTTGAGTTTTCAACAATCAAAGTTTTCAACAATTTCAACTTTTCAACACTTTCAACATTTTTTCAACAACGCAACTTTGAAAACTCACCCCGATAAAACCGCGTAAATACGCGGTTTGCGGAGTTTTCAACAATTTCAACAGGCTCTACTAATACTACTATAATTAACCTATTCTATTGTTTTCTTTTTGCAAAGAAAAATGAAAAAAAGCGGAGAAGATCAGCAAAGTGAGTTTTACAAATCATTAACATTTACTGCCTGAAATTATTCATTTTATAGGTATATACTTATATACATAGAAGAAAACAACACGAAACCTTGCGGGAGGTAAACACAATGAAATTTTTCACAGAATGTAAAACAGCAGAAGAACTGAAAGCGGCATACAAAAAGCTGGTTAGACAGTATCACCCAGACCTTAACCCAAACATTGACGACGCTATAATAAAAGCCGTAAATGCAGAATACGACACAATGTGGGCGAGATTGAAGAACATACACACCAGCGCAAGCGGCGAGACCTACACCAAAGAGACCAGCGAGACCCCCGAACAGTTCCGCGAGATCATCAACAACCTTATGAAATGCGACGGCTTGACAATAGACCTTGTGGGGGCTTGGATATGGGTCACGGGTAACACATACCAGCACAAAGAGACCATAAAAGCAAACGGCTTCAAATGGGCGAGCAGAAAAAAAGCATGGTACTGGCACAGAGACGAGGACAGCAGCAAGAACCGCCGCGAAATGACCCTCGACGAGATCAAGAGCCTGCACGGTTGCGAGACATTCAAAGCAAGAGGCTTAAAGAGAATAGCAGGATAAAAGAGAGCCGCCCACGATCCAAGAAAAGAGGTTTTACAGCATGACAAAAGAGGAAAGAAAAGCCGCAAAGCGAACAGCGGCAAACATTCACAGGGTTTTAATGAGACAAGGCCAGCGAGAACGTTCACAAGGGGGTCAAAGCATGAAAAGAGTACACTTTATCGGCAGCGGTTACGAAAGTATAAAATTTGTAACAGTAGACGCAGCGACACCAGCAGAAGCAATTGAAAAAGCACTGGAGCTTTACAAGGCCAACGGCTGGAGCTTCAAATATAACGAAATAGAGGTTGATAAATATGAGTAAGACAAGAGCTTCACAGATCAGAGCTGGCGCAAAGTATGACCGCGAAAACACAAAAGGCATATACCTGAAATTGAACAAGCACACCGACGCGGATATAATAACCGCGCTGGAGGCAAGCGAAAACAAGCAAGGAATGATAAAAGCAGCCCTGCGCGAATATATGAGCAGGCATTAAACCAGACACAACAAAAAGCCCCAGAAACGGGGCTTTTATGGTTGTATTAACTACACCTTACCAAACGGCAAAGGTGAGTTAATCCACCTATTGCCGCAAAAAATTAACGACGTGGTCGCCGTTTCGGTCGGTGATAATATGGTCGACGATTTGCCGCCATGCCGCCCGTTTATCTTCCCGAGATAAACCCTCGTAAATATCCAAAATATCAGAGTTCAGAAAATCGCGGACGTGGGAGAGATCAACAGGAGCTGGAGCAGCGTCCAGAGCTTCAAGCCTTTTTTCAAGAGCCGAATATTTTTTATCATAATCAGTAACAGAAATCCGATTTTTTTCAAACATATAATTTAGTCGTTCCATTTCGGCGGCAATTTCGGAGCGATCACCAACAGGAGCAGCAACAGGCTCGCCAATTTCGACCTCCGCAACAAACCGCTCCAGCTCGGGTTTGATTTTATCAAGCAACCAGCGTTCAAGTTTTCGTTCAGCTAAAGAGCGATTAAAAGAACATTTTTTATCTTTGAGGTGGGACAAGCACCGATAATATAACACGCGGTTGCAATTTTGTTTTTTTGCACTACTTGCCGCAAGTTTGCAACCACATTCAGGACACACCAGCAGCCCTGAAAACAGATACACCCTCCGAGTGCGCGGCGTTTTGATATGGCGATTTTGCAAGATCATTTGATTTTTTTCAAAATCCGCCTTTGAAATATAGGCTGGGCAATAATCGTCAACGCCCCTATAATGCCCGAAATAGTAAGGGCTTTTAATGATTTTTTGCACCACATTATAACTTATTGATTGACCGAGTTCGTGGACGGCGTAAAAGGTCGCGCCCGAGATTGAGTTGTACTGCGCGAAATGCTCGAAAATAGCACGGACAGCAGGCGCGGCGGCTTCATCAATAACAACGCGCTTCTCCCCGTTTTCATTAACCCCGATTTTATACCCGAACGGCTGGCTGCCAGAGATCGGCTGGCGTTTTTTAATTTTATGCTCGAATGTAAATTTGATACGATCAGACGTGCGGTCGGCTTCCTGCTCGGCAATCGAAAGCATAATATTTATTTTGAAACGCCCGTCCGTTGTAGTAGTATCATAATCTTCTAAAATAGCTTTCCAATGCACGCCGTACAATTCAAGGATTTTTTGCGTTTCATGGTATTCAGCCACGCTTCGGAAATAGCGGTCAAGCTTTGTAAATATAATCATATCAATACCGCCGTTTTCGAGATCAGAAAGCAGCCGCTGGAGCTGGGGGCGGTTTTTTACTTTTTTCCGAGCGGAAACGCCCTCGTCGATATACCAGCCAACAATAACATGACCGTTTGCAGCCGCCCAGCTTTCGAGGGCGGCCTTTTGAGCGTCGAGGGAATACCCGAAACGCACCTGCTCCTCGTGAGATACACGAACCAAACCAGCAAGCCTTAATGATTTTTTCTTTTTCATAATATCCTCCCAAAGAAAAGCGCAACCGCAAGAGCGGTCAACGCTTTTTATATTTTTCTATTTCCGACAAGTCGGCGATATATTCAAGCAGGCGCGCCTTGCCTGCCTCATTCAGATCAAGCGACCGTTTGAAAGCGGTCAGAGTGGCTTCACCAAACAGAAAGCCGATACCGTCAAGCAGGTTTTGAATATCAACCTCGGACGAAGTAACGTCCACATCATCAAATATAAAGTAATGCGGGCGTTTTTTGAATAGATAACATAATTTTCTAATATGGGCAGCTTTTAGGTTTTGAATTTGGCCGCTTTCGTATTTTTGCACGGTCGCTTTACCAACGCCCAAGACCGCGCCCAATTCTTCCTGCGTGAGATTATGAGCAAGGCGCAAGCGTTTAATGCGGTCGCTGACAGTTTCCACAATACCCCTCCAATAACAATAATTTTCACAGTAATATATATTGTTTCCCAAAACGAAACGTCTTACAATAAAGTTGCATTTAGCGATACTTTCCCCGAAAAAGTAACGCGAAAATAAACCAAAAGGGCGTGACGATATGAACAAACAAGCATTCAAAGCCGTTATGATTTTACACGGCGACACGCAGCGCACCGTCGCAAAAGCCCTCGGCATTTCAGCGCAAACCGTGGGCGACAAACTAAACGGCTTGACCGATTTTAAGCAATCGGAGATCAAGACACTAATAAAACGATACGGGCTTACACCAGCGCAAGTCGATAATATATTTTTTGAGGCTGACCAATGGAACGGTTTATAAAATTCGTAATTTCAGCAGCGGCAAAGCAACAGGGCGCAAAAGTAAAGGTCGCCGTGAAACCAGCACCGCCGAAAAAGGTCAACCGCGATCAAGCTCCAAATATAAGCGCATAATTGCTTTGTATAGGTTTTCCTTGCGTTCCCGAGAAATAGCAGGGTCGGCAAAGATACGGCGCGCTCGCGCTTCGAGATCAAGCACGTCGTCGGTTTGAGCAACCCCGAAGAAGTCAAGCCCGACACCGAAGAACTCGGCAAAGCGCGACAGATCAGAAAGCGACGGCTGGCGGCGGTCAATTTCATAATTCGATATAGTGGCGCGTTTAACGCCAATCAGAGAAGCAAGCTCGTCCTGCGTTATTTTCTTAGCTTTACGCAGGGCGCGGAGCTTGCCGCCGATAGTTTCAGACATAGCGTTCACCTCCTGCGTCGATAATAGCACCGTTTGCGACGGTATGCAACAAAAAGTTTAACTTATGCAACATATACAAGTTCAAACACTAAAGTTTGTATACTATTTTTGCGACAAAATGACGCAAAACTATTGAAAAATGCGTCGAAAAGTAGTATTATATAAGAGTAGCAAGGAGCTTAAAAACGACAAACAGGAGAGAAAACGAAATGAAAAACTATAATGAAATTTTTGGAGCACCAAAAGAAGCGCACGGCAGCATGACAATTGATGAACTAGAGGAAAGAACGGAAACAATCTGGAGCTATAAAGGTCACCTTGTAGCATTTGGGTTTGTACAGCACATAGACGGCTGGAGCTATCAAACGGTGAGAGTTTGGAAAACAGACGGCGACAACTGCGAATTAAAATTTGAAATGCCCGACCTTTGCGCGGCAGATATGCAAGCGTTCAGAATGGCGAAAAAATGGGCGGAACAAAACATTGACAGATTAACAGCATAAAAGAGAGGGGCGGCAAAGACCGCTCCGCAAAACGAGGAGAAAACAAAATGAAATTATTTGAAGCGATCTATAAAGACAAAACAGGAAAAGAGGCAACTTTGACAATTGGCCGCAAGGATATAAACAACAGGCTGGAGGCATACAACCATATTTGCAAATACAGATTAGGGCTGGAATTAGGCGAGCTAATCAAGATCAGAGAGCTGCCAGAGTGGGGCGAAAGCCTGAACAATTAACAGCCGAAACGGAGCACAAAGCTCCGTCCGCAGGGAATAGCCGCCCTGCGCTGACGAGGCAGGCTAAAGGGGGTGAGCAAATGCGACGACTAAAGTTGAAAGCATTTAGAGCAAGCAAAGGACTAAATCAACAGGAAATGTCTGAAAAGCTGGGTTGCAGCCGCAGCAGATACGCGGGCATTGAAACAGGAAAACGAGACGGGGCGCAAGAGTTCTGGCGCACATTACAGCAGAAGTTCAATATTTCAGATGATGAAATGTGGGGTTTGATGAACAAGGAGGAAAAAGAATGAACACCGAAAACACAATCACTCTGGAGCAAATCGAGTATAAGGAAATGCTTATCAAGGCGTGGAAGTACGACCAGCTGAGAAAGCGGGCTTTGAAAAGTAGCTTCTTAACAGAGATTGAAAAGGCAATCTTTGAAATACCAGAGGAGGAAGCAGAGAATGTGGACGGTTAACGAAACAGAGTTATTAAAAGCGCAGCATAAGCACGGCTTTACAGTAGACGAAAGCGCAGAAATTATTGAAAAAAGCCGCCTCGATATTATCAATAAATTGATAAGCCTCGGGCTTAAACCGATAACCGAGAAAGCAAAACCCGAGCAAAACTCAATTTTTAATGAAATTGAGGAAACCAAGAAGGAACGCAAGCGGCGAATAGCAATAACGCCCGAAATTGAGCAGCGCGTCGTTCAGCTAAGAAAGCAACGGTTCAGCTTTTCGGAAATTGCAAAAAGGGTCGGAATATCGCAGTCTTCCGCCTCACGTATAGTGCAACGTCAAGGTTTGCCGCGTGAAAAGAGGTATAACAAAAAAGAAGAGCCTGCCCCCGTTGCAGCGGAGACAAGCCCAGAAATAAAAATATCCACGGTAAACAATACCTCAAAATCGGACTTTATGCAAGAGCAGTTGAAGAAGATCAAGAGCACGCTCGAAACCGCCGATTATAGCACAATGGCAAAGGTCGGGCAGGTAATAGGTGAGGCAATCGGCCGCATAGATACGCTTATTAGCATAGCAGAGGGCGCGAACGATGAAACAAAAAGCAAATAACCCCGAACCGACGGTCACGGAATACCGCTTTATAGTACGGTCGGGCAATAGCGATTATTATTACACGTTACAAATCCCAGCAGGGCAAGAGCCGCGAAAATATTTTTATGAGACGTTCGGCGAATGGCCTGTGGTATGTAAGAAAATAGGAGGTTAAAACAATGAAGCTATACGAAATCGACGAAGCAATTATAAATTGCATAGATCAGGAAACGGGCGAAATTATCGACGTGGAGCAGCTGACCGCGCTGCAAATGGAGCGCGAAACGAAGCTCGAAAGCGTCGCCCTTTGGATAAAAGACCTCACAGCAGAGGCGGCGGCTTACAAGGCAGAGAAGCAGGCGTTTGAAGCACGCCAGAAAGCAGCAGAAAACAAGGCGGACAGCTTGAAAAAATGGCTTTCAGACGCGCTGGGCGGGGTGAATTTCAAGACAACAAAAGCGGCGGTTTCGTTCCGCAAGACCCAGAGCGTGCAAGTTCCGAATATATGGGAGCTTGACGAAAATTTCTTGAAGTATTCAGACCCGACACCAGACAAAACCGCGATAAAAAACGCGATCAAAGCGGGGCAAGAGGTTAAAGGCGCGGAGCTGGTCGAGAATATCAGCTGTTCGATCAAGTAAGGGGGTGCAGACATGGACGCGTTAAAGCACATTCAGCAGGAATTAAAAGCCCCGAAGAACCAGACAAACAACTTCGGAAATTATAAGTATAGGTCGGCCGAAGATATTCTGGAGGCGGTAAAGCCCCTGCTCGCGAAATACGACGCACAGCTTACCCTTTCAGATGAAATAACAGAGGTCGGCGGCAGGATATACGTCAAGGCGGCTGCAAGTATCACGGACGGGAACGAGGAAAAGACGGTTACAGCCTTTGCAAGAGAACCCGAGGACAAAAGAGGCATGGACGCTTCACAGATCACAGGCACTGCGTCGAGCTATGCGAGGAAATACGCCCTCAACGGTTTATTTTTGATTGACGACACAAAAGACCCCGACACCAACGAACACGAACGGCAGACAGGGACACGGCAGCAGGGAAAGCAGCAGGCGGCAGGTTGCGAGAAGATCAGCAAAGCGACAGTAAAAACACTTTACGGGCTTATAAAACAGACGAACAGCGACCTCCCGAAATTGCTTGAATACTTCCACGTTGACAAGCTCGAAAGCATGACAGCAGAGCAGGCGCGGAAATGCTATGCAATGCTGCAAAGTAAGCAGGCATGAAAGAGATCAAGTTCAAGCCCGACGACAAAATAAAAGTAATAGCAGAGGTCGCAAGCTACATTGACAGCTTAGAAAATGACAAGGAATACAGCTTGACAATAAAAGAGCATAAGAGAAAACGCAGCCTTGACGCGAACGCTTACGCATGGGTTTTACTTGACAAGCTGGCGGCCGTAATACACGAGCGCAAAGAGGATATATATAAAAGCTATATAAAAGAGATCGGCGGCAATTCAGAGCTGGTTTGTATAAAATCAGAGGCCGCCGAAAGCCTCCGCGCGGGCTGGAGCAGAAACGGGCTGGGTTGGCAATCGGACACAATGCCGTCGAAATTGGCGGGCTGTACAAATGTAATTTTGTATTATGGTTCGAGCGTATACGACAGCGAGCAAATGAGCCGTTTAATTGATTTGATAGTACAAGACTGCAAAATTTTTGGAGTTGAAACCAAAGACCCAGAGGAGCTGGAACGGCTATTGACCGAGTGGGGGGCGGAATAATGGCAGAATGGAAGATTGATATAACACAAGCGGTTAAAGACACCGCAGAAAGAGCCTTAGACGAATATCAATACAAGGGGCACACGATCAGAGAGTGGGCGGACAAGATCACAAGCGGCAAATATCAGGAAGTAAAGCGCGGCTGGTGGAGAGCAAACGGGATATGCTCACGTTGCGGATATTTCAGACAGGAAACACGCAGCGGAAATTATATTGTAGGTAATTACTGCCCGAAATGCGGCGCGAAAATGGCAAAGGAGGCGGTCGAATGAGACTAATTGACGCGGACGCAATACTGAAAAAAATGCGCTCATCTATGGATATGCAAGAACTGTATTTACCGACACATTTTTTTGATTTTGTTATTGAGGAAATGCCGACGATTGAAACTAAACCCGTGAAGCATGGGAAGTGGATAATAAAACACAATCTGATCTCCTGTTCAAATTGTAGAAAATCTAACTGGGATATAGTTTTCAAGGACACGCTTGACGGTTTTGATTTTTGTCCGAAATGCGGCGCAAGAATGGACGGTGTCAGCACATGAAAGCAAGGAAACGCGGACTTTACACCGAAACCGAGGCACAGCGAGAAGCCAAGCGCGAAACCGCGAACGAATACGAACGAATATTCAAGGAGTGCGCCGACGAATTGCTTGTTCAAAGCATATCAACAGTAATGTGGACGCTGGCCGTCAATAACGGCTGGGGAGCAGGCCGCCTGCGGAAGTTAGCAGACGACCTGCACGAAACGCAAGACCTCATGAACAACCCCAGCCCGTTACACCACAAGTTCAGCCCGCTGGAATGCGAACAGATCATAAAAGACAAATACAACATAGACCTGCGGGCGGAATTTAAGGCACAAGTCGAGGTTAAATATTAAGGGGGGCGGGAATATGGAGCGATTAACAGACCGCAAGACCGCTGCCGACCTGCGGCGAAATTATGAGGGCTTACGCGCTGCAGGTATGCCGCGCGACATAATGACCGAGCGTTATATAAAACTGGCGGAATATGAAAACGAAGAAGAAAGAAACGAGCGCGAACGGTGGTTGATCGAAAACCCGTATTTAATAAAGCGATTTTTAGAAACGAGGTGAGCGCGTGGACGCGAAAAAATGCTTTTTATGCGGACGAAACGGACGCGGCGACAGGCTGGAGCGTCACCACATCTTCGGAGGCGCACGGCGGCAGTTATCGGAAAAATACGGGCTAGTGGTATGGCTATGTGGGTCACGCTGCCACAGGGAAAAAGAATACAGCGCGCACCAGAACGCGGAAGTCGCGCACTATTTGCACCGATACGGCCAGCAAAAAGCAATGCAAGAGCAGGGCTGGAGCGTTGCGGAATTTATCGAAATTTTCGGAAAAAATTATTTATAGGAGGTAAAAAAACAATGCTGAATAGATCAATAATTATGGGAAGAATAACCGCGCCGCTGGAGATCAGGCAGACCCCGTCGGGCGTTCCCGTGCTACAATTCACGGTCGCGGTTGATCGGAACTTTGCAAAGCAGGGCGAGGAAAGACAGGCGGACTTCATCAGCTGCGTGGCGTGGAGGCAGACGGCGGAGTTTATCGGAAGATATTTTGACAAGGGGCGGCTCATAGCCCTCGAGGGGCACTTGCAGTCGAGGACATACGACGACAAGAACGGAACGCGGCATTATATAACCGAGTTAATTGTCGATCAGGCCAGCTTCACAGGCGAGCCAAAGCAGGGCGGCGGAAGCTATCAAGACGGTTACAACCAGCAGCAGGGCGGCGGATATAACCAGCAGAGCGGAACGCTTGGCAATTTGGACGACTTCGAGGACGTACTCAGCGACGAGGGCGTGCCGTTTTAAGGGGGGCGAGATCATGAGCGACGAGGGAAAAGTGGGCGTTATTATGATACCGTGGGAAATTATCACAGGCGCGGGGCTAATTATCGGGACTGCGCTCGGGTATGCAACGGCGATATTTGCAACGGTTCTCGCGGTGGTGCTGATAGCAGCCGACGAAAAGAGAGACAAAGAACGGGAACGGGCGGAGAGATACCGTCAACGTTTCCAACATGAGGCAAGGCGGGAAAATTAACGTTTAATTTACTATGTATTCATAACAATTAAATAATATTTTTGTAATATAGCGTTAGAGGCTGTCGCGGTATGCGGGTATTGCAGCAGCATTAAACTACATACAGCGCAGCCGAAAACGTTTTGCAGAGAGTGCCCGCACACTCGACGCAAGACGTTTTATTTTTAATATTGGAGCGTAGCCAAGCGGCAAGGCAACGGGCTTTGACCCCGTCAGCGCGAGTTCGACCCTCGCCGCTCCAACCAGTAAAAAACAGAGATCAGCAAGGAGGGCGAACAATGCAACATTATTTTGATATTGAAATAGCGCAAATATACGGAGTAAATGCGGCGATCATTCTCCAGAACCTCGGGCACTGGATAAAGCGGAACGAGGCGAACGACGTTAATTTTTATGACGGGTATTATTGGACTTTCAACAGCCGCAGGGCATACCGTGAACTATTTCCGTATATGAGCGAAAGACAGATTGACACGGCGTTCAGAAAGCTCATTGATGACGGGCTTGTAATTACGGGCAATTATAACGCCCAGAAGTACGACCGCACTTTGTGGTATGCATTAACACAAAAAGGGAAATGCATTTTACATTTTGACGGAATGGAAACCCTCAAAATGTCAAATGGAATAGATCAAAATGTAAAACCTATACCAAATATAAACACAGATAATAAACCAGATGTAAACACAGATAAGAAAGAAAGAAAGAAGCCTGCGGCAAGTTATGACGAGATCGTCGCAGAATATACAAGCAATGAAGAATTAAAGCTCGCTATAATTGAATTTATCAAAATGCGAAAAATGATGAAAAAGCCGCTAACAGATCATGCTTTAAGGCTAATGTTTCAAAAGGTAGACAAGCTGGCGAAAAACGAGTTTGAAAAAATCGCTATTATAAATCAATCAATAGTTAGAGGCTGGGTGGGGGTATTTCCGCTTAAAGACGGCAACAGTTACGAATTTATGCACAGAGCAACAAAACCCGAGGAACAAAAGCCAATGAGCGCGGCGGCGGCTGGTCTTTTGGATTTAGTAAAGGGGGCTAACAGCAAATGAACTCAATAAAAAAGGTAATTGACAACATAGCAGCAGCCGCAGAAAAAGCAGCCACAGGGAAACAAGAACACCTCGAAGCAGACGGACTTCTGCACTGCGATAAATGTGGCGAAAAGACACAAACAAGAATTGAAATACTCGGAGAAGTAAAGACGGTTCGTTGTATATGCAGATGTGACAGAGAGATAAAAGAGCAAGAGGAAAAAGCCCGAAAAGAGGCTGACCGTTTGCGGAGAATTGAAAAGCTGAGAATAAAAGGCTTTGACAAGGCGGAAATGCAGGCGTGGACTTTCGAGAACGACGACGGAAAACAGCCAAACGTCACCAGAGCGGCGAAAGCGTACTGCAAGAATTTTGAACGGTTCAGCAATGAGGGTAAAGGGCTTGTATTTTACGGCGACGTGGGAACGGGCAAAACATACGCGGCGGCTTGCATAGCAAACGAGCTAATCAATCAGGGCGTGCCCGTTTTAATGACGAATTTTGCAAGGATAATAAACCGCCTGCAAGGGAGCTTCGAGGGGCGGCAAGAATACCTCGACAGCTTGAACGAATATGACCTGCTAATCATAGACGACCTCGCGGCAGAACGTAACACCGAATACGTGAACGAAATCGTCTATACAGTAATTGACGCACGTTACAGAGCGAAAAAGCCGCTAATCGTAACAACAAATATTAACCTTGAAAGAATGATGAATGAAACCGAGATCACGCGAAAAAGGATATACAGCCGCGTGCTGGAGCTATGTCACCCGATAGAGGTAAAAGGCGACGACAGGAGAGTGCAGGCGGCGTTTGAAGATTTTGCAGAAATGCAAAGACTGCTCGGAATGTAACACGGAGGGCAAGCAATGAAAGAAGAATACCACGGGCGGTGCATTTTCGACGAAGCGGACGGCTTCTGCTCGGCGTTAATCGAAAAGAAATGTGAGGGCTGCAAATTCAGAAAAACGGTCAAAGAATATATAGACGCGCAACAGGCCGCGGAATTAAAGCTCGCAGATAAAGGGCTGGAGGCATACAGCACGCGCAGAAATGGCGCGTTGATAATGACAACCAAAGAACAATACAAGTCGAGGTGGTGAGAACATGACAGCAGAGCACAAGGAAAAAGCAAGAAAAATCCTGAATTATTACGGCGAAACAAAACAGGTGCGGCAGCTCATGGAGGAGTGTGCCGAATTGATACAAGCGGCCAGCAAATACGAAAGGTCGTTTGAAAGCAGCGACACGGCGGCAGTCAACAGGGCAGAGCATAATTTTATTGCAGAGGTCGCGGACGTTTTAATTATGATTGAACAGATAACCTCGGCATTATTTCAAGAGCCAGAAAAAACGAATATTATAAATGACATGATAGAATACAAGCTTAACAGACAGCTTGAACGAATTGAAAAGGAGGAACGCGACCGTGGAAAAATTGTATAAATGCGATCCCGAGAAAAACCCCGAGTGCAAGAAAACAAGTTGCTTTATACACGGTGGGTGCTGCGACAACACCACAAACCCCGAGGCGGCAATAACAGACGAAAACGGGAAACCGATTGAAGAAACGCTGGAGGCTTTGCGAAAAGGATTTGAAGCAAATGACGAAATCGAGCAGGCGTTCAGGCAGGGGCGCGAAATAGGTTTCAAACAGGGCGTGGAGGCTTGCAAAATTGAGGGCTTCGGCATATTCAGAAAAAACAGAGACACGGTCACCATAAAAGGCAAGCTGCCGTCGCTCAATGAGTATATAGGAGCGTGCCGCACAAACGCTCACGTCGGGGCGCGAATGAAGCAGGACGTTGAACAAATGATAATGCTCCAGCTCGCACCAATGAAACAAATAACAAGCCCCGTTTTTATTCATTTCATCTGGCACGAACGGACGCGGCGCAGGGATAAGGACAACGTGGCGGCGGGTAAGAAATTTATACTTGACGCAATGCAGAAAAGCGGAAAATTGATAAACGACAATAACCACTATATACAAGGCTTTACAGATAAATTTGAATATGGCGGCGAATATGGCGTTACAATCACCATAGAGGCGGTGACAGAATGACCCCGAAAGAGATCAAGGCGAACCTCGGGAAAATGGTTCATTACAGATCAGAGCGGCTCGGGCTGGACGGCGAATTTTTATTCACGGGCGCGGTTTTCCGAAAGGGCAAAAAAGGCTTTTACTATCAAGCCGAATTGCAGACCATGAACGGCGTTATATATACCAGCTTAGACCAAATAACAGGAATAACCAGCACTACTGGTTAAAATGCTGTATTTTATGCGACATTATGCGGCAAAATGTACAAGAGAGCCGCGAAACGTTGACAAAATCGAAAAAAAGTGTTATAATAATAAAAACGATCAGACAAAAACAACGTAAAGGCGAGACAAAGGAAATTGAATAATTTCTTATTGTTTCGCTTTTTGTCGTTTAGGAGGGTAAGCAATGCAAATGAAAGGTATAGACGTGAGCCAATGGCAAGGTGCGCAAATCAACTTTGAAAAAGTTAAAGCCGCAGGTTACAGCTTTGTAATTATTCGCGCGGGTTACGGCAGATCAGCAAGCCAGAAAGACCCTTGCTTTGAAGCTAACTATAAAAAGGCTAAAGCAGCAGGCCTCAAAGTCGGGGCTTATTGGTATTCATACGCAGACAGCGTGGACGACGCGAAAACAGAGGCGGCGGCGTTTATATCTATCATCAAGGGCAAAACCTTTGAAATGCCGCTGTATTTTGACCTCGAAGAACAAAAGCAATTTGCAAGAGGTCGCGCTTTTTGCAGCGAGCTTGTAAAAGCATTTTGCAACGCGCTGGAGGCGGCGGGCTATTGGGCGGGGCTTTATATTTCGAGATCACCGCTCCAGAGCTATATAACATCAGAGGTCGCGAACAGATACGCGCTCTGGGTGGCGGAATACAACAGCCGACTTAATTACTCGGGTCAATACGGTATGTGGCAATTCAGCAGCACGGGCAGAGTTGACGGCATAGCGGGCAATGTAGACCTGAATTATTGTTATATAGACTATCCTGCGGAAATCGTAGCAGCAGGGCTGAACGGGTACACGAAGCAGGCGGCAAAGCCCACGGAACAGCCTGCGGAAAAGCCGAAAGAGGAAAAGCCCAAGAAAACCACATACACCACATACACGGTCAAAAAGGGTGACACGCTCTGGGATATATCGCTTAAACACAATACAACCGTTGACAGGCTGGTCGAAATAAACAAGATCAAAAACCCTGATTTAATCATCACGGGGCAAAAAATCAAGATACCGAAATAAAGGCGGGTAATAAATGTGGGTGCGATCACAAGACTTTCCGTTTGAAATTTATGCAATGGTTAATAAAATTAACGGCAAAGTTTACGTCGGGCAAACTCGACAAGGAATTAAAAAGAGAATAAAACAGCACTTTACACCGAAAGACGCGTGCCCTTTGTTGAGACGGGCGGTGGAAAAATACGGGAAAGACGTTTTTTCAATCATCAAACTTGACTGTGCCAAAACAGCAGAAGAAGCCAACAAAAAAGAAATGATGTGGATAAAGCTTCACGACAGTGCCAACCCAGAACACGGTTATAATTTATCACTGGGTGGAAGCTTCGGACATTTTAACGCGGCAACGCTTGAAAAAATGAGCAATTCGCACAAGGGCGAGAAAAATCATTTTTACGGCAAACACCACACAGAACAAGCACGACAAAAAATGTCAATTTCAAAAAAAGGAATTTATAAATATGAAAATCACCCCAGAGCAAAAATGATTTTGTGCATAGAAACGGGCGAAACATTCAACTGCATAAAAGCAGCCGAAGAAAAATATAAAATTGCACACGGAAAAATAACAGAAGTATGCAAAGGGAAATACGGCAGAAAAACGGCTGGAGGTTATCACTGGAAATATGAAGAAAATGCAAATTGAATGGATAAATACGGACGATTTAGTGCCGTATGAAAACAACCCCAGAAATAACGACGCTGCGGTTCGAGCCGTTGCAGAAAGTATAAAACAATTTTCGTTCAAAGTACCAATTGTAATTGATAAAGATAATGTAATAGTTTGCGGTCATACAAGATTAAGAGCCGCCCAGCTTTTGCAGCTGGACACCGTGCCGTGTATCAAGGCGGACGACCTAACACCAGAACAGGTTCAAGCGTTCCGCTTGGCCGATAACAAAACAGCAGAGCTGGCGGAATGGGACGACGACCTGCTGGCGGTGGAGCTGGCGCAATTAAAAGATTTTGATATGGCGGCGTTTGGTTTTGAGGAACTAGACGACGCGCCCGACATTGACGAAATAGACGACGACCCCGAAGCAATGGCGGAAGAAATCACAGAACCGACAACACAGCTCGGTGATATATGGCAGCTCGGGGCACATAGGCTCATTTGCGGCGACAGCACCGACAAAGCGGTCGTTTCAAAATTGATGGACGGAGAAAAAGCAGACCTGCTTTTAACCGACCCTCCTTACAATGTAGGATATACGGGAAAAACAGCGGACGCGCTCACAATTCAAAATGACGAAATGAGCGACAATGACTTTTTTGATTTTTTGGTAAAGGCATTTACAGCAGCAAGGGACAACCTGCGAGCGGGCGGCGCGTTTTATATTTGGCACGCTGACCTGCAGGGGCTAAATTTTAGAAAAGCCTTAACAGCGGCAGGGTTTGAGCTTCGTCAATGCCTAATATGGGTCAAAAATACAATTGTACTCGGGCGGCAGGACTACCAGTGGCAGCATGAGCCGTGCTTGTATGGCTGGAAAGACGGGGCGGCACATTATTTCACCGACAGCCGCACCGAAAGCAACGTTTTTGAAGATCGAATAAATATAAACAAATTGAGCAAGGACGAAATGAAAGCCTTGCTTAAAGAGCTTTTAGCGGATAAGCAAAGCACAACGGTTATACATGAGGATAAACCAAGCGCAAGCGTCGAGCACCCGACAATGAAGCCGCTAAAATTGCTGGCGCGGCAGATCAGGAACAGCACACGACAGGGCGAAAAGGTACTTGACACGTTCGGAGGCAGCGGTTCAACGCTATTGACCTGCGAGCAGCTCGGGCGCGTATGCTACACGGTAGAACTCGACCCGAAATATTGTGACGTAATAATAAAACGCTATGAGGAGCTGACAGGCGACAAGGCGGTGAGGATAAGTGGCGAAGAATAAAGGCGGCCGCCCTAGTAAGTACGAAACCCACATCAAACCATATTTACAGCAAATAAAAGAGTGGAAAAAGAACGGAGCAACAGACGAACAGGTCTGCGAGCAGCTCGGCGTTTCGGTTTCCACCTTTTGCGAATATAAAAACAAGTTTTCGGAATTACGCGAGGCCTTAAAAAACAGCAGAGAAGCCTTTGTTGCGGACTTACGCGGCGAATTGGCACGGCTGGCGTTCAAACATACTCTGGAAACCGTAAAGGTTTACAGCAAAACAGACGAAAACGGGCAGGCGGTAACATATAAGGAAAAGACCAGCAAAGAGGTTGACGGCGACATTGCAGCAATACACCTGCTTTTGAAAAACCTAGACCGCGAAAACTGGGCGGACAATCCGCAGGGGCTAAAGATCAAGCAACAGGAGCTGGAGCTTAAAAAGCTAATTGCAGAAGCTCAAAACTTTGATCTTAGCATTGACGATAAAGAGGGCGGCAAATAATGAAAGAATTTTTTAAGCGAGAACCAGTAAAAAGAGCGATCAGGACGTTTGTGCAAGCAGCGGCTGGATATATCGCGGTTAATTTCGGCGCGGACACGCTAAACACAAGAACAGCGGTTCTCGGACTAATCGCGTCGGCAGTAGCTGCAGGAATAGCGGCAGCAATGAACGTTGAAATAAAGGAGGACTAAAAATGTCTGATATTAACATATACGTGCGCGGCGATAATAACGGAAATTACGACGGCATGACAAAAGAGCAAATACTCGCGGCAATCGCGCAAGCCGTAAGCGGCGGAACGATCGGAAATATTGACACAGGTTTTGTGACGACCATAAAAGAGCAGAACAAGGGACAAGGCTTAATGTTCTGGGTCGGTACAACGGCAGAATATGAGGCGTTGGAAGAAAGACCAAACAACGTGCTTTATATTAAGACCGACGACACGTCGGCAAGCGATATAAACGCGAAATTTGCAGAATTGACAACAGCACTGCAAACGATCAACAGCAACCTCGAAAATTATGTACTAACAACAGAATTAACCACGACGCTGGCAAACTATGCACCGAAAAGCCACGCGAGCAGAACCGCCGAACATGGAGCGGGAACGGCCAACGAATACGGGCACGTCAGATTGACCAACGAAGAAGAAAGCGGCTATAACTGGACAGTTCCGCTGTTTTATGAGGGAAAAGCGGTCAGCGGTGAGGACGCGAAAGCGATAGTTGATAAGGTGGCAGTGCTTAAATTGCCCGTTGACACGGTCGTTGTTAGCACAACCGCAGCAACAGAGGCAATAATGGAGGAGCGTATGGGTTACGGTACGTGGAAGTTTTTGAAACATGACACAATCACAGGGACAGTTGAGGGGACAATAGACGCGTTCTATTTTCAGAGGACGGAGTGATAAAAAATGGCAAATATAAATGGTAACGAAATATATTTCGGCATAATCGGAGAAATAGAGAGCGGTGTCAATACAACGGGAAATACCACTGCTCTTCTTAATGGTACAAGCGTCAGCAACGCGGGCGTTGCAATATACTCTGAAGATTAAGGAGGACTAATACATGGCATTGAATTTTTTACCGACTACAAACTATAGCGACCTTCCGACGGCGTGGGCGGCAATTATAGGAGCAGCGAATTTCTGGGAGGAAGTCACCGAAACGACAGCAACTGTCGGCGACATAACGCTGACGCTCGGGAGTGGTTCAATCAGTATAGACGGGTACGGTTTGACCGCGAGCGTGACGGTAATGGGCGCAAACAACATTATGATAGCAGCGGACGAAAACGGTTTGTGTTTCACATTTTTCGCTTCTGGCTCATCAAGGGGCTGCTTAGCGTTAGCGAAAAATGATAGCGGTGAATGGTGCTGCGTGACAACAACAGCCACAACCAGTGGTAATAATATAATAGCACCAGACACAACAGCAGTTGCTCTCGCGGTTCGCCCAGAAATATCTTCGGCACGCCTTACTGCAATTATTCCGACAATTGGCACATACAGCACGTTTGTTTCAGACCGTATTTTTTACGTTATATCAAGTGATAATGCTGCGTATGACGGAAAAATTGAGCTGAACAATCAAAAGTATGTAAAAGCCTTTAAATTAGCAATGGCATATACCGAGTAATATGTGGCGTTCGTTATCGGAATTTTACACCAGCAAAGAGTGGCGCGAATTTCGGCAGCAACTAATTGACGAACGGACAAACCCCAGCGACGGCATATTATACGACGAATACAGCGGGCGGCCGTTATTAAATAGCTATGATATAATAGCGCACCACAAAAAAGAAATCACATTGCAAAACGTAAATGACTTTGCAATCAGCCTAAACCCCGAAAATATAATGCTGGTTAGCCACAAATCACATAACATAATACACGCGCGCTTCGGCTACTCGCAGGGGCGAAAAGTATATTATGTATACGGCGCACCATGCAGCGGAAAAAGCAGCTGGGTGGACGACGTAAAAGGCAATAGCGATTTAGTCGTTGATATTGATTTAATCTGGCAAGCATTGACGGGCGGGCGCAAGTACCACAAGCCGAACGCGATCAAAGCAAATGTATTTGAAATATACAATAGCTTAATAGATCAGGTAAAGACCAGACAAGGCAAGTGGGAACGGGCGTATATAATCGCAGGCGGCGCACATAAGGGGCAGCGGGAACGGCTAATAAATGAGCTGGGAGCAGAGCCGATATATATAAATACAGATCAGGACACCTGCGTGCAAAGATTATACAACGATCAAGAGCGCGCAGAATACCGCGACCAGTGGGCTGGATATATAGCCGACTGGTTCAAAGCATATCAAGAGTAACAACAAGAGTAACAACAGGAGTAACAAGTGCAGAGTGAAATATTAGTAGCGGCGTTGTCGCTATTAGGAACGTTCGTGGGGAGCTTTAGCGGAATGCGGCTCATGGCATACCGAATAGAGCAGCTTGAAAAAAAGGTTGACAAGCACAACCACTTCGCGGAGCGCGTGCCAATATTAGAGGAACAAATGCGCGTGGCAAATCACAGAATTGCAGACCTCGAAGCAGAGCAGAGAGAGTGACGGGCGAAGCAACCCACCCCCCAAGCGGGAAACGGGAACAGCGGCGGCAAATAAGTCGGA
>JAZRCW010000066.1:0-65097 GCA_045659945.1 Ruminococcus sp. | reverse complement strand
CGCTTTGTTCTGTTACATCCATGGTTTCTATAATTCCATGCGTCCGCACTCTCATAACAACGGGCTCCCACCCATTGCTGCTGAATCTCTCGTTACTTAGCTCTCCTCTTTTTATTGTCTACTTTATTGACATTGGACCATCTTTCAGCATTTCCTTATTTTTGAACAGCTTTAAGAATATATTCTGATAACAGTCCTCGGCATCGTGTCGGTTTCCGAGGCGAACCAGGCACAATCATGTTATCATATCCGAATAATCTTCTACTGCCTTTTCAAACAGCTGTTTTGTTTCAATGTCCGTCATTTTCTTACCTCCCCCTTTCATTAGTAATACACCACAGGGTGTTCAAAGGTTGCATTTTTTTCAAAATCATTTTTTATCCACCAATTCTATATCTTTTTTAAGAGAAGTATTCCCCTCTATAAGTAATACACCTCAAAAGCTCAAAAGGTTGCATTAAAATACCGCACAAAAGAAAAAATTTCTTCTGTGCGGTTTATCATCAGGTTTCTCTAAAAACCGGAACACGAGCGAATTAAGCCGTGAGGGAGTTTTTTAGAGGTTCTCATCAACTATTAAGGACTGCATTCACAATTCCTTGATATATCGAAGCAGACTCGCTTGCAAAGCTGAAACCGAAATATTCGGGATTTCTGATCTGCATTGCGATTATGTATGAGCCGTTATAATCGTTGTAATCGGTATAAACTCCTGTACCGTCATCAGATTTGTTCTTTACAATACCTGTAATGTAAAGAAAATCATTTTCCCATGTTTCAGCAGTTCCTGTCTTTGCGTAAAATTCGTATCCCTCGGGTACATATACGCCAAGTCCGCTTGCTACGCCGCTCATACCGTCAAGAAGATTCTGTCTGCACTCAACTGGAATTGTTCCAATCACTTCATTGGGCTGTGAGCCTGTTTCTATGATAGTATCGAAATCATTTGTATCTACAATATTTTTTACCACGAAAGGACGCACCATATCGCCATATGCCGCCTCTCTGCCAAGTGCCGCAAGATATATAGGACAAGTCAGAGTATACGATTGACCGAAAGCTGTACGTCTTAAATCGTCATTGCAGTATATCTCGATGTTATTTCCTATTACGCCGAAATCACATTCGATATCCGTACCGAAGTGAAAAATTGTATCGAGATCCTCAAGTACAGCCTGCTGTCCTATTTGGTCAAATGCTCTTGCAAAAAAGATATTGCTTGAATTTACAAATGCAGAATAAAGGCTTCTCTGCATGGGATAGCCGCCATTTGTATCATGATCCCAGTTGACGATTGATACACCGTCAAATTTCCATTCGCCCTCATCGGGAAGTGAGTATACACCGTGCTTATCAGCTATAACCTCCGACATAATCTTAAAGCATGAGCCGGGAGGAAAATTCTGAAACGCCTTGTTGCCGTATGTTCCCCAGGCAAGGTCTTCTTCGGTTTCAACTCCGTAATACACATCAGGGTCATATGAGGGATATGATACCTGTGCCATTATCGAGCCATCACTTCTCATAACAACTGCCGCACCCTTTACATTCTTTTCCGCCATATAATTATATACGGCATTCTGTGCGTCTGCGTCAAAGGTAAGCTGAATACTCTGTCCGTAATCGCCGCCCTCTACAGCTGTAGGATTCTGTACACGAAGCTTTTTGTCAAGGGTAAGGTCAATGCCCTCTGACATCTCATTGAGAACATTAGCAAAAGCTACCTTGTTAGCGTCGTTTGTCATGCGTACTTCCTTTCCGCTTGCGTCCAGTTCGCTGAACATAAGCAAATCGCCGTCTGCATCGTAAAGATTACCACGCATTATTTTATCAGATGATACAGCAGGTTTAGTTGTCACAGTTGTAGTTTCCGTTGTTTCAACTGCCTCTGTGGTTAATTCAGCAGTTGAAACAGTGCTGTTTTTTGATACAACTCCTGTGCTTATGGCAGGAGAATCAACTTTCTGAACTACTTCGCCGCAGGAAGTAAAAGCCACCATTGACATAACAGCTGCCATTCCAGCAATATATCTTTTTGAATTAATTTTCATTTTAATCAGCTCCGAAATAATCAGTATAGGGATTCCCTATAGGCTAAATATATCAACCCACATTATATTATACATTAAACATCGTATAATGTCAATATATGGCGAATTTTGTATTACCTCTGTTTTTACGCAATATACAGCCAATTTCCAACAGATAAAAAAATTGTAATAATTTCTTAACCTTTAACCATAAAATTTAGAGGTTCACTTTACAAGGAGGCGTTATCATGAAAAAAATCATATCATTATTTCTCGGAATATCTTTTTTCTTCACAGGTTGCACTCAATATATGCCTGTGACGGAAAATTCCGATATAACAGCAACGGAAAATGTCACGATTCAAAGTGAAAACAAATACATCCCTCTGAATTATACTTATCAGACTGGGCAATGGTTTCCATATATCTCATTCCCCGATTATATGCAAGGGAAAACGGAATATGAATTTAAAACTGCAATTACACAACAGCTTACGGCTGCTTCACAGAATGGAATAAACACCATATATTTCCACATTCACCCCGAGGGCGACGCATACTACAATTCAACCATTTACCCAAAAGGCAAATACAACGACAACGGCTATGACCCACTTGAAATAGTCCTTGATACGGCACATTCCATGGATATATCCGTTCATGGCTGGATAAATCCCTATCGCATGCAGATTACCGAGGAAATGGAGCTCCTGCCCGATACTTTTATTGTAAAGCAATGGATAAAAAGCAACAGCCCCATGGTAAAGCTTGTTGGAAACCGCTGGTACCTCAATCCTGCATATGACGAAGTTACAGCTTTGATTACAGATACGGTGAAAGAAATAATTGAAAACTATCCTGTTGACGGAATACATATTGACGATTATTTTTACCCCGACACCTCCGAAGATTTTGACATTGAAGCCTTTGAGTTATCCTGTGAAGATAATCTGTCTGACTGGCGGAGTGATAACGTGACTGAAATGGTAAAAGCTGTCTACGATACAATAAAAGCATATGATGAACGGATTTTATTCGGTATAAGTCCGCAAGGGAATATAAGTGCCGACTATAACACACAATACGCAGATGTGGAACTCTGGACGAAAAATAAAGGTTATGCTGATTATATCATACCACAGATTTATTACGGATTTGAAAATGAAGTATGCCCTTTTGAGCGGACTCTCCGCCAATGGGAAGAACTTGCTGAAAATAACAATGTATCACTTGTAATCGGACTTGCGGAATATAAGCAGAACAAATATGACAAATGGGCAGGAGTGTCTGGAGAGCTTGAATGGATTGAAAATGATGATATTATACCACGACAGATTGACCTTGTGAAAAACTCCACTATTGCAGACGGTTATGCATTATATAAATAAAAATGCTCCCCATAATGGGGAGCATCAAAGCCATTATTCAACTGAAAGTTCAAGCTTGAAAGGCTCATATCTTCTGTATGCAGCCTTATTTCTCTCTGTTTCAAGTGCATTTGTCTTTTCATCAAGATACTTGATGTACTCATCATAATACTTGACAGACTGGAACTGTGCAATATAATCCTCACTCCAGTAATCGTCCTCTGTCATACGCTCTCTTAAATCAGCACGAAGTACTACATAAATTGTATCTTCACTGAACTCATAAACTTCTGCCTTGCCTGCCTTGAGATCATTGAAAACATATTCATTGAAAAGACGTGTATTCTTATCAGTTTCAGATTCCTCTGCTGTTTCCGTTGTTGTTTCTGTGCCTGTTGAAGCAGCAGCTGTTGTTGTAGTAGCTTTCTGAATAAGTCTTTCATTTGCGTAGGGATCTGTTGTAGTGGTTGTATTATCAACAGTAGTTGTTGTAGTTGTTGTAGTTGTTGTTTCACCTACAGCAGTAGTTGTATTTGCAGCTACATACTCGTCGTAATCCTCGCTTACAGCATCCATTTCGTGCATTTTCTTAAGGTCGCCAGTCTTTGCGTTAACCTGCTTTACGTAATCGTCAGCCATTTTGCGAAGTTCTTTTTCCTTGGCAGCGTCAACCTTTTCGCCGTTCTGGTCTTTAAGGCTGATTGACACATATTTTATACGTGCAAAGTTGTCGTCAACGTAGTCTTTGAGTTCGTCCTCGGAGCAGCCCTTTTCACCGTCGAAGCCATAATGGTACTTGAAAATTTCAGTCTCCATGTATGTGCTTTCTGCAATAGCTTTCATTGAATCAAGGCTGACACCGTTTGCAGCAAGTCTGGGATCCATTGAATAGTAATATTCAGCCATTTCAGCAGCTTCATCTTTATCCGCTGCAGAAAGTTCTCCACCAATAGCCTCAAATTCAGTTACAAGACCTGCATAATCCATGCAGTATTCTGTAGCCTTGTTCTGAATCCAGCTTGTAGAATCAATCTCGTCAATATTTGCATTTCTGATTTCATCAGCTTCAGGTGCGGTTTCACTATCGCCCTGAATTATTGATGAAGCCTCGCTGTATGCCTGTAAAGTATAGTAAATGAATACACCTGCAGGGATTTCCTGTCCGCCGATAGTAGCAGCCTTCTGTGAACCGCCGCCAATTGAGGGTGAACAGCCTGCCAGAGATGATGCAACTGTTAAAGCCGCTGTTACAGCAGTAATTTTCTTCATTGTTTTCATTTTAAATTTGCCTCCGATATATTAAATTTAACTGGAGCAATAATACCAAGCTCCTATTGTATTCATATGCTTTTTTATTATACAACATTTTTTTCAATTTGTCCATAGCTAAATGAAAATTTTTTCAATTCTTTCACAATTTCAGCAAAACCTCACATTTTTCACCACATTTTTTCTCGTTTTGACAGGTTATTTTTCGTGCTTTTGCACAAAAACGCCTTGACAAGATTTGCCGCTTATGATATAATTATAAAGGTAAACTATGAACTACGGAGCGTGATTTCAATGAAGAATATCAGAGTCGGCACAAGCCGTTCTTACGATGTACATATCGAAAGAGGAAGCCTGATAAAAAGCGGCGAACTAATATCTGCCGTTACAAATTCAAAAAAAGCTGTAATTGTTACAGATGATACAGTGGACAAACTGTACTCCCGTACACTTGCAGAAAGTCTTGAAAAATCAGGCATTTCATTTGATATCTTCGTTTTCCCTCACGGCGAGCAGTCAAAAAATCTCCATACTCTCGGTGATATTTTTGATTTTCTCTGCGAAAAAGGCATAACAAGAAGCGACTTCCTCATCGCCCTCGGCGGCGGAGTAGTAGGCGATATTACAGGCTTTGCCGCAGCTTCATACCTCCGTGGAATTGAT
This sequence comes from Ruminococcus sp., assembly GCA_045659945.1. Lineage (GTDB taxonomy): Bacteria > Bacillota > Clostridia > Oscillospirales > Ruminococcaceae > Ruminococcus. The sequence goes on along the minus strand of JAZRCW010000066.1, from coordinate 59,768 downwards.
TTCGTACAGATTCCCACAACCCTGCTTGCACAGGTGGATTCATCTGTAGGCGGCAAAACAGCTGTTGATATTCCCGGCGGAAAAAACCTCGTCGGAGCATTCAAACAGCCTGCTCTTGTTATATGCGACAGCGATACTCTTAAAACTCTCCCCGAAGAAGAACTTGCCTGCGGTATGGCAGAGGTTATAAAATACGGCATGATTCGTGACAAGAATCTCTTTGAACTCTGCGAAAGCCGCAATATAGGCAATATTCACGATGTTATGGACGATATTGTATATACCTGTATCGACATAAAGCGTCAGGTTGTGGAAAATGATGAATTCGACAAGGGCGAACGTATGATTCTCAACTTTGGTCACACTCTCGGACACGCTGTAGAGGGCTGGCACAACTACACCAACTACACCCACGGAATGGGAGTAGCGGCTGGTATGTGCATGATTACACGCCGTTTCTGCAATGATGATATAGCAATGCGTCTTGAAAAATGCGTCGAAGCGTACAAGCTTCCCACTACAACAGAAGCACCCATGAACGAACTTCTCCCATTCTGTGCAAAGGATAAGAAATGTGAGTCAAGCTCTATAAGCTATATCGTATGCCCCGAAATCGGCAAGGCTGAAATCAGAAAGACTACAACTGCGGATTTCTTCCGCCTTATGGAGGGTTAAGCCATGGATATAAGAATAAGCCCCTCAACACTTAAAGGTAATCTTCATATCCCTGCCTCCAAAAGCTGTGCACACAGAGCCGTAATATGTGCAGCACTTGCCGACGGCGTATCAAAGCTTTCGGGAATAACTATGTCCAAGGATATTGAAGCTACTATTTCAGCTATGACAGCTCTTGGTGCAGAATTTGAAATCAACGGCGATATTGTAACCGTAAAGGGTATAAGCGGCGGTATAAATGGTACTGCCGATATAGACTGCAACGAAAGCGGCTCTACCCTTCGCTTCATTATGCCTGTTGCCGCCGCACTCGGTGCAGATTCTGTTTTCAGAGGCAGAGGCAGACTCCCACAGCGTCCCATTGATATATACAAACGTGAGCTGAAAAATCACGGTATATCTTTCCGCACAGAGGAAATGCCCTACGAAATCAGCGGTGTTCTCACAGGCGGAAAGTACGAAATTGAGGGGAATGTTTCCTCCCAATTTATAACGGGACTTCTTTTTGCCCTCCCCCTTATAAAAGAGGATTCAGAGATTATAATGACTTCACGTCTTGAATCTCGCCCTTACGTGGATATTACTATTGATATTCTCCGACGTTTCGGCATTGAGATAAAGGAAACCGAAAACAGTTTCCTTATAAAGGGCAATCAGAAGTATACCCCCTTTGATGAACACGTTGAGGGCGACTATTCACAGGCTGCATTCTTTTTTGTGGCAAATGCACTCGGTTCGGAGGTTAATATCCTCAATCTCAAAGAAGATAGTGTGCAGGGCGATAAGGCTATAACTGATATTGTTGCCAGAACGCTGAAAAACGGCGTTATTACAGGATATAAAGCCGACTGCTCCGACATACCCGACCTTGTGCCCATTCTCTCGGTGCTCGGTGCATACGGAAGTGAAACTTCTGTAATCTACAACGCCGAAAGACTCCGTATAAAAGAAAGTGACCGCCTTGCCGCTTGTGCGGATATGCTGAATAATCTCGGCGGAAACGTGACCGTTACTCCCGACGGTCTTGAAATCATGCCCACAAACGGGTTAAATGGCGGTATAGTTGACAGCTACGGCGACCACCGTATTGTAATGGCGGCGGCTGTTGCGGCACTTTGCTGTAAAAGCGATGTTATCATAATAGGTGCAGAAGCTGCCGAAAAGTCATACCCCACATTTTTCGAGGATTACATCAAACTCGGAGGTAAAGCTGATGTCATTGATATGGAACAATAAAATCTCCGTTTCCTGCTTTGGTGAAGAAAGCGGCGGGATTGTGGGTATAACCATAAGCGGTATTCCTGCAGGAGAATATATCAACCCCGATGAAATCGAACGCTATTTCCGCAGAATTTCACCCAAATCCATAGGCGGCGAAAAAATAGCTATGCCACGCATTATGTCGGGTATAGACAACGACCGCACAACAGGCGGTGCTTTGTGTGCTGTAATGAAAATCAGTGCCCCTGCCGAAAAAACTAACGATAAGCCGAAAAATTATCGTTTTGGTCATGCTGATTATACAGGTGCTGTATGCAGCAGGGGTTATTGCGATACTGTTGAAAAGTCACGTACATCTGAAATATTTGCTCCCCCACTCTGCTTTGCAGGTGCTGTCTGCGGACAGATTCTTGAAAGACGGGGAATATACACGGGTGCACATATTTTACGTATGCACAATATAAAGGATAATCCCTTTGACGCTGTAAGACTTACAAGGGACGGTATTATCAGCGTCCGCTTCAAGGATTTTCCTGTTATAAACGATAAAAACGGCTGGAAGATGCTTGATGATATAGCTGCCGCTGCCGAATCGGGCGAAACTCTCGGCGGTGTTGTGGAATGTGCTTCAATCAATGTCCCCTCGGGTGTAGGCTCGCCTGTTTTCAACGGATTAAGCAATAATATTGCACAGCTTCTTTTCGGTATCCCCGATATTACCGGAGTTGAATTTGGTGCTGGCTTTTCCTCCGCTGAAATGGTCGGAAGTCAGTATGCGGACAAGTCGTATACCACCGAACAGGGCTATTCTGTAACCAAAACCAACAGCCACGGCGGAATTATCAACGGCTTAACATCAGGTATGCCCATAATCGTAAATGCGGCATTCCGTCCGCCAAGAAAGGGTACTTTCCCCTGCTGCAATCTTGCGAAAACGGTTGTTTATGTGGAATCCGCAGTGAATACGGCACTTCTTTCAGCTATGCTTGATTATCCGAATTTCTGTTAATGATGAGGTGATATTTTTGACTAATGAAAATATGTTTAAGATAGCTGAACTGGCAGATACGGTTATAAAAGACGTTCCAACCCTTAATATCCTTATCTGTTACCTTATGAAAAAAATTGACAAGCCTATCAATACGGAACATCTGTATGATATTCTCATCACCACAGGTCTTGCTAATTATTTTTATTATCAGGATTCAATTGCATTTCTCCTTGAAAACGGACACATCACCATTGAAAAGAATGATAATGGCGATGAACATTACGTTCTTATGCCAAAGGGTAAAATATGTGCAAGAGAGCTGAAAAAATACGCTCCTAAATCATACCGTGACAACCTCGTACTTGCTGCACTTAAATATTTCACCCGACTCAAAGCCGAACAGGAAGTCACTGTGGAATATATAGAGGAGGACAATGGCTATTATGTAAAGGCAGTCTGCCACGATATAGACTTTGACCTTATGGAGTTGAAACTGTTTGCCCCCGATATGACGCAGGCAAAATTAATCGGTGAAAAAATTATGCTCAATCCTGCAGGGTTCTACAGTAAAGTGATTGACCTTGTGTTGAGCAATGAGGAAATAACATATGACCTTACCGATAATTGATTTGAATTTCAGCCTTGCAGTATCACAACAGCCGTCGGTTGCTGTGATTATCATTGTCGCTGTAGTTGTTTTTGTCGTTTCAACGGTTATAAGCGGATTTGCCGCATATAAAATAAAACGCCGCAGTCTGCAATCACAGACCGACAAGGAGGAAAATCCAACATCAGCTGACCGAAAGGAATAATAACAGGAGGTGTACAATGCTCCCCTATCGTGAACGCCAATACCGAAAGGATATAGATCTCTACATCAATTCCAGTTATGCAGGCTTTCAGAAGCTTGAAACCATTGAGGATTATTTCAGCGATTATCGTAAATCAGCTGAAAAAATGGCAGAGGTTGTACCTCCCAATTCCATAATTCTGTATGCAATTCTGGAGTATAACGAGCAGACATTTATTTCTGCAAATTTTATGCTTCTTGAAATACCATATGATATTTATCTTGAATTAGTACAAAAGCTTCTGAACAGAACAAGGGTTTTCTTCATCAGGGGCAGAAAGGACAATAATGATTAAGTTCAAAAAAATCATTGCAGCTGCAGTTTCGCTTGTACTTGCGGCATCTGCTTCACCGTTGTCTGCTTTATGTGCGGAAACTCATACCGTCACCATTATTGATTTCAACGGAAAAGTTCTGACAACTCTTACTGTCCCACACGGCAGTCCTGTGGATTTCAGTAAAATTGACATTTCTTCACTGGAATACCACATCGACGAATATACACAGGTAGGCTTCAACGGCTGGAGTATATATCCCAGCAGCGTTACGGAGGATCTGGCTATACATGCCCTTTTCATCCGTATGAATATTCAATGTGCGGCTTCACCGAAGAAAAATGAATATTACTCCGACAAAGGCAATATAAACACCGACGGGCTCAGTGTTATAATTACGAAATACACACAGCTCCCCCAGCGTGATGAAAACGGAGCTTTTATAACACGCAAGGAAGTTATTGATATTACCGAAACCTGTTCCGTTTCCCCTGCTACTGTTGAGGAGGCATTCGGAAGCGGCAATGAAGCACAGGTGAAAATCATCCCACCAGGAAGCAACAGGGCTATATTAAAATATGACATAACAAAATTCAAAGGTCTTGGTGATACCAATTCCGATGAAGCTGTAAATTCCTCTGACGCTTCCGCTATTCTGGAGTTGTACGCTGACATCTCCACCGGCGGCAAAGTTGAACTTACAGACGACAAAATGCTTGTATACGATATCAACAGAAATACCACCGTTGACGCTGCTGATGCCTCAACGATACTTGATTTTTATGCTTCTTCACGTACATCACATGATGAAATTACCTGGGACGACTTCTTCTGCAGAACAGATACTGAACAGAAAAACAATATGTAAAAAAATTCTTAACACTATTGACATTTAAGTTTAATTGAGCTATAATTATAAGTGAAAAAATGAATCACAAGCAGAAAAAACATGAAAGGAAATAAAACTATGAGAAAATCAAAAAATAGTTATTTCAATCCGACTTTAGTACGTATTGTGGGAATACTTCTTTTTATCTCCACACTTGTTGTACAGGGAAGGGTAACAAAAATGATCGGCAGCGGAGCACTCCCCCAGGCTGCATCAGGCGGTATTAACGGTATAGTTTCACAGATTCAGGTACTTATTTCTGTTGCTATGGTTGTTATGGTTCCTAAAAAAGGTATTTATACTTCAATCGTAATGTGTATTGTCAATTCACTTTACATACTTTTTTTCGGTGTTATTTTAAGCCACAACCCCGGTGCTGCACCTGGTGTACTTTCTCCCCTTATTACTCTCGTTGTTTGTACACTTATCCACTACTATTCAATGAAGTCCATTAAGGCACAGGAAAAGCTTGAAAAACAAAACGAGGATCTCATCGATACAAACGACGAAATTTCCAAGGAGGGCGAACGTCTTTCACGTATTGTCTACAATGACAAGCTTACAGGTCTTTACAACAAGGATATGTTCGCTGTGAAAATTGGTGAGCTTCTCAATAACGAGGATAAAACTCCCTTTACTGTAGTTTATCTCGAAATCAATGATTTCCATGAAATCAGTAAGTCAGGTCAGGAAAATGCCGATATGATACTCACAACATTTGCTTATAGACTCCATAATTTCTGCGGAAATTCCGGTATTACAGCAAGAGTGGGAACTTCAAGATTTGCTCTTATTATTACAGGTCAGAGAAATCGTGAGTCGGTTACAAGCTATATAAGCGACCTTACAGCAGAAGTTTGTGAGCCAATCTCATTAGGCGGTTCACTTAAGGAAATCACCGTGAGCTCTGGTGTAACACACTTCCCGAGAGACGGCAAAACAGCAGATGATCTTATGGCAAACGCTGACAATGCGGTTCAGTATGCTGTTGAGAAGAACAGCGGCTCTGTTTATTTCTTCAGTTAAGGCTAATCACACAGGATATCAGAAATAATTCTGATATCCTGTTTTTGCATATTTCCCTATTACAAAAAAAACAAATATTTTGCAAAAAAAGACTTGAAATCCTATATAGGATATGATATAATTAATATAAAGTTTTTGTGTATAATCGACGAATTTATTTTTAACGATATATTTTCAATTTATACCAGTAATAAAAATAAACTATACGTAACAAGTTTTTTTATTGATTTTCCACATTGTAATTATGTATAAAATATGTTATAATATAGAGAGGTACTTTTTTCGCTGAAAAAGATATAACAGCCAGTGGGTTTTCTGTTCAGTCTTTTCAGCAATTTTGGGATATGGATTTTGAATCCAATGGTACTATGAGGATATATTAAGGAGAATAAAAAATGGCAGACATACTCTATATTAAAGCAGCAGCATTTGGCGGATACGACAAAGCTGATGTAGACAAAAGACTTGAAGCTCTTTACACACTCATTTATAATCTTAAAAATGAAGTGCGTGAAAGCAAGCAGATTCTGAAAAAATATGAAGAAGGATTCAGTCAGGATAAAGCGTATGAAAATGCTATCGCTGTTGAAAGAGCACAGCTTACACAGCTTCAGGTAAAAAATGAAACTCTCGCAGAAAAAAATAAGGCTCGTTATGACGAACTTAAGGCAAAAGAGCAGGAAAATGCAAAGCTCCTTGAGGAAATAACACAGCTTAAAGAAGAAGTTGAAGAGCTCCGCCTTAAACAGGTTGCTCTTAAAAACAACGACACCGAAGACCTTGGTATTATTTTTATAGAAGCAAAAAAATCAAGAGATCTTATTGTTAACAATGCCAAGCAGGAAGCTGCTGCGTGCATGGAACAGGCCAAGAAATTTTCCGTGGATCTTATTGAGGAAACTAATACCAAAATTAAAAAGCTTATTGAAAATGCTGAGAAAAAGGCTTCCGACACATTAAATGAAGCTGAACTTAAAAAGAAATCCATTTTAGATGAGGAAACAAGCTTAAAGAAAAATTTCCTTGAAAAGCTTGAAGCTTTTAACAGCGAAATAAATAATATAAAAAATTCAGTGGATACATTTACAGCAGCTTCCACAGACTTCATCAGCAGCTCAAAAACTCTTATTGATACAACAGAAAGAAAGATAAAAGACGCAAAAGAAACTGCTCCTGTGGAAAAGAATACCGCTGCACCGACCGCTCCACAGGTTGAATCTGAAAAGGCTGAAAGCAACAACACTACCGTGTCTTCATCGACGGGAGACAATAAAAAGAAAGTTCACGTTACTGCAAAACCCGCGGTAAACAATAACGATACCGACGGCGGCATAAACCTGGACGACCTTCTGAAACAGGCTAAAGAACTTAATAAGGTGTGACCTGCTTTGTGGGTCCCCCTTGATATATTTCCTCATTCTGCATTACACAGAATGACGTAAAACAGTTAATTTAATTTGAGGAGAGCAGATAAATGAATGATATAATTGTTGTTAAACCCGAAAAATGTGTCGGCTGCAACGCTTGTGTACGCAGCTGTCCCGCTCCTGAAGCTAATATAACAAAAATGCTTGAGGACGGCAGATTTGTCACCTCTGTAAATTCCGATAAGTGCGTTGCCTGCGGTCAGTGCCTTAAGGCTTGTACTCATGGTGCAAGAGATTATATCGACGATACAAGAGTATGTTTACAGCGTCTTGAAAAGGATAAGACCATTATACTCGTATCCCCTGCGATCCGAACAGCTCTCCCTAATCACTGGGTAAGCATTCTCGACTGGTTCAAAAGCAAGGGGTGTACCGTTTATGATATAGGTCTCGGTGCTGATATATGCACATGGGCTCACCTGAAAATTATGGATGAGGAAAGCAGAATTAAGTTCATTTCACAGCAATGCCCTGCTGTTGTAAAGTACATAGAAACATATCAGCCGAATATTATCAGAAATCTTTCACCTGTACACAGCCCCGTTGGCTGTACTGTGGCATATATTAAAAAGTATCTCAAGAGAACAAATCCTATTGCTGTTCTCACTCCCTGTATTGCACAGAAAAATGAGTTTACAGAAACAGGTCTTGTTGAATACACTATTACTTTCAACAAGCTTATGGAATACTTTGACGCAAACGGTATTGTTATTCATACTAACGCTGATGATATATATGAATACAAGTTTGATGACCAGCAGGGTCAGCTTGGTTCTGTATACATCCGTCCCGGCGGCTTCAAGGATAATCTTATGCTCCACGAACCCGAGCTCAATGTGTTCAACTCCGAGGGTGCAAACAGAGCATACGGAGATATCAACATCTATGCCAATACAAAGGATTCTCTCCGCCCTGAAATAATGGATGTTCTCTCATGTGAATACGGCTGTGCAATGGGTCCTGCCACCGACAGAAAATCCTCGCCATTTTCCGTAATGACTAAACTTCGCAATATAGAAAGAGACGCAAAAAAGCGTCGTAAAACAGGCGTTTTCCGTCAGACTGATGATAAGCTTTTCAAAAAATTCGACGAAGAGCTTCAGCTTGAAGATTTCAAAAGAACATACACAGCTCAGTCACCCTCACCTATCCCCTCTGAAAGTCAGCTTGACACGGTTTTCAAGATGATGGGCAAAATATCAGACACTGCTAAATGCTACGACTGCCGTGCCTGCGGATATAATTCCTGCCGTGATCTGGCAACCGCTGTCTGCCGTGGTCTTAATACTCCCAACAGCTGTATTGTTCATTCAAAGAAATTACTTGCTGAACACCAGAAGGAATATGAAGTATACCAGGAAAAATGTGAGGAAATTACCGGCAGATGTCGTGATATTGTTGAAAGTCTCCAGGATAAGGTTGACGGTATCAATACAAATGTAGCTACAATTGAAGATTCAGCAAACAAGACAAAGGAAAAGGCAAAGGTATTAAACGACCTCTTATCAAATATCGTTATATTCTGCAAGAATAACGAAACCCTCGACAAGGAAGGTATCAACCAGATGATCGTTATTCTTGAAACAACCCATGAATCCTTAAAATCCCTTGATGAAAACATTGATACAACAAATAACAACTCCGAACTGATAACAAAGTCACTTAAGGAAGTCATGGAGTCAATTGAAAATATCAATAAAACTCTAAATGAAACAATTGATATTGATACTTCAAAATAAATAACAAGGAGAATTATTATGCAGTGCGAAATCTGTTTTTCAGAGCTTAATGAAAACGCCCTTTCATGCAATAATTGCGGTGCTCCTGTTCCGCAGGCAATCGAGGGATTTGACAATACGCTTAAAATACAGAGCTTACTCTATAACCTCGTTATTGAGAATTTCAGTACAAAGCCCATAAATATAAGAAGTCTCAAAGCCCTGTTAATGGACTACCTTGCCGACTATAAGGCTGAATGCCGACTTCTTATATACACTATAAATGCAGGCGTACTCCAGAATATGTTTATCGAAGAAGACAGAAATATTGCCATTATGAGAGCAAGAAGCTTCCTCATTAATGAATGCTTCATTTCCGATAAAGCTACTGAATTTGTTCTTGCCTGTCTGACATATATGCTGAAGTGGGAATTTACACCACTCAAGGAAAATAGTCAGCCTGCTGCAATACAGCCCGCTACACCTGTTCAGGAAGGTCAGCCAAAGGTTCAGAAGACAATTAATATTGATTCCCTTGTTTTACGTCCTATTGACGCTTTGAAATATAAGCTCATGAAGAACATTGTTATCAACAGGGAATACACAAAAATTGAAGCTTTTGCTTTTGATAAATTCACTTCAATGAAAAGCATTAAGCTGCCCGTTACTCTTGTGGCTATCGAAGAATATGCATTTTCAGGCTGTAAGCACCTCCGTTCAGTAGAGCTTCCGCCGTCACTGCGTATTATCCGCCATGGTGCATTCGACCAGTGTTCAGAGCTTGAATCAATCAAGATTCCCGCTGGAGTTCTTGAAATCGAGGATAATACATTCCTCGGCTGCTTATCATTGTCAATGGCAGATATTCCACCTACAGTAACAAGTATCGGTGTACAAGCATTTTCTAACTGTGAAAAACTGACTCTGGTTTACATTCCCGACAGCGTAAAATTCATCGACGAAAATGCATTTGTATTCTGTCCGAAGCTTACCGTAAAATGCTATGAAAACTCATATGCACATAAATATTGTCTCAGCCACAATATCAACTGCAAAACTGTACCCATGGGTATGGATCTTTATAATAGTGTAATATTCTGAAAGAGAGGAGTAGATACAAATGATCGAACTTAAATTCGGTGAACAGATTGAAATGGAGTTCGGCGGCAGAGCCAAAGTTCTTAAGAAAATCGGCAGCGGCGGACAGGGAAGCGTTTACCTCGTTGAATTTAACGGCATGGAATGGGCTCTGAAATGGTACGACGTTGATAAGATTAAAAGACCAAAGGATTTCCGTGAAAACCTCAGAAATAATATTGCTGACGGCCCCCCCAGCAATCGTTTCCTCTGGCCAAAATACCTTACAAAGGAAACTGCTGACGGCGGCTTCGGATACCTTATGGATTTAAAGCCCGAAAGCTTTGATTCTTTCGTTGATATCCTCAATACATATAAGCTTGTTATTGACCCCCTTACAGGTAAGGCTGCGAAAAAAACTGTTCGTTTCGCAAGTCTTTACGCTATGGTCACAGCTGTTATTAATATCGTCAATTCATTCCGTCAGCTTCACCGTTCAGGTAAGAGCTATCAGGACCTTAACGACGGCGGTTTCTTCATCAATGTAGAAACAGGTGCAGTTCTCGTCTGCGACTGTGATAACATTGCTCCCGAGGGAAGTAACTTCGGTATCGGCGGAAAGCCCGGATATATGGCTCCCGAAATTGTTCGTGGCGTTGCTAAACCCGATGTACAGACCGACAAGTATTCTCTTGCAGTTGTACTTTTCAAGCTTCTTTTCAGAGGCGACCCCATGGAGGGCGAAAAGGTTGTAAAGGATATATGCCTTACAGAATCATCAGAACTCCGACATTACGGTCAGGACGCTGTATTTGTATATGATCCCAACGATACATCTAACCGCCCTGTAAGAGGTATTCACGATAATGTAATCAAGTTCTGGCGACTTTATCCCGAATACATAAAAGACGCTTTCCTCCGTTCATTTACAGAGGGCGTTCACGATCCCAATAAGCGTATTATTGAAAATGAATGGCAGAATATTTTCCTCCGTCTCCGCTCTGAAATAATTATGTGCGGCTGCGGAAGAACAAACTTTACTTCAATGTTTGAACAGCCTGATGACGTTTCATACAGATGCCCAAAGTGCGGAATGACTTTTTCTACTATCGCTTTCTCAAACAGCGATTTCCGTGTTCCCCTTTATCTGGGCAGACAATTTTATCAGTGTGATGTTTATCCCGATTGCGACGACTTTTTAAGCGTTGCAGGCGAACTTGTTGAAAATAAGCTTCGCCCCGGTATCCTCGGCATTAAGAACCTTTCCGCTAAAAGCTGGAATGTTAAAATGCCCGACGGTAAATTCTATGATATTGCTCCCGGAAGCGGTTTCCCCATCTGGAAAGGGCTTGAAATTGATTTCGGCGAAGTTAAAGCTAAAATATAGTCTGAAAGGATGTACTCACTATGAGCGAAAATATGAATAAAGAAAATACTTCTCCTGCAAATGCTTTTGATTTTGATGATGACGATCCTCTTGGTGCGACAAGCGTTTCCAAGAAAAGCCTTGTTATATTCTTTGTAATCGATACATCTGCAAGTATGAGAGGTAAGAAAATCGGTGAGCTCAATACTGTAATGGAGGAGCTTATCCCCGAAATCCGCAAGGTTGGCGAAGCTGATACCGATGTTAAGGTTGCAGTTCTCACTTTCTCTACAGATGTAAAGTGGATGTACTCCGCCCCTATTTCTATCGAAGATTTCGAGTGGAGCCGTCTAAACGCCTCTGGTGTTACAAGTATGGGTGCTGCTTTCGAGGAGCTTTCTGCAAGAATGTCACGCAACAGCTTCCTCAACTCCCCCTCACTTTCATTCGCACCTGTTATATTCCTTATGACAGACGGTTACCCCTCTGACGACTACAAAAAGGGACTTCGTGAGCTCTATTCAAACAGCTGGTATAAATTCGGTCTTAAAGCTGCTCTTGGTATCGGCAACGAGGCTAACGACGATATGCTTGCTGAATTTACAGGCTCAAAGGATACCGTTGTTCATGCCTACACAGGAAGTCAGCTTGCACAGATGATTAAGATTGTTGCTGTTACAGCTTCACAGATCGGAAGTAAGAGTATGACTCTCTCCGACGACAATGGCAAGGAACTCAATGCTGACGACGTTTTTGCTTCAAAGCAGAAGCTTCTCGGTCAGCAGATTCAGGAGCTCGTATCACAGGAAGATTCCGACGATATTTCTTTCGATACAGGTTGGTAAAAATATAATCCAAAAGGGAGTATAGACTATGTATAAAGGTTTCAGCTATTCTATGACAGGTGCAAGTCATATTGCTAAAAATATGATATGTCAGGACAGCTCTGCTCACTATGCCGCAAAGGATTTTTCCGTTGCAGTTGTTGCTGACGGACATGGAAGTAAAAAACACTTCAGAAGTAATATCGGCTCGGAAATAGCCGTAAACTGCACTTTAGAAGTTATTAAGCGGTTTTATGCCGATGCTGACGAGTTCAACAGGGAATTCCCAAATAATCATAAGAGAATTATGAGAAACATTGAGCGTCAGATTATCTCTGAATGGAATATCAAGGTCAATGAACATTTCAACCTTAACCCTGTCACAGATGAGGAAAAAAGTCAGTTTACCCCCGAAGAATTTGCTGAAATCTCTGTAGAATCCTTCTACGGCACAACTCTTGTTGCCGCTGTTATATGCAAAGATTTTACATTTGGTTTTCAGATAGGCGACGGAAGCCTTATTGCAGTCTTTGAGGACGGTCATACATCAATGATTATTGATTATGAGGAATCAAATCCTGCTAATATTACTGCTTCAATGTGTAATTCAAATGCTATTTCAATGTTCAACAGCTACTATGTTGACAATAAGAAAATAGGTGCTGTTTTCGTTTCAACAGACGGTCTTTACACATCATTCGGCAGTGACCTTGAATTTCTTAACTATCATACCATTATTGCAGACCAGATTTCAGAATCTGACGCTTTTGCTGATTCCGTAAGTAAAAATATTCAGAAACGTACTAATTTCGGTACACAGGACGATATTTCACTGTCATGTGTATACGATGACGAAATACTCAAAGCTAACTCCGAGGTTATTAAGAAGAAAATTGAAGAAAATAAGCGTCGTCTTCTCGCACGTAAACCTAAACCGAAGAAATGAAAGGATAATCGGTGATTTATATGGCTTTAAACGTATTTTACAGCATGGTCAGAGAAGCTGCTGAACAGATTGTTCGCAAAGAACCAAAATTAGCCTTTTCCGGCAATGCCCGCATATGTGCAATCCTTGCCAAGAATTATGACATCATATCAGGCGTTTCTTCGATATATATGATTAACCAAACAGCAGGCATTATCCCTGCTGAATATATGGCAGTTGTTGCAATGAACAATGCAGATATGACAAGGGCTTTACAGATGATTACACTTTCTCTTGCAGATTTCAGCGTTGTTGTTCCAAATCCTGCTGAACTTATGATTGTTCAGTCAATGGATCCTGCCAATTCAAAGTGTAATGTATATATCTCCCCCTCTGAATATGTCCCAATTACTTCACTTATTGAAGCAGATGACAGTAAAGAATCAGAGGAAGAAGCTGTGTACTCTGCGAATTATGATAATTCTTCTAATTATGCAGCACCAACAAATAACAGCGGATACAGCGTCCCTGATATTACTGAATCTCCTTTTTCATCTTCTCCGACAAGCAACAGCTTCGCAAACAGCACACCTGCTGCTAATAATGCAGAACCTGCGTCAGCTATGTCAGGATTTTTCAGCGGATTCGGTGATGAAGATTCTGACAGTACAGGTGTTCCGGATAGTTCGGAGCTTGAAAAAATGGGATTTATTACAAATTCCGCTCCTGATGAATATGTATCAGATTTCTCTGCAAAGCATTCAGCACAGCAGGAGGAACAGTACTCTACAGGTGTTAACATAGATAAAAACAATCCGTTCCTGGAAAATTCACAAAGTTCAAACGGAAAAAATGATGTTGTCTATTTTGCGGAAATCCCCGACGCAAATAATGTTCAGGGCATTTCAAACGGAGGTGCTCCCGTTCCGCAATCGGGAAGAACAACCAAGCCTGAAGTTATGTCAAAGGAAGAACTTATGAAGCAGGCTAAACAGAGAAAAAAAGTTGCAAGAGCTAATTTTAATATCCGCAAGAAATAATCTAACTGTTACTGGGGTTTTCTACTTACAAATCTACAGCCTTTCGGGCAATATTAATGTATTTAACGCTGTAGCCTGTATCACTACAGGCTATAGACTCAAGTTTATAAATGGGAAGGAAGAAACTTATGGCACAATATCTTTTAGAGTTTGAGGAAGCTATTGATAGAAAATTCATTGTAACCAAGACTGTAAGTGGTCAGGCTAAAGTTGGTACAATGATTCACGTCCTCGACTGTGTTCCAAAGGGAAATGGAGCTCATACCGTCTGGTACAGAGTTAACGAAACAGGTCAGGATTTCAGTCAGGGCTTCGCTTCTGTCAAGGAATTCTGTAACTGGGCAAGAACTGATAAAATTCTTATCCGCCACTACGAAAGCCTTTCACGCAGAGATGTTATGCAGTATCTGAAAATCACTAATGGCGGTTTTACAAAGTTATTTCTGCCTGTTCTGATTATTGCTCTTATACTTATCTGGGTTGTAATGCTTGCAGCTGTAGGCGGTGTTGCAGGTGTTGCTATCGCTATTGTATTGTCACTGTTGGCTACTGTTGCAACTTTATTCCTCTACAAGAACAAGCGTAAAAAGGCGATACTTGCTATTTACAGTAAGGTCAGCAAAAATAACTGGGGCGTAACTTTCAAGTAGTTTACGCTGATTATGCACGCAAAAACGGACAATACCCCAATTAATCCCCTGCGGATTTTTGAGGTATTGCCCCGCTGTATAATTTCAATATTTTAAATATATAATTAATCTATTGACTTTTTTATGCTTTTGTAGTATAATATTATAGTAACTTTTTATATTATATCGAGGTGTGGCTCAGTTTGGTAGAGTACTACGTTCGGGACGTAGGGGCCGCAGGTTCAAATCCTGTCACCTCGACTGTTTAGAAGCCTGTTCTTCCCCCAAGGGACGAACAGGCTTTTTCGTGTTATCGCTTAGCAAACTGCCTCTTAAAGAATTTACAAACCGAATCTCTCCCCTAACAGATGAATTTCTATGATAAATAACTTTTACCCATTTTTAACAAAAATTTTTCCAGGCACTTGACAAATGTAGAAAAATGTAGTATAATGTATTCAACGTTGTAAATCACAGCGTATGCGGCATCCGCAAGCCGTAAATTTATTTATGATATGGAGGATTATCATTATGGAAGGTAAAGCAACCCTTATTATCGGCGGAATTGTTGTGGCAATAGTGCTTATTATTATTTTGTCACTTGGCTACATCAAGGCTCCACCCGATACAGCGTACATCATTTCAGGTCTGCGTAAGAAAATCATCATCGGAAAGGCAAGTATCAGAATTCCTTTCTTCGAGCGTGTGGATAAGCTGAAACTCCAGCTCATCGCCGTTGACGTAAAGACTTCAAGTGCAGTTCCTACCGCTGATTACATCAATATCAACGTTGACGCTAACGTAAACGTTAAGGTCAGCAGCGATCCCCTGCTTATCAAGCTCGGTGCAGAGAACTTCCTCAACAAGGAACCCGTGTATATTGCAAAGGTTGCCCGTGAGGTTCTCGAGGGTAATATGCGTGAAATCGTTGGTCAGATGACTCTTGAAGCAATGGTAAACGACCGTAAGGCTTTCGCTGAAAAGGTACAGGAGAATGCGGCTCCCGACCTCAACAGAATGGGTCTTGAAATCGTTTCATTTAACGTACAGAACTTTACAGACGACCAGAACCTTATCGAAAACCTTGGTATCGATAATACAACAAAAATTCAGAAGAAGGCTGCTATTGCACGTGCTGAATCTGAAAAGGAAATCGAAATCGCAAAGGCACAGGCAAAGAAAGAAGCTAACGACGCTAAAGTTCTTGCTGAAACAGAAATTGCACAGAAGAACAACGAACTTGCTATCCGTCAGGCTGAACTGAAAAAGGAAGCTGATACACAGATGGCTATTGCCGACGCTGCTTACGAAATCCAGAAGGAAGAACAGCGTAAGACAATTGAAATCACAAAGGCTAACGCTAACATCGCTGCATCTGAAAAGGATGTTGAGCTTAAAACTAAAGAGGCAGAGGTTAAGGAAAAATCTCTCGACGCTGAAATCAAGAAAAAGGCTGAGGCTGAACGCTATAAGGCACAGCAGGAGGCTGACGCAAAGCTTTATCAGCTTAAGAAAGAGGCTGAAGCTGACCGTTTCCAGCGTGAGCAGGAGGCTGAGGCTCAGAAGGCTGAAGCTGAGGCACAGAAGTTCGCAAGAATGCAGGAGGCTGAAGGTATTGCTGCCGTAGGTCAGGCTGAGGCTGACGCTATTAGAGCTAAAGGTCTTGCCGAGGCTGAGGGTATCAACGCAAAGGCTGAAGCTATGAAGAAGTACGGCGAGGCCGCTGTTCTCGAAATGTACTTCAAGGCACTCCCCGAGGTTGTACGCAACGCTGCTGCTCCTCTTGAAAATGTTGATAAGATTACAATGTACGGCGAAGGCAACTCCAGCCGTCTTGTAGGCGATATCATCAACTCCACAGTAAAAATCACAGACGGTCTTACAGAGGCTACAGGCGTAGATATCAAGTCTATCCTTTCAGGATTCCTTGGCGGTAGAATGGCAGCTGCTTCCGAGCCTGCTGCAGCACCTGTTGAAGAAGTATCAGATGCTAATCCTTACGAGGAAATTCCTCCCGGAGATTACATAATCGACCGTTCAGAATTCACAGAATAAAATAGTTGAATAATTATGCAAGAGGGTACCGAATAAATCGGTACCCTCGTTTTTATTATTTCTTTCCCTTTCCACCAAAAATTCCACTGACAAAAGGAATAATCACACTAAATCCCAACGCCGCAAAAAGCTGTTCATTTGTAAGAGGAACTGTTGCAAAAATCCCCTGTAACTGCGGTATCAACACAGCCGCAACAAGTGCCGACGCAGATACAATAACCGCAAGAATCAGCTTAACATTACTGAATGGATTGATAGAAAATATGCTTCCCCTTTCGCTTTTACACTCGAAAACGTGAATAAGCTGCGACGCTACAAGGGTTATGAGTGCCGCTGTACGACAGGCTTCAAGACTGCCGCCCATATGCATTACAGAGGTGAAAGAGGCAAGAGTTGAAAGTCCTATGAGTATGCCTCTTATAGCTATTTTCCACATAAGTCCCCCTGCAAAAAATCCTTCCGTGGATTTTCTCGGCGGACGGCTCATAATATCCTTTTCTGGCGGTTCAAGCCCTAAAGCTATTGCAGGAAGTCCGTCTGTAACAAGATTTACAAGGAGTATCTGCACAGGAAGAAGTACCACAGGCATACCCATAATAATGCCGAGAAACATCGTCAGTACTTCACCGATGTTACAGGAAAGCAGATACCGCACAAATTTGCGTATATTGGCATAAACGCACCGCCCCTGCTCTACGGCATTTACAAGGGTAGCAAGGTTGTCGTCAAGGAGAATAACATCTGCCGCCTGTTTTGTAACATCTGTACCGGTTATGCCCATAGCTACGCCCACATCAGCTTCTTTTATGGCAGGTGCATCGTTTACACCGTCACCTGTCATTGTTACGATTTCGCCCTTACGCTTAAAACTACGGACAATACGCAGCTTATGAGCAGGCTCAACACGGGCAAAAACGGTATACTCCCCTATTCTGCGGTCAAGCTCCTCATCAGACATTGCGTCAAGCTCCGCACCTGTAGCCGCCTTGCCATTTTTCAGCAATCCTGCCTTTTTAGCTATGGCAACGGCTGTATTTTTATGGTCACCTGTTATCATAACAGTTTTAACGGAAGCTGCTGCACATTTTTTTATTGCCGCCTTTGCTTCCTCACGGGGAGGATCAAGCATACCTGCCACACCGAGAAATACAAGATTTCCCATATGTGGCGAAAAATCGTCGCTTTCAGCATAGGCAAGGACAAGCACTCTCAATGCTTTATCGGACATTTCAAGGACTTTTTTATGTATACTGTTTTTCACAGCAGGAGTTAAAGCCGCTGTATGCCCTTTTTCATCAAGATAACGAGAACAGCGTGACAGCATAACCTCCTCTGCACCTTTGAAATATATCCGCTTTACTCCGCCCTCACGGCAGTATACAGCCATAAATCTTGTTTCGCTGTCGAATGGCAGTTCATCAAGCTTTTCCGCGTATTTTCCTAATACTTCTTTTGTAACGCCACCTTTGGAAGCCGCCACAAGGAGTGCAACTTCTGTAGGGTCGCCTGTAACGCTCCATTCGCCCTTTCCTTTGAGGGATCCTCTACGGCGGCTTATACCTGCCTTATCGGTGAAAATATCTGCTGTAGAGCATATAACACCGCATTTAAGAGATTCTGTAAGAGACTTTTCAGTTTTGGGATTGACAGCAATATTATCCTCGCCCTTTGTAATTTCGCCGCTGATTTTATATCCCGAGCCGCTGAAAAAATAATCGGAATCAACTGTGGAAAGCTCCGTAACAGTCATTTTGTTTTCAGTAATTGTGCCTGTTTTATCGGAGCATATAACAGAAGCACAGCCAAGGGTTTCAACACTGTGAAGCTTATTCACAAGAGCTTTATGCTTCATCATACGGTTAACAGCAAGGGCAAGGGCAATCGTTACCGTCGCAGGCAAGCCCTCGGGAATCGCGGCAATTGCAATAGTAATGCCCGTCATAAGCATATCGAATATATCTTCACCACGGAGTACTCCTGCACCGAAAACAGCAACGCATACAATAAGGCAGATAATTGCAACTATTTTGCCAAGCTCCCCAAGACGTTTTTGTAGAGGAGTAGGTTCGTTGTCAATATCCGCAAGCAGCTTTGAAATCTTGCCCATTTGCGTATTTTTCGCCGTTGCAATAACTCTGCCGCGACATACACCCTTAACAGCAGATGTACCGCAGTAGACAATGTTTTCTTTGTTAATGCTGTTATCCTCGTCATTGGGAGAGCCAGTTTTTTTCGCTGCAGGCTCGGATTCTCCAGTAAGTACGGCTTCATCCGTATAAAATCCAGTACATGAGAGAATAACACAGTCCGCAGGCACTCTGTCACCTGCTTCAAGCTCCACAATATCCTCCACAACAAGCTGTGAAGCCTCAATCTGCCGAAGTCTGCCGTCACGGTAGCATTTAGCAGTAGGTGCAGTCATAGACTTCAAGGCTTCAAGGGTATGCTCCGTGCGATACTCCTGTATAAAGCCTAAAATAGCGTTAATCAGCACAATAAGTATAATGGTTATTGCGTCAGTAACTTCGCCCAAAAGGACGGAAATAACAGTAGCACAGAGCAGAATCATAACCATAACATCTCTGAACTGCCCTGCAAATATTTTCACAGCCGATGTCTTTTTCTTGTCCTCAAGTACATTTTCACCGTCTTTTTTAAGCCTTTCAGCGGCTTCTTTTTCGGTAAGTCCCATATTGAAACACTCCTTTACATTTTCTCTGTAAAGGATATGCGGACAAAGGTGAAAAAATGCAATTTATAACTGATTTATGATTTCTTATGGCGTTTTCTTACTTTTTTTACTGCTAAAACGATAACAGCAGTGATAATTATAACACCAATCCACCAGAAACGTAATATAATGCCTGATTTCTCAAATATAAGCTTTTCAGCATTGTTGAAAAACTCACTTTTTTTTCTTTCCGCATTCAATTTCTTTTCATAAGCTTCATAAGATTTCGGAGTTATACCTTCTATTTTGGCTTCGCCATATTTTCCCTCATTGAGATACTTTTGAAATCTGAACCACATATTATTTTCGTCATTCTGATCAACTCCAACAATCGTGAGGCTATTCGTATCATATTCGGTTACACAAAAGCAATCGAGTGGATTATTTTCATCATAGTATGCAAAGAGATATATTTCACCATTTTGCGGCTTCCCCTTATAATAGAAATTATATTCAACCGTATTGTATCTGATTTTTTCACCCTGTGTTACATTATCTTTAATCGCCGCCACTGGCATAACATCAATATAATCATATACTTCAAAGCCGTTTATTTCTGATGAATCGCCTATTTCTTCAATTGTACCAAAATAAACCTGTGCCTTGCTTTCCATTAAACTTTCGGGAACATCGCCTGCAAAAGCGTATATACCGCCGCACATCATTATTATTGATGTGATGATTATTGTAAATATTACTGTCATTTTTTTCATAATGTCACTCCTCATGATATTTTTATACCTTTAAAAACCGTCTTTCCAACGGCGTATATTATTTTTGCTTAATCCAAAGCTGTCAATTATAAAGTCTTGTTGTTCAAGCTGTTCCTGCGTAAACCATGGCGAAGTAACACCGCCGTTGTAATTTGTAACTATGTGAAAGCAAACGGCAGGGATAAAGCTCTGTCCTATGAGAAAGGATTTTTCGCCGTTTTCACTGACAGCCTCATCAACTATGAGAACAACGTGAGATTCATCACAGATAATGTCGCCAATACGGATTTCATCGGCAGAAATCTGCTCTGATTCATTGAGCAGAGAAAGTGTTCCTGCATAATTCATAACCTCTTTGAGATAATTTCTGTATCCCTGTAAGCTGTCGTCAGGTAACGCCGCAGGGATTTCACAGGAGAAGCTGCCCAGTGCCAACATTCTTTTACCCTGCCGCCAGCGGTTATAGTCGCAGATATCGCCGTTTGAAAACTCAAAGGAAATCTTGTCATACTGCTCGTTTTCGTAGAAATAATCGCTGTAGAGCCTTATAATGCTATCTGCACATTGCTGATATCCTTCATCACCAAGGCTTATATCAAAAATTGCAGGAGAATCTGTGTTCAATGTTTTTCCGTTGTATACAGGAAGCTTTATGTTAACAGGGTGCAGGGGGTATTTTCGCAGATATTCAGCAAAACTTCCGCTTTCAACCGCAACTCGGCTGTAACCGTCAGGGGGAGTTATTCGACTTTCAAGGGTCATTCCCTCTGAATTTACACACTGGATGTCATAATCTATACCTATTGTTTCAATTTTAAGCTCGGCGGCTTTCCATTTAGGATTAACACGAAAATATAATACAACTAAAATAGCCGCAATAAAAATCAGCAGGATAATAAAACGCTTTTTGTCCTTTTCAGGGGAAGTAGTTCCTTTTTTATTCATATAAATCCTCTTTTCTGTTTACTCTGATTTCAGCGGAAAATCCTGTTCTATAAGCTCCCCTGTTACGATTTCAGATGCCGCACGCCAGTCCTGTGCCGTTTCATCCCATACAATTTCAAAAGCAACCATAACATCAGCCATAGTTGTATCTTCGTCTGAATTAAAAACTCTTGTTGCTGTAAAGCTGTTTTCGGTTATATCAGAAATAATCGGCTCACTAATCCATTTAAGCGTGCCTATTGCTTCAATTCCCGCAACTATCGGATAATCGAGCATATAAAGCTTTCCATTTATATTGATATACTCATAAAAAATGCCGTCCTCTGCATACAGCTTTTCGCCAATGGTTTCAGGAGAATTTAAATCAGCGTCAGTTATATCGCCGCCGAAAATATTATCATCATATATCGCCATATCCGAATTTACAGTATACCCGTCTTTTCTGTAGGAGTAATAATACTCCTTAAAAGCCGACATATCGGGGAATTTTTCGTCAATTACAGGATAGTATGACTGTGTTTTTTCCTCACCGTCTTTAATGAAAAGAATTTTTACTTCACTGTCAGCAGGCGGTAAACCGTTGCTCTCTTTATACTCAAAACCGCCTGTATAAATATATCTGCCCAAGTTAAAATATTCGTCGGTTATTCTGTATGCGGCGGCTTCGTAATTCTGTTTATTTTCGGGAATTCCTGTAGGATGCTCTGTAATAAACTGCGTTGCAGGCTCGATAACAGGCGGATTTGATGTATCAGGATTTCTGCCGAGAAGTATACCCATACCTGCTATACCTGCCGCAATAATTGCCAATGAAGCAGCAATTCCGATATATCGGCTTACTGCAGGCCTTTTGTACTTCTCAATTTTCAGCACTTCAACATCTTCAAAACCCTCATCAGCCGCCTTTGCAATTGCAGATGTAAATATTTTTTCCCTGCTTTCATCTTCAACCGAAAATTTCTTTACCTTTTTCATTGAAGCCGAAAACATTCTGTCCATATCCTTTTTTGATAGAGCAGGGTATTCATCAGCTATTTTTTTAGCTGTTTCAAAATCTATATTTTCAAGTAAATTTTTTCTCATAAAAATCATTATCCTTATAAAGTTATATCAGCTTCAATCAGCATAGCTTTCAGCTTTTCCCTCGCTCGCAGACTTCTTTTCTGAACAGAAGCGGCAGTCATTGAAATCGCCTTTGCTATTTCTGAAACTTTCATATTATAGTAAAACTGCTTTATAATAATCGTTGTATCAGGTTCCCCTAACGATTTAATCTTTTCAATAATAAATGCATTTCGGCTTGCTGTATCGTATGATTTTTCTATATCTTCCCCCGAAGCTGTTCCCGATATTATTTCATCGTCAAGCGGCTGTATCATGCAGCTGTGAGAGCTTAATCGGCGGTATGTGTCTATAGCTCGCCGCCTTGCAACAGTGCCGATGTAGCCTTTAAGGTCGCCCTCAAAATCTATAATTTTATCCGTATTACGAAATATTTCTGCAAAGATGTCGCTGACGCATTCTTCTATATCTTCCTTTGTGCCATAGCTTTTTATTTTATTCGCCGCAATTATATAGACATAGTTGCAGTATTCATCGAAAATCCGTCTTGCAAATTCCGCATTTCTTTTATTGTCTTTTTGCATTTATTCATCTCCTTTTTTTCATATAGTACTAAACCTCACTTCAAGTTTTTCTTTGCCTATTGTCTGCTTTTCGTCGATTGTACCACTGTCTTGTGATGAGGTATAATTGCCTTTATACGCAATCTCGCCTTTTTCAGTATCAATATTTATATCAAGATTGAATTTTGTCACATACCACCAGTTTGCATGAATGAAATCCACTTTTACTATCATTTCAGGGCTGAATATAATCTCAAAGGGATTGCTTCCGTATTCTCCGCCTTTTAGTTCAATGCGATATCTGCCGTTTTCTATTTCTCTCACTTTTGTATGCGATTTCAGCTGTTCAGAAGTCAGTTCATACGGCTCTCCGTTATAGGTAATGGTTACATCACCTTTAATTCTATTACCGAAATATATACGAGGATACGCGAGAAAGCATATTGCAACTGCACCGATTAAAAGTAATGATACTGCGGAAATAATTGATTTTTTCATAAAAATCCCCCTGTAAAATTAATTCAAGAGAAATTTTCCTCTCTATATAATACATTCGAGTAAACTTACAAAAAAAGGACAGATTTTCAGAAATTATTTCAAAAATTTTCAGATGATATAAGTATAACATCAATAATTTTTTATGTCAAGCAAAAAGGGTATCAGCCGAAACTGATACCCTTAATATTATGCTATTTAATTAATCAAACGCAACCCTGAGCCTTCATAGCCTCAGCTACCTTGAGGAAGCCTGCGATGTTAGCACCTGCAACGAGGTCATCGCCAAAGCCGTACTCGTTAGCAGCAGCAAGTGAAGCGTCGAAGATGTTCTTCATGATGCCCTTGAGCTTATTGTCAACTTCTTCTTCTGTCCATGAATATCTCATAGAGTTCTGTGACATTTCAAGACCAGAAACAGCAACACCACCAGCGTTAACAGCCTTTGAAGGAGCTACGATTACACCGTTCTCCTTAAGGTATGCAACAGCCTCGTTTGTTGTAGGCATATTGGAAACCTCAACGTAGTACTTAACGCCGTTAGCAACGATCTGCTCAGCTTCCTTAACATCAACCTCGTTCTGAGTAGCACAAGGCATGATGATGTCAGCCTTTGTTCCCCAAGGCTTCTGACCTGCGAAGAACTCAACACCGAACTTGTCAGCGTAATCCTGTACTCTGTTGCGGCATGAAGCACGCATCTCAAGGAGGTAATCAACCTTTTCAGGTGTGCTGATACCATCGGGATCGTAGATATATCCGTCAGGACCGGAAATTGTTACAACCTTACCACCGAGCTCGTTAACCTTCTTAACAGTACCCCAAGCAACGTTACCGAAGCCTGAAATAGCAAATGTCTTGCCCTCAATGCTGTCACCGAAGTGCTTAAGCATCTCTACTGTGTAGTATACAGCACCGTAGCCTGTAGCCTCGGGACGGATAAGTGAGCCGCCGAAGGAAGTTCCCTTACCTGTAAGTACGCCTGTGAACTCGTTGCGGAGTCTCTTGTACTGACCGAATAAGTAACCAACTTCACGAGCACCTACACCGATGTCACCAGCAGGAACGTCGAGGTCGGGACCGATGTGTCTTGAAAGCTCTGTCATGAAGCTCTGGCAGAAACGCATAACTTCAGCGTCAGACTTGCCCTGGGGGTCGAAGTCGGAACCGCCCTTACCGCCGCCCATAGGGAGTGATGTAAGGCTGTTCTTGAATGTCTGCTCAAAGCCGAGGAACTTGATAATTCCAAGATATACGGAGGGGTGGAATCTTAAACCGCCCTTGTAAGGTCCGATAGCAGAGTTGAACTGTACTCTGAAACCTCTGTTAACCTGTGTCTTACCGTTGTCGTCAACCCACGGTACACGGAAGATAATCTGTCTTTCAGGCTCTACGATTCTCTCGAATACGCCTGCATCAATATAATCCTGTCTTTTCTCTGCAACGGGTTCAAGTGTTTCAAGAACTTCTGTTACAGTCTGGATAAACTCAGGTTCGCCCTGATTTCTCTGTTTAACTCTTTCAAGTAAGTCGATAAGATACTGATTCTTTAACGCCATTGTTAAAAAACCTCCTTCAAAATATTTCTGCAACCATTTCGCCAATCTGCCCTGAAATTACGGCTGATCCCGAAAAACTTCTTTTGCAGCTAAATAAATTATACCAATTTCTGACAAGTTTTTCAAGGGGTTAGAACACGGAAATTTAAAAATCGGGCAGATTTGTATGTTTACACAATCCTACCCGACATCTTCATTATTTTTCATTTATTTTCACAGTTGTTCAGATAATCGCTTGCAAGATAAAGTGACCCACAGACAAGAACAACGGTATTACGTTCAACAGCAATTTTTTTCGCTTTTTCCAAAGCCTCTGAAAGGCTTGTACAGGCTTCGGAATTAGTGTATTTTCCTGCTGTTTCTGCCAGTTTTTCCGCAGATATGCAATTGTAAGTGAAGCCGTCAACAGTAAATATCTTGTCGCAGTAACGTGCAACACGCTGAACGGAATTTTCACAGTCCTTTGAGTCTACCATACCCATAACAGCAATTGCAGGATTAATATCCTCAATATAGGATAAAACGTTATTTACACCGTCGGGATTATGTCCGCCGTCAACTATTACAGGGGGATTTCCGTCAATGTACTGTGCTCTCGCTCTCACACGGGTGCTTTCAAGGGATTTTGTGATGTTTTCCTCGGATATGTCAAATCCGCTATTTCGTATATATCGGCAGGCTTCAATAGCTGTTACAGCGTTGACACACTGCCATTCACCAATCATAGCAAGGGCATATTCCTTGTCGCAATAGCATAATCTGCTTCCGCCTGCTGATATGGATAAGGTTGAAAAATCCCCTTCATCGGGGAGAATAAACAAGCTATTATGCTCTTTAGCCTTATTTTGTACAATTTCAACTACGCTTTTACTGTTGAACATTGACAGCACGACAGCGGAATTTTCTTTGATTATTCCTGCTTTCTGGGCTGCAATTTTTTCAACGGTATCTCCTAAAATAGCCGTATGGTCAAGGGAAATTGAAGTAATTACCGCTACCACAGGGGGCGGTATTACGTTTGTGCAGTCAAGAAGTCCGCCTATGCCTGCTTCAAGTACGACAATATCGCACTTTTCACGGACATACCACAGCAAAGCAATTGCCATAGTGATTTCAAACTGTGAATACTCCGCATCGACAACAGAATTTCTCACCATTTCCGCAATTTCGCAGAGGGATTCTTCGTCTATTTCCTTCCCGTTAATGCGAATTCTGTCGGCATAATGGGTGATATAGGGCGAAGTGAACTGTCCTGTCTTATACCCCGAATATATCAGGGCATTTGAAATATACTCAACTGTTGACCCCTTGCCGTTTGTACCTGCAACATGGACGAATTTCAGCTGTTTTTCGGGGTTTCCCACACGCTTCATAAGCTCCCTTGCACGGGAAAGGTCAGTAACTGCCTTTCCCGATTTGCTATAGGAGTTCACAAAGCTCATTGCTTCGTTAATATTCATAAATTAATAGGGTGAAGCCTGTGATTCAGCCTTTGCAACGGCTTCTTCAAGGCTCATACCTGCAAATTCCTGTGCAGAGAAGATACGTCCTGACTTCTTATCATCCACAAATGCACCAACAAGTATACCGGGTACTGCACTTTCGGGCGAGTTAGGAGCATTAGGGCCGCCAAGCTCTGTTCTGCACCAACCCGGATCAGCAAGATTTAATACGATGTCGCTGCCCTGATACTTTGAGCCGAGATCGATTGTTACCTTGTTGAGAGCAGCCTTTGCAGCAGAATAGCCTGCCTGCTCGGGTTCAAGAGCAATACCGCTTGTTGTGTTGACAATTCTGCCGAAGCCTCTCTCCTGCATTCCAGGGAGGAAGTGGTAGCAAATCATCATAGGAGCTGTTGTGTTTACCTTGAAGCTGATGTCGTAATCAGATGCAGGGGTTGTGAGATACTCTGTGCGGTATGCAATCTGCAGACCTGCATTGTTAAGGATAATATCAATCTGTGTACCCTTTGCATCGATTTCCTGGAGCATTTTCTCTACGGAATCAAGGTCGGAAAGCTCCGCCTCAACTACATAAGCTTCAACTCCCAGAGCCTTTACCTCGGCAAGAACCTTTTCGCAATGCTCTGCTTTTCTGCTGTGGAGTACCAGATTACAGCCCTGTTCAGCCATAAAAATAGCTGTGAGATAGCCAAGTCCTCTGCTTGCACCCGTAAGAAGTGCCCATTTGCCTTTTACGTTTGTCATAGTTTTTCCCTCCGTTTTCTGCCGTCAGTGCCAACGGCGAAATTTATTTAATAATATATTTCTATATATTATTTCCATTAAAATTCATAGTCAATGCATGCACGTTCTGTCTTTACTGTACCTATGAATTTCGCAAACTCAACGTGTGCAGGATGTACCTGATATGCGTTAAGTCCGTCTATATCGTCAAAATCACAGATAAGAGCGATTGTGTAATTGATCTCGGGAGCGTCAGCGGAGTTGATGACAAGCTCCCCCTTTTTCAGCTCCTCTACGTTTGCAATTACGTCCTCGAAACGCTCCTTTGCTTCAAGTGCGTTGTCGTATTCGCTCATTCCCTCTGTGGATTTGAGTTTGAACATTACTATATGCTTAATCATTTACCTCATCCTCCATTTCATATATTTTAGATTTAAAGGTTTTCTTGCCGTCATAGCTTTGATATTCGCCGTTTCCTGTAAAATGAAGTCCGCATTTTTCCATAACTCTTGCAGAGCCGATATTTTCAGCCGCACACTGAGCTTTAAAGCGATGTGCATTGCGATTTTCACGGACATAATTCATCATTGCAAGTGTTGCTTCGGTAGTATAACCCATATTCCAGCAGTCATACCTGATGTTATAGCCGATTTCCCATTGTTCACTATCGTTATGAAATCTTATACTTCCTGCTCCGATAAGCTTATTATCCGATTTAGTTACAAATCCTAATTCGTATTTTTCGGGACTTGCTTTGATTGAATTAAGCCATCCTTTCGTTGTTTCAATGCTTTCGTGAGTTGAGTATATCATATACTTTGCAACTCGTTCATCGCCCGTCCACTCAAAAGCAGCTTCTGCGTCGTCAATAGTCAACGGACGGAGAATAAGTCTTTCTGTTTCAATTATTGGTACTGTAAATTCCATTGTGTCACCTCATTTTACAAGTTCATAGCTTTCGTCAATTACGCCGCAAATTTCAGTAAATGATATACCGCTGTCAAGGGGAATACTTATCCACAGCCGCTTATTCATATGATAAGCAGGTATCGCTTTGCCCTCACCTATGAGAATTTCACGGACGAGAGGACTGCATTTCACATTGAGAATATCAACACTCCCCTCCCCTTTTTCGTCAATAACGCTTCGGCGGACATTCATTACAAGTCCGTACCACTTTTTATTGCTCTTACGGAGTACAGCGGAGGTAATATCCCTCTCCCATGGATAATCGGGAGAGGTGTTGTATTTCTCCTTGACATAGCGGAAGATTTCTTCCCTGTCAATTGCCATATTATGCCTTGAATGCAGCGATTGACTGCTCAATTTTAGCCATTTTTTCCTCTGCTACTGCAAGCTTTGCCTTTTCAGCCTCAATAAGTTTTTCGGGAGCCTTTGCAACAAATCCAGGATTATTGAGCTTTCCGCTGAGGAAGTCGATATCCTTCTGAACCTTTGCCTTTTCCTTTTCAAGACGTGCAATTTCTTTTTCCTTGTCAACAAGCTCGTCCATAGGAATGAAAATTCTTGCTGAATCTGTAACGGCATTTGCACAGTTTTCATGCTCTACAGCTGCACCTGCCTCAACAGATGATGCAGAAGCAAGCTTTTCAAAGAATGCCGCACATGATGTGTACAGTTCAGGCTCGTCAGTTTCAATAATAAGCTTTGCCTTTACCGAGGGCGGTACATTCATTTCTGTACGTGTATTTCTTACAGCCTTGATAGCTGAAATAATTTTTTCGAATGACTTTTCCTCTGCGGAATAGTCAATTGTGCTGTCGTATGTGGGATATGTTTCAAGGATAATCATTGACTTCTCATTTGTGAGAACCTGCCAGATTTCCTCTGTGATGAATGGCATGAATGGGTGGAGAAGTTTCAGCATACCCTGCATTGCCCATACGAGGACAGCCTGTGCCTTTGCCATTGTTTCACCGCCAGCCTGAATTCTTGGCTTTGTGATTTCAATGTACCAGTCGCAGTAAACGTCCCAGATGAAGTCGTAAATCTTCTGTGAAGCAACGCCAAGTTCAAACTTATCGAGGTTTTCGCCAACTTCCTTGGCAAGCTTATTGAACTTGTTTACAAGCCACTTATCCTCTGTTTCAAGGTCATCAGGAAGTCCTGTGAACTCAAAATCATCGGGAAGATTCATCATAATGAAACGTGAAGCGTTCCAGAGCTTATTAGCGAAGTTACGTGCTGCCTTAACCTTGTCGTCAATATAACGCATATCGTTTCCGGGTGAGTTGCCTGTAGCAAGCATAAAGCGGAGAGCGTCTGCGCCGTATTCGTTGATAACTTCAAGAGGGTCAATGCCGTTGCCGAGGGATTTGGACATTTTGCGTCCCTGTGCGTCACGTACAAGACCGTGAATGAGAACTGTATCAAAAGGAACTTTACCCATATTTTCAAGTCCGCTGAACATCATTCTGATTACCCAGAAGAAAATGATGTCGTAGCCCGTAACAAGTGTATTTGTGGGGTAGAAGTAATTTAAATCCTCTGTATTCTCAGGCCAGCCGAGAGTTGAGAATGGCCATAATGCAGAGCTGAACCATGTGTCAAGTGTATCGGGATCCTGACGCATAGCCTTGCCGCACTTTGGACATACAGAACTATCTTCCTTTGTTACAACCATTTCACCGCAGCAATCACAGTAGAATGCAGGAATCTGATGTCCCCACCAGATCTGACGGGAGATACACCAGTCACGGATATTGTCAAGCCAATGGAAATAAATCTTGTCAAATCTTTCGGGAACGAACTTTGTATCGCCGTTCTTAACAGCATCAATTGCAGGCTGTGCAAGAGGCTTCATCTTAACGAACCACTGTGTTGAAACCTTTGGCTCAACTGTTGTGCTGCAACGGTAGCAAGTACCAACATTATGGCTGTAATCCTCGATTTTAACCAATGCTCCCTCAGCTTCAAGGTCAGCTACGATAGCCTTTCTTGCTTCAAATCTGTCCATTCCTGCATACTTGGGATAATCGTCAACAATCGTTGCATCGTCGTTCATTACGTTGATAACAGGGAGATTGTGACGGAGTCCAACCTCGAAATCGTTAGGGTCATGTGCAGGTGTAATCTTAACTACGCCTGTTCCGAAGTCCATTTCAACGTAATCATCGGCAACGATTGGAATTTCACGATGAACAATAGGGAGAATAACAGTCTTGCCTACAAGCTCCTTATAGCGTTCATCGTTGGGGTTTACAGCTACAGCTGTATCACCGAGCAGTGTTTCGGGACGGGTTGTAGCAAGTTCGAGATAGCCGTCTGCATCCTTTATCTTATAGCGGAGGTGCCAGAAATGACCTGCCTGATCCTCATATGTAACCTCAGCATCGGAAAGAGATGTCTTACATTTAGGACACCAGTTGATTATACGCTCACCACGGTAGATAAGACCTTTTTCGTAGTACTTTACGAAAACTTCCTTAACTGCCTTTGAACAGCCCTCATCCATTGTGAAACGCTCTCTTGACCAGTCACATGATGAACCGAGCTTTTTAAGCTGCTCGCAGATTCTGCCACCGTACTGCTTTTTCCATTCCCATGCACGCTCCATAAAACCGTCACGGCCAAGGTCTTCCTTTGTAACACCCTCTGCACGCATAGCCTCAACAATTTTAGCCTCTGTAGCAATTGCGGCATGGTCTGTACCAGGGAGCCACAGTGCAGAATAGCCGCTCATACGCTTCCAACGGATAAGGATATCCTGTAAAGTCTCATCAAGAGCGTGTCCCATGTGGAGCTGTCCTGTGATGTTCGGAGGTGGGATAACTATAGTATAGGGTGTTTTCTTCTCGTCAACCTCTGCACGGAAGCAACCCTTATCATTCCATGCAGCGTAAATTCTGTCCTCAAAATCCTTTGGATTGTAGGATTTAGCAAGTTCCTTTGCCATTTTAAATTTCTCCTTTAACAATATATTGATTCGGGTATAAAAAAGCCCCGAACCGTAAAATAGGTTCAGGGCGAACAAATGTCCGTGTTACCACCTGAATTCAGAGCATATGCTCTGCACTCTGCGAAGTCATACAACTTCTTTCCCTGTAACGTGAGAAACACGTTATGGACTACACAGCCTGTCAGCTTTCGCCCATACAGCTCCAAAGCTACTTCAGCATACCTCTCATACTGTCTCACACCGCCCGACAGCTCTCTGAAAATCGAAAATACACCTACTCCTCTTCATCCCAGCCTTTATGATATACTGTTATTATACAGTATAAAATCATTTTTGTCAAGTACAAATCTTAAAGATTTTCCTATAAAAAAATCCCCGACCTCTAAACGAAATCGGGGATTTTTTTCAAGGAGTCCAATTAATCAATAAAATCAACACTTTTCTTTATTTCAACCTTATTTTTATACATTGCTTTATCACTTCTTGCTATAATTACCTTGATGTCAGCTCCGCCAAGGTCAACCTGTGGGTCATAATGTGCAACTCCTACAGCCGCAGAAAAGGGATAGCCTTTATAATCAAGATTTTCTCTTGCAAACTCAACATTTACGGCATCCATCAAATTCACTGTCGAGAAGCATATAAACTCATCTCCGCCAATTCTATAAACAGTTCCTTTTTTCCCAACTACACGAAGAAGAACACCTGCACATCTGATAATCGCTCTGTCACCGCAATCATGGCCATAATTATCATTGATATACTTAAGGAAGTTTACATCACAAGCCATAACATATAAATCCTCACATTTTTCAGGATTTTTTTCAAGCTCCGCCACATATTCCTCATATGTGTTGCGGTTGCAGGCTCCTGTCATTGAATCTAATGTAGAAGCACGGAGTGCCGCTTTTGTTTCGTTGCTTTTTCTTATGAAATGTCTTAAAATGAAGAATAATACAACTAGAGCAGCTAACGAAGCTACTGCCATTAAAGCTATATTACGTCTGCGAAGCTTTACCATAGCTGTACTGTCTACTATCTTTACATTATCAACGTAAAATTCAAGATTTTCAAATACGTCTCCATTATCATCATCAGCACGTATATAAAAGTAAATATCTGTCGCTTCAGCAGGAAGAATATAATCGCCAGATATTTTTGACCATGTACCGTTATGAAGAAGCTTGCTCTTTATAGTTTTATAAATCTCCTCTCCATTAAGGTTGTACTGTAATCTTATTGAGAAATAATGATCCTCATCACACTGCTTATCAATATACATCACATATGCTGAATAGGTATAATTAACGCCAGGAACTACACTTGTAATTCTTATCATTGGTGCATTCCAGTTTTCAACTTTATCGTACACATAAAGGGATTGCTTGCCGGAATAACTGAAATCCTTGCTGATTTCCATTAAAACCTCACCTCTGGGTATCCAGCCCTCCGTTCCGCTTTCAAAATCGAAAGATAATGAGTCGTCATCGTCTTCCTGTATTGATTCGTTTTCTTTCATATTATATCCATATATAGAAATATCGTCAACGCAGAAATCATCAAGACCATCTCCGCTCTCAATATAAAATATGGCATCTTTTATGTTTTCGGGAATAACAGCAGACGTTTCAATAAACGCCCACTTATCATTGCCAATGACTGCGGCTGTCATATTATTGTATGATTCAGTACCTTCGTTATCCACATATTTCAGAGTAAGAATAACTTCCATTTCATCAGCTGTATCGCTTATAGCGTAAACTCTGAAAAGATACTCCTCTCCCGGTGTAATAATATCCGTAATATTAAGGGATGGACCACTCCATGCCGCTGTTCTGCTGTGAGACTTAAGACAGGAAAATCCACCGTATGCCTTTTCATTTGTGATGGACAGCTCTGATTTCATACCAAAAGATGTCCAGCCTTCATATTCGCCCGATTCAAATCCGGTATCTATAAGTGCCTTGTAGTTTTCTGATGTTTTATCATCAGCAAAAGCACTGAAAGGAACAGACATAAACATAAGAATTGACATCATCAATAAGGTAATAAAGTAACTGTTATTCTTTTTCATTTATATCCCTCCTTATCGGATTTTTCCGATATTATTTTACAATTATATTATACCAAAAAACTGTACAAATTTCAATTAACATAATACAAAAATTATAGTAAATGTTTTTGTACATATTATACATATGGTTAATACAATTTAAGCTTTTCTGCATGAAAACAATAATATCATCAAATAAAAATCCGCAGAGTATAATTTTTTCTCTGCGGATTTTGTAGAAAATTCATTATTCAGCAGTGTTCTTAACAAGGCTGTCAAATGCCTCTGTAACCACTTTTTCATCAGGTGCTTTCGTGAAGCAGCTTACTACAGGTACTACTATAAGTGAAACAATCATTGCAACTGCACCGGCATTTACAGGTGAAAGGAGATTGAACGGACAGTTGAGGTCAATTACAGCCTGCTTCAATCCGTCGAATGCAGGGATATTAAAGCTGAACAGTATCATATGTCCAACAGTAATACCAAGGCCTGTTACAAAGCTTGCAATAACTGCTGCTATTGAAGCCTTTTTCATGAACAAACCATAGAGGAAAGGTCCGAGGAATGCACCAGATAACGCTCCCCACGAATACGACATGAGAGTTGAAATGGAAGCGTTTTTATTGCAGGCGATAATAACGGAGATAACGAGGAATACTGCAATAAATATACGAATACAGAGCATCTGCTTCTTATCGTCAAAATTCTTCACCCTTGGCTTGATAAGGTCATTTGTGAGAGTTGAGCTTGATGTAAGAACAAGAGATGAAAGAGTTGAAAGTGAAGCTGAAAGAACAAGTACAACTACAAGTCCAATAAGCATATTGGGCAGTGCCTGCTGAATAAGTGCAGGTACCATTGTGTCATATACCGGCTTTCCATTTACAACTTCAATAAGTGTTCTGTCTGTTACAGTTGGGTCTGTTGTGCAGTAAAGACGAACAAATCCACCCATAAAGTAAGAACCGCCTGCTACTACAAGAGCAAATAAAGTAGAGATAATTGCACCTTTTTTAATAGCGTCCTCGTCCTTAATAGCGTAAAATTTCTGCACCATCTGGGGAAGTCCCCATGTTCCGAGAGAGGTAAGAATTACAACTCCAAAGAGGTTGAATGGGTCAGGGCCGAAAAGTGAGCCGAGGGTATTTGCAGATGTACTATCGTCTGAAATAGCGTTGAGAGAGTCTATCGCCATTGAAAAACCGTCTTTTCCCTTGACTGTAAGAACTACAACTGTAGCAATTCCCACAAGCATAATAATTCCCTGAATGAAATCATTTATAGCTGTTGCCTTATAGCCGCCAAGGATTACATATATAGCAGAAAGCACAGCCATAAGAAGAATTATTATAGTTCCGCCGTGTTCCCCTAAATCAAATACCATTCCGAAAAGTCGTGAAAGACCATTGTATACAGATGCTGTATAAGGAATGAGGAATACGAAAACTATAAGAGATGTTACAGTTTTCAACATATCGGAATCAAATCTTTTACCGAAAAATTCAGGCATAGTCTTTGCCCTTAACTGCTTTGTCATAAGACGGGTTCTGCGTCCGATAAGGAAAAACGGTATAAGGCTTCCGATAATTGCGTTTCCGATACCTACCCATGCTGCGGATACACCATAACTCCAGCCAAACTGTCCTGCATAGCCGATGAATACCACTGCTGAAAAATAAGTAGTACCATAGGAAAATGCGGTTAGCCATGAGCCTACGTTACGTCCTCCCAGCATAAAATCCTTTGCCGATTTTGTTTTTCCAGATGTGTAAAAACCTATACCAATCATTACAGCTACATAGACTGCAAGTATTATAAAGGTAGCGGTTTTTGAACTCATACAATCACAACCTTTCAGATATGTAATACTTAAAAGCTTAAAAGCTTTAAATCAATAAAGTGTTCGTATAATACTATATCACATTTTGTCATAATTGTCAAGAGGTTTTAAAATATAAAAAATTTAAATATCATTGAATTATACGACAAAATATGGTATAATATTTCTCGGAAATAACTGAAATTTTTTTGAAAAATCTTGTAATATTTCTGAAAGTCATACGTCTTATAGACAGAAAGGAGGAAATACAGTGTTTGAAGAGCTCTACAAAAAATACTTCCACGATATATTTCTATATTCAAAATCTCTGTGCAGAGAAGATAATCTTGCTGAAGAACTTACGCAGGAGACCTTTTTCAAGGCGCTGAAATCCATTGACAAATTCAAAGGCAACTGCGATATCAGGGTATGGCTGTGTCAGATTGCAAAATACACGTTTTATGACTATTGCCGCAAAAATAAACTCCGTGATTTCGAGGAATTCCCCGAAGATACCGTTGATACAGGCGTTTCCATAGAAAATGCCCTTGAAGACGAGGGTACGGCGGAGCTGATACATCAGATACTACACGACATGAAAGAGCCTTATAAAGAGGTGTTCACCCTGCGAGTATTCGGGGAACTTTCCTTTAAGCAGATTGCAAAACTGTTCGGCAAGACAGAAAACTGGGCAGCGGTGACATTCCACCGTGCAAAGCTCAAAATAATCGACACTATTAAAAAACAGGAGGAAAACTATGAATAAAAAATGTGACATAATAAAAGACCTGCTCCCTCTCTATGCTGAAAATATGTGCAGCAGCGACAGCAGGCAAATGGTGGCGGAACATATTGCTGAATGTGAAAGCTGCCGAAATGAATTAAAAAAAATCAATACCGATGTGGCTATTCAGGCTGATTCCGATGTATCAATGTTCAAGCGTATAAAAAAGCGTGCAAGGATTGAAAAGGTTGTTATTTCAATTGTTAGTATTGTATTTATATGCACAGCTATGTTTATGACCGTGTTTATTCTTTCAAACACGACAAATAGTATGAATTACGAAAAATACAATATGGAAAAATATGTGAAAGTTGAAGAAGATGCCGACGGAAAGCTCTGGCTTTGTACCTATGACCAGGCTTCATCATATGATTTCGCATATCCGACAGTCTGGGACAGCGACGGAAATGAAATCGGGGACGAAGCATTTAACAATGATGAAAAAGACTGCTATGGTGTTACTCTTTACCGTTTCAGAATAAACGACATTTTCAAAGTTGTCGTTCCTTCACAGGAAAAACGAACACCATTATTAAATACAAATAAAACAAATATCCAATCCGTAGTATACTACGACGCAAAAACAGGCAAAAAACATACACTTTGGGAAAGGGGTTAATTATGATAGAGAAAAAATTCAATAAACCTGCACTTATTATTTCAGCTTTAGCTGTACTTACAGGCTGGTTTTGTGGACCATTCTATTTTGTTTCAATTTTACTTGGCATAACCGCAATTATCATCGCCATCAAAAAGAGAAAAACTCATCTTGTAAAGCTGCCTGTGTTCCTGTCCGTAATTGCAATAATTATTGGAATATTTGACTTACTTTTGCTTTATACTGATTTATTCTTGTCTGTATGATGAAAATAGCAAAAAATATATTGCAATGTTAAAATAAATATGTTATAATATTAGCAGAGTTTGGATTATTCCATTCTCTGCCAATATTTTTTAGAAGGTGAATTAAATGAAAAAACTATCCGCAATACTTTTATCATTAACTTTGACAATATCAGCAATTCCTCTCACAGCTGCCGCTGATGATACGGCTATACCTGCTGACGTAGACAAAGCCGCATACGAACAGCTTTTACATTATGATAAAAACGGTGACGGCGTTTTCAGCGAAGAAGAACTTGCTTCTTCCCAATGGCTCAATCTCGATCTTACAGGGGTTGAAGATATTTCGTGGATTTCAAGAATGAAAAATTTATACCATATAAATCTGCAAAACGGAGATATAACCGACCTTTCTGTTCTTTCACAGCTACCGAATCTTAAAAATGTTTTCCTGACAGCTGTTCCAATTTCTGATATTGATTTTGCAAAAGATATGGAACTTGATTATCTTCGTATGACAGATATGGAGCAGATTACCTATGAACAGCGTATGGAGATTGCACGATGTGGAGATATAACAATAAAAAAGGGCTTTGTTTCCACTGTAGGATGTATGCCTGTTGGAATTATTGACGCAGAAGAAATAATATTCCGCATTGATAACACCGATGTTGCTGCTTTCAAGGATGATATAGCAGATAAAGACGATACAGGCTTTTACAGAACAGGCGAAATTGCCGCTGTTTACGGAAGAAATTGCGGTGAAACCTCATACTCCATAGAATTTGACGGCGAAGTGCTTTTCACAGGTAGAATCAAGATTGAAGAACCGCAGTATGCCAATATCTCACCTGCCGCTGATGTAGAATACAACTCGGAGGTTTATATTTCTTACTTTTACTCTGACAAAAAGGCAGTTATTTCTGACGGCAGAATTTACGGAGTGAAAGACGGCGAAGTTATACTTCAACACGAGCAAATTAAAAAATATGATAATA
The DNA here is from genome assembly GCA_045659945.1 of Ruminococcus sp. Taxonomy (GTDB): domain Bacteria; phylum Bacillota; class Clostridia; order Oscillospirales; family Ruminococcaceae; genus Ruminococcus. Next base: position 22,107 of record JAZRCW010000066.1, on the reverse strand, counting down.
TATATCTGACAATTAATTTTATGGGTGATGATTTCATTCTCACTTCCGACGGGAAGGCATATATAAACAATATTCTCGTAACTGCTCCCGAGAGTGTGAAATTCCGTGATATTCATGGAGCATATCTTATATCAGAGAAAAATGAATTATACATAATAAATTACAATAACGGCATATGCACAGCCGATTATGTCTGTGATAACGCTGCATCATTTTCAGAAAATGAATTCCGCAGCTATTATATCTCCACAGATGGAGAGCTGATTTATCTTTCCAATCGTATAAAAGATGATAAACGCATATGTACTCCATATCCCACTGGAATAATGAATCCAACCAGCACCACTCACGACTTTTTTGTTGATGAAAATAATGTACTCTGGGAAGTAAATACACGAAGTAATCCCCCTGTTATAACAAAAAAAGCAGAGGATGTTGTAAAAGTCGGATTTCTTACTTACGATAACGGCATAGTAACAGGCGATGTCCATATTAAAAGCGATGGTACAGCATATTTAATCGGTACTGCAACAGAAGTATCGCTGTACAATCCTCTGTCACAGGGAAAAATATACAGAACATCGGGATATTTCGGAGTACCCCACGGAGAAATAATGAGCAGTCAGCTCACGCCCCATGAGTATTATATCAGTAATGATAATGTACTTACACTTGAATATAATGGCAAGGAAGTTGCTGTAAAGGACGTTGCGGAATTTATCTGCGATTATTACGAAAACGATGTTCTTACTTGCTATTTTCTGCGTACCGATAATACAATCTGGAGCTATTGCTTTGATACAGATGAATTTATTTGTCATGAACCTTTAAAAGCCGAATTCAGCACCAAAGGCGACCTTAATGGTGACGGAATTGTCAGCGTTGCCGATGCTGTTTCAATGGAAAAATATCTGCTTGGAGGTGATATTCCCGCAAGATTGGAAAACGGCAATTTTGACGATGACAATTCTGTAACTGTCTTCGACTTTATTTTAATGCGAAAAGAAATTATAAAGAGAGGGAAACTATCATGAAAGCATTACTTATCGGCGGAACAGGCACTATAAGTTCCGCAATCACAAAGCGACTGGCTGGAATCGGCTGGGAGGTATATCTCCTTAACCGTGGCAACAGAAACGGCAACGTTCCCGAAAACGTTAAGCTTATCACCGCTGACATCAACAACGAATCCGAGGCAGCAGCTGCTCTTGGAGATATGAAATTCGATGTTGTCTGCGATTTTATCTGTTTCGTTCCCGAACAGGCTGAAAGAGATTACCGCCTTTTCAACGGCAGAACAAAGCAGTTTATCTTTATCAGCTCTGCATCTGCATATCACAAGCCTGTCTGCGATTATATCATAACAGAGGGCACAAGCCTTGCAAATAAGTACTGGGAATATTCACGTAATAAAATTGCCATTGAGGAGCTCCTTATGAAGCACTACCGTGAGGACGGTTTCCCTGTTACTATCGTCCGCCCAAGCCATACCTATGACGAAAGAAGTGTACCGCTTGGCGTTCACGGCAAAAACGGCAGCTATCAGGTTATAAAGCGTATTATGGAGGGCAAGCCTGTTATTATTCACGGTGACGGTACAACACTCTGGACTATAACTCACAACTCAGATTTTGCAGTAGGATTTACAGGTCTTATGGGAAATCCCCATGCTATAGGCGAGGCTTTCCACATCACCTCCGACGAATCTGTTACATGGAATCAGATATATCAGTCAATTGCTGACGCTTTAGGGGTTGAGCTTAAACCATATCACGTTTCCTCTGACTTCCTTGCAGATGTCAGCGATTATGACCTCACAGGAAGTCTTACAGGCGACAAGGCACAGACGGTAGTATTCGACAACTCGAAAATAAAACGTGTTGTACCCGAATTCAAGGCAACTGTCCACGTTGAACAGGGAATACGCAATACTGTGGAATACGTACTCTCACATCCCGAATGTCAGATTGAGGATCCTGAATTTGACGAATGGTGTGACAGGGTTATTGACGTTCTTGAAAATGCAAAGAAAATTCTTAATGGTTAAAAATTCAAAGGCACATCTAAAAACTAAAAAGAAGATAGTTGTGGCAACTGCAAGCAAGCATTCCTAAGGCGTGCTGTCGCACTACAAGGGAGGTTGTCAGAGCAGATGACGCACATGGCTGCTTTTCTCAAAAATGGTTTTTAAAAATGCCATAAAGCCTGTATCTGACGATACAGGCTTTATAATTATCAGAATAAAATATCTTTAAAGCAAAGCTGCGGCTCGCCCTTGTCGAAATCCCAGCTGTGATAGGAATCACCATGACAGCGGCACTTCTCGGAGCAGTTGCGGCACTTCTCATTTTCGTCGCCAAGGTCCTTACGGAAAATATCAAAATTATTCTCCCATACATCCTTGAAACGGTCTTTCAGAATGTTACCCCTTACAAATTCAGGACGACGCTCAATATCAAGACAAGCGGTAATATCGCCGTTCGCCATGATACTTGCAATATATGTACCAGCAACACAGAGATAATACCAGTCACGTACCTCACGCTCGTACTCCATACCGAGGTAATGGCTGCAGCCGTATGTTACAGGCTCCCCTGCTATACGCTTGTTTCTGATATACTCAAACATATAACGATAATCATCAGGCGTTAAAAGCAGATGAGGATACTTCTTCGCTCTGCCCATAGGCTCCATGTTGATAATACGCCATGAGTCAATATCCATGCCGTTGAAAATCTTGTAAAGCTCATCAAGCTGACCGATATTCTCGTGAGTAACAACAGTTGTTACCTGAACTGACTGAAATCCGCCTACTTCAAGGAGATTTTCAATACCCTCCATAGCTCTTTTATAGCCGCCGGGAGTCTGTCTGAATGCGTCGTGAGTTTCTTCAAGTCCGTCGATACTAACGGAAATAGTATTCATACCCACACGCTTTAAATCCTTTGCAACCTGCTTATCAATAAGAGTAGCATTACTTGTCATACCCCAATTGAAGCCAAGTTCATGAGCTGATGCCATGATATCAAAGAAATCCTTACGAAGAAGCGGCTCTCCGCCTGTGATACAGAGCATTTTATCCTGTGTTCCGAAATCGCCCTTTATTTCAGCGAGGAACTTTGAATACTGCTGAGGAGTCAGCTCATCATAAAAGACATCGCCGCAGTTACTTCCACAATGCAGACATCTTTCATTACATTTTATAGTAAGCTCAAGGAACAGGTGACGAAGCTCAGGCTTAATCATAAGGCCTGCTCTGTAAGCCTCAATTGTTTTCATATGGTCTTTTTTTACGTTTACATCAAGCATTGGATTAATTCTCCTTAATTAAATGACGGTGGCGGGCCGTATGTTGGCTGAACCTGTGTAACTTCATCGTCAACATCAACAGGTGTTGTTGTAGTTGTATCATTACGAACAGTTGAAGTAAACCACGACGGAGCCCCGTAAGAAGGCTGAGTCATTGTAGTTTCAGTAATTACATCATCTTCTTTGGAAGTAGTTATTGTATCTTCCTCATCATCGGGAACTGTTGTAGTAAACCACGACGGAGGGCCATATACAGTCTGAGTCATTGTAGTTTCAGTAACTACATCATCTTCTTTGGAAGTAGTTGTTGTATCTTCATCCTCGGGAACAGCTGTAGTAAACCATGAGGGTGGACCGTAAACATCTTGTATATCCTCTCTTGTAGTCTGAACTATGTCTTCTTCATCGGTAGAAGCTGGTGTCACAGTAGTCATAATTCCATAAAGAGGCTGAGTAGTAAGTCTGATTGTTGTAACAACATCTTCTTCCTCGAAAGTAGTTGTTTTAACAGGCTCTTCCTTATCAATTTTACCAAGCAGGAACTTATTGAGAACTACAAGGTCAGCAACGGAGATTTTCAAATCATAGTTGACATCAGCCATAAAGCTGTAGCTTGTATCATTTTTTGCAAAACGCTCACGGAGCAGAATCATATCGAAAACATCTGTTCTGCCGTCATTATTTACATCGCCGTAGAATGGGGCAGGGCCGTATACAGGCTGACCGTTTGTATGTAATTCGGCAATTACAAAGTCAGTTGTAGTTTCCTGCTCATCGGAAACGGAAGTAACAGTTGTAGTTCTTGGAGGGCCGTAAACGGTAGTAGTATTTTTTCTTATTGTTGTGACAACATCTTCTTCTGTATTATCACTTTCGTCATATGACGGCGGAGGGCCATACATAGCAGCCATTTTTGAATTAAGTTCCTTGATTGCATCAGCTGAAATAGCAGGCTGACCGTCAGCTACAGTTGTCATACCAACAACAGTAGTTGATGTGGATGTAAAGGAAGCTGAAACGTCAACCGGTTTTGCAGCGACAGTTGCAGTGCCATACATTGCTGCTGCAAAAATTGCAGCGGTTAACGCTGTTTTTTCAGTTTTCTTCATAAAAAACTCTCCTCTCATTAGTTCTCATTGTTGTGTCTATAAAGAAAATGATATTGTCCTTTATACAAAAGGAAATACAATTACCAAAATATATTATACATCAATACCATATTCATTTCAAGTATTTTAGCAAAAATAAACAAAGATTTGTATAATTGCACAAACAAATGCCCATATATTTGAAATATATTACAAATAACTTTTCAGATATTTTCCTGTGTAGGAATTGTTACATTGTGCAACTTCCTCGGGAGTTCCTGCAGCAACTATTGTTCCGCCGCCGTCACCGCCCTCGGGGCCAAGGTCTATAATATAATCTGCGGATTTTATTACATTGAGGTTATGCTCAATGACAAGAACAGTATTCCCCTGGTCTGTAAGCTGCTGCAACACGTCAATAAGCTTGTGTACATCGGCTGTATGAAGTCCTGTTGTAGGCTCATCAAGAATATAAATAGTCTGCCCTGTAGCACGTTTTGAAAGCTCTGTCGAAAGCTTTACACGCTGTGCCTCACCGCCCGAAAGAGTTGTAGCAGGCTGACCGATTTTAATATATCCAAGTCCAACTTCCTGCAAGGTTTTAAGCTTGCGTGCAATTTTAGGAATATGCTCAAAAAATTCCACACCCTCATCAACCGTCATTTCAAGGATATCGTATATTGACTTACCCTTGTAGTGAACTTCGAGAGTTTCACGGTTGTATCTTCTGCCCTTGCACACCTCACAGGGAACATATATATCGGGGAGGAAGTGCATTTCTATCTTAATTATACCGTCACCCTCGCAGGCTTCACATCTGCCGCCCTTTACATTAAAGCTGAAACGTCCGCTGTTATATCCTCTTGCTTTAGCATCAGGAGTCATAGCAAATAAGTCACGGATATCGTTGAAAACTCCCGTATACGTCGCAGGGTTTGAACGTGGAGTACGTCCGATTGGTGACTGGTCAATACATATAACCTTGTCAAGATTTTCAATTCCAGTCATTTCACGGAATTTTCCGCTTACCGTCTTTGCTCTGTTCAGTTTATTTGCAAGGTGTTTATGGATAATTGCGTTAACAAGAGAAGATTTTCCGCTTCCCGAAACGCCCGTAACGCATATAAACTCCCCTAACGGAATATCAACATCAACATTTTTAAGATTATGCTCCTCTGCACCCTTGACTGTAAGGAATTTACCGTTGCCCTCACGTCTTTTCTTCGGTACAGGGATTTTCTTCTTGCCGCTGAGATACTGCCCTGTGACTGAATTTCTGCATTTCATAAGCTTGTCAACAGTTCCCGAAAATACCACGTTTCCGCCGTGAACACCTGCTCCGGGTCCGATATCCACGATATAATCCGCCTCAAGCATTGTGTCCTCGTCGTGTTCAACCACAATAAGAGTATTTCCAAGGTCACGGAGCCTTTTCAGCGTTGCAATAAGCTTGTCATTGTCACGCTGATGAAGTCCGATACTCGGCTCGTCGAGGATATAAAGAACACCCACAAGTGATGAGCCAATCTGCGTTGCAAGACGTATACGCTGCGACTCGCCGCCTGATAAAGTTCCCGACGAACGTGAAAGCGTAAGATATCCAAGTCCTACGCTGCTCAAAAAATTCAGACGCTCCTTGATTTCCTTGATTATACGCTCACCGATAAGCTTTTCCTGCTCCGTCAGATTGAGTCCGCCGAAAAATTCAAGGGAATTTTTAACGGAAAAGTCAGTAACATCACTTATATTCTTATCCCCTACCGTTACAGCAAGATATTCGGGGCGGAGTCGCTTGCCGTGACATTCAGGGCAGTCGCATTCCGTCATGGCTTCCTCAATTACAGCCTTGCTGTAGTCGCTGTTTGTTTCGCGGTATCTTCTTTCAAGATTTGGTATAATTCCCTCAAAGGGAGTTTTATACTTTCCACCGCCCAGTGAAGCAGGTCTGCGAAGTTCAAGCTCTGTACTTCCAGTTCCGTAGAGGAATATATCTATCTGCTCCTTTTTAAGCTGCTTTACAGGAACATCAAGGGGAATATCGTAATACTTTGAAATAGCTTTATAATACATCATTGCAATTGAAGTATCATCAAGGCTATTCCAGCCGCTTGCGTTGATAGCACCCTCTGCAATTGATAAATCCTCGTCAGGAATTATAGCGTCGGGGTCAATCTGTCTGAAAACGCCGAGTCCCGTACATTTCGGGCAAGCACCAACAGGGTTGTTGAAAGAGAACATTACAGGCTCTAAATCGCCGATACTTATATTATGCTCTGGACAGGCAAAATTCCGTGAAAACAGCATTTCCTCCCCGTCGATAACATCAACAAGTGCAAGCCCCTCTGTAAGCTTGAATATAGTTTCAAGGCTGTCGGTTATACGTGTTTCTATACCCTCTTTGATAATTATTCTGTCAACTACAATTTCAATGTTGTGCTTTTTATTCTTATCAAGCTTTATTTCTTCTGAAAGGTCATAGATTATACTGTCAATTCGTACACGTACAAATCCCGATTTTCTTGCAGATTCAAGCTCTTTCGCAAACTGTCCCTTACGGTTTCTTGCTATGGGGGCAAGAAGCTGTGCTTTTGTTCCTTGCGGAAGTTCCATTATCTTGTCAACCATCTGGTCAATTGTCTGCTGTGCGATTTCTCTGCCGCATACAGGGCAATGCGGTATGCCTATTCTTGCGTATAAAAGTCGCAGGTAGTCGTATATCTCCGTAACAGTTCCTACCGTTGAACGGGGATTTTTTGACGTTGTTTTCTGGTCGATTGATATAGCAGGAGAAAGCCCCTCTATGCTGTCCACATCTGGCTTTTCCATTTGCCCAAGAAACATTCTCGCATAAGACGAAAGACTTTCAACATATCGACGCTGACCATCGGCATATATAGTATCAAAGGCAAGAGAGGATTTTCCCGAGCCTGAAAGTCCCGTCATTACGATAAATTTATCTCTCGGCAGTTCAAGGTCAATATTTTTCAGATTATTCGTCCTTGCCCCTTTTATTCTTATTTTATCTATCATACTATTCTCCCTTTAACTCACGTATCTTATCTCGCAGATAAGCGGCGTGCTCAAATTCAAGCATTTGGGCGGCATTTTTCATTTCAACAGTCAACCTGTCAATAAGTGCCTGACGTTCAGCCGCAGACATTTTCTTTTTCTTTGTCTTGGCTTCAACTTTATTTTTAGAGCTGATTTCAAGTACATCACGTATTTCCTTGATAACAGTTTTCGGCACTATACCGTGCTTTTCGTTAAATGCAATCTGCAATGAGCGGCGACGTTCCGTTTCCATAATTGCTCGCTCCATTGAACCTGTAACTTCATCGGCATACATTATAACCTGTCCGTTTGCATTTCTTGCGGCACGTCCGATTGTCTGTATAAGCGATGTTTCACTTCTTAAAAAGCCCTCTTTATCAGCGTCAAGTATAGCTATAAGGCTGACTTCAGGGATATCAAGTCCCTCTCGAAGAAGATTTATTCCCACAAGAACATCAAATACACCGCTTCGTAAATCCTTTATTATCTCCATACGCTCAATTGTATCAATATCGTGGTGAAGGTAACGTATTTTCATGCCAAGCTTTTCATAGTAGGAAGTTAAATCCTCTGCCATTTTCTTTGTGAGAGTCGTTACAAGTACCCTCTCCCCTTTTTCAATTCGCTGATTAATTTCAGAATAGAGGTCGTCAATCTGCCCCTGTGTCGGCTTTACAATAATTTCGGGGTCAACAAGTCCCGTCGGACGAATAAGCTGTTCAACTATGATATCGGTCTTTTCACGCTCAATTTGCCCCGGAGTTGCACTGACGTATATCGCTTGATTTATATGTGAATTGAACTCCTCAAAATTAAGCGGTCGATTATCATAAGCACTGGGAAGTCGGAAACCATAATCAATAAGTGTGGTTTTTCTCGCTCTGTCGCCTGCATACATTCCCCTTACCTGCGGCAGCGTAACGTGGCTCTCGTCTACAATAAGAAGAAAATCCGAGGGAAAATGGTCAAGGAGCGTTAGCGGACTGCTTCCGGGCGGTCTGCCCGACAACACCCTTGAATAGTTCTCAACTCCGCTGCAATAGCCTACTTCACGTAGCATTTCCATATCATAATGTGTACGCTGTTCAATACGCTGTGCCTCAATTAGCTTATTGTTCTGCTGAAAATACTCAATACGCTCTGCAAGCTCTCTGTCAAGCTCCGCAAGAGCCGCTTCAAGCTTATCTTCACCGACAATATAATGAGATGCAGGAAAAATTGCCGCATGGGTTACTGTAGCCTTTATCTCTCCTGTAAGAACATTTATCTCGCAGATACGGTCAATTTCATCGCCGAAAAACTCAACTCTAACAGCCGTATCTGTTGACATTGCAGGGAAAATCTCCACAACATCGCCACGTACTCTGAAACGATTACGCTCAAAGGCAATATCATTTCGCTCATAGCGTATCTTTACAAGCTCCGCAATAAGCTGTTCACGGGATTTTTCCATTCCCTGACGGACGGAAACTACCATAGAACGGTATTCTTCGGGACTTCCGAGAGAATATATGCAGGATACACTTGAAACTATGATAACGTCACGACGTTCAGCCAGTGCTGTAGTCGCCGAATGACGCAATTTGTCTATTTCATCATTTACAGCCGATACCTTTTCAATATAGCTGTCTGTACTTGCTACGTATGCTTCGGGCTGATAGTAGTCATAATATGAAACAAAATATTCAACGGCATTTTCAGGAAAAAACTCCTTGAACTCGGAACAGAGCTGTGCCGCAAGTATCTTATTATGGGCGAGTACAAGAGTTGGTTTATTAACTCTTGCAATTACATTAGCCATTGTAAAAGTCTTACCGGAGCCTGTTACACCGAGAAGAATCTGCTCCTTTTTCTTTTCATTCAGCCCTTTTACAAGCGCCTCTATAGCCTCAGGCTGATCCCCTGCGGGAGCATAGTTTGAATGAAGTCGGAATTGTTCCATAAAGCCTCCTTATATTGCTCCCCCAACTATACCTTACCGTCAAACGTTCGGCATAAAGAAAATTTCTCTGCGTCAGAAAAACTTAAAATGCGACAGTATTCCTGCGTTTTTCTTCCTTAATAAAAGTCCTTTCTGCCTTCGCCTTTTTAGCAAGGTATAATTGGTAGAGCAATAGTACAAATACCCCTCGGAATTTGTCCAAGGGGTATATATTTTTATTTTTTACCATAACCGTCTGGATTATTCTTCTGCCAGTTCCATGAATCACGGCACATATCCTCAAGGGTACGTTCGGTTTTCCAGCCGAGAACCTCATAAGCCTTGTCGGCATTTGCATAGCACTCCGCTAAATCGCCGTCACGTCTTGCACCGTATACATGATTAACCTTGACACCGTTTACTCTTTCGAAGGTTTCAACAATTTCAGTTACGCTGTATGGTACGCCTGTGCCGAGATTGAAAATCTCAACGCACTTGTTCTTTGTTATATATTCAACAGCTTTGACGTGACCGATTGCAAGGTCGGTTACGTGGATATAATCTCTTGTGCAAGTGCCGTCAGCTGTCGGATAATCATTGCCGAAAATAGTAAGGCATTCACGCTTACCCACCGCAACCTGTGAAACATAAGGCATAAGATTATTGGGAATACCGTGAGGATCCTCGCCTATCATTCCGCTTTCATGGGCACCGATAGGGTTGAAATATCGCAGAAGTATAACAGAAAGTTCGGGATCAGCCTTGGCAGCATCCTCGAAAATCTGCTCCATCATAGCCTTTGTCCAGCCGTAGGGGTTAGTACATACTCCCCTTTTCATTGTTTCAAAATATGGCACAGGATTTTCTTCACCGTAAACAGTAGAACTTGATGAGAAGATAATATTCTTCACATTATACTTGCCCATTGTTTCAAGGAGAAAAAGTGTTGTATCGATATTGTTTCTGTAGTACATCACAGGCTCACGCACGGACTCGCCTACAGCCTTTAAGCCTGCAAAATGAATTACAGCGTCAATATTATTTTCCTCGAAAACCTTTTCAAGCAGTTTTGCATCTTTTATATCAAGCTCATAAAGCTTAACTGATTTACCTGTGATTTTTTCTACTCTTTTTATTGATTCGGGGGAGCTGTTGCAGTAATTATCAGCAACAACCACATCATACCCTGCGTTAAGAAGCTCCAGTGCAGTATGAGAACCGATATATCCTGCTCCTCCTGCAAGCAATACTGTCATATTGTACCTCTATTTCAGATTTTCTGTAATTCTTTTTCTTCAGCTGAATTTTCACCCTGCTTGAATTTCTGCAGTTCTTTCTTATTGAAATCCTCTGGCTTTACAAATGTGGGAACCATTTTACGGAGCTCCACGACAACACTTTCATCATCGTTTGTTTCAGCAATTCCAATGAGAACGTTGAGCCTGTCCATAAATGTATCTGTATCAATTTCAATCTGATGACCGATATAGATAAGTTCATTCTTTGTTTTGCCAAGACCTTCTTCGTTCATAAGAAGCTCTTCCTTGATTTTTTCGCCCGGACGGAGTCCTGTAAACTTGATATCTATTTCCGTATAAGGCTCTTTGCCGTACATACGGATAAGGTTTTCAGCAAGGGTTACAATCTTTACAGGTTCACCCATGTCCATTACGAATATCTCGCCGCCGTTTGCTATAGCGGCAGCCTCCATAACAAGACTTACAGCCTCGGGAATAGTCATAAAGTAACGAATAATATCCTTATGTGTAACAGTTACAGGGCCGCCTTTTTCAATCTGCTTCTTGAAAAGAGGAATTACAGAGCCGTTTGAGCCGAGAACGTTTCCGAAACGTGTTGTAACAAACTCTGTACCGCCTGTCTTTGTCTGTGCAAGATATGTTACTATCATTTCACAGCAGCGTTTTGAAGCACCCATAACATTTGTCGGATTTACAGCCTTATCGGTGGAAATCATAACAAATTTCTCTGCATTATACTTCTGCGAAAGAGTTGCAACATTCAATGTACCCACAACATTATTTTTTATAGCCTCAGCAGGAGAAACCTCCATGAGAGGTACGTGCTTGTGTGCAGCGGCATGGAATACGATTTCAGGGTTGAACAGCTTGAAAATCTTTTCCATTCTGTCGTAATCACGGACAGAGGCGATAAGCGTTACAAGATTAAGCTTTTCGCCGTACTTCATATGAAGTTCCTGCTGAATTTCATATGCGTTATTTTCATAGATATCAACAATAACAATCTGTTTGGGATTATAGCGTGCAATCTGACGTACAAGCTCGGATCCGATACTTCCGCCGCCGCCTGTAACCATACACTTTTTACCATAAATAAAATTCTTGATATCTTCATTATCAAATTTTATCGGATCACGTCCGAGAAGCTCCTCAATATTGATATCTCTTACCTGATTGAGAATTGAGGCATTATTCTCAAGAATGAGAGAGCCTATAAAAGGTATTATTTTCAACGGAAGCTTTGTTTCGTTGCATATATCAATAATCTTTTTTCTATCCTTTTCAGACAAGGACGGTATTGCAAGGATAATTACTTCAATTTCAAGTTCTTTAGCTTTTTCGATTATAAGTTCATTTCCGCCAATAACTTCCACACCGTGTACATATGTGCCGATTTTCTCAGGATCACAATCTATAATACAGATCGGATCGTAAATTGCAGCTGATTTATCGCCCTGATGGGGAGACTTTTTAGCATTATAAATCTCATTGAGCAGGGTTTTGGCAGCATTGCCACCACCAATAATCATCGTTCTTTTTGAAGAAATATTTTTTCCCATTGCGGCTACATTCCTATTCCTTAAATATATTTAGAGGTTCCCTTTATACTTTCCCCGAACCCCACGGTGATGCATACGTGAAAAACATGTGTCAATATCGGGCAATAAGCAAGGCAATTGTATGTACAGCTGTACATATATATACATTAATATTATACAATCTATTATAGGAAAAAGCAAGCTACTTTATTATTTAATCTATATTTTCAGCACTTTAAACAATCTTACACTTTCAATTGTGTTTATTTTCGACACGCTTTTTCGTATTAAAAAGCTGCTGTATTACTACAGCAGCTCGGTAATTTTATGCAGTTACAATTGCGTTATCCTTCTGGAGGTTAAGCTTTTCAACAGCCTGTTCACGCATTTTGTATTTGAGAATTTTTCCTGCGGCATTCATGGGGAATCCGTCTACAAAATCAATATATTTCGGGCACTTATGCTTTGCCATTCTGTCAAGGCAGAAGCCCTTGATTTCTTCCTCTGTAGCAGTTACACCCTCCTGGAGTATAATGCAAGCCATTATTTCCTCACCATAATCAGCACTTGGAACGCCGATTACCTGTACATCCTTGACCTTGGGATTTGTATAGAGGAAATCTTCAATCTCCTTGGGGTAGATATTCTCACCGCCACGGATAATCATATCCTTGATTCTTCCTGTAATCTTGTAGTATCCGTCAGATGAACGTCGTCTTGCGAGGTCACCTGTGTGGAGCCAGCCGTCAGCGTCAATTGCAGCAGCTGTAGCTTCGGGCATTTTGTAATAGCCCTTCATAATGTTGTATCCACGTGCAACAAACTCGCCGTCTGTGTCGTCGGGGAGCTCCTCGTTTGTTTCGGGATCAACGATTTTACACTCAACTCCGAAAATAGCACCGCCTACTGTATTTACACGCTGTTCAATAGTATCAGTTGTCTTACTCATAGTGCAGGCAGGTGAAGCCTCTGTCTGTCCGTAAGTGATACAGATTTCAGACATATTCATCTTTTCAAGCACTTCTTCCATTGTCTTTATAGGACAGGGTGAACCAGCCATAATTCCTGTACGCATATATGAGAAATCAGTCTTGTCGAAATCCTCATGACCAAGCATAGCAATGAACATGGTAGGTACACCGTGGAAGCAGGTAATCTTTTCCTTATTTATGCAGGCAAGACCTTTTTTAGGTGAAAATCTTGTAATAGGTGACATTGTTGTACCATGAGTCATAGAAGCTGTCATAGCAAGCACCATGCCGAAACAGTGGAACATAGGCACCTGAATCATCATGCGGTCAGCTGTTGAAAGATCCATACAGTCACCGATAGCCTTACCATTGTTAACTACGTTGTAGTGAGTGAGCATTACACCCTTGGGGAATCCTGTTGTACCGGATGTATACTGCATATTGCAGACATCGTGAACGCTGATAGTTTTTCTCACGCTCTCCATTTCGCTGTATGAAACATCCTTGGAGCGTGCCACAGCCTCCTCCCATGTATAACAGCCCTTGTTGACAGATTCAACTGTAATTACATTTTTCAGCATGGGAAGTCTTGCGGATTCAAGTTTTCCTGCCTCGCAGTTTTCAAGCTCGGGACAGAGCTCCTTGATAATATTTACATAGCTAATATCTCTTATACCGTCAACCATAACAAGGGTATTTGTATCTGACTGGCGAAGGAGATATTCAGCCTCGTGAATTTTATATTCTGTATTTACTGTTACAAGTACAGCACCTATTTTTGTTGTTGCCCAGAATGTAATATACCACTGCGGAACGTTTGTAGCCCATATTGCAACGTGGTCGCCCTTTTTAACACCCATTGCAAGAAGTGCTCTTGCAAATGTATCTACATCATCACGGAACTCGGAATATGTACGTGTATAATCAAGCTCGGTATATCTGAAAGCATACTGATTCGGGAATTCCTCGCACATACGGTCAAGAACATCAGGGAATGTGTAATTGAGAATTTTCTCCTTTGGCCACGGATAATGACCTGTACCCTTTATGCTCGTCTGTAAAGCGTGCTTGTGCTTTTTCTTGTAAGGCTCCATATACTGTGCATACTGCGGAATAACAATGCCGCCGTCGCTTAAGTCGGAAGCCCATCGTTTTACCCATTCAAGTGAAACATATCCGTCATAATTGATTGACTCAAGAGCAGATATCATTTCCTTTACAGGCATATCGCCGCTTCCCATAAGGCGGTACTCAACTTTTCCGTCGGCAGTTTTTACACTGTCCTTTACATGAGTATACTTTATATACTGTCCCAGATTTGCAGCAGTAGTTTCAGGGGATTCATTATTATAGCGGTAAGGGTGGTGCATATCCCAGAGGGCTGCAATCTTGCGGCTTGCAACCTTGTCAAGAACAGCTGCAAGTCTTGCCGTATCAGCATAAACGCCGTTTGTTTCAACAAGAAGTGTAACATTGTACTCCTCTGCTATGGGAGCAAGCTTCTTTAAACATTCAACGATATATTCATCGTCAACCTCGTCAACAGGTGCAGGTTCAAGGTCTGCAAGAATTCTTATGTAGGATGTACCAAGCTTTGAAGCTAGCTGTGCATAAGCCTTTATTTCAGCTTCAGCCTCTGCATACTTATCCTTGAACTTCAAGCAGGCACCCGATGAAAGACAGGAAATTTCGAGACCAAGTGAATTAAGCTTATCAATTGTAGCGGGTAGCTGTGCATCTGTAAAAGGCTGTGCCTTAACAGAGAAAATCTCCTCACCAAGTCCTCTGATTTCAATTCCGTTGAATCCAAGGTCTTTTGCAGCACCGTATATATCCTGCCAAGACCAGTTTGGGCATGCGAGAGTTGAAAAACTTATCTTCATAAATCTATCATTCCTTTTTATATAATTTTGCACTATGCTATCCTAAACAGATAAAGTAATTATAACATACTCCTTCATATTTTGCAATAGTCTTTAATTAAATTTCACCTTTTTAACATAAAAGGCACTACACCGAACAACATTTTCGGAATTTAAGATATGTATAACAGATGATATAATTTTTTCATTTTAAAATCAGATAAACCTATTGAAATCAACAGAAAAATGATGTATAATTAAATTAGAAACAGATTTTCGTGAAATTAATCTTTAAATTAATTACTATTAATTAATCACGAGGTTCTCTGAAAACCGAACCATGAGCAATCAAGCTGTGAAAGAGGGTTTCAGAGGTTCCCATAAATAAAATGGAGGAATCACAAATGAAAAAAAGAATTACCACCACTGCTTTTATCGTTTCTGCTTTTGCACTGGCAGGAACAAGCGTATATGCGGCTTCAAGCTATACCGCAGACGATTTAAAAAAATTAAGCAGTGCACTCCTTGGCGAAACTGATTTTACAGAAGGTCAGGACTTAACAGGCGATAACGTCATTGATGTTTTTGACCTTATTAAAATGCGTGAAACCTTTACCGTCGGTACAGGCGAATTTACCGAGCAGATTATCGGCATAACCGAAAGCAACACTAAATATATCGGCAGAAATATCTATGACGATGACAAAATCACATGGCTTGTACACAGCGGTTCTGCTGTGGAGTTTACAGTAAATGCAAAATCAGCTGAAATCACTATAAACGGCGACGGTCACACTGAAAGCGATGAAAAATACCGTCCAAGATATGCTGTAATCGTTGACGATGAAATAATCCTTGACGAGCTTTTGAGCGTAAAGGAAAAAACTATCACTCTCTTTGAGGGCACTGCTCCCAGAAATGCAACAGTCAAGGTTATTCACCTTTCAGAGGCAAATAACGGTGCTGTAGGTGTCAGCAGTATAAAGGTAAACTCCGACGCACCAATTCCCGTTGCTCCTACAGCTAAAAAGGAGCTTGCAATTGAATTTATAGGCGACTCTATCACTTGTGCTTATGGAGTTGAGGGCGAAAGTCAGTACGAGGGATTTATGACCTCAACTGAAAATTTCATGAAATCCTACGCATATCTCACAGCGAAACAGCTTGATGCTGACTACAGTGCTGTATGCTATAGTGGTCACGGTATTGTATCAGGCTACAGCTCTAGCGGTGACGCTATGACAGACAGCCTTGTACCCGATTATTACGACTATGTGGGCAAACTTGAACATTATCAAACTCCATGGGATTTTTCCTCCCACAAATATGATGTGATTGTAATAAACCTTGGCACAAATGATAATACATACTGCTCAAAGGATTACGAAACAAGAGGAATGGAATATGCGGAAAAATACGCTGAATTTCTCGGAAAAGTCCATGAACTGAACCCCGACGCATATATTATCTGCACCGTGGGAACTATGGGCTGTACAGAAATGTACCCATATATTGAAATTGCTGTTGACAGTTTCAAGGAAGCGTCTGGCTACGATAGAATTATGTCATATCAATCAGCTACTCATACACAGTCTGACGGCTACGGCTCCGACTGGCACCCCTCCCCTGTTACACAGCAGAACAGTGCATATGTCCTTGCAGATAAGATATGTCAGGCACTCGGCATGGAGTCCGACCAGATTGGTCTAAATGTTGCCGCTGACGCTGTATTTTCATCCAAATTTGACGATACGGCAAATATGTCTGCCTACTACTCCGAGTGGGATAACTCCTACCATATAACCACCGTAAACGGCGGCGACAAAAAGGAGTCCATACAGGCATTTGTAAGCGGAATTGACATTAAAAAGGGTGGAAAATACCGTCTCAGCTTCAAAATTGAAACAAGCGAGGGCGAGGAAATCCCCTTTGTAATTCGCAGTAAATCTACAGGCGAAGTTATTTTCGAGGATACATTCATAGGCACAGGTACAAAATCAGCTTATGAAAAGGAAATCGAATCCGCAGTAACTGCAGCGGACGCTGAAATAGTATTCTCTCTCGGCGGAACAAATAATCTCCGCATGAGTATTCATGAGGTTAAGGCAGTTAAATTTGAATAATTATACAAAAACGCACCCGATGAATGGGTGCGTTTCTGTCTGTTGAAAAACTATCGTTTTCTAAAACGGGGGTTTCCAAAGGACACTGTCCTTTGGCGGAGTCCAGAGGCAGAGCCTCTGGCAGGGTATGGGACAGAGTCCCATGCAGAGCAAAGCTCTGCGATGCGTCCAAGCGCTCTGCAAGGGGTGAATTTCAAAACAGTCCTCTGGACTGTTTTGAAAGAGGGGACGCTCTGCAAGAGAGAGCGTCCCCTTAATTCGGATTATTTTGACTTTTTCGACTGACTGAAACACCCTCGATGAATGGGTGCGTTATTTATAATGCATTTTGTAAAGGGATTCTCTAAATACATCAGCAAAAAACAACTTGACAAATCAAACGATATAAGCTATAATATTTACAATGCCGCTGAAATTATTGCGGTTTATCTAATAAAAAAAGGCGGTGAAATATCGTGTACAGGGAAAGAGTTATTGCATGGGGCTGCGGAATTGCCGCTTTTTTGCTTATTCTTATGGCAGGTAAAGGCTGTATGGGTACTCCACAGGCTTCCAACAAAAATTCAGCAAATACCACTACAGAAGCTTCAACAGCTCCCGAATACAATATCATTAAACCCGATATACAGCAGATTACCGAGCCGCCAATAGTAGGCTATGATATTTTCGGTAAGCCCATATACGCTACCGAGCCACCTACCACGGAAACTACGGTAAACGCAGAGGGTGAAGTTTCGACAGATACTACTGTCACAGCTGTATCAGATACGGAGCCGACATTCCCCGAAGAAACCACTGCCGAGGGCGAAACTACGGAAAATCCCACTGCCGAAACATCAAGCGAAGCGGACACATCAGAGCCACCCGCAATTCCACCGGGATTTGACGGCAACGACCATAGAGTATACGATGATGAGGGCAACGAAAGGGCTACTATTCCGCCTGATTTTGTTATTATAATTGAATAAACGGAGGTATAAACAAATGGTTATTATTGAAATGGAAAACGGAAAGAAGATTAAACTGGAGCTTTATCCCGAAATCGCTCCTATTTCCTGTGCAAACTTTGAAAGACTCGTTAACGAGGGATTTTACGACGGGCTCACATTCCACCGTGTAATTTCAGGCTTTATGATTCAGGGCGGATGCCCCAAGGGTAACGGTACAGGCGGCCCCGGCTGGAATATCAAAGGCGAATTCAGAGCTAACGGCATTCAGAACGACTTAAAGCACACAAGAGGCGTTCTTTCAATGGCTCGTGCACAGCACCCCGATTCCGCAGGCTCACAGTTCTTCATCATGCACGATGACGCTCCTTATCTTGACGGTCAGTATGCCGCTTTCGGTAAGGTTATCGAGGGTATTGAGGTTGTAGACGAAATCGCCGCACAGCCCAAGAATTACGCTGACTGCCCCCTTGCTCCCCAGATTATGAAAAAAGTTACAATCGAATAAGGTAAAATTATGCTTTATATTGGATGTCATCTTTCTTACTCCAAGGGCTATGAAGCTATGGGCAGACAGGCTCTTGATATCGACGCAAATACCTTTGCATTTTTCACAAGAAATCCACGTGGCGGTGCCGCAAAGACTATTGACGAAGCCGATGCGGCAGCTCTCCGTGAACTGCTTGATAAGAATAATTTCGGTAAGCTTGTGGCACACGCTCCATATACTATGAATGCCTGTGCCGCCGATGAAAATATCAGACGCTTTGCAAGAGAGGCTATGTCAGACGACCTCATCCGCATGGAGGCAACTCCCCACAATTACTACAATTTCCACCCCGGCTCTCACGTAAAGCAGGGCGTTGATGTCGGTATACAGCTTATTACGGAGCAGCTCAACCAATGCCTTACAGCGGAGCAGACTACAACTGTACTGCTTGAAACAATGGCAGGCAAAGGATCTGAAATGGGACGAAGCTTTGAAGAAATCCGTGCAATAATTGACGGTGTGGAGCTTGAAAACAAGCTTGGTGTATGCCTTGACACGTGTCACGTATGGGACGGCGGATATGATATTGTCAATAATCTTGACGGTGTTCTTGAGGAATTTGACCGTATAATCGGACTTGACCGACTGAAAGCAATACACCTCAACGACAGTCTCAACCCTCTCGGAAGCCACAAAGACAGACACGCTAAAATCGGCGAAGGACAAATCGGTGCTGATGCACTTATTCGTGTTATCAACCACCCCATGCTGAAAAATCTGCCCTTTATACTGGAAACTCCCAACGATATTGAGGGGTATGCAAGGGAAATTAAGTTCCTGCGTGAAAATTATAGTGATTGATACACCAAACAACGTAATACAGCCGATTAAAGGGTGAGCATTGCTCGCCCTTTAATTAAAGCAACGCCTTTAATCAGCTTTTTTGAAAGGATGAAGTTATGAAACCATTCTGGGAAAGTGAATATTTGAATAAAGAAAAATCCACATTCGGAAAGCCAAGCAAGGAAGTTGAAGATATAGTGCCGTTTCTGGTTAAAGATGCAAAAGTCCTTGATGTTGGATGTGGGGACGGCAGACATTCCCTGTATCTGGCAGCTTTAGGCTTTCAAGTAGATGCTTTTGATATATCAGAAAACGCAATAGAGAAATTAAACTTTCTTAAAGAACGCAATGATCTGAATATCAATACATATGTATGTGATGTTTCAGAATTTGAATTCAGATATAAATATGACCTGATAATTATTCACGGCGTACTGCAATTTATTGAAAGAGAAAAACAACCGAAAATAATCGAATTACTAAAAAATTGGACTAACAAAAATGGATACCACATTGTAGCATTATTTACAGATGAAGAACCTGTCCCTAACGATTTGAAAGATGTCATGATAGGTGTATTCAAAAACGAAGAAATAAAAGATTACTACAATGATTGGCAGATTAAAATGTTTGAAAGCAAGAAATTCAATGACGAACACGAAAACGGCATAAAGCATTGCCATGCAATGAATAAAATAGTGGCAAAAAAGCTTGAAGATTGTTCGTTAATTAACCATATATCTGAATAACCTCTTTAAAGAGAAAAAGTTTGAAAAAACAATACAAAGTCATTTTACGTACTTTGTGCGGTGTTGCCTTAATAAAACATACCGCTTCTGCGTTAAAAATGACCGTTTCTGTCAAAGGGGTTGTTTTTTGTTGCTGAAATATTATAATATAAGGTGAGCCTCTAAATACGTATTGTCTGAAAATACTTATCAGGGTATCCCATCAGTTAATTCCGAAAGGAGAAGTTTTATGAAAAAAGCATACAGAATTATTCCAATAATCGCCGCTTCTATGATGATGTGGGGATGTACCGATAAAAACGATATGTCCTCCCCTGCTGACAGAACACCCCTCATCACAGAATCTGCAACGGCAGAGCCTACAGAGGCTGTCACTTCCGAAGCAGGCAACGGTATTGCAGTTATTAATATTGAAACGAAAAACAAGGAAAGCGGAGTCATGGATTTCGTTGAAAAGCCCGTTGCTCCACACGTTTCCGCACAGATAGCAACATGGACTCCGAATTATGATATGCCCCCTGCCCCCTATTACGAGGAGTGCCTTGTAACTGTTACAGACAAGGAGAATAACGTCACAATTGAAAACGCCGACGCTATGGTAAAAGTCCGTGGAAACTGGACCACAACATATGACAAAAAGCCACTGCGTATAAAATTCGTTGAAAAACGCAATATTCTTGGACTAAATGACGGTGCAGAGCTGAAAAACTGGGTACTTCTTGCGGAGTACAAAGATGCCTCAATGCTCCGTGACAAAGCGGCTCTCGCCATTGCGGAGGAGCTTGCTAAAGATGACGGTCTGTATGTTTCCGACGCTGAATTTGCGGAAGTTGTAATAAACGGCGAATACTGGGGAGTTTACCTGCTTGCAGAACAGCAGCAGATAAACAACGACAGAATAAATATCACAGAAGCCGTTCCAAATTATCCCGGAGTTGATATCGGCTATTTCCTTGAATTTGACGGCTATTTCTACACTGAGCCTGAATTGCAGAACTTCCATGTTGACTATATGGACAACGCCCCACTTGTGCCATATGACGGCGAGGGCGGTAGTGACAGAACTATGACCTGTCTCCCCGAGGGCAAAAGTGATTTTCGCTCCGATATCGGCTTTACCATAAAAAATGATATCTACTCACAGGAACAGCACGATTTCATTAGCAATTTTGTAAGCAACACATATAAAATAATGTACGAAGCGGCTTATAACGACGCGGCATATGTTTTCAACGAGGATTACAGCGAAATTATCCCCACAAGTGAAATTTCACCCCAGGAGGCTGTTGAAAGAGTTGTAAATCTTGAATCTCTTGCCGATACTTACATCCTCAACGAGCTTGCCTGCGATGCCGATGTTTACTGGTCAAGCTTCTTTATTACAGCTGATTTCGGCGAAAATGGCGATAAAAAGCTCACTTTCCAGGCTCCCTGGGATTTCGATTCCGCTATGGGCAACAAGGACAGATGTGCCGAAAGTACAGGACTTTATACCGCTAATATCGTCCCAGATGTAAACGGCGATTATGAAACAATTAACCCATGGCTTGCTGTGCTTATGTACGAGGATTGGTATACCGATATTATCCGTGAAAACTGGTCGGAACTCTATGATTCGGGAGCATTGACTGAAATCTGTAATATGATAAAATCCGATACAGAGGAATATTCCGAAGCCTTTACAAGAAACTACAAACGCTGGAACAATATCATCAAAAACGATTCTTTTGTAGCGGAGCTTTCCAAAAGAGCCAAAAAATGCCGTACCCATTCCGACGCTTCGGAATATCTGTACGACTGGCTCACTAAAAGAGTCGAATATCTCAACGAACATTGGCATAATACCGATAAATAAGTATAATGGAGTATCATCGAAACTTGCTGGGGAAAACCTTTCTGAAGAAAGGTTATTCCCCAGACCCCTTTCCAAAGACTTTCAGTTTTAAATTTTCTCTA
>JAZRCW010000065.1:0-1342 GCA_045659945.1 Ruminococcus sp. | reverse complement strand
CAGGATCTGAACTGAGCTGCCTGCATATACACCGTCCGATACATCTTTCTCTCCCGACATCCCTAATAAGAAACCGCCCATAGAAACATTTCTACGGGCGGTCTATGCTTAATATGTGTGTGTCCGATTATCTGATTTCTTCGCGGATCTTGTAGCTGTTTCGTTCGCTGCTGTTGCACGAAATCATTTCGCAGATGAATCCTGCAAGGAAGAGCTGGAGAGGATTCCAGAAGTAAATTCTTCAACATTCAACACCTGCTCTTCAAGTTGTCAGTATCTCGATACCATGTCTTAAGATCTGCTTATCTTTGTTTGGTTATACTGGAAATCCATCTCAGTATGTGGAGAGTATACCTATTATATAATGATATATGTTAAGATTTTATTAAATATTACGTCTTATCATGTTTGTCATTCCAGAATACATCTATATCGATTTTTGAATTCTATCATTTTTAAGCTGTTTTTCATTAGTTCCGATTTCAACTGTACATTTATCCAGCCCTATTCAGGCTGTAGTTGAAATCTTTTGTACAATTTTATGGATCACGATTCATGAAACCTGCGTTTCACATTTAATGTTTTCCCCTGGCTTATACTGGCCTGGTGAGGGTATGTATACCTTTTGTTATAGTAATGATATATCTGTTTACACCTTACAGATTGAATGAAGCACAGAACAGGAATGGACATCCCCAAGCCGATGAGCACAGTAAAACAGTTTTCAGTGTTGTAGAATAGAGATAGGCACCCTATATGGCTTCCTATGCGATATAATCTGCATACATGTGCTCATTGCCTTGGAATCAGGTGCATCATACCTCTGTACTAAAGTGTAAACAAGTATATCGTTCCCTTTGTTATAGCATTCTACAACTGTTGATACCCTTATAACGGCTTTTAACAAAATTGTAACAGTGTCCTATGGCCGTGACATTCAGGTAGTTGGGTGTTCACGGCCGTTTTTTTGTCCTCCGGTGGAGTGAAATAAATTTGGAAGTAATGAAAAAAGTCGTACCTTTGCACTCCCATTTGAAAAACGGGCGGCCGATGAGGCCATGAGTTCTTAGGAAGACTGACGCATGAGGATCCGCCTCGAAAGATTTTTTTGAAAAAATTTCACAAAAGTCTTGCAGATTCAAAAAATATGCGTACCTTTGCAGCCCCGTTCGAAAAACGGGTTCTCGCAAGAGAATATGGTAAGTTCATTGAAAAGACTGTTTTACTGTACAAGAAGCAAGTACCGAGAAAAAATACAATTTATCGAGAAGCGTTAATTTCTTTGGAAATTATAAGTGTCAGGACAAGCTGAGAAATATATAATTATTATACAATGAAGAGT
>JAZRCW010000064.1:0-23017 GCA_045659945.1 Ruminococcus sp. | reverse complement strand
GGCGCTGTGGATTGCGGAGAGCCAGATGATGCAGGAAACGGAATCGCTCATGCAGATTGACCTTGATTTCCTGCCGCTGAAAAGCTATGCCAACATCGTGGAGGGCAATGCTCTGCGTATCGACTGGGAGAGCGTTGTGCCGAAGGACAGGCTGTCTTATATCATGGGTAATCCACCGTTTGTGGGTGCTTCTATGATGACGAAAGAGCAGAAAAACGAAGCTGTTGAGATATTTGGAAAAATCAAGTTGTCTAATAGCATTGATTATGTTGGTGCATGGTATTTCAAGGCTTGTGAGCTTATGAAGGATACTGAAATAAAAGCCGCACTTGTCTCCACTAACAGTATTACGCAAGGCGAGCAAGTCGCTCCGCTTTGGGGAACTCTTTTTGAACGATATGACATTCAAATCAATTTTGCCTATAGGACGTTCAGGTGGGACAGTGAAGCTAACTTGAAAGCTCACGTTCATTGTGTTATTATCGGCTTTGGAATGAATGATCAGTCTGTGAAGAAAAGACTTTATGACGGAGATCGTTTTGTAGTTGCTACTAACATTAGTCCATATTTGATAGATGCTCCTTCTGTATGCGTTACAAGCAGAAGTAAACCTCTTTGCAATGTGAATCCTATGATTTTAGGAAACAAGCCAACTGATGGTGGCAACTTTATATTAACACCAGATGAAAAGGACGAGATACTAAAAAAAGAGCCGCTTTTAGAGAAGTTCATTCATAGATACGTTGGTGCTGTTGAATTTATTAATAATAAACTCCGTTACTGTTTTTGGCTAAAGGGAGCTACACCTGCGGAATTAAAACAGAGCAAAGAATTGCACAAGCGATTAGAAGCAGTTAGAGAAATGCGCTTAAATAGTACAGCTGCACCTACAAGAGAAAAGGCGAATACACCACATCTCTTTTTCTTCATATCTCAACCTGAAACAAATTATCTTATTATTCCAAGTACATCGTCTGAACGACGGAGATATGTGCCAATAGGATTCATGAATCCAGAGGTTATAGCAAGTAACCTTGTTTCGATTATTCCAAATGCTACATTATATCATTTTGGTGTACTCACTTCAAATGTTCATATGTCATGGTTGCGAACCGTAGGTGGCAGATTAAAAAGCGATTATCGTTATACAGGAAGTGTCGTTTACAATACATTTCCGTGGTGCAACCCCACAGAGGAACAGAAAGCCAAAATTGAGAAAACCGCACAGATGATCCTCGATGCCCGTGCAAAATATCCCGACTGCTCCCTTGCAGTTCTCTACGACGAAGCGGTGATGCCACCCGAACTGCGTAAGGCGCATCAACTCAATGACCGTGCTGTTATGGAAGCGTATGGCTTTTGGGGTAAGCTGAACTCTGAATCAGAGTGCGTGGCGGAGCTTATGGGGATGTATAGGGAGATGACGAAAAAGTAAGGAGAGATAGTATGAAACAATTTATATATCTTGATCACGAAGTTATTAATTCTATAATTGCACAAGCTGAAAAAGGAATTGTGCTTTCAGAATCTAGCGAACACGAAACATCTGTTGACACAACGCAAATAGATCAAACTGATGTTAATGCAAATGCCAAAGTAACCGGATCCTTTTTAAGAGCAATTACAGGAGAAGTTTCAGGCGGAATTAATAAAGCAAGAAGTAGCGAGGAAAATCTTGGCTCAATCACTAGAGATATAGTGACGAAATCAATGCATGATGCTGCTTTTGATGTTGCATATAAATATATTTCTCCAATTAATTGCAGTCAGAATGATGATACTGGCTGTGATTATGGGAAATATGTTGAAATAAATAGAGTGTTTGATTTCATCGATTTTGATTACATTCAAAAACTTTTTTCAGACGGAGGATTTATTAGTTTTTTAAAGGAATCTGAAAAGAGAAATATTCAACAACAATTTGAAGAAGAGCTATTAACACTAAATCGAGAACAAGAAAGAAAAAATAAGTCCAGAATTCAGCAACTTAGGAAAGAAGAAATTAACAAAATAGATCAGAAGTATGACGACATCAACAAGTTGATAAATGTATTTAGAATGCTCATACCGTACACTAGAATGCTCATTTCCTATGATGGTTTTTTAGTTCCTTTAGTTGACGATTACTTCAGAATAGATCCTAGAAATCTTGGATTTAAATATGGCGGGCAAATGACCTGCGTTGGTTTTATTACAAATTTGATTGGAGAAAACACTGGTCCACTTGATAATACAAGTCCATTTGCATCGTTGCAATTTACAATAAATGAAACATTGAGAAGTATTCTTCCTACAAAAGAGAAGACCATTTATGTCATTCATCCATTGGCAATATATTATGAATAATTAATTTCTTAAAAACTTTGTTCACCTTGAAAAACAGTTGTACGATGAAACTGTCATGCCGCCCGAACTCTGTAAGGCTCATCAGCTCAATGACCGTGCTGTGATGGAAGCGTATGGCTTTTAGGGAAAGCTGAACTCGAAATCAGAGTGCGTGGCGGAGTTGATGGGGATCTATAGGGAGATGACGGAGAAAATAAAACCTGAGGTGTAGATATGGAATTTAAAAAATTACCTTCTAATTCAAAAAAATTACTCGATGAAATATTGAAATCAGACAATCCAGCTGAAACGTTATGTGAAAAGTTTGATAAAGCCAATAGACAAGAAGATGAAGAATTAAGAGCCATTCTACGTGAATTATCTGAAGATGGTTACTTAAATATTCATTGGGCAGACGACAAGCCATACTATGTTATTATAAATAACAGTGCTCGGACATATGATGAACGTCTTTCTGAATTTGAAAAGCAAAAAACTGTTTATATTAACAATAATAGTATAAATATAGGAGACAATAATAAAATAAAAAACTCTCAAATAGCTCATCATATCAACAAGAATGCTGATGAAAAAAACTTTGCAGAAAAACATCCTATTATTATAAGTTTTATTACTCGCTTAATAACAGGAATTATTTTATTATTCTCCTTTTGGGAAAAAATTATTAATTGGATTGAGGGGTTATTCTAATGGCGAAAAGTAAGATTATCAAAGATATGGCGAATAGTGCAATTGATATAAACACAGCCTTAAAACGCGCCAAGGTTCTGTTTTCAGACCTCAATAACAATGAGTTATTACATTGGGTAGAAAATGAACTTGTTGGGTATAAAAAATTTGAAGATCTTCCTGATTATCGAAAATTCGAAGGAGATATATTTGGTTCATATTCAGTAGGTTCGTCATATCGCTTTACAAGATATACAAAAGCATCTATTCCTTTAGGAAATATGCCAGAAGAAACAAAAAAAGCAATATTAACTGTTTGCATATTTGACGGCGTTGAAGCCTTAAAAAATTTAGAAATTCAATCCACAGCAAAAGAAGGAATTCTTGCTAAGAATATAAATGCTGATGTACTTGGTGTAATTAATAAATACAACAAAAATCCATTTATGAAGATAGAATCAGCATACGTGAATATTGGTTCACATAGCATTACTAATATAATTTCAATTATAGAAAACCGACTATTAGATGCTCTGCTCTTACTTGAAAAAGAATTTGGATGTCTTGATGAGTTAGATTTATCTGATTCTAATAAAACAGAATATGAAATAAATGAAATAGCTCAAAAGATCGCTGTCATTATCTATAATGATAACAGCATAAAAATTGGCGATGGAAATAAAATCTCTCATTCTGACA
Source organism: Ruminococcus sp. (assembly GCA_045659945.1). GTDB lineage: Bacteria > Bacillota > Clostridia > Oscillospirales > Ruminococcaceae > Ruminococcus. Next base: position 19,303 of record JAZRCW010000064.1, on the reverse strand, counting down.
TTAGCTCGGATGCACAATAAAATAATAGTTACGAAAAATATTATTTCTCCCCAATTCCACGAAAAACTCATATCCCGATTTTCTCAAAAAATCCGCCATTTCTCGCACTCCGCAAGGCACATTAGCTCAACGACCGTGCTGTTATGGAAGCGTATGGCTTCTGGGTGAAGCTGAACTCTGAATCAGAGTGCGTGGCGGAGCTTATGGGGATGTATAGGGAAATGACTAAGGAGGTAAAATTATGAAAAAGATATGGAAAAAATTCGAAATAATAATTGTGTTACCACAATTTATAACGGTTCTAATTCTTTTAGCGTTAGCACTCGTATCTATCCTAGTCTCATATTATTGCTATATTTCAGCGCCCTTTCTTTCGTCTATATTTTCAAATATATTTGCTGGTCTAATAACAGGAATCGCAGTATGTTTGATATCAGGCATAAAACAAATAAATTCATATAAAATAGAAGGAAAAATCGTATGGCTTCATAGCATACATGATGATTTCTTAAAGTTCAACAAACATTATGGAGAGATGTTGAGAATGGTTAATGACCCAGCAATCACAAAAGAAAAGCTGTATGATGAGATATATGATGTCCTATGTGAAGGAAACAACATAAATGTAACAATTTCTCAAAGTCAGCATAATAAAGCTTTGCCATTCAATCCATATCACTTCTTTGCGAAGGAATTAAAATACGATGCTATTGAACATAAAAAGAAAAATGATATAATTCGTGAAGAAATTTTCAACATAAATGTAGAAACTATAACATCACAACGCTTACGAGAGATTTTCAAAGAAATGGAACATTCATTGTTTATATTAAACGGCTCTATTGCTTCGAAAATTACAGAACTTGAAATAAAACAAAGTATATCGAATAGGTTTATTTTTTAGATAAGGCTTTCAAAAACAATATGCTCTACCTCAGTTTTCCTTACATTTTTCTTTCAGGAAATTTTCTGAAAGTTCCATACATCATTTCCGAAATTTCCATCGAAAAATCCACCCTTTCTCGCACTCCGCAAGGCGCATCGGCTCAGCGACCGTGCGATTATGGAAGTGTATGGGTTCTGGGGTAAGCTATATTCGGATTCAGAGTGCGTGGCGAAGCTGATGGGGATGTATAGGGAGATGACGGAGGGAGAGAAATAGGACAATTTACAAGGAGGTTGCAGTATGGCAAGAAAAGCGGATGCTAAAGGTGGAAACGGAGATGTATATTTTGACTGTGAAAAAAGAACTGCCAAAAAGTACTTGCGTAATGTATCTACACCAGAAAAGATTGCACGCTTCAAGCAAGAATTAATCTTTTTGTCGAAAATATGCGAGAATCCTATTCCAAATATTGTTGAAGTGATTGCTGTCAATATTGATGAAGATGATATAAAAAAGTCATATATTGAAATGAAGATGTATGATGGTTCGTTGTATGACATACTCGCTCAAACCAAGGGAAATGTAAGGCTATCTCTTCAACTTATTCTTCCAATCATAGAAGCATTATACAAACTTTCAAAAAACGATCCACCCCTATATCACAGAGACATCAAACCGGATAACATCTTATTTTCAGAAAATAACGGTGTATACACTTTATGTCTTACGGATTTTGGGACATGTTTTTTAAACGATGGAAACGATAGATTAACACCAGAAACTATGGCGGTAGGTCCCAGAATGTACATCGCTCCAGAATATGAAATAGGACGTGTAGAAGAAATCACTGAAAAAGGTGATATATTCTCTATCGGCAAAGTAATATGGTGTATGATTAACGGAGAGGTCGATGACTTTATGCCGTCAAACTTTTGGTTTGTCGACGAATATGATCTAACAAAACGTTTTCCAAACAACCCAGATATGATGATAGCAAATGTAATTATTTCTTCGTGTTTGAACATAAATCCTAGTGAACGTTGTGACTATCCGACGTTAATAGGTCAAATTGAGAGCGTAATTAAAACTGGTAAAATCACAGAAGAAAAGGAGATGCAGTATAAAGTTCACGCATATCAAGAAAGAAGAAAACTTGAGCTGTTGGAAATAAAAAAGAAAAACCGAATGCTAGTTAATTGTTTCAGCACATACTATCTTGCAGCTCTTAAAAGATTGCTTGAGATGTATTCTGGTTTTGAATTAATCCAAAAGCTTTATGACGAATATAGTAAAAAATCTAAGGACGGCATAGACTACACATCTATTAACGTTGAAAACAACAGTTCTCACTATCTCTACAGTGGAACATATGACAGGATTTATTTTTCCATAAATTATGATCCTGCTAATTCTCATCGAAAATATTGTAGCATAAGAATAAGTTATAAAATAGATGGCATGAAAAATATTTGCTTCTATTATTCTGAAAACGGTGCGATAGTATACAAAAATAAGGAACACGAATTTTTGTTGACTGAAGATGCAATGGTAGATATTATGAATTCTATAGTAATGGAGTATGTTGAATAAATTATCACTACGTTTTCGTAAATATTTTACTTTCTACCGCCATACTGAGTGCTACGATGAAGCGGTGATGCCTTCCGAACTGCGTAAGGCTCATCTGATCAACGACCGTGCTGTGATGGAAACTTACGGCTTCTGGGGTAAGCTGAATTCTGAATCAGAGTGCGTGGCGGAGCTGATGGGGATGTATCGGGAGATGATGGAGGTATAGAGGGTATGAGTCGATTCTTCGAGTCAGATTTAAACACAACAAAACTTGAGATATGTATTACTATGGAATGGGAGTTAGACAACAGTAAGAAAAACTGTTTTACAATAAACATTCACGGGAAAGGTGATAAAGAAACTGTAGTTATCACGCCTACCTATAATAAGATCTACGGTTTTGAAGAATACTGTCATATGGAATGCGAACAACGCGAACAATGTAATTAACCAAATTGGGATAGTAATTGCAATTTGAAATCGAAAATCTATGCTGAGCATTGTCATGTCACACGACATAATAAATATTCTCATGAAACTGTTAGAGTAAATGGAATGCCCGCTGATAAAAGTCATCCAAGAAAAGATTATTTTGCGTGGGAACGTGAAGATCTTCAGAATTTAAGCGATTACGAATTGATAGATTGCTTCTCAATTTCTCCTGTGATAGTTGCAACAGATGTCGTACCTGAATATAAAAAAAGCAAATTAGAACTGATATTGTCGGCATATGAAGATATGTTCTACATGATATATATATTTGTAAAACCTAAAAATTCGGATACACTGTACGATGATATAGACAAGTATTCTATAGAAAGCTTTGTTATTGAACGGAAAAACTATGATTTAGTAATTGCTGTTCAAATTGTAAAAAGATTCAATTCTACTGCTATATGTGAATATAGAGGAATGTATCTTTCTACTCATAAAAATAATGGAGTAGGTGATTTTAAGCCATTATATATGATGAAAAGTAATTTTTGAGGTGCAACATGGAACAGAAAATGCTCGACCGAGCTACATACAAGAAAATTAAAGGCATGACTCGTGAGGAAATGCAGAACTTTCTGACGAACTATTACAATAACGTCATGGCAGATGCAGAGGCTCCGACACTTGATCTTGATGAAGTGAGAAAGGAAATCGGCAGTATCAAGGGTGTCGGTGAAAAGCGGCTGGATGAGATTATGGCGGTGATTGAAAAGCATTTAGGAGTGTAATACACGGCTATACATTTCGGCTGTATCATCCGCATGATTATCAGAAAGGAGGATAAGATGCATAGAATAGATATTAATGAAGCCGATTGGAAACTGTATTGCAGTCGAATAACTGTCTGGCAGGAATCATACATGGAGAGATTATGTCAGGAATATGCGGCAGTCTTAACTTCTGACAAAAATGCATCGGATAAATTCTGGGAGATTTTCGACAGAATCAAGGTCGATGGTACAAAAACAGGTGTAATTGCAAGAAATGCACGTTCATCTATGATTAGTAATATCGTAAACCTTTTGCAGGAGGGTGCTATAACGGACAAAGATTTAGAGGGCTTTAGTGATGAATTGATCGAAAGAGTAAAATTCATAAAAAACAATATGGGATAATAAGGAGAATTACATATGAATATACAGCACGATATCAATCTTACATTTCTATCACGCAAAGGATTCGATACAACTACGCTCAACGGTTTACAAAAGACTCTATTCTGGCTGAAAACAGCAGATGCAGATGAGCTGATGTACGGTGACGGTACAGGCGATTCGTTTGACATCATGGTTGGAGAAATGCGTCGTCCAATGCTTATAGAATCTGTAATGCAAGCGATCAGGGAGGCTGAATTATCATGATTCCTATACCCGTTAAGGAATTTGTGAAACAGACCGTGAAAGCGAACCCTACAAAGGATGCTGCATCTTTGACCACTGCTTGTCATGAAATGTTACAACTCAAACACAGTGATAAAACCTATATGAACTGTGACACTGCTCACATCTGGGCTGCAAGCTCGGCGGTCACAGGGATATATATGTGCTTTACTTATATGAATGGTGATGCCGATGACAGCAAAGATTATGAAATTGAGTGACATTTATTTGGAAAATAACGAAACAAGATAAGGAGATAGCCAACAAATGAAACGTTCCGAAATACGAGAATTATTCAATCAAGCGAAAAACGCTTACAATTGCATATTAGGAACGGATTTCAATGATAATAATCTCATGCTTGAATTATGTACTGCTAAGGGTGCAGCAAAGGCCTTTGAAGTGTTCTGCACAGAGCATTTTCCGCATTATCTGAAATCCAATTCATATAAGGATGGGGATTTTTTAAGAATACCAAAGGCATGGCATTTGTTGAAGGCAATATGAATGGTATCCTGTACATAACAGATATCTATGTACCAAAAATCAATAGCGAGTGGCAAGGGAATGTTCTGTCTGTATTGCTGCATGAAATAGGTCATATTGTCTGCATGAGAGCTGAGTTTTCTGACACAAAAACAATCCCAAGTATGGAGGGAAAGTATATTCCGGCTATTTTTCATAATGGAAAAGGTGCATTTGGTTATCGTGTATGGAGAGAAATGATTGCAGATATGCTCGGAAATCATATTCATACGAAAATGACGGGGCGATCCCGTGAACAGATAAACAGAGAACGCCTTGCTGAACTTATTTATGAAGTGAAATATAGCGAATTCACGACTGAAGCTCTTCCACGAATGATTTCAGAAATACTTACAATCCAAGCTGTTGTGAATAGCAATTCGTGGGACGAAGCATATACTGTACTTCAAAAACAGACATATGGTCTTGGATTTATAGATAAGATATTCCCGATCTGCCAGACAGCATATAAACAAATGAAAGAGAACGGTATCTTTATCAACAAGGAATTTCTTTGTAAATTTGAAGATATTTGCTTGATGTGTATGTGAAAACACAACAAACATACGTTTCTCATTTTGTGCAAGTATACAAAGTTGCCACGACCTGTCGGTGTACTCCGACAACAACGAAAACCCCTATTGACATTAAAGTTGATAGGGGTTATAATTGTATATAGAACATAGTTCCATTTACAGAAAGGAGCATACATATGCAGCATCAGAACACAGAATATTATAAATACATACTCAATTTCATTGAAGATTATAAAAGCAAGTTCGGAGAATCTCCCTCATCACGAGAGATAGGAGAAGCATTGGGAATGCCAAAATCCACTCTTTCCAGGTATCTTGCCACAATGCGTAAAAACGGAATGCTTGAAATTGAGAATGCCCGTAACATCACTTTAAGCAAGAATAAACCACAGCAGGAAATTGTCAATGCCCCGTTAGTTGGCAAGGTAGCCTGCGGATTACCAGAGTATGCAGAAGAAAATGTACAGGAGCTTATCCCCTTTCCTGCTGCATATCTTGGTAAAGGCACATTCTTCGTACTTGAAGCTGATGGTGAATCAATGATTGAGGCAGGAATTGAACCCGGAGATTTGATTGTTGTACGTCAGCAAGCCACCGCAAATCCCGGAGATATCGTTGTAGCGTTAACAAGCACAACTGATTCTACTGCAACATTGAAACGCTATTATCCGGAACCAAAGATAAAGAAAATTCGATTGCACCCCGCAAACAGTGAAATGGAAGATCAGTATTACGATGATGTTATCATTCAGGGTGTTGCAATAAGGGTTCTGAAGAACGTAGAACAATAAGAAAAGAGGCTTCCATAATACATATCAGGAGGTCAAGATTGTGAAAAAGAAATTTCAGGAAAGAGAAGAAAAGATTCAGGCTGTTTATGCTATGATTAAAGATGCATACGATCAGCGTCGTTATCCACCGTCTATCAGAGAAATCTGTCAGGAACTTGGCATTAACTCGACCAGTACAATACATGCATACCTTACAGAACTTGAAAGCAGAGGGTTGATTATTGTACATCGTGGCGTAAACAGAGGCCTTATACTTGCTAAGAACGCAGTATAACCAAGAAACATTGAAAATGACAGGAGTGAAATAGATGAATAACCGAGTCCCACGTTTTCGTAATGCAGAAATTGATGAAATCTGCGAATGTCTTATCCGACAGCACAAGGGGAAGGCTTATGACACCCAACCCGTAGATATTGTAGACTTTGCAATTAATTACTTCAAGCTTAAGCTGCTGTATGTTTCGATTGCAGAAAATGATCCGAATAAGCTCTCTTTTCTTGGCGATGGTGTTACAGCAATCAAAGTATACTATCAAGGGAAAATTCAGTCTGTTTTGATTCCCGAAAAGACAATACTGCTGGATAAAGTTCTGAAGTATCCGCATGAACGCAGTAGAAGATACTTCTGTATCGCACATGAGGTCTTTCATTATATCGAATCTATTCTTACGAATTCACCTGTTGTGTCTGCTTATCACAGAGAATTTGACAGCAGCATAGAATATCCGATGGAAGAACTTTCTGAAATGATGAGCTTCAGAGAATGTCAGGCAGACAGAGGAGCCGCTGCATTGCTTATGCCATCAGCTCTTGTGAGAAACACCTGCATGCAGTTTACCAATGGAAAAAATATATGCATCTATGGTGAAAATGTCTTTACAACAAAAGACAAGGAAATTCTTCAGGATATGGCAACATATCTTGGTGTATCATATACAGCGCTTACTATACGAATGAAGCAGCTTAAGCTGTTTGAAAAACATAAAATCGACGAATATATATCCAACGAGCTTCATCTGAATAATGGGAAAGCTGGTGGATAATGATCGAATCAATGAGTAATGAGATTTTTAAAAAACTGGAAATCTCAAAAGCAGAGGTCGCAACACTGACCAAAAGAGATATACTTTGCCCGAATTGTAATTTCCGTATTTCGACTGTATTTGCAGATGCACGTGGACATATGCAGGTTAAATGCAAAAAATGTAAGAATGAATATATTCTGAATTTTGCCTACTTCCGTACATTCGGACACAGCAGAGATCAGGACTTTACAGTATATCTTACTAAAATTGAATAATAACTATTACGATTTTTAATCGTGCAAGCGGAGAAGATTCATTAGAATCAGGCTGCCAAGCGCCGTACGAAACCGGATAGACAAGTTATAGTTACGCTATAGCTATGTCTGTTTGTTTCTGCGGCGTTTTTTATTGCACGATGGTTTCGTATAGCGTTAAGAGTCCTTTCTTCGTTTGACGAGGAAAGGACTTTTTATGTTACTCACCTACCCTTGGCTGTGCATGACAGCGAAATATCCGTAAGCCTTCGTTTTGATTCAACCAACAACTAAAAAATCAAAACGGAGGAAAACACAATGGCATATATTCATGGATTAGCAGAAAAAATATTTAAGGAAGAATGGGAAAAGACTAAAGCATATTATCGTGCAAATGGTATGACTGAGGAACAAATTGAATCAATGCTTGAATTTGAACGCAGTGTATTCAACTCAGACAGAACATTCTATGAAGGCTCAGTAGAACTCTTTGATAACGAAGAAAGTGAAACACTGGAAACAAAGGATTTATACATCACTGATATAGTGCGTGATTGGCCAGAATTGATTGACGATATCGAAATGTATGAACAAATCATGGCAATACCTAAAATAAAACGAATAGCATACGGTCTGCATCGTATTGGAGGCTATACGCAGAAGCAAATCTCGTCATTTTTACTGATAGACCAGTCTGCAGTAAGTAGGTGGATTGGTAAAATCGCTGAAATTGTAAAGTGAATGCATAAAAAGCCCATTTTTCATGGCTACAGGGTGAAAGGGAAAATAAACCTTTCACAAGAATCTTGACAACTGAATACCAACACTTCGGTACGTCGTACTCCGATGATGGATGCATTTCCGTCAGCTTAGATCTCCATACGCCAAGACCTCGAAAGAGCGAGCGAGAAAATATGCGAAGATCAGCAAAGCAGTGCCAGCTTTGTAAGGCCATGAAAGTTGGGGTAAGGTACTTCCGTAAAAAGCGGCTTGGATGTTGTAGTCCAAGAGGCCCAGATCTATGTGATTGGTAAGGACGCCAATCAGCCGAAGTTGTTCCTTTTGCCGGCGGGGGCAGGAGTAATCCTGTCAGATAATTTCCGGCACCTTCGATTTGAAGGAAAGTGCTGCTGCGTTTAGCAGCAGTGAAGTCACCCGGATGGGGTGGCATAAAGGTAAAACGACCTATAGCCGTCGTGTACAAAGCGGCGGCTGTTACATAGAAAGGATTTACTATGTATAGAAAACCAAGACGAGGTGATGTGTACTTTGCCAATATGAATGGAGCGTCAGGCTCTGAGCAAAGCGGTATCCGACCTGTTGTCATCATACAGAACGATAAAGGCAACTATTATTCGGATACCACAATTGTAGCAATGGTCACATCGAAACAAAAGAAAACAACCGCAGTCCATGTAACTCTGCACAGCAAGGATATATTCAGCAAGAAGTCCTATGTTCTCACCGAGCAGCTCAGAACAATCTCAATCAGCAGACTTGGTAAGTTTATAGGGATACTCAGCGGAAGTGATATGAGGAAAATTGATAAGGCTCTGAAAAAAAGCCTTGGACTAAATGAATGAAATGAGGAATGAAAATATGATGCATCTGATTAAATACCCTCTTGATGAAACGGTAAAACGATTTTTTGAAGAAGCCGCTGCAAAAGGCTTTGAAATGCGTGACGGCCAAATGGAAATGGCAAGCGAAATCTGTACTGCCATTACTGAAAAAAGACCTCTTGCAGTTGAAGCTGAGGTAGGAATCGGAAAATCCTTTGCGTATCTTGTACCTGCACTGATTCAGTATTTCAGAGAACGCAGACAAGTAATTATTGCAACATCTACCATTGCACTACAGGAACAACTCTATCACGATGCACAGTCTGTTCTGAAAATGCTTGGTGTTCATGCAAATATAATTCTTGCAAAAGGCATGAAGAATTATGCCTGCATGAAACGAGTACATAGTTTGCACAGTCACCATAAGGATGATATCTATTATGGTCGTTTGTGGCAGACGATAAGAAACGGACAACAGGATAAAGCTGAGATTACTATGAATATTTCCGATGCAGAATGGGATAAGATCAGTATTTCCAATTTCGGAAAAGATCGGTGCAAGAGCTGTCCCTATACACAAAGCTGTCAGTATCACAAAATACGCTCAAGTCTTGTATACGAAAATGCAATTGTAATCTGCAATCAGAATATGCTTGTATCACATCTCATGAATCAGCAGAAAGGAAAAGGATTGTTCAGTCCCTCGGTCAGCACATATATCATTGATGAGGCACACAACATTGAAAGCAAGTTCAGAAGTGCATACACCACAGCCTACAGTAAATCGGATATCGTTCATGTAATCTCCGAATCAGTGAAGAATATCCGAAATCCAATTATGAAGGCAAATGCCGAAGAAATCATAATGGAACTGGAAGAATTGTTCCGTATGTTCGGAGTACAGGTGCATGAACAGGAAAAAAAGTCAGAAGGAGATGCTACCTCTTTCTTTCTGGAAATAAATAAAGATATCAAGAATAAGCTGATTGTGATCAGAAGAAAACTCGCATCGCTGAATGCAAGAACGGAAAGGGATGCAGGTCCGGTATTGCAGTTCCTGCGTGAAGCAACCAATGGATTGAAGGAAAACATTGTATGGCTTGAAAAAGAAAAAAGCCTCAGATTATGTGTGTGTCAGAAAGAGATCCGAAAGGATATCTCAAAATTGCTCTTTTCACAAGGAAGATGTACTATTCTGACATCGGCAACAATCTCGGACAAGCAGACAGGAACGCCGAGAGAAAAATGCGGGTACTATCTGCACAGCATAGGATATCCTATAATCGGCATGGTATCTGAACCGAAGAAGTCACCTTTTGATTACGACAATCACACAATGCTGTACTGTTCGAGAGAAATGCCATATCCGAGCATAGAATGCCGAAAGGAATACAGAGCAGCATCCATAGCGGAAATTGTAAAGCTTCTTGAAGTAACAAACGGAAAGGCACTCATTCTTTTTACCTCAAAAGAAGATATGGAATATGTGTATAAGAAGCTGAGCAATATGCATCTGCCATACAAGATTTTGATGCAGAGCAAGACCTCATCACAGGCATATCAGCTTGAGAAATTCAAATCAGATACCAATTCCGTGATTCTCGGAACAGGAACATATTGGGAGGGCATCAATGTAGAGGGCGAAAGCTTGTCACAGGTGATTGTGTACAAGCTGCCGTTCCCTGTGCCGGAACCGATTATTGAATACAAGATGTCACTGACCGAAAATCCGATTGATGAGGTAGCTGTTCCCGAAATGGTAATAAAGCTTAAACAGGGCGTAGGCAGACTAATACGCTCGGCAAATGATACAGGCATCGTATCCATACTTGATCCGAGAGTCAATCTGGAAAAAGCAAAATATGCGGATGTTGCACTGGATGCACTCTCTGTTAAAAACAGAGCTGACAGCATTGAAGAACTGCATACATTCTGGGACAAAATAACAAATGAAGGGAGTCAGAGATAATGAAAAAATACGGACAAGCAGAGCTGATGTACGCACTGATGCAGGTATTCCTTGAAAACGAGGAACATCTCACCGAGCAGCAGAAAACGGAGGTTGCAAAGAAAACAGCCACAGAAGTATTTGCAGAGTTTCCTTCTGCGCGAGATATGGAGGTTGCAGCATGATTGGATTTATTATTGGGTGCATTGTAGGCGGTACGGTTGGCGTAGTTGCCATGTGTTGCTGTATCGCAGGCAAAGAAACGGACAAGCATATAGATTACACAGATTCGGACGAGTAAATTTGTCCGGTTTGGTGATTCCAATTCACAGAGAAATGTGGTATTGTAGTAAATAAAAAGCAAAGCAGAAAGGAATGAGAAGAATGGCAACGATAACCGTAATTCAACCGAGCATTCTGACCGAAACAGTGAAACGGCGAGTTGCCGCTTACTGCCGAGTTTCATCAAGCAGCGAGGATCAGCTGAATTCCTATCAGGCACAGCTGACCTACTACAGCCATAAGTTCGAGGAATCAGACACAGAAGAACTTGTAGACCTGTATGCCGATGAAGGTATCACCGGTACCCGTGAGGACAAGCGTGACGAATTCCAAAGGCTGATGAAGGACTGCAGACGTGGTAAGATCGACAGGATCTATACCAAGTCCATCAGCCGATTCGCACGAAATACAAAGGACTGTCTCAAGAACCTCAGAGAATTGAAAGCCCTTGGAATTACCGTATTCTTCGAGAAAGAGAATATCGACACAGCCAATATGACCGATGAGATTATGATTACCATCCTCGGCGGTCTGGCGCAGGAGGAATCTACTTCAATTTCTGCAAACATGAAGTGGTCATATCAAAAACAAATGGAAGAAGGCACCATCAACCAACATTCTGCTCCATATGGGTATCGAATTAAAAATGGTATTCTCGAAATCGTGCAGGAAGAAGCAGAAGTTGTAAGAAGAATATATACCTTATTCCTAAGCGGTTACGGATATATGGCTATCTGTCGGGAACTTAATAAAAGTTTTCAGTCCAAAGATAAAAAAGGACATTGTTGGGCTGTACCCGGAATTCAATACATTCTTACAAATGAAAGATACATTGGAGATTCTCTGTGGCAGAAAAGCTATAATATTTCCCTGCCTTTTAAAAAAGTCAGAAATCATGGAGAGAAACAACAATACTACATCAGAAATACTCATGAACCAATAATCGACGTTGAAACATTTGAGAAAGCACAGATTCTGATAAATGAACGAAAGAAGCCAAGAGTTGAAAAACTTTCTATATATCCGCTTTCTAAGAAGATCATATGCTCACATTGTGGATCAACGTTTAAAAAACAAATCCGTAAAGGAAAAGCATATTGGGTATGCAGAACCCATTATATAAACGCAGAATCCTGTGATATAAAAAGAATGTCTGAAACCGAAATATATCAGGCATTTATCCAACTCCACAACAAGCTCCTGCACCACTACCGCAGCATACTTATTCCCTTACAACAAATGCTGCAGGAACTGAAATGGAAGAAGTACGGTGGCAATGTCCGTGTAATGGATATCCATAAGGAGATTGCAAAACTCCGCGAGCAGAACCACATTATCGCAAGACTCCGTACCAAGGGCTTTATGGATGAGGGCAAATATCAGGAGCAAAGCAAGGAGCTGAATAACAAGATCAGAAAGCTACAAGCCGAACTGAAGAAAATAACACGTTCCGATGATGAAGATGATGTTCTGGATCAGCTGGATATGCTCATAGATTACTTTGAAAAACGAGAGGATATAATGGTATCCTTTGAACCTGAAACCTTTGACAGTATGGTGGATGAGATTACAGCCAACCAGAATGAGCTGACCTTTCATCTGCTCGGTGGAATTGAACTGAAAGAAAAGATATAGCACTTGTGACCAAAAATCACAAGTGCTTTTTATTGCATATAGTGACTGGATTTCAGCAAAGAGTTGTGGTATCATTGTTGCTGAAAACCTGTACATACAGGCAGAAGGGAGTGAAAACAAATGGCAAAGAACCGAAAGATTCCATTCGGATACATGATGAAGAACGGAGAAATCGCAGCCAATCCAAAGGAAGTATTAGCGGTAGTGACAGTCTTCCGCAGTTATCTGAATGGAGATAGTCTGACTACAATCGCTCAATCAATGGAGGTTCCGTACAATGATGGCGTTGCATGGAACAAGAACATGGTGAAGCGTATCATTGAAAACGAGAAGTATCTGGGTACGGACAAGTATCCACAGCTAATTGATGAAGATACATTCCGCAGAGCCAATGCAACAAGAGTTTCAAAAGCTACATCTCTCTGTGTAATCACTGATGATTTGCAGGAAATCCGTAATCGTACATTCTGCAAGGAGTGCGGAAACAGATTATTCCGTAAAGGTGGTAATACCAGAAGCGAGAAATGGGACTGCTGTAGAAAGGAATGCTATCCGTTGGATTACAGACTCACAGATCAGATGCTCATCGGAGCAATTCTGAATGTGCTGAATTCCGTAATCGCAAATCCGAGTCTGTTGGAAAGCAGTACAGAATCCAGTGCATACACACCAAGCGGTGAAGTCATTCGTCAGCAGAACGAAATCCGTCATATGATGGATGCGGCACAGCTCGACTACGACAGAACCAAATCCGAAATCCTGCGTCTGGCTCAGATGCAGTATGACTGCTGTACATACAGCGATAAACCACAGCAGACAGAGCTTCTCAGAAGTCTGCTTGTCGGTCATGAACAACTGAATAGCTTAGATGTTGGCTTGCTCAAATCCTGCGTATCAAGGATATGGGTAAGCCATTTTTGCACCATAGAGATTGAGCTGATAAACGGCACAATCATTCACAATATAACGGAAAGGAGTACATCACATGGCAACGGCAACGAATGTAACGGTGATTCCTGCGAAACCGCAGACAGCAAATAACCGCAGTCAGTATAAACAGCTTCGTGTAGCTGCCTACTGCCGAGTATCTACCGAACAGGAAGAACAGCAGAACAGCTACCAGGTACAGATTGAGTATTACACCGATCTCATCCACAGCAAGAAAGAATGGACACTTGCAGGTATTTTCGCAGATGAAGGAATCAGCGGTACACAGACCAAGAAAAGAACCGAGTTCAATCGAATGATTCGCATGTGCAAGCAGAAAAAAATTGACCTTATCCTTACAAAGTCAATCAGCCGCTTTGCACGAAATACAGTAGACTGCCTTGAATATGTTAGACAGCTCAAGGATATGGGGATCGGAGTTATCTTCGAGAAAGAAAACATTAATACGCTGACCATGACCTCAGAATTTATGATTGCCTTGTACGGTTCATTCGCGCAGGCAGAATCAGAATCTATTAGCAAGAACGTCTCCCTTGGAATACAGATGGCAATGAGAGAGGGAAAGGTGCGATATCAGTATACACATTGGCTTGGATATCGTAAAGGTGAAAATGGGAAACCCGAAATTGTTGAAGAAGAAGCGGAAACTGTCAGAATGATATTCAACTGGTTTCTGGACGGGTATTCTATTCAGAAAATTGTTGATGCCCTGATTCTACACGGCAGAAAAACTGCACTTGGAAATACAGAATGGAGTCGTATAATAGTGCGACGGATTCTTCACAACGAAAAATATGTTGGCGATTGTCTGTTGCAGAAAACATATACAATCGACTGCATTTCACATAAGGAAGTTAAAAATAATGGAGAACGACCAATGTACCTTGTGTCAGACTGCCATGATGCAATCATAGATCGTAATACCTACAACATGGTTCAACAGGAACTCGCAAGGCGAAATGCTAAGAAAAAGCACACCAACAAAGGTGTAACAGAACAAGGCAAATACAGCAGCAAGCATGCCTTGACCGAGTTGTTAATCTGTGGAGAATGTGGTACTTCATATCGCAGAGCAGTATGGAGTCAGCATGGGAAGAAGCAGCCGGTATGGCGCTGTATCAGCCGATTAGAACACGGCAGTAAGTACTGCAAGGGTTCACCAACTATCCACGAAGAACCACTCCATAGAGCAATCATTCAGGCGGTTAATGAGTTTTATGACTGCGGTGACGATGTGGCAAAAATTCTGAAAGCCAATGTGGAATCGGTGCTTGCAGGTATGGAACAGAGTGAAATCAAGAAAATCGAGGACAGGCTCAAGGAAATCGACAAAGCCCGAAACGATATGATTTCACTCATTACAAGTGGTTCCTGTGACGAGGACACCCTCGACAGCGAATTCGCAATGCTCTTTGAGGAAGAAACGCAGCTCAGCGGAAAGCTCCTGTCACTGAAAGCACAGTGCAAGGTTTCCGATGATACAAGGGACAAAATCGAAAGCACGCTTGCAGAGATTGAAAACAGCAGATTTCAGTTGGAATCCTTTGATGATGTGCTGATACGAAAGTTGATTGAGTGTATCAAGGTACTGAGCAAAACTGAAATTATCATCATATTCAAGGGAGGGTACGAGGTAAAGGCAGAGGTTGAGAAGAAATAAACAAGAAAACGGCTTGCAGATGCAGGCCGTTTTTATTTGGGAGGTGATTGATTGGCAGGAAATTTTGAAGGAATCAAAACAAGAAACTTCGGTATCGAAATCGAGATGACAGGTCTCACTCGCTGTCAGGCGGCAAAGGCAATCGCTAAGGTGCTTGGAGGTACACCAAATCACGAAGGCGGAACTTATGACAAATATACTGTCGATGATGAGCAAGGCAGAGAGTGGTCAATTGTCTATGACGGCAGTATCCGCTGTGTGGACGCAAACGGCAATCATGCGTCGAAATCCTACAGTGTTGAGCTGAACAGTCCTGTGCTTGGCTATGAGGATATTCCGCTTCTTCAGGAGGTTATCAGGGCCTTACGCCATGCAAAAGGTCGGTGTGGCCCGGAATACTGCTGCGGCACACACATTCACATTTCAGCAGATGATTACACCCCACAGCATATCAGAAATCTTGTGAACATCTTCGCAAGCAAAGAGGATTTCCTGTGGGATGCCTTGCAGGTATCATCCGCAAGAGAGGGCTACTGTGCAAAGGTGGACAAGCAGTTTGTCGAAGAACTGAATAAGAAAAGGCCAAAAAGCATGGAAAAGATCAAGGAACTCTGGTATCGTGGCAATATGAATGAGCAGTATCGTCACTACTCAAATTTTCGATATCGAGCCTTGAATCTGCACAGTTATTTTCAGCACGGACATTATGAAATTCGATGCTGTAATGCATCGCTCCATGCAGGTGAAGTCAGGGCGCAGATTGTACTTGCCCTTGCAATCAGCAATGCGGCGATGACAAAGAAATACTGCTCACCTGCTGTGTCCCATTCGGATAATATGCGATATAGCTTCCGAGTGTGGCTCTTGAACCTTGGGCTCATCGGAGATGAATACAAGAATTGCAGGACTCACTTACTAAAGCATCTCAATGGTAATATCGCTTGGCGGCATCCTGAAGATGCGATTGCACAGCGTGAGCGACTCAGACAGGAAAGAATTGCGGCTCGTGAACAGGAACAGCGGAATGAACCGCCCTGTGACGAGCGTGTCGAGCCTGTAAGCGACGATAGACAAGAAGTCGGGGAAACACCCGATGAAAACTTGGAAGCCGCTGTGAGCGATTGTGACGATTTTGAAGAAACAGAAGATGAAGGCATGGCAATGTCCATGTAAAGGAAAGGACAGATCACTATGAAATACAAACGCTTATATATTGCCTATGGCAGTAACATCAACCTTGAGCAGATGGCTTTCCGCTGTCCCAACTCCAAGGTTGTGGGAACGAGAATGATTCCCGACTATGAACTGGAATTCAGAGGGGTGGCAACCATCGTCCCGAAGGAAGGTGCGGAGGTTCCTGTACTGCTCTGGGAGATCGACCAAAGGGATGAACTCAGCCTTGATCGTTACGAGGGCTTCCCTCGGATGTACCGCAAGGAGCTTTTCGAAGTAGAGGTCGACGGCAAAATCCGTGAAGGTATGGCGTATCTCATGAATTGCGGTGAAATTGCTCCGCCGAGTCCGACATACTACAACGGCATCAAAAAGGGCTATGAGGCCAACGGCATGGATACCTCGTATCTGAGAGCTGCCATTGAACGTGCGGTATACCATGTACAGCATCAGGAACAGGAGGAAGATGAGGATATTGAAGAAGATATGGAAGAAACAGATGACTTCCAGTTATCGTTTCAGTAAGGAGGGATAGCTACGAAATACATGGGATTTGAAGTGAAGATCACACCGAGCAGACCGTTCCGAGTAAATCGGGACGGTCAAACTGTTCAGTGTGACGGATTCACGATTGAGATTTATGACAGCAAAGAAAAGAAAAACGCCGTCGACATCATCCATGCGGCAGTCGGCTATGAACTTCTGGAAAATGACATCCATGAAGCAGATCAGCTGGCAAAGGATTATATCGACAGCGAGAAACTCGAACTGAGGGAAATGATAGAGGAATATCATGGCGATGAATGAGAAACCCAAATGTCCGCTTATTGGTTCAGACGGCAATATTTTCAATCTGCTTGGTACGGCAAGCAGGACACTTCGTGAAAACGGCATGAGAGAACAGGCACAGGAAATGCAGAGTAGAGTTACAGCCTCCGGAAGTTATTCCGAGGCATTGAACATTCTTGGTGAGTATGTGGAAATCTGCTCTACCGAGGAAATGAACGAAGAACCCGACGAGGGTATGAGCATGATGTAAACCGAAAATATGGAGGAAAAGAATATGATGATTTCAAAAACAACATTTGTGGCAATTGTTTCTATGCTGGTGAAGAACGTAGATGACAAAAAGGAACTGCTGAAATGCAGCGGTGAACTACCTGATAAATGCGTAGAGTGCATCATGGAAGAAACAGAGTTTCAGCAGGATCTGATTACAATGCTTACTGTGATCACCTTCGACCGTTTCGGAGTAATCCGTGATTATCTCTACGACAGAGAAGAAAACGGTGAATATTTCTTTGGCATCCCTAAGGGCAATAAGATTGAGGTCTATCTCCTGACTTCGGCAGAGGATCTTTATGAGTACCTCAAGGAACAGGGTGAAGGTTTCTGTTTGTTTGCAAAAAAAAGAATCCCTGACCGGCTGAGGTCAAGGGGGTGAAAGTTCTTATCTGTATTTTAACGATAAAGATTTCTGACAACTCAAAAACCTCGTAAAATCGGTCAAAAAAAAGGTGATCCAAATTGGGTCAGGAGCACATCTCTGTTATACAAAATAGATGACAGACCAAAAAAGCCCGAAATTTCGGGCTTTTTTGCGTATCTGGAGCCAAAAATTTTTAGTGCAAAACCGTAGATGACATTTTGCCTTTTCAAGCCTGAAACAGGACTTGAACGGGCGTTTTTTGATTTTCAAGAGAATTGAGAGCAGATTTGGAAGAAAAAATCCGAAGTCTGCTCTTTTTTAATGTGAAAAACATTCACAAAGTTTCTGACGGTTTCTTGTTTGTTATGCCGAATTGATTGAGAAGTAAATTCTCGATTGGTTCGGCATTTTTTATTCCCCCTATACTATTAAAATGAAAGAGAGTTGATACCTATGAAAAAAATCACATTCAATGCTCCGCTGAACCACAAGGCTTACAGCTACGAGCCGATGCAGATTGAGGTGGAGAAAATCATCCCCCTCTACGGTAAGCGGTTTGAGCAGCTGAGAGATCATCCCCTTGAGGACGCACCTGAAATCATTGAGAACAGAGATCTGATGTATATGGAGGGAGGCACTGCCCATTGCATTCTCTTCCTCGATGCCAACGGCAATGACGGATTCCTTGTTGAAGCCGAGGGGTCAGATTACGCTCGGAAGTCGGAATTTATCTCTAATGCAAGAGCAATCATTGAGCAGAGTGAATTCACCTACGGAGAACGTCAGCTCCACGCAGAGCTGAAAGCTATGGCAGATCGCATTGCAGAGCTTGCCCATACAGGTCAGAAGCACTTCACCTTTGAGAAAATGCTCGGTGATGAAGATTTGCGAGTTCTGATGATTCGAACGGTGGCAGAAATGCTTGACAGACGTGAAGATCTTGCAGAGGTTCGTGACCACTACCTCGGAATTACAGGTCAGGCAGATTTTACGGTTACCGCAAAGCCCACACAGGAAATGAAGCTCTATTGTCCCCTTGAGATTCAGGCTGAACCGCAGATTTATGAAACGGATTGGGATGCACCATATGAAGATGATCTTGAGGTGATCCCCTCAAGCTGTGCCTGCGGGTGTGAGGATGAAATCAATGCTGCGATTCATAAATACTCCGAACCGAATGAAAAGTACCGTGGTCTGATGATT
>JAZRCW010000063.1:0-1178 GCA_045659945.1 Ruminococcus sp. | reverse complement strand
TACGAGAGGACCGGGATGGACGCACCTCTGGTGCACCAGTTGTCACGCCAGTGGCACAGCTGGGCAGCTATGTGCGGAACGGATAAACGCTGAAGGCATCTAAGCGTGAAGCCGCCCTTAAGATTAGATATCCCACTTTTTAGTTAAGACCCCTCATAGACTATGAGGTTGATAGGCCAATAGTGTAAGCGTAGTGATACGATCAGCTTGCTGGTACTAATCGGTCGAGGGCTTTTCCTATTGCAATATGTTCTCTCTTGAACAACACATTACTTCATCCTTATTCAGTTTTTAAGAGTCGGTGTTTATGGCACAGAGGTCACACCCGTTCCCTTTCCGAACACGGAAGTTAAGCTCTGTTGCGAAGATGATACTTGGCTGGCGACGGCCCGGGAAACTATTTCAATGCCGGCACTTTAAAACGGAAGTCGCTTAGACTTCCGTTTTTCATATTCAAGGGCCATTAGCTCAGTTGGTTAGAGCATCCGGCTCATAACCGGACGGTCTGGGGTTCGAGTCCCTAATGGCCCACTTGAAATTGATAAAGGCTCCCATCAGGGAGCTTTTGTTGTATATATTCACAAATTTAAACGCATATTTTTAGACATGTATACAAATATATTTTTGGGTTGTCTAAAAGTGGGCGTCTTTTTGCATTTATATTTATAGAGAGGGGGAAACAGATGCGTATCGACGAATATGAAGAACTATTCAAAAAATATTATAGACAGATATATAATTATTGTCGTGTAAAGCTGCGTCATGAACAATCAGCAAGTGATTGTGTTCAGGAAGTTTTTCTGATACTCTACAAAAAGCTTGAAATGGTTGAATTAACGGAAAATACAGTTCTGTCGCTTTACAGGGCAGCTGACAAGGTTATTAGCAGATATCTGAAAAAAGATGGCAGAGATATAAGTCTGGATTCTCTTGATGAACCTATTGAAGATAAAAAGGCTTTTATTTCAGATAATTATGAGATAATCAACACATACGTTACAAAGGACGAGCTTTCTCTCCTTGAAAAATATTATCTGAATGGGGAAACCATAAAGGAAATTGCTGAAAAATCTGCCGTTTCAGAAGCGGCTATATATAAAAGAATTGAGCGATTAAAGCTAAGATTAGAAAAACACAGGGAGGAATTGTTTTGAATGAGTTAATTAATATGCTTCTTA
>JAZRCW010000062.1:0-21039 GCA_045659945.1 Ruminococcus sp. | reverse complement strand
GAGAAATTCTTCAAAATTGCAGGTAATCAGCCACCTCGGATGCTCGTCCACAGGTAAATTCACAATATAACGCTTCGCCTGCTGAAAGGGCGAAAGGATAGAACCGTCGGACTGTATAATCCCTTTACGGAGATTTTTGCCGAGCGTTTTCTGCTCAATCATTACCCTTGTTGACGGAATATACACATCAATAAAATTAGTGGTGGTATCTTTTACACGTTTTTCAAAACTAACATATTTTGTCGGTTCTTCTACACCGTACACATCATGCAATAACGACAGCCAAAAGCTTTGTGTATCGCTTTTTTCATCGCCTTTATCTTTCCAGTATTCAGCGAATGCCTTCGCTGCGGATTTTTGTTCTTTTTCGGTCATGATTGTTCTCCTATTGCTTTCTTAAGCATTTCTGTATATTCATCACACGCCCATTCCGGTGCAGTAATCCTCATCTGTCCTGTAAACTGGAACAGCCATCCCCAGAATGTCGGACTGAGCTGCACTTCTACATTTGCAGTGAAGCTGTCATCCTCACACGGACGGATTTTAGTATCCATTCCAAACTTTTCGTATATGTAATCAATCATCCGTGCATCAAACACAAGCGTTACCTTGACGGTTTCACCGCCATACATTTTGAACACCTGTGCAGTGTACTTTGCAACTGACCGACTGCGGATAACTGCATTTTGGCTTATCTTTTCTTTGAGAATTTCTACCCACTCAATACGGTCAAGTCTGTAATTGTAATTCTTGTCAGCAACAGGATTGTAGCAGGTGAGGTAGTACTTATCGTTATTGTATACCAGTGCGATAGGCTCTACTGTATGAATTCCATTTTCTGAACGATATACCTTTTCACGGCATTCATTCAGATGGAAGTATCGGATAGTGACTTTTTTCTTTTTGCGAATTGCTTCTTCTAAGGCTTCGATAGTATGGTAAATTCTTTCATTGGCAGATTTTGCGGAATTAAATCGCACAACAGTACTTTTCAGCATTTCAGCTTGTCTGTCATTGCTCAGATTGATAATTTTATCCTTCAGTTCCTGCGTCTTTTTTTCTGTCAGAAGCTGTGATGCTTCTACAGCATCCAACAGCATGCGTAGTTCTGGAACTTTGAATGCACGGTCGGCGATGAAATATCCTTTTGCTCTGCCCATCTGACATTGATGTATCTCATATCCTTGCTCACATAAAGTCTGAATTTCCGAAGCAAGTATTCTTCTGTCACAAGAGACGTCCATGCTTTCCAATCGCTGACAGATGTCAGTTGTTCTCATCGGATGCTGCTCATCTGTTTCCTGACGCAGTAATTCCAACAATTTCAGAAGCTTCAGCTTTCGATTTCTATCCTTTTCCATGCGACACCTCCGTCAACAAGATATTCTTAGTATTATTATAACATATTTTTTGGAAAATGTAAATAGTTTGTTGGCGGTGATGACCGTCAACAAACATAAAATTTAAAAAATATCAAAAAATGACCTCCAAGAAAAATCTCGGAGGTCGTAAAAGTATACCTTGTATGCAAGAAAGCAAGTGCATATAGTTGTATTAAGACTCGCACCATGTGTTGAACCAATTTACTACATCTTTTTCGTCAATATCTCCATAACGTGAAGATGTATCATTAAATGTGATTTTGCTTGCATTTAAAACTTCATTTTTATCTACGATATAAAGATATCTTCTGTAGCACATATCAAGTCTTGGCATATCAGATTTTTTAGTTATAGTAGATACATTAAGGTTTTCTTCTGACACAACAAGGTCATCAATTATTGAATATTGATTACTTGGACAGAAGGGACTGTAAATAATAATTATGGATTTATCTTCAAAGCAATTCTTGTCAATGCCTTCTAATGAAATCTCCTGTTCGGTTAATCCTTCGTTTTCTTGGATTATTTCATTGAGTTCGTTTTCAGAATTAGCGATATAGCCTTGCCATTCATTATGGTTATCAACATTGGTTTGCACATTAGAAACACTTTGCAATTCGAATGCGGAATTGGTGTTTTCGTTAAGTTTGGCTATGAGTTGTCTTTTCATCAGACACAGATCGAAAACATCAAGTCTGTCATCAATACAGAAATTACCTGCTCTCCAATTGGCGAGGTGAGTGTCTGGAACAGACAACAGCCATTTCTGAAGCAATACTACATCCGATATATTAAATTCGCCATCATCATTCACATCACCGGTTGCTTTATCTGTATTCGTTTTTTGCATCACAGGGACAATCACGCTGTCTTTATATACAGCAAAAGACAGTGTATCTCCCTCGGTTGCTCCTGATATGTTCATTCCAAGAGTACTTCCAAAGCTATCAAATGAATAATAATACTTGTTTTCGTTCTCATCACTCAGATGAAATGTGAAAACAGCATAAACAGGTGGCATCGTCATTCCACTATAGGTTTTGTCAACAACCTGCAAAGATTGAGTTTCCATTAGTTCAGAGCAATTGCCAACGATTTGTAATTCAGTGCTTTGATCAAGTTCGTAAGTATTTCTTGTGTTTTCATCTAAGGTTGTAACAACATCGCCGGCAGTTACAAAAATATCTCCATATTCCAGATCATTCGGAACATCCCCTTTAAAGTAACTTTTACGATGTTTATAATTTGTTCCTGAAATGTCGTTTGATGGGTAATAGTACTCAAAGATCGGGAATTGTTTCTCACCATATGTTCCTGTATAAACAAAAAAACATTCAGCATCAAATATTTCTTTATTGCTTTCAGCTGCTTGAACCTCAAACACAGCATCTTCGGCTACGTTATGTGGAAAGCTGCCGAAACCAATTACACTTGTTAAGGAAATAACTCCTGCTAAAAATTTGTTAAACATCATTGTAAATTTCATAATAAGCTCCTTTCGATATATCATTTATTTTCTTTGAGGATTCCGACAACTACCTGTCGGTACTCTCCATCGTCGGTACACGATATAACAGTCAGTCTGTCATCGCCATAATCGTTAAGAACACTAACATTGTGGGGATCAACGATAGTATACTCCGTAACAATATAGATATAGTTGGTTCTTTTATCATCTGTATCAATCAAATGCATTTCATCATCAATCTGGATGTTATCAAGATCATTGAAAATTTCAGCATATATTGTGCTGTTATGTCCTGCAATGCAGTAATTATCATGACCGGGTGAACCCGTTCCCTCAAAATGTCCGGCTGATACTTGAAGTGCTTTCGAATCAGTTCCCTCAAGGACGGGAACTCTGATATTTAAACTTGGGATTTCAAATATCACATTTTCTTCCAAAAGCTTTTGCAAATATAGTTCTCGACTGATTCGTTTATATGCGAAAACAGACAATATTAAAGCACCGCAAGTAATCATAATAATTCCAATATTTTTTATTGTAAGTTTATTATTTATATCGAACATACAGCTCTAATCCCCAAATTCATAATCACTCATTTATATGTTTTGTCTTTATAATATACTGCGGACGCTTCTTAACCTCAGAATATGTCTTTGAAACATAAAGACCGATAATTCCGTTGCAGAACATTGACATTCCCGATGTAAAGCACATTATACAAGCAAGTGACGGCCAGCCTGCAACATCATCACCAAATATAAGCGTTTTGCCTATGATTACAAATATCATAATTATAGCAATCATACAAAGCACTATACCGAATATCGCTGAAAGTGCAAGAGGTGCAGTTGAAAATGCAAGTATTCCATCAATCGCATATATGAGCAGACTCCAGAACGACCATTTTGTAGTTCCAGCCTTACGGTTAATATTTTCAAACGGAATCCACTTTGTCTTGAAGCCTACCCATGCAAAAATACCCTTTGAAAATCTGTTGTATTCTTCAAGTGAAACAATTGAATCAACCATCTGACGTGTCATCATTCTGAAATCTCTTGCACCGTCTACAATATCAACCTTTGATATTTTGCGGATAATTTTATAGAATGAATGTGCAAATGCAGAACGGATTTTTGATTCTCCCTTTCTGTCTACACGACATGAAGCTACACAGTCGTAATCTGTTTCTATGAGAGTCTTATACATTTCATCCATAAGCTCAGGCGGATCCTGCAAGTCAGCGTCCATAATTACTGTATAATCTCCTGTTGCATGCTGTAAGCCTGCATACATTCCCGCTTCTTTGCCAAAATTTCGTGAAAATGAAATATAGTTTACTCGTGAGTTTTTCTCTGCATATTCCTTAAGAAGTGCAAGTGTTTTATCTCTTGAGCCGTCGTCTATAAATATATACTCAAATTCGACGTTGTATTTTTCATGCATCTGTGCATAAACTTTGTCAACTTCTTCAAGAAAAAACGGAAGCACCTCTTGTTCATTATGACAAGGAACAATAATAGAGATTTTATCCTGCTTGTTTTCCATTATTTTTTACTCCTTTATATTCAGGGCTGACATAAATTGTCATCAAACTGTTTTCAGCACCATATTTCTTGTAGCCGTTACGCTCAATTATATTAATTTCATCTAAAAGCCACTGGTCATTGTAGCCTGATTTTATAACAACAAAATCCGTATCAATCGGCTTGTTAAGATAAGCATCTGAAAGAAGATATACTTCCTCACGCTGTGCAATATGACAAAGTAGGAATGAATCAAAAACAGCAACAGATGCATCATCAGGAATTACATCAAGGAGCGAATCTCTTCTCTGATATTCTTCTTTATATTTCTTATACATATCATAAGAATTAGTTTTACCTCCAAGCATTGTAGAGAAACTGCATAATGTTGCAACGCTCATAAATACAGGAACAAACTGCTTATTCTTTGCCTTTATATCATTATAATTTACAAGCGCACAATAGATAAGACATGCTGATGTTCCGAATACATACTGAAAGTCTGTATTTTTTGCATAGACATATCCTGAAGCAAGATTCATAAGAATGAATGGTGCTACAAGGAAGTAATGCGAGAATTTCTTTGAGAGAATCGGCATAAATCCAAGAGGCAGAAGCATAATAAGGAAAAATCTGAATGATTCTTCACTGATACACTGTGTAAGGAAGTATGTCGGATTGATAAGAACCGTTTTAACAACTTCACCAAGGCCAGCGTCATAGTCAATCATAAGATTGCCGTATGTTCTTGATGTCATTACACCCTCGCCGAATTTTGTCATAAGACCTGTTACAATAACAAAATAGAATACTGAAACCGAGAACATAATAAGACCGTGATGTTTCTTTTCCATATTGAAAAAGCAATAAAGTCCGATAAGTGCAGCATAAAGTGCGGCATCCTCTTTAACAAAGAGAAGAAGTACAAAGAATATATACATCAGAACTGTTTTCTTCTTTTCGATTGCATAGAAAAACCACATGAGAATTGCAGGCAGAAATGCATTTTCGTGGAAATCATAAAAGCATGGACCTACAATCGCACAACAAAACAGAAATACCACTGAAAATGAAATTGTTTCAAGATTTGAAAGATTCCTGTTTTTGCTTATAAGCATAAGAGGGATTGCTCCGATAACAGCAAGTACAGCCTGAGATATAAGAAGTGTATTTGCTGACGGAAAAATATAATAAAAAGGAAGAATAAGATAATAAATCGGAGAAAAATGTACCGCAAAGTGTGATAAAAGCTTATCTCTTTCACATGTTGTAAGCGGTTCAAAGGTTTCTGCCATATAATGATACATCTGGAGGAAAAGTCCGAAATCATAGGTAGCTGTCCAACCGACGATATGCTTACATATGGTAAAAACTGATATGAATACCGCCATACATACTGTAAATAGAATTATAACAGCATAAACTGCTTTTTTCGGAAGATACTCAACAAATTTAAAGCCATCGTAATTATAGCAGAACCATGCGGCAATTGCTGAGAGGAAAATAAACGCTATACAAAAATAATAATTTTCTGACTTCCATAAAAATACAAACGAAAGCGTTAGTGCTCCCACAAACAGCGAAGCTGCACTTACATTTGTTTTTTTCTTAAACATGTCATGAATGCTTGTAATAAGTACAAATGCGATAAATACAAGACCAATAAAGCTTCCTAAAGGCATTTTTTCAATAAATTTCTGCCACTCGCTTACAGGATTGATTTTATCCTTGAACTTAAATACAAAATATGCCATTATGAGAAAATACGAACCGATGGTTCTCATTATAACCGAAGAATAATCTATACCAAGAATAAAATCCTTTATTTTTTTAATGACACTTTTAATGCTTAACTTTTCTTCGGCTGCTTCCGCAACCTCCGCAGCTTCATTTTCATTTGTAACTTCTGCGTTATTCTCTGCTGCTTCATTTGTTTCAGCATTTAAAGCTTCTTTGTTATCAGTAATCTTTTCAATCATTTCTTTCTGAGTCATATTGCATTTCCTTTCTGTTAATAGCTGTCTATTGACGGAGTATTTGTATTTCCGTTATCTATATCTTCGAGATTATCGGATGAATTGTCATTGAAATCCGTAAGATGATCTGTAACAAGCTCTACTATCGCACTTCTTTCGGGAGTAGGAGCAATCTGATATGGTCGAAAATATGCATTTATAAGGTCAAGTGTTTCATGCTTATGAATTGACCATACAGATTGTTTGTCGTGTCCCTCAGGATAATACCATGCTCCCTCACCGGGAATAATATGTACCTGAACCTGTTCAAGATCAAGTGTAGAACCGAAATCAGCAAGCATACTGATTTCTTCAAGACTCATATCTGTAAGAATATATCTGTTATCATAAATCTTTTTAAGATATCCGTAGAATTTTGTCTTGCCCTCATCTTCGACGATATTAAGCATTTTCTTCATAGCTGCTGCAAGGAATTTACGCTGATTCTTCATTCTTGCGATATCGCCCTCGCCCTTGAATGTACGTCTGTATCGTACAAACAACTGATTTTTATCTGAAGCAGATTTTTTCTTCTGCGGAACATTAATAATTCTATTATTCGAAGATTCATTCTGACTGCGATCTTTATGATTATTTTTATTATTCATTTAATTCGTACTATTTTCCTTTTCATGTCATTCAATAGCGAAAAGAGCGCTACTATCGAGAGTAGCGCTCTCATTTTATCAATTATTCATCTTCTTTTTTTGTCTTGACAAGAATTGCTGCTCCACTTATTGTCATAAGAGATGCAAGCCCTGCAACAACTTTATAGATGGAAGAGTAACCTGTCTGAGGAAGTGTTTCTTCGTTATTCTCAGTCTGAGCTGTAGTTGTAGTAGTTGTTGTTGTGCTATCCTGTGGAGTAGTAACATAAGTGTACTTCGGAGCATCATCACTTGTATCTTCAAGATAAATTGTACATGACAGATTTGTTCCGTTGACGAATTCCTCTAAACTAAATCCGGATACTCCGTACTGATCTCTATTTTTACCATAGAAGAAACGATAATTCTCCGGCAGATTTGTAATCCTGATAGCATATGTAATGTTGCCGTTGTAGCTGTCTGGTCTGTCAAAAGAATACTGGAGATTCTCAATATACATTTCTTCAGTTTCCGATGTATTCCATGTAGCTACAATATCGCCATTCTGAATATTAAACAATTCACAGTTCAAGCCTGCAATCTTCTGATTTCTGGCAATATCCATAACGTTGAGCTTCAATGAATACGCGCCTTCCAGAGGAATGTCATTTAAGTCAGCAGGAGCAGAAGTGGTAGTAGTAGTTGTTGTTGTCTGAGTTTCTGTCTTAGAAGTATCGCTCGTTGTAACAATATTGCCATTCTCGTCAATAAAATTTCCGTTTTCATCTGTAACTGTGGTAGTTGACGGTGTAGCCTCAGCTATTGTAGTAGTTGTAACTATTGTAGTATTACCCTGCGGAGTGGATACATAAGTGTACTTCGGAGCGTCATCACTTGTATCTTCGAGGTATGCAACACAGTTCAAATCAGTGCCGTTTGCAAATTCTTCCAGACCAAAGCCGGAAATTCCGTAAAAGTCTCTGCTCTTTCCATAGAAAAATCTATAATTATCTGGCAGATTTGTAATTCTGATGGCATATGTGATGTTACCATTATAGCTGTCAGGTCTGTCAAATGAATACTGGAGATTCTCAATATACATTTCTTCAGTTTCCGATGTATTCCATGCAGCAACGACATCACCGGTCTGAATGTTGAAAAGTTCGCAGTCTAAACCTGCAATCTTTTCATTTCTGACGATATCCATAACACTGAGTTTCAGTGAATATGTTCCTTCCAGAGGGATGTCGTTCAGGTCAACCGGACCAGAAGTAGTTGTTGTTATTATTGTCTGCGGCTCTGTTTTAGATGTTTCACTTGTTGTAACAATATTGCCGTTCTCGTCAATGAAATTTCCGTTTTCATCTGTAACTGTGGTAGTTAGTGGTGACGGTTCAGCTATTGTTGTAGTGGTTGTAACTGTTGTGATATTAGCCTGAGGAGTAGACACATAAGTGTATTTCGGAGCATCTTCGCTTGTATCTTCAAGATAAACTGTACACGACAGATTTGTTCCGTTGACGAATTCCTCTAAACTAAATCCGGATACTCCGTATTGATCTCTGGTTTTACCATAGAAGAAACGATAATTTTCAGGCAGATTTGTAATTCTGATGGCATATGTAATGTTGCCGTTGTAGCTGTCTGGTCTGTCAAATGTATACTGAAGATTTTCAATATACATTTCCTCTGTTTCAGATGTGTTCCATGCAGCAACGACATCACCGGTCTGAATGTTGAAAAGTTCGCAGTCTAAACCTGCTATCTTTTCATTTCTGACAATATCCATGACGTTAAGCTTTAATGAATATGTACCTTCCAGAGGAGTAGTGTTTTCGGTAATTTCGCCTTCAGCGAGTTTGATTGACACTTTGACTTCTCCATCAAGATAACCAGAAATTCCACTTTCGACACGTTTGCTTGAATTGAAAATGTAGCCGTCAGGCAATTCGTCCACTACTACACGATATGCATAATCGTGCCAGTTGTCAGTGAAGGACTCTGTAATGAATGGGTTTGCGTTATTAGTGTTCCACTCGGAAACAATAACTTCATCTCCGACATATACAAAATGTTCATCATCTGTCCATTCAATCGCTTGCTGAATCAGTTTGGCATTTACATTTTCAACGTATTCCTCTGATTCTTCCGCAATAAAACAGATGTTAAAGGAATAAGAAGATTCCTCGGCTGATGCAGAAATACTGCATAATGGTGTTAGTGAGATTGCTGCGGAGAGCAATAAACTCAGTATTCTGGATTTTTTCATGAATATTCCTCCTTTTTCATTCAGGTATAGTTTTGAGAGATGATTCCGGAACTACAAGGGGAGCTCGCTTTAACCCTTCACTCATTAGTCGTATTTTTATCATCGAGAATCGCAGTTTTTTTAAAAAATTTTGAAGAAAATCCGAAAATGTGCTATAATATAGTTGTAGATGAAAAAATCGTTTTTTCTTCTCAAATGACTGCGATTCTGACACTTATTTTTTCGACTAAATATATGAGAGATGATTTTTGAGTTTTTACTCATCGAATTTGAAAGGAGAGAAAAATGGATAACGGTGCCAATTGTTATAGCCGTTTTCTCTCAGGAGATAAAGATGCGATTGAGGAAATAATCCGAGATTACAAGGACGGACTTGTTTTTTACCTAAACAATATAGTCGGAGATATTCATCATGCAGAAGAACTTACGATAGATACCTTTGTTAAGTTGTTTTATGAGAAACCAAAATTCAAAGGAAAGTGTTCTTTTAAAACATGGCTTTTTTCTATTGGAAGATATACTGCCCTTGACTATATAAGGAAAAACAAGCGAGTAACCGAAATTTCTATCGATGACGCACTTGATATTTCCGATGGAGAAAACCTGGAACGTGAATACATAAAAAACAAAGAGCGAATCAGACTGCGGCAAACTATCAAAAAACTGAAACCTGAATATAGCCAAGTTTTGTATCTTATATTCTTTGAAGACTTCAATACCAGCGAGACTGCTGAAATTATGGGCAAATCGAACAAGCAAATAATTGATCTTTTGTACCGTGCCAAGGCTGCGCTAAAAAAGGAAATTGAAAAGGAGGGATATACGTATGATGGACTATAAAAAAATGGCTGAGATAGTTGCCAGAGAAGTTGAAATAAAGGAACAGAGAAAAATGAAACGCATAGCCACCATAAAACGTGTTTCCTTAACCGTTTCAGGGTTGTGTGCTGCTATAATAGTTTGCCTTGGGGTATGGAATAATGATAAATTAAAAAACTTATTAAACAGCGATCTGCTGTTACAGCCCACCGACAATGTTATTATCGACTCTACAGCTGTTCCTGATGCAGATGTGAATGATACATCTTCTGTTCCTAAAGTTACCGCAACAGATGCAGATACCAATAATATAATTACTGTTACAACTGAAGCAACAAATCAATCTGCAACCAATAATCCTGTCACTCGGCCTGTAACAACAGGTGAGAATAATGTACCGACGGAATCGCCTGAAACATTGCCGTCTGTTACAGAAACAGTAGTAACTCCGGTATCTCCGGTTACCACAACTGCACCCAAACAAACTACCCCACCTAAGATTTCATCAACTGTAGATCCACCTCCAGATCGTCCAACTACTACTACTGCTACAAGCAATACAGATCCCGGAATCATACCTGATCCGAATTCCTATGGATTTCATATCAGTTTTCTTGATGATAATAGTTTCGAAGCTGTAAATTCAATTAATGCCAGATTGATACAACAAAAGATTGAATGGATAGACGATGTAACATATGCAGATGTTGGTGATGGTATAGTAGTTGCAGAATGGAATTCATCTGATCACACCTCATATTATGCAAGTTTTATCAAGAAAGAAACGGAATACAGATACATAGTGGTTGTCGATACACTTCCATCTGAGTATAGTTTTAGTGGTCAAAATTTCATTGAATACAATATCTCCGGCTATTTTGAAGGAGATAGAAACATTGATATACTGTTATCTAAGGAACAAGAACCTGTAAATAGTATACCATTGGAAGGTACATACTCATTGAGATTAAAAGTATTGGATATTATCAGCAAT
This sequence comes from Ruminococcus sp., assembly GCA_045659945.1. GTDB lineage: Bacteria > Bacillota > Clostridia > Oscillospirales > Ruminococcaceae > Ruminococcus. The sequence goes on along the minus strand of JAZRCW010000062.1, from coordinate 9,982 downwards.
GTGTCTATTCAGAATCTTGAATGTGAACTGTATTGTATTCAGACAAAAGAAGTTGTTGCATCTTGGAACACATCAACAACTGAGGAATTGTATATAGAAAACCTTCGGTACTCATTCGATAGTCCTGACAGCTACAACGGCAATATTACATACGCCATCAGAATTACAAATCTGCCAGAGAACTATAGATTTTTCTATGGTAAGAGCAGGGAATTTTACGGAATTTCCGGCTTTGGTCTTGAAGAGTTTTCAAATGGTACTGACCTGATTTGTGTTGCATATCTCGAAGACACAAGTGAAGAAGCACCAAAATATAACTATAACTGATAACAGAAAACGCTCTGCATTGATGTGCAGAGCGTTTTACGTCATAGTGATATCATGCTCATCACGGATACCAAGCTCCTGTTTATGCTTCCGAATCATCCGCTGAATCTTACTGTCAACCTTGGACTGTAGCTTTTTATGACTTCTATTGTAGTCATCTTCAATCATACGACTGAGACTTGCAAATAGACCGACGATAGTTGATGTGAACGCAGCATTTTCTCTCTGTTCCATGTTGTCAAGAAGTTCCTGTGCGTATTCGTTACCGCCCTCTGCAGATTTGGTAAGCCATTGCATTGCTTGTGGTACATCACGTTCAATACCATTTGTACCAAAGAGATACAGCTTGCCAAGTCTGTATGCAGACATTGCATCTCCGTTATTTGCAAGCCCTGTGAGCATTTCTACAGCCTTATCCACATTCTGAGGAATATTTTCTCCTGTCAATTGCTCTATTGCAATTATGCGTCGGGCATTGGTATTTCCGTGTTTTGCTGAACGTGAAAAGTATTCCAAGGCTTTAGGAATGTCTACTTCCGTTCCAAGCCCATAGCGATACATTCTGCCGAGTTTGTACAACAGGTTATCATCTGCACGATCACTTTTTTCAAGTTTCAGAAAGCCGTCAAGTGCTTGTGCGTAGTATTGCTGTGCTGCAGATTCATCCTGCACCACCGCTTCACCGTTTGCATACATCTTTGCAACGGCATACGCTGCATAAGGAAGTTCCTGTTCTGCCGCTTTCATATACCAATGCAGGGCCTGTTCTTTGTCCTTATAGAATCCGTTTCCATAGTAATACTGATTTGCAAGGCTGAACTGTGCAAACTTATTTCCTGCAATTGCAGATTTCAGAAACCATCCGAACGATTCTGCGTAGTTCTGTTCAGTACCCAAACCGTAGCAGCACATCTTGCCGATACGATATTGCAGATACGGTTGCAGTTTCTGCGACATCGGTTCAAGTTCAAGGAAACCGTTGAGTACCTGTTTGTAATATGCATCGGACTTTTCTTTGTCATCAGCATACACTTTTCCAAGGTCATAAATGGCAAGTACGTTTCCTTTCTCTGCTTCGGAGTGTAGCAATTCCACAGCTTCTTTCTTTTCGTCATCTGTTGCAGCCTTTTTGTAATACAGCTTGCAGGCTTTTTTATAATCCTTCGACCATTGAATGTGCAGATTGGTGCTTTCAAATTCAACCTCAACAGCATCTTCATCACTCCAAGTGAAGATGTCGTTATCAATGTCACTGAAAGCAGTATCGTCGCTGTCATTGTTTTGCGGAACAGAATACGGGCTTGGTTCAGGCATATGCATATCAAGCACTGCCCGAATAATCATATTCTTCACAGGCTTGAACACCTTGTTGTCAGTAAGCGGTGGGAGTTCCGGTTCTCTCTCCGTATAAATCTTATGCTTCAGCCTTTCCAACTCACACCATTTTTCATAGAGCTGTGATACCTGTTTATCCTTTGCGAGCTCTGCAAGGATATCATCAACAGTTCGTTTCACATCCTGCGGCAGATAGCCATAGACTTTCTTACCGCTGACGGTCTGCAATTGTTCATGGAGCTTTTTCACCAACTTTTCCAACTGTGGATTGTGAAACTCACTTTGCTGAATCTGCATTACCATCTGATGCACCTGTTCCTGTGATATAGATTTCAGCTCATCACGGCTCAGCGTCTGCTCCTGATAGATGCTCTGCAAATCATCATGGAAGATGTCATTTGCAAATGCAGAACGTATCTTATCAATGCCCTCTCTGCTCAGATATCCTTGCTTGGGATTTGTGGAATAGACAATCAGATGAATGTGCGGATGATGCGTCGTATCATGAAACGCAGCATACCATTTCAGATTGCTCATCGGAATTCGTGACTGCTCTGCAATGACAGGAATCTGCCGCTTCACAAGCTCTCGCCATCGGTCGGAGTTATCGTAGCCAAGACGTATTGCATCCTCACGGCGAAGTGAAACAACATGACTCCACACATTACCCTTGTGATATGCAACCTCATCTGCAACTTGATTCAGCACAATAGGTTCATCGCTGTCGTTGAATAATCCGTGTGCACCTCGCTGCTCTGCACCGGGACGCTTTGCCATGTAACCGACAAAATTCTGACGGTTGCCAATGACATCTGCGTGACGTTCAATGATTGTTGTGATCAGTTCACTTGCATTCTGCACTGTAGGATGTGCGGTGTAGTCCTCGTATTCAAGATAGCGTTTTGCTTCGGGAAAGTCGCTGAGCAATTCGGATAGCATTTCCTTTTGCTTTTCTGTGGTAGCAGCATTTGGAGCAAGTTGATTTTGTTCACGCTTTTCCACGGTTTCACGGGTTGCGATATACTTTGTGTAGTTTTTTCGTTTCGTCACACTCCTTGCACTGCCGCTTTTGAGGTAACGGCTTGTGACGATGATTTGAGATAGGGGCATGGGATCACTTCCTTTCAAGGGATTGAATTTTCGTTGAGGATATGGTATAATGCAAGATATAACAAACCTAAATTGGGAGGACAATCATGAAACGTGAATTAGGAATTGCAAGATGTGGTCTTGCTTGTTGTCTGTGTTCCGAAAATGAAAAATGTCAAGGGTGTAATTCGGGAAACTGCCCCGATACAGAATGGTGTGAAAACAGAAAATGCTCTATAGAGAAAGGAATTGAAAACTGTTTTCTCTGTGAAGCAGATTGTAAAAAAGGGCTGCTTGCAAAAATTAAGCCCTATGGATTTACTGTATTTGCAAAAAGATACGGTGTAGAAGCCTTGCTGAATCACCTTGAAGAAAACGAAAGAAATGGCGTTGTTTATCATCGAAGTGGTATTATAGGTGACTATGATGATTTTGACGATGTCGAAGCGCTAATTCAGTTTATACAAACGGGGAAACGATAAATCCTATTTCATTAATTGATATATGTACAGCCGTATCACACCGATACGGCTTTCTCTTACTCTGACCGCTGATACCTTACCGCCTTTTCAAAGTTAATGATGCCATTGATACGCTTGACCTCATCACTGCACATCAGACGGAGCTTGTACAGCGTTGCATCATCAACATCATTCATTGCCGCAAGCATATGCGTCAGCGCACCAAGCTCAACAGCAATTTTGAACATTGCACGGGACAGATTTTGTTCACTGCCTTTGACGATGCCTTCGGTGATTGATGCAAGCTGTGGTGCAATGAATTCTGTTGCAGTGTGTTCCTTGTTGAGAAGATAACCGCAATAAAATCGCACAGCTTTTTCAATAAACTCCGAGCGAGATCCACAGTTATCATGCTCATACAGCGTGTTCACAATGTCCATTGTTTCGGGAAAAATCTGCAAGCCGAAAGTCTGCTTCTTTTCGTCGCACTCGACCTGCAAATCCCTTGAACCACCGTCAGAATCGGTGGTTTTCTTTTTATCATTCGACCTCAAATTCTCAAACCTCCTTTTTACCCGACCACTACTCAGACCTCACAATACTTCGCAAATTCGGCGAGCTTTGCTCGTCGATGTGAGCGTTTGGTCGGCTTTAGTCGACCAAACTTTAACCAGCAAACCAAAAACCTACCCCAAATCGGGGCAGAAGTCGGCAAATTCCGACCTCTGCGGACTTGCCCACAAAACCCTCAAATTTCGCTTGACGGCTCGTGGGGTATCCTTTCCCGACTACGACTACCAAACCGCCACACAAGCGATTCTGGAGCAAGCTGTGGGGCTTCAGTCCTCGGTCAGCTGTATCGACGGTGACGACTCCGTCGGTTTGGCCTTGCGTCCCGATCTCCTTTCCGGCTTCTTGTCAGCCATCATGTCAATGAAATCTCTGACGTTCTGAGGCACGACCTTCGTGTAGGTCTGCTCGACAAACTTGTCAAGCTCTGCGGCAAGAGTGGTGTCCTTCTGACTGAGGTACATCTCAATTGCCGAGAGCTTTTCTTCATTGACGCTTACTGTGATTGTCTTTTTCATAGCTTATCCCTCCTGACTTTCTTCTGTTGTCGGTTCTTCCTCTTGTGGATATGAGATATACGGAATCTCAATCCAGTGCGTCCAGCTGCTTGGAAGCGTAGTTTTCACAACGCCTTGCTCTGTCCCTATGGCTTCGATGACCTCACCGTTCCCGATATATATTCCAATGTGACCGTCCTGCCACACGGCAAGTCCGGGGACTTCGGGGATGATATCTATCGTTCCTTTGACTGTTGCTGCATCAAACATTCCGTTGGCAGTCACATCAGCCATGCCGTTTGTTCCTACCTCAATTTCACCGCTGTCGGGATTGTACCAGCCGTAGCCCTTGATGAGACCAACGCAGTCAGCAGTTCTTCTGCGCATCCAGTTCTCACGAATGAAATCTTCAAAGCCTGTGACCTGTTCTCCGAAGACAGATGCCCTGTCCTGCAGGAGTTCCTCGGTAAGAATATTTCCATAGGTGCCGTACACATATCCCCAGCCGTTTTCATATGCCTGCTTTGCCCATATCACAAGGTCAGTTGAGTTCTTTGTCTGTGTGCCCGTGAACATATACGGATTGATGATAACGTGACTGATGAGAGCATAGCTCCGCATGAAGTCCTCGTACACAATTTCCAGTCCATAAGTCTGGTTGATATTATCAATCAATGCTGCATCATCAGCTGCATCCTTGAACAGATTCGCATAGGCATTGAAGTCATCTACCTCCACATCTTCGAAGCAGGAGATATAAATCAGCTGTGCCTTGATGGTCTGCTCAAGCACACCTGCTGATTCCATTGCAGAAGTAATCTGCTGACCTGCGGATTCCATTTGTGTGATACGTTCCTGCTGCTCATTGTCGAGTGACTGCATCCATGCCGACTGCTCAAAGTTCCCTGATATATCAGGCGGTTCAATTTCTCCCATGGTCATCAGCACAGCGACAGGTGCAAAGAGCAGAAAAATCACACCCACGACGATGCTCAGCATCACAATCAGCACTTTGTTTCGTGCTTCTTTGTCAGTGAGAATGTCGAGAGCAAGCTTTATCAAAATTTCCTTTATACAATCACCCCCAAAAAGAAAAGAGCCGACTGCTCTTGCAATCGACTCACGCTTCTTCTAAATATTCAATTGGCACAGCCTTTGTAAGCCATACGCCGTTTTCTGAGAGCCAGAACTTACAGCCCTGTCGGAACATTTCTCCTGTACGCACCTTGAAGATGTGCGGCTTTCCGTGTCTGCTGCCTACATTCACGGCCGTTTCCATGTCCTTTGACAGATGAACATACAGACGGGATTTTGAAATTAAGCCTTCCTTTTTGATGGACTCCACATACTTTTCTCCCGTGCCATGGTAGAGAATCTCAGGCGGCGCTGCTTCTTTCAGTTCCACATCCACCTGAATGGAATGTCCCTGATTTGCTCGGATTTTCGTTTTATCCTCGTTGAAGCTGTAACGCTGTTTGTTGTCTGTCCGCACGATTTCTTCAAGCATTGGCATATCAATCCGATACTTGCCTGTGGCATTGATGCCTGCAATCAGTTCCTGCACATCAGCCCAGCCGTGAGCGTCAAGGTTGATACCGATGACTTCGGGCTTGTGGCGGAGGATTAAACTGATAAATACGCTTGTCTTTTTCATATTTCCACTCCTGTCTTGTTTATGATAAGAGCCGCAAAAATGCGGCTCTTAATAGCTTTATTCAAATTTCATTCCATAATCCTCGGCAATATCTTCTTCCACATCATCTTCCTGACTGCTGAAATCCTGTCTTGAAGTATGTGCCATTGCAATTGTTTGCAGCTGATGAATACGATTTGTGATGCCTGCGATAATGGCATTTTTTCTTTTCTCGTCAATCCATTCAGGCACACGCTCGTCGGACAGAAGCTCTCTGATTTCATCCTCAATGCCGTCAAGCTTTGCAAAATCAATCCAGCTGAAATCGGACACAAGCCTGAGCTGTTCACCATGTGTTTTCTTGAATGGCTTGCATACTGCGTCATAGCTGCCAAGCTGTGCTGCGTCTGTGTTGTATCCAAGAGAAGTGCCGCTGTCAAAAATCGGAGCAAACCCAATCCATTCCAGTGTATCGGCATTACGGAGCAGTCCGAAATTATTCATATGCCTGTCCTCATTGGCGATAAGATAATCTAACACAAGCATTCTGTCCAGTGCCGCTGTCACATCGGGAACACCCGATTCCTTGCAGATATTGACAAAGTGCAGGTAGGTGTTTTCGTGATTTGCCTTTGGTCGGAGTTGTGTCATACGCCATGCACTGACAAGCTCGGTTTCAGTTGTCACGAAGTCCTCGCACATGCTGTAGGGCTTGCCGTCCTCCCAGATAATGGTGTACGGCACATGAGAAATGCCAAGCCGTTCCATAATCTTTGTTGCAATCAACTCATTGAATGGCTGTTGACGATAAGGTTTGATGCCATCTTTCAAAAGGCATCGTTTGCCGTGTATAATCTTCCAACGCTTTTTGAGATTACCGTCGGAGGTGTTGTCGGGTGAGCTGTAATCAAAGCCGACCTGCTTTTTCGGAGCACCGAATAGCACATCACCAATGTCATCTGAGAAATCATTGGTGAAAAAATTCACATCCTCCCATTTTACATCTGAGTTTGTTGGGCGTATCCAGTAGTGATCTGAAAGGCTCAGTCCCATGCAATGTGTCAGCAGGAGCGTGGTATCGTACACACCAAGCTCGTCCAGAGCCTCACGGATACCACTGCGGCTCGCCGGAATGGAGCGTCCTGTCCACCAATGATTCAGTGCCATACGCTGTACTTTCGTTTCATGATGCATCGTGTACACAGTTCCTACTGGCATATGCTTCTCATGGTAAATTTCGATAATCTTACTGATACTGCCGATTTCTTCATCAATCTCAATCTGTGCCACAGAGAGATTTTTGTGCATCAGCGTGTATTCCATGGTGGTTTGCTCCTTTCGTTGTGATAACACTATTATACCACATCCTTTCCCAAAAATCAAGCATCATCTTCCGCCCGCCGCACCGAACAATGCCGCCTTGTAGCTTGGTGCAATCACCTGAAGCAGATACCTCTCATTACCACAGCGATACAGACAGGTTCCTCGCTCCGGATAGCGAATGAGACTGAACTCAGATTCTTCAAGCTGCAGTGCGTCCATATATTCCTGCGGATTGATCTGTCCTGCGTTGAACAGGAAGTGGTGGGACGGAATACTGAACAGTGGTTTTGTAAACTCCTTGATTTCGGGAAGCAAAAAGTCCTCGATGTTCTGACTTGCCAGAATAAACGAGGACTCCTTTTTACGCACACGCTTCATGCCGTTGCGGATATATTCGATTGCGGTCATGTTTGTGAGGAAGAGGTACAGCTCATCGACGGCCGCCACCGTGTTTCCCTTACCTAGAAGCTGATTGCTCATATAGCTGAGAATGTTGAACAGCAAGGTGTCCTTGAGTCGTTTGTTGGTATCCATAAGACCTTTCACTCCGAAACAGATAAACTCTGCGTCCCTGATGTTGGTATGCCCGTCAAAGTATTTCGCCTCCGCACCCTTGCACATGGAGTTCAGGCCGAGACAGATATTCTGGAGCATTTCCTCGGTGTACAGGTGCTTTTTCTCACTGTCGAATGCCATGAATTCTTTTTCGATAAGCTCGTAGAGGTCACTCATGGTCGGGTAATCTTCGGCTGTGAACTGATCGAAGTTGGTACCGTCATCCATTCCAAATCTGCCGTAGAGCTTCATCAGCATGATTTCAATGGTGTCAATTTCGACATCGGTGAAATCCTTGTAGGCTCTGAAAAAGTCCTTGAGGTAAGAGATATGCTGACTCAGTCTTGTGACCTTTCTGAACACTTCGGGAGCTTCGATGTTCTTTTCCGCTTCTCCCCAGGCTTTCGGCTCTAACGGGTTGATCATATACTCACCCGACATCATATCGATATAGGTACCGCCGAGGTTTGCACACAGTTCCTGATATTCCGATTCAGGATCAAGAACAAGCACACTTTTGCCTGCCTCACGATGATTGCAGAGGAGCAGTTTTAACAGATGTGACTTACCCTGACCGCTGTTGCCGAGGATAAGAACATTGGAGTTGGTCTTGTCCTCGGTACGCTTGTCGAAGTCAACAAGCACATTTGAGCCGTACTTATCTCTGCCGATATAAAAGCCGTGCTGATCAGTCTTGCCTGAATAGTTCAGCGGATACAGATTTGCAACAGAACTTGCAGGCAATACACGTTCAAACTGACTTGCGAACACATTATTACCGCAAGGAAGTACAGAGAGGAATCCCTCTTTCTGGCGGAGAAGCAGTCTGTCAACAGAAATCTTCGATCTGGTAAGTTCCATCTGAATGTCTGCCTGCAGCTCACGGAGCTTATCCTCGGTCGTCGCTCTCAGCTCAATAAACACAGCAGTGTGCAGGAGGGGTTCTTTGTTTCTGCGAAGTTCAGACAGCAATTCTACCACATCGTTGATGTTATCTTGTGCCTTAACAGATTCAGATACATCGTTTGTGGTGGCCATCATATGATTTTTTCGCATTGCCTGCTGAACAATCTTACGCTGTTCCATGCTGTTGACAAGGCGGTTGTAGATGCGCAAAGTCACACCGTTTCTGTCTGCAAGGTGGGCGAGGATTGCCGTTTCCTCTGTGGTGGGCGGATATTCCGTCACAGCCCAGCAGGACTTGTAGAAGTTGCCACAGATATAGTGGTCTGTGTAGAATCGCACAACACTGGGAGCGATGCGGTCAAAGTATTCTTTGGTTACGATGCGTTCCTGCTGCTGCGGTGTCAATTCCTTTTTTCTTTTCTGCTTATTCTTCATTTTCTAAATCCTCCTCATCAAAATAGTTTTCACCCTCTACATCTGGGATTTCATCGCCGGTAATGCTTGTACCGAAGTACAGAGCCAGCATTCTCTTGATGTCGGGCTTGCTCATACGCTTTGCCGAGAATCCATGCTCACCGATTGCCTTGTCAATACGGTTGAGCAACTTGAATATGCTTTCGTCCTTCTCCTTGCGGAATCGAACCGCAAACAGGAACTGTCTTGCCGAGGACATTTCCGTCTGGATTTCGTCGAGAAAATTGTAATCTGCTTCAAGAAGCTTTCTGACGGCTTCGTTCTTTTCCTCCTGCAAGCGTCTGCGGACGTATTCCTTGTTGCTGTCAAAACACTCACAGCTGTCCAGTGCGATGAGTTCCAGATCGGGAACCATGCTCAAAAGCATCATAAGGTGATGCACCTTGGTGTCGATGCTTGCGGAAGACATTACGGAAATATTGGTCGGCTCGACTGCGAAGAATGCAAACTCTGCCTTGTCGGTACGCACTCCGTATTTTGTAAAGCGTTCAAAGCCGATGAGCTTCTGAACGCTGTTTTTCTTCTTTTGGCTCATAGTGTTCACTCCTTATTCCAAATGAATTTCTGCTGTGAGGTCAAGAAAAACTTCACAGCGTTAAACATATAGTCCATGATAGCGGTATCATCTGCTCTCAGACTCAGGAATGCAAAGCAGGCTGTGAGAGCCAGCGGTACAACGGTATACAGCTTTGCAAACAAAAGTGCCGACAGGATAATGCCGGCACAGATAATACAGAAATCACGGATATTCCAGAACCACAACTTTACCGTGGCTCGCAGGTTTTCGGGGTAGATATACGTTCTCATGACAT
>JAZRCW010000061.1:0-1664 GCA_045659945.1 Ruminococcus sp. | reverse complement strand
GATAGGCTCGGAGAAGAAAAACAATGCAACAGCAAGGACTGTGGATATAAGAACACTGCTGTACAAAACCACTTTCATAATTTTAGGCACACGGTCATATTTTTTTGCACCGAGACTCTGACCTACCATTGTGCTGCCGGCAGTGGTGAATGACTGAGAAACAATGCCGATCATCATATTGATTTTGTTGTAAAGTCCTGAGAGCGCTGAAAAGACAACACCGTAAAGATTTATCCACGATGTAAGAACAATCTTTGAAAGGTTAATGGCTGCAGATTGGATTGCCATAGGTACGCCGAGAGCCACCAGTTTATTGAATGCCTGACGGTCAATTTTGAAAGAGGCAGGTCTGAAGTCGAATCCAAAGCTCTCTTTTTTTATGTACAAATATGTAAGTGCGATAATGAAGCTTAACCCCTGCGAAATTACAGTTGCCAACGCCGCACCGAAAACCTCCATTTTTAAACCTGCAACAAACCACAGGTCGAGCACCATGTTAACTACTGCAGCAATGGCAATGAACACAAACGGTCGGCGGCTGTCACCCATACCGCGAAGAATTGCGCTTATGATATTATAACCGTAAATGAAGAACAAGCCGAAAATGCAGGTGACGGTATAGTCCATTGTGAAAGCGTAGGACTCAACGGGTGTGTTGAGTAAATCAAGCATTGAGTTACGGATGAAATAACAACTGACGGAAATAACAACCGATATACCCAGAAGAAAGGTGAACATAGTACCTATTGTCTTTCGGACAGCATCCATACGCTTTGCACCCACATCCTGCGAGATGAGCACCTGACCTGCAGATGAGAAGCCCATAGCTACAAAGGTCAGCAGATGCAGAACGTCGCCGCCGATAGAAACAGCTGACATGCCTTCTCCGCCGATATACTGCCCGACAACAATCATATCAACAATATTATATACAGCCTGAAGTGCGTTTGAAACGAATAACGGAAATGCGAATTTGAGCAGCAGCTTGGTGACACTGCCGTTTGTAAGGTCCGTGACCATAGTTGATTTTTGTTTGGACATATGCTTTCCTCTTTTTTATATAAACAATGATTTATTGTGCTAATTATATCATAAATGCAACAAAATACAACTTGAATTTTTGTGCTGTTTATGCTCATAAATAACCGGATAATATTTTTTCAGAGTTGATATAACCCGAATAATTTCATTGGGTTTTACAACTACTGTACACTTAATAAAGATCAGGATTTAACAAGCAAGCCGCACGGATTTTATGTCCGTACGGCTTTGGCTGCTTATATGTGTACAGAGCCTTTTTTGCTTGAATTATTCGCTTGCGGACTGTATAATCTCAGCGATTGGGAAGTGATTACGGAATAATCTTTATAATATAATGACAAACAAAACCACTTCATCATAACGGTGAAGTGGTTTAATGTTTTTATGCAATTATATTATTATTTCTTTTTCTTTTTCTTTTTGAATTCCTTCTGACCTCTTGTGCTTCCGCCGTGGCAAAGAATATCAACACCTGCAAGGTATCCGTTGCGTTCATCGGCAACAGTTGCAATAGCATAGCCGAGCTCTTCAGGTGTGCCCATACGCTCTTCGCAGGATAACTTGATAAGGAAACCGCCGTGTTCTTCTTCCATCTTACCCATATCGGTTGCTATCAGACCGGG
>JAZRCW010000060.1:0-1225 GCA_045659945.1 Ruminococcus sp. | reverse complement strand
CTGCTTTATGAAAAAAATCATTGGTGCATTATGTATTGGCTTTTTGTGTACGCTGATTCTAGGTTTCAGATTTAACGCTACCGAAGCAGCTCTTGCCGAAAGTGTGATACGGCTCCACGTGCTTGCCAACAGCAATTCAGATGAAGATCAGGCGTTAAAGCTGAAAGTGAGAGACCGTATTATAGAAGAAACAGACGGCATCTTCACAGATTATGAAAATGTGATGGGAGCAAGAAGCAAAATTGAAAGCAATATTGACTTAATCAGAAATATTGCCAGAGATGAAATAATAAAAAACGGATATGATTATGATGTAAACGTAAGTCTTGGTATGAGCGATTTTCCCACAAAGGAATACGGCAACATTATCCTTCCTGCCGGCTCATACGAAGCTCTTAAAATAGAAATCGGAAACGCAAAAGGCAAAAACTGGTGGTGTGTGCTGTTTCCTCCGCTGTGCTTTGTAGATGAAACCTGCGTTACGCCTTCGAGTGAAGCAATGGATAAAATAGAATCCACCCTCGGAGAAGACGGAATAGAATTTGTAAGCAAGGATAAAAGCTCCTCTGTGGAGTTCAGATTCAAAGCCTATGAAATGTGGCAAAACGGAAAGCAAAGAATAGCTATGTGGCTGAAATTCTGATTTGTCGGGCTGTTTAACGTAAAGGCTTATGCCTTCTCCCCGGTGGAGAAGGTGTCAAGCTTGCTTGACGGATGAGGGGATTTTATATTTGAAGTTACTTTCTTTCAATTCCCCTCATCAGTCACCTTACGGTGACAGCTTCTCCACCGGGGAGAAGCCTTTCGCACGATCGTTAATTTGATATTCATCTCACCGTTAGCCGTCAACTTCAACGACTCACCTGCACACCGTAAGAGGGTGCTTGCTACGTCGGAAGTTTTGGCATACGAGCTTCCTTCCGCTCACCTTCATCCTTACGGATTTGCTTCGCGGGGAAGCTCAGCAAATCAGAATTTAATGTGCTTCATACCAATTATCTCCCTTGCCCGTCTCAGCAAGGAGAGTAGTTTTAAGCTCTGCCGCATCTGTCATACATTTTTGCAAAAGTTTTTCAACCTGCTCTGTTTCATCAACAGCAGTTTCGATAATAAGTTCATCGTGAACCTGAAGAATGAGATGGGATTTGAGCCCTTGTTTTTTCAGTTCGCGATAAACACTTACCATAGCAATTTTTATTATATCGGCGGCAGTGCCCTGAATAGG
>JAZRCW010000059.1:0-2543 GCA_045659945.1 Ruminococcus sp. | reverse complement strand
GATGCAGACAAAGGCAGTTATCCGTGCTGCTATCAACGTTAAGAAGGCTCATCCTGATTGGAACATCGTTCCCGAAATCATGATTCCCCTTGTTGGCGATATTAAGGAACTTAAGTACGTTAAGAACGACGTTGTAGCTACTGCAGATGCAGAAATCGCTGCTGCAGGTATCGAACTTAAGTACGAAGTTGGTACAATGATCGAAATCCCCAGAGCTGCTCTTACAGCTGATGATATCGCTAAAGAAGCTGAATTCTTCTGCTTCGGTACCAATGACCTCACACAGATGACCTATGGTTTCTCTCGTGATGATGCTGGTAAGTTCCTCGATGCTTACTACGATGCAAAGATTTTCGAAAACGATCCCTTTGCTAAGCTTGACCAGACAGGTGTTGGTAAGCTTATGGAAATGGCTGTTGAACTTGGTAAGAAGGTTCGTCCCGAAATGCACTGCGGTATCTGCGGTGAGCACGGTGGTGACCCCGTATCAGTTGAATACTGCCATACTATCGGTCTTGATTATGTATCATGTTCTCCCTTCCGTGTGCCGATTGCTCGTCTTGCAGCTGCACAGGCTAGAATTAAGGAACTTGACTAATTAAATAATTAGACATTTTAAAACAGGAGTGGAAAATTCCACTCCTGTTTTAATTATTCAGTTTTTCAAAAAAGTCACTTTCCTATTTACTGTAATAGTTGATTTGTCGAAATACTTGTGGTAAAATATGGTTAAGGGGCATAAAATAAGATTTTTATATTCTGTTTTATGTTACCACTCAAATTATATTTAAGGGGAGATTTTAAATGAAAAAACTACTTTTGTCAATTTCTGCTGTTTTTTTGGTTTTGTTCGGAGCTATGACAATTTCAGCATCTGCTGCAAGATATACAAGCCTTCCGATAACAATTAACCAGAATCGCTACGGTACTACTTCAATGTTTACACTGACAGATTTTGAAGTGTATGTAAGTCTTAATGAAACTCCCAAATACACTAAAACTGCTGACATATATGTTGCCGGCGATTTCAATCAGGGATCACGACTGGACTTATCGTTCTACTGTTATGACGCTTCCGGAAATCACATCGGTTCATATTCTCACATAATATATGCTTCAGATTTTGAAGAGTATGATGACGGAACTTGGGCGCATGTTGGGCTTAACATTCCTGATGTGGCCGCAACAATTGAACTCGGCACTGCATTTCCCGGTTCTTGGAGCAACACTTACTTTTACTGCAAATATATGAATGTCCATTCTGCAGATGGCAGATCTTTGGGAATTCACGATATTCTTCTCCCCGTTTATGAAAACTGCGGTTGGTACGGACCTGTTACAATGTATGCTCTTGATGGTAGAGAAATAGAGGTTCCTTACAACAAAGTTTCCTCTTACCAGAACGTTGGATGGTATTTGTGGGAAGATTACTATTACAAGGTTCTTTTCAAAGACTACTACGACAGATATATGGCCGAAGGAGACTACAACTCCGCTTTTGATGAAATAGATTGGGCTATTGATACACTTGTCGGCACACATTACGAAAAAGGTCTTTACACACTTAAAACGCAGCTTATGGATACCTGGAGAAAGAAAATCAATTGTCCGCTTGCTTATTGTTGGCACGAGGTTGATAAAAGCAATGGAGATCTTGAAATAGGTTTCAGAAATGTATCCTATAAAGAAATCACTGCATTTAAAATCCAGTTTGAATGTTATGATACTTTCAGTGATCGTATTTATGATAGTAATTCGTACTATTATTGTGACGATGCACAGCTTTTATCCGGGGAATATGCTTCATGGGAATGGGAAGGTACTCCCTACGACACAGATTATGTCAGAAATATCCGTGTAACTCAAGTTGTATTTTCCGACGGAACATCTTGGTATAGATAATTATAATAAAAAGTCGCGTGATACTGATGTGTCACGCGATTTTTTATTTTCCGTTTTTCTTGTATTCGGCAATAAAATGTGTTACACTTATTTTAATGATATTTTTACAGCAAGGAGAAAGTTGTATGTTTTGTAGATTTTGCGGAAGCACTATAAGCGACGATAGCGTTTTTTGTACCGTTTGCGGAAAAAATCTTGGTGTGGCTGAACAACAGCCCACTCAGCAGAATATGCTTCATCCACAGCCACATTCTCAATCATCCCAGTATGGTTACAATCAGGCTCCCTCAACAAAAGCGCTGATTCTCAACCGCAAATTTGATTTGCAGGCAATGGCACACGGCATTCACGTTATTGTAGACGGCGAAGAAGTTGCATTCCTGGGTTCAAAATGCGACGGGGTTGTAGTTCCCATTACTCAGGGCACTCACGAAATAAGTGCAGTTGTTACTTATGGCCTCAAAAAAGTGTATGCTACGTTGCCCCCTGCCGTTATTCATGTCGGCTATCACAACATTATTGTGGAATTTTCAATTAAACGCGGAGCGTGGAGTGCAAATTGGCAAATGAAGGCAGGCGAAGACGTAGAAGATACAACTGCCCATATTCAGATACAGTGATAAAAAAGGTGTGGAAATAAG
>JAZRCW010000058.1:0-8037 GCA_045659945.1 Ruminococcus sp. | reverse complement strand
GTACAACGGTATACAGCTTTGCAAACAAAAGTGCCGACAGGATAATGCCGGCACAGATAATACAGAAATCACGGATATTCCAGAACCACAACTTTACCGTGGCTCGCAGGTTTTCGGGGTAGATATACGTTCTCATGACATTTCTCCTCATTTCTTTTTAAATGCTTTGACAGCTCTTGTACCAAGGCTAACCGTACTGCTCACGCTCATCATATTGACTCTGACACTTGTGTCAAGTCCAAACATCTGAGCAATTCTCGGTACTTCGTTGGCAGATAAACAGATTCCCACCGCAAGCAATGCATGCTGTGTGTAGGTCAGAAGCCCTATATACAGAATCGTTGTCTGCAAAAATGCTGTCAGACAAGTGGCAATGACCTGTTTCATCCAGCTGTAGAAGCCGTCGGTCATACCTCTTGACACAGAGAACAGGTAAAGGCTGCCCACCGCAATCTGGCAGAGTAAGATTCCGCCTCGCTTGATATTCGCAAACACAACCTTTACTGTACAGTATCCGAAGAGGATAATAAAAAATAAGCTGAATAGTGATACGTCCGATGCAAGAGCTATAATAACAGAAAGTGCAGAGCCTGCAACTGTATCCGATGTTGAGCCTATGAAGTTTCCAAGCAGGTCTGTTGCAAAAGTGCCTTGTAAACTTGTACAAAAACTATATAATCGCTGCGGTACAACCGTAACGAGATTTGCCGCCATAAAGCCTTTCAGCACATTCAGACACGTATTCTTGATATTGGCTTCTCCCGATTCATAGGCAATTGCAGTATCGAATACTGCAACAATCAATCCGCATATGAACAGCATCCATGCAAGATGATGAAACAGAGCAATAAACGCCTGCACCCATGTGAGCGCAAAAATATCCGAGGTGCTGTTGTTGATAAACTGGAACAGGTCTGCGATTCCTCCGTAGATCAAATCGAACAGCCATTCGAACATGGTTTCCCATATCCAGTCACCGATGGCTTCCGTTGCACCTCCGATAGTGCTGTCCCAAAGAGATGAGATGCCGTCACCGATCCAGTCAATGGCATCACCAATCCAATCAAACATGTGCGTCACCTCCTGTCTTTGTGATTTCACCCTTTAAGCGATACAGCGTACTTCGTCTTGCACCGCTTGGATGGTACCTCGGAAGTCTTTGCAGCAGTCCGTTGCATTCAAGCTCGTTGAATGCCCTGAACACCGAACTTTTTGAAAGACTTAAATCCTTGGATATGAGCCTGACTGACGGAAAGCATTCGCCATTTCTATCTGCACGGTTGCACAGATAGCAGTATACAGCCACCGCCTTATGCGTCAGTCCAAGGTCATAGATTCTTCTGGGTTGTATCAAATCACATCATCTCCCTCCCGTTTTCACGTCGAGCTTTGCCTTGTGTGGCTCTGGCTCGTATTCGTTCACGATCTCTACCTCCGCTTCGGGCGGCGGAGGCACTTTTTTCTTCTGCGGATATTTCACAGCAAACTCTCTCATCAGCTCATCACGTTCCAGATAACGCACAGCTCTTGCCCCCTTGTCGGGGAGAAGATATGGCTTTTCAAACTGGATACCCCACTTGAAGTACAGCTTGAGCTTTGAGATCATAGGATGCGTTCCTGTTTTCATTACAATAAACTGACCTTTCGGCATGGATTTTAATTCATCCACTGTCATCAGCGGTCTGCCGATCATCTGCAATGACTGGCTCTTTTCTCTGCCATGGGATACAGAACCGCTTAATACTGTCTGCTCTCCAAGTGCTTTAGACAATACCTCCGCTGACTGTGAATTCGGAGCAAAGCCACCGAACACCGTCAGCTGTGTGTTGTCTGTGATGATTTCCATGCCCTGTTTGCCGTAGGTCTGTTCCAGCTGTGCGAATGATTGAATAATTGCTACAATGGATATTTTTCTGGAACGTCCTGCGGAGAACATTGCTTCCAATCCGTCAATCTTGGGGAAAGTTCCCAACTCGTCGCAGTAAAACATAACCCTCTTATCCAGTGTACCGCCTTTCTCATCGGCGATGGATAGGATTTCTCGGTATAAATGCTGAATCAGAAGTGACACCATGAAATATTTACTTTGATCTTCCTCCGGCAAAATTACGAATACAGCGCATTTTTCACTACAGAACTTTTCAGCATCAATTGTTGTACCGAAGCACAGAAATTCCGATAGGTAAGCCTTTGATGTTATCTCCAGCTTTTCCCCCGGTTAGCACCGTGCATGCGAGTTTTCCCGCACACGGCGCCCCCTCATTTCAACAGCTCACACAAAAGGTATATTTTCAAAACTATGAAACATTCAGATTGCCGTATTACCGGCTAATATCCTCAATTTATTTATTTTCTTCAACATGGCAGAATTAAGTTCAAGCTTACATAGATATGCATTAATATTTTCAGGCTGAGTTGCGTGTATTAATGTGTGTATGTCTTTATGGATAATTATCAGATTACTATATTCATCTGTACCACCATTCTTTAATGGAATTTTATGATGACAATGTAATTCATCAACCCATAGGAATTTGCCTGTTACAGCACATTTTCCGTATTGTGCCGCCCATAATGAAAGACGATTATCCATAAACTCGATACTTCTGTTACAGTATCGTTCCTGCATGAGCATTAGCAGGACTGACATATCAAATTTCAAATTATCGTGAATAATACTTCTGCCTTTCTTTGTATATTTACATATCTCTTTTTTCTTGTATAGCGGAGCTTTCGTCTGAATAAAACCTATCGGACATAACGGATAACCATTCAAATAACGTATGCGCTTGCTTGTCCCATAGTTACTCAGAATATACGAATTGTTTGTTGCTCCCTCTTTAGTTAATCTTTCTCCCAGCCTGTTTTTGATTACTATGCTTATGCTGCGTTGAATTTTAGCACAATCCAATGAAATATGAGTTGCATATCTATAATAGTTATGAATTCCCCATACTGTGGAATTGTACAGATTAAGCATACGCTTTTCGTCAAGCAAATCTTTCGGACGCTGCAAGTCCTTTATGCGCTCAGATAGCTTTTCTTTTTCACGTTGTAATGCTTTATCGCTCATACGAGATTTTACAACGTATTTATCGCCCTTTTTGACCGCCTTTAGTTTATATCCAAGAAAATCTGAATATTGCTTTTTAAGATTTACGACCTTTGACTTTTCTTCACTTATTTCAAGTTTAAGCCTGTCTTTTAGCCACTTCTTAACAGCAATAAAAGCTTTGTCTGCATCGCTCTTTTTTCGACAGAATATTTTAAAATCGTCTGCGTATCGAACGATGAACATTTCTTTCAGATTTGTTTTCTTGAGTATTCGATATATATTACCACGGTTTGATTTATCTCCACAGTTTATAACATACGCCTTATGTGTAGGTATATTTTCCCACTGTGAAGATACCCACCAATCCAGTTCATTCAGAACAATATTTGATAACAATGGCGAAAGAATACCGCCTTGCGGTGTTCCCTTTTGGGGGAGAAATGTTGAGCCGTCTGGCATTATTATGGGTGCTTTCAGCATTACCTTTATTATGCATAGTAATGTTTTATCCCTTATCCCTAAAGCCCACATCTGTCTGATAAGCTTGGCGTGATTGACATTATCAAAGAAGCCTTTTATATCAATATCAACAACAAAATGCAGATGTTGCCTTTGTATCATACGATAGCACTGTGCTATTGCTTGTTCGGCAGACCGATTGGGTCTGAAGCCATTGCTTCGCTCATGAAATTTTGCTTCACATATTGGCTCTAAGACCTGTAATATACATTGCTGTACAAGTCTGTCAGTTATTGTAGGGATACCGAGCGGACGCATTTTTCCATTTGGCTTAGGAATTTCCACACGTCTTACAGGTTTGGGTTGATACCATGTTAATTTTTCTTGGACATATTTGATATATTTCTCAGCTGGTATTTTCTCAATATCCGCTATCGTTTTATCATCAATGCCCGATGTATAACTTCCTTTATTCCTTTTGATATTCCTATATGCAAGCATGATGTTTTCTCTTGACTTTATAAGCGGCATTAGTTTTTCAAATGCTGCTCCATGCATACTCTTGTTATAAAAATCATCAAAAATATCTTGAAGGTCGTAATACTCGATATTTCTTAGTTTCTGTTGTTTTGACATAGGCATTATCCTCCTTTCGGAGCATAATTTTCTCGGACATAAGTCCTAATCATACTCGAAGCTATGAAGAATATACCTTTTATTCTTTTCTGTTGAAATGACTGGTGGCTATTGCTCTATCTTCATTACAAAGATTTCATTGCTCGTGCCACCACTCTCACTGCAATAAAGAAGGCTTATTAATTCACCTTCACCGCTTCATAGATATGCAAAATATCTCTGCGTTTGCAGCTTTCCACGTTCCGATAATCTTATCTTTACATATATCCGTAGGTGCCTGCTTTAAGCCTGTATGCTTGGCGGAGCCTGTAACTCCGCATGGTATTTCATAAACAAAATTCTTACTTTACCACACATACCTTCAAATGAAGATATACATTTCTGTATACTAATGGTTTAGACTCGTACACTCACAGGTTCGTCGGAACTTTCGTTCATTCTCACCATAGATATTTTATAGACCCCCGGCATATAGGCAACACCGTCCACCTCTGGACAGCTTTCCACAGCTTTACCTGTTTGGGCTGCTCTCTGCCGACTTCTTCGAGCTCTATACAAAGTTGTTTTTGCACCAACTATGCATATCGAAGTATTAGGGCGGCGTTTCAGGGCGTTACTCCTTCATTCCACCTGTCAGATTACCAGTTCTCCTAATTAAGAACTTCACGTTCTTTTATCAGTGCCTAACCTTTTTAGTTAGGAACGTGTCGCACTCTGTTCCATCTCGGAATCCAGAAAGCTGTTCAATCGTGACAGTGCCGTACTCATAACAGAGAGCATTGCCTGGTCAGATGAATTAAGAGCCGCACCTGCAAGCCATTTGGCTTTATGCTCACTTGGCAGCATATCCATTAATTCCGCAAAATACATCTGTGTTTTGTCCTTACTGGTCTTTGCAGGCTTTTTTGCAATCAAGTCCTGAATGAGCTTGAACACTGTGACGATATGCCTCTCGTTCTTGTCACCGAACTCCGCAACAAGCAGTATGGTGGAGGACAGCAATCCCTCTGCAGCATCGTAGAAGAATGCGTTCTGACCGTAGTTTCCGTCACTGCTGCCGATGTTGATGATTGTTTTCGCTGTGATTTTTGCATACTTTTCTGCTTTTGCTTTTGCGGAAAGGTTTGTCCTGTCCTCAAGGTATTCGTCCATATACTTGTTGACCATGTGCAGAATGTTGTTTTCATCCGATCTGGTTGGGTTACGCAGATCAAGCACAGAAACATGATAGCCATAATACTTACTTGCGATTTCTCCGTAGTTTCGAGCTACGTCGCCCTTGGTATCCGTTGATAAAAAGCTCATCCCCGAAGCACAGGCAAATTCGATGTTTGGATACAGAAAGTATGCTGTCTTGCCGACACCGGCTGCACCGATCATCAGCGTGTGGACATCTCCCGTATCCACAAGAGCTGTTGTGTTCGTCGTTCCTTTGCAGGCTACCACGGTTCCTTCGAGGTTTGGCAGATTCTTTCCCTGCCTCCACTCTGAAGGGGCGAATGGCAGAGAGGAAAAAGAGCGACGGATTTCCTGTTTCGTTGCCCATCTCGCTGTTCCGTGCTGACCGTCACCAACCTGTTTTGCCTTGATTCCGTTAATGCTCTTATTGTCCAGGACATTCACAAGGATCAGAAACAAGGCGAAAAATACAATGACGATTCCTATCGTTACCATTTGTCTTTCATCCAATTTGTCACATCCCTCCATATATATTTTCTTCTCTGAAGATAACTATATCTTCTTCATGTTAATCCTTCAAGGTATTGCGCTATGACACAGCCGCTATTCCAACTGCAATTCAAAATCCGGTTCGGGTTCGATTTCTTCTTCCTGCGCCTGTTCCTGATTTCTCAGTGCTTCATCCACAGATACTCGCAGTGCGTAATCCGCAAGCTCATACAGCTTATCTGCTGTGATTCTTGTCTGTTCCTCCGTCCTTGCATAGCTTTTCAAATCCTGCATCACATCTGCGATTTTTGCGCTCAAATCCCTGTAAAGTACAGTGCTTCGGCAGCGGTCACGGTAGGGGTGGTATAACATCCCAAGCCTCTGCTTAGAGAGTGAGAAAGCCCGATCGCAGTCTTGGTTGGAGGCCGTTTTTTGCGAAAAGAAAACCGAGCCTGCAAGCGCATACTCGGCGAGATATCTGTATTGTCCGTTCTGAAACGCGGCGTTCAGCTGTGACCGCAGCTTTTCGATTCTGCAAGGGTAATACTGCAGGCTTTCTGCCTGTCTTTCATATTCCTCCAATCGTTTATGGGGAACAGCAGGAATAAAGGGGACGCCCTTTTCTTCCTTGAGATCCTCGTTATAATCTTTGTTGTTCGGTGGATAAATCGTCAGATTATCATAGCCGCGTTCACTGAGGATATCCCAGAGTCTGTCTGCTGCGTCGATGCCTCCTTCATCGTTATCTGTACAGATAACAACCCAATCGATATTCGGATGTTCTTCCAATGCGGTAAGCACAGCACTTTCATACACACCGTTCATGGCGATATATGAGTCATTCTCCCAACCGCTATTCGGGTTCATGGAAATGAAGCTGAGCATATCTATTGGAGCTTCAAAGACAAACAGCATATTGCTTTTACCGAAATGGGCAAAGCTGTACTTTGTATCCGAGCCCTCGATGGTCTGTCGGAAGCTGTTTCCGAATGTGGTTGTGGAGCGTTTGTGAGCCTGCCTTGGGACTCCGTTTCCGTCAACGCCTACGAACACTGCATTGTGGTGTTTTTTGTCCTCATAGAGCAGTTTTCGCTTTGCAAAGTGGGTGATGACCTCCGGTGCAATGTGTCTTTGCTTGATGAGATAGGCATAAACTCGATGCATATTGTCGTTGGCTTCGGGGAGCCTGAACTCCTTTTTCTCTTTTGCCATAACAGGCTGAACCTCATGGGTAAGGGGCAGAGCTGAGTGACCGAGCAGAGCCTGCATTGCCTCCTGAAAGTTCATCCCGTAATGCTCACGCATGAATTTAATCGGGCCGCCGCCGATCTGATTCTTGTGGTCATACCACCTTGAACCGCTGATGGTGATGCTGTCGTGCTTGCCGTATCCGTCATGATAGACAAGCTTGAATTCTCTGCCCACGGGGACTATTTTCTCACCTCGCATTCTCAGAAATGTGGGCAGGTCTACGCTATTGGCGAGCTGTTTCTGCTCGTCGGTGTAGGGGATATATGGCATGGGCTTCACCTCCTTCGGGGATAGAAAAAGCCGTCTGTGATTGTTAGTCACAGACGGCTATGTAATAGTATTCGGTTTGATATATTGGGATTTATCGTTATAACTCAATATTGATTTCGTACTTATCGTCAATGAGTATATAGTTCAAATTATACTTTTTGGCAAGGGATAACACTTCTGCATTATCTGCCAATACACTCTCCATTGTGCACCATTCATCCTCCAAACGATTTTCAATGGTATTTGCATATCCCTTTATGTCTGCAAAATGATTTCTTATATAGTCCTCACTCATCACCAAACAATAGTATTTAATATGTTCAAGATATTCCTGCTCAAAGTCTTTTTGCCAATCGAAAGGAATATAGCAACCTTCGACAATTAAGTTTTGCTTGTTCTCAATGGTGGTTTTAATCATTTCACGGACGATGGGCCACAAATATTCGACTAATTCCGTATCGTCCATAGGTGTAAGTTCTGTGTTACAGCTACCAATTAAACCCATTTTCAGATGGTCTATTGACAGGTATGGATATTTATATTTTTCGAGCAATTTTTGGGCAAGTGCAGTTTTGCCTGTATGCGATGCTCCTGTAATTAAAATAATCATTATCTCACCTACAAATTCTTATTTTCCTAACTGTTCGACCTATTGGAATTTAGCGAATTAAGTATTCCATCAATTGGGCAAGAAAGGG
>JAZRCW010000057.1:0-1084 GCA_045659945.1 Ruminococcus sp. | reverse complement strand
TGACGTTGATAGGGTGCAGGTGTAAAGGTGGAGACATCAAAGCCGAGCACTACTAATTGCCCGTTTGCTTTCTTTATAAGGTGAGTGATATATACTCTCAGTGAACTAAGAGAATTATTTTTTGCGATGTCAATAGTCAATAGATTATTTAAAAGATATTCAGGTGGCTATAGCACAAGGGTTCCACCTCTTCCCATTCCGAACAGAGAAGTTAAGCCTTGTCACGCCGATGGTACTGCGTTTGTGGGAGAGGAGGTAGCCGCCGTTTTTAATGAAGCCTTCGATATAGAAATATATTGAAGGCTTTTTTGTCGTGTATACCCCAGTAGAAGGGAATAAGAAATTGAATGATACGATTTATTATCAATGCAAGCTATTGGGTGAAAAAATGTAGTTTATTGAATAAAATTTCTTATGATTCCTTTGCTGGTTTCAAATAATCCACTACATTTGCAACGTTCAAACTAATAAACCGAAAGATGAATCAACAATATATACATATTTTGCTATCTGGTATTATTATTCTATTGGCGGAGTCAATGGGAAGTGATGTCGTATAAGTAAATATGTAAATGTTGAAATGATATATAGCCTTTTTCACTTCCCTGTGCAAAAAGGCTTTTTTTATTTGAAAAATAAGAAATTAAAAATATAAAAGGTTATGAGTGACAGATTATTTATTTTTGATACGACTCTGAGAGACGGCGAACAGGTGCCGGGGTGTCAATTGAATACGGTAGAGAAGATTCAGGTTGCCAAGCAATTGGAAGCTTTGGGCGTGGATGTTATTGAAGCGGGTTTCCCGATTTCAAGCCCGGGCGATTTCAACTCGGTGGTTGAAATATCGAAGGCTGTGACTTGGCCTACTATTTGTGCGTTGACACGTGCTATCGAACGTGATATTGATGTAGCCGCTCAGGCTTTGCGTTTTGCGAAGCGTAAACGTATTCATACGGGTATCGGAACTTCGGATGCACATATTCGCTATAAGTTCAATACCAGCCGTGAGGAAATCATCGAACGCGCTGTATCGGCTGTACGTTATGCCCGCCGCTATGTGGACGATGTGGAATTTTATGCAGAA
>JAZRCW010000056.1:0-1154 GCA_045659945.1 Ruminococcus sp. | reverse complement strand
CCACTGGGTGATACCTGTCTTGTTTCTGAATTTGCGTCCATCTGTTGCACACACCCATACTTCTGTATCACGGGATTCGACATACAGGATTTCCGATACGTTCAATGAAACCTTCTTATAGTCTGAAGTAAACACTATCGGTGTAGGGGCATCAGAAAGAGCATTTTTAAGATATTTTGAGAGCAGGTAGTCACCGCCTGTAATGAAAGCCATCGCAATAGCGAGGAAAGCAGGATTGATAAGTACGGAAGGGATTCTGATGCCGTAAGTCATCGCCGGAAATCCTTTAATAGCAATATGCGAACACAAAATGAACAGAAGTTCCGTAACCATAACTGCGGAAAAAAGGAAGAAAAAATCAGTAAGTCCTTTTTTAATATTAGCAAAAGACACCTTCGGCAATACAAATTTCAATATAATACATCCTGGTATAAGCATAATGCTTATGAAAAGTGCACCTTGAAATTTATATTCCAGGCTGACAAGTACTGAGGATATGAGCAGTACCGCTATTATCCAATACAGGATTGTAATGATAACACGCTTGTTCATCTTTTGGCTTTCTGCGAACAAAAGTCGCAATAAAAACTCAATTCTACAACACTACAATGGAGGTCAGAGGGATTTGGCATGAGGTGAAACGGATTTGAATTGGGATATTTTATACAAGTCAGATAACTTTGCGTTCAGGAATTCCTGCTGAAGTTAAACCCTTTAAAAAATCAATGAAATGGAAACAACAGAAATTATCGACACAGTAGCAACTACTGTTGAGAATGCTTGCCAGATGGGAGAGCCCATCCCTGAATGGCCGGATTATAATGTAGCTGATTATTTTCTTAATGGCGGAGTAGGACCGATGACTGTGATAACACTATTTTTGATAGCAGTACTCGTTTCTGCCTGGAAAGCTCCTACATGGGTCAGAGATTTCGGTTTCGGTGCTGTCATTGCATCGTTATGTTGGCTGTTTGTCGGTTGCATTCAGATGTTTCAAGCAATTGAAATCGTTGGCAACACAATGCCATTCAGCGTACATTGCGGTGGCTTGTGGAGAATTCTTATACCACTTGTATACGGATTGCTGATATATCTTCTCTCTATCCTCATCAGCACATTCCAGAAACCTCGAATCTGACGTTAAACAGAAATAT
>JAZRCW010000055.1:0-57935 GCA_045659945.1 Ruminococcus sp. | reverse complement strand
CATTTCTGCTCATCATCTTTGTCTACTAACATTTTAGGGATTGGTATAAAATCCGTTGACAGATTTCTCTATCAGCGGATTAACGTATTATTGCAAGTCGGAGGCCAAGCGGTCTTAGGAAGACAATCCAGGGTTCCAACTCCTTGGCTCACAGAACGACATGGCTACGATCCGACTTCAGCATTTCTGCTCATCATCTTTGTCTACTAACATTTTAGGGATTGGTATAAAATCCGTTGACAGATTTCTCTATCAGCGGATTAACGTATTATTGCTGTCAGCTATGATTATATTCAAACTTCTCAACCTGACAGGTATGCACTTTTTCTTTTTCATTGTAGTTGATACCAACTAAAAGGATATCGCCACCATAATTCGAAATTGCGTCGCAGTAACCTTTTTCCTTAATTTGCTCAATTGCTCCGCCGCTGGAGTGATTCCATTTCAGCTCAATCAAGAGTGCAGGTTTACGGGAATTCTTCTTCGGAAAAAACACAATATCTGCATAGCCTTTGCCGCTGGGAAGTTCCTGAAAATCGCAGTAATCATCCGCACGGCTGACATAGGCAAGCATAATTACCATTCGCAGAGCTTGTTCGTTGTTATAGAACTTTGCGTTAGCATAATACTGATGTGCCATTTCAATTCGTTCCGCGACCTCATCGCCGTCCTTACGGAGAGTGGCTTTCAGCAGGGCATCAGAGTTTTTGATAACTCTGGAAAGTTCTTCACGGGAGCTGTTCATAGTTGCAGTAACAAATTCCCGACGTACTTCTTCATTCGGAATATACGCATATCCTTCTGAATTGTTGTACGCAAGATATCCAAGATGTATCAGCAGAGTCAGAACATCATCACTGTTTTGCATGTTTTTCATATCATTCTGAAATGTTCTTGGATTTATTTCTACTGGCTCACCGGCAAGCATGGTTAATATCTTTTTTCGCACATCATCGAAATCCGTATCTATATAAAATTTCAGCGATTCATAGGTTTCTGTAGTTGTCCAATAACTGCCGAATTCCCCATTATCGATTGCATTCATAACAGAATTCGGGCTGTAAACAGATGCCATATGATTGAAAGAATAACCGTCATACCAACGCTTACATTCTTCAAAATCCATGTCGTAACGCTCACATAAATCCTGTACTTCCGTTTCGGTAAAGCCTACATATTCCGCAAGCTCACTTGGACTGACCATGGTATATTCTCTGAAATTATTCAGTGCAGACTGCGTGCCGTATTTTTTTATAGGCAGAATGCCGGTGATGTAGGCAAGCTTGATAAAAGCGTCGGATGCCGCTCCTTTGAACATTGCCCTCAGAAATGTTACATATTCTTCCTGCAAAGACTGATTTTCTTTCGCTTCACGAAATAAGCAATCCCACTCGTCGATAATGACAATGAACTGCTCTTTTGTAGCATTATAAATGCTGAATAATGCGTTTGCCAATGATTTTTCATCTTTATCTATTTCATTTGGATAAATTTCCAGCAATTCCTCAATCACATTTGCCTGCATAAAGGACACAATTTGCTCCATTTTTCCTTGCTCCACTGCAACACTTTTCAGCCATTGTACATCAAGAAATATAACTGTATTTTTATTCAGCTCATCTTCAAACGTCGGCATTTCTGCAATTTTCAGCTGTGAGAAAATCTCCCTTGAATCACATCCCTTGCTGTAATATGCCGTCAGCATATGTGCCGCAATGGACTTTCCGAATCGTCTTGGTCTGCTGAAACAGATAAGCGGACGCAAGTCGTTAATAATATTATTTGTAAACTCTATCATGCCCGATTTATCCACATATTTTCCGGTTTTTACTACACGCTGAAATGCTTTATTCCCTGGATTCACATACTTTCCCATATGGCACACGCTCCTTTCCTGTTATTGATATTATACCATGAATTTTAAGTTATTGCAAGTGCCATGGCAAAGACGTAAATTAAAATTCGTTTAAATAGAAAAAACTATCTTGCTTTAATACCGGAAATATGATATAATAAAGTATAATCTTTACTAATGGACGGTGAAAAAATGGAAAAGCGTTTCAATACGACAGGTGCTTGTTTCCCTGAAACGCACTATATGGTTGATATAACAGATCGACTTGCGGCTATAAACAAGATGATTGACCGTGGAGATTATTTCATTATCAATCGAGGCAGGCAGTATGGAAAGACGACTACACTTAAAGCTTTGGAGAAGTATCTTGCTGATGATTATTATATTATAAGTCTTGATTTTCAGAACATGGATCCTGAAGATTTTGACAGCACTGCCAGCTTTGGTATGGCATTTGCACAGGAGATACTTTCATCTTTGCAGGATAGTACCATTATTCCTGAACTGCAAAGGCAAGAGCTTGAAAATGTTGCTAATGGTAAACAGATACGCATGGCAAATTTACTGCGTGTAATAAGCGACTGGTGTAAAGTATCTGCTAAACCTGTTATACTGATGATAGATGAAATCGACAGTGCTTCAAGTACTCCTACTTTTCTCAACTTTTTATCCAAGCTTCGAGCTGTTTATCTTGAACGAAATGAAAGAGCGACTTTTAAGTCAGTTATCCTTTCAGGAGTAAGGGATATCCGCAATCTTAAACAAAAAATCCGTGAAGATTCTCAACATCAGCACAATAGTCCCTGGAATATTGCAGTTGAGTTCGATGTCAATATGAGTCTTACCGCTGATGGTATAGCAGGTATGCTTGCTGATTATGAAAAAGACCATAATACAGGAATGGATACAGATGTCATGGCTCGGCTTATTTATGATTATACTTCGGGATATCCTGTGCTTGTGTCAAGTATATGTAAGGTTATTGATGAAGAAATTAACGAGTGGACTGAAACAGGCGTGATTTCGGCAGTAAATGCAGTGCAGAATATGAATACTCCGCTTTTTGACTCTCTCATTAATAAACTTGAGGATTATCCCACACTTAAAAATGATATTATCAGAATATTGACAAATGGTGATAAGATACCATATACAGCGGAAAATGAATCAATACGAATGCTATTATTATTTGGATTTGTTCGTGTTGAGAATAATAGTGTTGTGATTGCAAACAGGATATTTGAGACGAAGCTATATAACTGGATACTGACTTCAAATGAAATGCGTAATACCTCGATTTTTAAATCAGGTACTTTTGACAAGCCCGAATTTATTAAGGACGGTATTCTTGATGTTGAACTAATACTAACGAAATTTATCGCTCATTTCCATGAGATTTACGGTGATAAACCGGATAAATTCATCGAGGAAGACGGCAGAAAGTGTTTTCTGTTATATCTCCGTTCTATAATCAACGGTATAGGCAATTATTATGTTGAAGCACGTACACGTGATAATCGCCGTATGGATATAGTTGTTGATTATCTTGGTAAGAGATATGTAATCGAATTGAAAATATGGCACGGTCAGAAATACAATGAAGACGGTGAGAAACAGCTTTCAGACAACCTTGATTCTTATGGACTTAAAACGGGTTACCTGCTTACATTCAGCTTTAACGAAAGCAAGGAAACAGGCGTAAAGACTGTTGAATTTGAAGATAAGACGTTGATTGAGGCGATAGTGTAATTTTTTAGATTAAGGCAATACCGTAAAAGATGTTTGTCATAGAAGTTAAGCAGAGAAAGACTATCAGAAAACTCTAAGGTGTTTGTACAATAAATACAACCACAATTGAATGCCACATAACAGAAAACGGCTGTATAAAGCCGTTTTTTGTTATGTACAACAAAGATACAATAATTTTTTCTCATACTGCCACATAAATCACACCTCCCATGGAAAAGGGCTGTCAATCCAGTCCCAGCGGTTTGAATTGTTTGATTGTTCAGGAGTAATGGGGCCGTAGTTTTTTATATAATCATTTACAGCTGTTTCGCGGAGTGCCTTATATTTCTGGAACATAGCAAGGGCACGACGACAATTCGGGTGAGTATCGAGGTAGAGGTTAAGTTCTTTTAATGTGAAATCAAGCTGTTTGATTTTCTTCATAAGCATGGCTTTACCGTTCATCTGTTACCGCCTCCTCTTTCAAAGGGAAAAACGAGGTCGCTGAAAAGTGTACCACAATCAAGAGCGTCCTCTGGGGACTTTGTATCGCCCCAGTTCTGGAAGGGGACATATGCCATAGCAAGAGGCGTGGATCTTGGGAACTGCGGCATATCGCTATTATAATCGGGACGAGGCATGCTGTCCGAGACGGCTCTGCGTGAATTGGCATTGCGTTCTGCGGAAAACATACCGTTCATATTATCATAAAGGTTAAGATTCATAAAATAACTCCTTTCATATTGCTCCACCAACTAACTCTTGAAGAATTATATGAAGCTTGGAGAGCAAAAGGCAAGGAAGAAAACCGAAAGAATACTGTCGTATTGTGAGGTTTTCTGACGCAGAATTTTGCTCTTCAAGAAAAATAGAAAATTCAAGAGTTAATTGGGGGAGCAATAGATTGCGGTGTAGCTACCGCTTCTTTATAATATTCTTGATGATAGTTTTTTGTGAAATCCTCGGTGATTGACTTTGTGGCGATGATATGGTATAATGTAGGAAATTGAAATGAGCAAATTTTGCCTTAAGAAAGTTATATCTGATTATGAAAATACGAAAGTTATACAATGAATCGAAAATATTGTTAAGATCCATACCTGCCACAGTAGTGACGTTGTTTGCTGTAAGCGTGGTATGTATGAATCTGCTTGCAAATAAAACCCTGCTCCAGCTTGACTGGATAGCCCTAGACGGCGGTATTCTTATTTCATGGCTGTCCTTTATGTGTATGGATATCATTACAAAGCATTTTGGCCCGAAAGCGTCGTCGATTATTTCACTGCACGCTGTATCAATCAATCTGCTTACCTGTCTTATCTTCTTTGTGACGAGTATTATACCGTCAAATGCAAACGATTATACCGCCTTTGACAGTATCTTCGGCGGAACGTGGTTTGTACTTCTCGGCAGTACCGTTGCATTTCTTGCATCTGCTGTAATAAATAACGTATTGAATCACATGATTGGAAAATGCTTCCGTAAAAATCCCGACGGAAAACTTGCCTTTGCCATGAGGACTTACATTTCCACTTTTATCGGGCAGTTTCTCGATAATTTTATCTTTTCAATTATTGTATTTGTGTTCTTTGCACCCATTTTCTGGGACGGTTTCTGCTGGACGGTTCTTCAATGCACAACTTGTGCTTTGACTGGGGCTTTGGCGGAATTGCTTATGGAAATTATTTTTTCTCCCATAGGCTACCGTATCAGTCAGAAGTGGAAAGCTGAAAATATCGGCAAGGATTATTTTGACTACATAGGGGATACGCAGGGAGGATAAAACCATAATGAAAATATTGATTACGGGCACATCACAAGGGATAGGAAAAGCGATTGCGGAGCTTTTTTTAGAGAAAGGTCATACTGTTATAGGTATTGACCGTCAGGGCGGAAGCGTAGAAAGCGACAGATACACGCATTATCAGTGTGATGTGCGGGATAGGGAGAATCTTCCCGAAATTAACGATATTGATATACTTATAAATAACGCAGGGACGCAGAATGAGGAAGATATCGACATCAATCTGAAAGCCCTTATTTATATAACTGAAAAATACGGTATTCAGCCGAATATCAGGTCAATTCTTAATATCGGCTCGGCAAGCGGTCATACCGGTGCGGAGTTCCCCGAATACTGTGCAAGTAAGGGCGGAGTTCTTGCCTATACAAAAAATGTGGCTATGCGAATTGCTCCATATGGGGCAACCTGCAACAGCCTTGACCCTGGCGGTGTAATTACTCCGCTTAATGAATGTGTGATGAATGACCCCGAATTGTGGGCACAGATAATGGACGAAACGCCTTTGAAAAAATGGGCAACTGCGGAAGAAATTGCACAGTGGGCATATTTCCTCACCGTGACAAATTCTTTCTGTACAGGACAGAATATCCTCGTCGACGGCGGTGAGTCTATTAATTATCACTTTATCTGGAAAGATTGATGTGTGATAAATAAGAATTTAACGAACATTATAGAAATTTATTGAGGGAGACCCTTTTGAAAAAGGGTCATCCCTCAAACTCCCTCCCTAAAACTTTTATCTTAATTTTCACAACAGGGATTTATCCCTGTTGTGAAAATTTAAAACTGAAAGTCTTGGGAAAGGGGTCTGGGGAAGAACCTTTCTTCAGAAAGGTTTTCCCCAGTAAGTTTCAATGATACTCCGTCAAATCCTTATTAATCAAACAATTGAAAAAGCCGTACTCGTGAAAATCGGGTACGGCTTTTATTGTGTGTAAAAAGTGTAATATTTGCATAAAATAATATGTTGAAAATCAGTTAAATAGCAGAAAATAAAAATTATTTTTCAATATTCAACCATTTTTGGTTGAAAAAAGGTCTGTTTCAGCCCTTATATAGAGGGGCATGTACAGTTGGAAGGCTGTATAGCTTACCCGGAAAGGAGCTGATAATTATAACAAGTACAGTCATTGTTGCTCTTATATCTCTTGTGGGAACGCTTGCAGGCTCTCTGGGAGGTATAATGGTAAGCTCAAAGCTGACAAATTACCGCATTGAACAGCTTGAGAAAAAAGTGGACAAGCATAATAATTTCGCTGAAAAAATACCGATTATAAACGAGCGTATGGACGAAATTATCCGACGACTGGAGGTTGTGGAGCGTGAGAGAGAAAATAGTAAAACTCATTGATTTAAAAAGCATTGTAACGCTTACACTGACGATTTCTTTTGTTGTTATGTCGGGGCGAGGGCAGATTTCTGCCGAGCAGTTTATAACTGTATTCACGACGGTAATTGCATTCTATTTCGGAGTGCAGTATAACAAGAACAGCACGGCGGCAGAGAGCCGTACAGAGAAAATCAGAAAGGACAGATAAAATATGGCGATGATTATAAGAAATGAGGAGCACGTCAAGTATGAAGGCGGCATGGCAGTTGTAAGGGCAGAAATTGATGTGGATACCGTTGATGAACTGCCTGTGCCTGCTGTAGCAGGGGAGAAAAAGCTGTGTCAGGGTTCAACGGCACTTGTAGTAAACAGCGGACTGCTTGTCATTCTTAACGGAAATGGTGAGTGGGTAGACTGTAAGGGAAAGAAAATAAAGGGGTGATTAAATGAATTTACATGAAGTTTTTCTTGCGTCACAGATGATGAGTGCAAATGAAGATAATTTTATACATATTGAAACTATCGATATTACAACGGATGGAGTTTCTATGCTCAAACGAACAAATGAGCCCGACGGAACGCTGTATAATTTCAAAAAAGTCCTTGTGCGTCTTATAGTTCCGAAGGGCGAAACGACAGCCTCGGGACAGATTAACATCAATTCTTCTTACCCGATAATGTGGCGTGAAGATATGATTTCATCAACAAGCAGCAGCGTAAGCTGTATAAAAGCAAAAATTGAAAATGGCATGCTTGACGGATTTTGCCTGCTTACAAAAGGCGTTTCCGAGAGAGCTACACCTAACTACAGAAGCGATATACTATTTACGCCATGTGAAAAGATAGATACTATAACTGTTTTTGCGGATCCCATGTCGGTCAATCTGCCTATTGGCAGTACTATTGAAATTTATGCGGTAAGAAATTGAGGTGATGTATAATGAGTCTGATTGATTTAAATGGCGTTATCCGTGAAATGACGGCAGAGGAAGAAGCGAATTACATGGGCGAAAAAAGAGAGGCGGTTGATGAAAATGATAATGACGTACAATCAGAATGACAATGAGGTGCTTACACCTCATTTCAGAGCAAGCGAATTTCACTGTAAATGCGGTACAAATCACGGAACAAAGCTTGATTCAGAGCTTGTGGAAAAGCTTGAGGAGCTTTACACATATCTTGACTGTTCAAAAATAATTGTCAATTCGGGCTATCGCTGTCCCGACCATGACCGCAGAGTCGGCGGAAGCGGTGAAGGTATGCACACCAAGGGACAGGCGGCAGATATTGTCTGTTATGACAAGCAAGGGAAAATATATCCTGCTGGAGTTGTATGCTGTGCCGCACAGGAAATAGGTTTCGGTGGAATTGCCAATATAGACAAGACGTATACAGCAGTTCACGTTGATACAAGAAGCGGTAGCAAGTGGTACGGTGACGAGGCAGTTCCGGGAGGTACGATTTCCAGCGTGTGTGAGGATTTTTACGAATATTTTCCCGATGTAAAGCGTTCGGGTGAGATAAAAACAGGAACGGTTGAAATTGACGGCGTAAAATATAAATACACTCTTGAAAAGA
This sequence comes from Ruminococcus sp., assembly GCA_045659945.1. GTDB lineage: Bacteria > Bacillota > Clostridia > Oscillospirales > Ruminococcaceae > Ruminococcus. The sequence goes on along the minus strand of JAZRCW010000055.1, from coordinate 49,640 downwards.
CATAAAAACAGGGGGCGATACAACATCGCCCCACAGATATCGAAAACCTTGAATTTCGTTCCGAAATTGCGGGCGACCAATGGTCGCCCCTACACTAAATAACACAATAAAGCCAATTGTAGTATGTTGTAACAACTAAAACTTTATATTTATGAAATTTCATATAAAATCGGCTTGTTAGAAGAATTTATAACAAACTTTTGTAAAGACTAATTGAAACGTATGAAAAGACTTGCATTTCCCCTGTGTTAAATTTCCCCACGTCAAAAGTCGGCAAAGGGAGGAAAAAAGGGGAAAGGGAAAGGAGAGTCCAGAGAGGAAAACCGTAGGGGAAAAAGGGAGGGAAATGCCGACTTTTGTGCCAGTTTTGTTTTTCCCTCCATTTTGCCCCGTAGGTTGTCCTCTTTGGTAGGAAACTAATCTCACATATTTATTACAAGTAGAAAAAGTAAAGTTTAAGATGTTGCAACGTATTACGATATATTATAATCAGAACATCAAAGCGAACTCATAAAATAAACCGCCTTGCCAAGAATACGGATTGAATTAAGCTCCTCACCCGTGTAAACGAATGGCTCATATACAGGATTTTCGGGGAAAAGTACAAGCCTTGACTTTTCGGGATAGTAGTACACTTTTTTCAATGTTGCTTCATCGTCAATGATAACAGCAGCGATATCCCCGTTATTTACCATAGGCATTTCTTTGATAAATACAAGGTCGCCGTCGTGTATGCGAGCGTTAATCATACTGTCGCCTTTGGCACGGAGACAAAAATCGGCGGCAATATCCATATCAGCCATAACATAGCTGCTTTTGTCCTCGTCGGCAAAAATCGGCTCGCCGCAGGCAATTTCACCAAGCAGAGGAAAACGCTTCATATGAATGGGGCGAATATTGCTGTATTTCTCGCACAAATCCTCAATAGTCATATCCTGTGGCTCATCGCCGAGGAAGTAAGCCTGTGGTACATTGAGGGCTTTAGCGAACAGCTCAATCTTATTGCGTGGCAGGTCGTTGCACCCCTTTTCAATTTTGTTAATAGAAGAACGGGTTTTGTAGCCTGTTTTCTCCGCCAGCTCATCCTGCGTCATTCCAAGCTCAATACGTCTTTCCTTGATGCGTAAGCCAATATCAGCCATAATAACAACTCCTTTTGTTGATAAATTATCTATTTTCTTTATTATAACATGCTGTATAAGATTTGTCAACATCTTTTTAAAAGTTATCAACAGATATGTTTAAATTCGGTGAATAGATGAAAATGCTGTTAAAATATAGTAGTTTAATTGGTGAAATACAACAAATTTGTAAAATGTGAGAATAATTTTCTAAAAGCTGTTGACAAATATTCAACCGAATGGTATAATATAGATGTTGAATATTAATCCACAAAATAACGGAGGTAAAAACCTATGAACAGAAAGAATTTTGAAAAGAAACCCGAACACATCAACCACAATCAGCGTTACAAGTTAAGCTATGTTATCCGCAACACGGGCACAGGTGCTTACCTTTGTGATGATAAGCTGAATACACGTGTTTTCCGCACAATCGGCGAGGCAGAGCGTGAACGTGAAAGACTTCATTTAAGCGATTTTTCCTATGAAACAAAAGTTGTGGTAGTCCGTGAAACGGCAAATATGTCGGCTTACTTATAAAGTAAAGGGCGGATTAAATCCGCCCTTTAAAACATTATTCACTGATTTTTCTTGCTTCGATATAGAAACGCTTATCGTCTGCGTGTCCCATAGAGAAAGTCTTTCTGGGGAGTGCACCATCCTTGATAACAGTGGGGAAAAGCTGTGCCTTATCCATATCGGGGAGAATAAACGCAATGCCGTTATGCTTTTCAGCAAGAGCCTTAACGTTCTCGATACCGTGGATATAGTCGATTTTTCCGCCGTTTTCCTTGATATATCTGTCAAGGTAATTCTGGAGAGAGCCGACTGCGAGGTTTGAAGATGTGTTGTGGATATAGAGTTTCTGCTCCTTGCCGCTGCATACAACCTCAACCCACTGCTCTGCGGGAGTCTCGGAAAGTGCGAGAGCCTCTGTAAGACCTGCAATGAGCTTGTCGCAGTCAACATCGTATACAAGGCGGTAAATAGCCTCAAATTTCAGTGCATCGCTGTGGAGGTTTACGATTTCAGCAAGGGCATAACGTGCAGGATGATTTGACATATCCTTATCGGGGTTAGCCTTTTTAAGCTGCTCGTAGAATTCCTTTGCAGTAGCGAGAGAGTGATTTCCGTCGCCCATAGCGTAGAGGAGAACAGGGGAATCTGTGAGGTTGTACTTCTTGTTGAATGTATCAGCGTCACCGAGAGCCGCAAGAGCCTCGTTAATCTTGCCCTGTGCAGCCTCATCAACGAGATAGCCGCTGATGCTTCCGCCGTTCTGCATAAGCTTTGTATCGTAAAGCTTTGTCATAGCGTCCTTATTTACAGCCTCAATAACTGTTTCATCGGGGTCGTCAATGAGAATCATAATGTGGGGGAGTTCAAGAGCCGCACCCTGACGAACCTTTATACGGGGAGGAATACGCTCGATAACTGTAGCTTCTGTAGCACGGACTTCAGAAGTGCTTCCCTTTGAGAAGTCGTATTCTTCAAGGTCGATAGTGCCAATAAGTCCCTTGCGGACAATGCCGTTGCTCTGGATACGCTCAACGTATACCATAGCGTTCTTGTGCTCTGTGAAAAGTCCGCTTTCAAGGCACTTGTCCATAGCACCGTGAATAGCGGCAATACGCTGTGCTACGTCGTTTTCTTCAAGATAAAGCTCGGGGAGAATAAGGTCAAGAGTAGAGGGAGAGCCTGCTGTCTCTGCCTTTACTGCGTCCCAGTATTCAGGCTCGCTGGTGTACTGGTCGCAGGCGATAACTGCCCATTTTTCCATATCCACGGAAGAATTGGGGATAAGGATATTTCCGTTGTGAAATGCTGTCTGCTTCATAATATATTACTCCTTTACATTTTTTAACATTTGGTTAAGACGTGAAAGGGGGAGTCCCACCACGTTGAAATAATCGCCGTTGATTTTCTCGATAAGCAGGGCGGCTTTTCCCTGTATACCGTAACCGCCTGCCTTATCATAGGGCTCGTCGGTTGATATGTATTCTTCAATTTCCTCGGCGGTAAGCTGTCGGAAAGTGACATCGGTAATTTCAGTAAAGGACGTTTTACAGCCCTTTGAGATAATACAGCAGCCTGTGGCTACTTGGTGAGTTATGCCCGAAAGCATATTCATAAAACTGCGGCATTCCTCTTTATCCTTTGGCTTGCCGAGGATTTTATCGCCGCATATTACCGTTGTATCACAGCCTATAACAATATCATCGGGATAAATTTCCGCAGCTGCAGAGGCTTTTATTTCCGCAAGATATTCCGAAGCTGTAAGGGCAGGTATATCTTCGGGCAGGGTTTCATCGGCATCAATTGAAACAGCGGTGAAATCAGGGGTTATAACGCCCATAAGTTCACGCCGTCTTGGTGAAGCCGAGGCAAGAATAATACTCATAAATTGCTCCTTATGATTTATTGCAACATACTAATTTTACCACATTTACTATTTGCTGTCAAGATAAAAATATAATTGTGTTTTTGCTTGCAATTTTCGGGGAAATCAGTTATAATGTTGCATAGAGAAAAAATATTATTGCTTCACCAATTAACTCTTGAAGAATTATATGAAGCTTGGGGAGCAATAAAGGAGAATAAAAATGGCTTACGATAAATCTTTATATAAAAAGCTTTCAGGAATAGTTGCACCTATAGCTTTTCAGTATCTCATGTCGTCTCTTGTTACGGCAAGCGACGCTTTTATGCTTGGTTTCCTTGACCAGGATTCCCTTTCGGCATCTTCCCTTGCAGGACAGGTAGCTTTTGTGTTCAGCCTTTTTTACGGAGCGTTTGTTTTCGGACTTACAGTCCTTGCGGCACAGTACTGGGGGAAAGGCGATAAAAAGACGGCGGAAGAAGTACTTGCAGTTACAATGCGTTATTCTTTGCTTGTGGGACTTATATTTACCCTCGCCACGGCTTTGATTCCGAAAGTTATAATGAGAATATTTACCCCTGATCCTGTGCTTATAGAAGCAGGAGCGTCTTATCTGCGTATGGTGTCTTTATCCTTTGTTGTGACAGGCTTTGTTGAAACGTATTTCGGAATGATGAAAGTCTGCGACAGGGCAAAGCTTAGCTCTTTTATCGGCTCATCTGCCGTTGTTTTGAATATCCTACTTAACGGTCTGCTGATATTCGGCGTTGGCTTTTTCCCGAAAATGGGCATAGAAGGTGCCGCTCTTGCAACTCTGATTGCACGTATAGTTGAAGCAGTTGTGGTGTTGATTGCAGTGGCGAAAAAGAGCTGTCCGCCGCTTAATATTAAACTAATGTTTCATTCTGACAATAAGGAGCTTCACAGGGATTACTGGAAATACACCATTCCGCTGCTTATAAATCAGATTGGCTGGGGCGGAGGTGTGACCATGTATTCTGTTATTATGGGGCATCTGGGCACAGACGCAGTTGCCGCCAATTCAATAGCAAGCATTGTCCGCAGTATGATTGCCAGCCTGTGCTGGGGTATAGCTTCCGGTGTCGGCATAATTCTCGGCGGTATGCTTGGACGCAATGAATTTGAGGAGGCTAAAAAAGCAGGCGGAAGCTTTGTGCGTTTTTCAATATGGATAGGTGCGGCTTCGGGAGTTGTCATACTTGCCATTACTCCTTTAGTGCTTCATTTCATACAGCTTGCACCGCAGGCACAGTATTATCTTAAATTTATGATGCTCATGGCGGCATATTACATAATCGGAAATTCTCTTAATTCCACAATAATTTCAGGTGTATTTCCGTCTGGCGGAGATACAAAATTCGGCATGATATGTGATGTTGTGACGCTGTGGTGTGTTGTTGTGCCGTTGGGCATGATAGGTGCATTTGTGCTGAAACTTCCCGTACTTGCCGTTGCATTTATCCTTACGCTTGATGAATTTGTAAAAATCCCTGCTGTTTACAAACATTATATGAAATACAACTGGGTGAAGAATATAACAAAGGATGAATAATATATGTAAGCATATCCTATATACCGCCTTTTTTGCAATTATAGTTGACAACATAATAAAAGATATGGTATAATTAATATATATGTTTATTTGTAGTGTATCGGAAGATAAAAAAAGCAGCCCATTACGGACTGCTTTGATTATGGTGCCGAAGACGGGACTTGAACCCGTACGAGATTGCTCCCGGCAGATTTTGAGTCTGCTGCGTCTGCCATTCCGCCACTTCGGCACATTGCTTTTTAATTATACCATAAAACTAAACGTATGTCAAGTATGTAAGTGAATAATTAAAATAAAAAAATATGTTTTTTGTGCACCTTTTTTCGTTTCTCAAGTGTGTTATTAGTGAAGCAGGTATTATGGTGCTTTAAAACGTATTGTCACAAAACTTTGCGTTAGGGTGGTGATACCTCTGGAAAACAGTAATACCTCTTTGTATGCTTTCAGGAAATTCGGAGATATGGTTCTGCGAACGGCATATTCCTGCTGCGGCTGCTATGCAGAAGCGGAGGATATTACGCAGGATGTATTTCTATATCTCCATGAAAAACAAATGGAATTTAATGATGACGAACACATGAAAGCCTGGCTTCTGAAAGTCACTGTAAATAAATGTAAAAACTACAAGCGAAGCTTCAGGGCAAGCCGAACAGGCGAGCTGAATGACGATTATCAGGGCTCGTACAGCATGGATACCACCGATGTGGAGGTACGGGAGCTTTTATCATCTCTGCCGCCTAAATATGCTGCTGTAATGTATCTGCATTACTACGAGGAAGCTTCCGTCGAGGAGATTGCCAAAACCCTTGATAAAAATGTCAACACTGTAAAATCTCTGCTGCGGCGAGGCAGAGAAAAGCTTAAAATTGAGCTTGAAGAAAAATCACCTGTAATTCAGGGTAGTGCAAGGAGGAAAGTATGATGAAAAAAGAAAATTATAAAAAACATCTTGATAAAATCTCCTGCAGTGATGATTTCCGTAAAAAAATGGAGGCAATGCTTTCGTCTGAGCCAGCCGCCATTGTTGAATACGACGATGCCGTAACAACTGTTGAAAGAGCCGACAGGATAAATATAAGACGCTGGGGCTCACTTGCGGCTTCCTTGGTGCTTTTAATTGGTATCGGCGGTGCGGCTGTTCACATGAGAAACACCATGCCCGATATAAATACCGGCAACGATGATCAGAACAGTATTATTATCGCAACAGAAACAATTGAGAATACTTCCACAACAACAGCAGGTGGGGGAGTATCATCGGTTGAAACGACAACAACAGCAATAAATAATGAAGATGAATCCCGTACAGAATTGCCTGCTGAAAAAGATACAACAGCAGACGAAAATGAGACCGTAACAGAGGCAGATGACGATGTTACAACATCCGCCGCAGAGGAAACGGAAACCGAGACAAGCAAAGTTACAGCTGTAACAACTGCGGTTTCTGATACAACATCCGCAAATACACAGGCGATGACAACAACATCTGTACAGAATATAACCATGCCTGCTATGAGTACTACTGCTACAAGACCTATTTCGGCTACTAATACAAGACCGTCTACAACAAATACAAAAATAACTACTACAAGAATCTGGACTACCACAAGACCTGCTGCGGGTGCTGAACCAGATCAGTCTACAACGAGGACAAAAATAACTACTACAAATAGACCTGCCATGAGTACTACTGCTACAAGACCTATTTCGGCTACTAATACAAGACCGTCTACAACAAATACAAAAATTACAACTACAAGAATCTGGACTACCACAAGGCCTGATGCGGGTGCTGAACCAGATCAGTCTACAACAAATACAAGACCATCTTCAACCACAACTACAACTACAACTACTACCGCAACTACGACAACTACAAATACAAATACAGATACAGAGCTTGCCAAAATAATACAGAGATATATGACTGATAAGGCTTCTTTTGAACAGTTAACTGTATATACAACGCTTTGCTATCGGCCGACGCAGGAAGATTTGCAGCGTGTGTTGGATTATTATTGTGAATATGATGAGGATAGTGTAGTTAATGACGCTTTGAATGTGTTTAATTCATGTACCTGGACTGCTACAAATAAGTCGGATATATCAGGTGAATCGATTGTTATCGGAGGAACTGTGAACGGTTTCAACTTTACAAGAAACGGTTATATGAAGTGCGGAGAAACAGATGTGGTGTATAAGGCTAAAAGTACTGACGTTTCCAAGCTTAATGATTTATTTGACCGAATTGTAAATACAAACGACCAGATTTCACTTCAGCACCGTCTTCTCACGAAGGCAAAATATTATAATAATTTTGAGGCTGATGTAAAAATAAAGTTTGATAAAAAAATCCTCGATATGAATTCCACTGACATAATAAATATCAAGGGAAAGATTTACTATGAGAACTACTTTATGGAAAATTCAGTTGACTCTTATGGTAAGTATTATTACAGCCTGAATGGAACAAACAGCGATTACAGCGGTGAGCTTTACAGAGATGAAGATTATTGGGTATGTGTTGAAAAAGGTGATTCAATAGCTGAAGTATATTTTGATCATATAGGCTTTACAAATTTCGTACAAACAAGAAATGACTATGTGATGAGCGGTGCGTTTCATAGCAATAATAATGAGATGTGTATTGACTATGATCAGCTTCACAGTGATGCATTTTCAGTATTTAATATTAAGGACGATACCGGTTGGGAGATTCTTTCATACTCACACATAGTTCAGAACGGTATTGACAATGTTACAATGATATATGAAAGCCCGGTTGATTATGACAGGGGTTATGAAGAAGTAATCAAATTCAGAGTTGACGAGAAGGGTACTGTTGTTTACATGGCAAAAGGTAAGCGTGATATTGATACTAAAAAAGAAAAGATATATCTCGAAGTTACTATAGGTGACGGATACGGCGGTGGAATTATTTATGATGATTCCGACTTTGCAATTCCGCAGCCTTCTGATAAAGTTATGGAAGCATATCAGAATGTAGCAGATGAATACAATTAAAAAAATGCCGCTGTGATAAACAGCGGCATTAATTATTTTATGAAAAATTACTTTGAAATAAGAGCAAGTGTATCTCTTGCAATGAGAAGCTCCTCGTTTGTAGGAACAACCCATACCTGAACCTTGGAATCGTCAGCGGAAATCTTTGCAAGCTTACCACGGAGACCGTCGTTTACAGCCTTGTCAAGCTTGATGCCGAAGAATTCCATATCTTCACATACAGCAGCACGAACGTCGAAAGCATTCTCGCCGATACCGCCTGTAAAGAGAACTGCATCAAGACCGTTCATAGCAGCAGCATAGGAGCCGATGTACTTCTTGATCTCGTAAACAAGCATATCAGAAACGAGCTGTGCTCTCTTGTTGCCCTGTTCAGCAGCAGCTGTGATGTCTCTGTTATCAGAGCCAACGCCTGAAACTCCGAGGAAGCCGGACTTCTTGTTCATGTAGTCGCTCATTTCAGCAGGTGTGAAGCCGTGCTTGTCAGCTACGAATGTAACAGCAGAGGGGTCAACAGAACCTGAACGAGTACCCATAACAACACCGTCAAGGGGAGTGAAGCCCATAGAAGTATCAACGGACTTACCGCCGTCAACAGCTGTGATAGAAGAACCGTTTCCGAGGTGGCATGAAACAATCTTGAGGTCCTTAACATCCTTGCCCATAGCCTCAGCGAGAGCAGCGGAAACGAATCTGTGAGATGTACCGTGGAAGCCGTACTTTCTTACGTGGAGATTCTCATAATCCTCATAGGGAAGACCGAACATGAAAGCCTTTGGGGGCATTGTCTGGTGGAAAGCTGTATCGAATACAACAACCTGGGGAACATTTGCAGGGATTACGCTCTTGCAAGCACGGAGAGCAAGTGCATGAGCGTGGTTGTGTACGGGAGCAAGCTCGCGGAGCTCGTCAATCTTGTCGATGATTTCATCTGTAACGAGAACGGACTTATCGAAAATATCAGCACCCTGCACGATACGGTGACCAACAGCGGAAATCTGGTCCATGCTGTCAATAACCTTTGCGTCGCTTGTTGTAAGAGCCTCAACAAGCTTCATGAATGCCTCTGTATGTGTGGGGAATGCACAGTCCTCGTTAAGCTCTCTGCCGTCAGCAGCCTTGTGAGCAATGTGACCGTCAATACCGATACGGTCGCAGTTACCCTTTGCGATAACACTTTCGTCAGCCATATCAATGAGCTGATACTTGAGAGAAGAACTACCTGCGTTTACAACTAAAATAATCATTATAAAAATCCTTTCATTAAAGGGAAAATGTCCCTTTGTTTATTTTACCATATACTATTATATACCTTTTTCAGAAAAAATCAAGTCTTTTTTGGAAATTTTCGGAAAATTCTGTGAAAAAATTGTCAAACAGCGGAAATATTCCAAAATGTATTGCAATTCAGTGCAAAAAGAGGTATAATAAAAATAGTATACTATGACGGAAAGGAGGATTTTATGAAAATCAGCGGAATTGTCTGCGAGTATAATCCTTTCCATAATGGCCACAGATATCACATTGAGGAAACAAGAAAAAATGGGGCAACTCATATAGTCGCCGTAATGAGCGGAAATTTCGTTCAGCGTGGTGATTTAGCCGTTGTCAATAAATTCGCAAGAGCCGAATCCGCTGTGAAATGCGGTGCCGACCTTGTTGTTGAGCTCCCTGTGCAGTACAGCCTTGCCCCTGCGGAGCTTTTCGCAAGGGGAGCTGTTCATCTTCTCCACAGTCTTGGAGTGGTGGACGAATTATCATTCGGCAGCGAAATCGGCGATATTTCAAGGCTTATTTCAGCCACGGAAGCTATGGCAGAAATTACAAATTCCCCGAAAATACGTGAACTGACAGAAAAGGGATATACCTATGCAAAGGCTGTTTCTGCTGTTCTTGGTGAAGTATTTCCCGAAGCGGCAGAGCTTATTTCCGAGCCTAATAACGTCCTTGGCGTTGAGTATATCAAGGCAATACGCCATTTTTCATCGGATATACAGCCATTTACGGTGAAGCGTTCAGGGGCGGCTCACGACAGCGGCAATACCTGTGAGGGTTTTGCAAGTGCTTCATATATACGTGGGCATATGGGTGATTCTGCGGCATTTCTCCCCGAAATATCGGCTGAAATGATAAGCGGCGATACAGCGGATATCTACCGCCTTGAACGGGTGATACTCTACCGCCTGCGGACGGCTACCCTTGAAGAAATAAAAAGCACAAGCGATTGTGCCGACGGTCTTGCGGAGAGGATATATTCCGCAAAAAATGCAGTTTCCCTTGACGGATTTTTTGAAGCTGTAAAGACAAAACGCTTTACGCTGGCAAGAATAAGACGGATTATTTTATCACTTTTAATCGGCATAACAAAAGAGGATATGCGAAATCTTCCTCCCTACGGACATATAATTGCCTTAAATGGCAAAGGGCGGGAGATATTGAGCCTTGCAAAGGGAAAAAGCCTTATTTCCTTTGGCACATCACTGGCGAAGCTATCACGGAATGACGAAATATCGGAGCGGTTTGCGGAGCTTGAATCCGCCGCCACAGACATATACGGACTTGCATTTGAAAACATAGTTCCCACGCAAAGGGAATTTACCACGAAGATAAGAATTCAGGAGTAAGTTATGAAAAAAATTATTTTAGCCGCAGTTATACTTGGTTTATCCCTTTGTTCCTGCGGTACTACCGTACCAAGTGCAGATGTAGAGGATTTTGTTCCCCCCACAGAAGCGCCTGTAACCGAGCCACCTACAGAGCCGCCTACGGAGCCTCCCACGGAGGGAAATCCGCCCCCTGTTGAGGTTAATCCCGATATGCCGGAGGATTATACGCTGGGGCAGTCGTTTGTAATTGAGGGCTTTGAAACGGTATTGCAGAATCCCGAACTTCCTACGGGATGCGAAATCACCGCCCTTACCCAGACTTTGAATTTCTACGGCTTTGACATTGACAAGGTAACTCTTTGCGATACCTTTATGCCAACCGATTTTGACGGATATTACAATATGGATAAGGTGTATTTAGGTAATCCAAGAGCAACAAACGGATTTGGCTGTAATTCACCTGTTATAAAAAAGGTAGCCGATGATTATTTTGATTATCTCGGCTCTGACTGGTATGCCCTTGAGCTTACGGGCATATCACTGCAAGAGGTTTTATATCAGATTGAGCAGGGTTATCCTGTTATTGTATGGTCAACTATAGGTCAGCGTGAAACCCGTGCAACCTTCCAGTTCCGACTTGGCTGCGGAGAGGATTTTTACTTCAACGGCTATCAGCATTGTCTTACCATATACGGCTTTGACTCTGACGAGGGAGTTGTACACGTAGCTGACCCAATGGAGGGCAATGTAAAATACGATATGGCACGTTTTGAGCGTATTTACAATGAAATGGGGAAACAGGCAGTAATTCTCTGCGGAAATCCCGAATCAGCAGGGCAGGATTATTCAACTAACAGGGAGAAAAAAGATTGGCTTGAAGAAAATAAGCCTACCGACCTTGATTTCTTGTTCAAAAATGAAGAATAACGGAGCAATTTAATGATAAAAGGTATAATTTTTGACCTTGACGGAACACTTATTGACTCAATGCAGATATGGTATGAAATTGACAGAAAATTTCTTACGGAAAACGGTGTGGAAAAGCCGCCACGTGAAATATCTGAAAAAGTAAAGCGTATGACAGTGGAGCAGTCATCTGAATTTTTTATAAAGCAGTTCAATCTGAATTGTACACAAGAATACGTAATAAAGCGTATTGAGGAGCTTGTGCGGATTGAGTATGAGGAAAAAATCCCATTAAAACCATACGCAATTGAATTACTTGATTATCTTGACAAAAAGGGCATACCCTACGGCATAGCAACGGCAACTTACAGCTCACTTGCAAAAGCTGTACTAAAAAGACATGGAATATATGGCAGAATGAAATTTCTGCTTACCGACAGAGAGTACCCGAGGGGGAAGAAATTCCCCGATATATTTATGGGGGCGGCAGAGCTTCTCGGTACAAAGCCCGAAGAAACTCTTGTAGCAGAGGATTCTCTCCATAGCGTAAAAACGGCTAAAAATGCAGGATTTATCACTGCAACGGTATACGATAGAGCTTCGGAGGCAGACAGAGCAGAACTTGAAAAAATATCGGACTATTATTATACATCGCTGAAAGAAATAGAAAGGCTGTTTATATGAAGAAGGTTATGATTGGAATGAGCGGGGGAGTTGACAGCTCTGCGGCGGCTCTGATTCTGAAAAATCAGGGATATGACGTTGTGGGAGTTACCCTTGAAATGTTCTCTGATGAGGATATAGTTATATGCGGAAATGCACGGAATAACGGCAATTTATCGGGAGCAGGGGACGCAAAAAGCGTTGCGGAAAAGCTTGGATTTCAGCATATCACTGTTGATATGAAAGACTGTTTCCGCAAAAATGTTATGGAATATTTCTGTAACAGCTACCTCTGCGGAAGAACTCCTAATCCCTGTATAGAGTGCAACCGCTGTGTGAAATTTGGGGAAATGCTGAAAATAGCACAGGAAAACGGCTGTGATTACATAGCAACAGGCCATTATGCCGTGTGCGAATATGACGAGGAAAAGGGCAGATATCTGCTGAAACGCTCCGCTGACAGAAGCAAAGACCAGACATATATGCTCTATTCTCTTACGCAGGAACAGCTGGCACATACTCTTTTTCCTTTAGGAAATATGGAAAAAACAGCTGTCCGTGATGTTGCGGCTGAATACGGGCTTATAAATGCGGAAAAGCCTGACAGTCAGGATATATGCTTTGTACCCGATGGAAAATATGTGGAATTTATTGAAAAATTTACAGGTGAAAAAGCACAGTCGGGAGATTATGTGGATATGTCGGGAAAAATCCTCGGCAAGCATAAGGGGCATATCAACTACACCATGGGGCAGCGTAAGGGACTTGGTATTGCCCTTGGAAAGCCTGCATATGTGGTGAAAAAGGACTATAAAGCTAATACTGTTGTTTTAGGCGAAGAAAGCGATTTGTATACAATGTCGCTTATTGCGGAAAATGTAAATCTAATTTCCGTGGAGGAAATCACAGAGCCTATGCGTATAACGGCGAAGGCGAGATATTCCCAGAAAGATTGTGCCGCAACCCTCTCAAAAATGGAGGACGGCAGATATCTTGTGGAATTTGACGAGCCGCAGAGAGCCGTAACCTCGGGGCAAGCTGTGGTATTCTACGACGACGATATTGTTGTAGGCGGCGGAACGATTATTTAGGTGAAATATGGAATATAATTTTGAAAAACTTACAGATAAAATATATGTGTGTGCAAGCAGTGATCACCGTTTCGGCACGGACGCTTTTCTCCTTGCTGATTTTTCGGGATATCGCAGAAAGGACAAGGCGTGTGATTTAGGCACAGGATGCGGCATTATACCTCTTATAATGCAGAAAAAAATGCCGCCGCAGGTGACTTATGCTGTGGATATTCAGGAGGGGGCAATTGAACAGCTCCGAATGGGCATGGAAAAAAGCGATGTTTCGGGAATTATTCCCGTATGTGCCGATTTAAAGGAGCTGTGGGAGGGAGCACCTCTCGGTCAGCTTGACCTTGTGACCTGTAATCCACCATATAAGGCTGTAAATGCAGGTTTTGAAAGTGTCATAACGGCACAGCGTATTGCACGCCATGAGATAATGTGCAATATTGACGACGTATGCGGAGCTGCTGAAAAACTGCTGAAATTCGGGGGCAGATTGTGCGTATGCAACCGCCCTGAAAGGCTTTCCGATGTTATATTTGCAATGAAAAATCACAACATCGAGCCAAAGCGTCTGCGTTTTGTATCGAAAACCCCAGATGACGCTCCATGGCTGTTTTTAATCGAGGGCAAAAAGGGCTCCAAGCCGTTTATGCAGGTTGAGCCGCAGTTATACATCAGAAGCGAAAACGGATTTTCCGAGGAATTGCAGAAGATATACGACACAGGGAAAGAGGTTGACGAGAAATGAGTGGTATACTATATATAATAGGCACGCCAATCGGCAATATGGAGGATATAACTCTCCGTCAAATGCGTCTGCTTGAAGAGGTGGATTTCATATGTGCCGAAGATACTCGTGTAACGCTTAAACTGCTGAACAAGTGCGAAATAAAAAACGAGCTTGTCAGTTTCCATGAGCACAGCAGTAAAAGCGAGGCACAGCGTATAATTGACAGAATTTTAAGCGGACAGAACTGCGGTGTTGTAACTGACGCAGGTATGCCCTGTATATCCGATCCCGGAGAAGTCCTTGTTCGTTCGTGTTACGAAAACGGCATTGATGTGAGAGTAGTCCCCGGCCCTACAGCGGCGGCATCGGCGGCGGCATTGTCGGGTATGCACATAAACCGCTTTACCTTTGAGGGATTTCTTCCCGTGCCTAAAAAAGAGCGTTCGGAGCGTCTTGAACTTCTGCGGAATGAAACGGCAGTCATGATATTCTATGAGGCTCCCCATAAGCTGAAAAATACCCTTGCGGATATGGCGGAATTTTTCGGCGGAGAGCGTAAAATTGCCCTTTGCAGGGAGCTTACAAAGCTTCATGAGGAGGTTATCCGCCTATCTATTGCAGAGGCTGTGGAGTATTACAATACAACCGAGCCGAGAGGGGAATATGTCCTTGTACTTGAGGGAAAATCCGCCTCTGACAGCGATGAAATAACCCTTGAACAGGCTATGGAGCAGGTTAAGCGGCTTATAGAAAAGGGTGAAAAGCCTACAGAAGCCTGCAAAGCTGTTGCAAAGGAAACAGGATTCAGAAAATCGGAGCTTTATTCAGCACTTAATTAATGCATTTTGATTTGGTATTAATTTACAAAATGAAAATATTGTGAAAAAGCACAAAAAAGCTTGCAATTTGTCGCAAACTATGATATAATTATATCCATAAATTTTTTGTAGTGAATTTTATGTGAAAATGTGAATATAATTTATGGAAAATGTACATAGGAGGTATATTATGATTTGCGATCTTCATTGCCATACAAAGCTTTCCGACGGCTCACTCGGAATTGAGGACGTTATTGCACAGGCAAAGCGTACAGGTGTGGAATGGCTTTCCATTACCGACCACGACACAATGGCTTCATTTTCACGTGCACAGGTTCTTGCGGACCGTGCAGAAATAAAGCTTCTCCGAGGTGTTGAGCTTTCAGCATGGGATAAGGATAGGGGACGCAAAGTCCATGTTCTCTGCTATAATCCCCAGAAACCCGACCGTCTGGAGGGGCTCTGTCTAAAATGCTGTGAAATCAGAAAACAGACTTCAAAGGAAATGATCGAAAAGGTTATGGCAAAATATCCCATAACTCTGGAAAGTATTTTAAAGCATACCACATCGTCAAAGAGCATATTTAAACAGCATATTATGCGTGCCCTTATTGATTACGGTTATGCCCTTGAATTTTACGGCGACCTTGACAGGGAGCTTTTCAACCCCCAAATAGGCTCTTGCTACGTGGAGCGTGAATATCCCGATGTGAATTTTGTAATAGACCTTATTCATCTTTCGGGCGGTGTAGCGGTTCTTGCACATCCTGCCCTCTATGACAGCATTGAGCTTTTAGAGGAGCTTGCTGAAAAGGGTAAAATCGACGGTGTTGAAATCGGACATTATTCAGCAGATGCAGCATATCGTGAAAAACTGACTGAAATTGCAGATAAATATGAC
Source organism: Ruminococcus sp. (assembly GCA_045659945.1). Taxonomy (GTDB): domain Bacteria; phylum Bacillota; class Clostridia; order Oscillospirales; family Ruminococcaceae; genus Ruminococcus. The sequence goes on along the minus strand of JAZRCW010000055.1, from coordinate 33,839 downwards.
CTTATCCGCACAGGCGGCTCTGATTTCCATGGGCTTTATAATTCAGTACCTACTCATATAGGCAGCGAAAGTACCGATTATTCACAGATTGAAAGGATTCTTAAATTAACATCAAAAAAGAAATAGGATAGGATATGAAATTGGCAGCAGAGGTTTTAATCAGAGTTTTAGCGACAGTATTACTTATTTTATCGGCAGTTCACTTTATAACGCCCATGCTTTCGGGTATAGTCAATGTGGGAAATATCACAGGTGTGGCTGTATCTGTTATACTCCTGTTTATGGTGGTATTCCGCCGTACTTTTGCGGATATGTTCAGCCGTATGTGGGAGCATATAGGGGGCAGGATATTTCTTGCCATTGCAGGGGGACTTGCGGCAGTATTTTTTATAGGTGCACTGGTTATAAGCGGATTTATGATAAAGGCTATGAACGATAAGCCCGATAATAAACCGACTACGCTTGTAGTTCTCGGCTGTCAGATTAACGGAGAAACTCCAAGCCGTATGCTGAAACGCAGACTTGATACAGCGTATGAATATCTTTCGGAGCATAACGATGTAAACGTTATTGTATCAGGAGGACAGGGCAGCGACGAAATCACAAGCGAAGCCGATGTTATGCGGAAATATCTGTTAAACAAAGGCATTGCGGATAGTCGAATATATATGGAGGATAAATCCACAAGCACAGAAGAAAATCTCCGCTTTTCAAAGGAAATAATTGAAAAAGAGGGGCTGTGCGGTGATATAACCATAGTTACAGACGGCTATCATCAATTGCGTGCGGATATTCTTGCAAAGAATGAGGGATTTGATGCCTGCAATATTTCAGCTTCCACAGAGTGGTGGCTTCTGCCTACTTATTGGGTAAGAGAATGGTACGGCGTTATGTATTATCTTATGTTTAAATAAAGGGATTTATTGCAGAGGGCAACCTCTGCATTAATCATTAATGGAGGGATAAACTATGAGGAAATCAAAAATTACAGCAATTACAGCATTGGCAGTGTTATGCTCTGCAATGCCTATGTATTCATCGGCGGCAGTAAAGATCAACACAGAGCCTGTAATGAAAGAAATGTCAGTAAGCGGTTTTTCTTTGTCCGCACCACGACTTGACACAATGGCATCAATTGAAAAAAATACACTTGTTCTTGTACCGCAAAAGGGCGGCGTAAGCGGCAACACAGCGTTAAAACGCAGCAGCGGAAATCTCCCTGAAAGCTTCGATATCCGCAGTATGAGCCGAAATACGGATGTTAAGGATCAGGGTATATACGGTACCTGTTGGTCATTTTCTTCTGCGGCTTCGGGAGAGTCCTCCGTTATAGACAGCAACCCTAATGTGAATTTATCTGAACTGCACACGGCATATTACGCCTACTACGGCAGTGAACAGATTCCGAATTTATCCATAACTACCGAAGAAATTCTGCAAAACGGCGGCACCTGCCATGCGGCGGTTAATCTGTGGTCGCAGTGGATAGGCCCTGTATACGAAAGTCGTCTGCCATATGATAATATTGATTTTTTTGACGATAAATCGGCAGTTGAGGATATGAAATATCAGTGCGACTACCACTTAAAAAACGGCTATATGTTCGACTATAACGACGAAAGAACAGATGTTTCGGAGGTTATAAGCCTTGTCAAGGAATATCTTTACAGCGGACTTGCTGTGGGTATTTCATATCAATCGGCGGATGGCAAATATTACAGCAGTGAATATAATTCCACAAGAAGCGTACGCAAGCCGAAATATGCAAACCATGCTGTTACGATTATAGGCTGGGACGATAATTTCCCGAAAGAGAATTTTGTAGTGCCTGCTGAAAATGACGGTGCATGGCTTATAAAGAACAGCTGGGGCAAGGATACGTACGACGACGGTTATATGTGGTTGTCCTACGAGGATCGTTCAATATGCGAATTTGTAGTTAATGAGCTTGACGATAGGGACAATTATAAGTATAACTATCACCACGACACATTTGTTCCTTTACAGTCGCTTTCATCGGCAGAAAATGTGAATATCAACGCACCGTCATATATGGCGAATATTTTTACCGCAGAGGAAACAATGCAGGTTGAGGCAGTTTCCGTTCATATTCCCTGTCCTGCTACAGAGTACGAAATAACCATATACAGCGGACTTGACGACATAACAGATCCTGTGTCGGGACAGGCTTCAACAGTTACAAAGGGCGTTGTTGATGTTACGGGAACTGTTACTCTTGAACTGGATGAGTCTGTAACCGTTGAGGCTGGGGAGCGTTTTTCAGCTGTAATGAAGCTTTACAGCGAGAAATCCCCGTATGTAGTTCCTGTGGAATCTGTGCTCTATCTCTACAGTGACATAAGTGATGAAAAGATAAGTCTTGGTACATATACCGATTACGAGGGATTAAAGGCAAATACAGGAGCTCTTGAAAGCTTCTGCAGTGCTGACGGTGAGGAGTGGTATGATCCCACATCCGAGGATTTTTTCTACAATGAGGAGGAAAAGTCTATAATACTTGAACAGCTGAAGGAACAACTGTTTGATGATATCTACCCCGAGGAAACGGAGCTTCTTGAAGAAGCTGAAACCCTTTACAGATATTATGAGAAAGCATTTTCGAAGTATGATTTATCGCTTGCACTGGGAAATGTTTCGCTGAAAGTGCTGGGAAATCCTGTAAATATGGTGGATTTCAGCCATGTAACAGGTTTTGTTGCCGAGTGCGAACAGCTTGAACTCTCCGCAGAAAATGGCGAAAAAGTATACTATTCTGTCAATGGCGGCGAATATAATGAGTATACATCGCCTATCGAAATAGACGGTTACAATTACATAAAAGCGACGGTAGATTTTGAAAATTACTCATCAAGAGCGTTTATCGGAGCTGATTTCATTCCCGAAAATGGCGACGCAAATGCAAACGGCTCTGTTGATTCCATTGACGCAAGCCTTATATTGTCACATTATGCAGATGTTTCAACAGGAGGCGAGGGAATTTTAGGAAAAGCAATAAATGATTACAGCGACACAAATAATGACTCAATCATTGATTCTTCTGACGCAAGCCTTATATTGGAGATTTATGCGGAGCGTTCAACAAAATGACCGAATAAAGCCGAAAAACGTGATATAAATTTTCTTTTTTGGTTAAATAGTATAAAAGAAATCGAAATTAAGTGAGAAATAAAGTACAAAAAGTATGTTACCGTTTTGTAATAATTCAAAAAAGAATATGTGAAAATATACAAAAAAATAGTGTTGAAAATGTACAGAGTGTTCAAAAAATATTAAAGAACGCTACAAAGGATTGACTTTCAAAGGAAAATAGGGTATATTTGAATTACGCAAGAGGGACATATCCGAATTGGACATTCCAACGGAATTAACTCTTACTTACATTGACTTAATAAAGTCTTGTAAAAACAGCGGAAAGAATCTGATGAAAATTTCCGTGAGAACAATCACGATATATTGAAGTCAAAGATTTCAGTAAGCTGTCATTCATTATTCTTTTACAGATTATACTCACAGTGAGTATAACACATATTTAAGGAGGAAATAACCAATGAACACACTTAAGAGAACATTAGCATTAGTTGCTACTCTTGCAATGGCTGCTACAGCATTTGCAAGCTGCGGTCCCAAGGAAGATGAGTCTTCTCCTTCCGAGCCCGCTTCTACACCCGATTCTTCTTCTTCTGAAGTAGTAGAGGATTCTTCTGAGTCCGAGACACCTGCTGATCCCAGCGCAATCGACGCTTCAGTAGGCGTTGGCGGTGACACATTCACAGTTGCTGCTTGGAACACAGATGACGTTCCTTACCTCATTGCACAGTGGAAGGGTCTTGACTTTGATGGTATCGCTGACAAGCTCGTAAACGACGAAGTTGAGGGTATCGATTTCATCTGCTTCAACGTTGGTGGTGGCGAAGCTTCTGAACAGTATGATCAGCTCTTCAACGACGGTGGTGACCTTGACGTTTACTTCTGCGAGGCTGACTGGGCACTCAAGTACATCAACGACGACTCCAAGACACTTGCTCTCGATAAGCTTGGTCTTACAGACGCTGATTTCCCCAATATTCACAGCTACACAGACGCTATCGGTCTTGACAGCAATGGCGTTCGTAAGGGTGTTTCATGGCAGGCTGCAGCAGGTGGTTACGGCTACAATGCAAGACTTGCTGAAGAGTACCTCGGCGTTAAGACACCTGAAGAGATGCAGGCAAAGGTTGCTGACTGGGATAAGTTCGTAGCTACAGCTAAGGAAGTTTCTGAGGCTTCTAACGGCGGTTGTGCTATCGCTGACTCACTCGGTGGTCTCTGGCAGGCATACGCTTGCGGACGTGATACTGCTTGGGTAGTTGACAACGCTCTCCAGATTGACGATTTCTGCAAGTCCTACGCTGATACAGCTAAGGCTCTCTGGGATTGCGGCGGTGTTACAAAGAACAGCCAGTGGGCTTCCGATGGTTCTTGGACAGCTGCTGGTGTATCCGGTAACTGCATGGGCTACTTCGCTTCTACATGGGGCTTCGGTGGCTTCTTCCTCGACGCTGCTGGCGGCGAAGGCGGTGCTGAGTACGGTAACTGGAATCTCGTACAGGGACCCACACCTTACTACTGGGGCGGTACATGGATCGTTGTTAACCCTGCTACAGACAATGGTGAAGAGGCTCGTGAGTTCATCATCTCTGCATGTTCTGATGAAGATGCTATGGCTGAATATGCTAAGAACAAGCCTGAGTATGTAAACAACACAGTTGTAATGGATAGCCTTATCAGTGCTAACACAGTATTCAATCCTGTTATCTCTGGTAACTTCAAGGATGGTCAGAACTACTTCGCAGTACTTGCTGATAACGCTAAGTCCATCGACTTCAATGGTCTTATCACACCTTATGACTCAACAATCAAGGGTGCATTCCAGGATTCTATCAGAGACGAAATGCTCATCGGTGGCAAGTCCTACGAGGATGCTGTTGAGACATTCAAGAACAAGGTTGCTGAGGCTATCACAACTATCGACGTTGACTAATTCTGCTACTGAATTGTCTAACAACTAAATAACAATTATACCCTACGGAATACCTTGTGTATTCCGTAGGTGTGTATTTGTCTATAGTTAAAAAATATTCCGAGAGGGTGTGTGTTATGGCATCAGCTGCGCAGAAACGTATTAAATCAATCAGCTATGCAAAATACGGCTATATATTTATTCTGCCGTTTTTTATTGTTTATTTCTTTTTCCAGTTATATCCTCTGATTAATACTTTTATCGTAAGTTTTTACGGAAATGGTCCCAAGGTTGAAGAAGTTGTAGGTTTTGAGAACTACAAGACACTTATTTTTGGCGGCGGCCGTAGAGAAACTGCAATTCATAATTCATTTTTGAAGTCTTTGGGAAATACTTTTATCCTTTGGATTGGTAACTTTATTCCCCAGATTGCACTTTCTCTTTCACTTGCTGTATGGTTTACAGAGGCTAATCTTAAGATCCCCGGAAAGGGCTTCTTTAAGGTTGTAATGTATCTTCCCAATATCATCACAGCTGCATCAGTAGCTGTACTCTTCCTCCAGCTCTGCGGACAGTCAGAGTCAAATCCTGGATTTATCAACCTGGTACTCAGTAAAATGGGGATTGTTAAGTATGATCCGGATTCAACTCTTTATGATACTATTCCGTTAATTCAGGGCGTGTGGGAATCAAGATTTGTTGTTATGTTTATCCAGACATGGATGTGGTTTGGTAATACAATGATCATGCTCATGTCAGGTATTCAGGGTATTAACCCTTCACTTTTTGAGGCTGCAAGCATCGACGGTGCAAGCTCCGGACAGGTATTCAGAAAGATTACTCTGCCCCTCCTTTCACCCATTATGGCTTATACTCTTGTAACATCTATGATCGGTGGTCTTCAGATGTTCGATATTCCTAAGCTTTATAGTGCGACAGTTGCTCCTGATGAGGATCTTCGTACAGTTGCCGTTCTTATTTTTGAATATTTCCATGCACAGAATGATGAAAATAAGATGGGACTCGCTGGTGCGGCTTCCGTTCTCCTCTTCTTCATTACGCTTACACTTGGCATTATTGCGTTCTACTTGACACGTGATAAGGACGAAATCGCAAAGAAGAAGCAGAGAAAGAAGATTGCAAAGCAGCTTAAGCAGGAAAGTAAACAGTTTGGAGGTTTTTCAATATGAGTAAAATGAAAGCAACTTATGGAGAACCAAAGGACAATTATACAGCGAAAATCAGACTTAAGTCCACTATTCTGTTTATCTGGTTCCTCATTCTGACAATTATTTGTCTTTTACCTATCTATATCCTTATTATAAACGCTACACGTGAGCATAAGGATATTGCAAACTCACTCAGCTTTATTCCCGGAACACATTTCTTCAAGAACCTTGAAACTGTCAATACAAATCCTACAATGAAAATGGCATATGACGCTTTCCATGGTTACAAGAACAGCTTATTCATTACAGTTTGCTGTACATTCCTTACTGTATTCTTCTCCGCATTAACAGCTTATGGTATTCATGTTTATGACTTTAAGCTTAAGGATATTTCCTATACAGTAATTCTTCTCGTAATGATGGTACCTGCACAGGTAACATCTGCCGGTTTCGTGGCATTTATGGCTGACCTTCATCTTACAAATACATACTGGCCTCTTATTCTTCCCGCAATTGCGGCTCCGTCGGTTGTATACTTCATACGTTCATATATGAAGTCATCATTCCCACTGGAAATAGTTGAGGCTGCACGTATTGACGGATGCAGTGAGTTCAGAACTTTTGTTTCAATTGCTATTCCTATGATGAAGCCCGCTATAGCTGTTCAGGCTATCTTCGCTTTCATCGCAAGCTGGAACAACTACTATACACCTAACATGATCCTCATCGGTGGTGATCTTAAGGGTAAGACACTTCCTATGATGGTTGCCGGTATTCAGGCTTCCGATAAGCTCAATGATTTCGGTGCTGTTTACCTCGCACTTGCACTTGCAATTGTGCCTATCATCATTGCTTACGTATTCCTTTCAAGATTCATCATTGCTGGTGTTGCTCTTGGTGGTGTAAAGGAATAATTTCCGAATATTTTCAAAACGTCCCTGTTTCAGGGGCGTTTTTTTTATGCTTCATGTCATATTAGCGGTTGGATTTACATATGATTTAGGGAAAGGGGTGTCTGAAATGACGGAACGTACAAGCTTTGAAGTTATAGGGGATTATCTGCCCGATAAAATCAGATTGCCGTTTCTTGCGGTTAAATTATGTGAAAGGGAGTATATTACGGAGCTGCGGCTTAATTCGGGCAGGGGTGCGGCGGTGATTTTTCCCGATAGGGTAATGTATCTCACCAACTGCGGACTCACCGCAAACCCGAATAACACAGCCGTTGTGAAAATTCTGCCTGCCGATATTGACGCTGTAATGAACTCCCTGTCACATTATTCATTCCATAGCTGTGCAAATCAGCTTCGTGAGGGAGTTTTTGTACTGCGTGGCGGAGTTCGTGTCGGGTTGTCGGGGAAATATAACAGCGGCGGTCAGCTTACAGATATAACCGGACTCAATTTCCGTATTGCAAGAAATATTATCGGCTGTGCGGAGGAAATATACTCTATTCTACAAGAGAATAATTGCGGAGTTGTTATCTGCGGCGGTGTTAATTCGGGAAAAACAACTATATTGCGTGATTTATGCAGGTTTACAGGAAATCATGCTAAAGTCGCTCTTATTGATGAACGGAATGAAATTGCCTGCACCGAGGGTAGTTTAATTCATAATGACGTGGGAGTTCTTACAAATATTCTGACAGGCTGTACGAGAGCAAAGGGGATAATTTCCGCAGTACGCACACTTTCGCCTGACTACATATTCTGTGATGAGATTTCGACATCTGAAGATTCAGCGTCAATTCTGGGGAGTATCGGCTGTGGTGTTAAATTCTGTGCAACAGTACATGGCGGAAATTTTCGTGAGATGTGCAGCCGTCCCATTATGCGGCAGTTGCTGAAAAAGGAAGTTTTCGGCTATGCGGTTATACTTCGTGGCGGACGTGATATCGGGAAAATCGAAGAAATCAGGAGGCTTGAAGAATGATGTTTAGAGTAGCGGCGGCATTGATTTTTACAGTTATAGGCGGAGTTATCGGCTATTCCCTTGCCGACAGACTCCGTGAAGCAAAGAGGATATGCGGCGGCATAAAACAGCTTTTTCACACGGCTGAATTTATAATATGCCGTCGGGGAGATGACGTATACAGCTTTTGCCGAAATCTTAAAGGGGACAAACAGCTTTCTTGTCTTGGTTTTATTCATCTGCTGCCTGATGAGTACAGATTCGGCGAAGATTTCCACAGACAGTGGGAAGATGCCATTGAAAAGGGATTCAGAGGAAATTCCGAAGAAAGGGAGCTTCTTCTGTGTTTCGGTGAGGTGCTTGGAAGAAGTGATTCTGCGGCACAGCTCAAAGCAATACATAACCTTGAAAGAGAGCTTGAAGCTATTGAAAATCAGCGTAGTGAAGCACTTCTGAAAAAGGGCAGGCTTTATCGTGGTACAGGCTTATTATTTGGCATTATGGCAGGAATACTCGTACTGTAAAGGGGTGGAAGAATGGATATAGACTTAATATTCAAGATTGCAGGCACGGGAATAATTGTAGCCGTTCTCAATCTCGTATTGAAACGTGCGGAACGTGAGGAACAAGCGATGATGACAACTCTTGCAGGACTGATTGTTGTGTTAATGCTCATTGTAGAGGAAATTGCAGGGCTGTTTGAAACGGTCAAGACGGTGTTCGGATTATGATAGACAGAAGCTTTGTTACTGCCTCTTTTTGCCTGTGTTCAGCCATTCTTGCGGTTATTCTCCGTCAATACTGCCGTGAGCAGTCAATGCTTCTTGCTATAGCCGCCTGCACGGTGATAATGGGCAGTTTTGCCGCTTTTGCCGCTCCTGTAATGAGGGAACTGCGGGATATTTTCACAACCGCAGGGGTATCAGAAAGCTATCTTTCGCTGATTTATAAGGGTGCGGCAATTTGCATTGTCACACGCATAACCTCCGAGCTTTGTCGTGACAGCGGTGAGGGAGCAATTGCGTCAGCGGCGGAATTGTGGGGCAGGGGAGCTGTGACGCTCCTCAGCCTGCCTTTAGTTAAGGCTGTCCTGGAGCAGATAAATGAACTTATGTAGGTGTGCCATGAGAAATATTTTTGTTGCTGTCTTACCCCTGCTGCTTATTTGTTTCTGTATATCGCCCATAGTTGCTTCTGCACATGAAACAGATGATTATACAGCAGAAATCACCGAGGAACTTGACGGCATTCTCTCTGATTACGATACAGGAATTGAAATCTCGGATATGGAGGATTTATCTATAAAAACAGTATGGGAAAATATATGGAATGGCTTTATATCACGGCTTTCAGCTCCCATGAAATTGATGTCCTCTGTTTTTCTTGTTATTGTTTTTGCCGCAGTTATGAAATCGGCGGCTGATACTAAAGATGAGATATACAACACAGTCTGCGTCATTGCGTCGGTTATAGTTATACTTCCCCAGCTTACAGCAGTTTACGGCGAGTTACTACGCTCTGTTCAGCGAATGGGCGGCTTTATATCGGTATATGTGCCTGTACTTTCGGGTATATCTGTCGCCTGCGGAGGATTTTCAACGGCTGGTGTTTGCCATATGCTGCTCCTTGCTGCTTCGGAGGTCATTGTAAGGCTGTCTGAAAGCTATCTTCTTCCCATACTTGGCATAACAGCTTCTATGGGTGCGGCAGGGAGTATATTCCCCAATACCTCTCTTGAAAGCATAGTAAATCTGCTGAAGAAAACGGTTACATGGGCTATATCTGTAACAATGACACTTTTTTCGGGATTTGTCGCATTAAAGTGCACCATAACGGGCAGAGCGGACGGTGCGGCGGTGAAAACAGCAAAAATGCTTGTATCGGGGTTTGTGCCTATCGTGGGTGGTGCAGTTTCCGACGCATATTCAACTGTAAAAGGCAGTTTTGAGGTAATCGGCGGAACAGTAGGCGTAGCAGGAATTATAGCCATAGCTGTGGTTATAATTCCTACTCTGCTTGAACTTCTGGTGTACCGTTTTGTAATGTGGGCGGGCAGTGCGGCGGCTGATGTTTTCGGCTCGGATTCTATATCAAAGCTTCTTAAATGTATCGACAGCGGATTTGCCATTGCACAATGCGTCCTCATATGCTACTCTGTAATATTTATCCTCTGTACCGCCATACTTATGAAAACATTCGGAGGGTGAGCCATGGAAAGCATAAAATCAACGGTTATGGCGATATGTGCTGTATGTGCCGCAAGGAGTGTTATAGGCGGCATTTTGTCCGAATCAAAATTGAAATCGGGGGTTATCATCATGCTTGATTTGTTTCTTGCCCTTACAATGATAACGCCCTTTGCACAGGGAACAATTGAATTTGAATTGCCCGATTTAGGAGATTTCAGCTATACTTCCGCTGACCTCGAACATGACAGCTATGCCGCCGCAGTAAAGGAACAGACGGAGGAAAATATTAATTCTGTTCTTGAACAGCAATTTCAAAGTGCAGGGATAAATTATACATCAGTTGAAACAAATGTTAATATTTCAGCGGATTACAGCATATCTATTAGTAGTGTGACGATAATGGCGGAGGATTACACAGCTGCGGCTCTTATAGTAAAAAGCAGTCTTGGAATGGAAACGGAGGTTATAAATGGAAATTGTTGAAAAACTAAAGGAAATTGCAGGTAATAAGCGTTCAGCCGCAGGAATTGTCCTGCTTGTGGCGGCAGGTGTTTTTCTTCTTATTCTGTCGGGCTTTTTTGACGGCGGAGATGAAGCTGAAATCGTTGAAGTAAAGCCATATACTGACGTTGCACAGAGCTTTTGCAGGGAAAGCGAAGAAAGACTTGAAGCCTTTCTGGAAAATATTGAAGGGGCAGGTGAGGTTGAGGTATATCTTACTGTAGCTTCGGGGGAAAGGTATATTTATGCCTCCGAAAAAAAGCTTACCGAATCGGAAAATAAACGGGATTCGGAGGAAAAATTCGTCCTTGTGGGAGGGAGCGGCAGCCGTGAGCCCCTTGTGGAAACGGTGCGGACTCCCGAAATTACAGGGGCGGTGATTATATGCAGAGGCTGCAGCAGTCCTGTTGTTGAAGAACGTATGTACAAAGCGGCATCGGCAGCACTGGGACTTCCTACGGCGGATATTTATGTAACGACAATGAAATAAGGAGCAGATATTATGAAAAAGCCAACAATGATTATAGGAAAAAAGCAGATTATCATGTCATGTCTTACGCTTATGCTTGCTACTGCGGTATACATAAACTATGTAACAGCACCGGATACGGTGAAAAATAACGATACAGCAAGCGTTGCGGAAATGGGCGACACTGAAAACTACGGTGAAACTGAATTTGTAAATGCAGATATAGCTGATATAAGTGCAGAGCCTGCATCAGCCGATTATTTTGCACAGGCACGCCTTGACAAGATGAACAATCGTGACGAGGCAGTGCAGACTTTGCAGACGATTATCGGCGGCGGTGACCTTACAGAGGAAGAAATGGTGGTGAATGCCATTGACGCTGTAGAGGTTTCAAAGCTTATTGAATCAGAGGGTACAATCGAATCTCTTGTAAAAGCACAGGGCTTCGAGGACTGCGTTGCATACCTTGACGGCGAAACTGCAAAGGTTGTAATCAAGACAGAGGGACTTGATAAGGCACAGGCAGCCTCTGTAAAGGATATTATTTTAAGCGAAAGTGATGTTTCTGCAGAAAATATCAGAATTTTTGAGGTAAAGTAGTTGAAATCTTGTGAATTATTTGGTATAATATAAGAGTGAAGATATATACAGTTAATTGATTAAATTTGATAACTGTATATATCGAATAAATCCTTTAAACAGGAGGTAGAAAAATGGACAATGTTAAAAAGGCTTCTTCGGGAGCATTGAAAATTTCAGAAGATGTTATTATCACCGTGGCAAAGCTTGCGGCACTTGATGTAAAAGGTGTGGCAGGACTCAGCGGCGAAGTAAATAAACTCAGCAAGCTGAAACAGAATGGACCTATTAAGGTTAAAGTATATGAAGATGTTGCGGCTCTTGATATAAAGATAAAGGTGAAAAGCGGAGTCAAGACAATTCAGGTTGCACAGGATGTTCAGTCTGCTGTAAAGGAAAGCATTCAGACAATGACAGGTGTAGCCGTTGCAAGAGTTAATGTAATCGTTGACGGTGTTGTATATTAAAAGAAAAGATTGGAGAAAACAGATGACAAGAAGTGAAATAAGAGATAGTGCATTCAAGCTTGTATTTGAGCAGCTTCTCAGAGATGACAATATCGAGGAGCTTTATGAAATTGCAGAGGAAATTGAGGAAATTACCGTCAATGACGATGTGAAGAAAATCGTTGACGGTACACTTGCTCACGCAGAGGAGCTTGACGGCATAATTGAAAGCTACAGTAAATCCCGTAAGCTTGCAAGAATTTCCAAGCTCAACCACGCAATATTGAGAATTGCTGTATATGAGTGCCTTTACGATGAAAAGACACCCGATAATGCTGCTATAAGCGAGGCTATCAAGCTTGCGGGTATGTATACATACCGTGAAGATGTAAACTTTATAAACGGTGTACTGGGTGCATTCTCCCGTGATCGTGTAAAGGAACAGGAAAATGCCTGAATACCTTGGTATAGATACAAGCAATTATACCACATCTGCGGCGGTATATATCAGTGAGGAAAATCGCATAATACAGCGGAAAAAGCTTTTACCCGTAAAAAGCGGAGCACTTGGGCTTCGTCAGAGTGACGCTGTTTTTCATCACACAAAGCAGCTCCCCGATATGATAGAGGGGCTGTTTGCGGAAAATGAAATAGGAAAGATTACAGCGGCGGCGGCTTCGGCACGTCCGAGGAATATCGAGGGCTCATATATGCCCTGTTTTCTCTGCGGAGAGGGCTTTGTACGCTCTTATGCGGCTATTGAAAAAATCCCCATGTATACAACATCTCATCAGGTGGGGCATATTCTTGCCGCCCTCTATTCAGCGGACAGGCTTGAACTGATAAACGCGCCGTTTATCGCCTTTCACGTAAGCGGCGGAACTACCGACTGCCTTTTATGCGAACCCGATGATGAATTAGTCGTAAAAATCAGCACAATTGCCACCTCCCTTGACCTTAACGGGGGACAGGCGGTTGACCGTGTGGGCCTTATGCTGGGACTTGATTTTCCATGCGGTATTGAGCTTGAAAAGCTTGCTGAAAAAGCCGACAGACATCAGAAAGTGAAAGCTGTTCTGAAAGAGGGAAACTGTTGTCTTTCGGGAGTTGAAAATAAATGTAAGGCTATGCTTGAAAAGGGGGAAAAACCCGAGAATATTGCGGCATACTGCCTTGATTTTATTGCTGAAACAATTATTTCAATGACGGAATATGCCATAGAAAAGCACGGCAGACTGCCTCTTGTGTACGCAGGGGGAGTAATGTCGGATATGCTTATACGTCAGCAGATTATTTCCCGATATGAGGGTGCGTCCTTTGCACAGCCGCAGTTTTCCTGCGATAATGCGGCAGGAACGGCTATATTCGCATATCTGAAAGGGCGTGAGGAATAATGCCTGTAATTACAGTAACACAAGTAAATAAATATATAGCCTCAAAGCTTAAAAGCGACAGGATTTTGCAGGGCATAATGGTAAAGGGCGAGATAACAAATTTCGTCTGTCACTATAAAAGCGGACACTGCTATTTCTCCTTGAAAGACGCAGAAAGCACGTTGAAAGCTGTTATGTTTGCATCTGTGGCGGCAAGGCTAAAATTTGAACCCGAGGACGGTATGGCGGTAGTTGCCGCAGGAAGTATTTCCGCATACGAGCGTGACGGCGTATATCAGCTTTACGTAAACGATATTATCCCCGAGGGTGCAGGCAAGGAAAGCGTTGCACTTGAACAGCTTAAAAAGAAGCTTGCGGCGGAGGGTATATTCGCACAGGAGCATAAACGAAGTCTGCCCTATATGCCGAAGAAAATCGGCGTTGTAACATCTTTGAGCGGTGCGGCGGTACAGGATATAATCAATGTGCTGTCAAGGCGATATCCCTTATGTGAGATTTATGCGGTGGATTGCCTTGTACAGGGCGAAGCGGCTCCCATGTCAATATGTCAAGGTATTCTTAAAGCGGAGGCGGCTGACTGCGACGTTGTAATCGTAGGCAGAGGCGGCGGATCCTCCGAAGATTTGTCCGCATACAATACAGAAGCCGTTGCAAGGGCTGTATACGGCTGTAAAGTGCCTGTAATATCGGCTGTTGGACATGAGGTGGATTTCTCCCTTGCCGACCTTGCGGCAGATATGAGAGCACCTACGCCCTCGGCGGCGGCAGAGCTTGCGGCTCCTGATATATTACAGCTTGCTGAAACGGTTTCAGCTATGGAAAGACGGTGCGAAAAGGCTGTACCATCTGCTTTTGAAAGAAAGCTTGCGGCATATAATTCGATTTCCGCAAGGCTTACAGCACAATCTCCCGAAAATAGGCTGAAGCTTATGGGAGAAAAGTTCATAAATCTTGAAAAACGTGCGGAAACAGCGGCATTGCGTAATATTGACCGGCATACGGCGGCTCTTGCGGAAAAGGCGGCAAGGCTTGACAGTCTCAGTCCCCTTAAAGTTATGGCGAGAGGATATTCCCTTGTGTACAGCGGTGATAAGCTTGTGAGAAATTCCGCTGATTTGTCGGTGGGACAGAAAGTTGATATGCGTTTTGACAAGGGCAGAGCCACAGCGGAAATAATTGAAATAAACGGTGAATGATATGGAAAATAACGTATCCTTTGAAGAAAATATGAAGAAATTAGCGGAAATAGTTGCAGAGCTTGAAAAAGGCGATGTTCCGCTTGAAAAAACAGTTGAACTATACGGCGAGGGTGTAAAGCTTTCTGCTGTATGCAAAAATCAGCTGGATAATGCAAAAATCAAAATAACGGAGGTTAAATAGCTATGAGTAATTTTAATGATACCCTTAATCGTTACATTGAGTTCACAGAAAAGGAACTCAAGAACTTCAACAACTACAGTCACGAAAACAGACCACAGGTAAAGCTCATTGATGCAATGAATTATTCTCTCCGAGCAGGCGGAAAAAGACTCCGTCCTGCACTTGTGTATGCTTTCTGCGAGGCTCTTGGCGGCGATATGGAAACAGCGGCTGCACCTGCTTGTGCAATTGAAATGTTACATACATTCTCACTTATCCACGATGACCTCCCTGCTATGGATGATGATGATTTCCGCAGAGGAAAGCCCTCATGCCACAAGGCTTTTGATGAGGCTATGGCTATTCTTGCAGGCGACGCTCTTGCAGTGCTCCCCTTTGAGATTATTGCCGATACACCACATCTCACCTCTGACCAGAAAGTATTGATTATTTCCGTACTTGCAAACTCTGTGGGCAGAGACGGCATGATAGGCGGTCAGGTAATTGATATGGAAAATGAGAAGTGTGATAACGTAGAGGAGGAAAATCTCCGTAACCTTTACCGCTGCAAAACAGGTCAGCTTATAGCTGTATCTTGCGTTATGGGTGCAATCTGTGCTGACGCTGAAAACGAAACAATCAGAGCGGCTGCGGAGTATGGTCTCCGTCTTGGATTTGCTTTCCAGGTTATTGATGATATTCTCGATGTGACAAGCACTACAGAGGAGCTTGGCAAGCCCGTGGGAAGTGACGAGAAGTCAAACAAGAAAACATACGTGTCCCTTTTCGGTATGGAAAAGGCAAAGGAAGCAGCTGACAGAGCTACATCAGAGGCTCTTGAGTGGCTTGACGCTATCCCCAACAATGAGTTCCTCATTGAGCTGACGGAAACGCTTCTCAAGCGTAAAAATTAAAAGGAGTTTCGGGAAAGGGTGTATTCTCTTTCCCGTAAGGGAACCTCTTTTTAGAGAACCCCATAACGATAAAATGAATGAATTTATAAACAATGGCGGCAGGGTGAAGCTTTCGGAGCTCAATCTGCCCCAGGATTTAAAAAAGCTTTCCCTTTCCCAGTGCCGACAGCTTTGCGGAGAGATAAGAAATACCCTTATCGATACCGTATCTACTACAGGCGGACATCTTGCGTCAAATCTTGGAGTTGTTGAGCTTACTATGTCCATTCACAGGAATTTCAATTCCCCGAATGATAAAATTGTGTGGGACGTAGGGCATCAGGCTTATGTTCACAAGCTTCTCACAGGGAGAGCCGACAGATTTTCAACAATCCGTCAGGAGGACGGTATATCTGGATTTCCAAAGCCTACGGAGTCGGAGCATGATATAGTAATTGCAGGTCACAGCAGTACTTCAATTTCTACAGCCTGTGGTATAGCAGAGGCAATGCAGTTACAGGATAAGAACGACTATGCAGTTGCGGTAATTGGCGACGGTGCAATGACAGGCGGTATGGTCTATGAGGCTATGAACAACTGTTGTCACGATACTGACAGCAATCTTATCGTAATTCTCAACGATAACAATATGTCAATTTCAAAGAGCGTCGGAGCACTTGAAAAATATCTGACAGAGCTGCGTAATTCCGAGGAATATCTCGATACAAAGCGAAAAGTTGAGCGTAAACTGAATAAAATTCCCGTAGTCGGCACAAAAGCTGCAAAGGGTATGAAGTACGTCAAGGACGTTATAAAATCAACTGTACTGCCACGAAATCTCTTTGAGGATATGGGATTTATTTACCTTGGCCCTATCAATGGTCACAGTCTTAATGATCTGGAGCAGGCTATGAGAATGGCGAAGTCTTATCACCGCCCTGTATTTGTTCATGTAAAGACTGTCAAGGGTAAGGGGTATCTTCCTGCTGAAAAAAATCCCGGAGAGTATCACGGTATATCAAAATTCAACGTAGAATCGGGCAATCCCGAGATTTCTGCTGGTGACAGCTATTCCACCGTTTTCGGCAGGGAGTTGCTACGTCTTGCGGAGGCTGACAAGCGTATATGTGCAATTACAGCAGCTATGAAATACGGTACAGGTTTGCAGTATTTCGGCAAAAAACTGCCCGAACGTTTTTTCGATGTTGGTATTGCGGAGCAGCATGCAGTAACTTTCGGCGGCGGACTTGCGGCAATGGGACAGATACCCGTATTTGCGGTATACTCCACATTTTTGCAGAGAGCCTATGACCAGCTTATACACGATATTGCTATAGGCGGACTTCATTTTGTCCTTGGAATTGATCGTGCAGGCATAGTCGGCGAGGACGGTGAAACACATCAGGGATTATTTGATGTGCCGATGCTTACATCAATTCCCGATACGGTTATTTATTCCCCCTCATGCTACGATGAACTGAAAATATGCCTGAAAAAGGCGATATATGATGAAAAACACCTTGCTGCTGTGAGATATCCAAGGGGCGGCGAGGATATGCCGTATAAATATGACGGAAATTATTCCGACTATAAATTTTTTGCCAATGGAAATGATACGCTGATTATTTCCTATGGCAGAGTTTTCAACGAGGCTTATAAAGCTGTTGAAAACTACAAACTCCCCTGCGATATGCTTAAAATTACGAAGATATTTCCCGTGGCAGAGGAAATTATCGGAGAAATAGCGAAATATAAGCGTATTATTTTCTTTGAGGAGGCTATTTCACAGGGCAGTATTTCCGAAAAATTCGGGGCAATGCTTATGGAAGCTGGCTTCCATGGGAAATATGCAAGAGCTGCGGCTAATGGTTTTATCAGACAGGCGGCTGTGAAGTCTGCCCTTGATAAGCTGGGGTTGAGCAGTGAAAAAATGGCACAATTCATAAAAAACGGAGGCGGCAGTAATGGCACGTCTTGACGCAGAGCTTGTGGCAAGGGGCATTGCTCGAAGCCGTGAGCGTGCAAAGGAAATGATAAAATCGGGAGCCGTTACTGTAAATGGCAAGGCTGCGAAGAAATCCTCCGTTGAGGTATCTGCGGAGGATATACTTGAATCCGCAGAGCAGGAGCTGTACGTTGGCAGAGGTGCTTTGAAGCTTGAAAAGGCGGCGGAGTATTTCTCCCTCGATTTCAGCGGGATGCGATGCCTTGACATAGGTGCTTCAACAGGCGGTTTTACCGAATATATGATAAATCACGGGGCTGAAACGGTCTATGCGGTTGACGTAGGACATGGACAGCTTGCGGAATCTCTCCGCCGTGACAGCCGTGTTGTAAATATGGAAAATACGGATATACGCATGGTTTCCGCTGATGATATTGGCGGACAGGTGGATTTTATCTGCATCGATGTTTCCTTTATATCCCTGACTAAAATTCTCCCCAAAATAAGCGAATTGCTGAAATCCGACGGCATTGCCGCTGTGCTTATAAAGCCGCAGTTTGAGGCTGGTAAAAGCGATATCGGTAAAAAGGGCGTTGTCAAGGACAAAAAGGTTCATCTGCGTATTTTAAGGGAGCTTGACGGCTTTATGCGGCTGACAGGGCTTATGCCTGTCAGTTATACTCATTCGCCTATAAAGGGCGGAAGCGGCAATATAGAATATCTGGCGAAGCTTGTGAAATGCTCCGATGAACCACCCGTTCAGGATTTCGGAGGCATTGTTGAGGAGGCTTTCCGTCAGCTGTAGGAGGATAAGATGAAAGCGGTACTTTACCCGAATTTTCAGAAGAAAAATGCCCTCGGATGTGCAAGAGAGGTCTGCGATGTGCTTCACTCTGCAGCTATAGATGTGGTTGTAGATCGTGAATATACGGCGGAATTCGGCGATAAGGATTTTGTGATTTTCGCCGATATTACGTCACTTGCGTCAAGTGCCGATATATTTATAGCTATCGGCGGCGACGGAACAATATTGCAGTGTGCAAAGCTTCTTATGGGTACGGATACGAAGCTTTTAGGCATAAATTCGGGTACTCTCGGCTTTATGGCAGGTCTTGAAGCCAACCAGCTTGACTCTCTGAAAAAGCTTAAAACAGGGGAGTATCGCATTTCACGACGTATGACCGTTGATGTTATTGTTCATGGTGATAACGGTGATACAGTTTATACAGCCCTTAATGAGGTGTCGGCGAAATCAGCAAGTTTTCGCATATGCGACTTTGATGTGTCTGCCGACGGTTATCTCATAGGTAAATACCGTGCTGACGGTATACTTTTCAGCACCCCTTCAGGCTCTACCGCATATGCTTTATCCGCAGGCGGCCCTGTTATTGAGCCTGAACTTGAATGCATCGAAATGAATCTGATTTGCCCCCACTCACTTTTTGCAAGGGCAACTCTGTTTTCAGCTGACAGACGGCTTTGCCTTACTGACAGAACATCGGGAGAAAATTCTCTTGCTTTGAGCGTAGACGGTGAACTTATGCACACAATGGCTGAAAATGAGTCGGTGGAGATAATGAGGGGAAGATATACCCTTAACTTTGTGGATATCATCGACAACGCTTTCCACGACTCCCTTTGCCGTAAAATGTGCAAGCCAATCAAGTGAGGTAGATATGAAAAATAACCGCCGTGATGTGATACTTGAAATTATAAATGATACTGCTGTATCGACACAGGAACAACTTATCAGACTTCTTGCGGAAAGGGGAATAGCCGTTACACAGGCGACTCTTTCCCGTGATATACAGCAGCTTTCCCTTGTAAAACTCCGTGATGAAAATGGAGTGTACAGATATACTCTGCCACCTGCGGCAGCTGTGGAAAAGGGTATTTTCTCACAGGCTGTGGTTGACGTGGACTATGCCCTTAATACTATTGTGCTGAAATGTCATGCAGGAATGGCACAGGGTACTTGTGCCGCTATTGACTCTGTAAGGCATGAGGGCGTAGTTGGTACAATAGCAGGTGACGATACAATATTCATACTTGTCCGCAGTGAGGCGGACGCTAAAAAGCTGGCAAAAAAATTCAGAAACGATATACTCGGATAAGAAAGCAGGTCTTCGGTCAATGTTAAAGGAGCTTTATATAAAAAATCTGGCGGTAATTCGTGAAACAACCATACCGCTTGAAAAACGGCTTAATATTTTCACAGGCGAAACAGGTGCAGGTAAATCCATACTCATTAACGGAATTAACGCTGTCCTCGGACAGAGATGCAGTAAGGATATTGTACGTACAGGCTGTGATAAGGCTGTTATAACGGCTCTTTTTACGGAGCTTTCTCCCCAGGTCTGCGAAAAGCTTTCAGAGCTTGGTATTGACTGCGATGACAATGAAATCTCTGTAACCCGTGAGATAAACGCTGACGGCGGCAGTGTGGCACGTATCAACGGCAGATCTGCCCCTGCGGCTATGCTGAAAGAAATCGGCAGTATGATGATAAATATTCACGGCCAGCACGATAATCAAATTCTCCTTGACAGTCAGCGGCACATGGAAATTCTTGACGATTTCGGCGGTGATGATACTCTTTTAGAGGAATATCGTGTAACTTTCCGTGAGCTGCAGACTACAGCACGCCGTCTTGGCGAACTGAAAAATCAGGAGAAAAGTCGAATTGAGCGTACACGCTATTTAAGCGAGGTTGTCAAGGATATCGGTGCTCTTGATTTGCGTGCAGGGGAGGATGACGAGCTTGAAAAGGAGCTTGCCGCTTCTGAAAATGCACAGCGTATCATATCCGCTATAGGCTCCGCTGTGCACGCTATAAACGGCGACGAGGGGGCTAATGATATTATAGCCGCCGCAGAAAGTGAGATATCTTCCCTTAATGATGAGTCGGCGGAGATATCGGCACTTTATGAGCGTCTTTCTGCTGTGGAAATTGAGCTTTCTGATATAGCTTTGGAGCTTGAAAAAATTGCGGATAAGGCTGAATTGAATGTTCAGCGTGTGGACTTTGTCCGCCGCCGTCTGAACGATATAAACAAGGTTAGCAAGAAATACCTTGCAGACAGCACGGAGCTTGTGAAAATGTATGATTCTGCCTGTGAGGAACTTACAAAGCTGGAGGGGAGTGATGACGAGATTAAACTCCTTGCGGCAAAGCGTGAAGAACTGCTCCACAAGGTAACAGAGCAGGCAAAGGCACTCTACGACTACCGTGAACAGGTTGCGGAACGCTTTGTAAGCCGTGTTACAGAGGAACTGGAATTTCTCAATATGGCTGGAGTTGTTCTTGCCGTCCGTCATGAAAAGGGCAAGCTTACTGTAAGCGGCATGGACACAGTTGAATTTCTTATATCCGCAAACAAGGGTGAAGAACCTAAACCCATTGCGAAAATCGCCTCGGGAGGCGAATTATCCCGTGTTATGCTTGCCTTGAAAAGCGTTATTGCCGATAAAGACAGTATTGATACTATGATTTTCGATGAGATTGATACGGGTGTAAGCGGTAAGGCGGCACAGAAAATCGGCATAAAGCTTAAAGAAATAGGCAAGGTAAGGCAGGTTATCTGTGTAACGCATCTTTCGCAGATTGCGGTTATGGCTGATAATCACCTTATGATTGAGAAAAATATTGTAGACGGCAGGACTGAAACAACCGTCACACAGCTTGATTTCAGTGGAAAAACAGCGGAAATCGCACGTATTATGGGCGGCGATAATCCCGGAAGTCTTGTTATCAAGGCGGCTGAGGACGAGCTGAGAAAGGCGGCTGAAATATGAAGATATATTCTGCACGACACGGACAGACCGACTTCAACAAGGCGGATTTAATCCTTGGCGTAACCGATTTGCCCCTTAATTCAACGGGCTTTGCACAGGCGGAGGAATTTGCGGCTGCTGTTGAGGCTCTTGGTGATGTGGATATCATTATATCATCTCCTATGAAACGGGCGTTGACAACTGCTATGGCAGCTGCTGATAGATGTGGTTTGGATGTGATTACTGATGTAAGGCTCTGTGAATGGAATTACGGCGAGTATGAGGGGAAATCCCGATATACCGAGGGCTTTGCAGAGAATAAGCGTGAATTTGCCGTTAAAATGGGGAAAAGCGGTGAGTCCCTTTTTCAGCTTTGTCACAGGGTTTATTCTCTCCTTGACGAGGTGAAAGAGAAATATCCCGACAAAAATGTTCTTTTGGTGAGCCATGGGGGAGTATGCCGTGTGATTGAAACATACTTCAATGACATGACCACCGATGAATACAGCAATTGGTTTATGGGGAACTGTCAGATTATAAAATATGAGGTTAAGTGAGAGTTGTGCGGTTGTGATTTTTACACCCCCTCTATATGAGGGCAGAAACAGGCATTTTTTCAACCAAAAATGGTTGAATACTGAGGACAGCAACACACAAAGCCTGCACGAAATCTGCTTGCATATTTTCCGTCAGCTTGCCCAGAACTTCCTTGTCATACATCAAGTATGCCTGCGGAATTTCTGAACAATCTGACAAAAAATCTGGCTTCGCATCTTCCGCACACGCTTTGTGTGTTGCTGTCCTGAAAAATAATTTTTATTTTCCGCTTTTTTGCTAATCATTAACAAGTAAAATTGTTTGTATTCAATAAATCTCCTTGTTATAAATTTTGTTGTAACATGGAAAATATAATTAAAAATATTATAATGAAATGAGGGTTGAAAATGAGAGTAGGCGTTGATTATTATCCTGAACAATGGGACAGAGAGTTATGGGAAACAGATGCGGATACCATGTCTAAAACAGGTGTAAAGCTTATTCGTATAGGCGAATTTGCCTGGCAAAGGCTGGAGCCGTCAGAGGGCGTATATGATTTTGACTGGCTGAAAGATGTTATAACTATCTTTGCAAGACGAGGTATAGGTACGGTTTTAAGTCTGCCTACCTCATGTCCGCCTTTGTGGCTTTATAAAAAGCACCCCGATATTATACGTATCGGTGCTGTCGGAGCAAGAAGCGGAGTTAAGGTGCACAGATGCATAAATTCACCCTTATTCCGTGAATATGCAAAGAAAATTACTGTGGCACTTGCCGAAAAATTCGGAAATAATCCTGCTGTTGTTTCGTGGCATATCGACAATGAGCCCGAAGCGTACAATTGTACCTGTGAAGCCTGTCGTGAAAAATTCCGTGGCTGGCTCTGGGAAAGATATGGTTCAATGGAGTCAATCAATATTGCGATAAGCGGTAAATTTGATGATATATCGCAGATAGAACCTCCCGAGGGACTTTATTCAGATTGGGAAAATACTTCCCTTTCACTTGAGTGGTATCGTTTTACTTCTGATTGTGCGGCTGAATTTGTTCGTGATGAAATGGTACTTATCCGTGTGGTAAATCAGAATATTACGGTTTCGACAAATATAAGACCATACGAGAATAATCCTGATTTTTATAGGCTTTTCGAGTGCCTTGACTATGTGACCTATGACAATTTCCCCACTTTGAAAAATAATGGGGATGTCTATGAGTCACGTGCCTTTGAGCTTGATATGATGCGTGGAGTCAAGGGCGGTAGCTTTGTTGTAATTGAACAGCTTGGATTTAACGAGGGCGATAATAAAATGCCTGTATCGCCAAAATCGGGCATGATTATGGGTTATGCAATGCAGGCTATGGCGCGTGGAGCGAATACTGTTTTCCACCATCGCTGGAGAACTGCTCTTAATGGTCCTAGAATGTTTAACAGAGGTATACTTGACCACGGAAATACGCCTAACAGGAAATTTTTTGAATTTTCCGACCTCTGTCATTGTGTGGATAGATTAAATGCCCTTGATGATACAAAAATTGTAGCGGAGGCGGCTATAATTTATTCCTGCGAGGCAGACGCTTCATTCCGTATTCAGCCGCAGGTTGAGGGATTTAGGTATATACGGCAGCTTAAAGCGTTCCACAAGGCTCTCACAGGCTTCGGAGCAAATGTTGATGTTGTTTCGCCCGACGCTGACCTTTCGGGATATAAGCTTGTAATAGCTCCCTCTATGTATGTGAACAAAAAGACAGCCTCGGAAAATATTTACAAATATGTAATTAACGGCGGTACTCTTGTGCTGACCGCACGAAGCGGTGTCAGAGATGAAAATAACTGCTACACAACAGAGCCGCCTCCGACAGTGTTCAGAGAGCTTGTAGGTGCAGAGATACACGATTATGATGTGATAGGCAGTGATACAAGTACAATCCGTGATTTTGCAGGAAATGAGTTCCAGTGCAGTCAGTGGTGCGATATACTTACGCCGCTTACAGCAAGGGCGTACGCCGTATACGACGGCGAAGATGATATGGCGGCGGTTACAATGAATCGCTACTGCGGAGGAGTTGCCTATTATCTGGGAACAATCTGCGGCGAAGATTTCTACCGCAGCTTTATATCAAATCTGATGATGCAGACAGGCATACCAAAGCTTGAAAATCTTGCAAATGGTGTGGAAGTTACAACGAGAACAAACGGCAGAGATGATTACATCTGCTTCTTTAACAATACAAAGAAACCTGTGGTAATTCCGCTGCCGAAGCCTATGTACAGCATGATAAACGACAGGGAAACGGAGCGTCTGGAGCTGCGTCCTTTAGAAATGGAAATTGTGAGGAAATAAACGTGAAAATTGTATTGCAGAGAGTTACTTCCGCAAGTGTAACTGTTGACGGTGAAGTGTGCGGAAAAATAGGTACAGGCTACCTTGTGCTCCTTGGAGTGGGGCAGGGGGATACTGAGGAGGATTGCCGCCGTCTTGCGGATAAAATGATAAATCTTCGGATTTTTTCTGATGAGAATGATAAAATTAATCTTTCTCTTGGCGATGTGGGCGGTGAATTGCTTGTTGTGTCGCAGTTTACGCTTTATGCCGACTGCCGTAAAGGAAATCGCCCCAACTTCATACAGGCTGGCAAACCTGATGAAGCGGAGCGTCTTTACAATTATTTCGTTGACTATTGCCGCAGTAAGGGCAAGCACGTTGAAACAGGCATTTTCGGTGCTGATATGAAAGTTCAGCTTGTCAATGACGGGCCTTTTACTGTTATTCTTGAATGATTTTTTGTAACGGCGGAGTTTTCCGCCGTTTTATATAAACAAAAAAGCACGCATAAAGCGTGCTTTTAAATGGTCTGAGTGACGGGACTTGAACCCACGGCCTCTACCACCCCAAGGTAGCGCGCTACCAGCTGCGCCACACCCAGACGTTCGGGGTGTTGAAGTATATCTTCAACGTTGAATATTATATCATATTTCAAAGAATTTGTCAAGTGATTTGGTAATTATTTAACTTATTTAATAATAGTATATGCTACTAATCTATATCGTTATCAATAATTGGCTTTCCGAGGCTTCCATTTATCAAAAAAATGAATGCTTTTTTATTCGCAATAACTAAAATGCTGAAACAAAAGTTTTTAAGGTTTTACTTGACAATGTAAAAAAAATAGGTTATAATTATATTGCAATAATATTTTATTAAGCGAAGGAGATTTTCACAATGGAAAAGCTTTATACAGGTAAAACAAAGGATGTATTCAAGCTCGATAACGGCAACGTAATGCTCAAGTTCAAGGACGACTGTACAGGTAAAGACGGCGTTTTTGATCCCGGTGAGAATACAGTTGGTCTTACAATTGACGGTATCGGTAAGGCTAACCTCCAGACATCCGTTTACTACTTTGAGCTCCTCAAGAAGGCTGGCATCAAGACTCACTATGTAAGCGCTGACATTGACAACGCTACTATGGAAGTTCTTCCTGCAACTGTATTTGGCCACGGTCTTGAAGTTATCTGCCGTCTTGTTGCTACAGGAAGCTTCATCCGCAGATACGGCGAGTATATTGCTGACGGTACTGTTCTTGACGGCGGCTATGTTGAGTGTACATTCAAGAACGACGAAAAGGGCGATCCCCTCGTAACAAGCGAAGGACTTGCTGCTCTTGGCGTTATGACTCCCGAAATGTTTGCAAGCATGAAGGAGCAGACTCTCAAAATCACCAAGATTGTTGCTGATGACCTCAAGACTCTCGGTCTTGACCTCTGGGACATCAAGTTTGAGTTTGGCTTCAATAACGACGAAGTTATCCTCATTGACGAAATTGCTTCCGGCAATATGCGTGTATACAAGGGTGACACAATTGTTGATCCTGTTGAGCTTACAAAGATTATCAACAACAGATAATTATACTTATACCCCAATCCACGTGAAACTATTAAAACCCAGTGCAGATAATAGCTGCACTGGGTTTTGTTTATTATTCACTTTTTTCAAGCAGTGCTTTTCTCATAAGGCATAAATCGAATACATCAAGTTTACCGTCAAGATAAAAATCAGCCTGAGCACCATTCCACATTTCAATATCTGTTGCTCCGAGAAGCCACTTCTGTAATGTCACTACATCAGCAACGCTTAAAGTCTCGTCGCCGTTTATATTACCTGAAACCTCAATCTTTATTCTGAATATAAGATCCATTGATTCGTTGCTGTAATAGATAACCTCTGGCTTATCTTCAGTGGTGAATTCAAACGAATCGGCATATTTGTAATAATGTGCCAACTGATCATTTTTAAAAATGTAATTATTGGAATTGACTATATAAAACGGCCCTGTATACATCCAGCCTCCGGGCACATCGGGATTTTTGATTCCGATACTCGTACCAAATGTGAATTCGTGGAATTTCAATACATCATCGGGAATTAACTCGCCTGTATCCTTGTCATATATAATAACTCTTGTTGCACCGTCAGGAACAGGAGGTTCAGGATACTTTTCATAACTCATTTTGCAGGTAACTCTGACGCGCTTTTCTTCCTTGGCTGTAACTTCAAAACCGTGGAAATCATAGTAGCCGTTCTCTGCTTTTATATCGAAAGAATAGCCGCACTCAGGGTCGTAGGCGGTCATTGAGCTGACTGTACACGGATTTGAGTAAACAGGGAATAATTCACTTAAACAAGGTGCATCGGGGCCACTTGATATGGTGCTTTTTAAGAACGAGGAGTTTTCAGGAATGTCAATAAGATCTCCTGTATTTATATCTATAAATGTAATTTCTGTACAGCCGCTTGAAAAATCCTCGATTTCAGTGCAGTTGTTTCTGATTTCGTAAATGCCGTATGTGGTATCAAAAGGCGGTTCATCAGACCACTGCTTGCCCACAGTCCATTTAACATCAACTACACCATCAGCAGTCGGCTCATATACTATAACATAAGAAGAACCTCTGCCGCTTGGCGGTTCTACCTTTGACCGCAGATTAAATCCGTTGCAGTCGGATTCCATAAGATATTCAATTTCGCCATCACCGTTCTGCTCCATTTCCAGAGAAGCTCCCGTGCTTGCATTCACACTTGCACAATATGCGATGTGCTGAGTTTGGGTATAAGGATTGGAATAAACACAGGCAGCACTGGCAGCAAGAGTAGATTTATGACTGTAGCTTTTAAGCCAATTATATTCAGCAGGGCAGTCGGGAAGCCAATTGTAAATATCAGTTTGTTCAATGAAACCGCTTGGATTTTCAAAGGTGAATGTATCAATTATCTTTTTCTTATAACCTGCACCAAGGTCTTCTATCCATTCTACCGTCAGGTCGTGTCCCTCCAGTACTCGGAACATCTGGACTTTAAAGACGTACTGCAATTCACGGTCCTTATACTTTTCAAAAAAGCTGTAATCGTCGGTGGAAACACCTAATTTATTGCATAATTCTTCATATTCCGCAAGAGCTTCTTCATCATTGGGGTCAGGCTGTTCAGGGATTTCAAGTTCAAATACCGCAGGACTTGTGCAGGCAGGAGTATTAATCATCGCCATACTGCCTGAATACGAGGTTTTGTATTTGTCTTTTTCATCCAAACGCATTGGCTTTACCAGACAAATGAAATTATCCTCTACGTGGGTTTTTCCGTAGGTGTTATAGAATTCCATTGCATCAATAAAATTCATTGGCGTCCAGTCAGGCAGTGTGCCGATAGCTGAATCCATTGAGGGATTATCTGCGGCAAGTACAGGCGGTATTGCTGTTGAAGAAGCAAGCACCATTCCTGCTGTTAAAAGGGATAAAAGTTTGTTTTTCATAATGATTCCTCCGTTCATATTTATTTTTTACGGTAACGTTGTTTAAGCTGTTTATTCATCAGTGTGACGTGTTTCATATCTACAATGTAATGAACAATGCAGGTGAACAAGTAGATGAATACAACTGCTAAAAATGTCAGCATTGTTGAAATTGCCGTGATTTTATACCACCCGAAAATATTTATCAGAAGCAATGTTATGATAAATATAAGCAGGAAATGTGCAAGCCACAGTAGCAATAGAATCCTGCCGTTTCTGATATCAAGGCAGACAAGAAAAGCGGACGGCAAAGCGGTAATAAGACCGCTGAGAAGTATTTCCCATAATATTACGCTATCCATTTGCTGTTCTGAAATTGTCATATATATTGCTGTTACAATCAGAACAGCCGTCGTAATATTTACAAAATAGTGTAATAACGAAGCAAAAAACTCCTTTATCATAATCTTACCTCCTAAACGCCAAGCCGTATTTTTAAACTTCGGATATATTGCCGTGAAATTACGACGTTTTCGCCGTTTTTTAGATGTGCTTCCATTTTGCCGCTGAAAAGAGGCGAAAGATATTCTATTTTTTCAAGATTTACAATCATTGATTTTGAACAACGTGCGAAATCCAATGAGGAAAACTGTTCCTCAAGCTCATAAAGCTTATATTTTATCTCGTAAACATCTTCATGACAATATGCAAAAACGCGATTTTCATTTGCTTCAAAATAATACACATCACGATAATTAAGACGAACAATTTTATTGTCAAGATATCCCACCAGCTCTGTATTGGAATTCTGGAATGAAAGCAGCATTGAAATCAATTGCTGGTCAGGTGAAGCACATCTTACAATTATTGTATCTTCTTCATTCGGTTGAAAAAACTATCATTTGCCATTTCAAACAAACGGTCCATTCCCTTAGGTCTGTTTTCGAAGGATATAAATCGATGCTTTCCGTCCGAAAGAAAGTTCCATCCTGCATAATTGGGAATTGTCAAAAACCACACATTAGAACACGCATACAACGAACGTCTGAATGCCTCAGCTACCCATTTTGAATTAAGCGAGATATTTTCTTGCTCAAGTTCTTTGATTATATTGTGAGTACTAAGATTACCTCCGATAAAAATTAAAGGTATGTCTCTTCCGAAAATATATATAATAAAAGCTAAACAAGCACCTGGTCCTGTTGCATTCAAAATCATACAGCAAGCAACATTTACACCTGAAATGAATTTTCTACTGTTCTTGCATAGTAACTCCCAATTATTGTTAAATGAATTAAGGACCAGTTGTTTGTCGTAGTAGATCGGATCATTTCTGATTAAATAATTAATAAAATCATTTCTTGATAAAAGCTGTCCAGCAACGATTTTTTGGGTGCTAGCAAACGAAATGTCTGGTGAAATTTCTGAGCATTTCTGAACAGCATATTTTTGGGATAAATCATTTTTGATATCTTCTTTGATTTTCTCTTGTTTCTCATTAAATTTTTCTTCTGCAAGAGTGACAGCAAGTTTTTCCGCCTCCTCCCTAACTATTCCTCTTCAGATATTTTTTTAAAGTCTCATAATTCAAGTATTGCGCATCTGATAAATCAGCATTTGTTAACTTTCTTTTATTCATAAGAAATTGTAAAGCACCTGAAAATCCTTCTATATTTTCGTTATCCATTTCATCAATTATTCTTCGAGCCTCTTTCTGTTCCTCACGCATTTTATAATATGAGTACATATCATTTATTGCGAATGACGTTAATTTCAAATTATCATTTTTCTTTTCTGAATAAGTACCAGATTTCAGTTTACACAAGAAATTTTCATCATATAAAACAGGATTTCTTGTTACATTTACTTTAGCATCCAAAGAGAACTTCATACAGCACTCATCAGCGTGTTCTTTTGCATAATCAGAAAGGATAAAATATAATCTACCGTCTAAAAACTGTGGTTTAATATACTTAATATCATTCAGACAGATAACATATCCAGTATATACAAAAAGTTTTGATTCTATAAGTTCAGCAAAATTCTTGTTCTCACTCAATAATCTTTCATAGTTGTTACGGTCAATAACGAATGTTTCGTTCTCTTTTAATGTACCATAAGCGGAAGTGAATGGCTGATATGTACAATCATCGACTGTTACACACGTACCGTCAGCATAATCATACCCTAACTGACGCAGACGTCTCTTCATTATCTCCACAGGAACATTAAAGACCCACGAAAGCTTGTAAATCATATTCTGATAATACATTCCACTGAAAGGCATGTCAGCGTGATTATGTACACTTTCATCTTTATTATATTCATCTATAGCTCTCTCAACAAGATGCTTCGGCATAGTAAGACGCATAGACAATTCATTAGCCTGCCACTCTGCATACCAGTAGACTTTGTCTTTAAGTGACATGGAATCATCAAAGGCGATTGGTTCAGAGGAACAGCTCATCTCTACAGTACTATTATCAAGAAGCCGCATAATTAAGAAATACAATTGATGATGATACCAATGAACAAACTCATGTGCTGCGGTTATGACATCACCACAACTATCCGCTTCATTTGTATAGTATTTGCTATTAAGAAGAATTGAATTTGAAGGTATAGGTTCGTCAGGGTATCGTTTACTCATATCTTTGATATCATATATATCTGCCCTTGATGGCACAAAACGGATTTGGCCTAAAACACCTTTGTCGAGATTCGCTGGCCACATCTTCATTCTATATTTTTCTTTTATTTTAATTACTGGGAACCAATATCTGTGTTTATCATTAATAGGAGTGCGAGCAGTTAGCACTGCATGGATTCGCTCTGCCTCATCTTCAAGACTGTCTCTTGAAACATCTGGTAAACCAAACAGAGATAATACTGTCTCTGTTTGTAATGATTCTTCAGTTGCTTCTTCAACAATCATAACACAAAGATTTGAAAATCCAATAGTAATATCACCGCTCAACATAATATTATAGTAACGAGTATCAGAATTGTTGTCGACAGAATCGGACAGCGTTGCTGCTACACCTATTGTCAAAGATAAACAATCCATTGGGAATGTAGTTCCAAAAGCAAGCGTAAGAATTGTAATATCTTTTATCTTGTCTTCTGCTTCCACAGATTTCTTCTTGATATAATCATTTATCCCTTGTATGATTGTCTTTTTATAATTTAATTCAAGATAATCTTTTAAGCTATCATACTGACTCATAACACAGTTCCCCCTAATGCATTATTGCTTCTTTTTGAAGAGTAAAAATTTATTTTATGCATTCAATTACGTTTTTTCAAAAAATTCGAGATGAAAAAATCGTCAAAACAGCCCTTTTTGATACTTTTTCGAATTTAATTTTCTCAAAAAACGTAATCGGATTGAAAATTCATTTTTATTTGTGGTTGTCCCCGTATATGCGGGGATAACTTAAATCAACTTAAATTAAAGGCCTAGTTTTCCTTGTAGGACGTGGCATTTACTCCACCTCCTCAATCTCAATATTTGGAATTGCACCATATTTTCCGAGCAAATAACCTTTTCTGATATTATCGGAAGTCTTTGTTGAAAACTCGCTGATAGTATACAACTCCGAATAGCCTTCATTTCTGTTCTTATCAACGAAATATATTTGGTCTTTACGTATTAGCTCTTCATTCATTAATTCCGTATTGTATGTAGTAAAAATCACCTGTGCCCCATGAGGATTAGTAGACTTGTTCTGAAATTTAGCGATGATATAATCAACAAGCATAGGATGCAGTTCACGCTCTATTTCGTCAATAAGAAGCAGACCGCCTGTTCTTAATGTTGACTCAATTGCGGGAGCAAACGCCATAAGTTTACGTGTACCGTCAGATTCTTCGGCTAATTCAAGGGCAAATAATTCTTCTTTGCCGTCACTCTTCTTACCTTTATGATATGAAGTTGCTGTAACTTCTCCCATTTTCAGCCTTACTTCTGAATTGTTTGAAGTTTCAGCCAATAAATGCATAAAGGCTGTCAACGCTGTTTTCATACCTGTCGGAAGATCAGACGGTAATTCATTCATATTCTCGACATCCTGATTATCAAATTCAAACTGAACATCTTCAATTCCAAAATCCGCTGCCTTGGCATAATCTGAAATTGCTTTCAGCATATTTGTATCATTTGAATATTCCAACAGCTGTCTTGGAATATCGGAGTAATCTCTCGAAAACAAAATATACTCTCTGAACCAACGCATTGCTGCTGAACAATCAACATCGTTCATTGTACATGCTATAGAAAAGAATAATTGATTTTCGGCTACAGTTTCGCTTATGAGCTTGCGTTTTGCTTTCTGTTCGGTAAACTTGAAATCCTGACCTTTTCTTTCAAAAACAATTGCTCTCTGCCCTTTGGGCGTATGATAGAGATACTCACTACAAATTTTGTTTCTTGTAGCAGAGAAACCATATATATATTTTACGTTATCGAGAACAAAGATAAACTCAAATGATGTCGGTTCATTTTTAGAAAAATCATTCAACAGAAAGGGGGATACAGGAACTTCTGCATTTTCGTGCTGTGTTCGCTGTGCGTTTTTGATAAACTGTACACTGAGCCAGAATGCTCTTATTACATTACTTTTTCCGCCGCCGTTTTTTCCATAGATTGCAACTCCGGGTAAAAACCTATTGTTTCCATAATTCAAAAGGCTGTCTTTAAATGTTCCAAGCCCTGTTGCTTCCATTGACAGAACAGCTTTATCTCTAAACGAACGATAATTACTGAATTTGAATTCTATTAACATTGCAACGCCTCCTTTTCTTATATTGTACCACAATCTCGAAAGAAATTCAATAGAAAAAATAAATTTTTATGATTTTTTTATTTGGATTTATTTAACACTGAGACAACTACGTTGAACGAAGTTTGAAGATAAACAAAATCGGGGCATAAAGCCCCGACGCAAATGTTATTCCACAAAATAGACATAGTTCTCTTTTCTCGGTGATGCAGGAGCAGGTTCTGTCTGTGCATAACCTAAAATACAGTGACCTATACCCTCGTAATCCCCTGTAATGCCAAGAGAAGCGAGAATTTCTTTGCCCTCGGCTGTTTCAAATTCTTCCTTTGCACGATGAATCCAGCAGCTATCGACACCATATGCGTGAGCTGCAAGCATACCGATAAAAATGATAACCATCCGCCACTATTGACAGAACCTGAAAGAAATGCTGTTAAGTCTTTGCCGACGGTGCCGAACTCATGAACAGCTTAATAGTGAGCACCGTCAGTTAGCTATTGTAGCATTTCTTTCAGAACCTGTAAATGGCAAGCTGCCTTGCAGCAGTGGCTGTTTTTATCCTCTGGTTCTGAATCTAAGAACAGCTCTGCAATCAAATGCAGTGTGCATTAAGTTTACACTTGTTCATTCTGTTCGAATAGAATGTGTCAAGTATTATTGACAAAATCACCGTTTACAAAAACTACGGTTGCGGCGATTTTTCAGAACAGAAAATATATCGGCGAATATAAGTATAGAGATGTTCTCATACCCGATGGTGTTCCGAGAATTATTTCCGAGGACACTTTTCAAAGAGTGCAGGAGAGGGTAGCGAAAAATCGTTACGCACCGGGCAGACTCAGTGCAAAGGAAGAATATCTGCTTACGACTAAGTTGCGCTGTGGCGAATGCGGAGCATATATGGTCGGCGAAAGCGGTACGAGTAATAACGGTACAGTTTATCATTTGGTCCAATGTCAATAAAGTAGACAATAAAAAGAGGAGAGCTAAGTAACGAGAGATTCAGCAGCAATGGGTGGGAGCCCGTTGTTATGAGAGTGCGGACGCATGGAATTATAGAAACCATGGATGTAACAGAACAAAGC
>JAZRCW010000054.1:0-1135 GCA_045659945.1 Ruminococcus sp. | reverse complement strand
TATATCGACGGCATCTGGAATCAGGAAGACCCTGAGAAATGGCTCTCGATCATTCAGATTCCTATTGAGTAGAGAGTAAAAATGCGTGCATTTAATTGAAAATCGATACAAATATCAGTAGTTATAATATTCAAGATTTTGCCCCAAATAGCACTTGATATAATACGATATCTATATTTGTATAATCGTGTCATCTACAAGATTTTGATATAATACGATATTTGTATAGACTTTTAACAGATTTTGTTGAAATTTCGAACCCATCTCATTGATTATCTGCACATTACAAGATAGTGCATCGGAAAGTAACCCACGATCAGCAACAATCGCAAAACATCAGTATTGATTATAGAAGCGCTTATTATGAGCGCTTCTCTTTTGGCCATATGGCCCAATATGTCTAATTGTTCCCCACCTGGGACTACGTGGCAATCCTTGAGCAGTTGCGCAACCACGTGCAGTGCCTCCAGAAGCTGGAAGCACTCTGCAGAAAGGCGGTGTACTAATCCTTGCAGAAAAAAACGCTTGATTCTTCTGCAAGGATTGCTGCACTAACATTGGCCTAAAGCTTATGCAAATCTCCAGTCCTTAAAAAGGGGGCTCTGTAAGGACTGGAGGCAGAAAATGCAGGTCTAGTCCTTAAAAAGGGGCCTTTACAAGGACTGTGAAGTGGCCGAGTGGCGATTTCTGTGTAAAATGATATACAGGCTGCCCCCCAGACGCTCCATCTTAGCCGGCTTCCATTTTCAACCGTATTGGCGCAGCTCGCGAAGTCGTTGACGAGATGATCAACATCAAGGACGACTACGAGGCTGTTCATTGAGCTGTAACCGAAGCTGCACCTAAGGTCTTCTTTAAGTATTTCTACGTAAATACCAAGACCGGAGAGAAGGCAGGAGAGATGCTTGCTACTGTGAAGATGGGGTAATCCCGCAGGCGCTCTGACCGCCGAATCTTATTGACAAGGCCCGCAACGGTTCATTCCGCCGCGGGATTTTTCTCGTGCATATCACCGGCCCAAAATCCGGAAAATGTGAAATTTTGGCTCAAAATTGGCCGGATTATGTGAAAATTAACCCCGAAAACAGCACGGATTATGTGAAAACTGCTATCTTTGCAGTAAACAATATAAGAT
>JAZRCW010000053.1:0-1010 GCA_045659945.1 Ruminococcus sp. | reverse complement strand
ATTCAAAATAGTCCCTATGAACTGATTAAGCCAGTTCATGCCCAGAATTTCATTTTGAAAGAAATCCCAGGCTGTTTTCAATGTTTCCATGTAGAAAACCTCCTGTTCATATAGTTATATTGAAATGTATCTATATATAGACTTTAAGGGAAGTCGTGCGGAAAAGCATTTGACTTGCCTTACTTTTCACAACACGACTTGTTGGCACATCCACAATCAAGGGATGTTAGTTCCTTTAAGCAATCCGCAGCGACTTTTGCTCCCTCTGCCGAGATAGAGTAGTGCATCCACTTACCCTCTTTGCGACCAACTACGATACCCGAATCACAGAGAATTTTCATGTGATGGGATAGGGTGGGCTGTGTCACATTGATTTCTTCAAGCAGCTTGCAAGCGCATTTCTCGCCAGTTCGTAGGAGTTTCACAATGCGGATGCGGTTTTCATCGCAAAATGCTTTGAAAATCATTGCTGTTTTTTTCTCGTCCATTTGCAACCTCCTATAGATGTTTATCTATGCGTTATTATATGCGACACATAGAAGTTTGTCAATGTGTTTTGCGGATTTTTTGAAATGTGTTTATCTCTAAGACAGATATGGAATGCAATCCACAAAGGCGGCATACGAATACCATCGTGTGCCGCCTTTCTTTATTTGTGTATATGATTCTTGTGTGTCTGTTTCTCTTGCTGTTTCTGATTCTCTGGAATTTTCATAGCCAGAATATCACCGCCGATTTTAATAAAGGTTTCTGGGTGCTTGAATTTTTCCAGGTACTTTTCCAGTAGCTCCCCTTGTAAGGATGCAAAGTCTTCTTCTCCAAGTCCACAAATTATGATATTTCCTGCCGTTATGTCGAACATCTCACCATCTTCGGTATATAACGCTCTGTTCAATGGCAGTCCATTTAACTTACCCTCCTCATTGCAAATAATAGCAACAGGGTCATCGAAAGGATATACAGCTTGCAAATAACCTCCAACAAACTGCTGCATACTTTCCAAACTCCCG
>JAZRCW010000052.1:0-1466 GCA_045659945.1 Ruminococcus sp. | reverse complement strand
AAAGAAAAGATTGTTTTCAGAAATCTGCCCTCAACTTTTGAAGAGTTTGCTTCTCTGCCTCAGGCTGCTCTCTCAACTCCCTTTGACACAGCCGCAATGACAGTTCTTGCCTTCTGTTATTATCCGCAGAACAAAGACCTTGCTTTGCAGATGGTAAATTACCTCAGAGGTCCGAGACCGTTAAGCGGCGGAGATATATCCTTCATCGCAGACAGATTCCGTGACAGCGATTATGTTCCCCGTTCATATTTTGAAGGCTCAACTCCCGCAAACGATTACACACCTGCCGAGCCTTACACAATAGTTGTCAGCGAAAATCCTTATTCGTATCAGAATGAGGGATATGCAACGCTTTATATCACATCGGGCGGTGCAGACAGTCCCCGAAGCGTTCAGATGCGCAAGGCAAAGGACGGTAAATGGTATCTCTGGGAACAGTTCATTCTCGTCGGTATCCGTCAGCCCGAAAGCGCAAATCCCTGGGCATAACGGGAGGTGAAACATATGGAAAACATTAACTCAATTCAATTTGACGGTCGTTTTAATACCGAAGTGATGCAGGGTACATATAAACTGTTTACAGAAGTTAAGTTTACAGCAATTCTTAATATTGAGATTGCAGACCCTGATAAATTCAATACTATGTTCGGCGGTCAGCTTCCCGTTGACCTTATTAAAAATGATGCATCACGTGTTGCTGAAATGACCTTTACAAAAATGTTTGCGGAAGGCTGCTCTGTTGACGAACTGAAATACAAGGCAGACACACAGGCTGATTTGATTTTGCAGGACTTCGCAATTGCAGGTTGGGAAGCAAGAGCAGGTATCAGAGCCACCGCAATAAATAATGTGATTGTTGCAATCGACCCTCAGACCGAAAAAATGCTTTCAACTATGGCATCAATAAACTCTGTTCCCGTTTCTGATCCTGCGCCGCAGGGTAACGCCATCTGGCAATGTGTCTGCGGTAACAACAATTCGGGCAGATTCTGTACCGAATGCGGAACAAAGAAGCCTGAAGATTGGGTCTGCTCCTGCGGAAACACAAATAAAGGTAAGTTCTGCACGGAATGCGGAAAGCCGAAAAATCAATAACCAAAGAATATTTTTTGGAGGTAAATTAAAATGAAAAAACTTTTAGCAATTCTTATGGCTCTTGCAATGCTTCTTTCATTTGCTGCCTGCGGCGGTAACGAAAATCCCGACACAACTCAGCCCACTGAAACAACAACCGAAGCTCCCAAATTTGATGAAACCGTTGTTACAGACGGCAAAACCAACAAGCTCACAATCAGAACTCCCATTGGTGAGTTTGCTTTCAACGAAGCCAACACAGAGGGCAACTTCCTTGCACAGACAAATATCGTCAAGTGCGGTACTCTTGAAAATGCAGAAGTGAATATCGGTGTTGCTTTTGCAGTTACTCATGCAGCATACGATTCAGTTCACGATTACGTTACAAAGAG
>JAZRCW010000051.1:0-50061 GCA_045659945.1 Ruminococcus sp. | reverse complement strand
AACAAACCATCCACAGAGCAGATGCTTGAGGTTTGGAAGAACTTCAAGGGTGTACCTCAAGACCTTGAGCATCCCCATGCTCCGAAACAATTCCTCAACTACTTCACAGAGGATGATATGCCACAGACAAAGCTCAGCCGTAATCTTGAAGGCGGTATGGCTGTTTCTATTGGTAGACTTCGCGAGGATTCACAGTACGACTACAAATTTGTTTGTCTTTCCCATAACACTCTTCGCGGTGCCGCAGGCGGTGCAGTTCTTCTTGCAGAGCTTCTTGCTGCAAAGGGTTACTTTGATTAATGCGTAGACAGTAATTGGCGTTTTGTGGCGGACACGGCACGCCGTGTCCCTACAAAGCTAATGGCTAACGGCTAACGACTAAAGACTCGTAATTACGCATTACGAATTAAACGAAAGGGGTTGAGTGTATGAAGAACACTATTTTTACAGGTGCGGCTATTGCTATAATCACACCTATGAACGAGGACGGCTCTATTAACTTTGACGTTCTTGGAGAGATGATAGATGACCAGATTGCTAACGGTACTGACGCTATCGTTATCTGTGGTACTACAGGCGAGGCTTCAACTATGTCTGACGAGGAGCATCTCGAATGTATCAGATTTGCTGTTGAAAAAACTGCAAAGAGAGTTCCTGTAATCGCAGGAACAGGCAGCAATGACACATCATATGCTGTTAAGCTTTCAAAGGAGGCAGAGGAACTCGGTGCAGACGGACTTCTTCTTGTTACTCCTTACTACAACAAGACAACACAGAAGGGACTTATTGCACATTTCACAGCTATTGCAGATGCAGTAAATATTCCCATTGTACTTTATAATATTCCCGGCAGAACAGGCATGAATATGGAGATTTCCACAATCAAGGCACTTGCTAACCATAAGAATATTGTTGCTGTCAAGGAGGCAAGCGGAAATATCAGCTATGCAGCACAGCTTATTGCTGAATGCGGTGATATGATTGATGTTTACAGCGGAAATGATGATATGATCGTTCCTCTTATGTCGCTTGGTGCAAAGGGCGTTATTTCCGTTCTTTCCCATGTTATTCCCAAGGAAACTCACATGATGACACAGTATTGTCTTGATAATAACTTTGCAGAGGCTACAAAGTTACAGATTGATTATCTTGACCTTATCAATAATCTTTTCATTGAGGTTAATCCCATTCCTGTAAAGGAAGCCATGAATATGATGGGCGTAAATGTTGGAAAGTGCAGACTTCCTCTTGTTGAAATGACAGATGAGCACAAGGCTGCTCTTCGTGCTTCACTTGTAAAGCATGGTCTTGTAAAATAAAATCCAAAGGATGTGAAACTATGACAAATGTGGCAATATGCGGTGCAAACGGCAAAATGGGCAAGACCATTTACAGCTGCATCAAGGACAGAGAGGATTGCAGAGTAGTTGCAGGAATTGACCTGTATACCGAGCAGTATGCGGATTTTCCGATTGTTGACACTCCTTCAAAGCTTCCTGTGAAGCCTGATGTTATAATTGATTTTTCAAATCCTGCTTCACTTGATTCACTTCTTGAATATTGTCTTTCAACGGGTACTCCTATTGTTGTTGCTTCAACAGGCTACAGCGATGAGCAGATTGCTAAGATTAAGGCTGCCGCAGAGCAGATTGCAGTATTCTTCACATTCAATATGTCGCTTGGAATAAATCTTCTTGTAAATCTTGCAAAGAAAGCGGCTGAGGTGCTTGGTGACAGATTTGATATTGAAATTGTAGAAAAGCACCACAATCAGAAAATTGACGCTCCCAGTGGCACGGCTATTATGCTTGCCAATGCCATAAACGAAACCTTTGACAATTCAAAGCAGTATGTCTATGACCGTCACTCACGCCGTCAGAAGCGTGAAAAGTGCGAAATTGGTATGCACGCTATCAGAGGCGGCACTATTGTGGGCGAACACGATGTAATATTCGCAGGAAATGACGAAGTTATAACATTATCACACTCTGCATCTTCAAAGACTGTTTTTGCAGAGGGTTCCATAAAAGCGGCTATATTCCTCAAGGATAAACCCGCAGGACTTTACGATATGCAGGGACTTATATAAGGAAACTAAATAAGGCATAAGCAACACAAAAGAGATGAAAGGATTGATTTAAATGAGCAAAATCAGAATTGGTATCGCAGGCTATGGCAATCTGGGCAGGGGAGTAGAACTTGCCGTTGCACAGAATGATGATATGGAACTTGTGGGTGTATTCACAAGACGTGACCCCTCAACAGTATCCACAATTACAGGCGTTAAGGCTTACACTATGGACGATGCCGTAAAAATGGCAGGCGATATTGATGTGATGATTATCTGCGGCGGCAGTGCTACAGACCTTCCTAAGCAGACTCCTGAGCTTGCAAAGGTGTTCAATGTTATAGACAGCTTTGATACACACGCACGTATTCCTGAGCATTTTGCAAATGTTGACAAGGCTGCCAAGGAAAGCGGAAAGCTTGCGTTTATCTCACTTGGCTGGGATCCCGGTCTTTTCTCTCTTAACAGACTTTATGCGGAATCCATACTTCCAAAGGGCAAGACTTACACATTCTGGGGCAAGGGCGTTAGTCAGGGACATTCCGATGCTATTCGCCGTGTCGAGGGTGTAAAGCGTGGTATTCAGTATACTGTGCCCATTGAAGCTGCTATGGACGCTGTAAGAAGCGGCAGTCAGCCTGACCTTACAACCCGTCAGAAGCATCTCCGTGAGTGCTGGGTAGTTGCCGAGGAGGGTGCTGACCTTGCTAAGATTGAGGAATCAATCAAGACAATGAAGAATTACTTTGACGAATACGATACAACTGTAAACTTTATTACAGAGGAAGAATTTGACGCAGTTCACAACAAAATGCCCCACGGCGGATTTGTTATGAGAAGCGGACTTACAGGCAATGGCGAGAAAACACATCAGATGATTGAGTATTCTCTCAAGCTTGAATCAAATCCCGAATTTACAGCAAGCGTTCTCGTATGCTATGCAAGAGCAATTTCAAGACTCAGTGCAGAGGGTGTAACAGGCTGTAAAACTGCATTTGATATTGCTCCTGCTTATCTTTCGCCTTTAAGCGGTGAGGAACTCCGTGCTACTCTCCTTTAATTATGAAAAAGATACTGAGTGTTGTATTTCTTATTGTGGGAATTATAATTACAGCAGTTGGCGGTGCGATTATTTCGGGAATATTCTTTGGTGTAACTCATAACGAAAGTATTGGAATAATCGGCGGTGCTGACGGTCCTACGGCGATTTTTTTAACTTCAAAGCTTGGAATTTTTCCAATAGCTGCTGTTGCCGTGGGAATTGCAATTATT
Source organism: Ruminococcus sp. (assembly GCA_045659945.1). Taxonomy (GTDB): domain Bacteria; phylum Bacillota; class Clostridia; order Oscillospirales; family Ruminococcaceae; genus Ruminococcus. The sequence continues at coordinate 46,721 of JAZRCW010000051.1, read as the reverse complement.
GTATTTTCTGCAATTGGCATAAAGAAAAATAAAAGTAAATAAAAGAATAATCACATCTTTTTAGTCCATAATAATGGCGAAAGGATGTGATTTTTTTATGGTAGAACAGGATACTATAAAGCTGCTCCGTGAATGTGATGCAGGCATTAAAATGGGGATTTCCGCCCTTGACGAGGTGACGGAATATGCACACAGTACGGATATGCGGAATTATCTCCGTGAGAGTACGGAGGAAAATGAGGCATTGAAAAACGATTTGCAGGAAGTGCTTGCGGATTACAACGACAACGGCAAAGAGCCTAATCCCATTGCATCGGGAATGTCGTGGATTAAGACAAATGTCAAGCTGAAAATGAACGAGTCGGATTCCACAATTGCGGAGCTTATGACTGACGGCTGTAATATGGGAATTAAATCCCTCAGCCGTTATATGAACCAGTATAAGGCGGCAGATGAGCGTTCAAAGGACATTGCAAAGCGGCTTATCAAAGCTGAGGAAAAGCTGTCACAGAATATGCGGCAGTTCTTATAATACAAAGGCGGACGCATCGTCCGCCTTTAATATTATAATTTATCGTGGAATGTACGTGAAATTACATCGTCCTGTTGTTCTTTTGTAAGATTAACAAAGTTTACAGCATATCCCGATACTCTCACTGTAAGCTGTGGATATCTTTCAGGATGAGACTGTGCGTCAAGGAGAGTTTCTTTTGTGAAAACGTTTACATTGAGGTGATGACCGCCTTTTTCAACGTACCCGTCAAGTAAATCAATAAGATTATCGATCTGTTTCTGATTTTCCATACTTAATCCTCCTGTTCATCGTCAATTGCGTTTTCGGTGGGCTGACAGCAAGCACCTTTTCCGCAGTATTCATCACTATTTATTACATTAACAGTCATATCATTTTCATTGTTTACAATTACATTAACATGACCGCTGCCGTTTGACATAAGTGAATCGATAAGCTCTGCAAGCTCCTCGGGAGTGTGTGGGTTATTCATTTTATTCCTCATTTCTCAGCTTGTCAAGGTCAATATCACCCACAAATATCTGTGAATCCTTACCCAGAGCATCAGGGATAATTGAAAATGTATTCGAAATACCGTCCTGTGCCTGACGGAAAGGAAGTTTTGCAACAGAAGCAAGTGAAGCAGCTGCACCGTGGGTATCTCTGCCGTGCATGGGATTTGCACCGGGAGCAAGAGGAATACCCATTTTTCTGCCGTCGGGAGTGTTTCCTGTTTTCTTGCCGTATACGACATTTGAAGTTATTGTGAGAATGGACATTGTGGGTACACCGTCACGATAGGTGTGGTGCTTTCTTATGCAGTCCATAAACTTGCGGACAACTGTAACTGCAATTTCATCAACGCGGTCATCGTTGTTGCCGTATTTCGGGAAATCGCCCTCAACTTCGTAGTCTGTAACAATTCCGTTTTCGTCTCGGATAGCCTTAACTTTGGCGAATTTTATAGCTGAAAGTGAATCTGCAACAACAGAAAGACCTGCAATACCTGTAGCGAAATAACGCTTTACATCTCTGTCATGGAGAGCCATCTGGAGTCTTTCATAGCTGTATTTATCATGCATGAAATGGATTACGTTAAGTGTATTTACATAAAGCCCTGCAAGCCATTCCATCATAGCCTCATACTTGTCCCATACGTCGTCAAAGTCGAGATAATCGCCCTCAACTGCACGGAATTTAGGGCCTACCTGAACCTTTAATCTTTCATCAATGCCGCCGTTTATAGCGTAGAGCAGACATTTAGCAAGGTTTGCTCTTGCACCGAAGAACTGCATTTCCTTGCCCACTCTCATGGAGGATACACAGCAGGCAATAGCGTAGTCGTCACCGTGGATAACACGCATCATATCGTCGTTTTCATACTGTATTGAGGATGTTCTGATTGACATTTTTGCACAGTATTCCTTGAACTTTCTCGGCAGCTTCTGTGACCAGAGAACGGTCATATTCGGTTCAGGAGCTGTACCAAGATTATCGAGAGTGTGGAGATAACGGAAGCTGTTTTTTGTTACAAGGTGGTGTCCGTCAACGTCAACACCGCCGATTGATTCTGTAATCCATGTGGGATCGCCGGAGAAAAGCTCGTTATATTCGGGAGTACGTGCAAACTTGACAATACGCAGCTTCATGATAAAGTGGTCGATAAGCTCCTGTGCCTGTTCCTCTGTGAGTATTCCCTTATCAAGGTCACGCTGGATATATATGTCAAGGAATGTGGAAGTGCGTCCCAGTGACATAGCCGCACCGTTCTGCTCCTTGACAGCTGCAAGATAGCCGAAATAAAGCCACTGTACAGCCTCTTTTGCATTTGCGGCAGGACGGGAAATATCAAAGCCATAGATTTTGCCGAGTTCTTTCAGTTCTTCAAGGGCACGCACCTGCTCTGCAAGCTCCTCGCGGAGTCTGATGTTCTTGGAAGTCATACGTACAAGAGAAGTATCAATCTGATGCTTCTTGTCGTTGATAAGCATATCTATACCGTAAAGGGCAACTCGTCTGTAATCGCCTATTATGCGTCCTCTGCCGTAAGCGTCAGGGAGTCCGGTGATAATAGCGGATTTTCTTGCAAGACGCATTTCGGGAGTATAAGCGTCGAATACGCCCTGATTATGTGTTTTTCTGTATTTTGTGAATATTTTTACGATTTCGGGATTCACTTCATAACCATACTGTGAGCAGGCATTCTGTGCCATACGAATACCACCGAAAGGTTGGAGTGAACGCTTGAAAGGCTTGTCAGTCTGAAGACCGACAATCTGTTCAAGTTCTTTGTTGAGATAACCTGCATCGTGTGAGGTGATTGTTGATATTATATCAGTATCCATATCGAGAACACCGCCGTTTTCACGTTCAAGACGTGTAAGCTCCATAATCTGTGCCCAGAGCTTATTTGTAGCGTCGGTGGGAGGAGCAAGGAAGCTTTCGTCGCCGTCATATGGGGTGTAATTCTTCTTGATAAAATCACGGACATTTATATTGGATGACCAGCGTCCCTGATTAAATCCTTCCCATTCTATCGGATATTCGTCTACTAAATGAAGCATAGCATCAGTTCTCCTTTTCCTATAAGTGTAATTACACCTATTTATCTATTTAAATTATAACATATCGCTGATAATATGTCAATCTGAAAAGACATCTTTTTTTATTATGATATTATATGTACTGGTTAGAAAATATACAAAAATGCCGCACATTTTTTAGTGCGGCATAGTGTTTATTTTTTCTTATCTGTTTTTTTAGCTTTATTTGTTTTCTGCGGTTTCACTGTATTTTTGTTATCAGGTTTATTATTGAAATTGAAAATCTTTTTCTTTTCTTTTTCAGCGGGGTTTTCTTCAATTGTCTTAATTCCCATGGCTTTTTCTTTTTTGCCAAGATATTCAAACATTAACTTATACACTGTTGCGGTCAGCGGAACTCCGATAAGCATACCAACAATACCGCCTAAGCCGCCGCCAACAGTAACTGCGGCAAGTACCCATATGCCTGGGAGACCTATAGAATTTCCCACAACCTTTGGGTAAACGATATTTCCTTCAAGCTGTTGTAGAATAAGCAGGAAAACAATAAATATAAGTGCCTGCATTGGGTTTTCGGTGCAGATAATAAATGCACTGATACCTGCACCAATAAAACCGCCGATAACGGGGATAAGTGCTGTTACACCAACGAGAACAGAACTCATAGCGGCATAAGGCAACTGTAATATTTTCATACCGATAAAACAGAAGCAGCCGAGGATGATAGCTTCAAAAAACTGTCCGACAAAAAAGCTTTTGAATGTGCTGTCTGCAGTTTGGAATACCACATTTACTTTGTGATTTGTGGTATCCTTGAAAAGAACATTCTGAAAACGGTTAATGTCACATAAAAGCTTATCCTTGCGGAAAAGAAGATATATAGCGAAAATAATTGCAATAACGACATTTGTTGCAGTTCCTGCGACTGAACCGACAATACCCACAGCAGAAGTGATAATTCCCATTACGCCTGTTTTGAGAAAACCGGCTGCTTTTTCTGTAATGTTTGCCCAGTCAAGCGATTTTACATCAAATTCGCTGTAAAGTTCCATTGCCTCTTTCTGAATATCAGGGTATTCTTCAAGCATTTCAAAGGCATAGGTACTGATTTTATCAATTAACGGCGGAATTTCGTTAAAAATAAGCTTGAATGCACCTATAAGCTCGGGGATTACTATTTTTAGTATAAGTGCAATAATGGCAAGAACGATAAGAAAAGAAAGTACAATACATACAGGTCGTCGGGCTTTTTGTATACCCACTGATTTTGTATTCGGGAAGTATCGTTTTTCAAGTCCGCTTAAAATGATGTTAAAGATATACGCGATGATTGCACCGAGAATGAGAGGATAAATTGCCCCATAAATTATCCCTATTGCCTTGGCTATTACACCGAAGTTCTTTACTACAAGGCATATACCGATGATAAACAGCGAAATAAACCCGTAGCGTTTAATTTCTTTTTTTTCCATAAAATCCTGGCTCCAATAAAAATATATACATTGGAATTATAAAATATTTATGTGTATTTACCGTGTTGAAAATGTAAATAAAATATGAACGAAAAAAGATGTATTTAACTTCTCCGACTTATTGACCTTTTGTGCTTTTGATGTTATAATAATAGCATAATATTACAGAATATGTCAAAAACGAAGGAGGAAAGCTATGGAAGCAGAAGTATACAGAATAGGCAGGGTTATTGTAGACAAAAGCCTGCATACTCAAAGCGGAAACGAACGCTTTTTCAGTTATTTTGGAAATGATGTTACTTATTCTATCCGCCGTACAATAAGCGATGAGGATTATCCGAGATTTGCCGAATGTATTGAAAATGCACAGCAGGGGACAGCCCAGTCTACGGTTATACGCATGAGGGGAGTTAACGGACAGCTTCGCTGGGTACTTGCGTCGGTACGTGTTATGAACGATAGCGGCGAGCCTATGTACATTGTGGATTTCAGCGATATCTTATCCTTAAATCGTATATCATCTGAAAAGGAACGTCTTGTATCTGAATACCGTTATATCATGAGCCTTTCGTCGGATATAGCCTTTGAATACAGCTTTGAAACCCGTCATATCCGCATATACATACAGGATTGCTGTCGTGAAAATGTTCTTGTGGACGAGGAACTTGATAAGTGGCAGACTAAATCTATCGAAAACGGCTGGGTATTGTCACGATACGTTGATATTTTCAATACGTTGTGCCGTGATATCAAAAACGGCGTGTACCGCTTCGACTACGAGCTTGAATGTTCTGTTCTGACGCAGGGAAAAACAAGGGAAATGTGCCTTTTCAGAGGGATAACACGCTTTGTAGACCCGAAACAGCGAAAGGTAAGCGGACTTATTTCTGTTGTCAATTCACGTCAGAAATCCAAGGATATAAACCTTGCGATTGAAGCTAACAGAGATTCTCTGTCGGGGCTTTTGAGTAAGCGTGCAGTTACTTCCTATGCCATGGAGCTTCTTTCGGAAAAGCCCTCATACAACGTGAATCTTGTAATTCTCGATATTGATAATTTCACCGATGTAAATGCAAATTACGGCCATTTGTTTGGCGATGAGGTGGTATATACCATTGCTGGAATTATAAAAAAAGAGCTTGGTACAAGGGGGATTGCAGGCAGAATAAGCGGCGGAGGTTTTCTCATTGTCCTTGAAGATACCCGTGACGAGGAAGATCTGCGAGGTGTTCTGCGTGCTATACGAACGAATACGGAGATTGCATTCAACGGAAGATTTGAAAATCTTCGTCTGACTTGCTCCATGGGGATTTCTACATACCCAAAAGACAGTGATGCCTATGATGAACTATTCATGCAGGCGGATAAGGCTTTGTATATCGCACAGCAAAAGGGACAGAACAGATATGTTATATATGACATAGAAAAACATGGAAAAGTTGAGCGTGATATTGAAAATAAAATAGCCTATCTTGGCGGAAATAAAGATTCAAATGATAAACTTACCTTTGCAGCAAATCTGTCAGAAAGCCTTGTATACGGACGTATTCCAGATATATCCGTACTTCTTGAGCAGATACGTTCTGCATTCGGAATTGATGATATATGCGTATTCTCGGGTAATGACATGAGCCTTATTTTAAGCTGTGGAAACGCTTCAAGCAGAAATGCCGCATATCTTCTTGAAAATAGCTATACCGAGCGATTTTCGGGGGACGGTATATTTGCCATTGACAATGTCAACGAACTTGAAGGGCGTGACGACAATGCTTTTGCACAGCTTACCTCTGAAAATATCGGGGGGGCGGTGCAGTACCTCATAACTGATGAAAGCATTATTAAGGGCGTGATTTCATTCTGCTATATCGGTCGATTTAAAAAATGGTCTGTATCTGATATGAATTATTTTGCAATATTGGGCAGGCTTGTAGCGTCTATACTTAAAAAGCAGGCGTTTATATAACAAAAATCCCCACAGCGATAATCGTTGTGGGGATAGCTTTTATGCAAACATTTTTGCGAAAACCTCGGGGAAGCCGTAGCAGAGAATACACATGATTGCAGCTGCAAGGCAAAGTCCGAGGAAAATAGCAGGAACGGCCTTTTTCAGCGGAATTTTACGTAACGCCGCAATAAGTGAGCCTGTCCATGCACCTGTTCCGGGGAGAGGAATACCTACGAAGAACATAAGGAACCAGAATTCTCCCTTTTCCATTGAAGCACTTTTATTCATTGCTTTTTCTTCAAGGTATACAACCATTTTTGTAAGCAGTGGAACTTTGTGCTTTTTGAGAAAATCAAATATCTTGTCAATAAACAGAAGTATGAATGGGATAGGAAGAATATTTCCTAACATACATACCCATATAGCTTGTATAAGCTCCATATCAAGAACACGAGCGGCGATTATACCGCCTCTCAATTCAATAATCGGCAGAATTGACACAAGGAATGGAATAAGCCATTCAGGTATTCCGTGTTCTGCAAGCCAGCTTGTCATTGATTCTGTAATTTCACCCATATCTAAAAATCCTTTCGTATACTATATTACGATTATTATTACATATTTTAAGAGAATAGTCAAGGATTTTCAGCGGATTTTCAAAAATGTTCGATTTTTAGTATGAATTTTATAGCGTGTTGTTATTTTCTTTGTTAAGAATAGCCATAAACTCCTCACCAGTAATAGTTTCTTTTTCAAGGAGGAATGCTGACAGCTCGTGAAGCTTGTCGATGTTGTCTTTGAGTATCTGCATAGCTTTCTGATGTGCCTTGCGGATGATATCATTTACCTCTGAATCGACTTTAGCAGCAGTTTCCGCAGAGCAGGCGAGAGATGTATCTCCGCCAAGATACTGATTCGTAACGGTTTCAAGTGCTACCATATCAAATGTGTTGCTCATGCCGAATCGAGTAACCATTGCTCGTGCGATTTTTGTAGCCTGCTCGATATCGTTGGAAGCTCCGCTTGTACAGGTGTTGAACACAAGTTCTTCTGCGGAGCGACCGCCTGTAAATGTTGCAATACGTGCGAGGGCTTCTTCCTTTGTCATCAGGAATTTTTCATCCTCGTCAACCTGCATTGTATAACCTAACGCACCGCTTGTACGGGGAACTATAGTTATCTTATGTACAGGGGCAGAGGATTTTTGCATAGCTGCAACAAGTGCATGACCGATTTCATGGTAGGCTATGATTTCCTTTTCTTTCTGTGAAATAACGGCATTTTTACGTTGATAGCCAGCAATTACAACTTCGACGCTTTCTTCAAGGTCGGCTTGCGAAACGAGTTTTCGGTTATTTCTGACAGCACGGAGAGCCGCCTCGTTGATGATGTTTGCAAGCTCTGCACCTGATGCACCTGCTGTAGCTCTGGCGATAGCATTATAGTCGATATCTTCCTCTGTTTTGATTTTTTTTGCGTGAACCTTCAATATTGCCTCGCGTCCGTTAAGGTCGGGGAGCTCCGCAGGTATGCGTCTGTCGAAGCGTCCAGGACGGAGTAGGGCGGGGTCGAGGGATTCGGGGCGGTTTGTGGCTGCGAGGATTACAACACCCTTTTTTCCGTCGAAGCCATCCATTTCCGTAAGAAGCTGGTTGAGTGTCTGTTCACGTTCATCGTTGCCGCTGAAATTGCCGTCACGTTTTTTTCCGATAGTATCAATTTCGTCGATGAAAACGATACAGGGAGCCTTTTCAGCAGCCTGCTTGAAAAGGTCGCGTACTTTAGCCGCACCCATACCAACGAACATCTCAACAAATTCGGAGCCTGATATTGAAAAGAATGGTACTTCTGCCTCACCTGCAACAGCTTGTGCAAGGAGAGTCTTACCTGTACCGGGAGGGCCTACAAGAAGTGCACCCTTGGGCAGATTTGCGCCGATTTCAGCATACTTTTCCGGATTATGGAGAAAGTCAACGATTTCCACGAGAGCTTCCTTGGCTTCATCCTGTCCTGCAACATCGGCGAAGGTCTTGCCTGTCTGTGCCTTAACGTAGATTTTGGCATTGCTTTTGCCGAATGACATAGCATTGCCGCCCATACGCTTTGACATACCCTTCATAAGTATATTCCATAAAATAATAAAGAATACAAGGGGCAGTACCCAGCCGACGAGAAATTCCATAAGGATATTGCTTTCCTGGAAATTTTCAGTAAAGACTACGTTTTTATCTTTGTGGAGTCTGTTGACAAGTTCGGGGTCATGCATTCTGCCTGTTGAGTATATCTGCTTTTTTTCTTCGGTTTCCACCTTGAACTGGATTTCGTTGTTTTCAACCTTGACCATTGTTATGCTTCCTTCTTCGAGCTTGTCGAGGAAGAAACTGTAGTTTGTTTCTTTGATGTTGGGTTTGGTCAGCTGTGGCATAACCAGCATGTTAAAAACAACCGTAAGCAGTATGCTTGAAATAATAAACCCGATTATATGTTTTGTGAAATTTTTTTCATTATTCATGATAATCCTCCTTATCACTGTATGATAAAATTATAACATACTTTTTCGAAAATTTCAACAGGGAAATTGTGATATTTATGATAGATAGGTGAAAGTAACCTCTGAAAACCTTCCTCACGGTCTGATCGCTTGTGTTTAGGTTTTTAGAGAACACTGAAATAAAATGCTCCCGAGAGTGATCGGGAGCAAGTAACTTTCTAACAGATTGTTTATTAACTAATGATTTGAGTGAAAATCAGGATTAATAAAAGTAATTGCGATATCCGTCACCGTGGAAGTAGAAATATCCATGTCCGAATGATTCCTTCTCCGTAAAGTAAAGCATAACAGCATCTTTAACGTCCTGAGTCACGTGTTTTGAGAAGTCTCCAAGGTAAACATAACTTGAAGCTCCTGTGAATTGATAGGGCTGTGTAAGAACGCCGAGAATTGTATTGGGGAAAAGAGTGCTTTCAACTCTGTTCATAATAACCTCGACTACAAGAGCCTTATCGTAAGTGCTAATCCAATTGCAGCCTGCTTCATGAGCAACTGCATTACATAATATGATAAATTCCTCATCTGTGATGGGGAGCGAAACCTCTGAATCTTCGGGAACTTCCGGAGTTACTGTTTCAGTGGATTCTGTGGGAGGAACTATTTCCTCCGTAACAGGGGCATCTGTAGGAGCTTCTGTAACGGGCTCTGTATATGTAGGAGCCTCTGTGGGAGCTTCTGTAGCCACTGTTGTGATAATTTCTGTTACGATAGGCGTTGTAACAGTTGTTGCCAGTGTTGTTGTAGCAGCTGTAGTTGTTGTTGTAGTTGTTGTAACTGCCGCTGCTGTAGTAACTGTAGTAGTCGCAATTGTTGACGTTACAGTTGTAGTAACAGGTGCCGAAGTCGGAGCCTGTGTTGAAGGCTGTGTAGTGCCCTCGTTTTTATTTTCCTTGTAATTGGGTTTTGCCATTGCACCATTGAAGGATACGCTTATTGAAGGTAATTCCTTAAGTGCAGACGAACCATTCATTCCTGATGTTGTTACGGTACTTGTAGTAACCGTATAAGTGTTTTTGCTTGTTGTGGTTCTGGGTGTTGTTCTGATAGAAGTTACTGCAGCTACATTTGCCAATTCTTCGCTTTGGACTTCATAAATGTTTTGTACGTCGTCATTCGGAGTAACGGACTTGACAATCGGTGATGTAGCAATCACACCGAAAGTACCGCCGAAGATGCATGCTGAAACTCCTCCGATAACTAGTGCTGCAACTTTAGCTTTTCTCATCAACTCATCCTTTCCTCGAAAAGCATTCGTTTATTTATATAATCCGCAGGGGATTATATCATTGACTGCGGCATTAATTGCCTCTCAATCAACTGTGATAATACTACCACATCTTGAAAAAAATAGCAACACTTTTCAAAACATTTCCATTTTTAAACCAAATAAGAAGAACGGTATTTTTTTGTTTTTAGTCATATTGCCTATAAATTATATGAACTAAAAATGAATACAGAATATAAATTAACACGAATTTCAAGAAATACCGATTGTAAAAGTTACAAAATGGTAACGTATAAAATTCTGAAAATAATACGATTTGTATTTTTAGTTTTATATTAACAGGCATAAAAAATTTATATATAAAAAATATGCCTGTAATACGAATGAAATTTGGTTTGTGTGAATACGAACTGTAATATTAATATAGCAACGGCTGGTAACAAATTGTAACTACCTGTTAACGGCTGAAGTGTCGAAATTGATTTTTTATTGGTCATTTTAAATAAATGAGAGATTTTTTCGCAAAATACAGCACAAATTGTTACGAAAATAAAAACAACTGCTGTAAAATCGGCTTCACAGCAGTTAAATTATTTATTTTATTGATGCCTCTCTGGCTTTTTTTTGCAGTCTTATATCATCACCTTTAAATTCAAGGCAGTTATACATTGTTGTAATTCGTGATGCAACCTTGCCGCCGTATCTGACAGAAAGGGCAGAAAAATCCATATTTGTATTAACTATAGTAGGAAGACCTTTTACAAGTCGGCTGTTTATAATATTGTATATGGCTGAATTGTAAAATTTTGATTCGAATTCAGTGCCAAGGTCATCGAGGATGAGCAGGTCAGTATCGCATACAAGGTCAAGCATTTCTGTTGATTTTTCATGGCTGAAATGCTCCTTTTCAATATCACGGAGAATATTCATTGTTGAATCGTATATTACACTGAATCCTTTTTTGAGCACTTCATTTGCAATTGCGAGGGAAAGGTGAGTCTTTCCAAGTCCTGTATTGCCGAAAATCAGGATGCTTTCGGAATTTCTGCTGAAATTCGCAGCATATGCACGTGTGAAGTTGAGGATTCGCTCCATAGCCTGATAATCGCTGCCTTTATAGTAATCAAGGCTGAAAGTGCTGAAATTTGACAGGGTGAGCTGTGCTTTTTCGTTGAGTGCCGCAGTAGTAAGCTTTGCAGTAAGACGGTTGAAGCATTCGCAGAATTTTCCACCGATATAGCCTGTATCGCCGCATTTCTGACAGCTGTATTTTATATCGAGATAATCGGATGGGTAGCCGTGTGCGGAAAGAAGCTGTTCTGCAACCTGCTGTGCTCCGAGGTTGTTTCTCTTGATTTGTTCTATTTTATCGGAAACATCGGCACCTTTTGCAGCTGTAATAATCTGAATAAGCTGTCTGCCTGTATTATATAGTGCGTCGTTTATTTCTCTGACTTCGGGGATTTTATCATTAATCTCCTTTATACGTCTGTCGTTTTCGGCGATAGCTTTTGCACGACGCTGTGAAAGAATGGCATGAGCCATGTCGAAGATTTCGCTGTCCAAAAAATCAACTCCTTACACATTATTAATAAGTATCTTATATTTATCCGGGTCATATCCGTCGGAAGAAACGGATTCTCCTGTTTTTTTCTTTCTGTAATCTTCTTCGGCTTTTTTTACGTCAATGATGCTTGTAAATCCGGAAGCTTTCCATGAATCGAGTATCTTATTGATGTATTCGAAAGAAACCTTGTTTATCTGTTCGACGGTTTTTTCATAAGCGAGATGTATCATATCCAAAGGAAAACCATCGTTTTGCCATTTGAAAATTATTTTCTGCTGATTTGTTGTGGGATTTTGTCTTAATTCAAAAATACGTTTTATTTCGCTTGTAAAATTACGTGCACTGTTCATGCGTTCTACCTCTGCTGTAGCTGTTTCAAGAGTGTTGATTTCTTTTTCAGCCCAGTCAGAAGCTATTTTTTCAATAACCTTCGGGTTGGTTTTGTTTGATTCAACGCAGAAGCTTATTAATATAAGTATAACTTCTTTTTTGAGGCTGAGATAATTATACATCCATATAAGTGTGTTCTGCATTGAGGGATTCAAAGGTCCGAGAAGTGTTTCGGATATTTTGAAAAGCTCGGAAATATTTTCGTCGTTGCAGACTATTTCAGCTATTTCCGACGGATGAAGCGGGGTTGTTTTCAGCGGCGTATTTCCAAGCGGGGGAGTCTGCGGTTCCGGTTGTATGGTGACAGTAGGAACTGTAGGCTGAATTTCCTGTGTAATTTCATGTTTTACAGGTGCGGAGGGTACAGCTGTTGTCATTTCCTGTGAGAGCACGTTAACCTGCTGCCAGAACAAAACGGCATCTGTTACCTTGTCGGGCCTGACACCGGTATTTATGGAAATTTCTTCTGCTGTAAGCTTTTTTTCGCTGTATCGGAGAAGATACAGAAGAACCTTAATCTGACTTTCATCAGCCAGTTTAAGAAGATTGTCGGCAACAATACACGGCACACCGAACATTGTACCCCATATGCCGCTGTTGACTTTATATTCCACGAAAAAACCTCCTTAAGAAAAATGCTTCCTATATAATCATAAGGGTAGCAATAATAATTATATCACATTTTATAATTTTTGTCACTATGGCATTTTAAACAATCAATGGAGTGTAATTTTGTCTAATTTTGAAAACGAAACAGCATTGCCGAAAAAGCAATGCTGTAAATTTCAATATGTTTCTTCGTGAGCAATAATCTGCTCATAGGCATTTGTATTATCCAGACAGTTGAACAAGTAGTTCAGCATAGCAGAGTATGCGGAACTGTTGAGGTGCAGACCGTCTGCTCCTGCATATTCCCAGCCGATAGCACCTGTATTCCAGTCACAGAGAACGTCGTGGGTGTTGAAATATATTGTCTGTGACGACTGCATATCATTTATTACCCATTCAAGCGAGCTGTTAAATTCTCTTATTCGGTCATTTGTGGTGTAGTAATTCCCCTCGGAAACTGGGGTGATACTGCTCACTACTATAGTAGCTGTCGGAACTCTTGCGAGAATTTCCTCGGCAATTCCACGCACTTTCCAGGCATAATCGTCAGCAGAATATGTATAGATATCATTCATTCCTATACATATATAATAGAGAGGGGAGTAAACATATCCTGCGGCATCGTAAACGCCCATTGAACCTCCGCCTAAATCAAAGCTGTAGTTGTTTATATTCCATACGGCAAGGGATTCGGCGGCAATGTTGTGCTGATATGGGATATAGCCGTATGCGTTGAAGCCGTAAGCAATAGAATCGCCTATGATAACAAGTCTGTCCTGATAAAATGAACTGTTTGGAGAATCGCCTGCAGGTATGTAGTTATATGACGGAGTGGTGTAATCTGTATCTGTGAGTGCGTCTTCATTATTTTCTGTTGAAGTAGTTGTGGTGGTGGAGGTTGTAGTTGTAGTGGTAACTGTTGTAGTAGTTGTGGTTGTCGTTGTTGTGGTCGTGGTAGTTGTAGTTGTGAGTGCAGCATATTTGATAGCTTCAATTCTGTTTGAGGCTACAGGAGATGTTTCCTGCGGTCTGACAAGAGTGTCAGCGGTGAAAAAAACTATAAAAACGGAACATATGACAGCCGAAACGGGAAATACAGGATTTCCGTAAATAAGCTTTATTAAGTTAAAAAAGATATTTTTCATAACAATCCTTACATAATTAATATAAAGGTATTATATCACATTTTGATTTTTTTGGCAATAGTTTCGGCTGATTTGTATTCAAATTGTTATCAAAAAATCCCCTGACTATACAAATCAGGGGAGAATTTTTACTTTATTGTGTTTGATAACACGTTTGAAGGCTGTGTCAATGGGTTTCCCCAGTAATAAAGTCACAGTGAAGTTTCCGGCACAGTGAAGTATATCGTACGGTATGCCTGCAATCCAGTAGGTGAGGGCGTAGGAGGGAGATACAACAGCATAAGGCAGTGCGAAAAGTGCACCGAAGCTTAACCCGAATGCACCGTTAATAATCGCCCACATAATCCAGTTATCAGTATTTCGCAGCTTGTATGCCAGCAGAGCGAATAAAGGCCATACAACGAGATATGTCGCCCACCACAATCCGACACCTGCGAATATTGCGTTTAATGCTACATAGACAAAACAGGCGGTAATTCCGTCTTTTCCGATATTTTTTGTAAATATAACAACAAGCAGCGTGACGATTTCAATATTCGGCAGAAAGGCGAGTACCGCCTGTGCGGCATAAAGAACAGAACCCATTATGGCGATACGTGTAAGCCGCAGGATTTTTTCGTGCGTTACCATCCGATTTTCAGTTCAAGGAGATATACGTCGCCGTCCTCTATAACGATTTCATCAACACCTGTTACGGCGGATTCTCCGTTAACCATAATGCACCACCAGGACTGATCAGCGTCGTTTGCTACAATTCCCTTTGCCGATTTTACAAATCTTCCGTAGGAGGATTCTTCAAATCCGATAAGATTTTCCTTTTCAAGGAAGTTTCCGAGGTATTCCTCATCTGTTGTGTATTTCTCCTCGAAATTATAGTTGTTCTTTTCGGAAATTATCTGCACGGTTATTGATTTATCGCCGCTTTCGGGATCTTTTTTTGTGGATTGGCTGATAAACCACATTCCAACACAGAGGAGTGCAAGAACGATGACTCCAACAATGCCTATGACGATTTTTTTTGCATTTGACTTCTTTTCCATTATAAAATTCCTTTCATTTAACGGGAAGTCGATTGCCACAGGCACTACAAAAAACTCTCCGAGGGTATAGATACACACGGAGAGCGATTGTTGCACAACAAATTAACTACAGTTCATCGCTCGTAAACTGTAGTAATGAAGCGATCCGACTCTGCAAAAATGCAACACGGTAGCGTGACTGTGCGGGATTCTCACCCGACTTCCCTTATTTTTACTTTTAAATTATATCAAATAATTCTTATTTTGTCAAGAATTATTTCAGAATTGTTGATTCTCCGTCTGTACTTATAACTGTTTCGGGGAATATATTACGGATAAAATCAGTATATTCCTGCGGATTTGTCAGAGCAGGACTGTAATGGGTAAGCCATAGCTTTTTTGAGTTGGAATTTACTGCAAGCTTTCCGCTTTGAGAAAATACCATATGCCCTTTTTCACGCATTTTTTCAATATATTCATCATCGCCGTACATACCCTCGCAAATGAGTAAATCGGAGTTTTGGGCAAACTCTGCAAGACCGTCAAAATATCTTGTGTCGGTTATATAGGTGACTTTTATCGGACTGCGGCTTTCTGCAGTTACCATATCGGGGGTTATCGTGTTTTCATCAATAGTAATGGAGTTTCCGCTGTGGAGCGTTTTCCAGTATTTTACATCAATACCAAGTGTCTTTGCTTTTTCGGAAGAGAATACGGGTTTGCGGTTAAGCACGAAAGAATATCCCAAACAGTCAATGCTGTGCTCGAGTGGGAGTGATGATATAACGATATCGTTCCATATAAAGTTGGATTGTAAGTTTTTTGAAAGTTCTGTTATCTCAATTTCAAAGGGGAGTACAGGGCATATACAAAGAAGCTGGCATATTGTTTCGCTTATCCCTGTGTATCCATATAGTTTCAGAGTATCTGTTTTTCCGCAGTTGCCGAGGGATAGAAGAAGTCCTGCAAGGCCTGAAATGTGGTCAGCATGGGTGTGGGTAATAAGAATTGTATCAAGGTGACTGAGTTTCAGTTTATGCTGTGCAATAGAAATTTGTGTTCCCTCGCCGCAGTCGATGAGGCATGCTTTGCCATTGTATTCAAGCCACAGGCTTGTAAGCCAGCGGTTTGGGAGGGGGAGCATTCCGCCTGTTCCTATAAGTGTTACATTAATCATAAATTCACCGCCTGTAAATAAAACGATAACCCTTGATTAAATCAAGGGTTATCAATACACCTATTAAATTAGATGGCGCGGATTGAGAGATTTGAACTCTCGCGCCGGTTTCCCGACCTACTCCCTTAGCAGGGGAGCCCCTTCACCACTTGGGTAAATCCGCAAACCGACGAAAATTCGCCGTTAAATAAAATTGGCGGAGAGGGTGGGATTCGAACCCACGTGACCGTTAAGTCAAACGGTTTTCAAGACCGCCTCGTTATGACCGCTTCGATACCTCTCCATTTTTATTCTGCTGTTTTTTATCACTCTCGTGTTTCAGCTTTATTATTATACCACGATTTTATTGCTTTGTCAACAAAAATTCAAAAAAATATTGCACAAATAAAATTCAACAAATTTGTGCAAAATGTTCTGATACCCGTTTTGTTGCGAAATTAAAGCCAAAAGTAACTATGTTTGTCAAGTTAAAAGAATAAAATTAAATAAAAATAAAAAAATAGACTTTACATAAATGGAATTTTAGTGTAAAATATATATAGTAAGCGTCTTTATATTAAATGTAAATATAATAATTGCTTGCTGCATATAAGAACAAAAAATCAATGAGGTGCAAAATATGGAACCAAAGTACAAAAGAGTATTGTTAAAGCTCAGCGGCGAGGCTCTTGCCGGCGATAAGAAAAGCGGTCTGAATTACGATGTTATTACAGATATCTGTACAAGTATAAAAAAGGTTGTTGACGCAGGTGCACAGGTTGCAATCGTTGTTGGCGGCGGAAATTTCTGGAGAGGCCGTTCAAGCGGTGCTATGGACAGAACACGTGCTGACCATATCGGCATGCTTGCTACTGCAATGAATGCTCTTGCTGTTGCCGATGTTCTTGAATCTCTCGGCTGTGAAGTTCGTGTGCAGACTGCTATTGCTATGCAGGCTGTTGCAGAGCCATATATCCGTAACCGTGCTGTCCGTCATATGGAAAAGGGCAGAGTAGTTATTTTCGGCTGCGGAACAGGTAACCCATTCTTCTCAACAGATACCGCAGCAGCTCTCCGTGCAAGCGAAATCGAGGCCGATATCTTCCTCAAGGCTACTCTTGTTGACGGTGTTTATGATAAGGATCCTCATAAGTTTGATGACGCTGTAAAGTACGAAAAGCTTACATTCTCACAGGTTATTGCCGACGGTCTTGCTGTTATGGACTCCACAGCAGCTGCAATGTGCCGTGACAACAAGAAGAAAATGCTTGTATTTGACCTCAGCCGTCCCGATAATATCCTTGACGCTGTTATGGGTGAAAACATCGGAACTGTTGTTTCAGAAGACTAATATTTAATTTAAATAATATATATTTACTGAAAGGAATGATTTCAAATGAAAGAAACAATCAATCTCGCAAAGGAAAAAATGACAAAGAGCCTTAATGCTCTCGATAAGGAGTTTGCAGCTGTACGTGCAGGCCGTGCAAATCCTGCTGTACTTGACAAGGTAATGGTAGATTACTACGGAGCTCCCACACCTGTAAACCAGATGGCAGCTATTTCTGTTTCAGAGGCAAGAATCCTCGTTATTCAGCCCTGGGATAAGTCTTCACTGAAGCTTATTGAAAAGGCTATTCAGGCTTCTGATATCGGTATCAACCCAACAAATGACGGTAATGTTCTCCGTCTTGCTTTCCCGCAGCTTACAGAGGAAAGACGTAAGGAGCTCTGCAAGAGCATTAAAAAGTACGGCGAGGACTGCAAGGTTGCTATTCGTTCAATTCGTCGTGATACTATGGATAAGCTCAAGGCTATGAAGAAGAACTCTGAAATTACAGAGGACGATCTCAAAGATTGCGAGAAGAAGGTACAGGACCTTACTGACAAGTTCTGTGCTGACGCTGATAAGGCTGTAGCTGACAAGGAAAAGGAAATCATGACGGTTTAATGGTGGCGTATGGCAATATTCAGTAAAAAAGAAATTGCAGTTCTGCCCGAACAGCTTCCACAGCACGTAGGCTTCATTATGGACGGCAACGGCAGATGGGCTAAAAAAAGAGGTCTGCCACGTCCTTTTGGTCATAAGGAGGGTGCGAAGAACTTCAAGAAGATTGTCCGTTACTGCAAGGATATCGGCTTGAAGAATATCTCATTTTATGCTTTTTCTACGGAAAACTGGCAGCGTCCCGATGACGAAGTTAATACGATTATGGAGCTTTTCCGTGAGTACATAGTTGATGTACGTAATTTCTTAAGTGAAAATACACGTATGATTTTCCTCGGTGATAAATCTGCTTTTGATGAGGATTTACAGCAGAAAATGATTAAGCTGGAGGAGGATACGGCACATTATACGGAAATGACTCTTATGATGGCTGTAAACTACGGCGGCAGAGATGAACTTGCCCACGCTGCGAGAATACTTGCACAAAAGGCTGTAAACGGCGAAATAAAGCCAGAGGATATAACAGAGCAGTCAATTGCCGACCAGCTTTACACAAAGGGCATTCCCGATGTTGACCTTGTTATACGTCCCTCGGGTGAAATGCGTCTTTCAAACTATCTTATATGGCAGTGTGCATATGCGGAATACTATTTCACTGATATTTTATGGCCCGATTTCACTCCTGCGGAGCTTGACAAGGCATTGATTGAGTTCGGCAGACGTAATCGACGCTTCGGAGGTGTTTGATTTGCTGACACGACTTATTTCAGCGGCAGTAGGCCTTGTTATAATGATTTCAATGCTGATACTGCATGACACTTTCGTTCTGCCATTTGTTACGGCAGGTATTATAGTTATTATGCTTTATGAGCTTCTCCGTGCGGTTAAGCTTGAAAAGAGCATTCCGATTATGGTTGCATCTTTTGCTTATGGTATTGTAGTTCCTTTTATCTACAGTCCAAGATATAATATGATTGATTCCGCCCTTACTTTTGCACAGTACAGGGAAAACCGAACAATTATTCTCTTTGGAATTGCACTTTTGTGCTCAATGGGAATATTTGTGATATGGCTCAACCAGCATAAAAAAATCCGCTATGAACAGATATTCTTTGCTCTTGCGGCTATGATTTTCGTACCCAATGCCATGAGTACAATGGTGCGTATAGACAGAGATAATGTCCAGCATGGTGTATTTTTCCTTGTTCTTGGTTTGTGCGGTGCATGGATTGCCGATTCAGGAGCATATTTCACAGGTGTAGCTATAGGAAAGCATAAGCTTTGTCCTGAAATCAGTCCGAAAAAGACTATCGAGGGATTTATAGGAGGCATGATATCCACAGCAGTGGTATTTGTGGCTTGTTTTGCAGTATATAATAATATGATTGCAAGTAATCCTATGAAAGAAAATATTACAAGCTATCTTGCGGTTGCATTGACAGGACTTCTCTGTGCCGTTATCGGAACTGTAGGCGATCTTTCAGCTTCCATGATAAAGCGACAGATAGGCTTCAAGGATTACGGAAAAATTATGCCAGGTCATGGCGGTCTTATGGATCGTTTTGACAGCGTACTTTTTGTATTGCCAACATTTTATTGCCTTATAACTATTGCTAATAATCTGAACATATTATAAGTATGAAAGGCGACTATGGTTGCCTTTCATATTT
Source organism: Ruminococcus sp. (assembly GCA_045659945.1). Lineage (GTDB taxonomy): Bacteria > Bacillota > Clostridia > Oscillospirales > Ruminococcaceae > Ruminococcus. The sequence goes on along the minus strand of JAZRCW010000051.1, from coordinate 26,970 downwards.
TATGGAGGGATTCTCTTTAAAAAGATTCCATTTATATAATTTCCCAGATGAGCTGTTTATTCATAAACAAAGGAGTAATAATATATAATGAAAAGGGTTTCAATTTTAGGTTCAACAGGCTCTATCGGTACACAGTCTATTGAAGTATGTGAAAAGCATGGGCTTGAAATTATAGCCATAGCTGCCCACAGCAGTATTGATATGCTGGAGGAACAGGCGAGAAAATATCGTCCGAAATATGTCGGAATTTTCAGAGAGGATAAATATGAGGAGCTTAAAAGCCGCCTTACAGACACAGATATAACTGTGCTCTGCGGCATGGAGGGACTTTGCCATATCGCTTCTCTCGAAGAAAATGATATTGTGCTCAATTCCGTTGTGGGAATGGTTGGACTTCTGCCTACACTTACTGCAATAAATGCAGGCAAGGACGTAGCTCTTGCAAACAAGGAAACACTTGTAGCAGGCGGTGCTCTTGTAACATCACTTGCAAAGGAAAAGGGCGTTAAGATATACCCCGTTGACAGCGAACATTCGGCTATATTCCAGTGTTTGCAGGGAAATAAGCCCGAGCAGGTCAACAAGATAATCCTTACAGCTTCAGGGGGACCTTTCTACGGCTATTCTTACGAGCAGCTGAAAAATGTCACAAAGGCTGACGCATTGAAGCATCCAAACTGGGATATGGGCAATAAAATTACAATTGACTCTGCAACTCTTATGAATAAGGGACTTGAATTTATTGAAGCAAAGTGGCTCTTTGACCTTCAACCCGAACAGATTGATATAGTTGTTCACCGTCAGAGCGTTATACATTCCGCTGTTGAGTACAAGGATTTTGCTGTTATCGCACAGCTTGGCGTACCCGATATGAAAATTCCCATACAGTATTCACTCCTTTATCCCGAAAGAGTTGAGTGCCCTACAAAGCCCCTTTTTCTTACGGATTACGGTACGCTTACATTTGCAGAGCCTGATTATAAGACATTCAAGTGTTTAAGTGCCGCAATTGAAGCTATATCAAGGGGCGGAGCTTATCCATGTCTTGTTAATTCAGCCAATGAAGAAGCTGTAAAGGCATTTCTCAACGATGAAATTCAGTTTGTACAGATAGGTGAGATAGTTTCTTCTGTGCTTGATAAATTCCCCTATACCGAAATAAAATGCTATGAGGACGTAACTTCCGCTGATAAGGCTGCAAGAGAATACGTGAGAAGCATTATCGGCTAAACAGAAAGATTGAAAGGATAATTATGGGTATAGTAATTGCATTATTAATATTCGGACTTATTGTAACAGTTCACGAATTCGGCCATTTCATATGTGCAAAGTTAAGCGGTATAAAGGTGCTTGAATTTGCCGTTGGAATGGGACCTAAAATAATACAGAAGCAGATAGGTGAAACGATGTACTCCCTCCGACTTCTCCCTGTAGGCGGATATTGTGCCATGGAGGGCGAGGACACATCGGGAGATGATCCGCGAAGTTTCCGCAATGCAAAGCTGTGGAAAAGAATGATAGTTCTTGTTGCAGGTGCAGGAATGAATTTCGTACTTGGCATTATTTCAATTGTAATAATGGTTTGTATGATGACCGATATCCCCACAACACAGATACTTGGTTTTGCAGGTGTAAAGAATGATGACGGTACAAAGACATATTATGCAGAAAGCTATCATTCCGGATTACGTCATGACGATGTAATTATTAAGGTTGACAATACAAGCATATACAGCGTGCTTGATTTGAATTTCATGCTCATGCTTGACCCGACCGATACTGACCACGACCTTGTTGTAAAGCGTAACGGCGAGAAAATCATACTTGACGGAGTGAAATTCACCAATAGTCAGACTGGCGATAAAATGGATTTCGGACTTGTTTATCTTGATAAAACTCCTGCAAGTGTTTTGAAATATTCAGGTCAGACTTTCGCTTCTATGAGCCATATTGTCGGCTTATCGCTGAAATATCTTGTTACAGGACAGGTAAGCAAGGACGAGGTATCAGGCCCTGTAGGAGTTGTTTCAACAATCAGCGAAACTACATCGCAGGCTGAATCAACAGAGGACGCAATATTCAATTTGTTTTATATGATGTCGCTTATAACGATAAATCTTGGTATATTCAATCTACTTCCTGTTCCAGGACTTGACGGAGGACGACTGTTGTTCTGCTTTATCGAGCTTATCAGACGTAAGCCTATTAAGCCCGAACACGAGGGCTATGTACATCTTGCAGGAATGGTATTACTGTTCGGTGTTATGATATTTGCAACATTCAATGATATTATGCGTTTGTTCCAGAAATAAACAATTTCCGCTTATGCCGTACAATGCTTTGCCTTTGTGCGGCATAAATGAAAAGGAGAGAAATATATGAGAAATGTCAAAGCTGTAAAAGTCGGGGATTGCGTCCTTGACGGAAACCATATCTACATACAATCCATGCTCAATTCCCGTTCTGACGATATAGAGGGAAGCGTTAAACAGGCTGTAGAACTTGAAAAAGCAGGCTGTGAAATCGTTCGTGCCGCTATTCCTGATATGGAGGCTGTAAAGCTTATCCCTGCAATAAAAGAGGCTGTAAATATTCCTCTTGTTGCGGATATTCATTTTGATTACCGTCTTGCAATTGAAGCGGCAGCGGCAGGAGTTGATAAAATCCGCATAAATCCAGGTAATATTGGCGGCCTTGACAGAGTTAAGGCAGTTGTTGACGCTTGCCGTGCAAGAAATCTTCCTATTCGTATCGGTGTGAATTCAGGCTCCCTTGAAAAGGAGCTTTTGGCGAAATATGGCTCACCAACTCCCGAAGCCCTTGTGGAAAGTGCCCTCAACCATGCGGCACTTTTAGAGCGTTTTGACTTTGATGATATTGTAATTTCCATAAAATCTTCCGATGTTAACAGAATGTTAGCCTCATACCGTCTTGCTGCTGAAAAGTGTAATTATCCGCTTCATCTCGGTGTAACGGAAGCAGGTACAGAGCGTATGGGACTTATCAAATCCGCAATCGGTATCGGCTCACTTCTCTGCGACGGTATTGGTGAAACTATCCGCGTATCGCTTACTGACGAGCCTGTAAAGGAAATTGCGGCGGCAAAGGATATTCTCAAATGTATCGGTAAGAGAAAGGGCGTTACAATTGTAAGCTGTCCCACCTGCGGACGTACAAGAATTGACCTTATCGGAACTGCTAAAAAGGTTGAAGCTGCACTTGCTGACTCCGAAAAGGATATAACAGTCGCAGTCATGGGATGTGTTGTAAATGGCCCTGGTGAAGCCCGTGAAGCCGACATCGGAATTGCAGGCGGCGACGGCTGTGCGATAATATTCAAAAAGGACGGCACACAGCGTAAAATCAAGGAGGAGGAAATTGTTTCCGAGCTTCTTGCGGAGGTTGAAAAACTTTAATGGATATAAATTTATCTGATTTTCTAAAGGAATACTGTCCCGATATCCCCGATAGTGTGCGTTCGGGACGTATTTACAAGCTGACCTATTCCGAGGATCTGAAAAATTTTAGTTTCTTTGCGGAGTACGGCAGTATTGTGCCATACAGTGACATATCGGCATTTAACGCGGCTGTGACAAAGGCTCTGGAGCTTGAATCGGCAAGCCTTAACCCACGATATCCCAAGGAACTTTTTGCCCCCTCCTGTATGCCTGACCTTATTGAACGGCTGAAACGTCAGGTATCTGTAGTGAACGGTTTTCTCAATGATGCCGATATTGATGTAAAGGAAAATAATATAAATATATCACTCAAACACGGTGGTACAGATATACTTACAAAATGTGGCTTTACACGTCATCTTACACAGCTGATATACAATCAGTTCGGCTTGAATATGGCCGTAAATCTTGACGGTGCAGATGCTGTAACTACTGATGAATATGACGAAATAATTGAAAAGGCGGCGGCAGAACTGCCAGACTACAGCGAACAGCTGATACCCGAGAAATCAGCGGAGGAGATACGCTCCGAAGCTGCTGCGGCAGTTGTTCCCACAAAGTCAATTGACAACAGCATTGCCGACCTTGTATTTGACCGTGAATCGGCGGCAATTATTTACGGTAAAGCAATACGTGAAGCACCACAGGCTATATCACAGGCTGTTCAGAGCCTTGGAACAAAGGTTGTGGTAGTTGGTGACGTATTTGCAAAGGAAGTAAAAGAGCTACGCAACGGTAAGAATGTCGTTACTTTCAGCATAACCGATTACAGCGGCTCTCTCCTTATAAAATGCTTTATCAAGGCGGAAGAAAAAGAGTTTCTTGACGCTCTTGGAGGCATAAAATCGGGAGCAACTCTCCTTGTATCGGGAAAAATCGACTATGACGAATACGCAAGGGATATATGTATACTTGCCAATTCAATCATTAAAGTTAAAAGAGTTCCCGAAACCGATAATTATCCCGAAAAGCGTGTGGAACTTCATTGTCACAGCAATATGTCGGCTATGGACGCTATAACCGACCCTGTAAAGCTTATCAGCAGAGCGGCGGAGTGGGGACATCAGGCTATGGCTATTACCGACCACGGCTGTGTGCAGGCTTTTCCCGACTGTATGTATAATATGCCGAAAAACTTCAAGGTTATCTACGGTATGGAGGCATACGTCGTAAATGATATTGACCGTCAGCTTATTCTTAAAAAGCCTGATAGCCGTGATTTCAATGATGAAGTTATTATATTTGACGTTGAAACTACAGGATTGAGCTTTACAAAGGACAGGCTGACAAGTATTGCCGCTGTAAAGGTTAAGAATTTACAGAATATTGATACATTCGAGACATTTGTTAATCCGGGGATGCACATTCCCGAAAAAATAACAGAATTAACGGGAATTACCGATGAAACTGTAGCGAATGCCCCTGCCGAGGATGAAGCACTCCGTAAGTTTATGGAGTTTTGCGGTGATAATCCTGTACTTATTGCCCACAATGCAAACTTCGATATAACAATGATTGATGAAGTCTGCAAGCGGCATAATATCGATTTTAAATATAACTGGCTCGATACCCTTATAATGTGTCAGGCTATGCTTCCCGAAATGGGACGACACAGGCTGAATAACGTGGCGAAAGCTCTCAAATTAGGCAGTTTTGAGCATCATCGTGCAGACGAGGATGCACTTATTCTATCGAAGATTTATATTGAGCTTGTAAACCGTCTGAAAAATCAGCGAGGATTTACAAATATCGGGCAGATAAATGATATAGTCGATGATATTGATGTGAAAAAACTTAAATCATATCACCAGATTATACTTGTGCGAAATCAGGCGGGATTAAAAAATCTCTACCGTCTTGTTTCAATCAGTAACCTTGAATATTTCTATAAAAAGCCGCTTATTCCGAAATCTGTCCTTATGGAACATCGTGAGGGACTTATTTTCGGAAGTGCCTGTGAGGCAGGCGAGCTGTTTCAGGCTATGCTTGATAAAGTAACACAGGAGAAGATCGAGGAGCTTGCAAAATTTTACGATTATCTTGAAATTCAGCCTTTGTGTAATAACGAATTTATGGTGCGTGAGGGAGTTGCAGCCGATGAGGAGGAGCTCCGTGATTTCAACCGTTATATTATTGACCTTGGCGAAAAGCTGAATATTCCCGTGTGTGCGACCTGCGACGTTCATTTTATTGACCGTAAGGACGCAATATACCGTAAAATTATCCTTGCAAGCATGGGCTTCAAGGATACTGAAAATCAGGCTATGCTTTATTTCCGCACCACAGATGAAATGATGAAAGAATTTGCATATCTGGGCGAGGAAAAGGCGAAAGAGGTTGTTATCACCAACACAAATGCCATTGCGGATATGGTGGAGGTTGTACGTCCCATTCCAAAGGGCACATTTACCCCCACAATTGAGGGTGCAGAAGATGACCTTGTACGTATTACCCATGATAAGGCATATGAAATATACGGTAATCCACTTCCCGAACTTGTTGAAAAGCGACTTGACAGAGAGCTTTCCTCAATTATCAAACACGGTTTCTCTGTGCTTTATATCATCGCACAGAAGCTTGTGTGGAACTCTGTAGAGAATGGCTATCTCGTAGGCTCACGAGGCTCTGTCGGTTCGTCATTCGTTGCCTCTATGGCTGGAATATCCGAGGTTAACCCATTGCCGCCACATTATATATGCCCTAATGCAGACTGTAAATATAGCGAATTTATCCTTGATGGTAAATGCGGTTCGGGATTTGACTTGCCGCAGAAAAACTGCCCGAAATGCGGAACTGATATGCTCCGTGAGGGACATGATATCCCATTTGAGACATTTCTTGGCTTTGACGGCGATAAAGCTCCCGATATCGACCTTAACTTTTCAGGAGAATATCAGTTCTATGCCCACAGATACACGGAAAAATTGTTCGGTAAATCCAACGTGTTCAAAGCAGGAACTATTTCAGCTGTTGCGGATAAGACAGCATTTGGCTATGTCAAGAAATACTGCGAAGAAAACGGCATAAATCTCAATAACTCGGAGCTTACCCGACTTTCTATCGGCTGTACGGGAATTAAGCGTACAACAGGACAGCATCCTGGCGGAATGGTAGTTGTGCCCTCTGATTATGAAGTGTATGACTTTACACCTGTTCAGCACCCTGCCGATTCTGCTGACTCCGAGGTTATTACAACCCACTTTGACTTCAACTCACTTCACGATACAATTCTGAAACTTGACGAGCTCGGTCACGTTGTTCCGACTTTGTACAAGCATTTAGAGGACTTGACAGGACTTGAAATAAAGAATATCCCTGCATATGACGCAAAAGTAATTCAGATGTGTACCGACTGTTCTGTTCTTGGAGTTACCGAGGAGGAGATTTACTGTAAGACGGGAAGTCTTGGTATACCCGAAATGGGTACAAACTTCACTATTGGTATGCTTCTTGACGCTAAACCGTCCCGATTTAGTGACTTTTTGCAGATTTCCGGACTTTCACATGGTACTGACGTATGGCTTGGAAATGCAAAGGATTTAATTGAAAACGGCACCTGTACAATTTCCGAGGTTATCGGAACCCGTGACAGTATTATGACATATCTGCTTTATAAGGACGTTGAGCCTAAAATGGCTTTCCAGATTATGGAGTGGACTCGTAAGGGTAAGGCTTCAAAGCAGTTTACGCCCGAGATTATCGAAATGCTGAAAAGTCATAACGTACCCGAATGGTATATTGAAAGCTGTCTGAAAATCAAGTATATGTTCCCGAAAGCTCATGCTGCTGCTTATGTTATTGCTGCAATGAAGCTTGGTTGGTTCAAGCTTTATAAGCCACTGGAATACTATTCCACTTATTTTTCTGTACGTGGAGAGGATTTTGACGCTGAACTTGCCACAAAGGGAATTGACGCTGTTCGTGCAAGAATTGTACAGCTGAAAGAGCTGGGCAATGACCGTTCTAAAAAAGAAAGCGACCTTTACGATATACTGCTCATTACAAATGAGATGATGTCAAGAGGTTATGAATTTTTGCCTATAAATCTGTTTAAATCTCATGCTGTCGATTATCTCATAGAGGACGGTAAACTGCGTATACCTTTTGCCGCCATGTCGGGCGTTGGTGAAAATGCCGCAAAGGGACTTTATGAAGCGGCACAGGCAGGCGGATTTATTTCTATCGAGGAGTTCCAGCAGATGAGCGGTGTGTCAAAGACTACAATAGATATGCTCAAAAGCATAGGGGCTTTTGGTGATTTACCCGAATCTACACAAATGAGTTTCTTTTAACTTGACTTTATTGTAATATTATGGTATCATATTATCATAGTAGCACGCTAAAGCGAACGATATTTTTCAAAAGGAGTTTTTTATGAAAAACTATGATCTTATAACTCCCGAGGGCACAAAGGATCTGCTTTTCGGTGAGAGTGTTGTCAGAAGAACAATTGAAGATACGCTGTTAAAGCTTTTCAAGAGCAGAGGCTACAGTGAGATTATTACACCCGGACTTGAATTTTTCGATGTATTCAATATGAAATCCCGCTATTTTCCACAGGAAAACCTTTACAAGATGACCGACAGCAAGGGCAGACTTATTGTAATGCGTCCTGACTCTACAATGCCTATTGCAAGAGTTGTTGCAACAAGACTACGTGACGCAGAGCTTCCGTTGAAGCTTTGCTATAATCAGACTGTATACCGCAACGAATCTCTGTTAAAGGGAAGAAGCGACGAAACAGTACAGGCAGGTATTGAGCTTATCGGCTCTGAAATGAAAATGGCTGACCTTGAAGTTATTTCAGCAGCTGTTGACGCTCTCAATGCGTTCGGACTTGAATTTTCTCTGGAGCTTGGACATATCGGCGTTTTCAAGTGCCTTGTTGACCGTATTGAAGCTGACGAAAAGGATAAGAATTATATCCGCAAGCTTATTCAGAACAAGAATTTCCCTGCACTTAACGATTTCCTTGACACATTCGGAAACAATAGTATAACAACAGCATTGAAGAAGCTTCCCGCACTTTTCGGCGGTGAGGAAGTATTTGAAAAGGCAGAGGAGCTTATCCCTGACGAAAACGTAAAGCGTATACTTGATGAGCTTCGTGAAATCTACTGCGATATCGCTGATATCTGCGGAAACGAGGGCAATATAACAGTTGACCTTGGACTTGTAAACAAGACAGACTACTATACAGGACTTATCATCAAGGGTTATCTTAAAGGACACGGTGACGAAGTTATTTCAGGCGGACGTTATGACAAGCTTATCTCTGATTTCGGTTATGATATTCCTGCTGTAGGATTTGCAGTAGATGTAAACGCAATTTCAAAGGTTATTGAGAGAAATGGAATACTTCCCTCGGAGACTGCTCCCGACGTTATTGTATATGCAGAGGAGGGCTTTGAGGCAGCGGCTATAAAGCAGGCAAGAGTGCTTCGTGAACAGGGCTTTATTGTAGAAAATGCACTGTTCAGCGATATAGAATCAGTGCGTGAGTATGCAAAGGAAAAGAAAATCGGTAAGGTTGTTGTAGTAGACTGCGACAGCGTGGAGGACTAAATATGAGTAAACCAATCAGAATAGCACTTACAAAGGGCAGACTTGAAAAAGATACTGTAGGACTTCTTGAAAAGCTTGGATTTGACTGCACAGCAGTACGTGAAAAGGGCAGAAAGCTTATACTTCCCGTTCCTGACGCTAATCTTGAAGTTGTTCTTGCAAAGGCAAACGATGTTATTACATACGTTGAACACGGTGTATGCGATATGGGTGTTGTAGGCAAGGATACAATCATGGAGATGAAAGGCAAGTTCTTTGAGCTTGTTGACCTTGGTTTCGGCAGATGTAAATTTGCCCTTGCAACTAAAAAGGGATTTGATTTCTACAGCGGCTACGGCGTTAAGACAATAGCTACAAAATACCCCAACGTAGCAAGAAGCTTTTTTGAGAAAAAGGGTATGGACACAGATATCATCAAAATTGAGGGCTCTGTTGAGCTTGCTCCTATCCTTAATCTTGCTGACGGTATTGTTGATATAGTTGAAACAGGTACAACTTTAAAGGAAAACGGACTTGAAGTTATTGAGGACGTTGCACCTATTTCTGCTCGTCTTATTGTCAATACAGTTAGTCTGAAAATGCGTCAGGCTGAAATTGAAAGACTTATCACACTTATTGAGGAGAATTTATAAATGAAAAAGATATACGCAAACGGTACAGACGAAAAAGCATTTCTTGCAGAGCTTAACAAGCGTGCAGGAGAGACAAATAAAAAGGTTACTGAAACAGTTTCCGCAATTATAGAAGATGTACGTGAAAACGGCGACGAGGCTGTAAAGAATTACACTCTCAAATTTGACGGAAATCTTCCCCAGTATTATGAAGTTCCCCGTGAGGTTATTAATGACGCTCTTACAGAGGCTGACCCTGAATTTGTAACAGCACTTCTCAACGCACAGGAGAATATTGCTGATTTCCACAACCGTCAGAAAGAGCAGGGATTTATTGACCCAAAGGAAAACGGTGTAATTCTCGGTCAGAGAGTACGTGGACTGTCCCGTGTAGGTCTTTATGTTCCCGGCGGTACAGCTGCATATCCCTCCAGCGTTCTCATGAATGCAATTCCTGCAAAAATCGCAGGAGTCAAGGAAATAGTAATGGTTACACCCCCTTTAAAGGATGGCACACCCAACAAGGATATTCTTGTGGCGGCTGCTATCTGCGGAGTTGACAGAGTATTTATGTCAGGCGGAGCACAGGCAATTGCGGCACTTGCTTATGGTACAGAGGAAATTCCAAAGTGCGATAAAATCGTAGGCCCTGGAAATATCTACGTAGCAACAGCTAAAAAGCTTCTTTACGGCGTTGTAGATATTGATATGATTGCAGGACCAAGTGAAATTCTTGTAATTGCCGATGAAACAGCTGACCCTAAATTTGCGGCGGCTGACCTTATGTCACAGGCTGAACACGATGTTCTTGCTTCATCAATTATGGTAACAACAAGTGAAAAGCTTGCAGATGAAACAATAGCTGAAATCAACCGTCAGAAAGAATATCTTTCACGTAAGGAAATCATTGAGAAATCCTTGGAGGATTACGGTGCAATTATCATCGCTGACAGCCGTGAAAAGTGCGTAGAACTGGCAAATGAAATTGCTCCCGAGCACCTTGAAGTGCTTATGGAAAATCCAATGGAGCTTTTAGGTAGCCTTGACAATGCAGGCTCAATCTTCCTTGGAAATTATGCGTCAGAGCCTCTTGGCGACTACTATGCAGGCCCTAACCACGTACTTCCCACAAGCGGAACAGCACGTTTCTTCTCACCTCTTGGAGTTGCAAGCTTTACAAAGCGTATCAGCTACACTTACTACACAAGAGAGGCTCTTGCAGAGGCACACGATGATATCGTTCTCATTGCAGAAAAAGAGGGACTTACAGCTCACGCAAATGCTATCAAGGTAAGATTTGAATGAGTAAGAACATAATGACAACGGATATAAAGCAGATTAATTCTGAAAAGCTGAACAAGGGATATACTATTGTCTGTCTGATTATATCTGCTTTATTGTCCGTTGCTTTTCTGACATTGTTTATTTTTACAAACCAAGGAATTTTCCGCTTGATTATAAGCGGAATGTGGTTTATTTATAATCTCATATGGGTTATAAAGGGAGCAGGTAAAAATCATATTGCAATAAGTATAACATCAATTTTTATACTTATTCCTATACTGTTTTTTATGAGTCTGCTATTAATAGGTTTAAGTTCTGAAACACCATTTAGGTACAATTTTCAGAAGCAGTATATAACTTCCATGAATGGTTATGAATTTGATATTCTTCCCGAAAAGCTGCCCGATGATATAAGCGATTATTTTTTCAGTTTTAAAGCAACTGTCGGACAGGGAGCAGGACATTCAAGCGTGCGTTTCAAGGCTTCACATGATGTAATAAAAGCTTATGAAGAAGAATATTCAGCAAAGGCTATATATACATATCCTTATAGTGAATTTGAATATGGACATTCTATATCTGTTGATGAAGTCAGCCCGAAAGCAGAATCAAAGTATGAAGATCATAGTCTGGGTATTTATAGTGATACTGATTTCTGGGCTGAAAGTACATCAGCAACAGTTTATGTAACTTCAGCAACACATTATTGGAATCATCCACACAGCACAGCTGTAATAATTGACAGCGAAAAAAATATGATAGAATTTGCCCGATTAGGATAATTTGGAGTGATAAATATGAATAACAAATGGGAGAGTTACGTCCGCAAGGTTGTACCCTATACCCCAGGTGAACAGCCGCAGGTATCGGACGTTGTAAAGCTCAATACAAATGAAAATCCTTACCCTCCGTCACCCTCTGTAAGGGCGATACTGGAGGATTTTGAATACGGCAAAATGCGTCTTTATCCCGACCCTGATTCATCGGTATTGGTTGACGCAATTGCCGAAAGATACAGCGTAAAGCCCTCGCAGGTATTTGCTGGAGTAGGCTCTGACGATGTATTATCCGTTGCCTTTATGACCTTTTTCGGCTCGGATAAGCCCATACTTTTCCCGAATATAACCTATTCATTCTATGATGTGTGGGCGGACGTTTACCGTATATCCTACAAGCAGATTCCTCTCAACAGCGATTTTACAATTAACAGAGAGGATTATCTCACAGAAAACGGCGGTATAGTTATCGCTAACCCCAACGCTCCCACGGGCGTTATGGAAACAATTGAAAACATTGAATATATCGTGAAAAACAATCCCGACAGCGTAGTTATAATTGACGAAGCTTATGTGGATTTCGGCGGTGAAAGCTGTCTGCCCCTTGTGGGGAAGTATGAAAATGTCCTTGTTGTGCAGACTTATTCAAAATCACGTTCAATGGCTGGTATGCGTATTGGTTTTGCAATCGGAAGTGAAAAGCTTATAAAGTATATGAACGATGTGAAATTCTCCATAAATTCATATACAATGAATCCAATTACACAGCTTTGCGGTGCGGCATCAATGGCTGATGAGGAGTATTTCCGTGAAACCGTTGATAAAATAATTGCCACAAGAGAGCGTTCAAAAGCTCGACTTACAGAGCTTGGATTTGTTTTTCCCGATTCAAAGACAAACTTTATCTTTGCAAGTCCGCAGAAAAAATCGGCACAGTATATCTTTGAAGAACTGAAAAAACGTAATATCTTTGTTCGTTACTGGAATAAGCCCATAATCTGCGATTATCTCCGCATATCCATAGGCACAGACGAGGAAATGGACAGGCTTTTCAATGCACTGGAGGAAATTATAAATGGATAATATAAGAAAAGGCGAAATCACACGCAAAACCCGTGAAACTGATATTTATATTCTTACAGAGCTTGACGGAAAGGGAAATTCCGACATTGATACAGGTGTGGGATTTTTCGACCATATGCTCACCGCCCTTTCAAAGCACAGCGGAATAAGTATGACTATAAAGGTTAAGGGCGATTTGGAGGTTGACTGCCACCACACAATTGAAGATACTGGAATTGCTCTCGGACAGGCGTTAAATATCGCATTGGGCGATAAATCGGGAATTATACGCTATGGCACGGCTTATATTCCTATGGACGAGGCTCTTGCTATGTGCAGTCTTGATTTAAGCAACCGTCCGTTTCTGGTGTTCAACTGCGATTTCACAAATCAGTCCTGCGGCGGTTATGACCTTTGCATGACGGAAGAATTTTTCCGTGCATTTGCTTTCAATGCAGGAATTACAATGCACATAAATCTGATGTATGGCACTAACGACCACCACAAAGCCGAAGCCGTATACAAGGCTGTGGCTCACGCTTTAAAGGCGGCTGTGGCTTATAATGCCGACGGCACTACACTTTCTACAAAGGGGGTACTGTAAATGATTGCTATTGTTGATTACGGTGCAGGTAATATTTTCAGCGTAAAAAATGCCCTTGATTATCTCGGACTTGACTGCAAGCTTACTTCTGACAAGGACGAAATAAAGGCGGCTGACGCTGTAATTCTCCCAGGAGTTGGTGCATTTCCTGCTGCTATGGCTATGCTTGAAAAAAGCGGACTTATCGACACTATCAAGGAAGAAGCCGCAAAAAAGCCTCTCCTTGGCATATGCCTTGGTATGCAGATGCTTTTTGAAAAAGGCTATGAATTTGAGGAATGTGACGGTCTTGGACTTATAAAGGGCAGCGTTCGCTATATGGATGAACCCGACCTCATTATTCCGCATATGGGCTGGAATAAGCTTGAAAAGCTCAACAATTGCCCTCTCCTTGAAAATATCGGGGATAACGAGTATGTCTACTTCGTTCACTCTTATAAGGCAGAGTGTGCAGATGAAAATATAGCCGCATACAGCGAATACGGCGGACGTGTTCCTGCTCTTGTGTATGACGGAAAATTCGTCTACGGCGCACAGTTCCACCCCGAAAAGAGCGGAGATACAGGTTTGAAGATACTGAAAAACTTTGGAGAATTAATTTAATTTATAGCGGAGGAAATTTAAATGAAGAAATTTATATCTGTAATTTTAGCAAGTGTTTTAGCTTGCACAAGTATGGTGGCTTGTAATTCGGCTGATTCGAATAGTGATAATGGAAAAAGTGGAGATAGTAAGAAAAGTGAATATGGTTGTGGAAGTAAATATGCTTTAAATGATGAGGATTATAAACATATCAAGTGGCATGAGGAAAATGAAGTTGTTTTACTCGCAGACACTTTGACTTTTATGGAAGAAAATAAAGAACAAGATTATGTAAAATTTGCTTTGGGTGACGAAGAAGATTATGGAGGCGTCCCCTATTATACAGTTAATTTTGTTGGATTTAATTCTGACGAGGTGAGTCAAATGGGAATAGAGGATTCCGATAATTTGTTTTTGTTACATAAAAATACAGAACGACGTTCTGAGGGGGAAAAAATTTGGGCTTTTATTTCCGAAGAGACATTTGAAAAAGACTATAAGAGTAATGAAATTTATAAAGATTATGCTTTTTTAAAGTATAAAATAGGTGATTTTACTATGTATAGTATACAAGGGTATTTCTATACATCTGCAAAAGAAGCAGACGCAGCATATGAAAAAATGATAGCTGAGGGCGGTATAAGCACAGAAAAGTATAGAAGTGTAAATTCAGAAGAATAATAAATCCTTTCTCTTGCAGTAACTTCGTGACCTACTGGGGAAAACCTTTCTGAGGAAAGGTTATTCCCCAGACCCCTTTCCAAAGACTTTCAGTTTTAAATTTTCTACATAGGGATTAATCCCTATGTAGAAAATTAAGATAAAAGTTTTAGGGAGGGAGTTTGAGGGAGGACCCTTTTTCAAAAGGGTCTCCCTCAATAAGTTATGAAAATACTACAAGAGCAAGGGATTTACATCAACAAACGGAGGATTTGTATGATTATTTTACCATAAGGGAATTTTAGAAGTTCCCTTATATAACGAAAGGAAACAGTAAGTAAATGAAAAAGAAAATTGCAATTATCACAGCAATAGTCGCAGTTATTGGAGTAGGAGGATTTCTTTTTTGGGACAATGCCTATACTTTCAATGGTGACGGCAGAACTTTAGGTAATGAGGGCTATTATGCTGATTTTGATATGTTCAACGGAAAGGACGCATTTGAAGTTCAGCTTGAAAAAGGTGATATGCTCCATGTTGATGCACAAATAGACAAAGGAAAGGCAGAAATCACATTTGGTCTGAAAGATGCGGAAGTGTGCGAGAGAATAAGCAAAATAGAAAGCGTTGATACAACTTTTATGGCAGATGAAACAGGCAGATATGAAGTAACTGTCAAAGGTAAACACGCAAAAGGCAAAATTGATTTGAAGCTTGATGAACAGGTTAAGGATAAAACGATATATGTTAACAAGTGATACAGGAGGTATAGAATGATTATTTTACCTGCAATTGATATAAAAGACGGCAACTGTGTGCGTTTATTCAAGGGCGATTTTTCGACAGTTGAAAAGGTAGCAAGCGATTACCTTGAAACAGCGAAAGGCTTTGAGGCGGCAGGCAGCGAATGGATTCACATGGTTGACCTTGACGGAGCGAAAGAGGGCAGACCTGTAAACACAAAGATTTACACAGATGTTGCTGAAAAAACAAATCTTAAAGTAGAGCTGGGCGGCGGTATTCGCTCACTTGAAACAATTGACGAATATCTCAAAATGGGCATAACAAGGGTAATTCTCGGCTCTGTAGCTTTGAAAAATCCTAAGCTTGTAAGTGATGCTGTGGAGAAATTCGGCAGCGAAAAAATCGTTGTTGGGATTGACGCAATGAATGGTATGGTTGCGACAGAGGGTTGGCTTGAAAGCTCCGATGTGAACTATATTGACCTTGCAAACAAGATGATTGAAGTTGGCGTAAAGTATTTTATCTTTACAGATATTTCCAAGGACGGCACATTAAGCGGCGTAAACGTGGAGCAGTTAAAGGATCTCGCTGACGCTACCGAGGGACGTGCAAACATCGTGGCAAGCGGCGGAGTTCACACAATGGCTGATATCATAGCCTGCAAGGAAATGGGGCTTTATGGCACAATCTGCGGTAAGTCCATTTACAAAGGCACTTTAAATCTCAAAGATGCCATAGCTTATGCAACTCAGGATTGATAGTAAGTACATCATTTATTGAGGGAGACCCTTTTGAAAAAGGGTCGTCCCTCAAACTCCCTCCCTAAAACTTTTATCTTAATTTTCTATACAGGGATAAATCCCTGTATAGAAAATTTAAAACTGAAAGTCTTTGGAAAGGGGTCTGGGGAATAACCTTTCTTCAGAAAGGTTTTCCCCAGTAAGCGGTGTATTTACTTTCAATCACGAATTAAATAAACAAGGGAGCGTGAAATAATGCTTGCAAAGAGAATAATTCCCTGTCTTGACGTGCGAAACGGCAAGGTAGTAAAGGGAGTAAATTTTGAGGGAATACGCGATGTTGGCGATCCTGTTGAGTGTGCGGCAGAGTACAACAAGCAGGGTGCAGATGAAATCGTATTCTACGATATAACAGCGTCATTTGAGGGCAGAGGAGTGTTCCTTGACGTTGTAAGGGAAACTGCAAAAAAAGTATTTGTGCCGCTTACAGTTGGCGGCGGAATAAAGACAGTTGACGATATACGTGAAACTCTCCGTGCAGGTGCGGACAAGGTTTCCGTGAACTCACAGGCTGTAAAAAATCCGCAGCTTATCAAGGACGGAGCAGATATTTTCGGCAGTCAATGTATATGCGTGGGAATTGACGCTAAAAAAATAGCCGACCACAAATGGACGGTGTACATCAATGGCGGGCGAGTTGATATGGGAATTGACCTTATCGACTGGGTGCATACCATTGAAAAGCTTGGGGCAGGGGAGATATGCCTGAACTCCATTGACGCTGACGGCACAAAAGAGGGCTTTGACATTGAAATGCTGAAAGCCGTATGCGACAACTGCTCAATTCCTGTAATTGCCAGCGGTGGTGCAGGAAAAATCAATGATTTCTATGAAGTTTTCGAGAAAACAGGAGCAACTGCGGCTCTTGCGGCTTCTCTGTTCCATTTCAGAGAGCTTACTGTAGGCGAAGTTAAGGATTATTGCAGAGAACGTGGAGTAATTGTGAGGTAAGATATGATAAAAATTGATTTAAAAGACCTTGACAAATTCTTTGAAAAAGGGGAGTTAATCCCTGCGATTTGCTACGAGGTCAACACAAAAACAGTTCTTATGCTTGCATATATGAACAAGGAAAGCCTGAAAAAAACTCTTGAAACGGGATATACCTGGTTCTGGAGCCGTTCCCGTCAGGAGTACTGGAACAAGGGTGCAACATCGGGACATTTGCAGAAAGTCGTATCAATTTACGGCGACTGTGATAATGATACCCTGCTTGTAAATGTGGAGCAGACAGGAGTTGCCTGTCATACAGGAAGCTACAGCTGTTTCTTTAATGAATTATATAATACGGAGGAGTAAAAAAATGAACGTATATCACGAAATTTTTGAAGTAATCAAGGAGAGAAAAAAGCAGTACGACAGCGGAAATGCTGCTGAAAATTCTTATACCTGCTATCTTTTTGATAAGGGTGTAGACAAAATCTGCAAGAAAATCGGCGAGGAAGCTACAGAGACAGTTATTGCCGCTAAAAACAACGACAATGACGAGCTTATGAACGAGATTAACGATCTTTTATACCACATTATGGTGCTTTGCGTTAATCAGGGACTTGAATGGACAGATGTTGAAAGAATACTCGACGAACGCAACGAGAAAATCGGCAACCTTAAAAAGTTCCACACAGTTGATAAGAACTCATAACAGCGAAATCCCCCGTAAAATCGGGGGATTAGTAATATACAGGAGGGTAGTATGTATAAGAATGTAAAACAAATACTTTCTGCAGCAGTATCGGTTGTATTTGCCTGCGGAATGGTATCAGTGTATCCACAGAAGAACGTGCAAATTTCTGCTGTTGATAATAGTTTCACCGACAGGCTTGACGCTTCATGCAGTGCGGAAGTTTCATTTGCCGTACCCGATTTCACTGACTTTCTCGGTCGTGATGTTGAAGAAATAGGCGATATCTCACCTATAGCAAATTTTACATCAATTAGCGGAAACATAAATTTATCTGATACTGAAATTATTTTACCAGAGATGTTTGACATTATGTCAATGGGGCACGGAAATTCTGTAAAAAGTCAAGGAGCTTATGAAACATGCTGGACATTCGGCTCTGCGGCTGCTGCGGAAACGAGCCTTATTAAAAATATCCCCTCAATAAATCTATCCGAAATGCACACAGCGTTCTATTCATTTTATGGCGATGAGGAACTGCCGCTTCTGGATGTGGATGAAAATGATTATATAGGAGGTCTAACATCTTCAGCGGTTTTAGATACAGGCGGTTTTTCGTCTATTGTGACGAATCTCTGGGCACAGTGGAAAGGCCCGATTAATGATGAAAAGCTCGAATATGTTGACATTAATTTGTTTTGGGATGAAAATTACGCGGAAAGCTTTTACAGAATGGCGGATTATCACCTTGAAAATGCCTATATGTTTGATTATAACAAAGAGGGTACGAATAGAGATACTATAAACAATCTTGTAAAGCAGTTCATTTATAAAGGCTATGGTGTAAACGCTTCATTCAATATGAAAGGTTATAGTGAAGGTTTAAATGCAGCACATTCTAATAATTCTAATAGTCTGGCAAATCATTCTATAACAATTGTAGGCTGGGATGACAAATACACCGCGGCTAATTTCAGCCAAAAAACAGGTGCATGGATTGCAAAAAACAGCTGGGGAACAGATTTTGGTGATGAAGGATATTTTTATATATCATATGATGACTTATCTATCGGCGATTTTACAGTATATGAACTTGGTGAAAAGACTAATTATGTCACAAATTATCAGCATGACAGTTTTATTCCTACGCTGACAATGGCTGCTGATAATGACAATTCTGTCAATAAACCCTCATATATGGCGAACATATTTACAGCGGAGGAAACACAGCAGATTGAAGCGATTTCTACATATATAACCAATCCATACACTGATTATGAGATAACGATATACACTGATATTAAGGATATGTCAAATCCTGTATCGGGAACAGCTTCTGCTGTAACGAGGGGCACATCACAGCTTACGGGTTATCTCACACTGGAGCTTGACGAAAATGTAATCGTAAACAAGGGCGAAAATTTTGCCGTTGTAGTAAGCCTTTACTGCGAAAACTCAAAACATGTACTTCCTGTTGAAGCTTATATGGTGCTTGAAAAAGACGGTGAGACAATTGATAATGTTCTTGGCGGTTTCACTTCATACGAACAGATTTGCAGATTTACCTCTGAAAATGAAAGCTTCTACAGTTCCAACGGACAGGACTGGACAGACGTAACTTCCGGAAATTATCTGTATTCCGAGGATGAGAAAAACGCCTATTTTGACAGTCTTGTACAGGAGTACAGAAAACATACTGTATGGCAGACGATTACCAAGGAAGAAATAGCACAGTTGGAAGCGATTGCCGAGGGTGCACAGATTAAAACTATCATGGGAAATTTCCCCATTAAAGCCTTTGGCAATCCTGTTAATACAGTTGATTTTTCCCATATAGAGGGTATGGTGCCGTCAAATGAAAGTGTAGCATTGACTGTTAAGGATAACAGCAATATTTTCGTATCACTCAATGGCGGTGAATATACACTTTATGACACTCCGATTAAGATTACAGAAGAAACAAAAATTTCTGCTACTACAGACAATATTACATTTACAGAAAAAACATTTACTCCAGCAAAAGCTTGTATGAACGCTCTGGTATATTCGGTAATGACGGGTGGGAACCCAAGCTATGATGCTATTAATGCAGATAAAATCGCAGATGATACATATGAAATTGTTCTTGGCGGCGTTGAGGATAGTATAAGTTTTATTCCATATACGGGAGCAGATGTATATCTCAATGGCGAGCAGATTGAAGCTAATAAATATTCTGATTACATTGAACTTAAAACAGGCAAAAATATATTTACATTTGAACTCAAACAGAAAAACAGACTTGATTCTGTTATAACTGTAAATGTTATCCGTGACCTTGTATCATTTGATGTGGAAAATGAAACGGTATATCTTAATGATGTAAGTTCTCTTGTTGCTTATGACGGTCATGAGTTTAAAGACGGTGACTCTGTTTCGGAGTACGTTGGATATGAATTGCTGGCTATTTACAAGGGCGAGGAATATCATATAATGGTTCCGTCAAGAGCATATCTTCCTTATCTTGAAGTTGACTATCTCAATGAAACGTTGAATTTTATTTCGAATGATATAGCTGATGATATTGTTTATTCGGTTAAGGAAAACCCAACGACGGAAGATTATATTCCTGCCGAAAAAAGATATATCGACGGTCAGCATATTACTTCGGGAATGATAATGAACAAGGCTTTCAGAATAATTCCGGGTGAAACCGTAACACTTAAAGTCAAGGCAAGCGAGGGTAAGTTTGCAAGTATTCCGCAGACTTTTGAATTAAAGCAGGGGAGTGCTGTTCCTGTTGAAGAACCTGTGTATACTGTATCAGAGGAATATTACGAGGTTGAACGCAGTAATATTCTTGAATATGGCATTGTAAATGAGCCTGTAACTGAATCTGAACTTGAATATCAGGCAGATTTATTTGGTTATACCACGGAGGAATTTACACAGCTTATGATGAAACGTCACGGAGTTTCTGATGTGGATACGCTCCGCAGGGTTATGGCTGTTGAGTGGGACGCTGCGTTTAAATTTCAGAGAAACAAAAACGAGAATATGGAGATAGCGGTGAGATATTACTGTCTTGATGACGAATTTGCTTCATGTATGAAATTCAGCCAGCTTATATACCGAATGAGAGGGGACGCCGATTGTAATGGAAGTATTGATTCTTCTGACGCATCAACGGTGCTTGGCTATTATGCTTCAATAAGTACAGGCGGTTCTCCTGAATTGACAGCTTCACAGCTTTATGGTTGTGATTATAACGAGGACGGAATAATTGATTCTGTAGACGCTTCGGGTATACTTGCTTATTATGCAATGAAATCTACAGGACAATAATATTGTCCCACAAACTAAACTTTTCTGCCTTCGTTTTTTTGGCAAGGTGTAATTGGCGGAGAAATAAAGGCGGTACCGCACTTGAATTAGTGCAGTACCGCCTTAAATTTATTATAGTTTTATACTTTCAACTATATCATTCATGGAAGAAGTAAGGAAGTGCGTCATATACATAGTGTCTTACGAATCCCCACCAGTGAGTAAGTCCCTGTGCTTCAAGGAAGTAGAAATTACCCTTGGAGAAATCAGATGTATATGTAAATACAGACATATTCTTCATAGCGTTAATCTGTGGCACCATATTGCCGTATGCAATATCATCAGTACCTGTAGCTGCAAGAATGTATGTTGAATCCTTATATTTTGAGTTTTCAACAGCCTGACCTACAGCATTTGCACCACCCCAGCAATGTCCGCTTAAAGGCATAACATATGCAAAGTAGTCGATATCGTTTATAAGCACGTTCCATGCAGAGCCGCCGCCCATAGAGAAACCGCCGTATGCTCTGTGCATTCTTGAAGCTTCAAGGTCAGCAGGTGAAGTTGACTCGGCATATGTTGAATATTTACCCTCAACGAATGGGACAATGCTTTCTTTCATTTCCTTGTATACAGTTTCAGCTGAACATCCGCCGCCGTTGAATGTGGGCGTTACAACAATCATAGGCTCGATATCGCCATTCTGAATCATATGGTCGAGCATATTGTTGAACTTTACATCGCTGCTGAAAATTGTATTTTCATTTTCACCGCCGCCGTGCATGAGGTAGAAAATGTTGTACTTCTTGTTTTCGTCATATCCATAAGGCAGATATACGTTGAGTTTCTTCTGTCCGTGAATACCTGTGTATGTTTCGTTGATTACAGTACCTTTCTGACTTGCAGGCTCGTTTACATACTTATCAGGAGCAGCATGGTACTGGAGATTAGCACTGTACTCGAAAGGCTCTTTTTCAGGCTCATCGGGAACTATTAGCTCACCTTGCGGGAAATCTTTAATCTCGCCCATTACAAACTGATGAATAAGAACAATATCATTAATTGCGGCTTCACCGTTGTTATCAGCGTCAGCGTTATTAGCAACCTTATCATTTTTAAATCCGTTTATATAGCTGATTCTTGCTTCAATTACGTCGAATACATCAACTTTACCGTCGCAGTTGATATCACCGCGGATGATAGCGTTAGCAAGACCAGCACCGGAAATTTTTGTACCCTTTGAAGCGGCAACAGCCTCATCAATATAGAAATCATTTCTGCCTGTACTTGTTTCTACATAAAGCTGTAAATCAGTTGCACCCTCGGGGATTTTATAATTTGCATTGGAAAGCTGAATCCAGTCGCCGCTCATTGCAACTCCTCTTGCAACCTTATCATAATACGCCTCGCCGTCAGTACCTGTGTACTGGAGGGTGAGATAGAATAAACTTCTCTTATTTTCAGTGGGACACATTACATTTACGCTGAATGAGTATTCCTGTCCTGGGATGAAAGTATCTGTGCTCAATGCCTTTGTTGCACCGTTCCATGATGCTTCACGGTCATCAACATAGAGTGCTTTGCTGCCCTGATATTTGGAATTGCTGCTTGTGGAAACTGTTGCGGGGCCACGTCCTGTCCAGTCACAGTCGCCGCTTTCAAATGTATCACGGAAGTATTCCTTGCCGTTGGTGTTTGCCTGATTATTTGAAGTGTTCGGAACTGTTGTAGGCTCAACTGTGTCAGAAGAACCTGCACCCTTGAACTGCCACCAGTCTACGTTAAAGAGGTATCCCTCGCCTCCTGAAAATCTGAAAAAGAGATCGTGTTCACCCTTTGCACCTACAATATTTGTAGATACCTTTGTCCAGTCCTGCCAACCGCCTGTTGAGGCAACATCAACTGTACCGATAATAGGCCCTGTGGGCTCGTCGAGATGAATTTCAATTGTACCGCCGTCTGTAGCGGAAGCAACGCTTGCTGTAAATGAAGTCGCTCCGTCACCGAAATCAACTCCACTTACCTTAACATAATCGCCGCTTTCAATATTGGCAACGTCCATACTGCCTGCAGAGCATACTTCTGTCTCGATTCCCGAACCATAGCTCATTTTTTCAGCTTCATTCTTTACATAGGGATTTACAGTTTCAAGCTGTGCAGGACCGTCATTGCTCATATATATCGTTGGGAAAGTTCCGTCACTGTTGTATGTAAATTCCTCGACGGCAACAGAGCGGTTAAATCCGCCGCCGCCTGGGAGACGCTGGTTGTGATAGAAAAAGTATGAGTGTCCCTTGTAGTCAACAACGCCGGGATGATTTGTGAATGCAGCTCCCTGCTCTCCGCTGGGCATAATAACGCCGCGATATGTCCAGGGACCTGTTGGTGATGAGCTTGTTGAGTAGCTTATATTCTCGGGAATACCATTTGCAGCGTAGAGCATGTAGTACATGTTGCCTCTTTTATAAAACCATGGGCCTTCTGTATAAAGTGCTCCTGTACGGCTTTCAGGGTCATTGCTCTTGCCAAAACCCGAACTCATATCAACTTTCTGAATGTCCCCTGAATATGAAATCATATCGTCATTAAGCTTTACATAATAAAGCTGTGGATTACCCCAGTAGAGATAAGCCTGACCGTCATCGTCGATATATACTGTTGGGTCGATAAAATCCCAGTTAGGGCCAACGAGAGGCTTACCAAGTGCATCTTCAAAAGGACCTGTCGGGCTATCAGAAACGGCAACACTAATAACTCTGCCTCTGCCGTCTGAACTGCTGAGAGGACAGTACATATAGAATTTTCCATTTCTTTCAATACACTGTGCAGCCCATGCAGTATCTTTTTCGGCATATGGAAAATCGGTATCGGATAAAACTGTGCCGTGGTGAGTCCAGTTTTTCATATCTGTTGTGGAGTAGCACTGCCAGTCGGGCATATAGAAATAGTCCGAATTGTCCTTGTCATGACTTGTGTAGAGGTAGAGTACGCCGTCATGTACCATAGGTGCAGGGTCGGCTGTGTAAAGACTCTGTGTCAGTGGATTTTCCGCATTTGTTATAATAGGCATTGTGCCGCATAACATTGACGCAGCTGAAATAACAGCTACAGCGGATTTGAAAATTTTCTTCATGATAATTCCCCCTTGTAAATATATTCTTTATATTTACATTTTATCAAAATAAAATATATATGTCAATGGAAAATATGCATAATTGGTGGACAAAATGAATGTGTTTTTAATTAATTTCAAGGGAATTGCATTGGGTACTCTTTAGAGGTTCCGATATGTCAAGGCAGAAGATTAAAGCATATTGAAGAAATATAAAAGCCACGAAACAGCGTAGTTTCGTGGCTTTTTAAGCTTTAAAATGCACCCTTAAATTGTATAAAAATAAGAGTGCGGTTTTGGTGGAGGCGACTCGTATTAGTCTCAAAGTGCGTTTTAGCAAAGTTTGTTGATGGTGAACGGCGATTCTACGTTGTTTTGGTATTTTACTGCTTTATCACTTTGAGTATACTGCGCCCATCGTATTTCCAATTTCAATAAGCTTTTCTGTATGTTTTATAGCACCGTCACTGGAAGTTGTCAACATTCAGTATGCAGGTGATTTCACAAAACAGCTCAAATAGGCGCTATAACCTATCTATAAGCTGTTTCAACTGATTGGAGCCTGTTTCTATCCATAATTCATTTCAAACGCCTTAGAAATGGCGTATGGTGCCCTATTTGACTTCTGAGTGCAATTCAGTTAGTATTATAATTACTGGTGCAAAAAGAGCCGGAGATACTGATCGGTACCTCCGGCATCATAAAGTTATACTTTGCGATATGTCTTCGTAGCACCTTTATTTTTGCCACGAACAATACCGCTATACATATGATTTTCGTATCTGTTGCTGACAGCCTTACCGACTCTGCACTTGTCGCCACGGGAGAGTCTGTCATATAAATCAGGATCCTGATTTTTGATAACATCCTTGACCTTAACATCATCACCGGTTACAGCACCAGCCGCAGCCCAGCTATCAAAAATGTCAAGCGCATCATAGAAATCCCTGAGGTTGTTGATATTCCAGTCGAGCTGAAAATTATTGTATTTCTTCATGGTATCCTCCTTTCCCCACAGAAGCTGTGGTATTTTTGTATATTAACCATGCCGGAAGGTGTCCGGCACGGTAATACCCTAATCAGATATCTAACTCCTCGCCCTCTTCAATACCAGCTAAGGGGTTATTATGTTTCTCGATGAACGGCTGCAAGGTCTGCCACTCATCAGGGGTAAGCGCTGTATTCAGATGCTGGATATCAGCTTCCTTGCATAGCGCATTGCTTACGACCATTACCTTTCTTCCGATAAGCTGTTTCATATCGTCAATTACATGGTTCTCGATCAACTCATTGGCTTCCTTCTCAGTCAGCGTGAGCTGTCCTGCGTTGGTATAGTTGCCCTTGCTGTCCAGTCCCACGACTTTTAATGTATAATCATCAGTTACTTCGTTCTGCTCTAAGCAGAGAGGAATAACCTCAACTGCATCCTTCTTGTTATAAAAGTTACATATCATTTTGAAGTCTCCCAATCCTTCTCATTGTCGAAGTATTCTTTTGTTGCTGCATCTATCCCGATGCCGCTATTAAAGTAAATTGTTGTTTGCTCACCATCGACCTCAATATGGTCAATAGCGGCGTTTCTCAGGTCTAATGCCTGCGGTGTCATATTAGAACCCATGTAGCTCACAAAGCGATTCACAAGTTCGTTATACATTTCATCATCAACAGCTGCGACTTCCTTCGATTTGGATTCAAGCTGTTCTGTCAGCGCCGCAAGCTCCGATTCATTACTTGGGATTCTGTTCATAATTGTATCCTAAGCTCTGCCGTCTTCTAACATACCAAGTAGGTTATCCTGAGCCATGCTCAGCTTAGCTATCTTATCCTTGATCTCAGCGACCTCAGCTGATCTCTGGTGTGCTTTCAGCTTGAGCTGATTGTTCATGTATGTAATGATTTTGTCTTTGTTATCTGGACTGAACAAGCACTGCTGCAGTGCATAGAATGTTACGTCATTCATTCTCTTTACCGATACTGGTTTCAGCTTGCAGTCGCAGGTGCAGCGGTATTGATAATACTTTTTATCTTTGCTGTGGTTTACGTTACCTGTGATCGCCTTGCCGCCATATCTATCATCGGGAAGTCCGACCAAATGGAATGCGGCTGACTGCCGAAGCTGTCAAGTCCGCTTGCATAGCTGTATCTGACAAGCTGATAGAACTTCGCAGCTCTGTCATAATCCCGAAATCTCGGAAAAAGACCACGTTTGTGCAGGCTTGCAATCCACTCGAAGTCCTGACGGGAGTCAAGGACATATCTCAGCTTGTATTTCAGCTTATTGGGATTATCCCTGACACAGCGGTACAGATTTACCAGATTGCTGTTAAAATCGTTGTATACCTCGAATTCATTGCCGGGCGGTTTATGAAACAGAATCCAGCCTGCACCGCCGAAGACTTCGATATATCGCTCATAATAGGGAGGGAATCTTGCAAGAACCGCATCACGCAGTGACTTCTTGCCGCCTACCCATGACATAAAACTGTTCATTCCTGTCCTTTCTGCCGTTTATACCAACAGCAGAAAAGAAAGAACTACCAAGTCACTTTGCTAACAACAGATATTAATCTGTCGGACGTGCCGACATGCAAACTTTCGGCCCTCCATAATCTGTATGGAGGCACAATTGTCTGCGGCGACTCGCCGCCTGCTGTTGGCAAAACGACCTTTACTTATTTACGGATGACGGGTTCGATGCAGCGGAAGATGACTTTCTTCTTCTCGTGGTAGCCTTCGGCTTCGTTGACCGCAATGCACAGGTTCTTGTACTGCTTATGGGAAAGCAGAG
>JAZRCW010000050.1:0-6475 GCA_045659945.1 Ruminococcus sp. | reverse complement strand
ACTGGTATTATAGAAAAATTACTAAAAAACCGCTGACTTTTTTGTGCAAGTTGCACAATTACTAATAGTATATAAAATAAACAAGCATTTTCAAATAAAAATAGACTGGCATTTTGCCAGTCTATTAAACTATTAGTATATACGTAAGTAGCTACTTAAGTATAATCGGGTCGCCTGCACTCTGTCCAGCTGTTATCAATATCCGAATATATAACGCCTTTATCACGTCCGGCAGCTTCGGCCACCTTTTCACCTGTCCAGATGCCAACATGTACGGCCTTTGTATCTTGTAATTTGAATATCAGATCACCCGCATGCCTTTGGCTTATATCTACACGCTTGAAGCGCTTTTCGTGCATCAGGCCATTTGCTGTATTATCGTAGCCCGCAGGAAGCACGCCGGCATATATAAGCGTGCAGATCACGAAGCCGGAGCAGTCAAAAGCTCTGGCCTTTCCGCTCATCCGTGCAAGGTTCTTATAAATAAACCTGATTACTCTGGCCGCGTTGTCTGCTGATGTTTCCATTTTGCAAATGGATTTAGCAGTCAACACATTTACTTTTTCGCCTTGAGCGCCCCAGATGTATATTGATATATAGCTTATCATCTGGTTGACGTAGTGCAATGCCTTTTGTAATTTCGTCATTAAATCACCGCCTTTTCGTCCGCGTCCAGTTTATCAACTAAACGCTGCAAAGCCATCGTATTGTTTGTAATCGCTTCCGTCATTGCCTTCATTTCGTCTTGATGCTGCTTTGAAAGCTCTTTGATATCTGCCCGGTAATTTTCATTAACACGGTTAAAAAACCATGCTATACCGATGCAAGCAATAATCGGAAAGCCTACCGTTGCGATTGCCTGTAAAACGCTTGTAAAGTCCATTTACTCACCTCCTGCAATTGTCAAAATAAAGTTGTCTTCAGGTATTTCAAAAACAAGCGCGTCGCCGTTTGCTTTTGTAAAAGGTACTGTTTTAACAATCTTATTTGCCTGCGTCCAGTACATACTATCTGAGAAGTATGCATTGTTCAAGTTTTGCTGTCTTTCGATCATTACTTCGACGTCAGCATCTTCGCCGATAAGCTGTTCTTTAAAGCTCTGAAGTACGTCAACCTGCAAGTCAATTTCTGTCATACTGTTCGATTTGACGCTCTGTTCCATGATAAAATAAAACCTGTTAAATTCCGGTATATATGCATAATTATATGCGCTATAGTTTCCGTCAACGATAAATTTAGGTTTTGACATGCCTTGATCAAATAGCAGCTTCCCGTTGATAATCTCGGTCGTATTGTCCCATGTCTTGCCGATCACGTCCATATCGCTCCACAGCTTCATGAATATGATGCCGTGCATACCTGGCGAAGGTGACGTATATTCCGGTGTGCTGCTTCCGCTCTTCGATATTCTCACGCCGGCAGTAAGCAGCCTTTCAAGCTCGCTTCTTTCCTGCCCTGTACACGGTACATTATCAAGATGCACGCTCATGCATTTTGTAAAGCCCTCGCAGGCATTCAGGTTGCGTTTGATATATGAAGGCTTGCCCACAAATTTGCTCTGATTGCCCGCAACCTTTTCGATAGGTTTTTCGATAACAAGAAAGGCGCTTTTACATCCTATCATACCATTAACGGAACCGGAGCCGCTGCTAAACTGTACTGTTGGTGATGAGTTCATACCATTTGCAAGCATATTTGAAGCGGAACCAACCATCAGCGGAGCAGTCAACCCGCCGGTGGCTATCGTGGCCAGCGTGCTGCCGAGCGTTGCGCCAGCTGATACAACAGCTGAATACATGCGGCTGAAGTCTTCCGAGCTTGTGGGCACCTGAAGGCCGCACGAGCCGCCGAAGAAGTAACGCGGTTTACCGTCAACGTCAATTTCTGCTACGCAAGAACCTGTTAAGAAGTCAAATATATACTTCAGTGTCAGTGTCTTACCCATCACGTCGTTGACGTCAAGCGAGTGCTCGCCGACAAAAGGAAGATGTGCCGTGACTTTTGTAAAAGGGTTATAGTCCAAAAAATTGCCCTTTTCAGCCTTTACCGATACACTGCCGTAAGTATCAAGTTTGTACTGGTCAGTAAGCGGAAGCCCGTACACACCCGTACTGATGCCACCGGCTTTCACTTCTTTGCTTTCGCCTGTATCAGGAATCACCGGCATGATCGAAATCCCGACGATAATTTCTCGCGGGTCATTGAAAAACTTTTTGAGATTATCGAGAAAGTTATCACTCCATAAAAATTGTGCCAGTAATTTGAGCTGTGTATCTGACATGCGATATTGAGTTGTAAAGCCTGTATCATATGCACCATAACCGGGTTTTGTAATACCCGTTACTGCAACATCAGGCTGATAATCGGGGTCAGTGCCTTCATCGGGCTCATTTGTTTCAGGGTCTTCGCCGTCAGTATGAGGATGTAACCATCTGAATATGTCCGCCATTTGCCCCGCGTCAACAGTGTCCACCATTTCATCATAACCGGTTAAAATATCGGCTTCTCTATGCTCTCTATACCGAACCATTAGTGCGACTTCATTTTCTTCATCGATAAGGAATCCGAGATAATCATCCGGAGCAAAATACATACTGAAAACCGACTGACCTGCCAATATTAAATATAAACAATAACTTAGCTCACTGACTCTTTCAAAATCAATATGATCAATGCTTCCTGCATAAACAACAGATATTGTACTTCCAACCGGAATATTAGCTCCAAGGGTTCCGATTTTGCTTGCAGATGAAAGATTAACATCTTCAATCGGTATATTTGAAACTGTCTGCCCGGTGTGATAACTATCATCGGCAGTGGTGAGATATAAAATCCCATTTTTACCGCTTATTGCAGAAACGCTTGACCATTGATACGTTGGCGGTGCGGGGTTATATATATAATCTCGAAAATCGTTTATATCATCAAATACGGGTATATTAACAAGTATACCACTGTCCGAAGATGACGAAGCAACGCCCGTAGGAAAAGCTATATTATAATAACACCATTCCGACACGGGGCGCACATTTTGACCGTCCATTTGGCTATCGCCGATAAGAGTCCATGTACCGTTGCCCCTATAATCGCCCAAAACTTCATTAAATGTGCTGCCACCTTCTTTCCATGTTCCGGTTATGGTTATTTCTTCGGTTGCAGAAATTGCAAAGAAATATATATACATATTTGTATATTGTCGTTTTCTATAAACGGCAGAATTATAAATCTGATAATTATAATTATTTAGTCTTTTCGTGTATAATGCTTCGCCCTCATTACGTGTAACAACTTTTGAAAAGTCACTACAAACTAACGGGTATTCGGTACCATATTGTGTAACGATACACATTGTATCACTCATTTTCTCACCACCTTAAAATAATTACTTTCTACGAATAAAACCGTTATTTTATTATACATAAACACAGCAGCTGTCAAAGAACCGCTTAAGCCATCTTTCGACGAAATCAACGTCATAAAGCTCGATAGTCTGCTTAATCATATCCTGACTTGATAAAACGCCGATATTACCCGATGTTTCGATCGTGTGGCCGTGTGTCATTTCATCGGTCATGGTTCCGGACTGCTCCGTTGTTTCCGATCTTGTACCCGTAGCAGATCTTTCAGTGTTGAAAGTTCCGCTCTGGCTGGTGGTAGTCTGGTATGTTCCTGACTGCGAATGTGTATTGCTTTCGCTGCCCTGATACTCTTTAGAATTTTCAAACGTTCCTGCCTGCTCTTCCGTAATATCTGACGTTGTAGCTGTCACGTCCCGCGACGCGTCCAGAAAATCGTTGCCGTTGAAGGGCACAACGCCGTGCACTGTCGAGCTTTCGTTCTGGTGCTCATCATTCAGCTGTTTTGTTGTCTTCTTCCAGCCGGTAGGCTTCTGGGTATCTACGTCCTTGCGGTTTGTAAAACTCTTTGTATCGGTTGCCTGCCAGTTTGTAGGTGTCTGGGTTTCTGACGTCTGCCAGTTCGTAGGCTTCTGCGATACCGTTTCTTTAAACGTTCCGGGGTCTTCGGTCTTTACCGTTTGCCATTCATCCGGCGTTTTGACGGTTGTGTCCGTTCCGCTATGCTGTTCAAGCCTGTTGTAATTTTCTATCGGATTGTACTTCTTCATGAGCGCATATATCTGGTTGCCGATTAAGGGGTTATTGCGTGCCATCCAGTTAGTATACAGCTGCTTAAACTTGCCCCAAGGGTCAGCAGTTTCGGCAATATATAAGCTCTTCTCGTTTACCTTTTCAAAGTACTCTTCAAAGTCTGCTTCAGTCCACGGCGTAAACTCCGGCCGTATCTCTTCGGTATAAGCCGAAGGGCTAACGGTAGGCTGAAAATAATTGTTTATATCGGTAAAGTCCGCAATCTCTTCGAGTTTATAAAATTTATTACTCATTGTCTTCACCTTCCTCTTTCTCGGGCTCTTCTTCCGGCTGTTGCTCCGGCTCTTCTTCAGGCTCTGTGACTTCTTCAATCTGCCCGTTTTCGTCGATATCGGCTTCCTTCTGATATTTTATCTCTTCAACCTTAAAGGCGGCTGAAAAGTCAATTTCTGCATCTTCAGGCACAAGCCCGAGCTTTTTCATACGCTCACACCAAGCCCGGCGCTGATAAAGCATATCGTTGGGCAGCACGAAAGAAAAGCTTGTCTGTCCGTTCACTTCGTCAACGGTCTGCTGCGCCATCTTGCCGTTGCCCTGAATAGCCTGCCCGTATAAACCACAAGCCCATCTCATATAATCATCTACGACCTTGACAACGTACTGCATCTTATCGGCGTTTACCGGGTCGGAAAGATTTATAACATTGTTCTGGGCAGCTGTAGCCGCTCCGTTTATCGCGTCGACAAAATCAATATTATCTGAAGCTATAGCCAGATCGTCGTCGCCGTCGCTTTCTTTAACTTTCTTCCAATAATCATTCAAAGCAGCCTTTTCTTTGTTGTCGCGTGCTTTATATATAGGATGGTTTTTACTATAGGCAACGCCCGAGCGTACTGCTGTCAAAGCGTTTGCTATGGCTTCGGAAGTCAGCACGATGAAGCTTCGAAGCGAAGTGTGTGCCGAATTGTTAAAACCAACGGCGGCTTCGTTTATGCCTTTTGTAATTGTGTAACCGTTTGCACCGGTCAAGATCACGTCGACGCCAAGCCCGTAAACGTCGAGCGCTTCCATGCTCTCGCCTTCGGTGCCGCCTGCTACGCTTGCATTTAAGAATACGGCTTCGCCCTTATACATACCGGTATTGTACTTCTCGGGCACTTTATCGGCTCCACAGCGGCCTTGCCATATGAGATATCTTTCAGCCATTTCTTTGGGCATGCTGTCCGGAAAGTTCTTATACTCAAACATGGAGTAAAAGAAG
Organism: Ruminococcus sp.; assembly: GCA_045659945.1. Lineage (GTDB taxonomy): Bacteria > Bacillota > Clostridia > Oscillospirales > Ruminococcaceae > Ruminococcus. The sequence goes on along the minus strand of JAZRCW010000050.1, from coordinate 1,105 downwards.
TTTTCCATAATTTCGATAATGTACTTCTGTAAAGCTGCTTTTGTGAAGGGCAGCTTCCGAAGTGCTTTTAAATCTTCAAGTATGTTCATTATTTTAATTCCTTTCTACCATAAGAAAAAGGCAAGGGCATTTAACCCTTGCCCCTTTCCGAGGTTACTATATATCACTTGACGCTATGAAGAAATCAGATTACTCTTCGCCTTCGCCTTCGCCCTCTTCTTCATCCGAGATATAGAAGACAATAGCGTTCTGGCTGTCAAGTACGGCGCGGCAATCTCTAAACTGAATGAAATTCTGATAGAGATTTTCAGGCTCGTGATATACTACCGCAGTCCTGCGGCTTCTTACTGCATGCAGGATGCTCCACTTATCTGCGAGCAGTGCAACGATACCGGATACCTGCACTTCATCGCCACTCGTGCCACCTTCGGGCATTAAGTCGATAGCTGAAAGCTTATCAAAAGCGAGTGTAGTGCTGTCGCTGTCTGCGGCGTTATCAGGTGACTGCCAGAAAGGTACTGTTTCATATCCGGGAAGTGCTGTATACATATCGTGGAAGGTTCCGGACTGTGCTACACTGTTGAAAGCCTGCTCGAAGTAATTGAGCACCTGCAGCTTGATACGGCCAACGGGTGTAAAGGTCTTGCGCCTTGCCATATTGAAAAGTGTGCTCATCCTCTGGATATAGCCTTTGTACTCTGTGATCTTTCTCGATGCAAACTTAAGACAGTCAGGGTTTGCCATAAATTCAGCAGCTGAAGCTATATTTGTAGCGGGTGCCATTTCCTCATTGTAAGCAGCTCTCAAGTCGATCTTGTTAACAGCTCCGGAAGAACCTGCGCCGGTATCACTGAAGATGTTGAGAAGCAGGACGTTGCGGAGCGCTTCATCAAGTACTTCATCATGTGCTTCGATGCTGTTTGCAACGTTAAGCCTTAAAGCTCCAAGCCATGTAAGTAGCTGCTCTTCTGACTTAAAAGCATCAGTAAGCTGCTCTTCTGAAAAGTCAAACTGAAGTTCCCAACTGGTTGTCTTACCGAAAAGCTTGCCGGTTGTTGATGCAAACTTTACGGTGTAGGTGCGGGCGGTTGCAGGGTTTAGCGGG
>JAZRCW010000049.1:0-3796 GCA_045659945.1 Ruminococcus sp. | reverse complement strand
GCATATGCAGAAGGTAAGTTTGTCAGGGATTATATGACGTTTGGTTATTGCGAATGGACATCATACGATAACAAGGCGGCTACTGATATGATGCATACAAAGATGTGTGCTGTATCTCACTACCTTGATATGAACGGCAACACAGGCAGAAATGCAGTGTGGTCATCATCAAGTAATCTTGACGGTATTAATTCAAATGCCACAAATGGTAACGACAAGATGCAGACAGCAACTATTGTATCAAATCATGAAGAAATTTACCGTGCAGCGCATAACTATATAAACATCATTCCTGAATATTGTGGTCAGGAAGAGGTTTATAATTTCAGAACCCTTGTAGCAAATATGAGTAAGAACCAGATTGACCTTATCGAAGCGGGAAAGGCCAATGAAATAAATCCCGATGAGCAGATTGTATATATAGGTACAGAAAATGATGATGTCTTTGAACTGTACTTTTCTCCTTTTGGTGGTGATGTTTTAGCATGGACTGAATCGTATAATCCATATTGTAAATTTGTGCGTAAGTTCAGCAATTCAGATGATTATGTAAACTTAATCTGGAACAGCGCAAACTATGATAAGTCCACATCTATTGTTCTTCAAATGGAGAATATGCTGACAAACACCTTCTTAACGAAGACGCATCCGAACAACAAGATTTACATTAATCTTGAGGACTTTGATGTAGAACCATACAAAAACCTGGTTGTTGGAAAGGATATAGGTCTCAAATCATTTAATAAGTTTGATTTCGGTGCACTTCACAGCAAGGATCTACAGCTTTCTTATTCTGAAAATGGAAAGAGAGAATATGTTTCAATTTTAAGTTCAATCAACATGCATGGCGGGGCAATGAGTTACCAGTCAAATTATGTTCTTATTATAAAAGAAGATAACAACAATGAAGACAGTGTGTTCTTTAATATTGCAGATCAGACAAGCGTGGGAATGGTAGAACATACCTATGGTGAAGAGAAAATATACATTCCGGAAACTAATGAGGATGGATATGTTTACAGGAAATGCGAGCATTGTGATAATACCATAATTGTTGAAACGGTACACAGACCTGGTGAATGGCTTGTAGGAAAGGAATCAACAGATATTCAAAATGGTATTTTATATAAGCAATGTACTGTCTGCAGCAAGGTTCTTTGTGCAAAGGAAGTGACCAATAACGGTGCAGAGGTTATGGTGATGGATTACATCAAATCAGACGCTGGATTTAGTGTTTCATCTGCTGAAGATATTTACGCCATAGATGAAACATTCGCATCTAATCCTAAGACATTTGAAGTTAATTTCTTCTTGCCCAAACTCGTAAGTGGACGTGCAGGTGTTCTTGTCGGCAATTATGACAATTCTACGGCTGAACAAATAAATGTTGAAATTTATACTAACGGCAAGCCGAGATTGTACTACAAGGCAAATAATAAGGCATATACCTATCTGTTTTCAACAGATGTCCGTTCGGACTCCGGCACACACCTTGCAATCACAATTGATGGACTTACAGCAACGCTATACCTGAATGGTGTTGTCAAGGAAACGGTAGAACTCAGATCAGAACTTGCAAATGCTTATTCTAACTATAAAATTGGCGCGGATTGCAGAGCAACTGACCCTCAGTATTTTAAGGGAACCATTTATTCTGTTGCAATGTTCAATGATGTCAGAACAGCAGAAGAAATAGCCGCTGACATGATTTTGGTGCCGGCTGATTCTGAAGGGCTTTTGTTCTCGAAGTATTTTATTGAACCAAGTGATGAACTGGGCAGAATATATACGGATGATATGACTTATGATGGTTCTGCTTGGTCGGGTAATTTAAAGTTATTCTTTGATGGAACAACATATGGTAATGTGTATTTAGCAGTTTATGAAGGCGATAAGCTTGAAAAGATTGTTTCGTATGCTGCAACAACACAAATTCCGGTCAGAATTGAATGCGATGAAGGTCAAACAGTAAAAGTATTCTGGTGGGATTCGGATTTAACGCCAATGAGTAACTTTGCAGAATTGAAATAACCTTTCTGCAAAAAATATTTGACATAACACTTGATTATGGTTAAAAACTTAAAAGAGAAAGAATAAACAGTAAAAATCTCTCTGTTTTTGAGCAGAGAGATTTTTGCTGTTTATTCAAGATAACGACATCTGTCGAATGTATTACTCGCGCAGAAATATCCCAGCAAGTTCTTATGTCAATTTTATTTTATGATTTATATTTTGCCGTAACTTTAATAGAATTACGAGGCTTTTTTGTGCCATGCGCATTTTCCGGTCGCAGTGAAGAAATTCTCGCACGGCATAAAATCAAATATTTGTGACTTGTTTAAGAAGATTGCACAAGTCGTAATTGAAAGTTAAATCCTATGGTTTCTTTGGCTCTGTGCTATAGTATTATACAAATAAGTCCGCCCGAGCCTTCGTTGATAATCCTGGTCAGCGTTTCCTGAAGTTTGCCTCTTGCATCATCAGGCATTTTGGAAAGTTTGCCCTGAAGTCCTTCGTTTACAAGTTCGTGAAGTGACTTGCCGAAAATGTTGGACTCCCATATTTTTGCAGGGTCGCTTTCAAATTCGCTTAAAAGATAATGTACAAGCTCCTCGGACTGTTTTTCGCTTCCAACGATAGGATTTACCTCCGTTTCGATGTCGGCTCTTATAAGGTGAATCGAGGGGGCGCTGGCACGCAATCTTACACCGTAGCGACCTCCCTGACGAATGATTTCCGGCTCGCGAAGAGAAAGCTCCTCAATCCCCGGCGAAACAATTCCGTACCCGGTCTGGCGCACCTGTTGAAGGGCGTTTGCAATCTTGTCATATTCTTTCTTTGCAGTTGAAAGAGAACAGAGCATGGACACAAGCTCCTCATCATTTGTAATCGGCAATCCCGTCGTTTCGCCTAATATATTATAGAAAAGTCCGTCTGTAGCTTCCGTATGAATAAGTGCGGTTCCTTTGCCGAGTGATATATCGGAAATTCTTGCATTTGAAATATATTCGTTTTCGGAAAGAACGGGAGATACGGCGGCGACGTGGCTTAACTTATGCACATCTTTTATCGCTTTGCGTACAGATTCATATATAGACGTTTTGAGATAGTGGTCATAGGGAAGAGCGTCAATCCAACCGGGCAGGTTGATTCCTAGCTCCTTAAGAGGGAATTCAAACAGAATATTCTGCATAATGGAATTAATATCTTCAAGACGCATATCTGCACACGAAAACAAAAATACAGGAACACCATATTTATCCTCAAGCTCCGCTTTTAATTCCTGCGCACTTTCGCTTTCAGGAAATGCAGAATTAAGAAGAATTATAAACGGCTTATTCATTTGTTTAAGTTCGTTTACAACTCTTTCTTCCGCACTTACATATTCGTAGCGGGGAATATCGCATATAGTTCCGTCGGTAGTAACAACAAGTCCTATTGTGCTATGCTCGCGGATAACTTTATCAGTTCCGATTTCAGCCGCTTTGTCAAATGGAATATCATCCTCAAACCACGGAGTTGTAACCATGCGTGGCTGTCCGTCTTCAGTATGTCCTTGTGCTCCGCTTACACAATAGCCTACACAATCAATCAACCTGACATTAAACGACGCATTGTCAAGCAAATCGATTTTAACGGCTTCATTGGGGATGAATTTTGGTTCAGTAGTCATGATTGTCCGTCCGGCTCCGCTTTGGGGAAGCTCATCAACTGCTCGCGTGCGTATATGTTCGTTTTCAATGTTGGGAAGAACGAGTAAATCCATAAACCTTTTTATAAAGGTAGATTTCCCCGT
>JAZRCW010000048.1:0-25836 GCA_045659945.1 Ruminococcus sp. | reverse complement strand
GATACCCTGTGCATTTTTCAGGATGTGCTGAATGATAAAATGCCACTGCTTTTGCCATATATGAACGTAGAGGCTGACAAAGAGGCGGCTATTCTTGAAATGATTGAGAAACGCATAAACGGTATGCCGCTACAGTATATTCTCGGCGAATGGGAGTTCTGGGGACTGCCCATAAAAGTGGGGGAGGGTGTGCTGATACCCCGTCCTGACACGGAAACTCTTATTGAGGATATACTCGAAATTGTCAGAAAAACGGGTATGAAATCCCCGAAAATAGCCGATTTATGCAGCGGCAGCGGCTGTATTGCTCTTGCCTTGAAAAGTGAAATCCCCTCTGCCGATGTGTATGCTGTAGAGCTTTCAACAAAGGCTCTTGCATATCTTGAACAGAATGTGGAACTTAATAAATCGGATATAAAAATAATAAACGGCGATGTACTTTCGCCCGAAACAGCAGAAAATCTCACAGAGCTTGACATAATCGCAAGCAATCCCCCTTACCTTACAGCACAGGATATGGACGAATTGCAGATTGAAGTGCAGAAAGAGCCTGAAACCGCACTTTTCGGCGGAAATGACGGTCTTGACTTCTATCGTGCAATGACACCGCTGTGGAGAAAATCTCTTAAAAATGGCGGTTATCTCTGCTATGAGTTCGGCATGGGACAAGAAAAAGATATAGAAAAAATAATGAGAGAAAACAGATTTACAGATATAAAATTCAGCCGTGACGGCGGCGGTATAATCCGAACAGTCACAGCAAGGAAAACGGAGGTATAACATGGCAAAAAAGGAACTTAAAACAAAGCCCACAGTTGTAAAGGTTACTGCAAAGGACGACAAGAAAGAGGCTCTTGCAAGTGCTCTTAAACAGCTTGAAAAGAGATACGGAGCAGGTGCTGTTATGCGTCTTGGCGAGACAAAGGTGCTGAATGTGGACGCTATCCCTACAGGCTCTATGACTCTTGATATGGCACTTGGTATAGGTGGTGTGCCGAGAGGACGTATCGTTGAAATCTATGGTCCTGAAAGCTCGGGTAAAACAACTGTTGCCCTTTCCGTTATCGCACAGGCACAGAAGCTTGACGGCGAAGTTGCTTTTATCGACGTTGAACACGCTCTTGACCCTAACTATGCAAAGGCTCTTGGCGTAAATATTGACAACCTCCTTGTATCACAGCCCGACAGCGGTGAGCAGGCTCTTGAAATTGCAGAGGCACTTATCCGTTCAGGTGCTATTGATGTAATCGTTCTTGACTCAATTGCCGCTATGACTACCCGTGCGGAAATTGACGGTGAAATGGGCGACCTCCATGTAGGTCAGCTTGCAAGACTTATGTCACAGGCTATGAGAAAGCTTACTGCGGCTATTTCAAAATCAAACTGCGTTGCTATCTTCATCAACCAGATTCGTGAGAAAATCGGCGTTATGTACGGAAATCCTGAAACTACCCCGGGCGGCCGTGCATTGAAGTTCTATGCCTCTGTCCGTATCGAAGTACGCAAGGGCGAGGTTATCAAGGACGGTGGTCAGATAATCGGTGCAAGCACACGCTGTAAGATTGTCAAGAACAAGGTTGCACCTCCATTCAAGGAGGCTGAATTTGATATGATGTATGGCGAGGGTATCTCACGTACAGGCGAGGTTCTTGACATCGCTACAGACCTTGATATTATCAAAAAGGGTGGTTCATGGTTCAGCTACGGTGACCGCAAGCTTGGACAGGGACGAGATAACGTCAAGGAGCTTCTTAAAAATGATCCCCAGCTTATGGCTGAAATTGAGGAGCAGATTCTTGCCCGTAAGGATGAGCTTATGGATAAGAACGACAAGAAGAACGAGAAAAATAAGGTTGCCGCATCAATTGCACAGGCTGTAAGCGGAGGGGCAGACGATGACGCTCTTGATATTCTTGATACAATTGATGACGAATTTGAGGAGTTTACTCCTGCTGAATAATGAAAATTACGTCACTTGCCCACTATAAGGGTAAAACCTTTGAGGTTGAAATTGACAGCGAAAAAAAGCTTTATCTCCATATCGACATAATAACCGATTTTGGGTTATCGCAGGGTATGGAGATTGAGCGTGCAGAGCTGAAAAAAATCGTATATGCCTCTAATTTTCGCCGTGCTTATGAGTATGCTTTGTATCGCCTTGACTACAGAGACTACTCCGCACAGGAGATATATGAAAAACTCCTTGAAACATACAAAAACGAGGCTTTATGCCTTGAAGTGGTGAAAAAGCTTGCACGGGCGGAAATTATCAACGATGAACGATATGCGGAAAAGCTTGCACGTAAGCTTGTGGAGTCAAAGAAGTATGGCTATCGACGTGCAAGACGTGAAATGATGCAGAAGGGGCTTGCAGAGGAAACGGTAAGTAATGCCCTTAAACCATATGACGAGGTTTTTGACGAAAACATAATGCACCTTGTCGGTGGAAAATACAGCCGATATCTCACGGACAGCACGGATAAAAAATCCGTGGAAAAGGCGAAAAATGCTCTTGTGAGATACGGCTACAGTTACGATGAAATAAATCGTGCCGTTGCAGAATATTTTGTGGCGGAGCAATGAAGGAGATGTGCAGAACAATGGCTATTAAGGTTGGAATGGTTTCACTGGGCTGTTCAAAGAATCTTGTGGATTCAGAGAGAATGCTCTATAAACTGAAACAAAACGGATACGAGCTTGTGACAGAGCCCGGATTGGCTGATATTGCGGTAGTCAACACCTGCGGATTTATAAAAGCCGCAAAAGAGGAGGCTATCGAAACTATACTTGAACTGGTGGCTTTAAAGGCTGACGGTACGCTGAAAAAAATTGTTATAACAGGCTGTCTTACCGAGCGTTACAGGGAGGAAGCGGCGGAGCTTTTCCCCGAAGCTGATGCTGTTATTGGTATCGGCAACAACAAGGATATTGTTGATATTCTCAACGAGGTTATGAACGGCGAAAGAGTTGTAAAATTCGGCTCAAAGCTTGACGCTGAAATGACAGGGGACAGAATTATTTCTACTCTCCCATTCTTCACATATCTAAAAATTGCCGAGGGCTGCTCCAACTGCTGTACATACTGTGCTATCCCTATGATTCGCGGGAAATACAGAAGTGTTCCCATGGAGGATGTTCTTGCCGAAGCGAAAAAACTGGCTGAAAACGGCATAACCGAGCTTGTGGTTATTGCACAGGATACCTCTCGTTACGGCGAGGATTTATATGGTGAGTCAAAGCTCCCTGAACTGCTGAAAGAGCTTTGTAAAATCGAGGGGCTTAAATGGATTCGTACGCTTTACTGCTATCCCGAACGTATAACAGATGAACTTCTGGACACAATAGCCTCTGAAGAAAAGCTTGTGAAATATCTGGAAATTCCCATTCAGCATTGCGACGGGGATATACTCTCCGCTATGAACAGATGGGGCGATGAAGAAAAGCTTGAGGCACTTTTTGCGCGTATCAGAAGTAAAATCCCGAATGTCGTACTTCGTACAACACTGATAACAGGCTTCCCAGGTGAAACAGAGGAGCAGTTCAATGCTCTTGCTGAATTTGTTGACCGTGTAGGCTTTGACCGTCTTGGCTGTTTCCCATATTCTCCCGAGGAGGGCACAAAGGCGGCAGGATTTGATAATCAGGTTGATGAAGATGTTGCGGCACACCGTGCTGATATCATCATGGAACAGCAGCTTGAAAGAAGCTACGACAACAATAAAAATCTTATGGACGCTGAACTTGAAGCCGTTGTGGAGGGTTATGACCGTTTCGGCGAGTGTTTCTTCGGACGTACTGCCCTTGACGCTCCCGACATCGACGGAAAGGTGTTCTTCATCTCTGAAAATCCGCTTAAAATAGGCGACTACGTGAAAATTAAAATTACAGATACCCTTGATTATGACCTGATAGGAGAAGTGATTGAATGAATCTGCCAAATAAATTAACCCTGTTGAGAGTTATTCTCATTCCGTTTTTCCTGTTGTTCATTTATCTTGATATACCCTGCAATTTTCTTCTTGCACTGATAATTTTTGCCGCAGCTTCAATTACTGACGCACTTGACGGCAAAATTGCAAGGGCGAGAAATCTTGTAACAAATTTCGGAAAATTCCTTGACCCACTGGCGGATAAAGTTCTTGTAATATCGGCTCTGACAGTATTTGTGGAGCTTGACGAGGTGCACATGGGTGCAATTCCGCTTATTATTATTAGTGCAAGAGAATTTATGGTATCGGGACTCCGACTTCTTGCCGCCGACAGTGGAATTGTTGTTGCGGCAGGCATATGGGGCAAGCTGAAAACTGCTTTCACAATGGTGGCTATAGTTGTGGCTTTGCTGTGGTTGAGTATATGTCACGATTTCAGTTTCGGCATATCTGAAACTGTTGTAAACGCTATGGATTGCTTTGTTATTCCTGCACTTATATGGATTTCCACAGCACTTACTATTATTTCTGGAGCAGTTTATCTGAAAGGCTACTGGCATCTTATCGACTCTGACAAATAGGAGGGAAAAGAATGAAATATTGTGCCGCACAGGTGAAATATCTCACAGCTATACAGGAGCTTTCTGCGGAGTCCGAGGAAGTAAAAAGCGTGGATATTGCCCGTCATCTGGGAGTTTCACGTTCAAGCGTCAGCAAAACCCTCCGCTGTCTTGCCAATTCGGGGCTTGTATATGAGGATTATGCTATAAGCGTTGTGCTTACTCCCGAGGGAGTTGAGGCAGTAAGGGATATTTTTCGCAATTTCAACGAAACATATATTTTCTTCCGCCGTTTTCTCAAATTAAGCCACGAGGAGGCACACAATCAGGCACTTACCTTTGTGACGACTTTCCCCGAGGAAACCTGTGACAGACTGCGGAAAGTCATTAAGAAGAATGTGAAAAAGAATGTATAAATTTAAGGGAGCGATTTTTCGCTCCCTTTGGTTTTTGTCTTTAATCTGCTATCCCTGCAAGCCTTTTCTGAATTTCCACAGCGTCGTCAACGGTTAAACCGTCGCCCTTGCTGTCGGCATTGAACTCGCCCTGTTCGGATAATGCGTACTTGTCCCGAAAGATTACATTTACGGTAACGGAGATAATGTAAGTGCAAGAAGTAATATTAATGATTATGCGTTAATATACGTAGAGCAGAATTTGAGTCAATATGGTAAATTTGAAATGGGATTGGCTCTTGATTCGTTTGTATCCGATGATACTGGAACAAAAAAGTTAAGGTTTCTGGTTTCCCATATACTCAAAACGTTGGGACACTCATTATCCCCCCATATACTTATTTATCAATATGCAGAACAACCAAAATTTACAGCAAAACATCGTCATATTGCGAAATAATCAACTTTTGAGAAATGCTGTCAAGAGAAATGCTAAAATGTAAGTGCGTACTAACAAAAACGCAGTTTCCGCAAGTAAACATTCCCACTATTTCCTTTTATTTCTGTTATAATATATATTGTGATAAAAAAGACAATCTTTATGTTTATCCGAAATTTAAGGCGGATAATTTCCGCCCCTACACAAGTGTTAAAATAAATGGGGGAACTGTGTGAAAACTGTTGAAATATTCTCTGACGGAGCTTGCAGCGGTAATCCCGGGCCAGGCGGTTATGGCACTATACTCCGCTTTGGTAATATCGAGAAAGAACTGTCAGGCGGCGAAAAGCATACCACCAATAATCGAATGGAGCTTATGGGAGTTATTGCAGGACTTTCCGCATTAAAAGAGCCGTGTAAAGTAATACTTACCACCGACAGCAAGTATGTCTGCGACAGTATAACAAAAGGCTGGGTTTACAGCTGGCAGAAAAAAGGCTGGAAGAAGTCCGACGGCAAGCCTGCACTCAATGTTGATTTGTGGGAGCAGCTTTTGCCGCTTCTTGCACGTCATGATGTAACTTTCAACTGGGTAAAGGGACACGCAGGTCATCCCGAAAACGAACGCTGTGACCGCCTTGCAGTTGCACAAAGAGATATGCATTCATAAAAAGTTATATATAAGAGGTTGAATATGGAAAGAAGATTTATTTATGCCGATAATGCGGCAACTACAGCTGTTTCTGATGAAGTTCTTGCGGCTATGATGCCCCACTTCCAGACAGCTTTCGGAAATGCTTCAAGCATTTACGAAATGGGAAGAAATGCACAGCGTGATATTGAGCTCGCCCGTGAAAAGGTGGCAAAGGCTATCGGTGCTGACCCTATCGAAATCATCTTCACAAGCTGCGGTTCGGAATCCGACAACTGGGCAATCAAAGGCACAGCAGAACAGCTTGCAAAGAAAGGAAAAAAGCACATCATCACATCTGTAATTGAGCACCACGCTGTACTCCATACGACAGAATATCTTGAGAAAAACGGCTTTGAGGTGACATATATCCCTGTTGACGACAAGGGACTTATAAACCCCGAGGATGTCCGCAAGGCTATCCGTGAAGATACAGCTCTTGTTACAATAATGTATGCCAATAACGAAATCGGCACAATTCAGCCTATTGACGAAATTGCCGCTATCTGCAAGGAAAACAAGGTGCTTTTCCACACTGATGCTGTACAGGCTGTTGGTCACGTTGAAATTGATGTTCACAAGCAGGGAATTGATATGCTTTCCCTGTCAGGTCATAAAATCCACGCACAGAAAGGTATCGGTGCACTTTACGTCAGAAAGGGTGTAGTTCTCCCCAATCTTATCCATGGCGGCGGTCAGGAGAGAAGAAAGCGTGCAGGCACAGAAAATGTCCCCGCTATCGTTGGTCTTGGCGTGGCTATGGAAATCGCTTGCAGCAATATCGCTGAAAAGGCTGAAATTGTCACTGAAAAGAGAAATCGTATTATTGACGGACTTCTCACTATCCCCTATACACGTCTTAACGGCGACAGAGAAAAGCGTCTGCCTGGCAATGTAAATATATCCTTTGAAGGTATCGAGGGCGAATCACTGCTCCTTATGCTTGATATGTTCGGCATTTGTGCTTCGTCGGGATCTGCTTGCACATCAGGCTCACTTGATCCCTCACACGTGCTTCTTTCTATCGGCTTGAAGCATGAAATTGCTCACGGCTCACTCCGTCTTTCCATTGAGGAAAACCTCACTGACGAGGACGTTGATTATATACTTGAAACAGTTCCTGTTGTTGCAGAAAGACTTCGTGCAATGTCACCTGTATGGGAAAAGATGATGAAGGGCGAATCCTACGAATAATAATTAAGGAGAAGATAAATTATGATGTACAGTGAAAAGGTTATGGACCATTTTGCAAATCCCAGAAACGTGGGAGAAATTGAGAACGCTGACGGTATCGGCGAAATCGGAAACGCTAAATGCGGCGATATTATGAAGATGTACCTGAAAATAGACAACGGTACAATTACAGACGCAAAGTTCAAGACTTTCGGCTGTGGTGCGGCTATTGCTACATCTTCAATGGCTACAGAGCTTATCAAGGGCAAGACTATCGACGAGGCTTTAAAGCTTACAAATGACGCTGTTGTGGAGGCTCTTGACGGACTTCCTGCTGTTAAGGTGCATTGTTCAGTTCTTGCGGAGCAGGCTGTTCGTTCAGCTCTTTCCGACTACTACACAAGACAGGGTATTGATCCCCTGCCAATTGTTGGCGAAATTCATATGCCAGAAGAATAATAATTGTATAATTAAAGGGAGCGATTTTCGCTCCCTTTCGCTTTCATAATACAATAAAAAAGCACCGCAGATAATCCACGGTGCTTGAAAGCAATCAATTATATTGCGTAACCCTTTGCCTTGATGATGTCAACAACGCTGTCAACATACTTATGGCAGATTTCCTCATTTTCAGCCTCTGCCATAACACGTACAAGAGGCTCTGTGCCGCTTTCACGGACAAGAATACGTCCTGTGTCGCCCAGTTCAGCTTCTGCCTTTGCAACAGCTGCCTTTACATCGGGGTCAGCCTGTGCAGCTGCCTTGTCAGTTACCTTGACATTGACAAGAACCTGCGGATATACGGGCATTTCCTCTGCAAGCTCACTGAGCTTTGCACGCTTCGACATAACAGCCTGCATAATCTTGAGACTTGTGAGGATGCCGTCGCCTGTTGAAGCGTATTTCGAGAAGATAATATGTCCCGACTGCTCACCGCCGAGGCAGCACTCGTGCTCTTTCATATATTCATAAACGTATTTATCGCCTACAGCTGTTTTAGCGTACTCAATGCCAGCCGCTTCAAGAGCCTTGAACAGACCGAGATTTGACATGATTGTAGCAACAACAGTATTGTTCAGAAGCTTTTCACGGTCCTTCATATACTTTCCGTAAATATAAAGAATGTGGTCTCCTGTTACAACATTGCCCTTTTCATCAACGCAGAGACAGCGGTCAGCGTCACCGTCGTAAGCAAAGCCAGCGTCAAGACCGTTCTCCACAACGAATTTCTGGAGAACTTCGATATGTGTAGAGCCTGCATTATCGTTTATGTTAATGCCGTTGGGCTTGTCGTTAATAACGTATGTTTCAGCACCGAGAGCATCGAAAACAGCCTTTGCAATTGACCATGCCGCACCATTTGCACAGTCAAGACCGATTTTCTTTCCTCTGAATGAGTATACACCGAGGGAAATAAGATAACCGATATAGCGGTTTCTTCCCGATACATAATCAACGGAGCGTCCGATTTTCTCGTTTGTGGCATAGGGGAGTTCATCCCACTTCTGATCGAATACTTCAAGCTCGTTGTCGAGGTAAGCTTCGATGAGGTCAATTACCTCGTCCTCCATTTTTTCACCGTTGCCGTTGATAAGCTTCAATCCGTTGTCGTGGTAGGGGTTGTGGCTTGCGGATATCATAACAGCACAGTCGAAGCCGTCTACTCTTGATATGTAAGCTACCGAGGGGGTAGTGGTTACATGGAGAAGATAAGCGTCAGCACCTGATGCTGTAATACCTCCTACGAGTGAATATTCAAACATATAACTTGAACGGCGTGTGTCCTTGCCGATAACAATTCTTGCTGGGGAGTTGTCGCCGTTTCTTCTTTTGAGTTCATTATAATACCAGCCGATAAATCTGCCGACTTTAAATGCGTGGTCTGCTGTGAGATTTTCATTTGCGGTTCCTCTGAAACCGTCAGTACCGAAATATTTGCCCATGTTTTTTCTCCTTGGAAATATATTTCACGGTAATACCCGTGACACACCATTATATATTTTATCATATGTTTGTGATATAGTCAAGATTATTTTGCAGGAATTTTATACTATTTTTGCTGTTTTGTCTATCCGTACCAGCGGCAATTAAGGCAATACCGCAAAAAATGATTGTTTTTTTATTAAAAAGGTATTGACAAAAACAAATACGTTAGGTATAATATTAATGTATTATTATTAATTTAGGGGGAAATGCAATGAAAAAGAGAAAAATTTCAAGAATTGCCTGTGTTCTGGCAGCGGGATTAGTTGCAGGTCTTGTAAAGCCTGTATTTTTTGCCCACTCTGAACAGAACGAGGACGGAACATTCAACGTAACCGAGGACAACCGTGAAACGCTTCTGGGAATAAGCAATCCCGATGATTATTTCCTTGGAGCTGCCTCACAGTTTTCTGTATTCCTCAACGGTGACTTTGAAGCCGACGAGTCAGACTGTGAAGGACGACTTGCGGCGGCAGGAAATGCTAATATGGGAGAAAAAACCCCATATTATTCCGTTGGTGCAAAGCTTGAAAATGCAGGCGATTTAGCACAGATAGTTATCGGAGGAGATACACTCGTCAATTTCGGTGCAGGCGGAAAGAATTTCGTAATGGGCGAATATCTTACTGTAAGCGGCGAAATTGAATCGTATATGGAAAACGGCAATTGTAAGGTTTACGTCGGAGAGCTTTTTGATTTTGAAGAAGAATTCCAGAGACTCAACGATCGTGTACAATTCCTTACAGAGCAGGAGGCAAATGCGGAGCTTATAGTTCAGGAATATTTTAAATCAGGCTGGACAATCAAGGGCGAAGATGAGAACCTCAACGTGGTAACACTTACAGAGGAACAGTTCAATACGTTCAACGGCGGATATATCGACCTTACTATTGATATTCCCGATGGCTCATACATTGTAATTAATGTTCCAGGAAGTCATGTAGATATGCCCTGCACATTAGTTCATACAGTTGATGAAAACGGACAGAAAACACCTACATACGAAAATACACCGCTTCTCTACAATCTCTATGAAGCAACAAGCTTCCACTATACTGGTTCAATTCAGGGTTCAACTCTTGCACCGAATGCTGACGCTACAGGCGATCAGGGCGGACACGTAGCAGGTGCTACAATTGCAAAGTCATTCAAGGGTGGAATTGAGTTCGGCTATTCAAAGTTTGATCCTGTATTCTTCGAAGAAGTTGAAACAACTACTACGACAACAACAACAACTACTACTACTACTACGACAGAGCCTACAACAACAACTACTACCACAACAACAACCACAACTACAACCACTACTACAACAGAGCCTACCACAACGACAACTACAACAACCACTACAGAGCCAATCACCACAACAACGACTACGACAACTACCACCACAACAACTACCACCACAACAACTACCACCACCACAACAACAACTACTACTACAACTACTACAACAACAACAACGACGACAACGACCACAACGACAACTACTACAACCACTACCACAACGACTACAACAACCACTACCACTACCACTACTACAGAGCCGACAACGACCACAACGACTACAACAATGCCGGAAATAGTTCTTCCGGGTGAAGATGAAACCACCACAACAGAAACAACAACTACAACTACAACGACAACAACTACTACAACAACAACCACTACCACAACAACAACCACCACTACCACAACAACAACCACCACAACAACTACAACGACAACAACTACTACCACTACAACAGCTACTACAACAACGACAACAACAACTACTACAGCAACAACCACAAAGGCAACCACAACAAAAGCAAAGGCCACTGATTCACCTAAAACAGGCGACGGAAGAGGCATTGCGGTTGCAATGGCTGCATTCGTAGTTTCAATCGGTGCACTGGCACTCACAAGAAAAAAAGCTGAATAAATAAAACGCTCCGCCGGCTAAATAAGTCGGCGGAGATTTTTTTGTGGTTCCCTTATGTTTTTCTATGTGAAATTGTCAAATTCACCTGAAATAATGTCGATTTCCATTTTTTCGATAAAAATAAATAAAAACGTGATATAATAGGCTTGTCAGATGAGATAGAAGTTCATCGGCAGAACTTTATATAAAACGAGAGGTTGATAAAAATGAATAATCAGACATACAATATCTGCTGTCAGCACAGCACTACAGAGGGCGACTACGAAAGAATGGCAACAAGAACATTAATGAAGCTTGGAGTTCCTGCCAATACCAAGGGATTTCACTACATAAAGACAGCGGTTTTGCTCGGCATTGAAAATCCTATAGGCTTGACAAGTATGTCAAAGTTTGTCTATCCTGCAATTGCGGAGCGTTATAAATCGGATTCTATTGCAAGCATTGAGCGTGCAATGCGTTACGCTATCGGTCAGAGCTGTGTAAGAGGTGATTCTGACTTCATATGTGAACTTTTCTATTTTACTGATAACATGAAATATTACAATCCTACAAACCGTGAATTTCTTGCGGTTGTGGTTGAATACATAAAACAGTTCTGCACGGAAACTGCAAGCAGCCTTGTGGCTTCATAAAAATAAATGCTCCACCGTAACGGTGGTGTTCATATAGGAGTTTATATGCATTAATCGGGGGAAACCTTTCTGAAGAAAGGTTCTCCCCCGTACCCCCTTCCAAAGACTTTTAATATGTATTTCAGCCCTATAGGGCTGAAATTAAAACTGAAAGTTTTAGGAAAGGAGTTTGAGGAAAAACCTTTTTCAAAAGGGTTTTCCTCAATAATACGTATATATTCGCCTACAAGAGCACCATTGTTACGGTGGAGCATTTTTTTATTCTGAAAGTTCGCCGATACATTTGATTATATCAGCATACATAGGTTCTATTGCAGTAATATATACTTCTGCATTTTCCGTTTTGCCTGCACGCAGTTCCTCTGTAAGCTCAATTACAGGCTTGCTCATGTTTTCAAATCCCAGCGTAAGGCATAAGCCTTTGAGGGTGTGTGCAGAACGATAAGCTGTTTCGTAATCCTGTTCCTCAACGGAGCTTTTTAGCTGCTGGAAATGATTGTCGTCAAGAAATTTTTTCAGATACTTCATAACCAGTTTTTCGTTAATCAGCCTGCGGATTACTTCATCGTAATCTGCATTTGTTTTTTCATAAAAAGTTTTTAATGTCATGCTTCTGCTCCCTTTGACGGTGATTTTGACACAAATTCCTGATAAATCTGTTTGATTTGTTTCTGACTGCGTTGACGAATAAGAACAACATCGCCTGTAACAAGTTCAAATTGTTTATCAGCCTTTGCGATATAATTCATGTTGACCAGATAACTCTGATGACAGCGGAGAAATCTGCTGTCATTCAACTGCTGTTCAATTTCATTTAATTTTTTGTGGACGGTAAATTCTCTGCGGTCGCTTCTGTGGAGAATGCAGATGTTATTATTGCTTTCAACATACATAATTTCATTGAATGGGATGCTGAAAATTGTATTTCTGTAAGAAAAATGAAACTGCTCTGTACTTGTCTTGCCGATGATACGGTCAAGTACACTGCACAGCTTTGAATAATCGTGAGGTTTGAGAAGATAGCCGACGGCTTCAACTTCATAGCTGTCTACCGCAAATTCTGCTGTGCTTGTCAGAAATACAATTTTTCCTGTAAATCCTGCACTGCGGAGCTTTCGTGCAATGTCCATACCGTGAATTTCTTCCATGTATATATCAAGAAATACAAGGTCGTAATAGCCACCGTCCGCAATATCATAAACCAGGTTCATTCCGTTTTCGTATTCTGTTATTATTTCTGGAATATGCTTTTCGGACATATATTTCCGCAGTAAATCTTTTATTACATCTCTGTCAATCTGATTATCATCGCAAACGGCAATTCTCATCAAATTCTCCTTCCAACCTAAAATACAGCAATTCATCAATTCACTGTAATGGAGTAAACCAATAATATTTTATCACATTAAACCGCAATTGTCAATTGGGGTTCTCTAAAAACCGGAACACGAGCGAAATTTCAAGCCGTGAGAGAGGTTTTTAGAGGTTCCCGATTATTATTTTATCATAGTTCGTAGTGTATCAACAAGCTTGGGGATTTCAATGGGTTTTGCTATATGACCGTTCATGCCTGCTTCAAAAGCCATTTTCTTATCATCTTCATAGGCGTTTGCAGTCATGGCAACAATTGGTATCTCTTTAAATCCTTTATCATCAAGCTTACGGATTTGTTTTACCGTTTCATATCCGTCCATAACAGGCATCTGAATATCCATGAAAATCAGACTGTAATAATACGCACCTTTTTCTTTCAGCATATCAAGGGCAACCTGGCCATTTTCGGCTACTTCTGCTGATATGCCTACTGTAGAGAGGATATCCACGGAGATTTCCTGATTTATTTCATTGTCCTCAACAACAAGGACTTTTCTGCCCTTGAGTTCTTCAATATCTGTCAGCTGTTTTTCGCTGCCGACTATATTGTATACCTTCATCAATATGCGGCGAAGCTCCGACATGAAAAGAGGTTTTGCCGTAAATGCTGTAACGCCTGCCTCTCTTGCCTCGTCCTCAACGTCTGTGCAGTCGTATGCAGACAGGAGAATAATCGGCGGCTCTTTTCCTACTGTTCTTCTTATCTGACGTACGGTTTCAATGCCGTTCATATCGGGCATAAGCCAGTCTACAATGTAAAGCTGATATGCGTCATCAATTTCTACCGCTTCATCTGAACGGACAACCGCTTCCTTTCCGTATACAGTCCAGTCAACACGCAAGCCGAATTGACGAAGCATTTTCGAAATGTTCTGGCAGGTGTTCATATCATCGTCAACTACCAGTGCACGTAATCCTTCCAGTTCTTTAATTGGCTTGATTTTTATATCCTCCGTCATTGTTCTGAAAGGCAGAACTACTATAATTTCTGTTCCCTTGGCGGGTATGCTTTCAACTTTTATTTCACCGCCGCACATATCCACTATATTCTTTGTAATTGCCATTCCAAGGCCTGTTCCCTGTATTCCGCTGTGAGTACTCGGCCGTTCCTGCATAAAAGGCTCAAATATGTGGTTAAGGAAATTCTTTTCCATGCCTATTCCTGTATCTTTGATACGGAATTCATAGGAAGCATATCCTTTAAGTTTTGATTTTTGCTGGCTGACTGTCATTGTAACAACGCCGCCCGGAGCTGTGAATTTTATTGCATTTGAAAGAAGATTGAGCAATATCTGATTTATTCGCAGTTTATCGCAGCAAATAACTTCATCTGTGACATTGCGTACTTCCATTTCAAACCGCAGTCGTTTTGAGTTGATATCTGCCTGCATAATATTGCGTATCTCGCTCATAATTTCGGAAAGATTTTCGGGCTTTTCCACGATGCACATTTTTCCCGACTCAATTCGGCTCATATCAAGAACATCATTGATAAGCGAGAGCAGGTGATTTGACGACTGCGTAATCTTGCGGAGATAATCTTTTACACGCTCCGTATCATTTATATGTGTGAGAGCAAGGGCAGTAAAGCTTATAATTGCATTCATAGGTGTGCGGATATCGTGGGACATATTGTTCAGAAATGTGGTTTTTGCCTTGTTGGCATACTGTGCCTGCATCAGAGCATTATGAAGTGCCTGATTACGCTCCTCCTCTATCTGAACTTCTTCATCAATGTTATGGAAGCCTACTATTGCTTGTGTTATTTTGCTGTTCCCCTTTATTCCTACGCACTTTACCTGCCAATGTGAAGTTACACCGTTTT
This sequence comes from Ruminococcus sp., assembly GCA_045659945.1. Classification (GTDB taxonomy): domain Bacteria; phylum Bacillota; class Clostridia; order Oscillospirales; family Ruminococcaceae; genus Ruminococcus. The sequence continues at coordinate 10,911 of JAZRCW010000048.1, read as the reverse complement.
TTTTACTTCGGTAATTATGGTGGAACATCTCTTTGACCTGCAGTGTATTGTTGATATTTTCAAGGCTTAATTTTTCAAGAAATACCTTGCGGTCTTCGGGGTGAATCAATTCCTCCGCCAATTGCATAACCCAGTCTGTAAAGTATTCCTTGTTAAGATGTATAATCCACGAATTTTCGTGTTGGAATACAGGTTTCAGACGGCGGGTTTTTAAATCAAGCAGATATACGTCGCTGTAATCATTGCTTAAAGCTCTGATAAGCTGGAGCTGCTGAATTATGCCCGCACTTTCCATTTCCTTTGTGATATCAATATATAAGCTGCGGAAGTAGGGATTTTCGTCCTCATCCTCGGTTTTCTTGCCGCAGGCAAGAATATATTTAAGGCTGCCGTCCTTGCATTTGATTCTGTATCTCAAGGAATAATCATTTCTGCCTTCAGCTATACATTTCTGCATTTCACGACGTACATACTCTCTGTCTTCGGAATATACCATTTCAAAAGCAGTACCGCCGCTGATATTCATCATTTCCTCGGCAGAGTATCCGAATAACGCCGCCGCTTCCTCACTTATAAAACGATATGAATAATTTTCATTTATTTCAATATTTTTCAGACCGCCCGGAATAGCACTCAATATCAGTTCAAGCTCACGGTTTTTTTGTTCGAGTGCCTGCTGTGTTTTCATTTCGTTGGTGATTTCAACGATTGTTGCCTGATAGAATGGCTTCTCGTCGAATTTGCTGAGTCTTATGTTTCCCTTTACCCAGATGATATCACGTTCTTTAGTCATCATTCTGTATTGGATATTCATAGTGCTGCCGATTTTTTTCATATCACGGACCGTATTAAGCTTATTTCTGTCCTCACGTACAATCATATTAATAAGCTTGTTATTAAATTTTTCTTCGATTTCCTTTTTTGTATATCCAAGCAGGTCGCAGAATTGCAGGGAAATATATTTGAATGGAAATCCTTCTTCTTTGTGACAGCAATGGTATCCGCCGGGACGCAGATTTTTCGTGTATTTGAGTTCTTCATTCTGCTGCTGGAGAGCCTTGTTTTCCTTTTCAATAGTTGACTGCATACGAAGTATACCCGACATATCGCTCAGTTGGCTTACCAGAAGCAAAACGTCGTTTTCTTCAATGACTTTTCCACGGTCTGCAACGCAGAGATGTGTGCCATTTGTGTTGAGTTCGGCTCCTTTTTCTTTGTTATGAATAGGACAATTGTCGCAGATATTGTCTGTGCGGGCAAGTGCCTGATAGCATTTCTGCATGGGTTCGATTGCAGGATAGTATTCTCTGAATTTCTCATTTGTATAGACAATACGATGCTGTTCGTCGATAATATACATCGCTTTGTTATCGTTCACACAAAGCACTTCCTTTCTTTTTTCGGGGCAATACTGCACAAAGTCGTCAGGCGGACTTGTTACGGTGTTGCTTCATCTTTTTATTACTTATTATATCACGTTTTTCACTTTGTTTCAATGAAAAAGAAAATATAACACAAAATTCGACAAAATCTACGGTGCAGATTCTGCCTGTAAGGATAATCTCTAAAGGGAACCCCTAAAGCAAAATCAACAACTATAACAATTTCAAACAGGCTGTTTAGTGCAAATCTCCAAACAATGTATAAAACCCTTGACAAACGACAATAATAGTGGTAAATTAATATTAGCACTCAACAAGAATGAGTGCTAACAGATAAAGAGTTATTCTGCTAACGGGAAGGAGGCTGCATTAACCGTGGACGACAGAAAGCTTAAAGTTCTTGCTGCTGTAGTTGATGAGTATATAAAGACAGGTGAACCTGTAGGCTCAAAGGCTGTGTCAAATCTGGAGCATATAAATGTATCTGCCGCTACAATCCGAAACGATATGGCAATGCTTGAACAGCTTGGATATCTTGAACAGCCTCATACATCAGCGGGCAGAGTTCCCACATATCAGGGCTACAGGCTTTATATCGACGAGCTTATGACGCTTCCTGAACTTTCCGATGACGAAAAACTCCGCCTTGATGAACTTCTGGGCGACGAGAATACTCCCGAGGATTTGCTTATACAGAATGCCGCAACGGCACTTACAGAGTTAACTCAATGTGCGGCGGTTGTAACAAATTCCGCACCGAGATTTTCCGTTATTTCTAAAGTAGAGGTTATCCCGACGGGAAAAAGGCTTTATGTTATCCTGCTTATCACTTCAAACGGTAGTATAAAGAACAAGGCTTGCAGGCTTGAATTCGACCTGAATCATGAGCAGCTTGATTTCTTCACAAAGTATATTGACGAAAATTTAAGCGGAATATCCGTTGACGAGCTTTCAGAGGAAATGCTTGATAAGATGATAGCCGCAGTTTCAGCGTATATGATAAGCCTTTCACCTCTTGTAAAGGGAATATGCGAGCTTTCCGAGGATTTGAAGCAGCAGCAGCTTACAGTAAGCGGAAGCGAAAAGCTTCTCTCTTGTGACGAGCTTGATAAAATGGAAGTAGTCCGCTTTATACAGCACAAGAATGAGCTTGCAGACTTTCTGGAGGACTCATTCAGCGGTATTCAGGTGAAATTCGGCGGTGACGGCAATTTTGCAATAGGCAATTCAAGTATGATTGTGTCGAAATACAGCAAAAAAGGCAAGGAGGCAGGCTCTCTCGGAGTTATAGGCCCCATGCGAGTGGACTACAAGAAAATTATACCTTATATTGATTACCTCACCCATAAGATTACTGCTCTTATGTCGGAGGATGATAATACAGAAGCAGATACTGTTATAATAGACGGCTCTGCGGAAAGGAGCAGCAATGACTGAGAAGATGAATAACGAAACAGAAGAAATTCTCGAAAATAGCGAAGAAACTGCCGAGGAAACTACAGAGCAGGTAGAAGCTGTTGAAACTACCGATGAGGACGACGCTGTAAGCGAATACAACGATGTTGCCGCACAGATTGCCGACCTTGAAGAAAAGCTAGAGGAGGCTAATGAAAAGTATGTCCGCCTTTTCGCCGAGTACGACAACTACCGTAAGCGTACCGCCCGTGAAAAGACAGATACATACGCTAACGCTTCCGCAAAGTGTATCGAAAATCTCCTGCCTGTTATTGACAGTTATGAGCGTTCACTTGAATTTGAATGTTCAGACGAAAACTTCAAGAATGGCATGGTGATGATATTCAATCAGTTAAAGGAATTTATGGCGAAGATGAATGTTACCGAGATTGAAGCTCTCGGGGCTGAATTTGACCCAAATTTCCACAACGCAATCCAGCAGATGTCTGATACAGACTACGCTGACAATCACATCTGTCAGGTGTTCCAGAAAGGCTATATGATGGGCGATAAGCTTATCCGCCCTGCAATGGTAGTGGTTGCAAAGGATTAATGCGTAGTGCGTAATTAACATTGTAGGGACAGGTTGCACCGTGTCCACAAAAAAACAATTTTTAAAGACGAGTAAGAATTAATTCTTAATTCTTAATTCATAATTTTTAATTATAATATTCGGAGGTTATTATTATGGGAAAAATTATTGGTATTGATTTAGGTACAACAAACTCATGCGTAGCTGTTATGGAAGGCGGTAACGCTGTAGTTATCCCCAACAGCGAGGGTGCAAGAACTACTCCCTCTGTTGTTGCTTTCACAAACAACGGCGAGCGTCTCGTTGGTCAGGTAGCCAAGAGACAGGCAATCACAAACCACGACAGAACAGTTTCTTCTATCAAGAGACACATGGGTTCTGATTATAAAGTAACAATTGACGGCAAGAGCTATACTCCCCAGGAGATTTCCGCTATGACTCTCCAGAAGCTCAAGGCTGACGCAGAGGCTTACCTGGGCGAAACTGTAACAGAGGCTGTTATCACAGTTCCTGCATACTTTACAGACGCACAGAGACAGGCTACAAAGGACGCAGGACAGATTGCAGGTCTTACAGTTAAGCGTATCATCAACGAGCCTACAGCTGCTGCTCTCTCCTACGGTATCGACAAGGAAGAAGAACAGACAGTTATGGTATACGACCTCGGCGGCGGTACATTCGACGTTTCCATTATCGAAATGGGCGAGGATGTTCAGCAGGTACTTGCTACAGCAGGTAACAACCGTCTCGGTGGTGACGATTTCGATCAGCGTATAATCAACTGGATTGTTGACGAGTTCAAGAAGTCCGACGGAGTTGATCTCTCACAGGATAAAATGGCTTATCAGCGTTTAAAGGACGCAGCTGAAAAGGCAAAGATTGAGCTTTCTTCAACAACAACTTCAAATATCAACATTCCTTTCATCACTGTTGACGCTACAGGCGTTCCCAAGCACCTTGACCTTACTCTCACACAGGCTAAGTTCAACGAGCTTACAGCTGACCTCGTAGAAGCTACAATGGGACCTGTTCGTCAGGCTCTCTCTGACAGTGGACTTTCAATTTCTGAAATCAACAAGGTTCTCATGGTTGGTGGTTCTTCAAGAATCCCTGCTGTACAGGAAGCTGTTAAGAAGCTTATCGGCAAGGATCCTTTCAAGGGAATCAATCCTGATGAGTGCGTAGCTCTCGGTGCTGCATATCAGGGCGGCGTTCTCGGCGGCGATGTTAAGAACGGACTCCTCCTCCTTGACGTAACTCCCCTTTCTCTCGGTATCGAGACAGCAGGCGGCGTATGCACAAGAATGATTGAGAGAAATACAACAATTCCTACAAAGAAGTCACAGGTATTCTCAACATACGCAGACAATCAGCCTGCCGTTGATATCAACGTACTCCAGGGTGAGCGTGAGTTCGCAAAGGATAACAAGCAGCTCGGCACATTCCGTCTTGACGGTATTGCTCCCGCTCCAAGAGGAATCCCCCAGATTGAAGTAACATTTGATATCGACCAGAATGGTATCGTTCACGTTTCTGCAAAGGATCTCGGCACAGGTAAGGAGCAGAATATCACAATTACTTCTTCCACAAATATGTCCAAGGACGATATTGACCGTGCTGTTAAGGAAGCAGAGCAGTATGCAGCAGAGGACAAGAAGCGTCGTGAGGAAGTTGATACAAAGAACGAGGCTGAAAATCTCGTATTCCAGTGCGAAAAGGCTCTTGCTGATTTCGGCGATAAGGTATCTACTGATGAAAAGGCAAATATCGAGCAGAAAGCAGCATCCCTCAAGGCAGCTTGCGAGGCTAACAATACAGACGAAATCAAGAGACAGAAGGAAGACCTCCAGAAGGCATTCTATGACCTCTCCGCAAAGATTTACCAGCAGGCAAATCCCGACGGTCAGGGCATTGATCCCTCACAGTTTGCTAACATGGGCGGCGAAGCAGCATCACCCAGCGATGATGGCGTAGTTGACGCTGACTTCACAGAGGTTTAATTAAATAATTGTTTCAGGGCGAAATTTCCTTTCGCCCTGTACGTGCATTATATGGGAGAGAAAATATGGCTGAAAAAAGAGATTATTATGAAGTCCTGGGCATACAGAAAGGTGCTTCCGAGGACGAGATAAAAAAGGCTTACAGAAAAAAAGCAAGAGAATGTCACCCCGACCTGCACCCCGATGACCCCTCCTACGTTGAAAAATTTCAGGAGGTAAACGAGGCTAACGAGGTGCTTTCCGATCCCGAAAAACGTGCAAGATATGACCAGTTCGGTCATGCAGGCGTTGACCCAAGCTACGGTGGTGGCGGCGGTTTCGACGGTATGGGCGGCATGGGCGGCTTCGGTGATATCGGTGATATCCTCGAAAGTATGTTCGGCGGCTTTGGCGGTGGCTTCGGCGGCGGCACAAGAGGCGGAGCAAATCCCAACGCACCACGCAGAGGTGCTGATATACAGGAGAGCGTTACTATCAGCTTTATGGACGCTTGCCACGGCAAAAAGCAGGAAATCAAGACTTTCCGCATGGCTGTCTGTGAGTCCTGTAAGGGTACAGGTGCTGATGCAGGCACTACAGCAGAGGTATGTCCCGATTGTCACGGCAGAGGCTCTGTAAAGACAACGCAGCGTACACCGTTCGGAGCAATTTCCTCTACAAAGGTATGTCCGCACTGCAGCGGCAAGGGTAAAATTGTCAAGAATCCATGTACAAAGTGCCGTGGAGTGGGTAGAACAAGAGTTCAGAAAATCGTCAATGTGGATATCCCTGCAGGTATCGACAACGGACAGACAATCCGCCTTAATGGACAGGGCGACTGCGGTATAAATAACGGCCCGTCAGGTGATCTCCTCCTCAATGTATCTGTAAAGAGTCATCCTCTTTTCAGCCGTGACGGAGCAGATATCTCATGCGAAATCCCTGTTACTTATATGGATGCTGTTCTTGGTGCGGAAATTATCGTTCCCACTATTGACGGCGATGTTAAATTCAACATATCCGCAGGAACACAAAACGGCACTGTTTTCAGCCTTAAAGGCAAGGGCGTAAAGCGTATCAACAGAAATGACCGTGGAAATCAGTATGTAAAGATATTTGTTGAAGTTCCGAAAAATCTCAATAAGAAGCAGAAAGACCTGCTTAAGGAATTTGAGGCATCACTTTCTGAGAAGAACTATGCAAAGCGTCAGAGCTTCTTTGATAAGTTGAAGGACAAATTAAATTTTTAATTGACATAATAAAAGCATCGAGGATTGTCCGCGGTGCTTTTTGATTTTTATTGATAAAAGCCGATTATTTCGCAATATGACGAGGTTTTACTGTGGATTTTGGTTGTTTTGCATATTGACAAATGTATATGTTGTAAGATATAATGTGTATAAGGAAAGTTGTATCCATTTACAGGAAAGGTGATACCAATGGCTTGATTTTTATTCTTGGGGTACCAGAATTACACCCACCTTACTTCGTTTCTATAAACAAAACCCATACATTTAAGGAGGTTATTTTATGAAAAAACGTATAATATCACTTGCATTATCGGCAATTACAGCGATTTCAGCAATTTCACCCGCTGCATTCAGCTACGGTTCGGCAACAGATGAAAAAAGCGATATGCTTACAAAAGAAGAATTTCTTGACAAGGTTGTATCGGAAACAGAAGATTTTTTCAACGGCGGATTTGTCTACCGTGGCGATTTGAAATTTGATGCCATTTCCAATGGTGACGGTTGGGATTTAGTGATTTACGGAATTAAGGAAGAAGATTACGAACCGAATATCAAGCTGAAAGAGGGAGCTGTGATACGCAATTATAAAGAGTATATGGGTGCTTCAGCTGTTGCATTCTGGAGCGGTTCAACAGAATCAATAAGAAGTACGAAGTCAAACGATAACCCTGCATTAGATAGATTTAAGGTGATTTATTACGTTGAGAATGTACTTCCGGGTTTTAGTATACCTCGTGAAAATATTGTAGAAGCTTCACGCAATATGACATATGACGTTGCAAAATATATTTATCCCGAAATTACAAAGGGTGATATAAATGATGACGGAGCAATTAACGCATCTGATGCCTCATTGGTTCTTTCCGCATATAGCTACATTATGATTGGAGAGAAAATGGCACTCAATTCCGAATTGTTCGACTGGAACGATGATGGAGGAATTGATTCTTCTGACGCTTCCGATATTCTCCAGAAATATGCGGAAAATTCCACAAGTTAAATTACAAAGCCGTGAGAACACTTAAAATATGTCCTCACGGCTTTTCTTTCACCTTTAATTATGCCTTATCCTTTGGCTTGAATATAAGTGAAGCCCCAAGTCCTGCCAGTAAAGCGGCGGTTATTCCTGCGGCGGAGGCGGTAAGACCACCTGTGAATACACCCAAAAATCCGTCACGGTCAACGGCTTTCCGTACACCTTCCGCAAGAAGATGTCCGAAGCCTGTCAGAGGAACGCTTGCCCCTGCACCTGCAAAGTCAGCCAAAGGCTTGTACAGTCCCACAGCGGAGAGAATTACTCCTGCAACAACAAATCCTGTCAATATACGTGCAGGAGTCAGTTTTGTGTAATCAATCAAAAGCTGTCCCACAGCACATATAATACCTCCCACAAGAAAGGCTTTTAAAAGTTCGCTAAACATATTCACTTACTCCTTAATTCAAGCAGATGTGCAATTGTTGGTATCGATTCGCCCTGCTGTACAGACATAGCCGACATGAGAGCACCTGTTGCGATAAAGAGAATTTTTTTCAGTTCCCCACGTTTTAGCATAGGCAGGAAATATCCGCAGAGTACGCTTGCCGCACAGCCACAGCCAGAGCCGCCGCAGTGGGAGTCCTGTTCATCGGGATTGAATATCATTTCTCCGCAATCCTTGTGAACGACTGAAATATCATAACCCTGCTTTTCCATAAGTTCAACAAGAAGCTTACTACCGAGAATTCCTAAATCTCCTGTGACAATTGCATCGTAATCCGTGGGAGAAGTTGCTGTTGCTTCAAAATATCGGCATAGTACACCCATAGCCGCAGGAGCCATAGCCGCACCCATATTTGAAATATCGGTTATATCCATGTCGGTGATTTTTCCCACACAGCAGCCGTAAACTTCAACATCGCCCTTTTCGGGAGTAACTGTAACAGCTCCTGATGCAGTGCACGTCCATTGTGCTGTAGGAGTACGCTGTCCGCCATATGAGAGGGGAGCACGGAACTGCCGTTCAGCTGTTGAGAAATGGGAGGAGGTAACGGCGGCGGCACGTTCTGCGGCTCCGCTGTCAACAAAGAGAGAGGCGGCAATAAGACTTTCCGCCATAGTGGAGCAGGCTCCGTAAAGTCCGAAAAATGGGATTTCCAGCTGTCGCAAGCCATATGACGAGCCTGTACATTGGTTAATCAGATCACCTGCACATATAATATCAATATTCTCTTTGGTGAGTTCGGCTTTCCGCACTGCAAGAGATACGGCTTCAAGCTGGAATCTACTTTCCGCCTGTTCCCATGTTTTTTGCCCGAAATGGCTGTCGGTTATGATTTCATCGAAAAAATCGCCGAGAGGTCCCTGTCCCTCTTTTTCACCTGCAACTGCTGCATAGCTTTCAATTTTCGGGGGAGTGTCAAAGAGAAATACTCCCCGTGTTAAATATTTTGGCATTGTATCACTTCCTTTGTGGGTATTATTTGCGGAATTTTGAAAAATATTCATTTGATTAATTTAAAGGGATAAATTATCAAAATACAATTGATCTGTAAAAATATAGACGCATATAATATCGAATATAAGAAAATAATAAAATTTATACAACGCACTTGTATTTTTGGCGAATATGTGGTATAATAAATTCAGGAGGCGATGAAGATGAAATTACTTCGTGTAACTGCAAGAAACTTCAAAAATTGTAAGGACGATTATACAATTGATTTTACAGCAAAAGCAAAAAAATCATCAGAGGATAAAATGTATGAACTACAGGAGATTGCTCCTAATTTGTTCACATATAATACCATGGCTTTTGTTGGAAAGAATGCATCTGGAAAGACTACGGCGATTGACCTTATTATATGTTGTCATCGTATACTTTCAACTTTTCACTTTGAAAGTACTCGTTTTTCTGTAGATAGTACTGAACTTGATATTTATTTTTATCACGATGGCAGTATTTATAGATATACTACAGTTTTAAAAGAAAATAAAACGATTTTGAAAAACGGTAAACCTGATGCTAAAAAAGCAGAATTTACAAACGAACATATATATAGAAAAGTTTACACTTCAAGCAAATCAAACAAGATATTTGATGATGACGGGTTTGAAGAAATGAATGAATTTACAGATTTACCTGCTGATACTTCAAAAATCTTCTTTATTTTAAGAGAAAAAAATCATGAGGCGTTTTATTTTGACAGCAATGATGAGGATTTTATATCTTATAGAATTTTATTTGTATATATGAAATTATATGATGTTCCGTTTGGACTTTTTTGCAGAGTTTTGCCGATTTTTGATGAGAATATTAAAGAACTCGATATAACTGAAGATGAAAACTTTAGGATTAATTATAATGGCGTTGAGGAAACAAAATCTGCGGAAGAATTAATGTGGTTTCTTTCGAGTGGTACAACAAAAGGAATGATTCTTTATACATTAATGATTATATCCTTAACTAAAGGCTCTGATTTGATTATAGATGAAATTGAAAACCATTTTCACAAAACATTAGTTGAAAATATGATTTCTCTTTATAAGGATCCGTCAATAAATAAAAATAATGCAACTCTTATTTTTACAACTCATTATTGCGAACTTCTGGATTTGTTTGGTAGAAAAGATAATATCTGGATTGCAAAATCTGACGAAAAAGTATATCTGCAAAATATGCATGATGTTTATAAAGAGAACAACATACGTCCTGAATTGCTGAAAAGCAAGCAGTTTTATAATAACACCTTTGATACTGCTGTTAATTATGAGGCATTGATGAATCTTAAGAGGGAATTGATGAAATGAAGTATCTGATAATGTGCGAGGGTACTGATGAACTGGCAGTAATCAATATTCTTCTTGACAATGATATGCTTAAAATAAGCAAAGATGATTTGATTGGTTTGCAGCCTTATCATGCAAGACAAATTGATAAATCGGTTGTTGTACAAACCCAGATAAGAATGTATCCTTATAATGATATAGAAATATTGCGTATTGGTGATAAACAAAGTGATGAATTGAAGATTCCACGTGAATTTAAAGGAAAATTGTCCAAAGAAAGAATAAAAAAATATTGTACTATGCCCGAACTTGAAATATTGTTAATTATTTCAGAGGGCTTACATAGTAAGTTCAAAAAAGAAAAATCAAATGTAAAAGCGAGCGAGTTTGCAAAGAAGGAAATTAAATTTGTAACTATTCAGTCCCCCAGAGAATTCAACAATAATGAAAGGAAAAGGGTGGAAGAAAAAAATCGTGAATTTGTCAATTTACAATAGACCTCAAATTTGCTATACTAAAGAAAAAAACAGGTGGTGAAAAGTATGGC
>JAZRCW010000047.1:0-1025 GCA_045659945.1 Ruminococcus sp. | reverse complement strand
AACCTATAAAACAGTATTGATATATTATACCATTTGAATAAAGGTGTTTCAATAATATTGCAAAGAAATATATTATTTGTATATAAGCTCAAGAGTTAGTTGTTTTAACAAAAAACAACTCTCAGAAAAGCTCTGAGAGTTGTTTAAGTAAATGATTATTTATTATTGAGAAAACATGAAATCAGATGTCATATTTATCTGCATCATATTTTGTGCAGGGATAGTTTGCAACGCCGTTTTCATCGGGGAAGGGTGAAAGATTATCGTTTTCGTAAAGCTTTCTTTCTTCTTCGTTTGAAAAATCGGGAATCTTATATTCTGCGCCATTGTGAAGACTGCTTCTCCAGCCGAGGATAGCTACCGCACTCATTGCGCAGGATCTGTAAGCGTTGAAATAAGGCTGTCTGCCCTCAAGAATGCAGCTTAAGAATTCGTGAGCTACATAATAGTCGCCACCGGAATGACCGCACTGGCTTGCCTTATCCTTATCAAATGGGAAACCGACTGTCGAAACCTTTTCAGGTTCAACTCCTTCGGGAACTTCCCAATCGTTATATACAATTCGGATTTTACCGCCGTCACCTCTGACGGTTTCAGCGCTGCCCTTTGCGCAGGCAAAGCGGTACCAGTTGCCGTGACCGCCGAATTTTGCCCAACCTGTGATTCTTGCAACGGCACCTCTGCTCATTGTGCAGAGCATAATTGAGGCAACGTCTTTGATGGGCTCGCCCTCACGTTCCTGACGCATTCCGTCAGTGTAAATACTTCTTGCGTTAACGGAAACGGGAATATCGTTTGTAACTCTCATAAGAGGAGCAAATGAATGGCTCAGATAGAATCCTGAAGGCATAAGAGCACGCCAGTGAGTGGTGGTAGGTGTGTAATGTACGTACTCTTCGTGGCTCATGGGATGAACGTATTCGCCCTCACAGTAAAGAGCCTCGCCGAGAGTACCGCTCTGATAAATCTCTGTAAGCTTGCTGATAACTGCAAAATATGCATAGTTTTCCGCAAGCATATAGATT
>JAZRCW010000046.1:0-1002 GCA_045659945.1 Ruminococcus sp. | reverse complement strand
TATTTCTGTATAATCAGAGGATACACCCGAAAATGGAAGATTGACTTCGAATAAGTAATCTGTTTCCTTTTTGAGCAAGTCATATCTCGTCTTTCCCTCCAAGCGGTTTAAGTCTAAATAATATGGAGGGAGATTATTGACTTGAAGTATATGAAGATTCGCATTTGTTTCTGGAATCCATTGGATGAATTCTGAGGTCTCCATAATAAAATCCATATGCATGTTTCTGACGTAAATATCCTCTGCGGATTTCTTGAAAAGCGAGTGATGCTTCCTGCTCCATTCACAACCTTGCATGCAGTAGTCCACCACCCATACGTATTTGTATGTGTCGTCAAGCAGGTATTTCAGCCAATCCTTATCCGGGAAATCTAACAACATCATGTAATGTCCTTGATAGATCTTTTTTATTTTATTTACTTCAATTTCCATAATTATCTGTTTTAAAACTCCCTTCTTGTATCTCTCTTTATTTCATCAGATACTTCCTAGTCACTTTCAAGCTCGAAGCAAAGCTTCATGATATGTTCCTCATCTTGTTCGGTCAATGTTGCAAATATAGGTTTTTTCAGCAAATATCCGATAATATTTCAATATTTACACCTTTTCGGGGTATAATTATATTTGTTTACCCATTAACTATACCCTATCTGGTATATTTGTTACCTCCCCCGTTTTCACCGTTTTCACCGCTTTCAGTTTTCAGCATCCTCATACCTCCCCATCATCCCCCGAATCATCTGCTTCATCTCCTCACGCAAGGAAGCAGGTTGCAGCACCTCCACCTCGCGGCCTTGTGCCAGCAGCTCCTGCTTGAAGTCGAAGGTGGGGCGAAGGTACAGCTCGAAGCCTTCGAACTCGTCGAAGCTCTCGAAGCGGGCGAGCTGAAAACCATTGCCGAGGGCTTGAAGGAGGACGACAACCCCGTGCTGAAGGTAGTGAAGTTCAAGGAGTGATGCTGATTAAAAGTAACAGCTTAAACCTCTATGAATCAGTTTATTT
>JAZRCW010000045.1:0-7791 GCA_045659945.1 Ruminococcus sp. | reverse complement strand
TCGCTTTTCTCGACCGCGGTAACGCTCGCATTCCTGCAGTTTGCGGCAACGGCGATGCCGATGCATCCGCTTCCCGCACACAAATCGGCAACGCTCACTTCGCGCTCGCCGATAAATTCAATCGCCTTATCGACCAGAATCTCGGTATCGGGGCGGGGAATAAGCACCCCGGGGCCGACCGAGAAGGGCAGGGAATAAAACTCCCATTCGCCGAGAATATACTGCAATGGCATACCGCCTATTCGTTTGTCCACCATATCAAGGATTATAGCCTCTTTTTCAGCCTCTACATTCATATAGGGCAGAAGCAAGGGCATTTTATCTTTCAGCACATCCTGAAAAATGCACAGGGTATCAAACTCGCTGTCGGGTATATCTGCTGACTCCATAACAGACAGACAATGTCTGTATAAATCCTGCCTTACCATATATCCTCCGACTTATCCTCGGGGATACAGGGAGTCATTGCCGCAATTGCAATTTCAATCATACCGTCGTCGGGCTCACGAGTTGTAATTCTCTGCATTGCAAGTCCGGGAGCTGAAAGTATTCTTGTAAAAAGGTTGTCATGGTTTCCTGCAAGGCGTATGAACTCGTAGGAGATGCCAACCACAAGGGGAAGCGTTGCAAGGCTCAGGAGTGAACGCTGCCACCAGATAAGTCCCTTTGGAACAAAGCACATAACAAAGATACCCACAAGGAGAACGATGAATATAAAGCTTGTTCCGCAACGCTTGTGGAAGCGTGACTGCTTGCGGATATTTTCAACGGTAAGGGGCAATTCAGCCTCGTGGCAGGCAATAGTCTTATGCTCCGCACCGTGATACATATACTGTCTTTTTATGTCTTTCATAAGGCTTACCGCCCACATATAGAGGACAAACAGGGCGATTTTAACAATACCCTCCAGCATTGAACGAATAATACCAGAATTTTCAATATTCGGAATAAGTCCCACAAGGAATTTTGGCATAAAGAAGAAAAGTCCCATGGCAATTGCAAATCCGATAACCGTACCGATAACCATAACGATATCAAAAGCCTCGGAGGAGAGCTTTTCGTCGTCACCCTCTATTTCTTTCCCTGCCTTTTTGGCAGCTTTTCTTTCAGCCTCTGCCTTTTCGTCCTCGGTCATCTGCTTTTCTGCTGATTTCATTGTGTATTTATATCCCTTTGCAAGAGATGTAACAAAGTTGAAACAGCCTCTTATAAGGGGAGTTTTTCTGTACCACGGAGCTTTTTTGCCGTTGTTTTCATCCCATACTTCAAGGTCAATTGTGCCGTCGGGAAGTCGGCAAGCCATGGCACCCTTTTCGGGGCCAAGCATCATAATGCCCTCAATAAGTGCCTGCCCGCCTATTTTCGATTTGAATTTTTCACCGCCTGGTGAATTGTTGTTTTTACTCATTTTTATGCTCCTGTTTTAAGATTTTACAAATCTGCTGCACACACCAATTCTTAATTCTTAATTAATTTTTCGCTGGCAATGTTATTGTTACCTTTGTACCCTTGCCCTCGCCCGGGCTGTATATTTCCAGTTTGCCGCCGTGCATAGCGATAATTTCATCAGCAACGGCAAGTCCGATACCTGAACCTCGTCTTGTATGATTTGCCTTGTAAAACTTGGTTTTAACCTTTGCAAGGTCGCTTTCCTTAATTCCGCAGCCTGTGTCTTTTACAGATACCCTTACTCTGCCGTCTTTTACATCAGCCTTGATAGTAACTGTATCGCCTGAATTGGAATATTTCAACGCATTGTCAATTACGTTGATAAACACCTGTCGTATACGGTTTTTATCACCGAAAACAATGGGCAGCATTTCGGGTTCGTCATAGATAATCTCAATCTGCTCACGCCTTGCCTTGTCGGAGTACATCAACACAGCGTCACCTAACTCCGCAAGAATATCCATGTTGCTGTTCTGCAATGTGAAATGGCCGTTCTGCATACGGGAGAAGTCCAGAAGCTCCTCAACCATTTGCTGAAGTCGCTCCGTTTCGTTAACGATAACGCCTACACCCTTTTTCATAGTGTCGGGATTTTCGCCGCCGTCCACCATGAGAGTTTCCGCCCAGCCCTTTATGGCTGTAAGAGGTGTTCGCAGTTCGTGTGAAACAGAAGATATAAACTCATTCTTCATTGCCTCCGCAGAAGATAACTCGTCAGCCATGTGATTTATTGACGAACACAATTCGCCTATTTCATCATCATTGTTGCTCTGTATGCGGACAGAAAAGTCACCCATAGCGAATTTACGTGTAATTCCGCTTATCTGACGGATAGGCTTAACAATAGAGCCTGCGAAATAAAGTCCCGTTACGACAATAATCAGAATTATTGCAGAGCAAACTGCCGTTACAAAGATAATATACCCTTTTATTGTATTGTCAATTTCCGTAAGAGATGTCACCATTCGCACAGAGCTGTACTCGCTGTTGAACGAGGACAGGGGAACAGATACCGCAAGGACTTTTTCGCCCTCGGAGGAAAGCCTGCCGATATAGCTGCCCTCTCCAAGCTCCATAGCGTCCTCATAGTCGGGCATAACGTAGTCCTCATCGGGAGAAAATCCCGAGGAAGTAAGCACTACACGCCCCTTTGAGTTAATCGCCATAAGCTCGATTTTGTCCTTTTCGTTGAAGGTTTCAAGCATATTGCGTACCTCTGCGGAAAAGTTTGCGGAGCTGTCCTGTGAATGTATGCTCAAAACGCTTGTAACTGCGTTTATCTTCGATACAAGATACTGCTTTGCGGAACTGTAATAATAACTCTGAATGGCATATATTACCACGAGCTCAATAACAATAAGAGCAAGTATAATAACTCCGAGGTTGTTGACAATCCAGCGTTTAGTAATACTTTTTCTTGCCATTACTGAACGTCATTCCACTTGTAGCCGTAGCCCCAGATAGTTATGATATATTTCGGGCTTGACGGTTCTTCTTCAATTTTCATGCGGATACGTCTTATATTTACATCAACAATTTTATCGTCGCCGTAATAGCTTTCGCCCCAGATATGATTGAGTATGCTTGCTCTGTCAAGGGCTGTATTCTTATTGTTCATGAAGTATTCCAGAATCTGATATTCAACCTGTGTAAGCTCGATAGCCTCTCCGTTTTTTGTAACAGTACGGCTCTTGAGATTGAGCACAAAGGGACCGCTTTCAATAAGACTCTGCTTTTCATTTTTAATAAAGCTCATGCACACACGGCGGTAAATAGCGTCAACTCGTGCCGTGAGCTCCGAGGGAGAAAATGGCTTTGTTATGTAATCGTCGGCACCTATCATAAGTCCGCTTACCTTGTCCATTTCCTGCGTTCTTGCTGTCAGCATGATAATGCCGATAGTAGAGCTTTTTTCTCTTATCTTCTTACATACGGTAAAACCGTCAATTCCCGGCATCATAATATCAAGAAGTACAATGTCAAAATTGCCGTGTTCCTGTTCAAATGTTTTAAGTGCCGCTTCGCCGCAGTTTACGTCTACAACGTCATAGCCTGCACGTTTGAGGTTGATTACCACAAATTCTCTTATGGTATCTTCATCCTCACAAATCAATATACGTTTCATAAATTTCCCCCTTTAATTTAGGGAACCTCTAAAAACCTCCCTCACGGCGAACTTTCTATGACAAATATCATTTACCGCGTTGACAAACCTTGCAATACATCAAGTATTACTGCGGTTTGTCGCCTTGTAACTGATATTTGTCATGTACGAAATTTCGCTCGTGTTCCGATTTTTAGAGAACCCCTTTAATTGAATTTAAAGCCTATTGCCGCTTCCGCTTCGGTGATAGCAAGAGCGTCGCTTCCGCTGTATTTCGGAACATATGCAAGATATGCCGATTCGCCCTTTGTGCGGAGAAGCACATATCCCGAAGCCATTCTGTCCTCACGTGAAGCAGCGTCCTCGGCACAGTATATTCTCATGAGCTCTCTGCCGATTTCACCGTTTTCATAGGCACATATTACTATTTCGTCGTTTATTGCGTCACGTTTTAATGTGACCTTATTATGCCACTTCGCAGGAAACAGGAATATATATCCGTCACCTACGCTGTAATAGGATTCGTATTTAAGGCGGCTTTCACCGTCCTTGCCCACAGTAAGCCAGTCGGTAAGCCACATCAGCTCGCCCTCGGGAGCATTTTCATAGCCTGCCGAAACTCTCTGCACGGGTATTTCCAGAGTGCCGTCCCCGTCAATATCAAATGAACGGCATCCCGACGGTCTTTGCGTTACCGCCGATTGTTCCGCTGTATCAAAAACCTTGTGCAAACCATTTTTATCCATGTACACGATATCTGTCTGTATATATCCATTGCCCGATACAGCGTCAATATACAGTGCTGTTTCGCCGCTTTCAAGCCGTCCGTAGCTTACAGCGTCAAACTCTGTAAATCCTCCGCTTAATTCGGCACGATACGGATTGTGGTGTACATTTGTGTACACCTCTGCCGCCGCAGCTTCATCATTTGCCGCACCCTTTAGCAGAAGAAACTCCTTTTCACCGTCGTCGTTCAAGTCCTTTACATCTATGAACGAATAGGACTCCGAAAATATTCTTTCAAGTACGCCGTCACTGTAGCTGTATATGGCCGCAGTTTTTTCGGAGCGATTAATAAGACTGCTTCCGATTATAAGATTTACATGGCTGTTATCACCAAGCTGTGATATCATAACCCTTTCAATTTCAGAGCATTCCGCAGGGCTGTCGTATACCGACCGCCACTTGCCGTCATCGCCGCTGTCAAGAATATTGATACGCAATGTATTTTCGGGAGCCGCAAGGCCTGTTTTCTCATAGAAAACAACAGCTTCATTTCCGCCGTCACCGTCAATATCCTCGACAATAAAGGCCGAAAGATACTTTCCCGCCTTGGGATATTTAAGGCTGATTGACTCCCCTGCCGTAGCAGTAAGGGCAGTATATATCTGCTCCTGCTCGATACTTAATTTCGGCGGAGCAAGAAGATTGTCAATACTCGTTCCGAAGGTGCAGCCTGTCAAAGTTATTGTCAGAACCGCAGCCGCCGAAGCTTTCAGGGCTTTATTCAGTTTATCCATTGTGTCTGTCTGCAAGCTTTACGTATTCACGACCCTTGGCAATAGCCTTGTATGCAGGGCGGATTATACGGTTGCCCGTCAGCACTTCCTCCATACGGTGAGCAGACCAGCCTGCCATTCTTGCAACAGCAAAGAGAGGTGTGAACAAATCATCAGGTATACCAAGCATACGGTAAACAAGTCCCGAATACATATCAACATTGGCACACATAGTCTTATCGCTGCCCTTTACTTCCTTGAAAATTTCGGGTGTAAGATTCTCTATTGTCTGGAGAAGCTTGAATTCAGCTTCGATTTCTCTACCCTTTGCAAGCTCAAACGCTTTCTTTTTAAGGATAACCGCACGGGGATCGGAAATTGTATATACTGCGTGGCCCATACCATAGATAAGTCCCGATTTATCGTTTGTTTCCTTTCTTATGGTACGACGCATATAATCGGCAACCTCACCTTCGTCCTCCCAGTTCTTTATGTTAGCCTTGAAGTTGTCAAGCATATTGATAACCTGTATATTTGCACCGCCGTGACGGGGACCTTTAAGGGAGCAGATAGCTCCTGAATATGCGGAATATGGGTCTGTTCCCGATGATGTAAGCACACGGCAGGTAAATGTGGAGTTGTTTCCGCCGCCGTGCTCTGCCTGTAACATAAGCAGACGGTCAAGAAGCTGTGCTTCTTCCTCTGTATATTCTCTGTCGGGGCGGAGGAGAGAGAGTATAGTCTGTGCTGTATTCTCCTCATATCTGAGGGGATGCATAATCATACTCTGATTGTCGAATACACGACGCTTTACCTGATATGCCGCTGTCATAATAACAGGCAGCTTTGCAATAAGGCTTACAGCCGTTTTCATTTCGTTTTCTATGGATTTTACTTCGCAGTCCTCATCATAGGAATACAAAGCAAGCACAGAACGTGAAAGCTTATTCATGATATTTTTTGAGGGAGCTTTAAGTATCATATCCTCAACAAATCCGTTGGGCAAATCTCTTGAAAGGGCAAGAAGTGTATTGAAATCCTTCAATTCTTCCTCGTCGGGAAGTCTGCCGAAAAGAAGGAGGTATACTGTTTCCTCGAAGCCGTAGCGGTCTTCTTCCTCAACATTGTTTACAAGGTCGTTTATATTGTATCCACGATAGATAAGCTGTCCGGGAATAGCCTCAACCTCGCCCTCGTTAAGCACATAGCCGTGAACGTTGCATATATTTGTAATACCTGCAACAACGCCTGTACCGTCACTTTTACGAAGGCCTCTTTTAACGTGGTATTTCTGATAGAGGGCAGGGTCAATAATGGTATTATCTGCCAGCTCTCTGCATAAATTTTTAATATTGGTTTTCTTATCTGATAAATTCAATATAATCACTCCTAATAAAACATTACATACATATTATACATCATTTGAAATAATGTGTCAATTGCATTTCTGTGATGAATGTGAAAGTTATGTGACATACAGGTGAAAATAATTCTGAAAGGACTTGCTTATGAAAATTTTTATTGTATCAGCCGCTTTTCTCGCTTTAGCCGCAGTAATCCCTGCAATCCCCTCAGTCACGGGAAATATTCCTGCCGCCGCAAAATCAAATGAGCCGATAATAAACGAGTATATCATCGAGGAAGATGAAAAAACTGCCGATAATACGAAAAAAGCTGAAATATCACAGGAGCCTTATCGTGTGCTAAACTGCTCCACAGGGGAAATAACCGAGGTCAGCGTAAGAGATTACGTCATAGGGGCGGTTGCGGCGGAAATGCCTGCATCCTTTGAAGAAGAAGCACTGAAAGCACAGGCGGTTGCCGCCCATACCTATGCGGAAAGACAGCGGAATTTACAGAAAAAAGCTCCCGACAAAACTCTCGGGAACGCTGATTTTTCTGACGATCCGAATAAATATCAGGGATTTTTCACCAATGATAAAATACGCCATTACTTCGGGGATAATTACGATACATATTATAACAAGATAGCCGCCGCAGTTGATGAAGTGCTGCCGTATATTATAATGTATAACGACGAGCCGATTATTGCCGCTTTTCATTCAATGTCCTCGGGAAAGACGGAAAGTGCGGAGAATATGTGGGGCACAAAGGTGAATTATCTCGTGCCTGTCAACAGCAAATCCGACAAAGACGCTCCGAATTACATTGACGAAACAGAAATAAGTGTGGATTTTGTCAAAGCAAGGCTTGAAAAGGTGTTTGAGGGTGTTCAGTTAGGGGATAATCCCGAAAAATGGATTGAAACAGGTGAGAAATCGCCCTCGGGGACGGTGCTGAAGGTGACGGTTGGCAATGAAAAGGTGACAGGTAATGATATACGTCAGGCTTTCGGTCTGCGTTCAGCTGACTTTACCGTGGAACACAAGGACAATAATTTCATTTTTACCACACGAGGATATGGTCACGGAGTCGGTATGTCACAATACGGGGCAAATCATATGGCGAAAGAGGGCGAAAACTGGCGTGAAATCCTTGAACATTACTATAATGACTGCGAAATAATCTGCGACAAATAAAAAGGGAGCGAAAAATTGCCCCCTCGTGATTGTCGAAAAAAGCCAAAATATACGTAAGTTAAGGGGACGCTCTCTCTTGCAGAGCGTCCCCTCTTTCAAAACAGTCCACAGGACTGTTTTGAAATTCACCCCTTGCAGAGCGCTTGAACGCATCGCAGAGCTTTGCTCTGCATGGGACTCTGTCCCATACCCTGCCAGA
>JAZRCW010000044.1:0-74220 GCA_045659945.1 Ruminococcus sp. | reverse complement strand
TGGGGATGTGAGATGAATTTTGAAAATCCCGAAGCAACTGCTAAGGCTGGTATCAAGGAATTCAGAAAGTTTCTCCGCAGCATCGGTATGCCCATTAACTTTGCAGAACTCGGTGCAAAGGCTGAGGACATTCCTCTCCTCGTTGAAAAGCACGGACTTGGCGACGGCAAAACAGGCGGATTTGTTCAGCTTTCCGCTGCTGATGTTGCTGAAATCCTCAATATAGCTGTAAAGGCTGAAATTTAATAATGATAAAACAAATGCCCTTGCCGAAAAAACTGCCAAGGGCATTTTTGTATCTCAATTTTATAACAATCGGCTGTATTACGTTATACCTATCCGCAAGAACGGTACGGAATACACGTTTTTCCACAATCACCCCTGTGAGAATTCATAATCGTTTTTAATCTTTCATTGTCATTGACGGAATGGAAAATGTGTGATATAATATTTTTTAGGAGGGATTATTAATATGAGTACAATAGGTCTTTTATTTTTAGTTGGAACTTGTATGCTATTTCCAGTTAGTATAGGATGGATTATTGTTTGTATAACAGAACATCGCAAAGAGAAAAAATATGATGAATTTTATTCAATTCATGGAGTTAGGAAACATGGTGAGGTTGTATATTACCAAGAAGAAATTATGCGTTCACAAAATGGTTATGTTTTCAACATCGTTATAAAGTTTTACGATGAAAAAAATAAACCGCATAGTGCTTCTTTACACACCAATCACCGCTCCGCAAGAAAGTATGCAACTGTAAAAGAAGATGTATTTCTTTGTTTATATGATGCAATAATAGCCAATGATTTTAGAAAGTATTTTGAATCTTTAAACAGAAAAGAAATTATGTATATACCGAGGGTTGTGCTATCGGCAGAAGAAAATTTTGTAAAAACAGGCAGAAAAGACCGATTAAAAATAGCAATGTTTGTATTGTCTATGTTCTTTTTAGTCGGACTAATAATTTTTATCGGCGTAGAGGTTTCTGATAGCCTGATTCAAAAAATATCACTCACAGTAGTTAAATTTGTGCCATTAATCGCAATCTTAATTCCAATAAGCAGGTGGTTGTTCTCAAAGATTCATAAGTAATTTTAAATTTCAGAACGACAGTACAGTTGCAAGACTCAACATGAGGGAAGTTTTGCCCTCTCCGGGGTCGCCCTGTACTATGGTGATTTTTCCCAGCGGAATATATGGCTCCCATAACCACTGTGTAGACGCTGGTTCGATTTCATCAAGTGATATCAACTGCATAAAGAATTACCTCCGTTTTTTATATTGGGACAATATAGCCCTCACTAAAGGGCAGAAACGAAGCATTTTTCAACCAAAAATGGTTGAATATTGAAAAATAATTTTTATTTTCTGCGTTTTCGCCAAATATCAACATCAATATTTGTGCAAAAAGAAGATACCAAGGTACCACTTTTTTATGTGTGTGGTATCTTGGTATCTTGGTATCTTGAATTTGTTACAAAATTACGGGCGGATAATATCCGCCCATACTTAACCTTTCATTTTCTGCGGAATTTCGGTAATAACCGCTTTATGTACAGAACATATATCGCCCCGAGGTTGAAATCATATAGCACAAATATCACATTGGCAAGAGCAAGAAATATAGCTGCACCGTATTTTCCGAAGTCGTTCATATCGGTCAGCATCTGGTCTATGCCGAATATAAATACTGTCACAAAGAAAAAAGAAATGGTGCACACATTGAATATAACTGCTTTTATAATATACCGCAGAGGTCGGAATTTCAGCTTTTCAAGATACATCCGCACCATTGGATAATGACCGAAAAGCATTACAAATACAAGTGCGGACTCCTTATCCGCTGTTATAAGCATGGAAAGTATGCACACAGCCGTATATGTCAGCCATGCCCAGCCCATGCTCACTTCCTCTGCTATTATCATGAGGAGTACACCTGCCGCCATTGGCAGTATGAGATAGAATACAGGTATTATTCCTGCGAGGAACATACAAAGAAGACACAGTGCAGATACTATCCCACCAAGGGCAACTCTGTAGCTTATGTCTTTCATACTTCCTTTTTCCTCTCCTGCATTCCGTATACCATTCGTGCCACAAGACTGTACGGGAGCATTTTCGCACCAATTGCACCAAGCTTAATCATAAGCCCGGGAAATGCTATAAGCTTGCCCGAAAGTGCCGCCTTTATGCCGGTTTCTGCCGCATAATCAGCTGAAATAGGCTTCATGCTGAACGACACGCCTGCTCTGTTGTTGAACTCTGTTTCGACAGGTCCGGGGCATAATACGGTTATTTTTACCTTTGAGCCCTCACGGCGGAGCTCCTCTGCAACGGCTGCCGAGAGCTTCAGCACATAGCTTTTTGAAGCATAGTATGACGACATAAGAGGGCCTGTAAGATATGCCGCAGATGACGCTACATTGAGGATAAATCCGCTGTCCCTCTCTCTGAAATCACGGAGAAACAGTTTCATGAGCATATGGACGGCTGTTATATTCACGTTAATCATTTCAAGCTCACGGTCAAGGTCAGTTTCCGCAAATCTGCCGAAAACTCCGAAGCCTGCGTTGTTTACCAGCATATCAATATTCTTATCCTTGCAGAACTCATATACTTTCACTATCTCTGATTTCTTGGATAAATCCGCAGCTATGGTTTCACATTTTCCCAGACGTTCAGCCATTTCTTCAAGTACAGCCTTGTTGCGTCCTGTGAGAATAAGCGCCCAGCCACGGCGGCTTAAATTTTCAGCAATTTTCTTTCCAATACCTGATGTTGCTCCTGTTACAAGTGCTTTCATTCTATTCACCTCTGTATTTTTCCGATATATGCTCAATTCCAATTATGAACAAGGTCTGTTCATATTTCGATTTATAGGTATATTTCTCTATTGTTTCTTCATAATTATCAACTGATACAAATGCTATTTCGCTGTAATGCTTCGTCAGAAACGGTATAAAACAGTCAGCCGTTTCATCTCCTATAACAAGAAGTGCTTTCTCGTTGTTTACTGTAGTCTTGATTTCGATGTAATCCATTTCTTCGCCAAGATAAAGATTATACGGATTATCCGACTCTGCAGCAGAAACGTCGTATAAACTCATTTCATGAGCTACCCCGTAGGAGTCGATACTATTACAGCTTACGATTTCCGTACCGTCGTTGTACTCATAAATATCAATTATATCAGCTCTGGACTCCATATATCCAGTGCGGCTGAAAAGATTTCCCTGATAGCCGTCTGTTACGTGTCGGATTGAATATTTATCGTAGGGAACAGGAATAAATCCAAGCTTCTGTATAACCGTTCTGTAAACGCAGTATGCACCGTAGCTTGTCCACTTTGTATCGCTTCTGTAGTAGATATAGTTATCACTTAAATTTTTTAATATAGTGTATGCGTCAATGCGGCGGATATTCACATCAAGGCTCTCATGAATACGCTCTGTAATCTGCTTTTCTGTTACAGACAGAAGATATGAGGGAAGTGTATCACCATAAATCCCTGTAGATGTGGGAACGGCAGTAAAATAAACAGCACCCTCACAGTCCGCAGCATAGGCATTTACAGCTTCGGCACAATTGTCAGCCTCGGAAAGTGTGTATTCATTCAGGGACAGCATACGCTCCTCTGATATATATACGCCATTAACTACAGGCTCACCCGACTTGGTGCCGATTTCAGCGGCAACTGAACGGAGCTCCTTTCCGAATGGGAATTCAGCTGCAAAATGCTCCGAAAGCTCATGGCAGAAACCTCCGTCAGCAAGATTTTTCAGGCTGATTTCAGATATGCCCTTGCCTGCTCCCCCGTTGATTACAGCGGCGGCAGAGGCGGCTGTTATAATCGACATAAGTGCAAAAGCTGTTATTTTTTCAGCAAGCTTCATAGTCTCCGCCTCCTTATAATTGCATAATCATTGTGTTGGACTGTCCGCTGAATGACATAAGCGACGTACATAATATGAGTAGAACAGCGGCTGTAAGGGGCGTAAGCACCGTTAAAACAACTTTGAAACGGCTGCTCTTTATTCTTGCCGCTGTATTCCTGAACAAATCTGTTGCCGCATAAACGGCTATGAGAAGTATAACCATGTAGTATTTCAGCATATATGCAGCCGTAGAGTCGGCAAGATTTCCGTTTCCGCCGAACATAACGCCTATATATTTCGCCCCCTGTGATATACTTCCCTGGGAGAGAAATACCGTTATAAGAGTTATTGACAGCAAAGTATAAATTATACCATTTGGTTTGAAACGCTTCTGATTATTGAGCATATTTTCAAGAAGTACAGCTATTCCGATGAGCATTCCCCACAAGGCGGCTCCCGAGCTGAATCCGTACCATATACCTGTCAGAGTCCAGACAGCAACAAATACAAGCTTGCTGATGTAGGGGTTATCCGATTTTGCCGAAACAGGTGCTGTAATATACTTTCTGAACCAGTGGAGCACCTGAATATGCCAACCTGACACAAAAACACGTATTTTTCTGACAAAAAGAGGATGATTAAAGCTGTTGGAGAATTTCATGCCAAAGCATCTGCAAAGACCACAGCTCATATCGGCAAAGCCTGACAGCGTAAAATACAGGCACAATATATATGCAGCTATTCCAAGCCATGCACCTGCGGCAGATAAATCAGACAGGGGGATATTATTTACCGCCATATTCAGCTCATAGAGTGCATCAGCTATTATTACCTTTTTGGCAAGTCCCTTTGTAAAGCATACAAGTCCGCTTCCGATTTCAGCCATATTATAGCGGCGGTGACGGAGAATGTGCACAAAGGTATCATAGTCAACAATTGTCCCCATAATAAGCCTGGGGAACATCATTATATAAAGTGAAAATCGTATAAAATTCTTATCGCATTTTGAATTTCCCTTATAAATATCCGTAAGATAGCCTATAGCCGACAATGTGAAAAGGGAAATCCCTACAGGGAATACAGCCTGCGGTATTCCAGTAAAGTCATGAAGATAGGCAAATATACTGCTTCTGAACGAAATGAGCATAAGCACATCAAAGAGCACTCCAACGGCAAGGGGTATGCTTTTAAGCTTCGGAGAAATGCGGTACAACGCAAGCCCTGCAAGATAATTCACAAGGCAGTATATCACCATAAACGCCGCAGAACGCAATCCCATAAAGCCGCAGAATATAAGGCTTTCTGCGTAGAGAACCCCGTCTTTAAGCTTTTTCGGGGCAATTATATACATCAGAAGCGACACAGGGAAAAACAGGTATATAAAAAGCAGACTGCTATATGTCATTTTCAATCTCCTTTAAAGCCAGCATATGCTCTTTAAGCTCTGCGGCTGTCATCATCGTGTTGAGGACTTCAAGCAATGCCCCTGCTGACAGCATGGAGGGGAGCCCCAGTCGGCTCTGTAGCTTTTTACGCAGAATGCTGCTGTCATTTCCGCCGCTGAGTCCAAGCTCAAACATGGTAAGCTTTGTAATATCTTTCGGAGCTGTACGCTCTGCGGAAGAAATACCGGCCTTTGCAAAAACCTCACGCAGTACGTCAACATCAACGCCCTCAACTCCAAGCTTCCCCTCTGCGGAGGGTTTTGTCTTGCGTTTTTCCTTGCCGAATATGTCGGGGATATGGACGTTTACTATACTCCCCTTTTTGATTGCACCTTTGATATAACCACGGATTTTCCTCCCTGCATTGTCAGAGTCGGTAAGTATGATTATACCCGTTTTTTCGGCATAATACCGTATAAGCTCCAGTTTTTCCTTATCCTTGAATATGCCAAAGCCGTTTGTTACAATTATAACGCCGTCAATTACCGAGGAAAGCTTGATTTTATCGTACTTGCCCTCAACAATTACAGCCTGTTCAAGTTTTATCATTGTTTCACCTTTAACATCAGTGTTACAGCCTGTTCAATTTCATATCTCGGCTCACAGGCGGTTGAGTTCATTTTTACCGCTGTATCACGGAGTATTATAATACACTTGCGGAGCATTTCCACGCTCATTGAGGAGCTTGACGCAAATGCATTTTTCATTACAAAGGCTCTGCCGAAATAGCCGAAATCCTCTGCCGCCTTTTCGGGAGATATACCGCTTTTTCTTGCACAGGCGGCACGGTACATATCGGTAAACGCCGAGAATATGGCATGAAAGACAAGTGTTCTGTTATCCTTTGTTATATTCATTTCGTCAATGGCTTCAAATGCCGATTTAGCGTCGAATGAGGCTACTGCCTTTGCAAGATTATACACCGTCATATCGCTTCTGCGGCTTACAAGCTCGTTAATCATTTCAGCAGATATTTCTCTGCCTGCGGCATATGCAAGGAGCTTATCAAGCTCGCTGTTGATTACAAGCTCATCACAAAGACAGAGTTCAGCAAGCTCCCTTGCGTTGTTGAGAGAAATCGCGCCTCCCCTTGCGGCAGCCTTGTTGGTGATAATACGTGAAAGCTCCTGTGCTGTTTTTATGGGCATTTCGCATACTGCACCGTTCTTGTCGGTAAAATCGGCAAGCTTTTTATTCTTGTCCTTGCTTTTTATGACGTTTCTTTTTGCCTTATAATCCCACTGCATTTCAATGTCAAAGCCTGTTACATTAAAAATAACAACAGATTGCTCCGGGATATTTTTCAAAGCCGCAAAGAGGGTTTTGTTTATATCCTCTGCCTTTTTTCCCCTCATATCCTCACGGGGTTTTTCGCAATTGTAGTCGTTTATGAGAATACAGTTGTATTCCGACATCATATTGAACTGCCCCACAAGTTCTTCAAGCTGGGATATGTCAAATCTTTTTCCGTCAAGCTTTGTAAGGGCAAATTCCTCGCTGTCGCCTACAGCGGCTTTCACGACTTTTCTTGTGGCAGCTTCAACTCCTGCCTTATCACCGCCGAATATATAGTAAATCCGCCTGAGAGAGCCTTTTTTCAGCTCTGTGTCAAGCTCTTTCATGTTTAAATATGCCATTAAAGACTCCTTATTTTAAAGTGCCCTGATTTATAATCAGTAATTTCAAAATTATTCCCGTCACGGTTTATAATATAGCTGTTCCAAGTGATATTATCAGAATTTTTAACATTTCCGTATACAATGCACATATCAGCAGAAACCTGCTCTATATTTTTCGCATTTGTAAAAGCAATAACATATTCAGGAAGCGTAACTGTTAAAACTCCGCCGCTGTAATCGGCTGTGTAACATGAATTTGAAAAGCTGACGCTATCTTCTACGCAAGTGTAAATCTCCATAGGTTCAAGATGTGAACTTTCGCTGTAAACGGCTTCACCGCGGTTTATATCATCAGTGAGAAGAAGCCGAAAATTGTTCTTCATTCCCCTTTGCGTCAGATAATTTTCAACGTAGTCCTCATTTTTACCGCATAAATCAACGACAATTACTTCACCGCCCTGTGAAATAACTACAGCCGCAGATTTATCATCGCCAAGCACGGCAATATGAAGATGTTGTGATGTAATAATTTCAGCCGTACAGCTGCATATGATAACCGCAGCTGTAACTGTCGCGAGGGTTAAATTAACTGTTTTTCTGGAGTTGCAAAAAAGATAAGCACCAGCTGTAACCATTGCACCAAGCACAAACAATAGCGGCAATCTGTCGTCAAATCGGGGAATTGTAAACAAGTCAGAACCCGATATCCACTCTGAAATCGAAGTAACAGCCGTTATAAGCAGTTCTGCAGGAACAAGGAGGAACGTGAATACACCCCCTGTTATGACAAAAGCAAAGCCGCATATCATCGCCCCTGTGCAGGCAGGGAGAAGTATAATATTAGCCAGCGGTGAAATAAGCGACACTTCATTAAAAAAGTATATAGAAGCAGGCATAACCGCAAGAGAAACACAAATTGCCGTCACAGCTGACTTCACGCCATTGCTCCACCATTTGTCCGAAGCGATATTTTTCGCCATATACGGTGCAAAAACGGCTATACCGAATGTACCGCAGAATGACAGAATAAACCCTGTAGAGTACAGAATATAGCAGTCTGTAAAGCTGATAAGCAAAGCTGCAATTGCTATAGAATTGAGAGAGTCGTTTTGCTCCCCAAAAATTTCTGCGAGGTAGAATATATCAAGCATTAAAGCAGCTCTCACCGCAGATATGGGGTAATCAGCAATTCCTATCATAAAGAAAAGTACAATATTCAATGTGGCAAACCATATAAATTTATTTACCCGAAGACGTTTCAGAAACGCCATTATAACCGCACCTATTGCCGATACATGAAGTCCCGATACAGACAGGATATGACCTATCCCAAGCCCGTAAAGGGCGTTTTCAGACCGTTCGCTTATGTATTCACTGCCGCCGAAAACCATTCCGCTTAAAATTCCGCCTGTATCACCTGCCATATTTATGAGCATACGGCTTGTCATTTCGTCACGGACAAATTTCAGATTGCGTCTGATAAGTGCATTTTCCTGTTTTGTCACGGAAATTCCGCTGATTTTTTCAGCTTCAAGATAAACATGACGAGATTTGTTATAAGTTATGCCGTCAAAGACATAATCACTTTCAGGCAGAACAAAGACACAGCTTTCAATTTCAACAATATCGCCGAAATCTGCGTCAAGTGTAGTTGTAAAAATATTCACCCTTGCTTTCTGTTTGTCGTTTATACTGCCTTTTAGTGTATATGAGGCATAATTGCCGTCGTATTCACTTATATCTATAACTTGACCGCTGAAACTTCCCTCTGTTCCGGCATAAGCCGTTATTCTGTCATATATAAAATGGGTATAACAGCGGTTAACTGTAACCGCACCAATGAAAAACAGGCAGAGAATTATATAATCTGCTGCTTTAAAGCTTTTCATTTTACCGTATAAAAGCACAAGAACTGCAATACACAAGACGGCTATAACGCCCATAGCGTCGAAAAAGAATGAAGCGAAAAACAATCCCGACACATATGCTGCTGCCGCCCCAATCATTTTCCGCTTCATAATTATTATTTAAAGAATAAGGGCAGTTTTTCAAGGAAGATTATATCTGTTCTGTCGGCGGCATCGCCCTCCGCAAGAACTGCAGCTTCAGCCGCAATTATTCCTCCTGCACCTTCAATAAGCTTTTCAAGAGCCTTTAATGACTCGCCTGTGCTGATAACATCGTCCACCACAAGAACACGCTTACCCTTTATCATAGCGGCTTTTTCCGCAGAAAGATAGAGAGTCTGCTCTTTTGATGTAGTAATTGATTTAACAGTTACTGAAATCGGATCGCTCATATAAAGCTTTATGGATTTTCTTGCAACGACATAGAGCTTTCCGCACTGTCTTGCCATTTCATAACCAAGGGGTATACCCTTTGACTCCGCTGTGAGAATAACATCGAAGTCAGGGCATTTTGCAAGGAGAGCCTCTGCTGACTTCACAGTCAGCTCCACATCGGAAAACATTACAAATGCCGCAATATCAAGCTTTTCATTAAGGGGACACAGGGGAAGCTCACGCTCCAGACCTGCAATGGTCATTTTGTATGTGCCTGCCATAAATATTCCCCCTTATTCAGTCTTGCCGAGGGATTCGGGACCCCAGCCCATTTTAACGCCTGCAAGCATATGGAAGTGGATATGCTTTACAGTCTGTCCAGCGTCGTCTCCGCAGTTATTAATTATACGATAGCTCTCGATACCCTCTGCCTTAGCAATTTTAGCAGCAGCCTCGAATACCTTTGCAATTACTGCTGAATTACTCTCGTTAACCTCGTTTGCACAGCAAATATGCTCCTTGGGTACAATGAGATAGTGTACGGGAGCAATAGGAGCAATGTCCTTGAAGCTGAATACAAATTCGTCCTCGTATACCTTTGCAGAGGGAATTTCGCCGTTTATAATTTTACAGAATAAGCAGTCCATAATTATTCTCCTTATTTTACAAATTCTTTAACAATATCAGCGAATGATGATACAGCCTCGTCGGCCTTTGCAACGTCGCCCATACCAGCCATAGCACTGTCAGGACGACCGCCGCCTTTACCGCCTGTTACTGCGGCTGCCTGCTGAACAAGCTTTCCTGCGTGAGCCCCCTTTTTCAGAGCCTCTGCTGTACATACGCAGTAGAGTGTACCCTTTTCGCCATTTACGCCTGCAAAGAGAGCAATAATAGCCTCGGACTTATCCTTTACGCTGTCGCCCATTTTACGGAGTGCGTCGGGAGCTGTTCCGTCTTCTCTTGCAGCGATAACCTTAACTCCATTTACATCAGCAGCATTGTCAAACATAGCCGCGGCCTTTGCGTTAGCTGCCTGCTGTGCAAGGCTTTCAAGAGCCTTTTCCTTTTCCTTTAATTCAGCTGTAACAGCTGCACACTTTTCGGGAAGTTCATTTATATTAGCAAGCTTCAATGCACCTGCTGCCTTTACGATTGTGTTCTTGTACTCGTTGAGAAGTTCAAGAACTCCAAGACCTGTTACAGCTTCGATACGTCTTACACCTGCTGCAACGGAGCTTTCAGAAACAATTCTGAAAAGTCCGATTTGTGCTGTATTTGAAATATGTGTACCGCCGCAGAACTCAACGGAATTGTCAGCAGTTACTACACGTACTGTATCGCCGTACTTCTCGCCAAAGAGAGCCATAGCGCCGAGCTTTCTTGCTTCGTCAATGGGCATTTCCTCCATAGTAACAGGAAGTGCTTTCATAATTTCAGCATTTACAAGAGCCTCAACCTTTGCAATCTCCTCAGTTGTAAGACCGCTGAAATGGTTGAAGTCAAAACGGCAAGCCTTGTCGTTTACAAGCTGACCAGCCTGATGAACGTGGTCACCTAAAACCTCACGGAGAGCGTACTGGAGAAGATGTGCAGATGTGTGATTCTTCATAATTGCCATACGTCTGCATTTGTCGATAGCTGCTGTAACCTTTCCGCCCTTTGTGAGTGTACCCTCGGTAACGGATGCAATGTGGAGGAAGTGTCCCTCGGATTTGATTGTATCACCTACAGCGGCTGTGTTTGCACCATCGCCGATTGTACCTGTATCACCTACCTGTCCGCCGCTTTCAGCGTAGAAAGGAGTCTTATCAAGAACGATTACAACATCCTCGCCCTCGTTAGCGGAGTCAACTTCTGCACCGTCCTTGTAAATAGCAAGGATTTCAGCCTCTGCTGTGAAGTCGGTATAGCCTGTGAATACAGTCTTTGGAGCCTCAACTTTTATGCTGTTGTCAGCCCATGATGAGCCTGCCTTTGCAAGGTGGTCAGCCTTTGCCTTTGCACGCTGCTCCTGTGCAAGCTCCTTAAAGCGGTCAACGTCAACTGTAAAGCCCTTTTCCTCGCAGATTTCAATTGTAAGGTCAATTGGGAAGCCGTATGTATCTGAAAGTCTGAATGCGTCATCGCCTGAAAGAACAGTACCGCCGTTTTCAGCAAGTGCCGCTGTATAGCTGTTGAGCATTTCAGTTCCCTTGTCAACTGTCTTTGCAAATGCTTCTTCCTCAACGCCGATGATTTTCTTGATATAATCACGCTTTTCTGCAAGCTCGGGATATGCTCCTGCGTTCTCATTTATAACAGTATCACATACTTCGCAGAGGAAAGGACGTGTAATTCCTAAAAGTCTGCCGTGACGTGCAGCACGTCTTAACAGACGGCGGAGAACGTAGCCTCTGCCCTCATTTGAGGGGAGAATACCGTCGCCTACCATAAATGTTGTGCTTCTGATATGGTCTGTAATAACACGGAGAGAAACGTCTGTCTTTGCGTCTGTCTTGTATGATACTCCTGCAATAGATGAAATGTGCTTCATGATATTCTGTACAGTATCAACCTCGAAGATATTATCAACGCCCTGCATAACGCAAGCAAGTCTTTCAAGTCCCATACCCGTGTCGATGTTCTTGCTTTCCATTTCTGTATATGTGCCGTTGCCGTCGCTGTCAAACTGGCTGAATACGAGGTTCCATATCTCAATTACACGGTCGATATCGCTTGCCTGCTCAAAGTTCTCGAAAGGACCGTAGGACTCACCACGGTCAAAGTGAATCTCACTGCAAGGACCGCAGGGACCTGAACCGTGCTCCCAGAAGTTGTCCTTTTTGCCAAGGCGGATAATTCTGTCCTTGGGGATGCCAATATTGTTCATCCAAAGCTGTTCTGCCTCATCGTCGCTTTCGTAAATTGTAATCCACAGACGATCAGCAGGGATTTCAAGAGTGCCTGTAAGGAACTCCCAAGCCCACTCGATAGCCTCAGCCTTGAAGTAATCGCCGAATGAGAAGTTGCCGAGCATTTCAAAGTATGTGCCGTGACGTGCAGTCTTACCAACGCTCTCGATATCGGGAGTTCTGATGCACTTCTGACATGTAGTTACTCTCACGTTGGGAGGAACAGCCTGTCCAAGGAAGTATTTCTTTAAGGGTGCCATACCCGAATTTATAAGAAGAAGGCTCTTGTCACCCTGTGGAACGAGAGATGCACTTGCCATTCTTGTATGATTCTTACTTTCAAAGAATAAAAGATATTTTTCACGAAGGTCGTTTAAACCTGTCCAGTTCATATATTATTTCTCCTTTTGCACTGTGGCATAAAATGAAAGGGTATATTGCTTGTACGCATAACAACCCATACAATAATATTATAGTACTGATTGTAAAAAATGTCAAGACTTTTGATAAAAAAAGTCGGCGGAAGTACATCTCCGCCGTTATATTACTTTCTCATCATCATTTCATCAATAATCTGTTTGAACACAGGAGCGGCAGAGTCATTGCCGTATCCGCCATGCTCCGCAAGTACAGTTATAGCATATCTCGGATTACTTGAGGGATAAAAACCAGTAATCCAGCCATGACAAAGCTCCTCGCCGTTTTCGTCATATATTCCAGTCTGTGCTGT
The DNA here is from genome assembly GCA_045659945.1 of Ruminococcus sp. Classification (GTDB taxonomy): domain Bacteria; phylum Bacillota; class Clostridia; order Oscillospirales; family Ruminococcaceae; genus Ruminococcus. The sequence continues at coordinate 61,368 of JAZRCW010000044.1, read as the reverse complement.
GGATGTCTTTGCACCTGCCATTACATAGCGTGGAGCCGCCTTGGAGTTTTCATTATTGTATATGGCTGAAATCATCATTTTTCGAAGCTCCCATGCAGTTTCTTCGGTAATAACACGTGATGAAAGAGGCGATTTTTCATTGCCCACTGTTTCACCGTCAACAGTAACACCTTTTATAAGCCGAAGCATTATTAATTCACCGCCATTTGCTATAGCACAGGTCATCTGATTGATTTGCAGCGGTGTAGCGGAAAGTTTACCCTGACCAAAAGAAAAATTTGCAAGTTCCGCAGGTACGAGCAATTCTTCAACAGAGGGAAGAACTCCTGCGGAAGAAATAATTCCAGCGGCAAGGTGAATTTCACGTCCGAATCCCATATTGTAGGCTAAACTGCGATATTTTTGCAAATCAAGGCATTGACTCAGTGTGATAAAATAAGGATTGCAAGAATTTGTCATGGCCTCTTTTATATTCTGTATTCCATGACCGTTCCTGTTGTGACAGCTGAACGAAAGCTCCCCCATTGTATGACCGCCGTCGCAATTGCACATAAACTCATTCAAATCCTCATTAAGTCCCTCACAGGCTGTTATAAGCTTGAATATTGAGCCGACGCTGAACGAGTACAGACAGCGGTTAATCATAGGGCTGTCCTCATTTTCAAATGCCGCTGAAAGATTATTTATGTCATATTCTGGGAAGCTTGCCATTGCAAGAATTTCACCGCTTTTAACCTCTGAAACGACAATAGCACCTTTTTCAAGTGAACTGCCTGCCTTTTCGCATATCGCCTGTATTTCACTGTCAAGAGTTGTTACAACTCCTGTTTTATCCTTTAAACTGCGGACAACCGATTTTCCGCCGCCTATGAGAATATTTCTGTGACCGTCAGTGGAATATGTTACGCTGTTTTCAGTACTTCCTATGCGTAGCATTTTGTCATAGGCATATTCAAGTCCGCTTATACCTTTTCCGTCAGATATATAGCCAATTACATGAGGTGCAGGAATATTTTCACAGTATCTTTGCGGAATTTCAAAAAAGGTAAGTTCAGCACTCTCCTCCCCTATTTTCACACATTCAAAGGCAAAGGGTTTTCCTTTTTCGTATTCTTCTTCAAGAGAAGATATATCAGCGGCATATTCTTTTAGTTCTTCAAGGGGAATTTCAGAGGGAACAGCTACAGCAACTATATTTTTCTTCTCGTTAACAAGGGGCTTAAAATTCCTGTCGTATATAGTTCCACCGCTTTCACCTGCGTGAATAGTTATAAATGAGCTGTCAGAAGCTGTACGGACGTATTCTCTTTCCTGTGATAGTTTCAGCAAATTCAAAGAAATGCTGAAAAACATAAAAAAGAATAAAATTGCAAGTATAAGTACGCCGTGTTCACCACGTTTCCGCATAATATCACCTCGGTGATATTATCTGTTTAACGAGGAATATTATTCATAAGTATTTCCATAAATTCATCAGGCTTATCAAAAAAGCAGCTGTGAGTTGCGGCAGGCATGATTTCAAGCTTTTTTGACGGTGCTGATATATCATCGAAGCATTCTTCAAGCAATCCTGGAGGGCAGCTGAAATCCTCAACACCATAAATAAAAATCACTGGAGTTTCATATTTCATATTTTTTCTGAAATCATACGTCATCATAGTTGTAAGAGTCTGTGAAAGAAGATTGCTATTAGGCATTATTGTATAAAGTTTTTCCCTGAAAGTCAGAAAAGGAGAAGCGCGTAATTCTTTTATAGGAAAAGGTTTACCGCCCTTTGAAATATACTTTGTTCCAAGAGCACTATAAATTCGCATATTCTTCATAAATTCATTTACCTTTTTAGGATCATCGGGAATTGAAGCTTCAAAATTCTCTATCTTCAATAAGTCTTTTTCGTTATCCTTTGCAAGCACTTTAAGTTTATTGCAGACATAGCGAAATCCGTCATTGAAGTTTATAAGCTGTCCTACGCTGACAAAGCAAAGTACATTTTCGGGATAATGTTTAGCATACTCTGAACCAATTACACTGCCCCAGGAAAAACCCATAATAATAATTTTTTCAAAATCATAAACAGTGTGAAGATAAGAGATTACCTCGTCAATATCCTTGATGTAGTCCTCTATTGTGCCTGTTTCAGCAATTTCTTTTGCTTTATTTTTATTGGCAAAATAAGTTTTGCCGGCATTTCGCTGATCCCAGTTAACAACAGTGAAATGCTTCTCCCAGCCTGCATGAAGAGCGTGGGTGATACCTGCAACAGAACCTCCCGGACCTCCATGAATAAAGAGTATGAGCGGATTATTTCTGTCCTCTCCTCTCACCTGCACATACTGTTTTATTCCGTTAATCAAGGGATATTCATATAGGTATATTCCGTTTTTGTTATCAGGAAATAAAATTGCATTTTTCTTTGAATTATTCATTTTTTTCTCCTCCCGGGGCTGACAATAAATATAAATTTCTGATTTTAGCATCAGATGTGCCTTTTTTCTTCTGATATCTGTCAACAATTTTCAGAATATCGCTCATCATATCGGAAAAATCCTCATCTGAAAGAGCTATTGCATAATTCAGGATGAACAATCTGTCCCTGTTAACATCAACATTCTCACTTTGATAATAAGTATTATATTGATCTAAAATCTGCATGATACTTATAGTTGCAAATTTAAGACCATCGTTTGGTGAGCCTGAAGTTGAGATAAAAACATCCTTGATTGCATAAACATTTTCCGTCTGACCACGTACTTTACGGCTGTCTACAATTTCTATGGCTCCAACTTCAAGCATTTTTTCAACCTTGCGGTATAAAGTTGCCCTTGGAATTTTATCATTATCCGCAAGTATTTCAGCTATGGTCATTTTCTTTTTTATTCGAATACGCTGAATTATCCTGTTTGATACAGGATCTGTAAGGACTTTAATAAGCTTCTCCATAATTTCACCCACTAATCTCATTTGTGATATTAGTATAACATATTAATTCTTCAATGTCAATATCTTTTTTAAAAATACTGGAATAAAATATTGGTAATTTTTGTCATTTTAGGGATTTGTATTATCTCTTACGAGGTTTAATAACCGCACTGAAATGAAAAATAAATTTATACGGCGGAAGCAAGCCACTGCACAACACGCATATATATACATTTCACAAACTACATCATCGAAATTTGTGTAAAAAGAAGATACCAAGATACCACTTTTTTATGTGTGTGGTATCTTGGTATCTTGAAATTTACATAAACGGCAGGGGCGATGTAGGCATCGCCCCTACAAATAATTACGCATTATTCAATCTTCCTGCCATTTAAAACAATCGGAAAGGAGAATTACCTCATCCTTTGCTACGTTTAGAAGTCCGCCGTCGGTATGGCCTGTTTTCTCTGTGCCGTCCTCCAGCTCAATTTTACATTCGCATTCCTTAACAGCGGTAATAAAAGGGATATGCCCTGCCATAACAGCAAGGTCACCCTCGATACCTCTGACGGAAAGCATTACAGCTTCGCCCTGAAAAATATTACCGTCGGGAGATGAAATCGTCAGTCTGAATGTGTTCATACTTCTATTCCTTTAGCCTTTTCAACTGCTTCGTCAATTGTTCCTACGAACAGGAATGCAGACTCGGGCAGATTGTCATGCTTACCCTCGATGATTTCCTTAAAGCCTCTGATAGTTTCGGAAAGGGGCACGTAAGTACCCTCGATACCTGTAAACTTCTCCGATACGAAGAAAGGCTGTGAAAGGAATCGCTGGATTTTTCTTGCACGCTGTACAAGGAGCTTGTCCTCATCTGAAAGCTCGTCCATACCCATGATTGCAATGATATCCATAAGCTCCTGATAACGCTGGAGTATTCTCTGCACCTCATGTGCTACGGCATAGTGCTCCTCGCCAAGGATTTCAGCGGAGAGAATACGGCTTGTTGATTCAAGAGGGTCAACAGCAGGATAAATACCCTGTGATGCGATATTTCTTGAAAGAACAGTAGTAGCATCAAGGTGAGCGAATGTTGTTGCAGGGGCAGGGTCAGTAAGGTCATCAGCAGGTACGTATACCGCCTGAATTGACGTAATAGAGCCCTTTTTAGTTGATGTGATACGCTCCTGCAAAGCACCCATTTCATTGGCAAGGGTAGGCTGATAACCAACGGCAGAGGGCATACGTCCAAGAAGTGCGGATACCTCGGAGCCTGCCTGCGTGAAACGGAAGATGTTGTCGATAAAGAGAAGAACGTCCTGCCCCTCCTTGTCACGGAAGTACTCCGCCATGGTAAGTCCTGAAAGAGCAACTCTCATTCTTGCCCCCGGGGGCTCGTTCATCTGTCCGTAAACGAGAGTTGTATTGCTTAAAACTCCAGATTCTTTCATTTCGTTGTAGAGGTCGTTACCCTCACGGGTACGCTCTCCTACACCTGTAAATACGGAAAGTCCGCCGTGCTGTTTTGCAACGTTGTTGATAAGCTCCATGATAAGAACTGTCTTGCCAACGCCTGCACCGCCGAAAAGTCCGATTTTACCGCCCTTTGAGTAGGGGCAGATAAGGTCGATGACCTTGATACCTGTTTCGAGGATTTCTGTTGAAGTTGAAAGCTCGTCATAGTCGGGGGCACTTCTGTGGATATTCCATTTTTCCTCCGTCTTTGGAGCTTCAACATTATCAACAGTATCACCGAGAACGTTGAATATACGCCCCAGAGTTTCTCTGCCTACTGGTACGCTGATAGGTGCACCAGTATCTGTTACGGGAACACCTCTTTTAAGTCCGTCTGTAGAGGACATAGCAATACATCTTGCAGTATTGTCGCCGATGTGCTGTGCTACCTCAACAGTGAGGGTCTTTTCACCCTTGGGAATGGTTAATGCGTTGAATATAGCAGGGAGGTGACCTTCCTCAAAACGAACGTCTACTACAGGTCCCATGACCTGTGAAACTACACCTTTTGTTATTTCTGACATAATTTGTATACCACCTTTGCTGCGTCCGAAAAAAGTAGTCGGAGCAGTAATTCTGCGGATATATCGGCATTACATACCGCTTCCCGCAACGATTTCGGTTATTTCCTGTGTGATAGCGCTCTGTCTTGCACGATTGTACTGAAGCTGTAAGTCGTCTATCATCTGCTTTGCGTTCTTGCCTGCGGAGTCCATAGCACATCTTCTTGCGGCAACTTCGCTTGCAAAGCTTTCACGTACAGCAGCCATAATTCTTCCCATAACGTACAGCGGTACGGCTGTATTGAGGACGGAAAGCTGGTCGGGTTCAAATATTATACCCGTGATATCGTTTTTACCCTCGGATTTTGCAAGGGGAAGAATCCAGTCTATACGTGCCTCCTGTGACATCATGGAGATGTATTCCGTGCTTATAATACCGAGTCGGGTTATTTCACCCTCGGTAAATCTTCTGCAAAGCTCCTTTGAAAGAGCAGATGCCTGTTCAAAGCTGAAATGCTCCGCACTGTATTCGCCGCCGTAGATATCACAGGCACGCTTGCCTATAGCGATAAATTCAGCTTGCGGGTATTGTCTTGCAAGTCTGAATACATTGGAGTTATAGCCGCCTGCAAGACCTCTGTCGCCTGCAATTACAACAATACAGACCTTTTCCTCGTCCTTTTTGTCGATGTAAGGGCTTTTGGAGCATTCCTGACAGTCGGCAAGATTTTGTATAACATTTCCAAGCATTGCGGCATATTCACCGCTTTTTGACATAGCCTCCATGGCTCTGCGGATTTTTGAAGATGCCACAAGTCCCATGGCGGTTGTAAGATGAAGTGTGGAATCAACGCTTTTTATGCGGTTACGCAGCTTTTTTGTATCGACTCCCATTCAGCTCACCTCGTCATTCCGCTTAATACCGATTTTAACTCCTCGACATCTTCGTTTTCGTAATATCCCTGTTCAAAGCGTACAAGGAGCTCATTGTGCTCGGCTTCAAGCTTGTCGTAGAGCTTCTGCTCGAAAGCCTTGACGGACTTTACGGGGATATCATTGAGATAGCCCTTTGTAACAGCGAAGATAATAGCTACCTGACAGCCTACTCTTACGGGAGAATTTCTGCCCTGTTTGAGGACTTCCACAATTCTCTCACCGAGGGCAAGTCTTGCCTTTGTATCTGCGTCGAGGTCACTTCCGAATTGTGAGAAAGCCTGCAACTCACGATACTGTGAATAGAGGAGTTTAAGCTCTCCTGAAACCTTTTTCATAGCTTTAAGCTGTGCAGAGCCGCCTACACGGCTTACGGAGATACCGGGGTTGATAGCGGGGATAATTCCCGAATGGAAAAGCTCTGTTTCAAGGAATATCTGACCGTCAGTAATGGAAATTACGTTTGTGGGGATATATGCGGAAACGTCGCCTGCCTGTGTTTCGATAAGTGGAAGGGCTGTAATAGAGCCACCGCCGTATTCAGGAGCTACATTTGCCGCACGTTCAAGAAGTCTTGAATGGAGATAGAATACATCTCCGGGGTAAGCCTCACGTCCGGGAGGTCTGCGGATAAGCAGTGACAGGGCACGATAAGCAACGGCGTGCTTTGAGAGGTCGTCATATATAATAAGAACGTCCTTGCCCTGTTCTCTGAAATATTCAGCCATAGCACAGCCCGAATAAGGTGCGATATACTGCAAAGGAGCTGTTTCGGAGGCGGAAGCTGAAACAATGGTTGTATACTCCATTGCTCCCGATCTTTCAAGCTCGTTTGCAAGCTGAACTACAGAAGTACTCTTCTGACCGATGGCAACGTAGATACAGATTACCCCTGTATTACGCTGATTTATGATAGTGTCAATTGCGATTTCAGTTTTACCTGTCTGACGGTCGCCGATGATAAGCTCACGCTGACCTCTGCCGATAGGAATCATGCTGTCGATAGCTTTAATTCCCGTCTGGAGAGGAACGTCAACGCTCTTTCTCTCGATAATTCCGGGAGCGTCATTTTCAACGGGGCGTGTACCGCTTGCAGGGATAGGGCCTTTTCCGTCGATAGGCTCACCGAGAGCATTTACAACTCTGCCGAGAAAAGCCTCGCCTACGGGAACAGAAACAACTCTTCCTGTTCTGCGTACGGTTGTACCCTCTCTGATATTATTCTTATCTGACAAAAGAGCAACGGAAACTGTTTCATCTTCAAGGTTCTGAGCCATGCCAAAGCTGCCGTCCTCAAATTCGAGAAGCTCGCTTGCCATACATTCTCTGATGCCGTAAACTCTTGCGATACCGTCGCCGACAAGGATAACTGTACCTGTTTCACGCATTTCAATACGTGATTTATAATTTTTAATCTGAGCTTTAATAATTCCGCTGATTTCCTCGGGTCTTCCACTCATCTGCCAATCACTTCCTTTACTTCGTGCAGGGATTTACGCAAGCTTCCGTCAATAACCCTGCCCTCTGTTTCAATAATTATTCCACCCATAATAGTCGGGTCAACAATACATTCGGTTATAACTCCCTTTTTTAGGGATTTTTCCAGCTTTCTGCGGATATTTTCCTTTTCGTCCTGTGTAAGCTCAACAGCACTTGTAATCTTTGCGACAGTGATGTTCTTTGAAGCGTCCACAAGCTTTATAAATTCCGCAACGCACTGGCTGAACAGCTTTATTCTGCCCTTTTCGCAGAGAAGCTGCATAAACATGACGATATATTGAGGAAAGTTTCCCGAAAATGCCTCATCTATGGCGTTTATCCTCTCTGAAAGAGGTATGCCGGGGCAAACGAGAAATTCCATATAATCAGGATTTTCATTGAATACATTGAGAATTTTTTTCAGGTCCTCATTGTACTTGTCCTTTGCATTTTCCTCACAGGCTACAGCGAAAAGTGCTTCTGCGTATTCTCTACTTATTTCCGTCATCTTCATCACCTATTCCTGCGATAAAGGAATCAATCATTGCACGATGATCCTGCATATTGATTTCTCTGCCGAGAATTTTTTCGGTAAGAGCAGCGGAAACATCAACGATTTCCTTCTTGATGCCCTCTTCTGCACTGCGGCGTTCAAGCTCTGCCGCATTTTCTGCCTGACGAATAATACTTTCTGCATTGCTTCTTGCTTCGGCAACAATTCTGTCGCTGTGGTTTTTAGCGTCCTCGGAAGCCTCTTTAATGATACTGTCGGCTTTTTCCTCGGCACTGCGGAGTTTTTCCTCCCACACTTTCTTGTTTTCCTCGGCTTCGGCAACAGACTTTTCAGCAGCCTCATATTTGCTGTCGAGAGTTTGCTGTCTTTGCTCCAGCACATTCTGAACAGGCTTGAAAAGCAACTTTTTTAATATCAGAAACAGTATTGTGAGGTTTGCAAGGGATATTACAATCTGCCAGAAATTGACAGAAATTACATCTAATGACTGCATTGAATCAACCTCAAATCTAATTACTTAATAGTTTCCATAAGAATGTCAACAAGTCTGCCGGGAGCAACGAAGATGAGCAGAATTGCGATAACGAGAGCGTAAAGACCTGTTGTCTCTGCAATAGCACAACCCATGAGCATAGTTGTTGTTACATTACCCTTACATTCAGGCTGTCTGCCGATAGCTTCACAAGCCTTTGCAACAGCGTTACCTTCACCGATACCAGGTCCGATACCTGCGATCATTGCAATACCTGCACCGAGGGCACAGCTGCCGAGAATAATACCAATAGCCAGTTCTAACATTTTAATTTCCTCCATTTTGATTTATATTTTTTTTATTGCCTTGCGTCTGTAATACTCATCAGCAGGGAAAGCTCCTGCGACATAGAGCATTGTCAGCATAGCAAAAATATAAGCTTGAAGTAATCCGCTGAATACGTCGAAATATATCGACAGCACTGCGGGAATACCTATCTGAAAAATCGGAAATTCTCCAAGGAAACCAGGAAGTTTTCCGAATACCATTGATGAGAGCCCTTGTAATCCCACTGCAAGAAGTACAGAAATTACAGAGCCTGAAAGTACATTTCCGTAATGACGGAATGCCATAGATACAGGGGTTGCAACCTCGCTTATAATGTTAAGCGGAGCAAGCAGAGGTGGGTCTGCAAAGCTTTTTGCATATACCACGGGACCGCATTTCATCTTATAATATGTTATAAGGAAGAAAACGAGTATTGCCCAGCCAGCGGTTACGTTTACGTCCGATGTGGGGGCGTACAATCCGAAAAGGGCAAGCAGACTTGAAAAAGCTGAAAGTCCGAGGATTGCTGCTATAAAAGGAGCAAATCCGCTGAAATATTCGCCCATATTCTCGTCAACAAGCTTCTGTGCATTTTCCACAATCCATTCGGCAACGTGCTGACGCTTTGTATCAGCTTTTTCCTTTAAGCCGTGTGTGAGGAACAGGCACAGTCCCGTAATGGAAATCATTACAAGCCATGAGTGTATCTGCGATTCTGTAATTGGTAAGTCCTGTATAGGCAGCTTCAGGGTAAAGAATATCTTTGCACCTGAAATAGCAATACCCTCGCTTTGTGGAGTTGTCAGTATCTTTAAAATGATACCGAAAACAATCGGGACAATCATCATCAGAATATACAGCGTATCGTAAAGCTTGAATTTCTGTTTGTCATTCTCCATTGCTATTCTCCTTTCCGTTAGAAATTTTTCTATCACGGATTGGTATGAGAGTAATAGCAATCCGTGGAAAAAACAGGGGGATTATAGCTGAGGCTGGATTTATGAACGGCAGTACAAATGCAAGTACAGCTACAATGAGAAGCATCATATTCCTCAGCGTCTGCGAAAGCTTCATAAGCGTTGCTGCGTCTTTTTCCTCTTTGAGGACAGCTTTCTGCACAGTTATACCCATAAGGAGAAAATTCGCTACAGCAGCTGCTGCTCCGAGAATATTTCCCAGAAGAACCTTATAACTCCACATACCTATTATAAGAAAGACAGCCTCCATTAAAACGCTGAGTACTATTGTTACTCCTGCGATATATCGGGTTTCCCTGATGACAGTTTTGTCAATTTTTGCCATAAGTAATCCTTTCTTTTACCAAGCGGAATTATGTTCCGCCAGAATATACGTTCTAATAATTATATCATTATTGGTTATATTTTGTCAAGTATTTTTGTGCTATTTACTAAAAATTAAAAAATGTTCATAAAAATATATTTTTTGCGGTTTATTTATTGTGGTTTTATTTTTAGATGAAGAATGGAGTTTTCATCATACCCTCTCACTAATGGGCAAAAAACAAGCTTTTTTCAACCCAAAATGGTTGATTATTGAAAAATAATTTTTGTTTTCTACTTTTTCTCTAATTATCAACATCGGAAAATGTTAATGATATACAGAAAGTGCTGTTATGTGATTTGTGGTAAAGGGTAATAAAATATAATTTCATACATTATTCTATCAACTCATATTTCAGCGATAATGTGATATTTGAAAAATAGAGTGCCCGAAAACGCTCTTTTCGCTGTTATAATGTCTGATTATTCGGCAGACTGCTGTTTATTGCAGGCGGCGTACAATTCGGTAAAATTCTTACCATTGTAGATATAGGCACGATAATTACAACTTTTTTCATGGTACCGCTGATAGAATTTTTCAACTGTCATATTTCAAGGAAAATCTTGAATACTTTGAAAAAATGATCTATAAGGCGTGATGTTTGAAAGCTGTTAAATTAGTATAAAACCCACTAACCTGGTAATACTATTACCGAAAGTGAGGTTGATATTATGTTCAAACACGAAAAACAGCTTTTTCATCCAGTGGAAATTGAAAAGCCCAATCCGCAGTATGCTGCACTTTTACAGGAACAGCTTGGCGGTGCGAACGGTGAACTCAAAGCGGCAATGCAGTATATGTCACAGAGTTTTCGTATAAAGGATCCTGAAATCAAGGACTTATTTCTTGATATTGCGGCAGAAGAACTCGGGCACATGGAAATGGTAGCACAGACAATCAATCTTCTCAACGGTCATGATGTAAACGCTGCAGAAGTTCCATACGGAGAAATACAAACTCATGTGCTTATGGGACTTAATCCAGGATTAATCAACGCTTCAGGCTACTCCTGGACAGGCGATTATGTAAGCGTAACGGGCGATCTCTGTGCTGATCTGCTTTCAAATATTGCCTCTGAGCAGAGAGCTAAAGTTGTATATGAATATCTTTATCGACAGATTGAAGATAAAAAAGTTCGTGAAACAATTGATTTCTTACTGAATCGTGAGGAGGCTCACAACGCAATGTTCCGCGAGGCATTTAATAAAGTACAGAATAGTGGTTCAAACCGTGATTTTGGTACAACAAAGGCTGCTAAAATGTATTTCAGTATGTCGGAGCCATCACCGAATGATACGTCATTTCCAAATACAAATGTACAGCCCCCATCTTTTAATTGAAAAAATTATTCGGCAGCCCAATTCGGGCTGCCATTGTTATTTTTATAATTTCTTTTCTCATTTCAATCATATCAAAAACATCAAGTTTTCCGTCATTGTATAAATCTCCAGCCTGCCAGTCTGTAATATCTCCGCTACCTAAAAGCCATTTTGAAAGCATTACCATGTCAGCTACGGTAAATTCTCCGTCAGCATTTACATCGCCGATTACTGTTATTTCACCAGATGCCGCCGCCAAAAGATATACTAAAGAGGCATTGCCGTATACTGTATGCTCGTTACATACCCAGTCATTCTGACTGTCAATATAGCATTTTGCGGCAAATCTTGAATAGGTTTTGAGAGCCGTATAGTTCGGGCCCTGCGGCATATATCCATCAGGCACTTCATCAATTCCGTCATTTTCAAAAATTTCGCTGTGAATCGTGTTTATGCTATTTTCTCCACAGCCTGTAACATAGCTGATACCAAGAGGATTTGCACCTAAAATCCACGAAAGTGATGTCGATGTGCACTCATCTGTGCGGCTGTCATTGAGATTTAAAATCCTGTCGGTTATGGTAAGTCCCATTGCCATATTGCAGATTTCAAGAGTGATTCCTCTGAAATAGTTGCCCTTATGAAGCGGTACTCCCCATATATTATTCTCCCATTTTGTTGCAAGTAGGGTTTCACGCCATATGCCGATTTCATCAACAAGCCATTTATATGTCTGCTCGTCTGTTTCATCGCACAGAAGATAATGCAAACAGCCCGTAAGCCAGTTGTCGCCCCACCTGTTCCCATAGGTATAACTCTTTTCAAAATCCTCTGTAAGCTTCTGACAGTTTTCCTCAAAATATTTCTTACAGGATATATCGCCGTTTGCACGATATAAAGCACCTGCCGCCCACAACCTGTCGGGAACATCATCTTCAACTACATATACATCATAGGACTGAATATTTTCAGGATTATCAACCAAGAACTCCCAGCCTTTTTCAGCTGCGTCAAGGCATTTTTCAGCAAATTCAATGTCAATATCCCTGTATGTCAGATATGCCTCTGCAAGAACACCAACCGCACACGCTGTATCATCGGTGGTACAGCCGTTTTTATCCATTATAGCACGTTTTCCTGCGTCTCCTTGTATTCTCGGATAAAATCCTCCACTTTCAATATCCTGCATTGTAAGAATCCATTCAAGCTCCCATCTTGCTTCGTCAAGCAAATCGGGAATACCGTTTCCACTTTCGGGAATATTCAGCGAATTATCATTGAAATACTGTGGATACATCTCATACGCCCACAGGAGAGTTGATACTGCTCCGGCTCCTGTATTCACATATTTTCCGGAATCCCCTGCGTCAAACCAACCTTTCTGTGAGCTGACTATGCCTGTTTTTCCGCTAGAATATGCCACTACAGAATCATCAATACCAAGGTCATTTCTTGCGAATTTCCCCGCATATTCTTCCCCTAAAGCACTCCCCTGCCGCTGATAATAGAAATATTTCTGCGCTGCTGTGAGTGCTTCTGCATAGACATTATTTCCAATTGAAAAATTTACCGATTTTTCAAGCCCGTCTACAGAAATATAGTATCTGCCTGTTTTTTCAAAATCAGAAAAATCTGCTCTGAATACCTTTTCACCGCTGTCACGCTCATCAAACACTGATAAAAGCTGTAACGTGCCGCTGTATACTGATTCGCCAGTTACAGAATCGCAAATAGAAAAAACCTCGCCCTCTGCAACATCGTACAATTCGGGATAGAAAGAAACAAGAGCATATTTTGAGCTGTCAGGAAGAAAGCCCGCCTGATTGACTTTAAACGGAGGCGACTGCGGCTCCGATTCATCACTTGTAACCTCGATATTTGTAATCCAGAATTTCTGCGATTCTGTAACACCATCATTTTTCAGATAAATCAGCGTAATATCGCTTAAATCTACATCGGAATTTGCTGCTGAAATATCAGACAACGGAATTGAGATATGCTGCCAGTCTGTTGTGACAGCCGTATAATCGGTTATCGGGACAGTGGCAATGTCTTCTTCATCTGTTTCTGAAATACTATCTGCAAAACCAATGGTAAATTTTTCACCGCCATCATTGCCTTTTACATCGAATTCAAGCCGTCCGCTTGGCTGAAAATGAGAAAAATCCATAGACATCCAGCTTCTCACTACAAGCCGAGCAGTCCACCAATCTGACTTATCAGTTATATTTACACGCAATGAAGATACACCGTCATATGTAACACTGCTGTCAATCGGAATTTTTGAATTGACAACTTCAAGATTTTGTCCGCCGCACCAGTTAATATTTCCGCTGCCGTTGAAAATTGCGTAATCCTGTATCTGACGGTAGGAAGTATCAGTCACGGCATAAACGGAAGTTGCACCGCTTAACATTAAAGATACAGCACAGGTTAATGCTGTCAATTTACTGGAAATCTTCATAGCAGACATACCGCTATTTGCTAAAATTTTATAATCATTAATCAAACTGTGTACTCCTTCCTTCTATTTTTAAATTCAATCAAACTATGGCTTTTTAAACTTTATGAAACAAACATTTTTCTCATTTCAATCATATCAAATACATCAATAATACCGTCATTGTACAAATCCCCTGCCTGCCAATCTGTAATATCACCGCTGCCTAAAAGCCATTTTGAAAGCATTACAAGGTCGGCAACTGTGAAGCTTCCGTCTGCATTTACATCACCTTTGATAATATTCGATTTCAGACGTATATTATTTTCTTTCGCATATTCAACAGCTGTGCCGTTGGCAGAATCAATTGTGAATCCACTTTTTATGCCATAGCCATTGTTGTAACAATACCCTACAGAACGACTATCGAACGATGTATTTTCGCCGTTTACAGTAATTGTATACAATGAATCGCAATTGAGGAAAGCATACTCCCCTACACTTGTGCAAGCTTTTGGAATTGTAATCTCTGTTATAGATTTACAGCCGCTGAACGCTCTTTGTTCGATAAATGCAAGATTTTCAGGTAAATTTATACCTTTCAGTTTCGGACAATTGAAAAAGGCATACTGTTCAATTGAATACAATGATTTCGGCATATTTACAGTTTCAAGTGCTGTACAATGAGCAAAAGCAAATCGGCTGATATGGGTAACTGTATCGGGAATTGTAACCGATTTCAGATTATAGCAATTTTCAAAGGCATACCAGTCAATTACAGTAACAGGCAAGCCTTCGATTTTATCGGGAATAACAAGATTTTCAATGGCATTGTCAAAGCCTGTTATTCTGATACTGTTTCCCGATACGGTATATTCAATATGGTCAAGGTCTGTAAATTCCCAGTTTACAGGCTTTTCTGTGTTGGCTGAATATTCATCTGCAAGATTATTTGTATTATCGGGAGTAACCTTATAACTGCTTTTCTGCGAAATATTTCCGCACACGTCAATGCATTCGAATTCATATACAGCCGTTTCGTCGTTAATGTCAAATTCGTAATCAATCCATTGATTTTGCGTTGTATTTGAGCCTGAGCCGCCTGTTTTTACTCCTGCTACAAGGTAGTCGTATAACTTACCGTTTTTATAGATATTAGTCTGTGCAACTGCCGTATTATCTGCCATTCCGTAAATTGAAAGTTTCAGATGTTGTGCATTTTCGGCTGTTACCACTTCTGTTTTTACAGCTGTAGGAGGTGTGGGAGGTTCTTTTTCAATCTCCCCTGTTTCAAGATAATGCATGAAATTCTCGTGAAATTCGGGCATAGCGTTATATGGCGAATAATGGTGAGGATAAGCAAAACAGAACAGGGAATCTACGTAGGGACGGGCAATTTCAAGGCTGCCTGCGAAGTCGTCTACCGTCTGTGTACCTACATATGACACACCGTGAGGGCTTGTCATTCTTGTGGCATCGGGAGAAATAAACTGCTCCGCATTTGTGCCAAGAAGAAGCTTTGTTCCTCGGATTTCATTTGAACGGTCAACGGCGTTTCTGTATGCCTTTATCCATTCTTCAAGGTGGGAATTATTGCAGCCGCCTGCTCCGCAGCTGTCCTGTGGGCATATCATATCGCCGTCACGGAATGGAATACGGCTCAGAACTTCTGTATAGTATTCTGTAAATCTATCGGAATTTATACTTGCATAGCCATATCCGAATATATTTACATAAGGGCTGAAAAGCAACGGCATATCTGGATTAAGCTTATTGCAGTTGTCGATGACCATTGTGAACATCTCGTCAAGTCCCTCTGCATATGCGTCAATTCCTGTATCTGTGTCCATATATATGGTGTTGTACAGCTCTGTAACAAAGTAAAAGCCGTAGTATGTATCGGGGTAGCGGGATTTATATTTATTGTAAAGTTCCGTTGTGATTTCGTTGCATTTACGCATATATTCCCTGTTGGCGGCTCTGCCCTCTGTTGACGCTATATCGCTGTTCCATGCAGTATCAAGTCCCATACCAAGATACAGCTTTATGTCGTATTTATCGCAATAATAAAACAGCTTTTCAAGGGCATCGTAGGCAAAATAATCCCTGAGATAGTTAATCTCCGAGGGATAATAAACAGTCCATGTGCCGTCTGTATTATGATTGGCAACATCGCCCATAATCAGAAATTCTATGCCAATTTCTTTCATTATCTGCATTTCAGCATCCCAGCGTTCATCGTCGTATGTGGCATACAACCACGGCTGTATAAATGTACCGTTGACCTTCGTTATATGTTCCTCTGCCGCTGTTGTGGGTATTTCTGACGTACTGCATACAGCAAGGCATATTGCCGCTGTTATTGCGGATATTAGCTTTTTCAGAAGCATTTTCGTTCTACTCCTTTCGCTGTTGGTGGTTATAAGAATGGAAAACATATCATCAAAAATCGTCAAAATTCGTAAAAAAGCTAATATCTTCTGCAAATATAACCAACCATTGATCATTTCCAAGACGAAGTTTATGCCCGATATAGCTGAAAAACTCTTTGCGACTTATCAATCCGTTATAATAATCTAAATGTGCGGGAATGTATATAATAGGTATTTCTTCACTTTTGAGATAATCTTTACTTTTGGGATTATTAGTTGGTAATACATAATAGCAAGATCCAGTCCCACACTTAGTACTGTTATATTGAAATTCTATACGAAAATTATATTTTCCCGGAATAAATCCTCCGTAGTAATGATGTTCGACAAATTCATATATTTTGGCATTTGTTTTTAATCCATATTTCATAAATATCTCTGTCATGAGCTTTTTTTCTTTTTTATTATCAATGTATGATTTTAAAAATATGAAAATAACAAATAAAATACAAAATGAAAGTCCGCTAATTAATAAAATAAATTCCATAAAACACTACCCCGTTTTCTAAGTTCCATTTGGTTTATCGGTCTGTCCACTTTGTTATATTATACCACATTTCACCGCTATTTTCAATAATAAATGTTGAACATTTCAAATATTATTACTTTGAGTCCTTACACTCTCAAATAATACTTCCCAAATGTCAACAACCGCCTGTGGAATGAACCACAGGCGGTTGTTTGCGATATTTAGTCATGTAAATCAAATTTTTGCTTCAAATAACACGGATACGTTCTTTTCAGATATTCAACCAGCATTTCAGGGATATACTGATAATGATGGGATTCATATAATTTATATGTAAGGTCCACGCCGTGCGCTTCGAAACGTTCTTTCAGCTTTGCAACACCTTCGAGCGTTGTATCATCCCCCTCACGATAATTGTGGGCATAATCGGGATCTTCCAGTGAACCTGCACAAAGGAATATAGACTTATCCAGCATTTCATTTCTATCAAAATAACTGTAATCATTCAGCACATCGTCATTGCTCAAATTATTATCCAGATTATAATGATACAGTCCCCAAAGTGCAGGGCTGCCAATGATATAATGACCAAACGGCTGATTCTCATATCTGTCCGAATTGAAAACCGCATTATGCGTGAACACACCGCCGTCCGAATGTCCGTACAACGTGGAATTTTCACAGTCGATATTATAGTTCTCGCATAAATACGGCATAAGGTTGTCGGTGATAAAGTCAAGCAGCTTGTCACGGTCGATCACAAGATCAACATAGCGCATCCATTGGTCAGGGTCGGTGACATTGTAGCAATAATAAAGGCTGACAAGTATCACAGGTGCAGCATCGCCGTTTTCCATGCATTTTCGTAGTTCAGGACAGTTGCCGAAACGCCATATACCGTCTGTCAGGAAGAACACAGGATATGTTTTGTTCTCGTCATAATCAGGCGGAAGCGTCACATGAACGATAAACGCTTTACCAAGTTCTTCGTCGTAAAAGTATATCTCGTCAACAGAATCTTTGATCGCTTCAACGGCTTCACGGTCATATTCCCAGTCGCTTCTGTAATTGTGAAAGGCATACCAGAGGTACAACGATTGATCACTCGTATCGACTGAACCTTCGGGCAGCGTTTCATAATTGCCGTTTTTCAGTGCTTCATATGCAAGCTGAATTTGCAGGATCTCCATTTCGGTTTCTTCATCGGTATAACCGAACTTGGAATCTTGTTCTCTGATATAGTCGAGATATTCCTCAAATGAATCAAAAGAGAGTTTTTCTTCTTTCGACTCACCGTTGTCTCCTATTGTGCTAGAAGTAAAGCCGAATGAGTTGCCATCATTAAAATCATCTGCGTTAGGGACAAGTCGCTGAACGATATACCCGTCAACAAGAATGTAAGCACTAAACTGAAAGGAGTCTTCACCTTTTTCTTCAGCGATTCTGATATCCTCCATAGCCGCCTCGTATTGTTCATCGCCAATTTCAGATCGATTCTCTTCCAAATTTTTACGATATTCATCAAGGTCAATCGTCTGAAACTCGATGCTGACTTTGTGCTCAGCATTCGGATCGGCATTTGGTTTTTCGATTTCGTCAAGAAGCGTGAGCGCGTGCTTATCCACGCTTAAAAGCTCCGTCTCCGTCATTTTGTTGGTAAGCTTTGTGGGACATAATGTCTGTGGCTGTTCTGTTTCAGCAGTATTGCTTTCGGTGTGAATGCTGCTTTCCTGCTGAATAGAGTTTTCCGACAGTGAAGAGCTTTCCTGCTTGTTGTCGCAGGCAGCGACAGGTAATGTCATTGCAAGAAGTAAAAGAAATGTGACTAATTTTTTCATTGTTATGCCTTTCTGATTTATATTTTGAATTGTTAACCTATTCGATTGTTTTATTATACAACTTTTCTTCAAAAAAGTCAAATTATAAATTTCGTTACCAAACGAAAAAACTTCTTATATTATTGAAACTTAACCAATCGCCAATTCTTAAATCGTGAATTACAGCGAATTTCAATTTCATATATAAAAAGGATTATGAAGCACAACAGCACCGCGCATAGTGCACAGTGCTGAAAGCTATTAGATGTTCCATGGGAATTCATAAAAAGTTATAACGTGTTCGCTTGAGATGAAAATTTTGTCAACAATCAGTTTATGAAGTAAAATTATATCCATTGTTTCAGCAACTGCTCCCAAAATTATAAAAATAATACTTTTGCATATGGAAAATGCACCAGCAGAACTGATGCACTTCTCCGATTTGTCCACCCAAAACTTTCCGAAAAAGGATGTATTTTCCCTCTTAGTCAACCTTTTTCGGATAATGTCACAGTAAAAATATGTGCAGATATATTTTTCTTGTGAAGCTAATATTATAATACACTATTTTTCATTAACAGTAAATGACATTTCGTCCCATAATGTTTGCAATATTATTCCTTTCTGAAATTTTTACGATAATCCGAGGGGGTCATTTCCACACGGCTGCCAAATTGTCTTATAAAATGACTGCTGTTGAAATATCCGCACTGCTCCGCAATCTGCGTTACAGGTATTATTGTATTTTCAAGAAGCCATTTAGCCTTTTCCATTCTTGAAGTTATTATATCCTCCTTACAGCTTGTGTCAAAAAGCTCCTTGTATATTCTCTGGAAATGACTTTTGCTTATACCCATACTTCTGATTATTGCCTCAATATTCCATTCCTTTTCGGGATGACTGAATATATCCTCTCGCAGGGCGATAAATCTGTCCTTATAACTGAACATTCCCGAACTAAGGCTCATCATTTTCCCCTTTAATTCATCTGTAAGTTTAGATATAAGAGCATCAATTTCAAAAATATCCGCTGATGTTACAACTTTCGAAATTACTGCAATACGATCTGTTTTCAACTCGATTGCACCTTTATATGACGCGTTTACTTTATCAGTAATTTCAACTGCCAACTCATATGAGGATATTTTCCGCTCATCATTTCTGACTACTGCACCTATTATTTCTTCATCTATACTTGCAAGGATATACCCTTTGTCAGTTAGACGAATGGCGTTTACTATAGAATTGACAGGGGGTACGCTGTATCTCACTCTCCCCTCTTTTATGTATGAAACAAGAATCAGCAGATATTCCGAGCTGTTGTTTTCAGTCATAAGTCCAACAAGCTTGCTTATAAGTCCACGTCTATTGTAAATACCAAGAACAGGGGCAAACTCCGAAAGGGATTCTATACGCTTATTCACATACTCCTTGTACATCCTGTTTTGTACGCTGTTAAGACCGATACTTACGGAATCGCACCAAGTCATATAAAACTCGTCAAAAATTATATGTGCAGCTTTTTTGTAGGTAAATCCTACATAACCGAAAATCTGACCTTTATAATGTATTGATGATAATACTGTTAATCTTGGATTATGAGGCTTTTTCAGCGACGGGAATATATCACGTATATTAAATTCAATCATCTGATTGCAGCCGTTATAATCTGCTTCCATTCCCAATATCATTTTGTCGGAATACCCTCCCCTGCGGTATATCAGCGGATTGCTCATATCTCTGCACCAATCGTCGCAAAGACAAAGTTCTGCTTTTATACCCGTAGGCATCATATAGCAGCAGCCTAAAAAGGTTCCCGTAACATCGTATAAATTGCTGCATTCCGACATTCTTCTGTTAATCTCACCGTAACTGCTTGTACGTCTATGCTCCAGCATTTCAAAAACATTTCCTGCATATTCACGTATATCAGAAAGACTTTTGCTCCTGCAAATATTACCATTCTCTGCACAACCGCAGCTTTCACCGATAACAAGTTCAAGAGGAAGGTAATTATCTGTAACATTTTCACCTATAATATCAAGCAATTTACGAACAGAAAGCATACCATTAAGCTTGGATTGGCTTGATACTGTTGTTATAGTCACTCTTTCCGTCTGGGATATTATACTGCCGTCACAGCCTGTTACTTTTATATCCTCGGGAACTTTCACACCTTTTTCTAAAAGTGTGCGACATACTTCTACAGCCATAATATCGTTGCCGCAGACAATTCCGTCAGGTTTTTCTATTTTCCCCTCCGCAATATCAATAGCTATCTGCCGTGGAATATCACGCCAGTAATCACCGTATATAATCCAGCTTTCATCGTATTTTACACCTGCATTATCCATAGCCTGTCTGAATCCGTTAATACGCTCCTCTGATGGAATATGCCCCTTGTAGCCGCCGATACAGTACAGTTTTCTACAGCCGTGTTCTTTAATGAGATGTTCTGTAGTAATACGAAGCTGTATCGTCTCATCTGCTGAAATAACCGGAAAATACGGCTGTTCATAATTTACAATAACTGTGGGTATGTCACGTTTTTTCAATAAGTCAAGTATAATTTTCCTCTGCTTTTCACTGCAAAAAATATTTGCTTCAAATATGAAGCCGTCAAAATCCCCGTACAGTATCAGGTCATAAATATTTGTTTGCCCCTTGCAATACGATGTCTCCAGCATCTCATCCATATAATTTATGACACCTGATATAACAAGGGTATCATATCCATATTCAGCGGCTGTTTCATATATAACGTCAATAAACTCGGTTTCCGTATTACATAGGATATGTGGCAGTATAACTCCTATTCTGCCTTTACTCTCCATTATTCCGCCTCCTGTATTTGTTTCTTTTTACTAATGTAATTATACATTATCACTATTATTTTGTCAATAACAAAACAGAGCCTTGTTAAACAACTCGGCTCTGTTTCTTGGGAATTAACTCGATTTTGCAATCGAATGGGATAACATTTATGACTGACGGAAGAAGAACGGCAGGCAATTATAGATGTACTGACGTACATAGTACCAGCTATGTTCACCGCCATTTGCAAGAATAAACCAGAAGTTGCCTTTTGAAAAATCAGATGTATACTCAAACTGGCTTTGTTTCTTCATATCTTCAATCTGCTGTGCAAGAACAGAATATGCAAAATCAGATGTTCCTGTTGCAGACATGATGAAGTATTCATTCTTTTTCAGACCTGCATTGTCAACCGCACGTGCTAAAGCACCTGCGTCTGCATTTCCTGTGCCCCAATGATGACCACCGCTCATAGGCATAAAATATCCAACTATATCAACGCAGTTTTCAAAGACTGCCCATGTAGAAACACTTCCCATTGAAAAACCGCCGTAGGCTCTGTGCATTCTTGATGCAGCAATATCTTCCTTGGATGTTGACTCTGCATAAGTTGAATATTTCCTCTCAACGAATGGGACTACGCTTTCACGGAATTCCATGTAGAAATTCTCAGCATTATAGAAAGTGTCACTACTGCACTTGTTAAAGGTAGGTGTAACAATTATCATAGGCTCAATATCACCGTTGTTTATCATATTGTCGAACACACGCTGCATTTCTCCGTTATCATTGTAAAGCAATGTGTTTTCGTCATCTCCCATACCGTGCATGAAGTAGAAGATATTGTATTTTTTGTTCTTATCATAGCCGTAGGGCAGATATACATTCAGCGAATTTGTTCCGTTAATGCCGTTATAGCTTTCCTTTACAACAGTACCTGCCTGTGAAATTGTATTTTTATAGCTCAACGGATATTCAGCATATATCTTGGCAGAATCATAATTATATGTAGGCTTCTGCGATTCGGTTGCAGGTGGAGTTACGGGCCTTTTTTCCTCGGAAATAAGCTTTCTCATTTCAATCATATCATAGACATTAATTACGTTGTCTGTGTATATATCAGCGTTTTTCCAATTAGCAGAATTATTTGTTCCGCTTCCCAAAAGCCACTTTTCAAGGAGTACAGCGTCAGCTATAGTAACATCTCCGTCCTCGTTAATATCGCCTTTAAGCGCTTCGGGAGGTACTATTGTAAATTCAGGTGCATTATCGCCGCCTGATGAAGTATTTCCATAGCTGTAAACATCGGGAAGCTCATCAAGTGTAAGCATATAATCGCTGTTGTAGATTCTGCTGATATATGAAGTAGTATTAAACTGATTGCTGTCAATGAATGATGTGTGCCATGTCATAAACCAAAGCCATTTTGCTCCGTCTGATTTCATCTTTTCGGGATCGGGAATTGGTCCGTTTTCATGGAGACAAACAGGTTTATCAGCTACCTGTGCTGTTTTATTATACATACTTACAAGCGAATCAGTATGATTAACATAGGTATCAGCACCGATTATATCGACATATTCATCACCTGGATACCAACCGCTGTTTACATCTCCGCAGTAACCAAGACTCCAGATGAGATTGTCAAGCCCCCAGTAATTTGTATAGCGGTCGTACATAATTATCCAGAGCTTTTTGAAATTTTCAGCTCCGCCTTTTCCCCACCAGAACCATTTACCGTCAAATTCGTGGAATGGTCGCCAGATTACAGGTATATCTGCTTCTTTTAATTCAAGAAGTGCTTTTGCTCCCTTGTCCATACCTGCAATAAGTGCGTTATACTCGCTTGTTCCTGGAGTCAATGCACTGCTCCAGTTCAAATCTGTATCAAGGGATTCTGTGTGACTTCCTCTAAAATCGCTGCCGCAATGCCAGCATATCGTTACAATACCGCCTCGTTCATACCATTTCTTTGCACGGCGGTTACAGCCCGCAAAATCATCGCCCATATAGTCAAGACCACGTAATGCAGGATATTTTCCGCTTGCATTTTTAATAATCTCGAACTCATAGTCTTCGCTGCCCATCCATGTAGATTCCTGCTGACCGGAAATAACATAGTTGCCGTATGTATCACAGAGATAGTTATAAAGAGCCTGTGCCTTAGCGGAAGCATTTGGATTTGAAAGCTTTGCATCTCCTGTGTAATTGGAGAAGCTGCCCTCTTCAACAAGAAGACAATCAAGATTTGTCCAGCCCCAGTTCGCTTCTACTGCAATTTCATTGCTGCCTGATTTTAAATCTGCATTTACGCTTACTACGCCAAAATCATCTCCTGTGTAATCGAAGAATATCTCCCCTGCACTTTTGCCGTTTACAATGACATTCTGATATTTTCCGTCCTCATCATATGGCTGATTGTAACGTATACTCAATCTGTGGGCACCGGAGTTGCCTGCGTTTACCGTTAGAGTAACAGTATTTCCACCGTCTTTGAGGTCAACTGCTTTTCCTGCGCTGGCTCCACTAATTGATGTAATTTCTGCGCCGTTTTCGCCTGAATTTACAATTCTCCCCTTTTCGAACTCATACTGAGTACCGTTTGCCGCTTCTGCTTCAAAAGGCAGTACAGTTGCCGAACTAAATACAATTACAGATGACAGTAATGCTGATAATATCTTTTTCATTTGATATTCCCTCCCAAAATTATTTGGCACTTTCAATGTGCCCTCGCTTTACTACTGTCTTAATTATACACTATGAAAAGGAATATTCATATTACTTTTTACACCATAAAATGTTGTTTTTGCCCCATAAATCAAAACCACCGTAACCGTCAAATAAAACCGCGTCCTGTAAGAAAACGCAAGCCTCGCCGAAAGTGGCGAGGCTTGTTGATTATCAAGTATTAAAAGGCAAAAAGAGTGTTCCGGCAGGGCGAGAGAATAATAATGTCAGATATTTCTCTACATCAAGTCCATCAGCCTGAGCAGTTGATATCACAGAATATAATGCAGCACTACATTCAGCACCTCTGGCTGTATTGTTGAAAAGCCAGTTTTTTCTGCCTATGGTGAATGGCCTTATCGCATTTTCTGCTCTTTATGCGAATATTCGCATAAAGAGCATTATCCGAACAAAATACTTATCCGAAGCATTTTAAGGAAAGCGCATAAAAGCGTTATCTTTAGAAAAAAGCTTCGGATATTCTTTTTACCTCAAACCACAAAGACGAGCAAGTTCATCATCATTTTCCCATAACGTTTTTTCTGATAATTCTTCAATTAAGGGTGTATCACTTTCGGATATTTCAGATTTTAACATCTCAGCAGAAGGTTTTGCATAAGATTTTCTAGTTGTCTGTATGTTTGAATGTCCAAGCAATACTGCTATCGTTTCAATAGGCACGCCATCGCGGTACCAACCAGTAGCTCTGGTTCTCCTAAGCATATGTGGATGTATTCTGGCGGGGATATCTGAATAAATTTTCCTTACGATATCTCCGTATTTCTCAAGAATTCTTTCAATATTTCTTTCCGACATACGATTCTTTCTGCCGTTGATAATTGTATATATGAACGGTGATGATCTACCTGAAGCATGATAAATCCGTATGTAATTTTGAATAAGTAATACAGTATTCTCTGATATCGGGACAATTCTTTCTTTACTACCTTTACCGTATATTCTCAAATATGGTACATCATTATTGATATTCACATCTAATAAATCAAGATTAATCAGTTCATCTGCTCGAATTGCTGAATCATAAAGTATTGTCATGATAATCTGATCTCTTATTCCAATTTTGGATGGCTTGGGTGATGAAAGCAACATCTGAAGTGCTTCTGGATTTTCTATTATTTCTTTGATTTCTTGAGTTTCCTTTACATAAGGAACTTCTGAAACATTCAGATATATCTGCATTAGTTCTGTTTTTTTCATAGCCACATATTTTATGTATGCGGCTATTACACTAATTCGGTGATTTACAGTTTTAGGCTTGTACCCTTTGTTTTCAAGAAAGATTCGATAATCAAGAATAAAATCATATGTTAATTTTTCAAACTCAAATTCTTCAATAGATAATTTACATTCTTCTGATACATACCGTCTAAAAATTGTCAATGCATCGCAATATGCTTTTACGGTTTTATTACTTTTCTGATTCTGTGACGGAAGAAATATATTCAGATAATCCCAGGTCATTGAAAAAAACAGATTTTCCTTTAATATTTTTCTTTTCATCTTCTACGCACCTCAGGAATCACTTTATTTGCAAGCGTATCTTTCATATTCACAATTTTAAAAGCATCATCGACCAGATGGTAATAGTAAAATGTTTCATCCGGTGACTTGTGACCAAGATATTTGCTAAGATAAGGCATCATAGTATTAATATCAATATCATTCATAACCCATAAATTTATTCTATCAACAACAAAAGTATGTCTAAGACAATGAGGCGTTGGTTCTTTGTCACATTTCCCGGAACATTCAGTCATATTCCAAAATGCCTGAAATTTTCTGTCGATACTGCTTTTGCTAATATGATTGTCCACATTTAACCCTGGAAATAACCATCTTGGAATAAATCCTATAGTTTTCTTTATTTTAGCAAAATACTTGTTTAAGAGTTTATTCATATCATATGATAAATATACAAGCCTGTCTTTCTGTTTTTTTCCATCACGTATTGTAATTATCCCGTTGTCAAAATCAACATCAGCAGTTTCAAGACTACACACTTCATTGTTTCTCATACCACAACAGTAATACAATCGGAAAATTATTGGGTACTCATCAGCAAGACGATTGAAGGCAGAGCAATTAAAAGCAGGATGATAATTGTCAACGATATTGAAAAGTTCTTTTATTTCAGATTGACTAAGAATGTGTACAGAATTATGATCCTCGCCAATTGAAATCATTGGTACATGACATTCTATTCCAAGTGACTTAATGTACCTGCAGAATTGCCTTAATGCACATACTCTTCCAGATTGACTGCTTTTACTTTCGCTATCAGATAAACGGCATAACCATTTTTCTGTTCTTTTCGCTGTAATATGAATATCTTTATATCCGTTAGATATCCAGTATTCATCAAATCTTTTTAACTGATATGCCCCGCCATTAAAGATGCATCCTGACATTCTTCTTTCAATTATGTACTTCTCGATATATGGAGCGAGGACACTGTTATACTGATAGTTCTTCTTCTCAGTCATAGCGATTTACCTCCATGCAAAGATTTGTTTCCTCAAGGGATAATGGACATAAAAACATTCTGTCAGAATCAAGATTCAAATATTTCATAAGTTGTTCTTTATTTCTATGACCAAGTAAATCTGAAATTACATTTTTCTTTACATTGTTCTTAAGAAGTTCTGTTGCAAATGTTCTTCTTGTAACATGAAATCCTGAACCGCTTATACTTCTTTCAGGCAATGTCCTTTTCAAAGCACTGTTACATACTGATTTTGTCACTGCATTAAATGGCATTTTAGCTTTAGTAAACAATATATCACTATTTGTTTTTCTATTCTTCAGATAAAGATATATTGCATTTCCTACTTCTGTAGGCATAGGAACTTCTATTTCATAAAGAGTCTTCTGCTGTACGATTTTTATAGTTTGTCTTTTCCAATCAATATTTGAAGTACGCAGATTAACAATATCACAGGCCCTTAGTCCCATTTTAAGTCCTATCATTAGAATAGCACGGTTTCTAAGTTCAATCTCTGTTTTAGCTTTACTTAGTCTTTTGGCGATTTCATGCATTTCTTCCTTGGTGAGTGTTGTTACAATTCTCTCCTTCTTCTGAAAAACAGTGTACAAAGAGATATGTATACCATAAGGAATTATTTCATTGCGTTCAAGATATTTAAGGAAATTTCTAATTCTGCAGTTGTATGCATTTTTTCCTTCTGCTGTTTCATGAGTATCAGAAATATTGAACAGATGTATTGTTTCATGTGTGATTTCAGAAAATGAAGTTATTCCTTGTTTAATCAATGAAAAACAAAATCTTGTTACAGAATAACGATACATGTCTATTGTTGATTTGCACCAGCCTTCTTTCTTTTTCAGATTAATAAAATTGATAAATTCAGTTTTACACCAGTCAGGTAAACTATCACATTTCAGTTTTTTAAACGTATTTTTTCTTTCTGGTGTTATCTTTTTTTCTTCTAAAAAAGAATCAAAAAGAAATAGAATTCTTTTTAGACTTTTACATTCAGTTTTTCGTATACTTGTTTTATGAATATCAAGCCATATATCTGCGATTTCCGGATTATACGGATAATGGTTTATATTTAAAAATACAAGTAAACTGTGTATAGTATATCTGGCTTCTTTTACTACAGAAACACTGTATCCTGCAGATTTTATTTGTTTTGTGAACTCGATGGCTAATTCAATAAAAGCCTCATCTATTTGAAAGCATGTTCTTTCAGACATTATTGTTGCTATCTCATTTATCTGAATGCTTGTCAGCATTTCATTGTAAATGACTCTGTTGTGTTTTTCTAAATACGGATACCATTGAAGTATCGGTGATATATATCCATACGAAGCCATGTATGCTAATATATCCTGCAGATTTTCGCAATTGCGTTGATGTTTGTTTTCTGCAATATATTCTGATACAAAACTGTATGTGATATCATATGGCGTAATACCGGTTTGCTGTGCTTTGTAGAAAAAACTTGATAAAACAAATCTGGTTTTATTAATAGTTGAAGGAAGATAGTTGAGACTTTTTAAAAAATCATCAAGTATTGATTTCCATTCTTCATTCAATTCTGTATATATTGGTAGATTGAATGCATACAGGCAATAGTGTTTTATAGAGCCTGTTTCATAAACTTCGTTCAATCTCTGAAGAGTAATAAGATAATTGTCTTTTGAATTTAATGAATCATACCATTCAAGTGCTTCAGAATATGAATAAGTTTTTTTAGTGGATACAAGATAGTCTTTAAGTTTCTCCAGACAGTTAAGCGAAGCATAGTAGGCTGTTTTCTTTGCTTCAGAAGATACAAGATATTCTATAACAACACGACTATTGTTATTGTATTCAACAATCCAGCTGTTGTTTTCCAGAATTTCTTTTGAAACAATTTGTGCGTAAAATGGTTTTCGTTTTGGTCTTGCCATAATCAGTTACCTCC
This sequence comes from Ruminococcus sp., assembly GCA_045659945.1. Lineage (GTDB taxonomy): Bacteria > Bacillota > Clostridia > Oscillospirales > Ruminococcaceae > Ruminococcus. The sequence goes on along the minus strand of JAZRCW010000044.1, from coordinate 32,893 downwards.
TAATTTATAGATATACTGATTATATCACAAAAAAAGAATATCCGAAGCTTTTTTTAAAGATAACGCTTTTATGCGCTTTCCTTAAAATGCTTCGGATAAGTATTTTGTTCGGATAATGCTCTTTATGCGAATATTCGCATAAAGAGCAGAAAACGCAATAAGACCATTTGCTTTAGGACGTAAGAACTGGCTTTTCAACAATACAGCCAGAGGTGCTGAATGTAGTGCTGCATTATACTCGGTAATATCAACTGCTCAGGCTAATGGACTTGATGTAGAGAAATATCTGACATTATTATTCTCTCGCCCTGCCGGAACACTCTTTCTGCCTTTTAATACTTGATAATCAACAAGCCTCGCCACTTTCGGCGAGGCTTGCGTTTTCTTTCAGGACGCGGTTTTATTTGACGGTTACATTATTTGAAGTAAGCTACGCCGCTTTCAAATATCTTCTGATCCTTGTTACCCTCAACGTTCTTGCAGATAAATCCGCCCTTACGCTCGGAGTGTCCCATTTTACCGAATACACGGCCGTCAGGAGATGTGATACCCTCGATAGCTTCAATTGAAGTATTGGGATTATAACGGATATCCATTGTAGGATTGCCCTCAAGGTCAACATACTGTGTAGCAATCTGACCATTGTTAGCAAGCTGCTGGATAAGGCTTGCAGGAGCTACGAAGCGTCCCTCACCGTGTGAAATCGGTACACAATGGATGTCGCCCACCTCTGTGCCGTAGAGCCATGGGCTTTTATTTGAAGCAATACGTGTATTTACCATCATTGACTGGTGACGATTGATTGTATTGAATGTAAGCGTAGGTGAATCATCATTCATATCAACGATTTCACCGAAAGGCACAAGTCCAAGCTTTACAAGTGCCTGGAAGCCGTTACAGATACCAAGCATAAGACCGTCACGGTTTTTCAGAAGTTCGTGAACAGCGTCCTTTATCTTGGGGTTGCGGAAGAATGCTGTAATAAACTTACCGCTTCCCTCGGGCTCGTCACCGCCGCTGAATCCGCCGGGAATCATAATAATCTGTGACTCCTTGATTGCCTTTTCAAAGTAATCAACTGACTGCTCAATGTCACCTGCAAACATATTGCGGATAATTACAGTTTCAGCTACAGCACCAGCCTTTTCAAATGCTCTTGCTGTATCGTATTCGCAGTTTGTACCTGGGAATACAGGGATAAGAACTCTTGGCTTTGCAAACTTTTCAGACGATGCAAGCTTTTCTGTATTCTTAAAGCTGTACTTTGCAGGAGTAGCGTCAGTTGTCTTAATTCTGCATGGGAATACAGGCTCAAGCTTGCCCTCCCATACTCTCTGGAGACCGTCAAGACCTACAATATAATCAATTGTGCAAATCTTATAGCTGTCAATAACCTTACCGATTACTGTTTCATCATCGGATGCCTCGCCTGTAAGCTCGATAATAAATGCACCATATGTAGGCTTGAATAATGTTTCGGGAGCAAGACGCTCTGTAAATTCAAAACCAAGCTTATTACCGAAGCACATCTTTGCAATACCCTCTGCAACACCGCCGTAGCCGATTGTCCAGATTGAAGCTGCTCTGCCTGCGGAAATGATATCCTCAACCTTGTCAAATACACTCTTTACGCTATCAAATACAGGAAGTCCGTCTGCATCATAGTCTGGAGCAATGTATATAACCTTATTTCCAGCTTTTTTGAACTCGGTTGATACAACCTTGTCAGCCTTTGCAGTTGATACAGCGAATGATACAAGTGTGGGCGGAACATCAATATTCTCAAATGTACCTGACATTGAGTCCTTACCACCGATAGAACCGCAGCCCATTTCAAGCTGTGCCTTGAATGCACCAAGAAGTGCAGCCATAGGCTTACCCCAGCGCTTGGGATCATTCTGTGTTCTCTCGAAGTATTCCTGGAATGTGAGCCAGCACTTCTTATATGAACCGCCTGCTGCAACTACCTTTGCAATTGACTCGATAACAGCCATCATTGCACCATGGTAGGGGCTGATTACGGAAAGATCGGGATTATATCCCCAACCCATAAGTGAGCAGGTATTTGTTTCGCCCTTTAATACGGGGATCTTTGCAGCCATAGCCTGTGAGGGTGACATCTGGTATACACCGCCGTAAGGCATAAGAACTGTGCCTGCACCGATTGTAGAGTCGAACTTTTCAACGAGTCCCTTCTGTGAACATACATTGAGACTGCCCATAAGCTTTGTCCATTCGTCAGCATTATCGCAGAGTTCCTCATCACGAATACGATCAGGATCGTCAATAACAATATTTGTATGCTTTGCGGCACCATTGGAGTTGAGGAAATCTCTTGATAGGTCAACAATTGTCTTGCCGTTCCAGTTCATCTTGAGGCGAGGCTCGTCCACAACATCTGCAACAAGAGTAGCTTCAAGATTTTCCTTTTTAGCTTCTTCCATGAACTTATCAACGTCCTCGGGAGCAACTACAACAGCCATACGCTCCTGTGACTCGGAAATAGCGATTTCAGTACCGTCAAGACCGTCATATTTCTTTGGAACTGCGTTGAGGTTGATAATAAGTCCATCTGTCAGCTCACCGATAGCAACAGATACACCGCCTGCACCGAAGTCGTTACATCTTTTGATAAGCTTTGTAACTTCGGGGTTGCGGAAAAGTCTCTGGAGCTTTCTCTCCTCGGGAGGATTACCCTTCTGAACTTCAGCACCACAGCTTTCAAGTGATTCGAGTGTATGTGACTTTGAAGAACCTGTAGCACCGCCGCAGCCGTCACGGCCTGTCTTACCGCCAAGAAGGATAACAACGTCCCCTGCAACAGGTCTTTCACGTCTGATATTTTCAGCAGGAGCAGCACCGAGAACAGCACCGATTTCCATACGCTTTGCAACATAGCCAGGGTGGTAAACTTCGGAAACGTGACCTGTAGCAAGACCAATCTGGTTACCGTAGGAGCTGTAGCCGTTAGCCGCACCTACTGTAATTTTTCTCTGGGGAAGCTTACCTGCAATTGTGTCCTCAACGGGTACAAGAGGATTAGCAGCACCTGTTACACGCATAGCCTGGTATACATATGAACGTCCTGAAAGAGGATCACGAATAGCACCGCCGAGACATGTAGCTGCACCACCGAAAGGCTCGATTTCTGTTGGGTGGTTGTGAGTCTCGTTTTTGAACATGAGAATCCAGTCCTCAAGCTCACCGTCAATATCAACCTTGATTTTTACGGAGCAGGCATTGATTTCCTCACTCTCGTCAAGGTCGGGAAGAAGTCCGTCAGCCTTAAGCTTCTTTGCGGCAATTGTACCTAAATCCATAAGTGTAATGGGCTTGTCTGTTCTGCCAAGCTCCTCACGTACATTGAGATACATTTCGTATGTATCCTTGATGTATGGAGTAATAACACTTACATCTTCAACATTTGTAAGGAATGTTGTATGACGGCAGTGGTCTGACCAGTATGTATCAATCATACGAATTTCTGTGATTGTGGGGTCACGACGTTCCTGATTGCGGAAATAATCCTGACAGAACTTTATATCGTCGTAATCCATAGCAAGTCCGAACTCGCTTACAAATGCACGGAGTCCCTTTTCATTAAGGTTGATGAATCCCTCAAGTGTTTCAACTGTTGTGGGAATTTCATAATTTGTATCAAGAGTTTCAACTGTATCGAGGGAAGCTTCACGGCTTTCAACGGGGTTGATAATATAAGCTTTAAGCTTTGCAAATTCCTCGTCTGTGATATTTCCGTCGACGATGTAAACTCTTGCGTTTCTTACACGGCATCTCTCGCCCTGTCGGAGAATCTGAATACACTGTTCACAGCTGTCTGCACGCTGGTCAAACTGACCCGGCAGATACTCAACAGCAAATACTCTTTCTCCCTCTGCAAGAACAGGAAGCTCGCTGTAGACAACGTCAACAGCAGGCTCGGAGAACACAGTGCTTACAGCAGCATTGAAATCCTCCTCTGTAAGTCTGTCTGCGTCATAGCGGTTCAGGACTCTGATATTCTTGATATCGAGTCTGAGGGCTGTTTTGATGTCGCTGAGAACTGACTGGGCTTCAACGGCAAATTCGGGTTTCTTTTCGGAATAAATTCTGAATACGGACATAATTACTTCTATCTCCATTCTCCCTGTCGGGATATTTTTGCACGTAATTTCTTACGTGTAATTATCGTCGGCAATTCTGCCAATGCAGTAATCATTACTGCACTCTTCTATTATAACATATAAAATCGAATTACGCAAACATTTTTTTGAATTTTCTCGAAAAACTTTTATAAGAGTATGGTCTGGAGCGTGTCCCTGGTGAAATTCTGGGGAATTTTCCTTTTCAAACAGGACAGGAACTCTTTTTCCCACAAGATTTTCAAGATATTTTTTTGATAGTCTCTCCCCTGCCAACTTCATTCTATCTGCACGTTCTGCCTTTATTCTCTTCGAAAGCTGCTTCATTGCAGCAGCAGGTGTGCCTTTTCTTGGTGAATACTGGAAAACATGAATTGCGGCAAATCCAACTTTATCTACAAATTCAAGGGATTCGGCAAATTCTTCCTCCGTTTCCTCTGGAAAACCTACCATTACATCTGTTGTAAAAGCCGCATCGGGGAAATATCTGCGGATTTTTTCAACTATCGCCAAATATTCATCGGGAGTATACTTTCTGTTCATACGTTTAAGAACTGTTTTACTTCCACTTTGAAGCGACAAATGAAATTGAGGGCAGAACTGGGGTAAAGCAGAAAGTCGCTTTAAATCGTCGTCTGTAAGCATTTCGGGCTCAATAGAGCCAAGACGTACACGTTCAATTCCTTTAGTATTACAGCATATTTCTACAGCATCGGCAAGCCGCAGACCATATTCCATACCATAAAAAGCAAGGTTTATTCCCACAAGTACAAGTTCCTTATGACCTGCGGCGGCAAGTCGTTCTGCTTCGGACTTTACAGATTCAATAGTCTTGCTGCGACATCTTCCTCTTGCATAAGGAATAATACAGTACGAGCAAAAACAATTACAGCCGTCCTGTATCTTCATAAATGCCCTTGTCTGGCTGAATGTACTCTCATAGGGAATATCCTCAAACTTCTCCCCTGCTAAAAAATCAGGAATGTGTACAAATCGGGATTTCTCTGCAATGGACTTCTCAACAAGAACAGGTATAATCTCACGTTCCTTTGTGCCAGTAATAATATCAGCTTCGGGACATAGATTTTCGATATCTTTATTGCTTTGTGGCAAACAGCCTGTAAGCACAATAACTGACTGCGGATAAAATCGCCTTAACCGTCTTACAGCATAAAGAGATTTGCTGTCGCCGCTGCCTGTAACAGTGCAGGAGTTGATGACAAATACATCTGCCTCCTCCTCGGCAAGAGCAATTTCAAAACCACGTGAAATAAAACAACTCCGCAGACATTCTGTTTCGTACTGACTGACCTTGCAGCCAAATGTTATAAAAAATACTTTATACATATCTCACACCATTTTCAATGTAATTAGCGATGTTTAATCTGCACAAATTTCAAGATATGCTTTTGTGCAGTCTGAATAATTATTCTTTATCTCCAAAAACGCAAGGAGAATAAACAACATTAATCGCCAAAATGCCGAATTTACAAAAAACCCCTTGACATAGCGGAATTTTAATGTTATTATATATTTGCGGAAGGGAAACCGCATGGAAGAAAAGATAAACAAGAAAAAACAACCATTCACATTCAGGAGGTAAAGATTATGACAAAGACAACTGTATCACTTCAGCAGATTAACGACGTTAAGGAGTTCGTTAACACAGTTATGAAGTACGAATTCGACATCGATCTCGTATCAGGCAGATATGCTGTTGACGCAAAGTCAATTATGGGTATCTTCAGCCTCGACCTCTCAAAGCCTATTGAACTCAACATCCACACAGACGACGCTGAAAAGTTCATGGCTGACATCGACAGATTTATCGTAAAGTAATCTGTCAAATCCAACGACATTACATAAAACACCTTTCGGGGTGTTTTATTTTTTTTGCATAAATTACCAAGAATCCGCTGTATATTTCATTGGATTTCTGCAATAATAATTTCAGGCGTTAAAAATCACAACGCTTGAAAAGAGGTGTTCACAAATGTGGGACAAAATCGCACTTATCCTTCTTATCGTAGGAGGCATTAACTGGGGACTCGTCGGCATTTTCGACCTTGACCTGGTAGCATGGATGCTTGGTGGTGCTGGCAGTCTTGCTGCAAGAGCTGTATATATTCTTGTAGCAATTTCAGCCGTATGGTGCATTTCTCTCCTGTTCAGAAAGAACGAGGAATTTGCAGTAAGCACAGCACACCAGTAAACAATTTGTTGCCCCTAAAGATGCCGTGGGATAACAAATAAGAGGCAGGAAATACGGTCAGCCGCATTTCTTGCCTCAACATTTTTATTAGTCGCTAACGTAAGGAAGAAGTGCAATCTGTCTTGCCTTCTTTACAGCAACTGTAAGCTCACGCTGGTGGAATGCACAAGTGCCTGTAACTCTTCTGGGAAGAATCTTAGCTCTTTCAGTCATGCACTTTCTCAGCTTAGCGAGATCCTTATAGTCAACTCTCTCAATTCTGTCCGCACAGAACATACATACCTTCTTGCGGGGCTTCTTTGAGGGACGAGAATTTCTCTCTCTTTCCATGACAATTTCTCCTTTCGTAATAATGATTCAGCTTAAATTTTTCATTCAATTAAAATGGAACATCGCCGTCGCTTAAGATTTCTTCAAAATCAGAAGCGTTTCCGTAAGACATACTTTCATTATTTGGAGCAGCGGGCGGCGGTGGTGCTACCTGCTGTGGGGGTGCCTGATAGTTATTATAATTATTCTGCGGAGCCTGATAACCCTGATTTCCATAGCCTTGATTGCCATAACCCTGATTACCGCCGTTTCCGCCGCTTTCTCCCTTTCCTCCTACAAATTCAACGTTATCAACCATAACGTCCATTGTGTAATGAGTTATATCGGGATGATTTCTATCCTGATAATTATTATTTCTTAAAGAGCCTTCAATAGCGATGAGCTTGCCCTTATTGAAATAGCGTGATACAAATTCAGCAGTCTGACGCCAAGCAATGCAAGTGATAAAATCAGCTTTGCGTTCGCCTGTTGCTTTATCAGCAAAACCTCTGTCAACCGCTACAGTAAAACGACAGGAAGAAATACCGCTCTGAGTTTGTCTTAACTCAGGATCAGCAGTTAATCTGCCAACTAAAATAACTTTGTTCATCTGACATCCTCCTTTATAAGATAATGAAATACGGATTATTCAACAACTGTTACCAGTGAACGAAGAACGCCGTCTGTGATGTTAAGACGTCTTGAAAGCTCAGCAGGATACTCGGGCTTTGACTCGAATGTGTAGATTACATAGTAACCCTCTGTCTCGTCTTCGATAGGATATGCAAGCTTACGCTTACCCCAATCCTCATTGACTTCAACAGCTTCAGCATGACGCTCGATTCTCTCCTTGAACTTCTGAACGAGTGCCTTCATAGGCTCCTCACCGTTCTTGAGGCTGAATACAACCATTACCTCATATTTTGCGGATACCTTTGCCATTTCTGTACACCTCCTTCTGGATTCCGCCCTGCAACTCACTGCGGGCAAGGATAATATTATCGTGTTAATTCACGATTATTTATATTTTACCATACTTTCCGATGCTTGTCAAGCATTTTTTTGAAATTTTTCAGATTTTTTCTGAAATGGAATTCTATATCACCATCCCCCCGTTGACACCTATTACCTGTCCTGTAATATATTCGGCTTTGTCAGAAGCAAGAAATACAACCGTATCTGCAATATGCCTTGGCTCGCCAAATATCCCAAGAGGTATTTCCTCTCTTATGAGCTCCAAATCCTCCGATGAAAAACGGCTGTTCATCTCTGTCATAATAAATCCAGGTGAAATGCAGTTGACACGTATCCCCGAGGGGGCTACTTCTTTGGCAAGAGCTTTTGTAAAGCCAATTAGTCCTGCTTTTGAAGCAGAATAATCCACTTCGCAGGATGCACCGACATCTCCCCACATTGAGCCGATATTTATTATACATCCTGATTTCCGATTTATCATTTGCGGCAGGATTTTTCGTGTCAGTTCCATTGCACCTATCAGATTTACATTCATTATCTGCGTGCTTTTCTGCGACGAGAGTGATGTGAATAAATCTATTTCAGAAACGCCTGCATTATTTACAAGCAAATCAAGGGTACCTATGCGTTTTGCAGCAAAATCAATTGACTTCCGGTCTGATACATCAACTCTTATCGCTTCCCCCCCCGTTTCGCAGGCAAGTTCCGCAGCCTTTTCAGCAGACGCTGAATATCCTACAAAGACAAAATATCCGTTTTCTGCAAGCTCTCTGCATACAGCAGAGCCTATTCCGCCGCTTCCGCCCGTTACCAAAGCTTTTTTCATTTTCAAGCACCGTCCTTTCAAAATATAATTATAGCATATTATTTGAATATTTTTAATTGTCATCATGCACAATTTAACTCGTCACTTTCCGTACACATTTACCAAAACACCAAAAATAGTGACAGAATTATGATAATTTTTAAAACCCCTTGAATGTTTAATTATAATGTGTTATATTATATTATGCTAAATATAATCCTTTATCGGAGGTTTTATAAAATGACAGATTTATTTAAAACAAAATCTAATTTCATATCTGAAAAAGCTAAAAAATACAACTCAAAACGCGAGGAAAATTCAGATAAATACAAGGCTCTCAACATTATTCTGCTGATATTATTTCCAATGTTCATTGTGTGCATGGCAGAAATAAATCAATTCAAATTCATAAGCTCCTTTGCACAATTTGCTGCAGATAGACCATCCGTTCTGATTTTCAACTTTATTGCAGCAAGTCTTCTATTCGCACTTCTTTTTGCTATTTTTCGAAAAGGCTGGATTGCCGTTGCTGTACAAAGCTTTGTGTACATGGCGTTAAGCATAACCGAACTTTTTAAATACGGCACCAACGGAAATCACCTTATTCTTTCGGATATGAAGTTGTTCAAAAGCGTCAAGAGCCTTAAATCTTTTGCATATATTAAAATAACTCCAAGCCTTGTGATTTATTGTCTTATTGTCGTTGCGTTTGCTGTATTGGTTTTCCATTTCAATCCCAAGCTTCCGAAGAATAAGGGCGTAAAGCGTTTTATTACAGCCGCTGTGTGTTCCGTAGTAAGCATATGTATGATTGTTTCACCAGGCTTCTATGAGCCCGTATACGACCTTTTTAAGCTTGATACAACAGCCGCAAACAACGCTTTCCTCCTCAACGAAAAATTCGACAACAACAGTTTTCTTGCATTTCTCGTCGAAACAGCTTCTGAAAGCTTTGAAAATCGCCTTGTTGAGCCTGATAACTACAATGAAGAATACATAGAGGAAATCATTGAGGATGAAGTAGAAAAATCAGAAGATTTCAACGGTGGGACAAAGCCCAATGTTATCGTTGTTATGAGTGAATCCTACGCTGATTTCCGTGTTTTCGACCAGCTTGGCATTGACGATTCCGTTTATACAGGATTTGATAAGGCTTGTGCCGAGGGAAAAAGCGGTATCGCTATTACTCCCACTTATGCAAGCTATACAGTACGTTCCGAATTTGAGCTTCTTTTCGGACTTCCCGTAAGAGGTCTCAACACCCCCAATATGCCCCAGAGAGAACTTGCAGACCGTGAACAGCCTGCATTTGCACAATATTACAAGAGTTGGGGATATAAAACGGCCTACGTCCATCCGTTCCAGGGCTCATTCTACAGCAGAACAAAGGTATACAGCGATTTTGGCTTTGACAGAATGATTTTCCACGACGACATTGACGGAGTAACCGATTTTACTGTACCCGTTGAGCATTATGGTACATATGTCGATGACAATACAATATTCAGTCAGCTCCTTAAACTTGTAACTGATACTGATGAACCTATGTATATTCACACCACTACAATGCAGAATCATCAGCCCTACGACCAAGGCGAGGATCCCACAGACGAAATCGGCAACTATTTACAATGGGTACAGCATACTAATGAAGGGCTTACTGTATTTCTGGATGAACTCAAAAAACTTGATGAGCCCACACTTGTATTCTTTGTAGGCGACCATTTCCCCTCTCTCCGTGGTGAAACAAGTGTATACAATCAGCTTAATATAACAGGACAAAACTGCAGCACGCTCTACGAGCAGAAATACTTCTTCTGGAGCAATTACGGAGCTGATTTTTCATCGGTTCCCGAAGAAAAATTCTCTTTCTTCTATATTCCTTACATTATTGCTGACATCATCGACGCACCTCATGACGCATTTATTGAGCATATGGATGAGTTTTTGAAAACTCTCCCTGTGTATTCCACAGACTATAATGACGGTACACCCGACAATGAGGAACTTGACATACTTACTTATGACCGTGTTGTGGGCGAAGTAATGTCACCCTGCCCTATACCCGAAGAAATTCTTGAAGCAAGCAAAGGAGAATGATTATGAAGGATATCAATGTAAATATCAAAGGAACTGCAGCTACCACTGTAAATGAAAACAATGTTGCAGCTGCTATGGGAAGCGGTTCTCTCAATGTTTTTGCAACTCCTGCAATGGTTGCACTCATGGAGGCGGCTGCCTGTGACTGCCTTAAAGAGTACCTTGACGACGGTGAAACCACCGTTGGTACAGCCCTTGATATAAAGCATCTTGCAGCAACTCCCGATACTATGAAAGTAACAGCAGAGGCTGTACTCACAGAAGTAAACGGACGTGAATTTACTTTTGAAGTAAAGGCATTTGATGAATGTGGTGAAATCGGTTGCGGAACTCACAAGCGTTTCCTTGTTTTCAGTGAAAAATTCATGGCTAAAACAAATGAAAAACTGAATAAATAATACAAATAGTCTGCCTTAAGGCGGACTTTTTATTTACGGAAAAATTTGTTAATAACTTTTCTATCACCTATCATATATTTATCACATAAATGATTATAATATAGATATGATAAATCACGAAATGAGGTTAAGCCAATGTCAGATATGTTTAATAATTACGGCAATGACTATAATCAAAACGATAGATATTACAATAACGAGGAAAAATATTCATATTATTCGGGTGATGAGCCACCCAAAAAGCCCCCAAAACCCAATGGACCAATAATTCTCGTTTTTGTAACAGCTGCACTTTTCATTGGATTAGCAGTTGGGACAGTAAGTCAATTCGGTAAATTCATTAATAACACCAGCTATTTTGACAATGCTGAAGAAAGCAAAATCCCAGAAAAATCCAAGGAAACTGATGAAACAGTTAGAAGCACCCTGAATACTCCCTCCAACAGCAATGATTCTTCTTTTTCAACTCCGGGATTATTTGATATAGCCGCACGTTCAGATGCTAAATATCTTCCTGATATAGTTGATGAAATTATGCCGTCTGTTGTAGGAATCTCATCCCTTTTTGAAGTTGAGTACAGAGTAACAACAGGTTTCGATCCGTGGAACTGGGGTTTCCAGACTGAACCACAGATACGCGAGGGTATAGGCACAGGTACAGGTATTGTTATGACTGAGGACGGCTATATAGTTACAAATGCTCATGTTGTATATATGGAAAAGACAGATGAACACAATGCCGTTGAAGCAAAAGAGGTTTCTGTTCTTTTCAACAACAAGGAAGAATACGAAGCTAAAATCGTAGCTTATGATATCGAAACAGACCTTGCCGTACTTAAAATCGACGCAACAGGCTTTACGCCGGCAACTTTTGGTAACTCCGACGAACTTCGTGTAGGTGAGCTTGTTATTGCTGTCGGAAATCCTCTTGGATTTGAGCTTTTCGGAACTGTTACAAGCGGCATTGTTTCTGCTCGTGACAGAGAGATCTCCATAAACGACAGACAAATGACACTTATTCAGACTGATACAGCTATAAACCAAGGTAACTCCGGTGGTCCTCTGCTCAATAGCTGTGGGCAGGTTATAGGTATCAACTCCGCAAAAATGTCTTCAAACTACGGAAGTGCTACCATTGAAGGACTTGGGTTTGCAATTCCAATAAACAAGGCAAAGGAAATAATTGATGACCTTGTTAATTTTAAATATGTCAAAGGCAGACCGCAGATTGGTATTACCGCAGTAAGTGTTGATGAAATGTCTTCAAGATATTTTGGTCTCCCAATTGGTATATACGTTCGCACAGTTGCTGAAGGTAGTGCTGCAGAAGCTGCAGGTATCAGAATTGGTGATATCATCATCGGTATTAATGACGAAGCAGTTGCCACTATGGAGGAACTTAACAGCATCAAGAACAAATTCAAAGCAGGAGATACAATTACTCTTAAAATTCATCGTGAAGGGCAGGATATTGATGTAGATCTTGTTCTTTACGAAGCTTCAAACGAAATGAGTACAGAGTCGTCGGAGGAAACAACCGAATCCCCCGCAGAGCAAAGAAATCCGCTTATTCAGCCAAGATAAAGTTTAAGGCATATGTCACGAAAATGACATATGCCTTTTTTCATATACTGATTTCTTTTTCCAGTTCAATTGAATACAGAAGAAGTTCCTTAACTTTTTTCCCCGTGGTAAGTTCAATTGCCGCCTTGTATATCTCAAGTTGTCTGGAATATCTCTGCCCGAGCTGTTCCTCTGTTATAAATCTGTCGGATTTATAGTCAACTACAACTATTCCGTCAGATTCCTCAAACATTAAGTCAATGATACCCTTAATCATTCCGTCAGATTCTTTCAATTTGTCAAATACTATATCATTGAGATTAAGTTCAGCCGCTGCAACTGTGAATTTCTTTTCTCTTTCAACAGAAAGCGAACTGCACATTCTGCTGTATAATTCAGTTTTAAAAAAAGCCTGTACCTTACGGATATTTATGCTTTCAGCTTGTGCTTTAGTAAGATAACCCTTATCGGCAAGCCTGTTTATTTCGGATTTTGTATCGGCTATGGCATTCTCAAATGAGCAGTACTGGAAAAAGATGTGTATCGCTGTACCTCGTTCCGCACCTGTAAGATATCCTTTATCTTGCAGAAATGACGGACGCTTCAATCTTAAATCAAATTCCTCATCATCTGTGAATTTTTTTGAAATCTGCGTTACACTCAATTTTGCAGGAGTATTTGCAAGGGTTCTGTCATAGGTACTTTCAAACATTTCTGTAAGCTGATTGACTATAGTTTCATCAGCTTGTGCAGTATATTTTTCATCTGCTATTATGTTTGGAATTTCGTAGCTGTTGTATATGCTGTAATTGAAAAGTTTATCTTGTCGTCCGAAAGCAGGATATCCCTTTTCAGTACCGTCAATTCCCAGTTTATCGGCTATCTCAATAAAGTCGCCGTGCATCATAAGGGAAAGCCAGAACCAATCGGCATAGGTCTTTGCCTGTTCAGCTTGTTCATTTATTGCACTGCCACCGACAACACATTTTTTTATAAGCTCTGCAACGTTTTTTCTTTCATTTTCGCCACAGCACAGATTTACAAATAACTGCTGTTTCGCACGTGTAAGAGCAACATAAAGCAGACGCAATTCCTCGCTCCGTGTGTCTCTTTTCCCCTCTGTAGAAAGCATAATCTGCTGAAATGTTCTGTATCTTCGTAAAATTTCTTTATCGCACAGGATAAATCCCATTCTGCCGTCATCACTACACATCGCTCTGTCGGAGTCAAATTTGAATTTATATCCAAGCTCCGCTGCAAATACAAATGGATACTCTAAACCTTTTGATTTGTGCATAGTCTGAACGGTTACATAATCACCGGAAGCCGCTGAAACCTTTCCTTGCTCATAATCACCGCTTTCAAGAACACGGTCAAGATGTGCAACAAATCCGCTTAAACCGCCTCCGCCCTCAGATGCGGAAGCCGCCTCGTAATTCTTTGCATACTGTATGAGAATACGCAGATTAGCACGTTTTTTCTCGCCGTCGGTATACTGCTGCATAACAGAAACAAAATCTGTTGTGTCGTAAATACTGCTTATAAGTTCCCCTATCGTCATTGTAACCGAGTTAAGACGAAAACTGTCGATTGACTCCAAAAATTCACAACAGCGTGCCGAAAGATTCTCGTCAAATTCATATATCTGATTATCTGCAGCAGTACGTACAAGGCTGAACAACGGCATTTTTTTGTCATATGCACGCAATACAGCTAAATCACGGACTTCAAAGGGATACATAGGTGAAACCATTACCGCCGCAAGAGGGATATCTTTCAGCGGATTGGCAATAACTCTCAACAAATCGGTAAGAACGGCAATTTCACGTGATTTGAGATATCCCTTTTCATCACTGCCCTTTGCGGGGACTCCACGTTTTTCAAGAGCCTCGGCATATATATTTGCAGCAGGATTTGTGCGGACAAGTATACAGAAATCCTTTGGCATACAAGAGCGGATTGTACCGTTATTTTCGGTAACTTTTATGCCTTTTTTTATCATATCGGCTATTACATCAGCTGTAACCTCTGCTTCGGGACGGACATCTTCCTCATTTTCTGTTTCACAGTCAATGAAATTTATCTGTGCGATTCGACTTTCGTCCTCGCCGTTTTTATACTGTTCAGCACCGAAATACAGCATTTCATCAGCAGTATAGGCAATCTCACCGCATTTTTTTGTCATAAGCTCACCGAAAATATAGTTTACAAAATCTATTACCTGCGGCGAACTGCGGAAATTCTTATTAAGCAGAATGGCTTTATTTTCAGATTTGCTCTCCTCTGAATATTTTTCGGAACTTTCCATAACCTCAATAAAATTCTTCGGATTAGCAAGACGAAAACGATAAATAGATTGTTTAACATCTCCTACTACAAAAGCATTTCTCCCGTACATCGGTTTGCCCAAACTGTCGTGCTTATAACCTTTTGATATAAGCTTAAAAATCAAATCCTGCTTGTTATTTGAGTCCTGATACTCATCAACAAGAATAATATCATAATACTCCGCAATACGCTTTGCGGCTTCTGACTGTATAATTCTGCCGTTTTCGTCGTACTCCATAAGCAATTCCAATACAAGTCTTTCACCGTCGTCAAAGCTGATTGAGTTTCTTTCACATTTTTTCTCCCATACTATACTGCGGAAACGCTTTACAATCTCCGCAAGAAGCTCTGCTACCTTCCCCGATTCTTCAAAATCACGGGGTGCAGCCGTAAAACAAGGCAAAGTATCTTTCAGTATCTTCTTTATCTCATCACGACGTTCCTTGTAAATATCTCTCAACGCTTCATTAAATTCAATCTTTTTACCTAAAGTAACAAGACGTGGAAAATTCATACATTCCGCCGCAGTGTCATCATCAGGGAATATATTTTTATCCGCCATATCAACAAGAATCTGTACCTTGACAAAATCCTCCTGTGCCTGCTCCTGAGATTTTACAGCCTGCGGAACAGTCATATCAGGAAAAATATCTGTCACCGATTTCAGATTTTTCTCTGCAAGTTCCAGAACCTTATGAAGTTTTTCCGACATATTGGTGAAAAATGCCTTGAAATAAATTGAATCCGCAAAGTTCTTTCTATATTCATCTGTTACTATATCAAGCCATTTTTCACCTATTGCAACAGATGAAAGAAATCTGTCAACAGAAAAAACAGCATCAATAAGAGGCTTCTGGTCATTTATGCAGAATTTATCGTATAAATATGATATCTTATCGTAATTTTCACGGCTGTACTCGTCAAAAAGTTCGTTTATCGCCTGTGTGCGTATAACATTCACATCGTTTTCATCAAGTACACCAAAGCCCGATGTAATCCCCTGCTCCGTGATATTATCTCTTAACAATTCAAAGCAGAACGAGTTGATTGTTGCTATCTTTGCACTTTGCAGCAGTACCTGCTGTTTCAAAAGATAGGAATCATTCGGACGGTCGTTTATCAGCTGTCGGAAACGTCTGTCCAGCTTTTTTTTCAGCTCCGATGCAGCTGCATTCGTAAAAGTAACTGCGACAATTCTGTCAGCCCTTATTCCTGCTTTTTCATCAGAAAGGAGTGTAACAAGTCTTTCTGTGAGTACTGCTGTCTTTCCGCTTCCTGCCGCCGCTGAAACTATAAATGACGCATCTCTTGCTTTTATAGCTGTTTCCTGTTGTTCTGTCCACTTCATTACTCATCAGTCTCCTTTCCAAGAATTTTAGCCGCCTCATGGAGCTTTTCGCTGTCTGGTTCACGGCATATTTTACCGTCACCGTTGCCGCATACATTAGCATAGATACAATAACTGCATGGGATTTTTTTACCCATTTTAAGCGGAACAGCTTCGGCATTGCCATTGAGAATAGACTCCCCCGCTTCTGATATACTGCTGTATACAAACTCTTTAAGCTTTTCTATTCCATTTTCTGATATAACATTTGAATAGCTGTCAAATTCACCGTCTTTTTTCAGTTTAGCAGGAATATATTTTCCCCCTAAACCATGCTCCATTTTGTCAAGTATATCCTTTCGATCAATAAGCAAGCCTGTATTTTTCAGCTGTGTATCTAACGCTGTCTGATTAAATTCATCAACCTTTGACTGTTCTATATCAATTACCGATATTTCCATGGGCGTATAAAGTACTCCAGCAGGTTTGTATCCGCTGTATATACCGTTTTCTCCACAGACAGCAAAAAGATACGTCAGCATCTGCATATTTATTCCCCATGCAAGGGAGACTTCATTTATAACTTTTTTACTGCTCTTGTAGTCAATTATTCGCAGATATTTTTCGTCGCCTATATTGCAAACGTCAACTCTGTCGATTATTCCACCAAAAACAAGACTTTTTCCGTCAGCATATTTAAGCCATAGATTATGCTCTTTTCGAATATCAAGTTCAAAAGCATCGGGAACAAAATCGCTTGCCATAAGAGCGTGCTGACTGTGAAGAAATACATTTCCTAGCCTTTCAGTTAGCTTATTGAAAAACAATTCAAATCGTGGAGTTTTTCCAAAATCTCCTGCCATGTTTTCTTGACGGTAGGTTTCTGCCTGCTCACGTATTTCTCCGCACAGTTCATCATAAGTGAGAGCTGTAAATTCTGATTTTGTACGCCTACCAAGAATTTTCTGTAAACAGCTGTGTATCAGTTCACCTGTTATTCTGCGATCAAGTTCTATTTTTTCTGGGGCGGTTAGATTAAGTATTCTCTCGCATAAATACATAAAATGACATTTGTTATAACTTTCAAATGCAGAAGGAGATAAAAAAAGTGGTTCAAACCGTTCAAGCCGCTCCATAAGCTCTCTGTCGATTTTATATTGTGCGTTTTGTCCTGTCTTGCTTAAAGTAACTGCGATTTTACGTCTGTATTCTTCATCGTTAAGCAGTGCTTCATAGATAGAAGCAACCTCTTTTGTATCAGCTGCCCTGTCCTGCATATAGTGATAATATGCGGACTTTTTTGTTACTGCATAAAAATCAGGAGTTAGCATACCCTCTGTGATAAATATATCCGATTTTTCAGGAAACATTTCTCTTATCTGCTCTGTAATACGTGCCGGATATTTAGCCTGTCCAGACAAATCCGATAACGGATATGTCATATAAAGCTTTTCAGAAGCGGTTGATATCGCCTTATATACTATAAGACGCTCTGACGCAATAAGGTCAGTAAGCGGACGTGCTATTTCAAGCCCTGCGTCAAAAAGTTTCTGTTTATCTGCTTCCGTAAACAGTCCATGCAGATTTACCTGATTAGGGAAATCTCCCTCAGAAGCTCCGACAACAAATATTACTCGTGGTGAGCTCAATCGGGCTGTTCTTGCGGAGGCGGCTGTTACTGCGTCGAGAGTCTGCGGAGGAAGTGAATAACTAATCTGTCCTATCATAGCACGAAGTATATCTGCAAGCTCTGAAAATTCAAGTTCCGTTTCTCCGAGAGTAGAAGCTGCACTGTCCAGAATATCCATAAAACAGCCCCAAAGTCTTTTAAGCTCTGCTCCCTCGTTATCCCTGTCGGTTCTGATTAACCGCAGAATAAGCTGTGCAAGACACTTTTCGACGTTGCTTTCCGTGAGATAGCTATACAATATATGACAAAATCCCTCTGCAGTATTTACTTTTGTAATTTTACGGCGAAGCTTTATAACAGGCGTAATAATTCTTTCACGAAGGGTTTCAATCTGCTCTAGATTTTCGTCCTCTGCTGTAAAGCTTTCTGTCCACATATTGCCGTCAATGCCCCACTTATAGCAATAATTCTCCAGCATGGAAACATCTGTAAGTTCAGCATCAAGAAGTCCGCATTTAAGCAGGCGGAAAATCTGTTCGCTTTTCAGCTTTTTAGCTGTAAGCAGATCAAGCAGAGAAAGGAAAAATACCATTACAGATGTATGAGCAACAGGCTTTTCAATACTCATAAAGCAGGGAATATCATACCTTGCAAATGCGGCTTTAAGCACATCTGCATAGTCCTCGATTTTATTTGAGATAACGGCAATATCACGGAATTTAAGTGTATTATCGTTGTGTATAAGCCTTATGAGTTCCGCACAGACATATTCCGCCTCGCTGTACATATCCCTCGCCTCAAATATACGGATATTTTCAGGTTTGGGTGCATTTTGCGGCTCATTGGGCAGATTACGCATTGCTCTTTCACTGATATATTCAAGGTCATCTGAAATAAATCTCCTGCTTTTTTCAAGCTTTGTAAGCTTTACAGGGATATTCAACTCTCTGCATTTACTGCAAAGAAGTCTGTACGTATCATTTACCGTTTCAAACAGAGTGAACTCACCTGCCTCAGCATCATCTGTACGGAACGCTATAACTACATTTTCTGCCGATGACAATATTACTTCAAGCAAATCAAGCTGGTCGCCTGTAAAGCTTTCAAATTCGTCAAGAAACACGGTCTTACCCTTGAAAAAGCCATAGAGATTTGCAATTTTTGCCGCCTCACGTATATTTTCAAGGTGATCCTTAAACCCATACTGCTCCATGAGAAACTCATACTCGTAGAAAATATTTGCTGTGTCCTTCACTTTATCATGAAGCTTTTTTTCAAACATATCAGCTTTTAGTATAAGCTTCTGCGGAGATATACCTGATTTTTTCATATCGCCGATAAGTTTCAGCACATCTTCCGCAAATCCTGCCTGTGACGCACCTCTGCGAAAAAACAACAGCTGCTCGGGACTGTTTTTAGCTTCTTTTATTGCCTGATATGTAATTATCAGACGTGCCATATCATCAGCGTATTCGCCTTTTCTGTCAGATTCGCCATATATCTGAAAAAGGTGTCGTGCAAGGCTGCTGAAACTCAAAGACAGCAGACTGTTGAAATCCTTTGCACCTATATGATAATAAAGCTTTTTATCAAATTCTGTTGAGTACTGCTCGGGAACAAGTACAACACGTTCCTTGCCTGTACTGCTTTTAATTCTTTCAAGAAGCTCCGTAGTCTTACCAGTTCCCGACGCTCCAATAATAAATTCAACCATTTCTTCTCCTTATTGATACCAACCACCGAAACAAGAAGGGGTTGGTATAAAACACCGCACAGAGAATTTCTGTGCGGTGATAATACTATTTCTCCTGTGTTACGGTACTTTCCGTATTTTCAATTACAGGCTGTTCCTGTGGCATATATCCGTTTAAACCTATACGTTTTATAATTTCGGGGTAATCTGTAACACAGATTATATCAAATCCACCGTTTTCAGCATTAAAGCGTGATCTCAATCCGCAATTGCCAGTGTAGAGGTTAGGATCGTTATTGTATTTAACCTGCCATACATCATATCGTGAAAGCAAATCACGGTCAAATCTGTATCCCAGAGCCTTATCTTCTGCTCTTATTCCGACGTAGTACTTCTTTGCCTCAAAGTATGAGCAAAATTCTCTTGCTATGTATGCCGCATTATTCTTTTCAAATCCGCAGTTTACAAATTCAGCATTCTTTGCAGAAATATTGAAGTATAAGGGATATTCAAGCGTTCTTCCGGTGAGCTGTAAATCAAGTGCAGCTATATCTTCCTTAATTTTCTCTACAGTTGTTACCTTACAGTCGTATATTATACCACAGTCAATTCCGAGTGAATGTGCCTTGTCGATGCTTTCTCCTACAAGTCCGATTTCCGCTGTATCAGCCATAATCATTGCAAAATCGTACTCATTCTTATCAAAGTTATTCCACTCATCAACAGATGTTGTTTTAAGGTCGATTATTTTACAGTTCCAACTTTGCGTTGTAGTCGTTTCAACAGGAACAGGAGGTGTTACTGGAGTTGTTGCAGCAGGTATTTTTCCGTTAACAGGGTTAACTCCTACAACAGAGGGATAATCAACGTAACAATAGTTAAGGTCAACGTCTGCGTTGATTCCGTCTATTCTTCCCTTTGGGCTATACTGCCATATACCATGAGTACCCTTGTACCATGTTACTGTGGGGGTATCGTATTCAGCAACCCACACAGGACGTTTATCAAGTACGTGTCTGTATATACGGTATTCAAAGTCACTTCCGCTTCCGTAAACACCTGTTTTATATCCGTGTTCTTCAAGCGTAGTGCAGAAAACTTCAATCATTTCTGAAAGCGTTGCATAGCTTAAAGTTGTAAGAGCATCCTGATACTCAAAATCGTAATATACGGGATAATTGAAGCTGTAATCCTTTATAGTTTTAAGGCACAAAAGTGCTTCTTTCTTTGCGTCCTCAACAGACAAGGCGTAGCTGAACCAGTATATACCAACATCCATTCCTGCAGCCTGTGCTTTCTGCATATTCTCATGGAAGAAAGGATCTATCTGATCTGGTTCCATTCCCCAGCCGGCTTTTATAATTGCAAAATCAACCTGTCCGCTGTCTTTTACAGCCTGCCAGTCAATTTTATACTGCCACTGTGATACGTCAATGCCGTTTATGTATTTTCCGTCGGGGAACTGTCCAGCCTGTGTTGTGGTAATTGTAGTTCCGCTTGAGACTGCCGTTGATACAGCTGACGTTGAATAAGAAACAGCAGATGTGGTAGCTGCCGTTGTGTTCTTTACTGTGGTCGTAACTTTTTCAGTTGTGCTTTTTTTTGTTGTAATTGTGGATTTTATTGTTGTAGATGTTGTTTTTTTCGTTGCAGCTGTAGTTGTGGCGGTTGATACTGTTGTCGTTGTTTTAGCTGTTGTAGTAACCGGTCTTGTGTTGTTCAGTATCATTTCATGATACGCATCATAGATATCAAACACGTTGAAAGGTTCTTCTGAATTAAGGTCTTTACTTTTTTCCTGAATTGTGTTATCATATACTTGTGCATTTTCTGTTATGCCTGCCGCAGAGGCAACAGTTGACACAATAGGCATTACACTCATACCTGCTGTAAGAATTAACGAAATTAATTTTTTTGATAAACTCATTAAAATCTACTCCTTGAAATTATCTTGGGGCATGGTTTTTATTCGTATACAATAATCCGTAAATCAATCACTAATTATTCTACCATAATAATTACAAAATTGCAACAATTTGAATACAAATTATCATTTCTATCTGCGTTTTTATTACAAATGCTATTTTTAAACAGGCTTATTTGTCTGTTTTGCATATTAATTTGAGGTGAACTAATGAAAGAATTTTTAATCGCAGCCAATGACAGTGGTCAGAGACTTGATAAATTTCTGCAAAAGGCTATGCCCGACCTGCCTAAATCAATGATGTACCGTCTTATCCGAAAAAAGGATATCAAGATAAACGGAAAACGATGTGATATATCCGCTAAACTTAACGAGGGTGATATTGTACGTGTATATGTCAAGGACGAAGTCTCTGCTGTAAAAAAGCATGACATGTCATTTCTTAAAGCTTCGTTGGAGCTTGAAATCATCCATGAGGACGAAAATATCATTATAACATATAAGCCTGTTGGTCTTGACTCCCACGGCAACGGTGAAAATACCGAAGATACGCTGATTAACCGTATAAAGCTTTATCTGTACAATAAAAAGGAATATCTCCCCGAAGAAGAAAGCACATTTGCCCCTGCACTTTGCAGCCGTCTTGACAGAAATACATCTGGAATTGTGACTGCAGCTAAAACTGCCGCCGCACTCCGAGAAATGAACGACGGTATAAAAAACGGCTATGTACACAAGATTTATCACTGCATTACAGTAAAAACTCCGCCGAAATCCGAGGATATCCTCACTGCATATCACTACAGGCAGGAGGGGCGGAATATTGTCCGTATAAACAGTGAATTTCACGAGGGGTACAAGGAAATTAAAACAGGATATACAATTCTGGAAAAACAATCTGAAATGGCACTTCTTGAAATAAAGCTTTATACAGGCCGTACACATCAAATAAGAGCACATCTTGCACATATTGGCTGTCCTATTCTTGGTGACGGAAAATATGGAAATACAGCTATTAACAAGCGTTACAATATTTTCAGACAAGCTCTTTGTGCATACAGGCTTGAATTCGATTTCCCAGAGGACTCCCCTCTTTCATATCTTAATACAATTGAGGCAAAATGTCCATACACTTTGAAATTCCCACGATAAGGAGAAGAAAATGAACACTTTAGTAAAAAATACAAATACTCGAAAAAGCATAAAGGGTGATATTTCAGATTACACTGTTATTGATCTTGAAACTACAGATGTAAACATTTACAAATGCGAAATTATTGAAGTTTCTGCTGTAAAAGTCCGCAATAATGAGATAACCGATAAATTCAGCAGTCTTGTGAAGCCAACAGGAATTATAAGCAGCCTTATAACTTCGATTACAGGTATTACAAATGAAATGGTAGATAATGCTCCTGATATACAGGAAATGCTTCCGAAATATCTTGAATTTATCGGCGATGATATAATTCTCGGTCATAATGTTGCCTGTTTTGACCGCAATATCATAAAATTATATTGTGAACGTCTTGGATTGCCGCCCTTTATGAACGATACTCTTGATACACTTACATACGCAAGAAAATGCACTCTTGACGTGCCAAACCGAAAACTCACTACACTTACTGAATATTTTGGTATAAGCCATGATAACGCTCACCGTGCACTTGCGGACTGTATTGCAAACCATTACTGCTATCAAAAACTAAAAAAATATTACCCGGAAAAATAATCTACAAAGCTCTTAACTTTAAAGTGATAAAGTGATAAAGTGATATAATGTTTATATCACAATTAGAAAGCAGGTAAGTTTATGAAAATACTAGTAGTTGGTCTTGGTCTTATCGGCGGTTCGCTTTGTAAGGCTATGAAAAAATATACTTCGCATTTCGTTGTAGGCTGTGATCTCAATCATGATATTGAATTTTCAGCTCTCCGTGATGTTGCCATTGATATGGAATTTGACGGAAACTACAGCGGTTTTGACCTTGTAATTGTTTCGCTTTTCCCCGATACAGCTGAAAAATACATTAGCGAAAATGCAGCGAAATTTGACAAGAATACTCTTATAACAGATGTCTGCGGAATTAAGGGTGATTTTTCTGAGAGAATGCGTAATATAGCCGAAAGCAACGGGCTTCGTTATCTTGGCATGCACCCTATGGCAGGTAAAGAATTCGGCGGATACCACAACAGCAGTGCTGACTTATTTCTTAAAGCTAACTTTATTATAACACCTTTTGAAGACAGTAATTTAGAAGATTTTGAGAAACTTTCGTCTCTTGCACAAGAAATCGGAGCAGGAAAAATTGTCAATACCTCCCCCGAAAATCACGATAAAATGATTGCTTACACATCTCAACTTGCTCATATCGTTTCTTCCGCATATGTTAAAAGCCCACAGCTTGACCTGGAATGTGGATTCAGCGGCGGCAGTTTTCAGGATATGACACGTATTGCTACTATGAATGAAAAAATGTGGACTGACCTATTTATGCAGAATAAGGAGCATTTAAGCTATGAGCTTGAACTGCTTATTGAAAATCTGAAAAAATACAGTGAGGCTCTGAAAAATTCTGATTCACAGGAAATGCTCCGTCTTATCGCAGAGGGCAGAAAGTTAAAGGAGAATAACCTCCGCCACCGTCAGGGACAGCCGAACTAAAGTAAATCGACATATAGCTTCAATCAACTATTGACTTTCGATTTGTATTGTGCTATAATCAAAACAAGAAAAGAACATTATACTTTTCTATCTAAAAAGAATTTAAAGGAGAGTTTTTTTGAAAAACACAACTAAAAAGGAGATAGCAGCGTAAACGGGAGGTTTGCGAATACTATCATCCACCACAAACCTCCCGTGTTCGGTCGACACATTTCAGGAGGAAAAAATAATGAATAAAAATGACTATATTATCCGTTTAGAAACAGAAAAAGACTATTTTGAGGTTGAAAACCTTGCACGTGAAGCATTCTGGAATTTAAGCTTTCCTGGCTGCAATGAACACTACTTTATGCACTTATTGAGAAAGCATGAAGCATTTATCCCCGAGCTTGACTATGTAATTGAAGCCGACGGAAAAATTATCGGCAGCATTATGTATTCAAAGGCTGAACTCGTAGACGAAAACGGCAATGTAAAGCCTATTGCTTCAATGGGACCTATATGTATTCATCCCGATTATCAGCGTAAGGGATTAAGCAAAATACTCCTTGAATTTACTTTTGAAATTGTACAGAATATGGGTTACGATGCTGTTATCAATTTTGGAAATCCCGATAACTATGTTGCTCGTGGCTACAAAAGCTGTAAAAAGTATAATGTATGTTTTGAGGGAGATGTATTCCCTGCAGCCCTGCTTGTAAAGGCATTCACAGATGATGCTTTTGACGGCAGAAAGTGGTTCTATCATCCAAATGATGCTGACGCTCCCTGTGACGATGAAGCGGCTGTTGCTGAATATGACAAGCTTTTTCCGCCAAAGGAAAAGAAATGGCAGCCAAGTCAGGAAGAATTTTTCATTCACAGTCATTCTGTAATTAACTGGTAATCCCAAAAATGCAATCCCCTGCATCATATAAATGATGCAGGGGATTTTTCATGAAATCATGTAAATGAAAAGAGGTTTGCCGTAATGACAAACCTCTTAAATATTAAATTTTACCAAACACCGATATCGCCATTGCCTTCGCCGCCGCCCTCGGGTGGTGTTACCACAGGGGGATCAGTAGCAGGCGGAGCAGGTGGATCTGTCACGGGTGGTGCAGGCGGATCAGTAGGAACAACAGGTGGATCAGTAGGAACAACAGGTAGATCAGTAGGAGCCTGTGTTGCTACAGTTACAGTTGTTGTTACAACTGTTGTTACTGCACTTGTTGACGTTGTCTGTGTTACGGTATGAGGAACATAGCTTGCATCCTTTGAAATGTAGAATACTATAAGCTTCTTTCCTTCCTTGTTGCTGAAATATGTGCCAGGAGCTACAGACTTTCCGTCAATCTGAAGCTGTGAAATAGTATCAGGCACACCCCATGAACTTGATGACTTAACAAGTGAATAATTTGAAATTCCAGCTTTTTTAAGCTCATTTTCATACTGGGATACTGACAGATTGTCAAATTTAGGAATTGTACCGCCCTCGGGACCCTTGCTTACTACAAGGTTAACGGTACTGCCTTCCTCAATATAGCTGCCCTTTTCTACATCCTGTTCCATAATCATATCAGCTTCTATATTGTTATCGTATACATACTCAACTATAAAGTTGAAGTATCCCTTATACTTTTCCTCGCAAAGGCTGTAGAATTTACCTACAAGATCAGGCATTTCTGTATTTCCAGAAACTTCCTCAAGATCCTCAGGTTCTTCTACTGAACTGCTTGAATCTCTTGAAGATGATAAATCCGCAGAGGGTTCATTTGTGCCGAACAGCGGTTTTATCAGAACAATAAGTACTAAAAGTATGAGGAACAGAAGCACACCTATGATTACAGGGACTTTAATTCTGTCAACCATACTTACTTTTTCTACTGCGTATTCTTCCTCATTTGCTCTGTATCTGCGTTCACGTACAGGAGGCGGATAGTTGTCAGTCTGTTCATAATATCCCTGTGCAGGACGCTCATACTGCTCCTGAGGATATCTCGGAGCTTCATATCTCTCATATTCAGCTCTTTTATTCTCAAAGGAAACAGGTGTAACAGGCTTTACAGGAGCAACAGGCTGCTCGAAAAGTCGTGTTACAAGCTCTGTAATGGTCTGTATACGCTCTGTACCATTGAGCTTCATACCATCCATAATTGCCTTTGAAACATGAGCGGGAACAGAGGGATTAAGAACAGAGGGTTCACATAAATCATCGTTTTTGATACGACTTTCGGAATCCACAGGCATACAGCCTGTAAGACAGCGGTAAAGCAATGCACTTACACCATAAACATCAGTCCAAGTACCCTGACGACTGCTGCTGCTTGAAGAATACTGTTCGGGGGCAGCATAACCTTTGAACAGTTCATGCTCCAGACCTGCACCTACAGTTCTTACAGCAGACACGCAGAAGCCTGAAAGCTTAAGTTCGCCTTTTTCTGTAATAAATATTGTATCAGGACTTATAGCACGGTGGATTATACCACTGTTATGAAGTATACCTATAGTCGTGAAAAGGGGCGGAAACAGAACTGTAGCCTGTTCCCAGCTTAATTCGCCTGCATTATCTTTGAGATAATCAAGCATTTTCTCTCCCTCGGCATATTCAAAAACGGTATATGTTGTATTGTTATCCGCAAACATATCAAGTATAGGCTCGATATTTGAGTTGTTGCGGAGTCTTGCAAGGGATTTGTTAAGCTCGGTATATTCAGCCATAAAAGCCTTATACTTTGCAAGGTTATTATAGTTAACGCTGATTGTAGCCTTGCCCTTAACTCTTGTACAGAAAATTTCAGGCATATACTCCCTCAGCTTAATTTTACATCCTGTAGAAAGATCAACTCCGATATATGAAGCACCCTCACCGTTATAATCAGTAAGTACTCCGATAAGATATCTTTCACGGAGTATTGTACCGGGTGCAATAAAGTTCGCATTATGCGGAGTAGTTTCATCAAACCCGCAGTGGGGGCAGATATGCTGATCCATATCATATTCTTCCATACATCTGTAACAGAATCTACGATCTCCCAAAGCAACTCCTCCTTTATTTATAATAATTGACAATGAATACATTCATTCTCTGCATTCTTTATAATTGTAACAGGATTCGTCACAAAAGTCAACTATAAAAGCAAATATGACAACTTTAATGCTTAAATTGTATCATTTTCGTAAACGCACTGTTACCGTTTTGTAATATTAACCAATCATTTCTTGTGCTGCAAGCATAACTCCAAGCTTGCCGCTTGTGTATGTAATACCTCCCTGCATCCATACAGCATAAGGCTCACGAATTGGTGCATCAGCAGAAAGTTCAATTGATGCCCCCATTGTAAATGCACCTGCCGCCATAATAACCTTACTTGTATATCCAGGCATATCCCATGGCTCAGGAGTTACGAAAGCGTCAACTGGCGCTCCCTTTTGTATTCCACGGCAGAAAGCACAGAGTCTTTCTTCGTTGCCAAGCTCAATCGCTGTAATGATATCGCCATGTCTCTCGTCCTTTCGAGGAGAACATCTATATCCCATAAGCGTGAATAATTCACTTGCAAATGCTGATGTTTTAAGTGCAGCCGCTACTACATCGGGAGCCATAAATAAGCCAAGAAGCATTTCACGATTCATATCAAGAGTGCAGCCCACTTCCTTACCCATTCCAACACAGGTAAGACGATATGAGCAAAGCTCCACAAGATCAGCTCTGCCTGCGATATATCCGCCTGTACGGGCAATTCCGCCGCCGGCATTCTTGATAAGTGAGCCGATAATAACATCTGCACCCACCTCGGAAGGCTCACGCTCCTCTACAAATTCTCCGTAGCAGTTATCAACCATAATAATTGCATCGGGATTGCCTTTTTTAACAGCCTGTACCATTTTCTCAATGTCGTCAACGGTATATGCACGACGGAGGGAATAACCTCTTGAACGCTGTATATAAGCGACTTTAGCACCCTTTACACCCTCGCTAATTGCATCATAATCGGGCTCACCGTCAGGGAACAAATCCACCTGACCGTACTCCACACCGTAATCCATAAGGGAGCCGTTGCCTTTCTCCCCTGCTATTCCGATTACTTCTTCAAGAGTGTCGTATGGCTTACCTGTGATTGACACGATTTTATCACCTGTGCGAAGAACTCCGAATAACGCTGTAGACAGTGCATGAGTACCAGAAACAAAATTAAAACGAACAAGAGCATCCTCGGTGCCCAGTACCTGTGCAAAAACCTTATCTATAGCCTCTCTGCCTATGTCGCCATAGCCATAGCCTGTAGACCCATAAAAACATGATTCGCTTATGCGGTTATCAGAAAATGCTTTGAGCACTTTGGCACCGCAATATTCGGCAGTTTTTTCAATTCTTGCGAATGCCTCCGCACAGTTTTTTTCAGCCTGCTCTGCAAGTTCTGTAAGACGACTGTCGAAGCCGTATATATCATTATAATTCATTATATTATCCTTTCAGTTCTGTAATTTACCCTTTGTCAGGCTTTCCTTTTCAACGTCATAGCGTTCGAGAACAATTTCAGTTTCAATTTCTTTAAAACCAATTTCACGGTAAAAGCTTACACGCACATCGAGAGCAAGCAAAAAAGCACGCTTACCAAGATTATTGAAGAAATATGCAAGCCATTTCAGAAATTGTCTTGCATAACCGCTGCCACGACATGAAAGTTTTGTAGCAACCTGCCCTATAAGCACCTCGTTTTCTATATCAAACACAACAGACGCTGTTGTGCTGTCACGGTATGTAAACACACGGCTTATGCCGTGTCTGCACCTGTGTGAAGTATCAGTGTACCACAGTGAAAAATCGGAAATATTCGGAAATCCCTCACTCAAAATCTTATACACATCGGGGAGATGTGGATTAAAATCCACATACTCCTCCTCAAATTCATGGGATCTTTCATCGGGTATAAGCTCGAATATAGTTCTGTTTAGTATCTGATAATGGTCGCTGTCAGCTATATTTCGTAATATACGATTATCCCCCTCCACACGGAAAGGCATATTCATACTGATGAAGAATTTCAGTTCGTCAGTAGCTTCAAGCTTATCATCGGCACATATAATCAATGTTGAATTGATTATAAACATAAATCCCTCGCCAGATTCGTCTGTGATTTTGTAAAATCGGCAGAAGTCATAGCCTGCCCCGTAGGCTTTCATATAAGCAAGCATTTTACGTCCCGAAAGACTTTTCAGAAGCAGCTGACGGTCAAGTTCACTTTCACTTTTTATCAGTTTAATCATAATTCCTGTATCCTTTTCGCAAGCTCTCTTGTGAGGATAAGCGTATTTTCAAAATCTTCCGTATTTATTACACACGAAGGGCTGTGAATATATCTGCAAGGCACCGAAACAGCTATAGTACGCACCCCGCCACGACTTATATGAATTGCTCCGCTGTCGTTGCCTCCTGCAATCATTGTCTTTGTCTGACAGGGAATTTCAAGTTCATCGGCAATTTCAAATGCCATACGATAAAGCTCCTTATCGTAAACTGTACTTCTGTCCATAAATCCCACAACGGGACCTTTTCCAAGACAGCACACTCTTTTTGCACCGCCTACACCGTCAATATCAGAGGCTGTTGTAGCTTCAAGGACAATTGCAAAATCAGGAGCAACTGAAAATGCAGAAACCATAGAGCCACGCAGTCCAACTTCTTCCTGTACATTAAATACAAAATATGTGTCGTATTCCACACCCTCACGGATAAGCTTTATCATTGCAGCACAGCCTGCTCGGTCGTCAATTGCCTTTGCCTTGATACAGTCATTTCCCAGCTCAATAAAATACGAGTCAAAATAAATACTGTCCCCAAGGCTTACATATTTTTCTGCTTCTTCCTTTGAATCTGCACCGATATCAATGTACATATCGCTGTATTTCGGAGGAGTTTCACGCTGCTCCTTTGATAGATTGTGAATAGCAGTAGAGCCTACGACTCCCGAAATAGCGTCTTTTCCGACTTTTACCTGTCTGCCGATAACAACAGAAGTATCAACTCCGCCAACTTCATTGAAGCAGAGCGTTCCGTCCTCGTTGATATAAGTTACAATAAAGCCAACTTCATCCATATGGGCGGCAATCATAAGCTTTTTATCCGAAGATTTTTTTCCCTTGCAAAAACAAATGAGATTTCCGAGATTATCAACTCTGTATTCGCAGAAGTCTTTTATCTTTTCGATTATTGCATTGCGTACAAGGGTTTCATCCCCCGATGTGCCGTTTATCAGGCATAATTCTTTCAGTATTTTTTTCATACGTCTTTCCTCCCGATAAATTCAGCAAGTATCTCCGCAGTATTTATAACGTCTTCAATGTCAATAACCTCAACAGGCGTGTGCATATTTCGCAGAGGAATAGACAGCGTACACGCCTTTGCACCCTCACGTGATGATGAATATCTGTCAGCATTTGTGGAAGTCAGACCATTCATAATTTCAAGCTGATATGGCAGATTTGCTGATTTTGCGGCATTTATAAGCCCGTTTGATATTTCCTTTGAAAGGCAGGGAGAAATGCCAATCATTGCACCCTTGCCAAGATAACCGCATTTCTTCTCATCCTCGCCCTGTGCGTGAGCAAAGCTTACATCAACGGCTATTGCTATATCAGGAGCAAGACTGAATGCCCCGATTTTAGCACCTCTTTCACCCAATTCTTCCTGTGCGGAGAAAATAACTGTAACATTGTAGGCAGTTTCACGAGTTTTAAGGAGTTCAAGAGCATGAAGAATTGCAGCTACTCCGCAACGATCGTCCAGAGCTCCGCCTGTTATACGGCCTCCGAGAAGCGGTCTGCACTTAACATCAAAGGTAATTGAATCACCAAGGGAAACAATTTTTTCAAGTTCAGATTTTGAATATCCTGTATCAATTGCTATATCGGAAATTTCAAGGACTTTACCCTCTCCTGCCGAAAGATGAGGAGGAACAGAACATATAACTCCCTTTATATCTTTTTTTCCGTGGATTACAACCTGCTGTGCAGGGAGAAGTCTGCGGTCAAGTCCACCGAGATTTCCGACTTTGATAAAACCATCTGATGTAATGTATGTGACGCACATTCCAATCTGGTCGATGTGAGCGTCAAGAACAAGTGAGGGTAATCCGTCACGATGAGTACCGAATTTTCCAACAACATTGCCGTTTACAATATCAGCGTCGGTACAGTATTCTTTAAGCATATCAAGTACAAGTTCAGCTGCAGGAGATTCATCCCCCGATGCACCATACACCTCGGAAAGTGCAATAATTTTTTCTTTTATATCCATAAAAACACCTCTGTGATATAATCATACATAGATATTATATCACATTTCGAAGACAATTGCAATTAATATTTTTTATATAACAAAAAGTACGGAGCTTTTTACACTCCGTACTGTAATGATTATAGGTTTCCTATATAAACATCATACTTAAACCGTGCTCACGTGCGTAACGCTCCGCTTTGTTGCGGTTTACCTGTTTGAGAACCTTAAGCACAAGTCTGTGTCCTTTGCGTACCATTTGCTGATTATAATCAACGCCGTCAAATTCAGCAACATTTACATTGTAGATATTTTCACATCCACAGAATGCATCGTCACGGATATCCTTTGTATTGACACTTATCCTTAAATTTGTAAGCTTTCCACAGCCATAAAATGCCCAGCTTCCGATTGTTTTTACCGACGGCGGAATAGAAATTTCCTCCAGTGATCTGCACCATGAAAATGCACTTTCACCTATTGAGATAACTGAATCAGATATAATAATCTTTTTAAGTCCGTAACATTCGGAAAATGCTGCGTTACCAATTGCTTCAACAGATTCAGAAATTACAACTCGGTTAATGTTGCGGCAGGAGTAGAAACTCAGGTCGCTTATTCTCTTTAACTGCGGCGGGAAAATAAGTTTACGTAAGGAACTACATCTTCCAAAAGCACCCTTTCCTATCAATTTCATAGAATTTGGGAAATTCAGCTCTTTCAGACGCTGACATTTGAGGAATGCATTTTCGCCGATACTTTCGAGATTTCTAGAAAATACAATTTCTTCAAGATTTACACAATGGGCAAAAGCAAATCGATCAACGAGCTTTACACTGTCCGACATAACAATTCTTTTTGCCGATTTATTGCCTCTGAAAGCATATTTACCGATAGTTGTTATAGTATCGGGAATATGTACAAGTTCATTTGTGCCGAAATACTTTATAAGGAGCGTTCCGTTTTTGCCAAGAGCCATATTGTTGATATCGTCAATTTCAACGGATTCATCCTGCTCGATATCTTTATCACTGTATAGCTCGTCAAGTTTTTCACGTGACGCAGCTTTTAACATTTCGCTTTTGACATCAGCTTTCTTTTCAGCTGAAACTGTATCCTTATTGAGTTTATCCTTTGGTTTCTCCTGGTTATTCGGTTTCTTTTCCTCCTTGACAGGAAGTGAAATATCAGGCATTTCATCATTTTTCACAGACTTATTCTCTGTTTTTGCAGGTGAAACCGGCTTTTCTTTTACTTCCTTTACCTTATCGGTGTCAGGCATTTTTATGTCATTTTTCTTTCCAGCAGTTTTTTTATTCTGTTCCTGCGATAATAAGCTTTCATCCGCTTTTTTATCCGCCTTTAAATCAGGCATCGGAATATCCTTGGATTTCTTCTCGTTCGCTGCATTTTTATCTCTTTTAGAAGTTTCCTTTGCCTTATCTGCAGGATTGTTTTCAGCTTTGGGAGTTTCCTTTGGCTTATCTGCAGGCTTATTTTCTACCTTGGGTGTTTCCTTTGGCTTATCTACAGGCTTATTTTCAGCCTTTGGAGTTTCCTTTGGCTTATC
>JAZRCW010000043.1:0-1203 GCA_045659945.1 Ruminococcus sp. | reverse complement strand
CTGATTATTGTTGCTGTCGCCAATCGTATAAGCTACAATTCGTTTGTCATACAAATCAAGAATGGCACTCAGGTACAGCTTGCGAATTTCTGGTCCAATATAATATTTGAACTCTGTTACATCCGTCAGCCACTTTTCATTCGGCGCATCCGCATAGAACTCCCGGTTCAGGACGTTCTCCGCTTCCGTTTCCGGGGCAGAAGGAATATAGGATTTCTTCTTAATCCTGCAGACAGATTTCAGACCAAGAATCTGCATTAGTCGACGGATACGCTTTTTGTTATAGCTGACATTATGTTTCCTGTTAATCGCAATCGTCATCTGGCGGTAACCTAAAATACCATCCTGTTCTTCGTACAATTCCTTGATCCATCCAATAATCTCTTCGTTTTGAAGCTGATTTGTGCTGGATTTTCGCTTCAGCCACTTGTAGTAGGAGGAACGGTTGATATTCATAACTGCACACAATTTCAAAACAGGATATTTCTGCGTATCGTGCAAATATCGGACGGCAATATAGGAATCTTCCAGTCTTACTCCGCTGACCAATCGCCTCCTCTCAACTCCCTCAGTTTTTTTAACAGAGCGATCTCCATTTCCTTGTCCTTCAGCTTCGCCTGAAGTATCCGGTTTTCCTGACGCAGCCGCTCTGCTTCGGTCAGTTCATCTTCCGGTTTAGCCTTTCCACGGCGGTCCACAAGGCCGTCTACGCCACTGGCTTCATACTTCCGCACCCAGGAATAAATCTGCTGGTAGGATACCTGATAGTTTTCCACGGTCAATGCATAGTCCTTGCCGTGTTCAATACAGAATGCTACGATCTGCGCACGTTCTTCCTGTGTTGTTTTTCTGCCCTTGGTCATATAGATCTCTCCTCTGGCGCCGGAGCGCTTTCTGAATTCTTTTTGACCATTATAGCACAAAATCCACTCTCGTAGTGTTTTATGATCCTTTATTCCATACTTTTTACATATGTTTCGCAGGCTGCCTTTTCCTGCTTTATACTCCTCTTCAACCTGTACCTTATCTTCCGGACTGTTCTTTTTTCGTTTCCTTGCCATATAAAATAGTCCCCTTAGTGTAGTCTCGAAATTTTTGTTATTTCGAGTGTCTACTCTAAGGGGACTATATCAGAAACCGGTCGGGGGTGCTGCTATTTAAAGGTTAACGAAAAACATGGCTATGATCAGTGCTTTACACTGG
>JAZRCW010000042.1:0-1807 GCA_045659945.1 Ruminococcus sp. | reverse complement strand
GCCCACTCCGCCTACTTGCTGATTCACCATAGTGTTCTGACTGTTGTTTGCGCCTTGCATAAAGCCTGACATACCGCCCATCATATTACCTGCCATATTCATTCCCATAAAGCCTGCCATAGCACCGTTAGGATTAGCAGCAGCAGTTCCCATAGCCTGAGCTGTTGCACCCGCCATATGACCACGAAGCATATTTGCATCTCTGCCCATAGCAGTAGAACGCTGATATTCCTGAATTCTTGCTTCGTCTTCTTCGCTTGCACTGACGGACGATACACCGAATTCTACGATTTCAACGCCTCGTTTGTCTCTCCACTTGGAAGAAAGAAGCTCGTTGAGTTCGTCTGCAAGCTGCATTGTGTATGCAGGAATAGCCGCATAGTAGATGTTGTTCTGCGAAATCTTGAACATTGCAGGTTGAAGAGCTGATAACAGTTCAGATTTCAACTGACTATCAATTTCGTCACGGGTAAAGCTGTCTGCTACATTTGTGCAAACATTGGTGTAGAATAAAAGCGGATTTGTGATTCTGTAAGAATACTCACCGTGACAGCGGATTGAAACATCAATCGGGAATCCGATAGCTTCATCCATAATTCTGAAAGGAATAGGAGCAGGTGTACCGTACTTGTTTCCCATAATTTCCTTTGTGTTGAAGAAGTAAACTCTCTGATTCTTTGCAGGCTCACCGCCGAAAGCAAAACGCTTGCCGATTTCAGAAAAGCTCTTTTTGATGTTTTCACCAAGGCTTCCGTAGAAAATACTCGGCTCTGTGCCTGTGTCATATACAAATTCGCCCGGTTCAGCGCAGATTTCAACTACCTTGCCGCTTTCAACGATAATCATACACTGACCGTCATTTACATTGATAATTGAACCGTTTGAAATAACGTCATCGGTTCCTTTCTTGTTGGAAGAGCGTCCTCCAACTCTTTTTTCGCCCTTCTGAACAAGGACGTCTGCATCTAAGCTGTCGCAATAGAAATAATCACGCCACTGATCAGCCAAAACGCCGCCCATAGCACCTAAACCTGCTTTTAATAATCCCATAATAATTCTCCTTTCGGGTTTTAATTACTTTTTCAAAATTTCGTCTATGTTTGTGATGTCCCACACATTTTCGTCTGTGCCTTGAAGCTCTCCGGTTTCGGTAACGGAGAGTAAATAGTTTATTTCTTTAGTCTCAAAAATGTTTACGATTACATCCTGACTGCATCTTAAAGCAAATGCCTCACCGGTGTGAGCCGCCTGAGCAAGCTCCGCATCGTCTTTTATGAGAGAAACAAAGTTTCTGTATTTCGGAATAACAAGAAACCAATCATCACCATCAAATTCAAAGGTTTTAATCTGACTGATTATTTCGTCATCAAGGCTTTCAAAAATCTTATTTATGTAAACATCTTTGTTTTCCTTACCGTCTTCACCCTTACCAAGATAAGCGATTGCCAAATACGGTGAGCCTTGTATATCTTCAAACGGCAAACAGTTTGCATATTCGGTACGATAATCCGAATCTACATATTCCATACCGGGACCGTCAAGAATATGAGGATCGCCTTTCCCGCATCCGAATAATGATGCAAGGATTGCTAAAATAGCCATAATTTTTATCATCCTCATCTAAATCATCCTTTCGGAAGTTCTATTCGCTCTTTCCAGTCCATTATTCTTGAAACAATCGCCGCTGCTTCACATCTCTTGATACTGTCATCCGGATGGAAGCTCATTGATTCGTCACCGACTGCAATGCCTTTATTATAAAGGGACAGAATGTTATAAGCATATAGTGTAGAGCCTGTTACATCAG
>JAZRCW010000041.1:0-129775 GCA_045659945.1 Ruminococcus sp. | reverse complement strand
TTGAGCAGTGCAGCTTTTCTATTATATCACATCTCCAAGCTCTTGTCAAGTACTTTTTTCAAGTTTTTTTAAAAAACTTTTTGTACTCATCCGCTTTTCAATGTACCGCCTTCAGACAGCCTATCTATTATATCACATCTCTTTGACTTTGTCAACCCCTTTTTCAAAATTTCTTCGAAAAATTTTTATGTGATTTTTATCTCTCAGCTGTCGTTCCCTGACGACATGTATTATTATAGCACACTTTTTATGGGTTGTCAACTCAAAGTTTGTTACCGATTTTTGTCTTTTTTTGTACAAAATAACATCAAAGCATTCAAAATCCCCCACACTAAGCATTTATCGACTAAATATCAGACTCAATAATACTTATTCTTATCAAAAAAAATGAAAGTAGCATTTATATTTTTCTCTTTCTTATAAAGCATCAGCGTCAGATGTATTTCCAGATTCTTTTCAGGTACCTCATAATCAAGATCAATTACTGTCATTCCCTCTTTATATGCCGATATCAGACGCTTTCTGGTTCTTAAAGGCTCTACCTTACTGCTGTCTGCAATAATTCTGTTTTCGCCAAACATAACCCTCGCAAAATCATCATAATACGCCGGAACATTTAAGCCAAATTCCTCTGTCAGATTATCGCCTTTTATTGTTTTTATATGCTCTTTAATCTTCCCTTCCGTCAAATCCATAGAAAAAAAGGCAAAACTACCCATTGTCAACGCAGTCTCATACCTCTGTCGTTCTTCTTCAAGACGTTTTTCAAAATTTTCCTGCTCTGTAATATCTACAATCGAACTCAAAATATATTTTTCGCCGTCAGCAAAAGCCAGAAGCTTCGTTCTGCATTTCAGAGCAGCTATTGTTCCGTCTTTTTTCAGATTATGAAAAGAATATTCAATGCTGTCACCTGGTTTTACAAGTTTTTTTACCGCCTTACTGACAATACATCTGTCCTCTTGTAAAATACGATTAGTTACATCGTATCTAACAATCTCCGACTTAAGTTCAGGCGCATCAAACATTCTTCTTGCTTCCTGATTAAAGACAAGAATATGCCTGTCAGGGAGAGTGTATGCAAGAATTCCTGTTGCAAGCTGGTCCGTCATCTCATCAGTTATGGAAACGAGCTGCATATTAAGATTTACAAGCTGCCGTCTGTTTTCTTCCTCTTTTTTACGTGTTTCAGTTATATCATAGGCTATAATATATGCCTGTAAATGGCCGTTTTCATCATCTCTGGATATAATTGCATTTGTGCGGATATACTTATCCTCGGCTGGGACATAATACTCTGTATTAACACAGCTCATCCCTTTTTCGTATGCGTCAGCAAGTCCCTTAACAGTAAAATATTTTTCCATTCCCTTTTCAAGAAAGACCGGATTTAATGTTTCAATATATTTTACCGCCATTTCATCAAAACTTACAGGAACTTCAAGTCCAAGTATTTTTGCCAGTCCCAGTTCATGTGCGGTTACAAATTCTTCGGTGACAACTCCCTCTGTAAGGTCGAAGAAAAAGGCATACTCACAATTTTTCGTTAGAGCTTCACGACAGGACTTACGCTCTCTTTCAAGCAGCTTCATAAGACGGACAAGATTTGAAATATCCGTCAATGAGGCGAGGATATACTTCTGACCGTTTTCTGATACAAGCATTTTTGTAACAGAGCGTATATGCTTTATTCCATTTTTCCCGATAATTCGGTATTCGTGAGTTGTTTCGCCGCCGTTATCTACAAGATTTGCATTATCTTTCAGAATTCGTGTCCTGTCCTCGGGGTGAATCATTTCATTATGAAATCTCTCGAACGCCTCTTTTGCGTCGTCGTTATCGCCAATTTCGACAATGCGGCGTGCTTCTTTATTAATGTTAAAAATCTCATACTGCGGTACAGTATAAGCGAATACACCGCACTCAACCGAATTGAGCAATTCTGCACAAACTTTATTTATATTCTCTGCGTTCATAACGGACATCTAATTCACTCCTCTGTGTTTTACAAATATAAGGATATTTTTATTATATCATATTGCATATATTTTTTCAATAGGTTCACTCATTTTTATTGATGTCCTCACGAAAATTTACATTCTGTTCAAAAATGTCAAAAAACGTCCACAGACTATTTTCCGTGGACGCTGATTCTTATTTATCATCTGTTTTGCATATCATTTTTTTCATTACCGGAACTCTAAACAGAACAAAAGCACCTACACAAGTAAAAATCATTTCGGGAAGCATATAACAACCGTTATAAATAAGGCTGTATAGGTATGTGTTTTCCGTGGAAAATCCGTTCCACAGCTTTCCCGCACTGTGGAAAATAACCGCACCGCTGATAAAATGACATATAAATCGCATTGCAATCGCCGCTGCCATACCGCATACCCAGCCTTTTATTCCCTTGCTGCGGAAAATTCCTGCAAAGCCGATAAGCGTATAAGCTAAAATATAATCAAGGAATATACAGGAAACAAGCATCACAGGAGTAAGTCCCCACGCAAAAATTCCGTCGCCAATACCCTGCAAAAACTGAAACAGCGAAAATATAAATGATATCATAAGACCTTTTTTTACACCGTATTTTATACTGTAAATCCCTACAGGAAGCATACTTAACAGAGTAATTGTACCGCCCCATGGCAGTTTGAAAATTATGGCATAGCTCAAAACTACACCCATAGCAATAACGAAAGCACCCTCAATTAAGGGAAGCAATTTACTTTTTTGCATTTTATGAACTCCTTTGATTTTTTTATTCTTCTTATTATAGCATATATTTTCACATTAATCAAGGAAAAATAAAAAACACGGTATCACCGAAGTGACACCGTGTCATAAGCGTTATAATCAGAAGTTGAATTACTTCATAGCTTCCTCAATCGCAACTGCACAAGCAACAGTCATACCAACCATTGGGTTGTTACCTGCACCGATAAGTCCCATCATCTCAACGTGAGCAGGAACTGAAGAAGAACCTGCGAACTGAGCATCAGAGTGCATTCTTCCGAGAGTATCTGTCATACCGTAGGAAGCAGGACCTGCAGCCATGTTATCGGGGTGGAGTGTACGTCCTGTACCGCCGCCTGAAGCAACAGAGAAGTACTTCTTGCCAGCGTCTGTACGCTCCTTCTTATATGTTCCTGCAACGGGGTGCTGGAAACGTGTGGGGTTAGTGGAGTTACCTGTGATAGAAACGTCAACGTTTTCCTTCCACATGATAGCAACGCCTTCTGTTACGTCGTTTGCACCGTAGCAGTTAACCTTTGAACGGAGACCGTCGGAGTAAGCCTTGCGGAATACTTCCTTAACCTCACCTGTGCTGTAATCCATCTCTGTCTCAATGTATGTGAAACCATTGATACGAGCGATAATCTGTGCAGCGTCCTTACCAAGACCGTTAAGGATAACACGGAGGGGCTTCTTACGTACCTTGTTTGCCTTTTCAGCAATACCGATAGCACCCTCAGCAGCAGCGAAAGACTCGTGACCTGCGAGGAATGCGAAGCATTCTGTCTCCTCCTCGAGGAGCATCTTTCCGAGGTTACCATGGCCGAGACCAACCTTACGCTGGTCAGCAACTGAACCGGGGATACAGAAAGCCTGGAGGCCCTCACCGATAGCAGCAGCAGCGTCAGCAGCTCTTGTGCAACCCTTCTTGATAGCAATAGCACAGCCTACTGTGTAAGCCCACTTTGCGTTCTCGAAGCAGATAGGCTGAATGCCTTCAATAAGCTTGTAGATGTCAAGACCCTTTTCCTTGCATACGTCAGCACACTCTTCGATTGAGTTGATGCCGTAAGCCTTGATTACGTCAAGGATCTGCTTTTCTCTTCTCTCATATGATTCAAATAAAGCCATTGTACAAGTCCTCCTTATTCTTTTCTGGGATCAACGATCTTAACAGCGTCAGCAACTCTGCC
Source organism: Ruminococcus sp. (assembly GCA_045659945.1). GTDB lineage: Bacteria > Bacillota > Clostridia > Oscillospirales > Ruminococcaceae > Ruminococcus. Next base: position 125,843 of record JAZRCW010000041.1, on the reverse strand, counting down.
GTACTGTCCCTGAGCCTTCTCAAATGCAGTATTAGCGTCATCGCCAGCCTTGATGAAGTCCATCATCTTGCCGAAGTTAACGAACTTGTAGCCGATGATCTCGTTTTCCTCGTTAAGAGCAAGACCTGTAACATAACCGTCTGTCATTTCGAGGTAACGGGGACCCTTTGCGAGAGTACCGTACATTGTACCAACCTGTGAACGGAGGCCCTTACCGAGGTCCTCAAGACCTGCACCTACAACAAGACCGCCCTCGGAGAAAGCAGACTGTGAACGACCGTAAACGATCTGGAGGAAGAGCTCTCTCATAGCTGTATTGATAGCGTCACAAACGAGGTCTGTGTTAAGAGCCTCGAGAATTGTTCTGCCAGGGAGAATTTCAGATGCCATAGCAGCGGAATGTGTCATACCAGAGCAGCCGATAGTCTCAACGAGAGCTTCCTGAATAACGCCCTCCTTAACGTTGAGAGTGAGCTTGCAGGTACCCTGCTGGGGAGCACACCAACCGATACCGTGTGTAAAGCCGGAAATGTCCTTGATTTCCTTTGCCTTTACCCACTTAGCCTCTTCGGGGATAGGAGCTGCACCGTGAGCAACGCCCTGTGCGATAGGGCACATTGTTTCAACTTCGTGAGAATAAATCATTTTTAATACTCCTTTCGGGAATTTAACATTGATAATTCCTTAAGAATTATCAGTGCAATATCAGAACAGCAGCGGAGCCTGTCCGCAAACCATTCCACATACGATAATATTATACTACATTTTCATAATTTAATCAAGGGCTTTTGACAAAAGAATATCAATATTGTGTTAGTCTTACATAACAATTAATATCCCAGTTCCTCACCCACAAGAATAACCTTAATGCGGTTTTTATGTCTTTGCTGTGCGGAAATAAGGTAATTGCAGCAAATTCTGCCGTCACCCTTGCAGCCGTCAGCCATTTCGTGGTCAGCCTTACCAAGAGAAATACACTCCCCTGTTTCCGCACAGGGAGTCTTGCAGCTTAATCGAACACAGTTAGGCGGTGCAGCTTCGGTTTTCACGCGGATTTCAGCCTGCTCCAGATCCCTTACAATTTTGTTATAGCCTGCAATTATAATAACAGATTTAGGACCGAAAGCGATAGCGGCAATTCTGTTGCTGTTGCCGTCTACATTGTAGAGAACGCCGTCCTCGGTTACGGCATTTGTGCTTGAAATGTATACATCGGCAAAAAATGCCTTTCTGTAAAGTTCGGGAACTTCTTCGGGAGCTACCTTTGAACGGTCGAGATAGTTATACTTCGGGGACTGAATAAGCTCTCTTATACCGCATTCCTCCATAGAAACTGTGCCGCCATGAGTTATAACATCGCCCTCGCTGAGCAGATTTTCAACAATTCCTTTAACATCTGCCGCTGTAGGTGCATAGTGGAACTCCATATTATTTTTACGGAGATTTTCACCTGTTTTCATTATTCTTTTTTCAATAATTGCCTTTTTATTAGCGTCCATAATAACAACTCCTTTTCGCCGCAAAATATGCGATACTGTTTATATTATAACCTTATAAAAAATAAAAGTCAATAACAGACTTGAAAAAAAATAAAATAAGGTGTATAATTATGTAGGTAAAATAAAGAAAAGAAGGTTTTGAAATGAAAGAAAACGAAAAGAACAATCCCCTCGGTACTGCACCTGTACCTAAACTTATGGCAGGCTTTGCAATTCCAAGTATTATCGGAATGCTTGTAAGTGCCCTGTATAACATCGTTGACCAGTTCTTCATAGGTCAGGGCGTGGGAACAGACGGAAATGCCGCAACAAATATCGCTTTCCCGTTCTCTACACTGTGCATTGCCGCCGCACTTCTTTTAGGTATAGGCGGTGCCTCATGCTTCAATCTTACAATGGGCAAAGGCGACTCAAAGCGTGCTGCATACTTTGCAGGAAACGCTCTGACAATGCTTGCAGGTATAGGTATTATTATATCCGCATTCACGCTGATTTTCCTTACTCCACTGCTTAAACTTTTCGGCTCCCCCGATGATATACTCCCTTACGCAAAGGACTACGTAGCCGTATCAGCAATAGGTTTCCCGTTCCTTATTCTCGCAACAGGCGGCGGACATATTATCCGTGCCGACGGCAGTCCAGGCATGACAATGATTCTCAACCTTGTTGGTGCTGTTATAAATACAATTCTCGACGCAATATTCGTCCTTGGCTTTGACTGGGGAATGAAAGGTGCGGCGGCGGCAACTGTTATCGGACAGGTTGTATCTGCAATTATAGTTATCCTTTATGTGCGTAAATTCAAGACAGTAAAACTCACCGCAAAACACTTTACTCCGCAATTAAAGGTCATTTCAAGAATTTGTGCTATTGGTATGGCTTCGTGCTTCAATCAGCTTGCAATTGCACTTGTTCAGGTTGTACTCAACAACTCACTCAAGCATTACGGAAGCCTTTCCATATACGGCGAAACAGAGCCTCTTGCCGTTGCCGGAATTGTTATGAAGGTACATATGATTGTATTCTCAATCGTAATCGGACTTGCACAGGGCAGTCAGCCTATCCAGAGCTTCAACTACGGTGCAAGGAACTACAAGCGTGTTAAATCTTCATATATCCTTGCACTGACTATCGGCGGAGCAATTTCCATTGTAGCATTTATCCTTTTCCAGCTTATTCCCAGACAAATACTCGGACTTTTTGGAACAGGTACAGAAACATATTTTGAATTCGGCTGTAAATTTTTCAGAGTATTCCTGTTCTTCACATGGCTCAACTGCATACAGCCTATTTCCTCCACATTCTTTACATCAATCGGCAAGCCTGTAAAGGGTGTATTTCTCTCCCTGACTCGTCAGATTATTTTCTTTATCCCAATTCTTCTTATTCTCCCGAAATTTATGGGAATTGACGGCATAACATATACAGGACCTATCTGCGACCTGCTTTCAGCTGTTGTTGCAATCACTATGACGGTATACGAATTTAAGACAATGACAAAGCTTTCCAATCAAAATGAGGTAAATTTATGATACAGGATATTTCCCCACTCGGTCTTGATAACCGATATATAGCCGACGCTGAACCTGATAATGACAGTATGCTTATGTATTTCAGAGGAAATAACGTCCTCTGCAATATGGATTCTGAGCAGCTTTTTCCTACGATTTCACAGATGAAAAATCCCTCCGAACTGCGTTATCTCTTTTCCGTGGGTGATGTAAAATATTTTCTTGTAAGCGATTATTCATCAGCTGACGAGGGATTTTCAATGGTGAATATACGTGCATTGCGAAACGAAAAATTTATGCTCCGCCCGAGAATATTTGCACTATTTACGGCATATCACCTCTCCGAATGGTACACTTCAAGCCGATACTGCGGCGAATGCGGCAGTAAAACTATCCCCTGTACAGGCGAAAGAGCGTTGCTCTGTACCGATTGCGGAAAGCTAATATACCCCCGTATAAACCCTGCTGTAATCGTAGGCATTACAAACGGCGACAAACTTCTTGTAACACGCTATGTACAAAGCCGCAGAGTCAACTGTGACGCACTTGTAGCAGGCTATATGGAAATCGGCGAAACTCCCGAAGATACCGTCCGCCGTGAGGCTATGGAGGAAGTTGGACTGAAAGTTAAGAATATCCGCTACTATAAATCACAGCCATGGGGATTTTCAGCAGGACTTCTTCTTGGATTTTTCTGCGATGTTGACGGTGATACCGAAATTACCCTTGAAAAGTCGGAATTGAGCAACGCCTGCTGGATTAAACGTGAAAATATTACTGGTCAGCCAGATGATTTGAGTCTGACCAACGAAATGATGCATATATTTGCACAGGGAAAGGAATAACAACGAAAGTATGAGCGAAAAATCAATAATTTTCTTCGATATAGACGGAACAATTGCCACAGAGGACGGCAGCCTCACGATTCCCGAAAGCACCGTTGAAGCCATTGCAAAGGCTCGTGAAAACGGACATTACACCTTTGTGAATTCGGGAAGAACCCTTTTCAATATCAACAAGAAAATCCGTTCTCTCGGTTTTGACGGTATAATCTGCGGCTGCGGAACTTACATTGAAATGAATGGCGAGGTTTTGCTGTATAATGCTCTGAAACAGGATTTCTGCCGTAAAATCGCGGAATTTATCCGCACAACAGGGGTAACTCCCGTGTATGAGCACAAGGACGGCTACTTCTTCGACGATTTCTCCCCGAAAAGTGCGGATTTAGAGGATTTCCTTGTCACTTTTGTGGAGGAGGGCATTCCCGTTGACCGCCGTGTTGAAGACGATGAATTTATCTTTGACAAGTTCGTTATATGGGAAAATACCGACTGCAATATGGAGCTTTTCCGCAGTGAAATCGGGAAATATTTCGAGATTATCGACCGTGGCAACGGCTTCTATGAAAATGTTCCTTTGGGATTTTCAAAGGCTACGGCAATTGAAATTATCCTGAAAAAGCTTGGTATTTCCCTTAAAAATGCCTATGCAATCGGCGATAGTGCCAACGATTTGCCTATGCTCCGTGCAGTTCCCAATAGTATCGCTATGGGCGGTGCTGAAACTATTTATCCATATGTTTCGTACATTACCACGCCTCTTCTGGAGGACGGAATTTATAATGCCCTGAATCATTTCGGGTTAATATGAGGTTTATCGATATGGAAGATTTTTTAATAGCCATAAATGATATTTTACAGCTTGCTGTTGCAATAGGTTTATTTGCTTTTGTCATTTATCTTTTTATATACCTTATATCGTCAATCCGTTCAGATATCGGATTACAGAAATATCTGAAAAATCTTGAAAATAAAGTTTTAGATGATGTATCTGATGATGTGAAAAATGACGACGAAAATATAAAATAGGCAAAAATCGGAATTTTCATTGACAAAAACAAAAATAAATGTTATAATATTAAAGTGAGCAGACCATGCAGCAGCGGAAACGTTAAAGTTTACGAGGAAAGTCCGGGCATCACAGAGCAGGGTAGCTGCTAACGGCAGCCGAGGGCGACCTTAGGGCAAGTGCAACAGAGATATACCGCCGCTTTTGCGGTAAGGGTGGAAAGGTGAGGTAAGAGCTCACCGGAGTGCAGGAGACTGCACTGCCATGTAAACCCTATCCGATGCAACGTCTATTGGTGCTTTGTATCTCAACGTCGGCTCGGCGGATACAAAGTAATGACGGCTTCAGTTTACGGGTGACTGTAAGCGTAGATAAATTGCTGCACACGACAGAACCCGGCTTATCGGTCTGGTCATTTCGGAGAGTTTTTACACAAAATACTCTCCTTTTTTTCTATCTATTTTCAATTTAAGTATTATTTAACGCAATTTTAAGTAATTCTTCGTTATATTTAAGCATTTTTTAGCTTGCAATCAGCCTTTATTTGTCAATTATCACGATTTTATATAAAGTGCACATTTTCTCTTTACAAAACGAGAAAATTGTGCTATGATAAACTATAGGTATAGATGTCATGAATAAAATTCTGCTTTTTTAGAAAAATTTCTCAAAACCCCTTTACTTTTTCGCTCTAATGTGGTAAAATAGTAATAACTACTATTGCTATTGAGCAGATTGGAGATACTATACCATGAATGAAAAAATGAGATCCGAAAATATGGATAAGCTTTTTGAGGCTATTCTTACCCTCGAAAGCGTTGACGAATGTTACAAATTTTTTGTTGACCTTTGTACCACTATTGAACTCAAATCCTTTGCACAGCGTTTCCACGTTGCAAGACTTCTCGACGAACACAGAGTCTACAACAGCATCGTGTCCGAAACAGGTGCAAGTACAGCTACTATCAGCCGTGTAAATCGCTCCCTCCAGGACGGCAACGACGGCTACAACATTGTTTTCACAAAATTAAAGGAAAAAGGACTCCTTTAATATCGCAGCAAATTCAGGTCAGACATCAATACAGGTCAATCGCACCTTATTCTGTTGATTTCTGACCTTTTTTATGCCTATTTAACGTTAAGATAAGTCTCCGTGACTCATCATATAAACAATCGGGGTTCTCCCCGGAAAGGAAAAAGATATGAAAAAATCCAAATTTCTTAAACGCTCGGCTGCGTTTCTTTCAGCCGCAGCTGTTCTCATGTCGGGCAGTGCAGTAACTGCAAGTGCAGAAGTTATTACTCCCGACCAGCCCAATAACTATTACAATTATGCTGAAGCTCTCCAGCTCGCTCTCTGCTTCTATGACGCTAACAAGTGCGGCGATGAGGTAGGAGAGGACGGCTATTACTCCTGGCGTGACGACTGCCACATCAAGGATGCTGAAATTCCGCTTCAGCCAATGAATCCCATGCCCGAAGTAAATGTCGGCGTGAGCGGCCCCGACGACGGTAAAGACGACGGTCTCGGCAACTACGACGGCGAGGGCGACGGCGGTGCAAGTGAGGACGAAGAACTCTACGTCGGCGTTAATATGACAGATAAGTTCATTGAGGAAAACAGAGAATTCCTTGATCCCGACGGAAACGGCACTCTCGACCTCACAGGCGGCTGGCATGACGCAGGTGACCACGTAAAATTCGGTCTTCCTTTCTCCTATTCAGCTTCAACTGTAGGCTGGGGCTACTATGAATTCCGTGACGCTTACAAGGATCTCGGTCTCGACAAGCACGTTGAGGACGAAATGCGCTGGGCTAACGATTACTTTATGAAAGCCACATATATGAACGACAAGGACGAGGTTATCGCTTACTGCTATCAGGTTGGTGAGGGTAACAACGACCATAACTACTGGTGTCCTCCCGAATTGCAGGTTGACGGCACATTCGTTGCTTCCTCCTCTTGCGGAGTTAAGCGTCCTGCTTATTTCGCTACAAAGGAAATGCCCGCTTCTGACCAGGCAGCAGGTGCTTCCGCTTCTCTTGCTATCAACTACCTCAACTTCAAGGACACAGATCCTGAATACGCTGCACAGAACCTGAAATACGCAAAGGCTCTCTATGAATTTGCTGTTGAAACTCACATTGAGGACTGGGAACCCGGTATGGTTCCAACTGCAAAGAGCCTTGGTTACGACGGCGGATTCTATACTTCAAGCTACGACTATGACGAACTTGCATGGGCAGCTGTATGGCTCTACTATGCTTGCGTTGCCGAGGATGAAACTCAGAAGCAGGCTGCTTATGACAAGTACATTATGGATATCATTGCTGTTGATGAGACAACTCAGAACGACAAGGGTGCTCACAACTACACTGGCTATATGAAGCGTATCATCACAGATACAGGTAACTGCTGGCAGAATATCTGGGTACACTGTTGGGATACAGTATGGGGCGGAGTTTTCGCAAAGCTTGCTCCCGTTACAAATACAGCCCGTGACTGGTATATTTTCCGCTACAACCTCGAATTCTGGTCTGGTACTTCAAAGGCTACAGATACTTCTAACTGGGGTTATGAGCCTGTAAGAACTCACAAGTATTTCGGTATGGACGACCACCTCTGGAATACTCCTATGACATATGATGAAATTCCCGATCTTCCCGACAGTGAGACAAGCAGCGACTTTATTGCTAAATCTCCTAACGGCTGGGCTGTTGTATCAGGCTACGGCTCCGCACGTTATAACACAGCGGCTGGTCTTTGTGCTATGGTTTACGCAAAGACAACAGGTGATATGACATTTGCTGAATGGGCAAAGGCTCAGATGGCTTACATCCTCGGAAACAACCCCATGGGTTATGCTTACGAAGTAGGCTACGGCACAAACTTCGCTTCACAGCCTCACCACCGTTCATCACACTGCTCACCTACACAGAGCATGGAAGACCCTGTTGTACAGGTTCACACACTCTGGGGTGCTCTTGTTGGCGGTCCTGACCTTGACGACTTCCACAGCGATATCACCAAGGACTATATCTATAACGAAGTTACAGATGACTATAACGCAGGCTTCTGCGGCGACCTTGCAGGACTTTATCACTTCTACGGTGCAGAGGGCAAAGAGCACGAAAAGGATAACTACCTCAAGCCTGACTTTAATATGTCCGAAAACGCTATCGGCTACGACCAGGTAGACGCAGACGGTAACCCCCTCCCTACAGGTCTTTACATTTCCGGCGGTAAAAACCAGGAAAATGAAGCAGGTGTACAGATTAAAATTGTTGTACACAACAGAACTGTAAATCCTCCTAAATTCGAGAGCAACCTCAAAGCAAGATACTATTTCAACATCAGCGAACAGCTTGAAAAGGGCGAGGATATCAGCTTTATCGAAACTCGTGTTGACTACGACCAGGAAAAGAGCTTCACAGACGGTAAGAATGAGGCACATATCTCCGAGCCTATCAAATACGATGACAACGGCACATACTATATCGAAATTTCATGGCAGAACTGTGATTTCTACGGCAGCCGTGTATATCAGTTCGGACTTCTCAACAAGATGCACCCCGAAACATTCGATACAGTATGGGATTCCACAAACGACTACAGCTATGCAGAGCTTGTAAGCTTTGAAGATGACAACGACGCTGCTGCTATTACAGAGCTTATCACACTCTATGCAGACGATGAGCTTATCTGGGGCGTTGAGCCTGACGGTACAAGAGCAGGCGAGGGCGGTACACAGATGCCTACAACACAACCTGCAACACCCTCTGACGACGATATTCTCTGGGGCGACGCTAACTGTGACGGCAAGGTAACAATTGCTGACGCAACAGCAATTCTCCAGGCTATCGGCAATCCCGACAAGTACAGCTTATCAGAAAACGGCGAAAAGAATGCTGACTGCTGCAACAACGGCGACGGCATTACAGTAGCTGACGCACAGGCAATCCAGCAGTTTGACGCAAAACTCATAACAAAGCTTCCTGTTACAACAAAGACTCCTGTTACATCGAAATAATAATGCAAAGGGTATCAGAAAATCTGATACCCTTGTTTTTTTGTAACAATAAGGCGAAATTTACAAAAAAATGTTGACATTTGAAGAAAAATAATGTATAATTGAATTACCGGATATCGGAAATTTCCAGAAAGGTATTGAAAAAAATGGGAAAATTTACTATTAAAAAGACAAACACAGGCTTCACTTTTAACCTTAAGGCAGGCAACGGCGAGGTTATCGCATCAGGCGGAGAGGTTTACAACAGAATGGACAGCATCAAGAACGGCATCGCAAGTGTTGCAAAGAATGCACCTATTGCTAATGTTGAGGACCAGACTGTTGAGGGATTTGCTGTTGAAAAGAATCCCAAGTTTGAGGTTTACACAGACAAGAAGGGCGAGTTCAGATTCCGCCTTAAAGCAAAGAATGGTCAGATTATCGCTATAAGCGAGGGCTATACCAAAAAGCCCAGCTGCCTTAACGGTATCGAGAGCGTTCGTAAGAATGTTGTTGACGCTCCTGTTATACTTCCCGAAGAAGAATAAAAATATTAAAAAATGGTATCGCTTCATTTGGCGATACCATTTTTTTATTATCAACAATTCATCAATTCCTTTGCAAGTGCCATAAGCTGCTCCATTGTAAGTGCTTCAATACGGACTGATTCGGATATACCAAGATTTGAAAGTGCCGAATATACGTCATTCTTGGCAATTCCAAGCATCGAACAGAGTGAATTTGCAAGCGTCTTTCTACGCTGTGAAAAGCCTGCCTTTACCATGCGGAAGAAGAATTTTTCCTCCTCGGGTGCAAGTTGCTGTTCTCTGTCAATGTCTATGCGTATTACCGCAGAATCTACATTCGGCGATGGCATGAAACTGCCACGAGATACCCCGAAAAGCTGCTTGACTGTACCATAATAGTTTACTCCAACAGTTATTGCTCCCGATTCACGGCTGCCAACCTTTGCACAAAGACGCTGTGCCGCCTCTTTCTGAACCATAACAGTGATTGAGTCAATGGGAAGATGACTCTCCAGCAAGAGCATAATAACGGGCGATGTAATGTAATACGGCAGATTTGCACATACAGCCACTTTAAGTCCAGCAAAATCATCTGCTATGATTTTATGTAAATCGGCTTTCATTACATCTTCGTTGTATATTTTAATGTTGTCAAATTCTTTCAGCGTTTCATCAAGAACAGGCATAAGACGGGTATCAATCTCAACTGCCGATACCTTATCCGCACGCAGAGCAAGTTCCTTTGTGAGAACGCCTATTCCCGTGCCAATTTCGAGCACGCCGTAACCCTCACGTGCATTTCCCATTTCGGCTATTCTCGGGCACACATCGGGATTTATAAGAAAATTCTGCCCCAGTCCCTTTGAAAAATTAAAGCCGTGTCTGCCAAGTATTTCCTTGACTGTTCCAATATTCGTTAAATTCATTTATAATCTCCTCAAAACTGCTTCTGCACATTTCATTCCGTCAACTGCCGCCGATACAATTCCGCCAGCGTAGCCTGCACCCTCTCCGCACGGGAATAGTCCGCCTACAGACAGGGATTCAAGGCTCTCGCCCCTGTTTATACGCACAGGTGAACTGCTTCTGCTCTCAACTCCTGTGAGAACAGCGTCATTATCGTCAAAACCCTTGATTTTTCGCCCCATTTCCGCAATTCCCGATTTAAGGGAACGGCATACAAAATCGGGTAAATATTCCTGCGGCATTGCAAATTTTACATTCGGTCGATAGCTTGGCTTTACTCTGCCGAACTCCGCAGACAGTCGATTTTCAAGAAAATCACCCACAAGTATTACAGGTGCGGAGTAATCCGAGCCGCCTGCAATATAAGCTTTTTCCTCTATATCACGCTGAAAATACATTCCTGCAAGAGGATGCTCACTGCCAAAATCCTCGGGGGTGACATTTACTAACAACGCACTGTTGGAATTTTCAGCGTCACGGGCAAAACAGCTCATACCATTGACTGCAAGCCGACCTTCCTCGGAAGATGCCGCAACAACTTCACCGCCCGGACACATACAGAACGTATACAATGCCCTGCCGTCGGGGAGGTGCACCGCAAGCTTATAATCAGCGGCTTTAAGTGCTGGATGTCCTGCAAAATCGCCGTACATAGCCCTGTCTATATCCTTGCGGAGATGCTCTATACGCATACCGACAGCAAAATTTTTCTGCGACATATCCACATTTTTGTCGTGGAGCATCTCAAAAACATCCCTTGCACTGTGACCTGTGGCAAGAATTACGTTATCCGTTTCTATGGTGTGGCTTCCCTCACCGTCGGTATATGAAACTGACGTAATACAGCCGTTTTCTGTGGTATAGTCGTCAAATTTCGCCCCGAATCGCACATCGCCCCCAAGCTCAATTACACGCTTACGGAGATTTTTCACCGTATTACGGAGCTTGTCTGTGCCGATGTGAGGTTTTGCAAGGTAGGTTATTTCTTCAGGAGCACCAAAATCCACAAGCCATTTAAGAACTGTCTGAATACGCTTGTCCTTTATTCCCGTGGTAAGCTTTCCGTCGGAAAATGTGCCTGCACCGCCTTCGCCAAACTGCACATTTGACTCTGGATTGAGTCTGCCGCCGCTCTGGAAGTTTTCAACAGCTTTTACACGGCTGTCAACGTCCTGTCCCCTTTCAAGGACAATCGGCTTTGCACCTGCCATTGCAAGAACAAGAGCCGCAAACATTCCCGCAGGGCCGAAACCAACGACTACAGGGGATTTTTCAGCCGACACCTGCGGAACTTTATAAGTAAATTCCTCAACAGGAGATGCATTTTTCAGCTGTTTCAGCAGTTTCTGCTCCCCCTTTACAGAAATATCAACAGAAATTATGAAGTGAACGTCACTTTTTCTTCTTGCGTCCACGGATTTTCTTGAAAGCTTAACAGAAATCAGCGATTTTTCGGGAATTTTCAGCTGTTTGACACAAAGTCCACGCAAATCCCCGAAATCAAATCCGAGAGGAACTTTTATATTGCTTACACGAATCATTTTCCTGCTCCTTTCAGGGATTTTCCGCAACTGCCGCCAGCAAGCATACCCGACGACCATGCCCATTGCAGATTATAGCCGCCGCAGTCCCCTGTTGTGTCGAGAATTTCTCCGCAGAGATACATACCCTTGTGAAGCTTCGACTGCAGATTTCCGTCAACGCATGAACTGTGAATACCACCCATAGTTGACTGTGCATTCTGCCATGGTGAACATCCGCAAACTTCAAATTCAAGGGATTTTATACAATTAATAACCGCCGATATTTCGTTATTTTTCAGTGTTGAAATCTTATCCATCAGCGGTCTGTCAAGGCATTTTTTCACTATGTAAACAGCAAGATTTTTCACAAATATTCCCGTCAACAATTCTTCAACAGGAAGATTTCCACGGCTTTTTCTGATATTTTCAAGATAAGCTTTCAGCTCATTCCACGCCATATCTGGGAGCAAATCTGCTTTAAGCGTCAGCTTGCCCTCATATTCCGAAAAGAGATAGGCAAGATTAAAAACGCAGATACCCGAAATATTGTTGTCGTTGAACTGCAATTCTCCCCTTTCAGTGCGGAGGATTTTTCCGCCTGAAACTGCCGATATTTCGCCTTTTACACGCACTCCCTTCAAGCCTTTCAGACTATCGGGGCTAACTCTTAAAGGTGCAACAGCAGGGCATATTTTTGCAGTTTTGTAGCCCATATTTTTCAGCAGACGCATTACGCCGCCGTCAGTTCCGAATGTAGGGGCGGCATAGCCTCCTGCCGCTATAATCAGCCGTTTACAGCGTATATTATCATCACTGCTAATCAGTGTAAATCCGTCTTTTTCGGGGATTATTTCTTTTACCTCACAGCCGCATATTTCTTCAATTCCAAGCTCGTCAAGCTTCGAACGCAAAGCGTTTACAATAGTGTTGGAGCTGTTGCTTCTGGGGTATATACCACCCTCTCTGCCCTCACTTCCGCTTACGCAGAGAACGCCGAGATAATCCGTAAAAAACGACGTATAATCTGGCATTTTTTCAATTATATCAACAGCATTCACAGAGCCGTGATAGTTATACTCTGAAAGCTTCATATTGCTTAAATTGCATTTACCATTGCCCGAGGCAATGATTTTTTTGCCTGTTCTTGGCAGCTTTTCAATAATTGTAACTTTAGCCGCCATGTTGGCTTCTTTAGCCGCGATAGCCGCCGTAAGTCCCGACGCTCCGCCGCCGATTATTGCTATATCAGTTGTCATTATACAGCCTCCGAAAATCACTTGTTGTCAATTATATGAACATCAAGCTGATTGTATGGAATTTCTATTCCGCTTCTGTCAAATATACGCTTTACTGTCTCATTCAGAGTGTATTTCACTTCTGCAAAGTCATCATTTTTAACCCATACACGCACATCTATAGCAATAGCACTTTCCTTATGAGCCGCCATTCTTACAATAGGTTCTGGATTTTTCAATATAAGTGGATTTTCCATAGCTGCTGTAAGTATAAGTGAACGGGCAAGGTTGAAATCTGCATTATAGCTTATATCAAAAGTCAAGTCAACTCGCCTTGTGGGAGTTTCTGTGTAATTTATAAGTCTTGCGGATGTTACGTTTCCGTTTGGGATAAGAATTGTCTTTCCGTCAGAGGTATTCAGCTTTGTATAGAGTATTCCGATAGCCTCTACAGTACCCACTGTACCGTCAAGCTCTACAGTATCACCTGCGGAAAATGGTTTTGAAAAGAGTATGATAAATCCGCCGCAGAGGTTTGTAAGGCAGTTCTGCAACGCAAGGCTGGCTGCAAGTCCAGCCGCACCCAATACTGTCAGTACAGACGACATGGGAACTTTAAGAACAGATAAAACCATAATAATCACAATCGAATAGAGAACAATACGTATAACCGACACCAGAAAAGCCCGTGCCGCATTGTCCATATTGGATTTTCTCATTGCCTTGCCAATAATGCGGCTTATTATTCTTGAAGCTATAATTCCGATAACAAGCACGATAATGGCTATTATCAGTGCAGGGAGTATCCCTCTGAAATAATCCAGAACTCCGCTGAAAAACCCCGAAGCCTTGTCAACGTGCTCCTGAATTACCTCCTGAACGTGAGGCGCTGTTGTTTCCTGTATATTTTCTTCCATGTTTTTCGCTCCTTTATTTTATATAGATATATTATATCAGATTTTTGTACTTTAGTCAATCATACCAATCCTTTTAATTCCAGCAGACAAAAGTCTGCTGGAATTAAAAGGATTGTATGAGACGGCAATTAGCGTAGCTAATTGTAGCCTGCTTTGCAGTTGTTCCCAATAAATCCTGTGTCTACAGGATTTATTGGGATTAGTATCTGAATATAAAAGCACCGCACACAGTCATCAATCCGACTGTGTGCGGCAATATCTTTATTTTCTGCTTTCTCTGTCAATTCTGAACTCGACAGAACGCTTAAGGTATTCAAGATACTCCAAATCGCTGCACATAGCCTTTCCGAAATCATCAGACAGCTTGGCAACAGGTCTGCCGTTGACATACTGGAGCTTTATAACAATATTAAGAGCCTTTTCCTCGGTATCATTTGAACAGAATGTTCCTATTCCGAATGATACCTTTGTTTTGTCGCAGAAGTAATCATAAAGCTTCTGGGCACGGTCAAAATCAAGGCTGTCACTGAATAAAAGAAGCTTTGTTTTAGGATCAATACCATATTTTTTATAGTGAGCAATAATTTTATCGCCCCATGCAAAGGGATCACCACTGTCGTGACGTACACCTGTATAGTTGTTCACCATAGAACGGTTGAAATCAAGCAGAAACAGGTCTGTTGTAACTGTATCCGTAAGTGCTGTACCGTTGTCGCCCTGATACTCGTCATACCAGTCTTTCATTGCGTAGTGGTTTGTATATGCAAGGGGAATTGAGTCAATACCCTGATACATCTGTACAAATTCGTGAGCATAAGTGCCGATAGGTGTAAGATTGTACTTCTTCGCAAGATATACGTTTGAAGTTCCCACACACTTATCAGTTTCAGTGCAGAGTCGTCTTACAACAACATCTTCCCACTCTCTTGAAAGTCTTCTGCGGCAGCCGAACTCGGCAAACTTAAAAGTATATGTACCGTCGTTCAATGCACGTATTTTAGCTTCAAGACGTTCTTCTGCGGACTTCAAAAGCTTGCTGTAGTCATACTGCATACGGAAGTATACCTCGTTCACTATTTCCAACAGATATATTTCAAACTGCATTGCAGAGAAAAGGGGGCCGTCAACTACTATTTTCAGCTCGCCTGTTTCATCAAGTGCGACAGTAACATAGTCACGTATAGGTCGCCATAACCTTAAAAATTCCACATAGTCACTCTTAATAAAGCGTATAGAACGCAGATAGTCAAGCTCATCCTTTTTGAATGTGAGCGTACAGAGATAGTCTATCTGTTCATTTATTTCCTGTACCATTTCCGCTGTAAAAACTACATCCTTGCTGCGGCATTTGAAATAGTACTGTCCGCAAAGGTCAGTGTGTTTGTGGAAAATGACCTGATTCATATTGAATTTATAAAGGTCAGTATCAAGCAGTGAAATAACAATAGGTTCAAGTTTCATATCATTTTTCTCCTTTTATTTGGAATTATTTTTACGCTTATAAAGTTTAGCCGGGCGATATCTTTCACCCTTGACATACTCGTCTGTTTCTTCGACATAGCTGCTCACCATTCGTCTGAAATTCCCCGAAAGAACAGGCACATCCATAATAGCTTCCTGAACTTTCTGCAGTGCAGTCAGAGTGAATTTTTCAGGCAAGAAGTTAAATATTGTATCGTAGTTTTTAGCTTCCTGTCGCAGAACAGTCAATGCCTCGGCTATTATTGCGGCATGGTCAAAAGCAAGTCCACCGTTATCTATTATGCGAAATTCAGCACGCCTGAATCTTGTCTTTTCCCTTGCGAGAACAGCATTCAGCAATATATCATCATATTCAAGAGTAAGATAATACAAATCATCTTCTTTTTGTCCGAAATTTATGATAAACCACTGTGCATCGGAAGCGTCGTCCATTCCAATCTGCTTGACGGACTCCTCTGTAATTATAGAAGCATACGCATTGGAGATTATCCAGCCACGTGGATCTCTGCCCGGCTTGCTGAAAGTGCCGACAGACATAAGTGCAGTGGGCATTACATTAGTTTCCTCGTGTATCTCTCTTATCGCACACTCCTCAACAGTTTCGCCCTTTTGAAGAAATCCACCCGGTAATGCCCACTTATCCTTGAACGGATGACCACCCCTTTTTATAAGAAGCAGACGCAGCTTGTTATCAGGTGCTTTACGCTTACTTGTTTTTTCCTCTGTGCTTATCATAAATGCCGCAACATCAGTTGTCACTGACGGACGTTCATAGTCGTCAATATTGTAATTTGATAAAAATTCCTTTTCGTTTTCCATCAATTACATCCTCCTCTGTTATTCTTATTATGATTATATCACAATAAGAATAATTTGTCAAGAGGAAAACAACGGATATTAAAATATTTTTTATTTAACAATAAACTGATAACCCCAAAAAACTCCAACGCTTCGGGAATTGCAGATTGTTGAAAAAATCAAAATATACGTTAGTTAAGGGGACGCTCTCTCTTGCAGAGCGCTCGAACGCATCGCAGAGCTTTGCTCTGCATGGGACTCTGTCCCATACCCTGCCAGAGGCTCTGCCTCTGGACTCCGCCAAAGGGTAGTACCCTTTGGAAACCCCGTTTTAGAAAATGATACTATTTTACAAAATGAAATCCCCGAAACTCCAACGCTTCGGGGATTGATATATTATTTTGCGGATTTAGCTGTACCTGATATTCTTTTAAGTATAACAAGTATAACAAATACAAGAAGCATAAGAGCCACAGAGCATCCGAGAACTACATATACATTCTGAATAAATCCGGATATGAGATATCCAACAGCACTTACTGCGGCAACTGTCAAAGCATAGGGAAGCTGTGTTGATACGTGGTTTACGTGGTCACACTGTGCACCTGTGGAAGCCATAATCGTTGTATCCGAAATAGGCGAGCAGTGGTCGCCGCATACAGCACCTGCAAGACAGGCAGAAATGCAGATAATTACCATTGATGGAATATCGCCGCCGCCCGATACCTCTGCAAGATCCTTGCTAAATACGCTTGTTACAATGGGGATAAGAATACCGAATGTTCCCCATGACGTACCTGTAGCAAAAGAAAGCCCTATAGCCACAACAAAAAGTATAAGGGGAAGGAATATCCTTAATGCTGTCGCACCCTCAACAATGCCTGATACAAAAACACCTGCTTCAAGTAATCCTGTCATTGTCTTGAGAGTCCATGCAAATGTGAGAATAAGTATTGCAGGCACCATCTGCTTGAAACCTGCCGCTATAGAATCCATACATTCTGTGAAGGTGAGCACCTTACGGCAGAGGAAATAGCCAATGATTACGATAAGAGCCGCCATTGAGCCGAGAGAAAGTCCGTATGATGCATCACAATCAGCAAATGAGTTTACAAAATTCTTTCCGCTGAAAAATCCTCCTGTATAGAGCATACCCACAACGCAGAGGAAAATGAGTATAACAACAGGGAGAATAAGATCAATTACCTTTCCCTTTGTGTGAGTAGGCTTGTCATCCTCGGCATATACCGTGCTGCGTGTTGTGAATAAATCGCCCTTTTCAGCGTTTTTCTCGTGAAGCTTCATCAGACCGTAATCCGCACCTGTGAGGGATATAAATGCAACCATTAAAAGCGTGAGAAGTGCATACAAATTATAGGGAATTGTGCTGATAAACAGCTGTATTCCGTTAACACCCTCAACTGTTCCGCTTACTGCCGCCGCCCATGAGGAAATCGGAGCGATAATGCATACGGGAGCCGCTGTGGAGTCAATGAGATAGGCAAGCTTTGAACGGGACATATTATACTTGTCGGTTACAGGACGCATAACAGAGCCTACTGTGAGACAATTGAAGTAGTCATCAACAAATATCAGTACACCAAGGAAAAATGTCGCCACACTTGCACCTTCACGGCTTTTGATGCGTTTTGCCGCCCATTCACCATAGGCACGGCTACCACCCGCTTTATTCATAAGCACAACTATCGCACCGAGAACAACGAGGAATATGAGAATTCCGACGTTATAGCTGTCCGCCAGGTTGACAATAAAGCCCTCTTGTACAATTGCCGTAAACATACCCTCAAAGCCTGTTCCTGCATTTGCAGCGGCTAAAACACCGCCTGTAATGATACCGATAAAGAGTGATGAGTATACTTCTTTTGTTATGAGGGCAAGTCCAATTGCAACTATAGGCGGAAGAAGTGACCACAGCGTACCTGCGGAGTCAGTAATGGGGGCGGATACTGCACAGCATATGATGAATACCACAACAAGCAGTGCAAAAATGATTTTACTCAGATGTTTTTTCATAATTTTTCTCCTTTGATTTTTCGGGAACTGCCGATGTTCCCAACTGTGTGATGATAACCGCGGCAAAAACGAGAACACATCCAAAAAACTCCTTGAACGAGAGAGCTTCATTAAGGATAAGCCAGCCAGAAAGTGCTGCAAAAACCGATTCAAGACTCATAATCAGTGTTGCAGACGAAGGGTCAGTATATCTCTGCCCGATTATCTGTAATGTATAAGCCGCACCGCAAGACATTATGCCTGCATAGAGAATAGTGTATTTAGCGTCAAAAACAGCCTCCAGCCGCGGATTTTCAAAGAGGAACATACATACCGTCATAAGCAGTCCTGCGGTAAAAAACTGTATGCATGACATTGTCATACCGTCTGCATTTTTCTCGTTGAAGCGGTCGATTACCATAATATGCCCTGCATAGAAAAAAGCTCCGCACAACACAAGCAAATCACCTCTGCCAATGGTGAAACCCTCCTTGATACACAGCAGATAAAATCCTGTAAGGGCAAGGAATACACAGAACCACACTTTAAGGCTTGACCTTCGGTAAAGCACAAGCTCAATCAACGGCACAATTGTCACGTACAGTGCCGTAATAAAACCTGCCTTTCCCGCTGTAGTTTCAACGATTCCCCATTGCTGAAAAGAACTTGCAATAAACAGTAAAATTCCGCAGACAAGACCGCCCATAATGGTAATTTTTCCTGTTTCGCCCTTGACATTCTCATGAGATTTTTCTTTCCTGTGCCATTTAAACGCCGTTATGACAGGGATAAGCACAATTCCGCCAAGAAGCGTTCTCACCGCATTATATGTAAATGGCTCTACATATTTCATGCCCTCGCTTTGTGCAACAAATGCCGTTCCCCATATCAATGCAGTAATGAGCAGAATTATGTTTCCTTTCAGTTTGCTTTTCATAAACCATTCTCCGTTTGCCACATATTCCTACATATTATACCACAAACCTCCATTTGTTGCAATTATTTTGCAACAAATAAATAAAAATTCAGTAATAATTACAAATAATCGGTTTGTTATTTGTGTGTTACGACGGTATTGCTCTCCAAGCAGAATAGAAATTTCAGCGGAGCAATAAAAAAAGGCAATACCGCCCAGAACATGAACGGCATTGCCTTTTTTAAAAGATCAATTATATCACTGTAATCTGACACATTTTCATAGCTTCTAACGCCCTGTCGTGAGATTCGGGTGTTACTCCTGCACAGCAGCTGCTGTTGACAATTATTTCTGTTTCGGGGAAGAATGCTTTGAGAATCATAGCGTTAGATATAACGCATATATCTGTACAAACTCCTGCAAGTTCAATTTTCTCAGGCACACCACCACATATGTCAATGATACATCCGGGAAGTTCCTTTGAACCAAAAGTAATTTTCTCAACCTCACGGCTTTCGTCAACGATAATCTCCATAAGTTCTGGTATAAGCTTATGCCCCTCTGTCCCCTTTATACAGTGAGGAACAGGAAGATTTCTTCCCTCCTGCGTATCAGAATAGTTCTCGAAGTGGGTATCAAGGGTGTAGAGGATTTCAACTCCCTCCGCAATCATTTCTTTCACTCTCGCCGCCATAGGTGCAACCACTGCAAGGGTTTCAGGATTACCCAACGCTCCACTGATAAAATCATTCTGCATATCAATTACAACAAAAACTTTCATAGTCGTACACTCCTTATTATATTTTTGTGTTATTATCTTTTTGATATTATCATTATAACATTAACACGCATATTTGTCAAGACCACAGAAAAAATTCAGCATTTTATACAACTCAACCTCTCACTTTAACCACAAATAATACACATATAACAAATTCGGGGCATATCCTCAAATCTCTACACAGTTCATTTTCCGTGTTTTGATTTTCAGATATACCCCTGTTACTTATTTATTACTTGTCAGCTTCTGATAATTCTTATTCTGCATATATTTCCCCAAGGGTGTTGAAACCACACCTGCAGCTGTACCAACAACCCATGCATATTTCGGGTTGACAAATACACAGAACAGCACAATCAGAATAATCACAGCAAGCCAGTACAACAACTGAAATTTTCCATTCATCCTGTTCATTTCCGCTATAACATCCCTGCCTGATGCCTTATGCGGTGCAGATTCAATAAACTCCGCCGCCCCCGCTGCTCCCGAAGATTTACGAAAATCTTCACTGCATTCAGTCGCCGACTGCAAAAATTTGCTGTTATTGAGAATTTCTGATACAGCCTTGCCAATACCCTGTGCCGAATCATCTTTCAGCATAACACCTGCACCAAGCTCCACCGTTCTACGTGCCACAGCAAACTGCTCCCCCGTTTGTGGATAGAGCACCATAGGAGTCGCCATATACAAGCTTTCTGATACACTGTTCATTCCACAGTGAGTTATAAACACATCAGCCTTTGAAAGTACATCAAGCTGATTTACATAAGGATATACGCTTATATTTTTCGGGATATCCCCAAGACTTTCCGTATTGACAGCATTTCCGCAGGAGATTATAACATCAACCCGCATATCTTTCAATGCGGCGATACAGTTTCTGTAAAAATCGGGACGGTCATTTATAACAGTTCCCATTGAGATATACACTTGAGGACGCTTCTTATTCTTCTCTGGAAGCTTTTTTGAATATACCGATGGTCCCACAAAAGCATAATGCTCCGAAAATGCCTCGGAATAAGGCTGAAATCTCTTTGTCGCATACACAACAGAATCCGTATCGTTGTCACTCTGTACAAGTGACAGCACATTTTTCACCTTGTAACCGTATGGTTCAAGCTTTTTGAGCTCCTTTGAAATTTTCGGCAGACCGAATATCATATCTGCCAATTCAGCAGGGCTGTTTTTCATATACTGCGACGAAAGCTGATTAAAGGCAAATGTACTTGTGGAAACAACCATTGGCACATTATGTTTCATTGCGTTGAGCTTACCCCAAAAGCATACAGAATCCGTATATACCACATCGGGGCTGAAGTTTTCGAACTCCTTTGCAAGAAAATCATTCATATTGAGGGTTATACGCAAATCCTGTATCGACATTTCGGTTGTAGAAACCTTTTTAAGGTTATTTTCCTCTTTTTCTGTAAGCTGGCCAAGGAATTCATCACAGGAGATAAATTCCACACCACTTGCCTTTATTTTCTCCTCAAATTCATTGAATGAGTAAAAACGCACTTCATTTCCACGCTTTACAAGCTCCGAAACAACAGGAAGCATGGGATTGGTGTGACCATGAGCAGGGATTGAAAATACAGCTACCTTTTTCATTTTTCATCTTCCTTATCTTCAAATACGCTGGCGAAAAATTCGGCCATAGACCGCTGCGGCGGTATTGCAAGACCTCTGTTTTCATCGCCAAGAATAATCAGAGTATCTCCCGGCTTTATGTTGAAAACATCTCTTGCCTGCTTCGGGATAACAATCTGTCCCTTTTCTCCTACTGTGGCAGTCCACGCATAATATCCTTTTGGCATTTCCATAATATCAGCTCCTAAAAGTATGATTTGTTATACTTATCATACCATACTTTTATTTATTTGTCAAGACTTATTTTTTCAAACCGTTGACAATCGCTTAAAAATAGAGTAAAATAGTAATAATAATGAGATTTCAAGGAAAGAATGATACATATGAAAAAAGTTGTAACCATACAGGATATTTCCTGTTTCGGAAAATGCTCCCTTACCGTTGCACTGCCAATAATTTCGGCTATGGGGATTGAAACGGCAGTAATTCCCACAGCGGTATTATCAACCCATACAGGCGGATTTACAGGGTACACATTCCATGATTTATCAGATGATATTTCGGATATCTCCGCACATTGGAAATCGTTAGGACTGCAATTTGACGCTATATATACGGGATATCTCGGCTCGGCTTCACAGGTGCAGATAGTTTCTGATTTTTTCGATAGCTTCGGTAATGACAGCAATTTTATTGTTGTTGACCCCGTCCTCGGTGACCACGGCAGGCTTTATGCAGGCTTCAATGATGAATTTGTAGTACAGATGCGACATCTCTGCCAAAAAGCCAATTATATAATGCCAAATCTGACAGAGGCAAGCTTTCTCCTTGATATACCGTATATTGAGGATTACGACGAGGCTTATATAAAATCCGTTTTGAAAAAGCTGTCAGAACTTGGATGTCGTGTGCCTGTCCTCACAGGTGTGCGTTTCGGCGAGAACGAGGGTGCAGCAGCATATGACGCAGATACGGGAGAATATTTCTTCTCTTTCGGCAAGCATGTTGACCGTCAACTTCACGGTACGGGGGATATATTCGCAAGTGTATTCACAGGTGCAGTAACTCTCGGAAAATCCGTACAGCAGGCACTCGATATGTCGGTAAAATATATCGCTGATTGTATTGAAGTTACCCTGCCTTGTGCTGATGAGGTTTGGTATGGAAGCTGCTTTGAATTATGCCTTGATAAGTTGATTGGGTATGTGAAAGAATAAATTCAGGTGAAGCTATGAAAAAGTATTATATTATTGCTATGGCTGTTACATCAGTAATCTTAATTCCGTTTGTATTATTTTCCTTGTTTTTCTCATCTTACACAATAAATATTAAAACCGAATACGGTGATGAATTCAGTGTTTTATGTGACGATTCTGGAGATTTATATACTATCAGCGATGTAAATTCATCGTTTGATACTGACCTTTATTATTTTTCTGATAAAAAACAATTTCATTCAATATGCGACAATCAATATATCAGATGTTATAACGTTTTTGATTGTGACGGTGAATGGGATAAAAATAAATTATCGGGTAAATTTATTATTAAGATAAAAAAGCATGATAAATTTTTTGCTGTACGTTATAGTCAGGTTAAATATTCATCCGAATATATGTTTATAGATGAAGCTGAAAAAGTTAAAAGCGAATTTTTGTGCGATTCAATACTTATGAAACTTTGCATTGACGATATGGATTATCATTATCATGATGAAATGATAGAAATTGGAAATAAACTTATAAATCAAGAATATGAAGAACTTGAGCAATATGGTTTAACAAAAGAAATGATTAGTGATACTGAATCTTTAAAACAAAAAATTCAAATTATGAAGAACTATCTTAAAAAACAAGGTCTGAAAACCTAAATTTCAAAACAAAATTCATGATTTCAAAAAACACGCTCCACCACGGAGCGTATTTTTCTGGAAAATTCTCCCATGATTACAAAGGGAAATACTGTCAATAATAATATCAACCTGATATTTAAGGAGATATTATTATGGCATATAATAAAGTTGTAATTTCGGGAATCAACACCTCGGAGCTTAAAGTATTAAAAGAAGAAGAAAAAATGCGGTTGCTTCGGGAATACAAGGAAACTGGCAGCAAATCCGCAAAAGATGCTCTCATAAACGGCAATCTCCGCCTAGTTTTAAGCGTTATACAGCGATTTACAGGACGAGGCGAGGATATTGACGACCTCTTTCAAATTGGCGTTGTAGGACTTATCAAGGCTATCAATAATTTTGATTTAACAAAAGAAGTCCGTTTTTCCACCTACTGCGTCCCCATGATTATGGGCGAACTCCGCCGACATCTCCGTGACTACAGTCAGATAAAAGTCAGCCGTTCCCTTCGTGACCTCGCATATAAGGCGATTCAGGCAAAAGAACGGCTTATTCTTAAAAATCAGCGTGAGCCGAATATTGAGGAAATCGCCAAGGAAATAGGCGAAAAACGTGCAGATGTTGTAATTGCCCTTGAAAGTATAAGCGACCCGATTTCGCTTTATGAGCCTGTTTATTCCGATTCTGACGATAATATGTATATTATGGATCAAATTGGCGACAAAAACGACGTTGACAGCTGGATGAGTTCAATTGCTATACGTGACGCTATCAAAGATTTAGGTGACCGTGAACGGAATATATTATATATGCGTTTTTTACAGGGCAAAACACAGGTTGAAGTCGCCAACGAAATCGGCATATCACAGGCACAGGTATCACGGCTTGAAAAATGTGCTATATCACGTATAAAAGACAGCATATAAAATATTTCAGTTAATTATCACTTTTTTCCACTTGACAGAAACAAGCAAATGATATATAATAAGTAGGTATGAAAATTTCGTTCAACCAATCAGGAAAGGTGATAGTATGAGCAAAAAATCGGGATTTATATCAAATCTGAATAAATCCACCAAAGTCACAATGGCTTCATGTATCGGATTTATTCTGCTTACAGGTATTATTCTTGTATTTTTTATTTTATTTCCCATAACACCGTCAGAAAAAGTTCTGGCAAGTATAGGACGTGAAAACGTCGTTAATTCCAACAACGAAAATCAGCCGCAGTCTGCTACAGAAGCTGTATCAACAGAGGAAAACACATCGGAAGAAACTGATGTTTCAGATACAACCACAACAAAATCAGTATCTACAACAACACGCACTGTAAATATACGTATCACATCGGGTTCGGGCTTTTTGTGGAACGGACGTATTCCCACAGGCGTAATGCCCCCTGATACACCAACTACGGTTGCACCTGTACCAGAGGAGCCTACTGCAAATCCAGGAGAATCGGGAACAGATATACCACAGGGTACAGTTCCGACAACACCGCCAAGTGAGGGTACGGATGTTCCGCCTGTTACATCAGTTAATCCCGATCCTAACGGCGGCACAGTAACTCCACCTGCAGATACACCTGTTGAACCTCCCGTTGAAACACCTGCACCACCTGCAGATACTCCGCCAGACAGCGGAGGCTCTGCCGAAACACCGGCAGCATAAAAATCACCGCCTTTGAATAATCAAAGGCGGTTTGTTTTTTATCTTCCAACATAATGATACAAAATTGAATACAACAACTTTCGCAGTGTTCTTTTCCATTCGGAATATTCCGCAACATCTGCACTTTCGGGGATTTCACCGCTGTTCAGTGCGTTATATATCCTTATCCCTGCCTTGCAATCGGAAATATGAATATTTGCTGCACTTATATCACTGCAAATCCCCTTGACAGAAATGGCAGTCGAAATAATCGGCGGATCCCCGTCGCAGTCGGTTATACGTCTTTCAGCGTCATTTATCTCTTTTTTAACTATTTCAATTTCCATAAATGGCGGCAGAAGTATTTCTGTTTCCTCCGCTTTGACATAATTATCAAGAGCCGCTGACACATCAATGCAATTCAAACCCTCGCTGAGAGTAAATTCCATGAGGGCAATTCCACGGCGGTCACGGTAAGCGTCAAGAAAACCAGACAAAGACGTTGATGTCATTGAAATTGTCCTGCCCTTACGGCGGCATATTTCAAAATCTCCCATGCGTTCCACACGATAGGTTTTACACGTTTTTTCAAGCCTTAATTTGCCGAACGCTGAAAAAAGGCTATTGAAAAAATCGAGAAGTCTCGGGATATCTTCAAGTATAGCAGGATTGAGGAATTTACCCTCCCCTGCCCTCATCTTTTCGGAATAGATATCGGGGAAAAAGAGGGAATTGAGTGCCACATAGGCTTTCCCGTCGCCATAAAAAGGATCATCACCCGAAACATCACCGATATAAAATTTTAGTGCATTTTTTTCTTTTTCAGTCAGATTTTTCAAATTGAGCACCTCATAAAGAACGCACGGAAAAATCCGTGCGTTTAGTTATTTCATACGAAATCTCTTGTTGAGATAAAGTTTTTCAAAATCCTCCGCAGACACAGGCTTTGCAAAGTAGAAGCCCTGAAAAATATCACAGCCGAAGCGTGACAGGAATTCCACCTGTTCAAGCTTTTCAACGCCCTCGGTTATAACCTGCATATTAAGAGATTTTGCAAGGGAAATAATCATTTTAAGAATTGTTGTACTTTTAGCAGGATTTGTCGTTTTCTGCAGGAATCCCATATCGATTTTAAGTACATCCGCATCCAGATCTTTTAGCATGTTAAGCGAAGAATATCCGCTTCCGAAATCATCGATTTCAACGATAAAACCACGCTTACGGAGTCTTGCAATAAGCTGAAGATGATTTGTCGGATCATCCATGATAGCACTTTCCGTAACTTCAAGATGAAGCCTTGACGGGTCAATGTTATACTTGTATATTAGCGAAATTATAACATTGTATACATCAAGAAGATAGAAATCCTTCTGGGAAATATTTACGGAAAGATAGCTTTTCTTGTAGCCCATATCATCCCATTTTTTCAGCTGTGCACAAGCAAGCTCCCACATATGGCGATCAAGACGGCTTATAAGACCTGTCTGCTCCAGTATCTTTATAAAGCTGTTGGGGCGAATCATACCGTCAACGGGATGAAACCAGCGTACAAGCACTTCTCCGCCTCTGATACAACCGTTTGATGCTATCTGTGGTTGGATATACGGACGGAAATGGCCGTTTTTAATTGCTGTTTCAAATTCGCTTATTATACGGTGGTCACCGATAAAGCTTTCACGCAGTTCCGTCTTATAATAAGCGACACGGTTTCGGAAGCTGTCCTTGATAGTTCGGATAGCTAGCATAGCGTGGTCACACATGACGGAAACTCTTAAATCCCTGTCGGTTACACGATAAACGCCAATGTGTATATGGGTTTTGAATGAGGAATTTTCAATAAAGGAATCCGCCATTGAATAGCAGGAAAGGAGAGCATCCTCTGAATAACGGCTTCGGGGCATACAAAGCGCAAACCTGTCACCTGTAAGACGTGCATACACGCAATAGCTGCCGCCGAATTTTCTTGTAATATCAGCTATTTTCTTAAGCAGCTCATCCCCCTCATCAACACCGAATACGTCATTGACGATTTTAAAATTCTTTACGTCTGTAACGATTATATTGTATTCCTCGTCCTTATTTTCCTTTATCATCGCTTCAACGACTTCATAGAAATATTCTTTATTATAAAGTCCTGTGAGCTTATCGTGGGTAGCACGATACTTCTCATTTTCGTACTTGATAAATTCTTCTGTCTTATCATGTATAAGGAAGAAATAACCGAGACTTTTCATGATACTGTCGTATATGCGGCGATATTCTATTGTATAATAATGTGTATCCTTTCCGATTCTTCGTGTCATCTCCCAGATATGTATAGAATTCATGTCCTTTATCTCATCACGTTTCCATGCTTTCAACTGTTCTTCAAGAGTTCTGATTGAATCATCAGCAGCACAGAATTCAACTGCGGCAGTATTGGCGTGAACAATATTTCCGTCGATATCAACACATATGATACCGTCCTTCATATTGGCGACAGTAAAGAACATAAGCCTGTCCATAAGACCTCTTGGCACATACACAAGAGAGAAATAGAAAATCATAAAACCCTCTAAAGCGTAAAGTGCAATTGAGTAGTCAAACTGAAAATCCATATACAAGTGCAGGAAACTCAATACAGCCAGACCACACATAGATATAAACAGCGAACTATACTTAATTACATAAGCCCGAGGAGAAACTATCATTTTATGAAGCAGTATTATCATAACAATAACCGTCATAAACATAATAAGTGCAGTATGGTATGTGTAAAGCATACTGTAATTACAAGTGCGGAAGAATACGTTTCCAAATTCATCCGACAGTTTTTCCACCTCGAAGGCAATATTTTTAAAAGGATTTATCAGCAGGATAACCGCATCTATGCCTGACGCAATAAATATAGGCAGCCGCAGTACTCCAAGTCCGTCCGTTTTTCCAATGTAATGCCGTGTAAATGACAACAAAGACATAATTGTCAGCGTTTCAAAAATATTGTACAATGCAAATACAATAAGTGACATTTTTTCAACATGTATCATCATCGCTGATACATTGAACAGCGTAACACCGACAGCACAGGATAAAAGACGCCTGACATATCGTTCGAGAGGGTTACTTTTCAGCTTGACAACACAGTACACACAACATGCAGTCAGAACAACCGTGCCTGTAAGAAGCAAGCTTATCATAAGCCAAATCATTTAACATCACCCTAAATATGGCGGAATTTTAATTTCCACCTGAATTTAACGTCCGTTACAACAGAACATAATAACACACTTTCATAATTTCCTTAAACTTATTGTAGCATATTTTCACAGAATTGTCAATAACCTAACGCAAAATTTGCACTTTAAAGTCTAATTTATTAATACAGTTAATATTGCATTATTTAATTTATCGGAATAAAAGATAAACAAAACGGCTATAAGCGTCGAAAAAAACGCCCTCAAAACGCCGTTGAAAACACGGAATTTCTGCTGTTTTGCAGAAGAATAAGCTACAATTTCAAGTATCGCACCGCCGTCAAGAAACTTGTATGGCAGAAGATTAACAATCCCCTCAACAAGGCAGAATACAGCAAAATATCCGCCCTTCCCCCATGCCGTAAGCAATAAAAATGCCGCAATATTTGCAAGTGGTCCGCATAACTGTACCAGAATTGCCGCCCTTGCCGTTTCAGAAGCAGATGCCGTCATTTTTATCCCCGTCCAGCTGAATTCTATGGACTTAACACAACCGCCTGTAAAATAAACAGCAGCAATATGACCAGCCTCGTGGAGTATACACGCTCCGTAAAACCCCATAATTAGACTGCTGTCCCGAAAAATGAAAATAAGGGCATTGAACAGCAGAAAGGAAAAATTCACTTTTATTTTCGGCATAAATCCTCTATAAATCCGCCTATATTGTATATAGGATTTTCAAAAAGCTCCTGCTCCGAAGAAGAAAAAGTCTTTATCATGGAATACAACTCCTCTGCCATATCGGGCTGACGCATATTCAGAAGAATCATTCCAACAGCTAAAATAATACACAATATTCCCTGAAATGCGGGTATATCTTCCGCTTTCCCCTCACACCTTTCTCTTTTCTCCTCATTTTCAAGATATTCCGTCGAATCATCCTTGGGCAGGATATCCTGTATTTCATAATTTTCATCTGTAATCACTTTCACTCACGCTCCCCTTGTGAAATGTATGTGAAAACGTCTGTAATTAGAACAAAAAAAACAGCTCTGCACTCAATTATTACTTGCAAAACGCAGTCTTGACACATTATATAGTAATATGGTAGAATATATAGTGATATAATATATCATGGAGGGATTAAATTGAAAAAAATATGCAGATTTTTTTTACTTACAGCCGCTATGGCTGCAATGACAGGGTGTACAGACAAGAATAACGGGTCATCTTCCGGATCGTCTGAAAAAATCGCCCCTGACAGCATTACATACAACTGGCAGACACCTTATGAAGAAAAAATCGCCGAATTTAAAAGTTCGGCTGATTACAGCGAAAATTCATACTTTGATATATTTGACCTTTCGGGGGACGACAAACCGGAGCTTATTATCTCCCCTAACAGCGACGCAACAACAAAATGCCTTATCTACACACTTAACGGCGGTACTGTTTCAGATCTTGGAGAAATAGGCAATAACGGAACATTTTCATTCTGTCCAGAAACAAAGGTAATCAAAGATGAATATATCGGAAGCGGCCTTATTCTTGGAAAAATATATTCTCTTGTAGACGGGCCGCTGAAAACACTTGTTTCATACAGCGACAACTCTGCATCTGCTTCAATGGGTGCGGCTATATATCATGAAATAAACGGCGAAAAGCTCTCCCTTGCGGACTACGAAAAAGCACTGGAGCCCTATTCCGCCCTTAACACAATTGAAATTGGCAGACGCTTCACAATGGGAGATAAAGCGATAAATTACGGTATTCACATTTCTGAAAACTGGCCAGCAGTTTTAACCTCCGACCAGAAAAAACTCTGTGCCGACAAACTAACTGCAGAGGCAGAATCCGCTGTAAATGACGGCAGAAATGGAGCTTTCGATTTCTGTGACTTCAACGGCGACAAAGTTCCCGAGCTTGTAATATCCGCTGATAATACCCCCGATTCAACCTGCAAGGTATACTATTTCTCCGGTGGACAGCTTGCTGAAATGGAGGGAGAATACGGCAAAAACGGCGTGTTAAACTTTGATATCGAGCATTTCGTATTCTTTGCCGACAACACCTACTGGAGCATTGCAAATGCTGCATTTATTGCTGACCAGTATAAAAAATCCGACAACATTACTGAAACAGGCAGAAAATATCCCTTGAGCGAAAGCGGAATTTCCGCTGTATTAAGCTGATATGGCTAAATCACGTTACGTATATATATGCAGTAAGTGCGGCAGTGAGAGTTCAAAATGGAACGGACGCTGCCCTGCCTGCGGCTCATGGAATACCCTTGAGGAGGAGCTTATCGATAACGGCAAGAGCAGCTCCTCGTACACCGTTCCCGACCTCTCCGACAGCATTATGGAGCTGGCGGATATCGGCGACGACAACGATGTAAGATACAACACAGGTATCGGCGAGCTTGACCGTGTACTCGGCGGCGGACTTGTAAAGGGCTCTCTTGTACTTCTCGGCGGTGAGCCCGGTATCGGTAAAAGTACGCTTCTTTTGCAGATATGCCAGTATCTTGGCGAAAACCATTCCGTACTCTATGTGTCGGGAGAGGAGTCTGCAAGACAGCTGAAACTCCGTGCCTGTCGTCTTGGAGTTGACTCTGAAAACCTCTATATACTCACAGCTACAGATGCCGAAGCTGTTGCGGAAACAATAGCGGCAAGCTCCCCTGATATTGCAATTATCGACTCTGTACAGACTATGAGTATAAGCCGTATTTCTTCAAGTCCGGGCAGTCTTACACAAGTGCGTGAATGTTCAAATCTTTTTATGCACACCGCAAAAAAGCAGGAAATTCCCATAATTATTGTCGGTCACGTCAATAAAGACGGTGCAATTGCAGGCCCGAAAGTTATGGAGCATATTGTTGATGCTGTACTCTATTTCGAGGGCGAACGTCACCAGAGCTATCGTCTGCTCCGTGCGGTAAAAAACCGTTTCGGTTCAACAAATGAAATCGGCGTGTTTGAAATGCTTGACAAGGGTCTTGCAGAGGTTGAAAATCCCTCACAGATGCTTCTTTCGGGCAGACCTCTCAACGTATCGGGTACATGTGTTGCCTGCGTTATGGAGGGAAGCCGCCCAATACTTGCCGAAGTACAGGCACTTGCGGCAAAGACAAGCTACTCCGCACCAAGAAGAATGACCACAGGCTTTGATTTCAACCGCCTGAGCATACTTGTCGCGGTACTTGAAAAACGTCTTGGTATATTCATGGGAAGCCTTGATATATACCTGAATATCGTAGGCGGATTTCGTCTTGATGAGCCTGCCGCAGACTTACCTGTTGCTATGGCACTATATTCGGGTATAATGGATAAGCCGATTGACGAAAAAGTCATATCATTCGGAGAAATCGGACTTGGCGGAGAAATACGCTCCGTTTCCCATGTCCCCCACAGAATAAATGAAGCACAGCGAATGGGCTTCACAAAAGTAATTATTCCGAAGCATAACGCTTCACAGATAAATCCCAAGGATTATGATATTGAAATTGTCCCCGTGTCCACTCTCAAACAGGCATTCGGGGCTATATAAGGAGAGAAAATGAAAAAATATATTACTCTGCTTGCGGTAATTTCCGCAGCTCTGGCTCTTAATCTTTGCGGCTGTACCGAAAATAATACCGATACTTCAATTTCATCAGACAGCGGCTACAATGATGGAATGAGTTCACCCAATGACGCAATACAGCCATTTAACGATTATTTCAACGCTTTTATCAGTGGGGACGGCGAAAAAGCTATTCTTGCAACTACTCCTCTTTCGTATATCGAAGAAATGAAAGTCGACGGCACATATGACGCATTGCTTAAAGAAACAGAGGATATCCTGATAAAATATACTTTAGATGTATGGAAAGAGCAGTACGGTGACGACGTTTCTTTCAGCCTTATTGAACAGCAGACATGTATGCCACTCTCCGACAAACAACTTGATTCGGCGGTACAGTGTTATGAAGTCACCTACGGAGATATGAAATCGCAGATTAATATTACCGAGGGTTACGAAATAACCTACATCTACCGAATGGGCGGTTCAAAGGATTCAAAAGATAACCTTGAAACAGCGTGCTTCGTCAGAATTGAAAATGACGGCTGGAAAATGATTCCCGTTACATCAGCTGATTTAGAGGGATTTGAGAAGGCTATTAACAATCAGACCGCCCAGCAATAATATGAGGGCACCTCTAAAAACCCCTTTTGAGAAAAAACAGATATGCACGTCATCTACTGCGTCAACCTCCCTTGGAGTGCGACAGCACGCCTGCGGAAGGTTTCCTTGCAGCTGCCATACCTATCTGTTTTTTCTTTTATCAAACTGGTTTTTTAAGATGCCCATGAAAGGAACTGTCTATGGCAGCTTTTGTTGAATTTAAAAATGTAAAGAAAACTTACAAAACAGGCGAAACGGAAATCCACGCTCTAAACGGTGCGGATTTTGAAATAAACAAGGGTGAATTTTGCGTAATTGTAGGTGCTTCAGGAGCAGGAAAAACCACTATACTCAATATTCTCGGCGGCATGGATACTCTCACAAGCGGAAGTGTTATCCTTGACGGTAAAGATATCTCTAAAATGTCAAAAAAACAGCTTACCGCATACAGACGCTATGACATCGGATTTGTATTCCAGTTCTACAACCTTGTACAAAATCTCACTGCACTTGAAAATGTGGAGCTTGCGTCACAGATTTGCCGTGAGCCGCTGAATGCCGCTGATGTACTGAAACAGGTGGGACTTGAAGAACGTATGAAGAATTTCCCTGCCCAGCTTTCGGGCGGCGAGCAGCAGAGAGTTGCCATTGCAAGAGCTCTCGCTAAAAATCCGAAATTGCTTCTCTGTGACGAGCCTACGGGTGCTCTTGACTACAACACAGGCAAGGCTGTATTGAAGCTTTTGCAGGATACCTGCCGAAAAACGGGTATGACAGTTGTTGTAATCACTCACAATTCCGCTATATCAGCTATGGCTGACAGAGTAATAACTGTCAAGAACGGAAAAGTGTCAAATATGCGGCTCAACGATAATATCGTTGATGTTGCGGATATTGAGTGGTGACGGCTATGGCACGTTCTATGAGGAAAACGACTCTCCGTGAGATTAAACACACTTTCGGACGATATATGGCTATTTTCGCCATTATTGCCCTCGGCGTGGGATTTTTCGCAGGAGTCCGTGATACAACCCCTGCAATGGTAAATATGATGAACAAATTCCTTACGGAAAAGAATTTTTACGATTACAGGATAATTTCAACAAGCGGATGGAACGATGAAAGCGTTGAGGAATTTGCAAAGCAGTCCCATGTTCTCATGGCGGAGGGCAGTATTTCCTTTGACGCTTCCTATTATGTTTCAAGCCGTTCAATTGATGAAACAGTACTGAAAACCCATATGCTCCCGAAAAAAATTAACGGCATTGAAGTGCTTGAGGGTACTCTCCCCGAAAAAGCCGATGAATGTGCTGTTGAACAGGGAAAAGGGTATAAAATAGGCGAAAAAATACGTCTCAATGACAGCAACGACTCCGAAACCCTTGATATGGTAAAGGAAAAAGAGTTTACAGTTACCGCAATTGTAATTTCCCCTTACTATATAAACCGTGAAAAGGGTACAACCACAATTGGAAATGGTACTCTTGACGGATTTATATATCTTCCCGAAACTGCATTTGATACCGAATACTACAGCGAAGTTTTTGTACGTTTTGATACGGATTATTTAATGTACTCCGAGGAATATAACGACTTCATTGAAAGCAGAACAGAGGAATGGGAAGAAATTGCAGAGGAAACAGCATTAAAACGCCATAACGAAATAATTGCAGAGGCAGAAGCTGAACTTTCCGACGCCAAATCTGAATTTGAAAGCAGTATAGCCGAGGGAAAGGCAGAGCTTGATAAATCCGCAAAGGAACTTGCTGACGGAAGAAAACAGCTTGAAGATACAAAAAAACTGCTTGATGCTGCAAAGGCTGATATAGATATGCTTGAAGCCTACATCGGCAGTAACTCCCCCGAATTCAAAGAAGCAAAATCAAATTACGAAAACGGTGTTGCCGAATACGAAAAGGCTCTTGCTGAATTAGAAAAGGGCGAAGCCGAATATAGCAAGGGACTAGCTGAATTTGAAGAAAAATCAGCAGATGGCGAAAAGGAAATAGCCGACGCTGAAAAGGAAATTTCAGTATTGAAATCCCCGTCGGTATACCTCTTTGACCGCAATACAA
Source organism: Ruminococcus sp. (assembly GCA_045659945.1). Taxonomy (GTDB): domain Bacteria; phylum Bacillota; class Clostridia; order Oscillospirales; family Ruminococcaceae; genus Ruminococcus. The sequence continues at coordinate 91,307 of JAZRCW010000041.1, read as the reverse complement.
ATATCGGCTACGCTCTTTTTGAAAATGACTCCGAAATTGTTGAACAGGTGGCAAAGGTTTTCCCCATATTCTTCATACTTGTAGCGGCTCTCGTCTGCATGACAACTATGAGCCGTATGGTTGAAGAACAGCGTACACAGATAGGCGTACTGAAAGCTATCGGATATTCCGAGGCTTCAATTATGGGCAAGTTTATGTTCTATTCCTACTCTGCCGCACTTATGGGCTGTATTGCTGGATTTGCCGCAGGTACAAAACTTTTCCCCTCAATTATCTGGGTGACATATAAGCTTATGTACATTCCTATTGATATGCCCTATTATTTTGATAAGGAGCTTGCAATCGCCGCAGTTGTTGTTTCTCTGCTGTGCTCCGCAGGTACTACATGGATTTCATGCCGTGTGGAACTGAAAGAAACTGCCGCTTCTCTTATGCGTTCGAAAGCTCCGAAAGCAGGAAAACGTGTACTTCCCGAATACATTCCCTTTTTCTGGAACAGGCTGAAATTCCTCCATAAGGTATCAATCCGCAACATTTTCCGCTATAAGGGAAGATTATTCATGATGGTCATAGGTATAGGCGGCTGTATGGCACTTCTGCTTACAGGCTTCGGCATTAAAGACTCAATTGCAGGCTTTGCTGATACCCAGTATAACGAAATACAGAAAGCCGACTCCGCTGTATTCTTTCTTGATGAGAAATACGAGAAGATTCATGAACTTCTTACCGAGGAAACAGAAGATTTCGTCATGATGTACCATGGCTCATGGGATTTGCTCTATGATAACAGGGTAAAAAGCATTGACCTTGAAGCCGTTGAGGATTACAGCGATATATCCAAATTCATGGTATTCCGTGACATTGAGGGCAATCCCATCGCTCCCCCAGAGGCTGACGAAGCACTTATCAGCCACAGTATATCGGACAGATATAATGTCAAAATCGGAGATGAAATAACGCTCCGTGACGCAGATATGCGTGAGCTTCATTTTAAGGTCACAGGAGTTTTTGAAAATCACACCTATAACCTTGTTTATACAGATCTTGAAAACTGTAAAAATCAGCTTGGCACGGATATATTGCCAAATAAGGCGTTCATCAACTTCCGTGAGGGCGAAACTCACGGCAAACAAGCAGCTGATATAAATAAAGTCAGCGGAGTAATTTCCGTAGAGCAATTTGCAAGAACACGTGACCGCATGGCTGAAATGATGAGCAGTCTTGACTATATTGTTCTGCTCGTAATTGCCTGTGCGGCTGCCCTTGCATTTATAGTAATATACAACCTTACGAATATCAACATAACAGAACGTCAGCGTGAAATTGCAACTATTAAAGTGCTCGGATTTTTCCGCCGTGAAACCTCGGCATATGTACTCCGTGAAAATATTGCCTTGACAATTATGGGTATTCTTGCAGGTATTGCCCTCGGAATACCGCTGCACAGTTTTGTTATGTCGCAGATTAAGGTTGATATCGTTGATTTCAGCACGGTTATTTTTCCGCAGAGTTTTCTGTACAGTGCAGTTCTTACACTGATTTTCAACTTTATTGTAAATCTGTTTATGGAAATAAAGCTTGAAAAAATAAATATGGCTGAATCTCTTAAATCTGTTGATTGAGATATCAGCTATAAGCTAACGACTAATAGCTAATAGAAAAAATATGGTATCGGAAAATCCGATACCATATGGGCACATCTAACCCCCCCTTTTGAGAAAAAGCAGCTATGCACGTCAACTGCTTCGTCAACCTCCATCGGAGTGCGACAGCACGCCTTCGGAAGGTTTCCTTGCAGCTGCCATACCTATCTGCTTTTTCTTTAATCAAACGGGTTTTAGAGATGCCCATATTTTTTTATCATATACCATTTATATGACCGATTATCTTTTATTTTTTCAGATAAAAGCATAATATATCAGTTAATCAGCATTATTTATCATTGAAAACACCTGAAATGTGCGGTATAATATGGTTGTAAGGTTGAAACGGCCATTCAACAAAGGAAAAGAGTTTAGTTATTTCCAGTATATCATTATTAACCAACTATCTGCTTGTATAGGCACAAGCAAAAATCATTTTGAAGGGAAAATTAATTATGAGGAATTCAATGATGAAGAAAAGAATCATGGCAATCGCAGCTTCCGCAGTCGTAAGCGTTTCTGCTGTAAGCGGCACTCTCAACAGCTTTATTGCTCCCATGACAAGCAATCTCTCAACTGTATATGCAGCAGAGGCAAGCGTTAAAATCAATGCTGCTGTAGGCTATGCCGAGGGTATGTACGCTACATGGGGTGCTGTTTCTGGTGCAAGCGGCTACAACGTATACGTTGACGGCACACAGATTGACTCCGAGCTTATCAGACAGTACAGCGGCTACATGAGAGCTGACGCTGTTGGTCTTAAAGCTGGCAGCCACACTATCAAGGTTGTTCCCATTATCAACGGTACACCCGACAACTCAAAGGCTGCAGAATCCACAGCAAGCGTTTATGCTCACGACAGAAGCGGCTACGCTTTTGCTGACGGGCACGCTCCCGGTGCTTACAACAACGACGGTACTCTCAAAAGCGGTGCTATCGTTGTATACGTAACAGACGCAAATAAGGACAGCGTTACAGTTAAGCTCAACGCACAGGGCAAGGGAGAGGTTGACTGCACAGGTCTCCAGAACATCATTACAGCTTACAAAAAGGGTAAGGAAACTCGTCCCATTTCTATCAGACTTATCGGCAACATCACTGACCCCTCTGTACTTACAAACGGCGATATTGTTCTCGATACAGTTACAGCTGGTATGACAATCGAGGGTATCGGCTCTGACGCTACAGCAAACGGCTTCGGTATCACTCTTAAAAACTGTGTAGATGTCGAGGTAAGAAACATCGGCTTCATGAACTGCAACAGCAACGAGGGCGACAACTGCAGCCTCCAGCAGAACGATTCATACTGCTGGGTTCACAACTGCGATTTCTTCTACGGCGACGCAGGCTCTGACGCTGACCAGGCTAAGGGTGACGGTGCTCTTGATACAAAGAAATCCCACCATATCACTCATTCCTACAACCACTTTGTGGACAGCGGAAAATGCAATCTCCAGGGTGCAAATTCAAGTGATACCTCCAATTATATTACATATCACCACAACTGGTTCGACCACTCCGATTCCCGTCATCCACGTGTAAGAGTTGCTACAGTTCACGTATACAACAATTACTACGACGGCAACTCAAAGTATGGTATCGGCTCAACAACAGATTCCGATATCTTTGCTGAAAATAACTATTTCCGTAACTGTAAATACCCCATGCTTACATCTGAACAGGGCAGCGATATAGCTACAGGCGGTACATTTTCAGGCGAAGTAGGCGGCGTTATCAAGGCTTACGGCAATATCATCGAGGGTGCAAAGGCTTTCGTTCCCTACAGTGATAATCCCTCTGCTTTTGACGCTTACGTTGCAAAGTCAAGAACAGAACAGGTTCCCTCCTCCGTTAAGGCTATCAACGGCGGAGCTTCATATAATAATTTCGACACAGCAAGCGATTTCTACAGCTATAATGTTGACGCTGCTGCTGACGTTCCCTCTATAGTTATGGCAAAGGCAGGTCGTGTTGACGGCGGTGACTTCAAGTGGACATTTAACAATGCTGTTGATGACGAAGATTATGGTGTAAATTCCGCACTTAAATCAGCTCTCAAGGCTTATGATGATTCAATTGTTGCTATCGGCTCGGGATTCAAGAATGATGTTTCAAATCCCCCAACAACTACTACACCTGCTACAAATCCGCCCTCATCGTCTTCAACTACAACGAAGGCTCCCTCACAGACCACGCCTACACAGACAAATCCCACAACTCCTTCTGTGTCAGGCGGTCAGGTCCATGACTTTACAGCTAACGGACTCAACAGCTCATTCTTTACAATTTCAGGTAACCTTTCTACAAGCAAGGGTACTGTTACTTATGACGGAAAGACTCTCACACAGTGTCTTAAAATCGAAACTGCTACAAGCATTTCATTCAATGCAGGCTCGGCAGGAAAGCTTACTCTCGTATTTGTTGAGCCTACAGCTACAATCAAAGTTGACGACACAAAGTACACAGCAAGCAACGGAATTATTTCTGTTGACCTGGGTGCAGGTGCTCACACTATTACAAAGGCTGATACTTCAAATCTGTTCTATATGGTTTTCGGCGGCAGTGCAGGTACAAACACATCACCCTCACAGCCCGTTCAGACTACAGCTCCACAGAATTCTACACAGCCTGTTGTTACATCTGTTGTAACAATGCCCGGTGCAAGCGTTCCCTCTGGTGATATCAAGGTTGAATATGCAGGCGGCTGGAACGAAATGGCTTATCTCGTATGTTCAGGACTTAACGACGCATCAGTTACAGGGGTTTCATATTCAGGTGCTTCAAACGGCACACTTACAGGCGAAGACTTCAAATATCTTGTAAGAGATGTTGCAGAGGGTGTACGTGTTGACCTGCTCGGACTTACTCCCGGTGAATACTCAATCACTCTTGAAACAACAAAGGGTAAGGTAACACAGCCAGGCATCGTTGTAGGTGCACAGGATCGTTCAGGATATGCTCACTTCAACTACAATGATGGTGTAGGTGCATATACAGATAACGGTACAATCAAGGCTAATGCAAAAATCCTCTACATCACAGACGAAAATAAGGATACAGTTACAATTACTTCCAAGGACGGAACATCTGTATCAGGTATCGGTAATATCCTCAACTCATCAGGTCAGGACAACGGCAGCGGTCAGACATCAAAGGGCGGTAAACCCAACACAAACAGCGGTATCATCAAGAAGCTTGCAGAAGACGGTACTCCCCTTGTTATTCGTATCGTTGGTGATGTATCAGCTCCTGCCGGCGTTACAGCATACGACTCTGTAGACTACGGTGGATCTGTTGGTGATAACGGCTATATGGCAAGAATGAGTGCAGGTAAGGACATCACTATTGAGGGTGTCGGCAATGATGCTGTAATCAACGGCTGGGGTATCCACTTTATGGCTACATCTGCAAGCCCAGAGTTTGGTAAGTCATTTGAGGTAAGAAATATCGCATTCAAGAACGTTCCCGAGGATTGTCTCGGTATGGAGGGCGTTCAGGAGGGCGACAGCCTTACAGCTCCCGTTGAGAGATGCTGGATTCACAACTGTGAATTTTACGTTCCCCACGTTGCAAATCCTGCTGAATCCGATAAGGCAGAGGGCGACGGTGCTTGTGACTTCAAGCGTGGTCAGTACTTCACAAACAGCTACTGCTACTATGAGGGATATCACAAGACAAACCTTGTAGGTGCATCTGACTCAAACTATCAGTATCACCTGACATATCACCACAACTACTGGAAAAACTGCGAATCAAGAGGACCTCTTGCTCGTCAGGCTGACATACATATGTACAACAACGTATTCGACGGACAGACAAGCTACTGTCAGAACCCCAGAGCCAACGCTTATATCTTCTCTGAATACAACGTAATGAAGGACAGTAAAGACCCTGTAACAGTTAAGTCTGGCGGTGTAGTTAAGAGTTTCAACGATGTTTACATCAATGTTAAAGGCGACCAGGCTGCAAACGTTGTTTCAAGCAGAAGCGAAAAGGTTTCTTCAAGCTGTAAATATGCAGGCTTTGAGACAGATTCTTCTGTAAGCTACGTTGCATCAGGTAAGTACAGCCTTACAGAAGCAACAGGCGAGGGACTTTTCACAAAGCTTTCAGGAATTTTCGAGACAGACGGCGGATGTATGGACAATATGAAGATTTCATCGGATGCAGAAGTTACACCTCCTTCAAGCACACAGCCTACAACTCAACCCACTACAACAAAGCCCGTAACAACTACAACAACTCCTACTACACCCACAACTCCTGCAGCAGGTCTTTCAGGCGATGCTAACTGCGACGGTATTGTATCAATTGCTGACGCAGCTACAATTCTCCAGCACCTCGGAAACAACGACAAGTACTCACTTTCCGCACAGGGAATAGCTAACGCAGACGTATTCAACAAGGGTGACGGTCTTACCGTAGCTGACGCACTTTCTATTCAGAAATACGATGCAGGAATGATAAGTTCACTTCCCGAGTCTGTACAGTAATAATATGCCCGTTCCTTAAATATAATGATATACGGAAAAGAGAGTTCCTTCGGGAGCTCTTTTTTCTATGCAAAAATAAAACCTTATTGCTTTTGATGCAATAAGGTAAAGTTTTATTTTTTATAAAGAGATATACCGTATTTCTGACAAAATTCCGCTGCAACGCTTTTTATGGAATAATCAAGTCTGCTGTAGCAGAAATTCTTCATATCTTCGGGGATATCGCCGTAAAATGCTTCTGCAATTCCCCCTGCAATGCACGCCATTGTATCTGCGTCACCGCCGAGAGATACGGCATTTCTCACCGCACTTTCATAGTCCTCCGAATCAAGAAACGCTACAATTGCAGGCGGTACACTGTAATTTGTACTGCTGTCAAAAGTATATGCCGACTTTATATCATCTATCGTATAATCAAGGTCAATTCTGAATTTACGGTTCAGATATGCCCTTATTTTTTCCTTTGACTCACCATGAGCCGCAAGAAATACCGCACTTGCTACCGCCTGTGTGCCCTTTATAGCTTCACGGCTGTTATGGGTATACAAACAGCTTGCTTTTGCTTGCATTTCCACCTGTTCAAGACTATCGTATGCATAGCCTATAGGCACAGCTCTCATAGCCGCACCGTTGCCGTAACTTCGCTGTTTTCTCGTATTACTGCGGTCAGCTGCCCATTTGATAAACATCTGCCCATAGCCTGCGTGAGGAAAATATGAGTAATACTGCCTGTACTGGGCGGCATATTCTTTGGCTCTGACTTTAATCTGCCTTTTGGTGATATCTTCCCCATTAAGCAGAATAGCCTTACACACCGCCGCCGTCATAACGCTGTCATCGGTGAATGTGCTCTCTCTGTGCAGTGGAAAATTATAATCCTTTGTGCAGTGAACTTCATAATACGAGCCGATAATATCACCAAAAATCGCTCCGAACACAATCAAAACCTCCTAAAACAACGGTGCAACAAATTTTAAAATCTGCCCTGTAATTTTGTAAAATAGTTTCTCTTTCCTTATGGTTTCAAATGTTACTTCACGACATTTTTCAAGAGTAGCCGAAAAATCCGCCTCAATATCGAAAATACAACTTGTTCTGTACATATATGCTGCACATTCAAAATGATGATACAGACTGCGGTAATCAAGATTTATCGTACCCACAACCGCTTTTTCATCGTCACAGACAAATATTTTTGAATGGACAAATCCAGGTGTATACTCATAAAGCTTTACACCAGCCTTTGTAAGCTCCTTATAATGCGTCTTTGCAAGGGCAAATGCCATTTTTTTATCGGGTATGCCGGGGAGAATTATTTTCACGTCAATTCCCCTCTGTGCCGCATATTTTATGGCATTTTTCATCTCTCCATCAAGTATAAGATAAGGTGTCATAATGTGAACATAACTTGTCGCACGATTGAGGATATCAATATACACGTTCTCCCCTATCTTATCATCATCAAGAGGACAATCAGCATAGGGCATTACAAATCCACCGCATTTTTCAGCATTTACAGGCACAAGCCACTTATCCCATTCAGGCACTTTTTCAGAGATATTCCACATTTGCAGAAACATAAGTGTAAAACTGCGGACAGCCTCCCCTTTCAGCATTACAGCTGAATCCTTCCAATGTCCGAATCGTTCACGGCGGTTTATATATTCGTCGGCAAAATTAATTCCACCCGTAAAGGCAGTTTTTCCGTCAATTACGAGGATTTTTCGGTGGTCACGATAGTTGTAGTAAGTCGACAGAAATGGTGTTACAGGGGCAAATGCCTTGCATTTTATCCCTAATTCCGCCATACGCTTCGGATAATCATGTGTTAAAGTTGACATTTCACACATTCCGTCGTACATTACGCGAATTTCAACTCCCTGTGCGGCTTTTTCCTTTAGCTTTTCAAGAATTTTTCCCCACATGAAGCCCTCGTCTATTATGAAATACTCCATAAAAATGAATTTTTCAGCCTTGTCAAGTTCCTCTAAAACAGCTGCAAATTTCTCCTCACCGCTTGCATAAAATTCCGTTTCCGTATTGGTAAATATCGGAAAACAGCCTGTACGGCTTACATATCGGCACAAATCGTCCGTTCCCGAACAAGTAAGCTGAACATCCTCCATAACGCTCATATCCTGGGGAATTTTTGTCTTTGTATCCTTAATCAGCACCTCTACACGCTTTTTTATGGCAAAGTGCCCGAAATCGGTCTGCGTAAGCAAAAGAAGGATCGTTCCAGGGACGGGAAAAACAAAGAAAATAATCATCCAAGTAAGCTTTGCGGTGGAATCCATTTCACAATTGAACAGCCATACAATCGCCACGGCTGTAAGTATACCGAAAACCACCTTGAAATATGGGCTGGATTCCTCGAAATGAATGTACATGGAAGCAATAATGAAAATTTGCAGAGCAAAAAGCAGCAGAACCATGAATAATCTGCTGAAAACAAGTTTGAAAATGCCTTTTTTCTGCTTTGGTATAAGCCTGAATATTCCGTCATCAGGTATTTTTCTTTTAAACATAAAGCTCCCCGACTGCTCCTATTCTGAATTTCATTGCTTTTGTACTGCCCTGTCCGAAAATATTGTCAAGTGTTTTAATATAGCCATTAACCATATAATCAGGCACAAATGCAATTACAGAGCCGCCAAATCCGCCGCCGTGAATTCTTACAGCACCGCTTCCGTTTAGGTATTTGCGGCTTATGGATAATGCAAGTGTAATCCCTTGTTTTTCCCGTTTTTCTGGGGGAAACATATTTTGCAACAGCATGGCGGACGAATCCCCGGAGCTGTTTACAAGCTCCAGAAATTCATGAATCCTGCCGCTCTCAAAGGCTTCAATTTCAAGAAGTACACGTTTATTTTCATCAAAGAAATGAATTGCACGGTTAATTGCTCTGTCACAGCATTTTTTTCGGATTTTAGCTATATTCTCAAAAAATTCATCTTCGTCAGCCTCTCCGAGATATTCGACACCCATAGCATTTGCAACAGATTGCATATCAGTGACTATTTCATCATAATCACCGCTGGATTTCACATGGCTTTCGCCCACATCAACAATACAAACACTGTAACCCGATAGAGAAAAATCAAAATCAATTCTATGAATGACAGGCTCCTGCGGATTTTTAAAGTCAAATGCAGCTATTCCACCCGTGGCACATATAAGCTGATCCATAAGTCCGCACTTTTTATCCATATATTTTCGCTCGGCAATCTGACCGATTTTTGCGATTTCAATTTCAGTCATTTTTTTATCAGCTAAATTATTGATAATACTGCCTATGAGTATTTCAAATGCCGCAGAGGAAGAAAGTCCGATTCCAACGGGAATATCCGATGTTATGTATGCGTCACAACCGCCGCATATAATTCCACTTTCAGCAAATTCAGATATAACTCCTGCTGTCAGAGCACCATATCCGCTGTATTTTACAGCAATATCTGATAAATCAGAAAGATTAATCTCAACAGACTCCAAGCCCTCTGAAAAAATACGCACTACGCCCTCATCATGATATGCAACAAATCCAAGTATATCAAGAGTTACAGTCGCCGCAATAACGTTTCCGTGCTGATGATCGGTATGATTCCCACCGATTTCCACTCTTGCAGGTACGGAAAAAATACGTATATCCTCACGCAAGGGATAAAGCCGCGAAAAATTCTCCGCACAATTTAGATATCTTGCCCTCTGACGCAGAAGTTCACTGTCGAACTCACCGTATATCTGCGAAAAATGCCCGTCCATACCACCGTTTGATATTTTATTAATTATTTCGTAAATAGTCATAAATTATCACCCTATTTTATTATACACCTTTTAAATATAAAAATCCATAGTTTTCATTGAACTTTCATTCCTGATATAATTTTTGTGAAATCATTCTATATCACACTGTTGAAATATGTGCAGTATAGATATTTTTTCAAAACCATATTTCAATCGCTTGACTTTACCAATAAAATATTGTATACTTAAATTATAGTAAAACACAATTTCAGTTAATCATATTTTTAATTAATTAAGGTGGTAAATAATTATGGCTGATATAAAAATAATTGCTCCTCCCCTGCCCGATATGCCATGGAGCGAAAAACCCGAGGACTGCACCGCACCAATGTGGCGACACCCCGAAAACCCGATTATCAAAAGAAATCCCCTGCCCGATGTTGCACGTATTTTCAACAGTGCAGTTATCCCCTATGAAAACGGCTATGTAGGCGTTTTCCGTGGCGAACAGCGTGATGGTATGCCTCATGTATATTTCGGTACAAGTTCCGACGCACTTAACTGGAATTTTCAGGAAGAAAAAATTAAGTTCGTCGATGAGGACGGAAATCCGTTCCAGCCTATCTATGCCTACGACCCAAGATTAATTAAAGTTGAAGATACTTATTACGCAATCTGGTGTCAGGATATGTACGGTGCGGCAATCGGAATGGCAAAAACAACTGATTTCAAGACGTTCACACGACTTGAAAATCCGTTCCTCCCCTACAACCGCAACGCTGTGCTTTTCCCACGCAAAATCAACGGCAATTTTGTAATGCTTTCCCGTCCCTGCGACAATGGACACACTGCATTCGGCGATATATTCATAAGCGAAAGCCCCGATATGGTATACTGGGGCAAGCACCGCCATGTAATGGGCAAATCCGACAACTGGTGGGAAAGTCTTAAAATCGGTGGAGGTGCGGCTCCCATTGAAACAGATAAGGGCTGGCTTATTTTCTATCATGGAGTTGTCAACACCTGCAACGGATATGTTTACAGCATAGGTGCGGCAATTCTCGACATTGACGAGCCTTCAAAGGTTCTCCACCGCTGTTCACGCTATGTCCTCGCTCCTGAAGAATGGTACGAGGAGCGTGGTTTCGTTCCGAACGTGTGCTTCCCCTGTTGCACTCTGCATGATTCAGCTACAGGCAGAATTGCTCTTTACTACGGCTGTGCTGACAGCTATGTTGGAGTTGCATATACAACCGTTGAGGAAATATACGACTACATTTTAAAGTATGACCTCCTGCAGAACGGTGATTCTTCAATCGGAAGAAGATGATTTTCGCCATTTTCTACCTATCCTCTCATCCCTGTCAGATTATCTGACAGGGATTTTTCGTCATTATGTACAATATATGCTGTTTATAATTGTTCAAGAATAACTTGATTTGCCGTTTTTTTAGATTTTTCACAAAAAAGACTTGCAGTTTTTTGTGAAATGTGATAAAATAGGTATGATAATTATTATCAATAGCTATGCTTTGATAATCCGATATTAAGATTTATCTCTGAAATCAGGATAAATATTTTATCTTAAACTATTAAGGAGTTTACTATGGCAAAAATCAAGGCAGCCGTCATTTTTGGCGGTACGTCACAGGAACACGAATTATCTCTCGCATCAGCCGCCGAGGTTATACGCAATATTCCTACCGATACCTACGAAGTCATTGCTGTGGGTATAACACGCAAGGGACGCTGGCTTTACTTCCCAGGCGACGCAGAAGAAATAGCTGACGGAACATGGGAAACAAATCCCGACTGCACCTCCGCTATACTTTCGCCCGATCCTCTCCACAGAGGCATTATCATAATGGAAAACGGCGAAGCGTCAATACGACGTATAGACGTTGTTCTGCCGCTTTTACAGGGAAAGAAATGTGCTGACGGCACAATACAGGGACTTCTCAATATGTCAGGGATTCCTTATGTGGGATGTTCGCTCCTGTCCTCCGCTTCATGTATGGACAAATCCCACACCCACATGATTATGGACGACTACGGAATAAATACCGCACCATGGAAGCTTTTAACCCAGCGTGATATAAACTGCATTGATGAAAAATGCCTTAAAATTGCCGAAGCAATCGGATTTCCAATGGCAGTTAAGCCTGCCAACAGCGGATGCAGTGCAGGCACAAGTACCGCAAACAATTTTGATGAGCTTGTTGCGGCTGTAAAACTTGCATTTTCCAATGACAACAAGGTTGTTGTTGAAAAATATATAAAAGGAAGAAAGCTTGAAGTTGCAGTATGGGGATATGACGCTCCAACAGCTTCACACATAGGCGAAATAGTCTCCACTGACGCTGTATACGACCCCACGGAAGTAAGAAAAAGCTCGGGTGATGACCTTGTAATTCCTGCTGACTTATCGGACGAAACAGCTAATCTTGTCCGTGAAACTGCCGTTAAGGCATTCAAGGCAATGAACTGCAAAGGATACGCACGAATTGATTTCTTCCTCGCAGAGGACGGTTCGCTCCTCCTTAATAAAATAGGTACAGCACCGGGCATGCGTGAAAACAGCGTTTTTCCCAAGCTTATGAATGAATACGGCATGGAGCTTTCAGAGGTTATTGATATGCTCCTTGAAGCGGCAATTGAAAATGCCGATAAATGCTATTAAAGGTGAATGATTTGAAAAATAATGTAACTATTTCCCTGACCAGTATTCAATGGCAGGACGGTGAAAAAACCGAAACAGAGCTTGTGACAAAGGCACGCCACTCACGCTCGGGCGGATGCGATATAATCGCCTATGACGACACCGAGGCTACAGGCTTTGAAGGCTCTGTAACTACAATAAAAATCGACGGTAACACTGCATATATCACAAGAGAGGGTACGGCAAATTCAGCACTCGCACTCGAAGTGGGACGAAAGAATTTCTGCCAATATGACACCCCCTACGGCAGTATGCGGCTTGGAGTTTACGCTCACAACGTCGATAACACAATCGCCGAAAACGGCAGATTGTACCTTAAATATTCTCTTGATTTAAACGCTTCTCCCCTTTCGGAGAATGAGCTTATAATGACTATAAATTACGGAAACCTCTAAATGAAAGGAACTTTACCCATGTCAGACCTTATTAAATCCGCTTCCCAGGAACTTCGCAGCCTTATACTGGAGGCTCTCGGAAAGCTTGTGGCAGAGGGAGTTGCCCCTGCTGACGCTATCCCCGATTTCACAGTTGAAATCCCTGCCGACAAGACTCACGGCGATTTTGCCGCCAATACCGCTATGGTATGTGCAAGAGCATTCAAAATGCCCCCGAGAAAAATTGCTGAACTCTTATGCGAAAAAATTGAACTTAACGGTTCAGTTTTCGATCGTGCTGAAATTGCAGGCCCTGGCTTTATGAACTTTTTCCTCAACAAGAAATGGTTTGCTGACGCTCTGAAAAATGTTCTCGACGAAAGCGATAACTATGGAAGAACAAACGCAGGAAACGGCAAAAGTGTTCTTGTAGAATTTGTTTCTGCTAATCCTACAGGCCCTATGCACATCGGTAATGCCCGCGGCGGTGCTATCGGAGACTGCCTTGCAAGCGTTCTTGACTGGGCAGGATATAAGGCAGAACGTGAATTTTACGTTAATGACGCAGGTAATCAGATTGAAAAATTCGGAAAATCCCTTGACCTCCGCTATATGCAGCTCTGCTCCGATAAGGGTAAGGCTGCTATTGAAAAGTACAGCGATACAGAGGAGCTTATCAAGTATCTCTACGATTTAAGCGGCGAGGGTATGGATTTTGAAATGCCCGAGGATGTATATCTCGGTATGGACATTATCGAACACGCACTGAACTTCCTCAACATCAACGGTAGTTCTTATGCAGAGGCTTCTGTGGAGGATCGCAGAAAGGCACTTGTTGACTATGCGCTCCCCATTAATATAGCAGGTCTTGAACGTGACCTTAAAAAATACCGTATCATCTACGACAACTGGTTCAAGGAAAGCGTTATCCACGAGAGAAACGAAACAAAAACTGTTGTGGACAAGCTTCTTGAAAACGGCAACGCATACGAGCTTGACGGTGCTGTATGGTTTAAGGCAACTGATTACGGCATGGACAAGGACTTTGTTCTCCGCCGTTCAAATGGTCTTTACACATACATCGTTCCCGATATCGCTTACCACTACGACAAGCTTGTTACACGTAATTTCGACAAGGCTATCAATATCCTCGGTGCCGACCACCACGGATATGTGCCCCGTCTGAAAGCGGCTCTTACAGCCCTTGGCGTTGACGCTTCCAAGCTTGATATAATCCTTATGCAGATGGTACGTCTTGTGAGAAACGGCGAAACAGTCAAGCTTTCAAAGAGAAGCGGTAAGGCAATTACTCTTGTCACACTTCTTGATGAAATCCCGATTGACGCTGCAAGATTTTATTTCAACCTCCGTGAAGCAAATTCACAGTTTGAATTTGACCTTGACCTTGCTGTTGAAAAATCTTCACAGAACCCCGTTTTCTATGTTCAGTACGCACACGCAAGAATTTGCAGTCTTATGTCAAATCTTGTTGCGGAGGGTATAACACTCCCCGAAAATGCAGACCTGACGCTTCTCAGCGATACAAGAGAAATCGAGCTTATCCGTCACCTTGCTTCACTTCCACGTGAAGTTGAGCTTGCGGCTAAAAATTATGATCCGTCAAAGCTTACAAAGTACGCTATTGATACAGCTACTCTGTTCCACCGCTTCTATGACGGATGCAGCGTAAAGAATGCTGAAACCACCGAGCTTATGAATGCAAGAATTGTTCTTGCACAGGCTGTACGTCAGGTTTTAAGAAATGTTCTTACAATTCTCAAAATCGAATGTCCCGAAAAAATGTAACAGAAATATTCAGAAAAGTTACTATTTGGTTACAAAAGAAAATCGACCGTTGTGAATTTATCACAAAGCCAACAGTGAAAATTTGATGAAAAATCTGATTTTCACATAAAATTAACAGTTTGTTCATAATTAATTCATAAATATATGTTACAATTTGTAATATATTATGAATCGGATAAAATCTAATTAATGAAAGGGATCTTTACTTATGTCCAACAGATTATTTCAGGGTTTAGTTCATCAGATGAGAGATACAATCGACACAACTATGGGTGTCGTTGATGAAACAGCTACCATTATCGCCTGCAGCGATTTATCAAAGGTAGGCACAACAAACGAGTTTGTTTCTCTCGATCTCAGCGATTCACATGATATCTTCATCCGTGACGGTTATACATACAAGCCTTTCGGCTCACGTGTAAAGCCCGATTATGCTGTATTTGTAGAGGGCGTTGACGACGCTGCTGCAAAGTATGCAAGCATTCTCGCAATCACACTTTCAAATATCAAGCAGTACTACGATGAAAAGTACGACAGAAACAATTTCATCAAGAATGTAATCCTCGACAACGTACTCCCCGGAGATATCGTTATCAAGGCTCGTGAGCTCCACTTCAACGCTGAAATCAGCCGTGCGGTATTCCTCATCAGAATTGTTTCCGCTAACGACATTTCCGCTTACGATGTAATTCAGAACCTTTTCCCCGACAAGAACAAGGACTTCGTTTTCAATATCACAGAGTCTGATATTGTTCTCGTTAAGGAGCTGAAATCAACTGTTGATTCAAAGGATCTCGAAAAGCTCGCACGTTCTATTGCCGATACACTTTCTTCCGAGTTCTACACACGTGTAAATGTTGGTATCGGTACATCAGTTATCGGAGTGAAGGATTTAGCACGCTCCTTCAAAGAAGCTCAGATGGCTCTCGAAGTTGGTAAGGTATTCGACACAGACAAGGTTATCGTAAGCTATGACAACCTCGGTATCGCTCGTCTTATCTACCACCTCCCCACAACTCTTTGTGAAACATTCCTCCACGAGGTATTCAAGGTTGGAAGCATCGACTCCCTCGACCACGAAACACTTTTCACAATCCAGAAGTTCTTCGAGAACAACCTGAACGTATCCGAAACATCAAGAAAACTCTTTGTACACAGAAATACTCTCGTGTACAGACTTGAAAAAATCAAGAAGCTGACAGGACTTGATCTCCGTGAGTTCGACCACGCTATCATCTTCAAAATCGCCCTCATGGTTAAGAAGTATCTGTCTGCTAACCCTGTTAAGTTCTAATAGGTCTACTACTGCACAAAATCCAGTTTCGTCAGCTGTCGGGCTTCGATAGAAAGAAAAAACGGAAGCTGACTCCGACAGTTCACGGACAGTTCAACAGAAAGGTCAGGTGACACCATGGTTGAGCTTCAGAACGTATCCGTGACCTACGCAGGCGGCGTTGACGCTTTAAATAATGTCAGCCTCAAAATAAACGACGGCGATTTCGCTTTCGTTGTAGGTTCATCAGGTGCGGGAAAAAGTACCATGATTAAACTTCTGCTTAAAGAAATCGACGCTACAAGCGGCGTTGTAACCGTTAACGGCTATAATTTAAGCAAACTCAAAAAACGCAAAATCCCCGAATTCCGCCGTACACTCGGCTTTGTATTCCAGGATTTCCGACTTATCCCGTCCATGACGGTTTACGAAAATATTGCTTTCGTTCTCCGAGTACTGGACGCACCATTGAAGTACATAAGAAAAAGAGTCCCCTACGTTATAAGTCTTGTAGGACTCCATGCAAAGACAAATTCATATCCCGATGAGCTCTCCGGCGGTGAAAAGCAGCGTGTAGCCATTGCACGTGCACTGGTAAACGACCCGCAGCTTATTATTGCGGACGAGCCTACGGGAAATATCGACCCAGAGCTTTCATACGAAATTGTTGAACTGCTCAAGGGTATCAACGACCAGGGTACAACTATACTCATGGTTACCCATGAACACGACCTGGTCCGTCACTTTGGCGGAAGAATTATCAACATTACCAACGGCGAAATCGTTTACGACGAAATCGTTACGGGTACAAATGCAGAAATACTCCCCGAGGTGGAGCTTGCACAGGCTATGGAAAACGCCGCACGTCCCCGTCATGAATACGCTATGCCCGAGGAAACAGGCGACGAATCCGTGCCATATGTTGATGATGTACTTGCTGCAATTACAGGCACCGTAACCGAAAAGGGAGGTGCTGAAGAATGAAAATAAGCGGTATCAAATACCTTGCAAATCAGGGTATTGAAAATATCTGGAAGAATAAGATGATGGCTTTTGCCACATTCTGCGTTCTTCTCATATCACTCCTTCTTGTGGGCTGTTCAGTATTGTTCTATATCAATATGAACTCCATGATTCTCGGTCTGGGAAATCAGAACGAGGTTGCCGTTTATGTTGAAGCAGATACTCCGCAGGAGCGTGTAGACGAAATAGGCGAACAGCTCCGAAATATGGACAATATAGGCTCTGTTACCTATATATCCAAAAAAGAAGCATACGAGCGTATGCAGAATCAGATTTCACAGGGCAAGGAAATTTTCGATTACATCGACGATTACCAGTTCATGCCCGACGGTTTTAGTGTAACTGTTGCCGACAGCGAGAAGCTTCGTGCTACCGTTGAGGCAATTACACGTATAGAAAATATTCAGAGTGCCGATTCTTCACCGCAGGTTGCGGAATTTCTCCGTGAGCTCCGCCGTGTTGTAACACTTATTGCAGGTGCGGCAATCATCGCTCTTGCGGCAGTTTCGATGATTATGATTTCCAACACAACAAAAGCAAGTGTATTTGCAAGACGTGAGGAAATCCAGATTATGAAATATGTCGGTGCAACAAACGCATTTATCAGAACCCCTTTCTTCGTCGAGGGACTTGTTACAGGATTTTTCTCGGGGGCAGGTGCTTACTTTATCACATGGGCAATTTATCGCTCGGTGTATGATATACTTATGGCACAAGGTATGCTTATCAACGCATTCGGTGCAGGAAGCATAATTCCTTTTGCGGATATCCGCATATACTGCGGAATTGCATATCTTGCAGTGGGCTCTCTCGTAGGAGCATTCGGAAGCGTCGTAAGTACACGTAAGCATCTTGATGTATAAAGCCAACACATAAGGAGAATTCCAATGTACAAATTAAAGTTCACCCGAAAGTTTCTTGCATTTTTCACTTGCGGAATATTATCACTGAACGCTGTTGGATTCTATGGTGATTTTATTTGTAATGAAAATACTGCATACGCAGCAATGACTATCGGGGAAATTCTGGAGCAGCGCAATGAAAATAACAAAAAAATAGCAGCTCTTGAAGAAAAACTCAACGGTCTTGAAGGACAGAAGAACTACGAGCAAAAACAGCAGGCTTATCTGAATGAACAAATTACAGCTATTCAGGAAAATATCAATCTTCTCAATGCAGAACTTGAAACCCTGAAAACAGACATAAATGCGGCTGAATCAAAAATTGAAGTTCTTCAAACTAATATTAACGAGCAGCAGGAAGAAATCAAAGAAAAAATTGCACTTTTCAAAGAACGTCTTTGTATAATGTATATGAACAGCACCGATACTTCCGCTTCAATCGTTCTCGGTTCATCAAGCTTTTACGATATGATGTCACGAATTTATATGATAAATCGTATTGCTGAATATGATGATAATCTAATTGATGAAATCAACAGAAAAATTGATAAGATAGAAAAATCAAAAAAAGACGTTGAGCGTGAAAAACTCAATCTTTCAATGAAGCTTGATGAACAGAACAAACGAAAAAAAGAAAAAGACGCTGAAATTGCACTTCTAAATGAGAAAATGCAGTTAAGTAAAAGCGAAACAGATAGGCTTGCACGTGAATTGGCAAGTCTTGAACGTGATAAATCTGTTATTGAAAAAGAACAGGCTGTTCTCCAGGCAAAAGAGGATGCATGGAATGCTGAAATTAAACGTCAGCAGGAAGAAGCACAGCGACTCTGGGAAGAAGAACAGAAAAAACAGCAACAGAGTAACAACATTGTTCCGTCACAACCTGGCTATATTCCCGTTACCCCTTCTCAAAGTGGTTTTGCATGGCCTGTACCGGGACACAGCTATGTTTCAAGCTATTTCGGTCTGCGTACTCTCCATGGAAAACAAAGCTACCACAAAGGTATTGATATAGCTGACGGTTTTATTATGGGCAGCACATGTGTTGCTTCACAATCAGGAAAAGTAATAGATGTTTACAATTCCTGTACACATAATTTTGGCAAAAGCTACTATTGTTATAGCAACAACGGCTACTGTGGCGGTGGATATGGCAATTATGTACTTATATCCCACGATGGTACCTATTCCACAATCTATGGCCACCTCACATCAGCATCTGTATCTGTAGGCGATTATGTTTCACAGGGCGATATTATCGGCTATATCGGCTCTACAGGTCATTCAACAGGTGCTCATCTACATTTTGAGGTGCGTGTTAACGGTGTTGTACAAAACCCATTGAATTATGTAACCCCATAAATTTGTAATTGAAAAAATGCTGCGAAAGGAGCATAATACCAATGAACAAGTTAAAATTTGCACGAAAGGCACTTGCATTTCTGACATGTTCAGCGTTGTCACTTGGAATTGTTGCTTCATATCCAAATATGACAAATGATGCAAATACAGCGGAAGCTGCAAGAACTATCGGCGAAATTCAGGAGCAGAGAAAGGCTAATGCCGAAAAAATTGCGGCTCTTGAAGAAAAAATCGGCGGCCTTGAGGGCGAAAAAAACTATGAAAAACAGCAGGCGGCTTATCTTGAAGAGCAGATTGATATAATTCAGGAAAATATCAATCTCCTTAACGCTGAACTGGAGGCTCTTAAAAAGGACATCACAGCTACTGAAACAAATATCGCAAATCTTGAAGCAGATATTGATAATCAGCAGGCATCAATTGATGAAAATATAGAGCTTTTCAAAAAGCGTCTCTGCATGATGTATGTAAACGGAAATGATACTTCTGCTTCAATCGTGCTTGGTTCTTCAAGTTTTTACGACATGATGTCAAGAGTTCATATGATTAACCGTATTGCTGAATATGACGACAAACTTATTGATGAGCTTGTTACAAAGATTGAAAGTCTTGAACAGTCCAAAAAGGATATGGAAAGAGAGAAACTCAATCTTTCAATGAAACTTGACGAGCAGAATAAGCGTAAGGAAGAAAAAGACGCTGAAATTGCTGTTCTCAATGAAAAAATGCAGCACACACAGACTGAAATTGACCGTCTTGCACGTGAACAGGCAGAGCTTGAACGTGACAAGGCTGAAGTTGAGGCTGAACAGGCTCAGCTTCAAGCTGAAGAAGATGCCTGGTACGCTGAAATTGAGCGTCAGAGACAGGAAGCACAGCGACTCTGGGAGGAGGAGCAGAAGCGACTCCAGCAACAGCAGCAGCAGAATAATAATGTAGGCGGTGGAAGCGTAAGCACACCAGCTGCACCTTCAGGCCCCACATATGTTCCTGTAACTCCCTCACAGAGTGGATTTGCATGGCCTGCACCCGGTTTCAGTTATATTTCAAGCTATTACGGCCCTCGTTGGGGAAGAAATCACAACGGTATTGACGTTGGCGACAGCGGAATTATGGGCGGAACTTGTGTTGCATCACAGTCGGGTACAGTTATCGGCGTTGTAAACTGCTGTACTCACAATTTTGCAAAGAACTACAGCTGCGGATGCGGCGGCGGTTACGGAAATTATGTACTTATCTCCCATGACGGTACATATTCCACAATTTACGCACATATGACATCTGCATGGGTATCTGTAGGCGACTACGTCCAGCAGGGACAGGCTATCGGCTCTATCGGCTGTACAGGCCATTCCACAGGTGCACATCTCCACTTTGAGGTGCGTGTAAACGGCGTTCCACAGAATCCCTTAAACTATGTAGGCCCCTGATAAAATTTCACATAACACCGCACAAATATCTGTGCGGTGTTTCCTTGATATATGACTTATAAGGAGACAATCTATGAACAAAAAAATCAGCCTTGGACTGGCATTCAGTCTTATAGCTGTATCAGTTGCAGTAACATTTATTCTGACCTCTTTTTTCTCCCTCCAGAGCTTCAACACAAAAGTTATGGACGTTAATGAAAAGGCAAAGAAATACACAGCCTTACAGTCCCTTGACAGCATTGTAAGAGAATCATATTTCGGAAAAATTGACGAGGAAACCCTTGAAGACGGTATTCTCAAAGGTTATGTGCAGGGACTTGACGACAAATACTCCCGTTATCTGACAGAAGAAGAATACCTTACAGAGCAGAATGAAAACTCGGGTACACTTGTAGGACTTGGGTTCACTCTGACCGAGGACGCAAGCGGATATATTCTCATCTCCGAGATTTTAAGCAGTTCCCCTGCCGCTGATCTGGGTATAATGCAGGGCGACCTTATAATAAAAATTGACGGCATTGACGTTAAGGAAATGGGATTTTCCGCAGCAGCTGATAATATGAAAGGAACAGAGGGTTCAACAGTATCTCTGACAATCCGCCGAAACGGAAAAGATACAGACTACAAATTCACACGTCGTGCAATTGTGGTAAACAGCGTTGAAAGTGAAATGCTTGGAAGCTATATCGGTTATATCAAAATCAACAGCTTCAAAGAAAACACTCCCGAGCAGTTTATTGCGGCACTTGAAAGACTTACGGTAAACGGTGCAAAATCGCTTATTTTTGACGTAAGAGGAAACACAGGCGGACTTGTTTCGGCATTGGAGGAATGTCTCGACCCACTTCTCCCCGAGGGAATTATTGCAACTTCGGAATACAAGGACGGGCATACAGAAACACTGATTTATTCCGATTCTTCTGAATTATCAATCCCTATGGTAGTTATTGCAGACAAGAAAACAGCAAGTGCAGCAGAGCTTTTTGCGGCTTCGCTCCGTGATTTCGGAAAAGCCGCTATTGTCGGCGAGCAAACCTACGGAAAGGGCGTTATGCAGGATATAACAGAACTTGACGACGGCGGAGCAGTTGTTCTCACCGTTGCAGAATATAAAACTGTTTATTCCGAATGTTATGACGGTATCGGAATTACTCCCGATTATCCTGTAGAGAACGGCGATGACGGAAATGATATGCAGTATAACAAGGCTGTTGAAGTTGTTCAGCAAATGACGACACAGTGATGATTTATGGCGATACGTATGTATCGCCATTTTATATAGTTTAAATATAAAATTCATATAAGCAAACTATTTTCAAATCTGAAAATTTATGGTATAATAATAAATGTATCTGTTTTTATACTGTCCACACATAGGGATAATCGAAAACATCGGACAGTATCGTGATACACTATATCTTTCTGGAGGTATTACTATGAACGAAATGGAACTCTATTCACTCTGGTGCGAAAATGCAAAGGCTGACGCAGACCTTATAACAGAGCTTGAAAGCATAAAAAATGACGACGAGGCTATAAACGACAGATTCTACCGTGACCTTGAATTTGGTACAGGCGGACTCCGCGGAGTTATCGGTGCAGGCACAAACCGCATGAATATCTACACTGTAAGACGTGCTACACAGGGCTTTGCTGATTATCTCAATCAGGAGTACAAGAACCCTGCTGTTGCAGTATCCTACGACAGCCGTATAAAGAGCGATGTTTTCTCAAAAGCTGCCGCAGAAGTTCTTGCTGCTAACGGTATCAAGGTACATATCTATACAGAGCTTATGCCTACTCCCTGCCTTTCTTTCGCTGTACGTGCACTGAAATGTCAGGGTGGTATTATGGTAACTGCAAGCCATAACCCCGCTAAATACAACGGATATAAGGTATACGGCGACGACGGCTGTCAGATTACTCTCCGTGGTGCTGAAATTATCCTTGACAAGATTAATTCACTTGATATATTTAACGATGTTAAATCCGCTGACTTTGATGAAGAAGTTGCAAAGGGAAATATCCAGTACATCAGCAACGACGTAATTGAGGCTTACTACGAAAAGGTTCTTGCAGAGGCTATAAACCCCGACCTTTGTGCTTCAAGCGGTCTTAAAGTGGTTTACACTCCCCTCAACGGTACAGGAAACAAGCCTGTACGCGAGATTTTGAAGCGTATCGGTATCACTGATGTTACTATCGTTAAGGAACAGGAAAATCCCGACGGAAACTTCACAACCTGTCCTTATCCGAATCCCGAAATCCGTGAAGCACTTGAAGTTGGTCTTCGTTACTGTAATGAAGTTAAACCTGATCTTCTTCTTGCTACCGACCCCGACTGCGACAGAGTTGGTATTGCCGTTCCCGACGGCGACGGCTACGCTCTTTTCAGCGGAAACGAAGTTGGTGCAATGCTTCTTGAATATATCGCTGACCAGAGCATCAAAAAGGGAATTATGCCAGAAAATCCAATTGCTGTAAAGACTATCGTTACTACTGATATTGTAAATTCTATCGGTAAGGAATACGGCGTTGAGATTATCGACGTTCTCACTGGCTTCAAGTTCATCGGTGAGCAGATTGGCTTCCTTGAAGAAAAGGGCGAGGAAAACCGCTATATCTTCGGCTTTGAGGAGAGCTACGGCTACCTTTCAGGTGCATATGTACGTGACAAGGACGCTGTAAATGCTTCAATGCTTATCTGTGAAATGGCTGCATACTACCGCACACAGGGAATTTCTCTCCTTGAAGCAAGAGAAAATATGTACAAGAAGTACGGTATGTTCTATCAGACACTTTACAGCTTCACTTTCGAAGGTGAAAGCGGTATGAACAAAATGGATGAGATTATGACAACTTTAAGAAATAATCCTCCTACAGCTATTGCAGGTGTACCCGTTGTCAAGTTTGACGACTACAAGGCAAGCACATCCAAGGATATCGCAAGCGGTGCTGTAACAGAGCTTACTCTGCCCAAGTCAAATGTTCTTGCATTCTTCCTTGAGGGCGGCTCAAAGGTTATCGTTCGTCCCTCCGGTACAGAGCCTAAAATCAAGATTTACCTCACAGCAAAACAGCCTACAAAGGCAGAGGCAGAGGTGCTTGAAAAGAAGCTTTATGACGAGTTTTCAAAGAATTTTCAGTAATATAAATTAAAATATAAAAATATTTCCAATTCTATTGACACTTTTCAAAATCTATGATATAATATATATCTGATGTATACTTGCACTACTGTCTAAGGAAATTGATGGGCTGCACGATTTACAGAAAATTTAATAAAATGAGGTGAAAATCGTGAAAGAGGGAATCCATCCTAACTTTGTGAAGACAACTATTACATGCCACTGCGGTAACGTAATGGAGACAATGTCTACAAAGGAGAACATCAAGGTTGAAATCTGCTCAAAGTGCCATCCTTTCTATACTGGCAAGCAGAAGCTTGTTGATACAGGCGGACGTGTTGACAGATTCAAGAAGCGTTTCAATCTCGATAAGTAAAATCATTAATAAGCCGCTCAATACGAGCGGCTTATTTGTACAGATTGAGGATTTACTATGAACTATTTCACAATTTCAAAGCCTGCCAGCGACTCCTTCATCGAGAAAAAATCCGAATTTATCGGATATATCGCACCTGTGAAAACAAACGATGAGGCTGTCGCTTTTATTAATGAGATAAAGGCTATGCACCGCAAGGCACGTCATAACGTGTACGCTTATATCCTCCGTGATGACAATATTTCCCGATATTCCGACGACGGAGAGCCGCAGGGCACGGCTGGAGTACCAGTCCTTGAAGTTCTGCAAAAAAGAGGATTAACCGATGTATGCGTAGTTGTTACACGATATTTCGGCGGTATTCTTCTCGGCGGCGGAGGTCTGCTCCGTGCGTATTCTCACGCAGCTTCAATTGCCTGCGATGCCGCACATATAATGGATATGCGGCTGTGTCACCGCCTTACAATAAAAACAGACTATAATTTATACGGCAAGATTAACTATATTCTGCCAAATTTCGATGTTATCACCGTAAACTCCGATTTTGCCGACTCTGTAACCCTTGAAATTCTCGTTATGTCTGAAAAGCTTGACGCACTCCGCAAAGAGCTTACCGAAGTTACAAACAACTCGGCAGAAGTCACAGACCTTGGTGAATTATACGAAGATTTTTCATCAGTTATGACAAACATTTGATTTTTCCTCAAAAAAATAAAGTATATTTGTACTTTCGACAGTATAAGTATATATAAACACAAAATCGCATTACAGGAAAGGAGTTCATTATGGAAAAAAGCATACGTGAAAAGATTGAACTTGCAGAAGCTATGGTACATAGCGAATATGCCTGTTCAAGCACCGATTCCGAAATGACAAAGCGTGAACGCGATGAGGAAAAATGTGCATACCGCACTGATTTTCAGCGTGACCGTGACAGAATACTCCACTGCAACTCTTTCCGACGACTTAAACGTAAGACACAGGTGTTCCTCTCCCCTATCGGCGACCACTACCGTACACGACTGACTCACACCCTTGAAGTGTCACAGATTGCCCGTACAATTTCCCGTTGTATGAATCTCAACGAGGAGCTCACAGAGGCTATCGCCCTTGGTCACGACCTCGGTCATTCCCCTTTCGGGCACTGTGGAGAGGCTGTACTCAACGAGATATGCCCCCACGGCTTCAAGCACTATCTCCAAAGCGTCAGAGTGGTGGAAAGGCTTGAAAAAGAGGGACAGGGACTTAATCTCACATGGGCTGTCCGCAACGGCATTGAATGCCATACAAATATGACTGCCGCAACCCGTGAGGGTTGTGTTGTGCGTCTTGCGGACACAATTGCATACATAAACCACGACATCGAAGATTCAATCCGTGCAAATGTTCTGCGTAAAGAGCAGCTGCCTGCGGACTGCGTTGAAATCCTCGGAGATACCAAAACAAAGCGTATAACTGCACTTATCGCCTCGGTTATCGCACACGGCAGCGAAACTATCGACTTCGAGCCAGCTATCCGTAAAGCTCATGACGATTTACGCAGCTTTATGTTCAGAACGGTCTATACAAATCCTGCGGCGAAGCAGGAGGAGGGCAAAGCTGAACTGCTTATCCGCAAGCTTTACAGCTACTTCAAGGAAAATTCCGCTCTGCTCCCCCCTCTTTATCGGGATATTGCCGAAGAATCGGATATTGACCGTGCTGTCTGCGACTACATATCAGGCATGAGCGACGAATATGCTGTTGACCTTTACACGGAGCTTTTCGTTCCGAAATTCTGGAAATAAATGACGGAGGTGTGAGCTATGGCATTAAACGATGATTTTACCCTTGAACTGAAAAATGCAAACCCCATTGACAGCGTCATAAGCTCATACGTTCAGCTGAAAAAGCGTGGCAGGAACTTAATCTGCAACTGCCCGTTTCATTCCGAAAAAACGCCCTCTTTTACGGTATTTACCGATACACAGAGCTTTTACTGTTTTGGCTGCGGTGCAGGCGGAGATATTTTCACTTTCGTGATGAAAGCTGAAAATATTGATTTTATGGAGGCTGTCAGACTTATCGCCGAAAGAAGCGGTATGGCTGTACCCGAAAGAAAAAACAATTCTCCCGACAACAGTCACAGGAGAACGAGAATATATGAAATGAACCGCATTGCCGCTAATTTTTTCTATAAAAATCTTGTAAGCGGCAAGGATAAAACAGGTCTAAACTATTTTATAAGCCGACAGCTTACGCCGCAGACTGTAAAAAAATTCGGTCTTGGCTATGCTTCTGACTCATGGGATGAGCTCTGTACACTTCTTACCTCAAAAGGCTATTCGGAACATGAGATAACCGACGCATGGCTTGCAGGACGTTCACAAAAGAACAACAGGCTTTTCGATATGTTCCGCAAGCGTGTAATGTTCCCCATTGTAGACATGAGAGGAAATGTAATAGGCTTCGGCGGACGAGTTCTTGACGATTCAAAGCCAAAATACCTCAACACAAGCAAAACTCTTGTTTTTGATAAAGGCTCAAATCTATTTGCCATGAACTTTGCAAAAGATTCCGACAGCAAGCGGCTTATTCTCTGCGAGGGATATATGGACGTTATCGCTGTTCATCAGGCAGGCTTTGACAATGCCGTTGCAACCCTTGGAACAGCTATAACCCCCGACCAGGCAAGGCTTGTAAAGCGTTATGCCGAGGAGGTAATAATCGCCTATGACAGTGACGGTGCAGGACAGACTGCCGCCCGAAAAGCTATTTCCCACTTTTCAGATGTCGGACTCCGCACCCGTATACTTCGCATGGACGGTGCAAAGGACCCCGATGAATTTATAAAAAAATTCGGCGTTCAGCGTTTTAGGATGTTAATTGACAAATCCGACGACGCAAACAATTTTCTCATCGACCGCTGTGAAAACGAGCTGGACATTGAAACCGAGGCTGGCAAGGTTGAACTGCTAAAGCGTGTTTCCCGTGTTCTTGCGGATATACCCTCGACTTTGGAGCGTGAGGTGTACATATCACGTACAGCGGCAAAATATGACTTCCCTGTTGATGTGCTGAAAGCACATATTGACAGCATGGTGAAGAAAAACAGCTATGCCGAAAAAGACAACCAATGGCAGACTATAAAGAATAAAACTACACGTCACACTGACGAGATAAACCCACAGGCTAAAGATTTCCGAAAGGAAGCCAAGGCTGAGGAAACTATCATATGCAGACTTATGCGGAATCCCGAGGAAGCTTCAAAGCTTCGTGAACAAGTTCCGCCTGATATATTTGTCACCGATTTCAACAGAAAAGTCTATGAAGCTATTCTTGAAATCGCCGACACGCAAAAAGAATTTTCTACATCAATTCTGAATGAGGTATTTTCAGCAGAGGAAATGGGTAAAATATCAGGAATAAGGGCAAAAAATGAGGGCATTGAAATAAATAATGCTTCCATTTCAGACTGTGCAGCTGTACTGAAAAACCACGTTTCCTTAAAAACAGCAGAAAACATTTCCGACGATGAATTAAAAAACATCTTTACTTCAAAAAATCGGAAGTAGTAACCATAAACCACCGGAAAGGGCGTAAGCCCGAGAAAGAAAAGGAGGAATCACCATGGATTCAAAGAAAAATACGATTGACGCTCTCATTGAACTGGGACAGGCAAACGGTAAGCTGACTACAAAGGAAATTACCGACGCTCTTGAAGAACTGGACTTTGACGTTGATCAGATTAACACGTTCTATGACCGCTGTGAGGCTCTCAACATTGAAATTGTTGAGGATATGAACATTGACGCAGATTTAAAAATCGGTCTTGATTCCACAATTACCGATGACCTTGAAATGGCTCTCTCTACCGAGGGTATCGCTATCGACGACCCTGTTAAGGTTTACCTTAAAGAAATCGGACGTGTGCCCCTCCTTGCTACAGAGGAAGAAATTGAGCTCGCACAGCGTATGGACAAGGGCGACAAATACGCTAAAAAGCGTCTTTGTGAAGCTAACCTCCGTCTTGTTGTAAGTATTGCAAAGAAATATGTCGGCAGAGGTATGCAGTTCCTCGACCTCATTCAGGAGGGTAATCTCGGTCTTATCAAAGCTGTTGAAAAGTTCGACTACACAAAGGGATTCAAGTTCTCCACATACGCTACATGGTGGATTCGTCAGGCTATCACAAGAGCAATCGCTGACCAGGCAAGAACTATCCGTATTCCTGTTCACATGGTTGAAACTATAACAAAGGTTAAAAAGATTTCATCCCAGCTTCTCCACGAAAACGGTCACGACCCAAGCCCAGAGGAAATTGCTGACAAGCTCAGTATGCCTGTTGACAAGGTTCGTGAAATTATGCGTGTAGCACAGGACCCTGTTTCTCTTGAAACGCCTATCGGCGAGGAGGAGGACAGCCACCTTGGGGACTTTATCCCCGACGACGACGCTCCTGCACCTGCAGAGGCTGCATCACATACACTTCTCAAGGAGCAGCTTAACGAGGTTCTCAATACACTTACCGACCGTGAGGCAAAGGTACTTAAGCTCCGTTTCGGTCTTGAGGACGGCAAGGCTCGCACACTTGAAGAAGTTGGACAGCGTTTTGAGGTTACACGTGAGCGTATACGTCAGATTGAAGCAAAGGCGCTCCGTAAGCTTCGTCACCCAAGCCGCAGCAAAAAGGTCAAGGATTTCCTTGACGAATGATAAGCGGTGGATACATAAGGAAACCTCTAAATCATTCAGGGCAGACTTCATGGTCTGCCCTTTTATAATATTTTCTAATTTAATAACAATTAATATATTGACTTTATTTAGGATATATTGTATAATTAAAGTGATGTATTATGGTCAGCTGTAACCATTAAAACAGCAACGCATATGAACGCCCCGAAAAGACGGCTGACAAAGTTAGCTGTCGGCAGTTCAACAGCGAGATAAGGAGTTGCTATGAGTATATTTAATCTTTCAAAAGAGCCTCCGGAGTTAAGCCACGACTGGAAAGTATTTCAGCAGTTTATGGGAAATATCGGTGCATTTACATATATTGCAAAAACTAAAACTGCATACCTTGACGATGTAGCATGCCATATGCTCTCTTGCTCGGGCAATAAACTCAATGAATTTGAATTTTTCAATCTTCTTGAAAAAATCTCAAAAAAGCCTGTAGAGGGACAAAAACACATATATCACTTTACCAATAACAATACAAGCAAGTTCATCAAAATGAACATTTATGAGTCAAGCGACGAATGGCTTGGATTTGTGCAGGATTTCACTCGTCAGATTTCAGGTATTCGTGAAAATGATTTTGTAGAGTACGATCCGGTTACAAAGCTGCCCTCATATCCATATTTTTCACAGCAGATAAAAAAACTGCTCCCCGATGTGCAGAACTGCTGTCTTGCAACACTGTACATTAACGGAATTGAAAAGCTGGGCTCGTTCCTTACGGTTGACAGCACCAACAGCTGTATTGCGTCAGTTGCTGAAATTCTCAACAGCTTCGCAAGCGAAAACGTCCTTATCGGTACAAAATCAGGATATGAAATGCTTGCATTCTTCAAGGACTGCGACAGAATGTTTATATATAACATTCTCAACAGCATGGACGAAGCGGTTCAGAATTGCATTCTCACCGATGATTTCGGCGAAATTATTGATATCTCTGATAAAAGCAAGCTTAGCCTTTATATCGGCTGTTCCTCATATCCAAATGAAGCTACCGATTTCAACATGCTGGTGAATTATTCAGAATTTGCCCTGTATGAGGCTCGTACCGACCGCAGACACGTAATCAATTGGTTCTCGGAAAGCAACTACAGCCGTGAAAAGGACGCTTACAAAAACGCACAGATTTTCAGCAGAATGGTAACTGAAAATCTCTTTACATATCACGTACAGCCCATTGTAGAAACTACAACAGGCAATATAGTTGCTTATGAGGCTCTTATGCGTAGTACAGGTGATATAAAAATGGAGCCGAAACAAATCCTCTCCATTGCATCGGGACAGAATGCCCTCTATGCTATTGAAAAGCTTACATTCTACAATACAATGAAGCTTATAAGCGAAAATCAGAGCGTATTTGAGAATAAAAAGCTGTTCATCAACTCTATGTGCGAATACTCGCTTAACGACGAGGATTTCAACGAACTCTATCTTACATATGGTGAGCTCCTTGAAAAATGCGTCATTGAAATTGTGGAGGACAGCTCTGTTACACCAGAAACCATTGATATCATTAAAAAGCGTCTTGCATTTGCACACGCACAGCTTGCTATCGACGACTACGGCACAGGCTATTCCAACAGTACAAATCTGCTGAAATATCGCCCTGATTACGTTAAAATTGACCGTTCACTCATTTCTGATATTCACAACGATATGAAGAAACAGCAGCTTGTTACACAGATAATTGATTTCTGCCGTGACAATCAGTTGCAGACCCTCGCCGAGGGCGTTGAAACCTCACAGGAAATGAAAACTGTTATCAGACTTGGTGTTGACCTTGTTCAAGGCTACTACACATCCAAGCCCAAGCCTGTATTCCTCGACAGCATTTCCAAGGATATAAAGGACGAAATTATCAAAACAAATCTTGAAACACGTCCCAACGGTGCCAAAAAGGTATATGCCGCACAGAATGACAGCGAGATTGACCTGCTTAAACTGGCACTTGAAAAGTATACAGATATTCACGTATATCAGAGCAAGCTTACAATTGTAGGCGACCCTGATAAGACGGTCAAAATGAATATCACGATTATGGATAACCACAGCTGTGAACTTACGCTGAAAAATGTAAATATAGTAAGCGGAAACAGCAGACCTACTATTGCTGTGGGCGAATACGCCCGTCTTGTGCTGAATACAGTAAAGACAAACAAGCTCGCCTATGCAGGTATTTACGTACCTATGGGCTCACAGTTTGAACTCAAAGGCAAGGGAACCCTTATTCTCGACTGCTACGCAACCTACGGCATTGGTATAGGCAACGATTACGACCACAGCTACGGCGATATCACTATTGATATGAGCGGAAATCTTGAAATTATCTGCAACGGCACTGAAACAGTCGCAATCGGCGGCGGCTTCAATGACGACGACTCCGATATAAAGCTTATTTCAGGCAATATTAAGGTTGATATGCATACTCACAACGGCATCGGCGTGGGCAGCTTCAACGGAGACGCTAATATTGAAATTTCCGAGAATTGCTCTATTGATATGGCACTTTCGGGAAAACGCATTGCAGGTATCGGAAGCTTCCGTGGAATTTCTACAATCGGCACATCAGCTGATATCACACTCTCTTGCAGCAGTGCAGAGGCAGTAGGTATAGGTGTTATCGAGGACGGCGAGGGAAGTATTCTCATCCGTAAGGGTAAAATATCCGCTAAAATGAACGCCGCAAAACAGGCTTGTATCGGTGCAATCGGTGGAAGCGTCAACACAAAAATTATGAACGCTGAAATTATCATCGACGCTGAAGGCGACTACGCTGTAGGTATCGGTGATTCCGAGGGAAGCGGAAATGTATTTATCATGGATTCTTCAATCAATCTGAAAATGGCTTGCGGCAATCCCCGTGATATCTGCTCTGCAAGCGGTGATGTTCAGATTCAGAACTCCACTGTAAACTCACTTGTAAACAATAAGCGTATCGAGCATAACAGCAACTAAAGCGGCACCGCACAAGCTCTGTACGGAATTGCCTGATACGAAATTTATGAAAAGAAAGGTATTATGAAAAATGAAACTTGGTATGGTTGGTCTGCCTAATGTAGGCAAAAGTACACTTTTTAACGCTCTTACAAATGCAGGTGCGGAATCTGCAAACTATCCATTCTGCACAATCGAGAAAAATATCGGCATCGTTTCCGTTCCCGATGAAAGGCTTGATAAGCTGGCTGAAATGTATGAGCCTGATAAATTTACTCCTGCAACCCTTGAATTTGTGGATATTGCAGGTCTTGTAAAGGGTGCTTCAAAGGGCGAAGGTCTTGGTAATAAATTCCTTGCCGATATCCGTGAGGTTGACGCTATTGTACACGTTGTACGCTGCTTTGAAGATGACAATATTGTTCACGTTGATGGAAACATAAACCCCCTCCGTGACATTGAAACAATCAATCTGGAGCTTATTTTCTCCGATATTGAAATGGTTGACCGCCGTATTGACCGTGCTAAAAAAGCTGCTAAAGGCGATAAAAAATACCTTGCTGAAATTGACTTCCTTGAAAGACTCAAAGAGCACCTTGAAAGCGGAAAATCCGCAAGAGGATTTGATTTCACCGACGAGGAGAGGGAGCTTATCAAGTCAACTCCCCTGCTCTCTGCAAAGCCTGTAATATATGCGGCAAATCTCTGCGAGGCTGATTTTGCAGGAGATATTGAGAATAACGAAAACTACTGTAAGGTACGCAAGCTTGCAGAGGAGGAAAATTCCGCTGTACTGCCTATCTGTGCACAGACAGAAGCTGAAATCGCTGAAATGGACGAAGAAGACAAGGCTATGTTCCTTGCTGAACTCGGACTTGAAGTATCAGGACTCAACCGTATCATCAAGGAGGGTTACGCACTTCTCGGTCTTATTTCCTACCTCACAGCAGGTAAGCCCGAAGTACGTGCATGGACTATCAAGCAGGGCACAAAAGCTCCACAGGCAGCAGGAAAAATCCACACTGACTTTGAAAAGGGCTTTATCCGTGCAGAAGTTATCGCTTTCGATGACCTTATGGAATGCGGCACAATGGCTGCTGCAAAGGAAAAAGGTCTTGTCCGCCTTGAGGGTAAGGAATACGTCATGAACGACGGCGATATCGTTCTTTTCAGATTCAACGTATAATATAAATTCCCCGAAAAATACTTCGGGGAAAATTTTTTCACAGAAATTTTACACTCAACCTATTGCATTTTTTGTCGATTTATGATAGAATAAATTTGTAGGGATTTATATTACTCGCATATACTGAAATGTATGCAAAAAATTCAAAGGGGGTATACTATGGATATAATCCTATGGGCAATTTTAATTGCTGTATTCGTCATTGTTGAATTCTGTACATTGCAGCTTGTGTCAATCTGGTTTGCAGTTGCATCTCTGATTACATTGCTATGCACTCTCTGCTTTGACAATCTGCCAATGCTTGGTCAGGCGGCTATTTTTGTTCTGACTTCAACAGTTCTTGTTGTTATCTCACTGCCGCTTATCAGAAAAAGACTCAACAAAGAGCATATTGCCACCAATTCAGAATTGGAAATCGGCAAAAAAGCCCTTGTAATCGAGGAAATCAACTCCGACAAGGGTATGGGGCGTGTCACCCTGAACGACGTTGACTGGAGTGCTGTATCAAACGACGGAAGCATTATTCCCCAAGGCAGCGTAGTAACAGTAAGCGAAATCAAAGGCACAAAACTTATTGTAAAATTATAATGTATAGGAGATTATTATTATGGAAGGTTTAGGCACAATTATTATTCTTGCAGTTATTGCATTTTTTGTTTTCATTTTCATCAGAAGTTTCAGAATTGTTCCGCAGGCTCACGTTTTTGTAATTGAGCGTCTCGGTTCATTCAAGGCTGAATGGCAGACAGGACTTCACGTTCTCTGGCCTTTTTTCGACAGAATTGCTGGTAAGGTTTCACTTAAGGAAAAGGTTGTTGACTTCAAGCCACAGCCTGTTATTACGAAAGATAACGTAACAATGCAGATTGATACAGTTGTATTCTACCAGGTTACAGACGCAAAGCAGTACATCTACGGCGTTGAGCGTCCTCTTGCAGCTATTGAAAATCTTTCTGCTACAACACTTCGTAACATCATTGGTGAAATGGAGCTTGACGCTACACTTACTTCCCGTGACGTTATCAACACAAAAATCACAGCTATTCTTGACCAGGCTACTGACCGCTGGGGTATCAAGGTTAACCGTGTAGAGTTGAAGAACATTCTCCCTCCCCGTGAAATTCAGGACGCTATGGAAAAGCAGATGAAAGCCGAGCGTGAAAGACGTGAAAAAATCCTCCAGGCAGAGGGTGACAAAAAGTCACAGATTCTCGTTGCCGAGGGTGAAAAGGAATCACAGATTCTCCGTGCACAGGCAAAGAAAGAATCCCAGATTCTTGAAGCCGAAGCTGAAAAGCAGGCTATGATTCTCCGTGCCGACGCTGTACGTGAGCAGAAAGTCCTTGAGGCTACCGGTGAGGCACAGGCTATTGAGCTTGTACAGCAGGCACTTGCAGACAGCCTTGTAAAGCTTTCACAGGCTAATCCCTCCGAAAAGGTTATTCAGCTTAAGTCCCTTGAAGCCTTTGCAAAGGCGGCTGACGGCAAATCTACAAAGATTATCATTCCAAGCGAAATTCAGGGACTTGCAGGTCTTGCAGCAGGGCTTAAAGGTATCGCAGACAACGATTCCGTTAAACAGTAAATTTATCCCTACAAATATAAAAACCGAGGTATGAGTGGCAGTAGGCACATAGAAATAAATCCAGAGAAGAAAGCAGTCTTCTCTGGATTTTTATTTTGTATTCAGTTCGATAAATTGGAATTTATAGTTATTTAAACCATATAGGTCCAACAATAAATATACCCCAGAAGAGAACAGTAGCAAAAACAAAAGCTTCGGAAACACACCAATAGATTAGTTTGGACTTTTTTATTGTGAGAGGATGAATATAATATATGGCGATGACAAATAGCTGTAAAAGGATAAATGAAATAGTTTCTTCCACTGTTGGAGAAATAAAAAAGTCAGCACTACCTTTAGTAACTCCCTTAGCTATTAGCCACAGATTAGTTGCTAAAAAAGCAAAAAATGAAAGAATCAACTTAACACTTGTTTTTTTCATATGATGTCCCCTCTCCAAATTCTTAATTCTTCATTCTTAATTAACTCCGCTGTTGCCATAAGATACGGTGCAATTCCCTTTGCTTCGTTTTCAACAATTCTTTCGCCAAGGTAGTATTCAGCGGAACCGTCACGGTTGTTTGCTCCGCCAAGTCCTCCCATAAGGCAAATATTCCGCAATACAGGGACATCTCCGCTTCTGTCGATATACCTCTCTGTAACCGCATACAACGCTCTTTCACCCGTTTCCGCGGCTGATTTACCAACAGCACCAAGACGATACCCTTTCATTGCTCCATAGGCATATAAAAGCGTTCCGCTTGTTTCGGGATAGTTGCCTGTAAGCTCCGCCCTTGTGGGGAGCTGTAACAGCATTCCCTCATCAGTGATATATCTGCCAAGAGCGTTTATATGCTCTCCAAGCATTGTGCCGATTTCTTCATTTTCCGTAATTTCATACAAATCCGCCAGACCTGCACAAAGCCAGCCATTTGACCTTAACCAGAATTGGGAGGAAAGTCCCGTTTTTTTATCCGCCCACATCATATTCCTTGTTTCGTCGTAACCGTGATAGTAAAGTCCCGTTTCTTCGTCACGCATAATATTACGAATATTCAACGCTTGTGATACAGAATCGTTTATAATACTGTTATCATTCTTGATTTTACCGTACATCGCCATAAATGGCAGTACCATATATGCTCCGTCAAGCCACATCTGATTTGGATATATCGCTTTATGCCAAAAACTGCCGCATTTAAGACGGGGATGATTTTTCAGCTGTTCATTGTACAGCCATTCATATGCAAGGCGGTATCTCTCCACCCCTGTCATCTCATAAAGCTTTATGAGATTTACAACGCCGCATATATTGTCAAGATTATAGTCACTGACGTTCATCGTGGGGATTTTTCCACATTCGTCAACATAGCTGTCAGTAAATTTTACAGCGTAGTCAATATGCTCCTTGCCGCCGAACATTAGCAAAGAACGTATAATACAGCTGTCCATATAATTCCATTTTGACTGCTTTCGGAATATATAGTTTTCCCTGTTCCATTTCGGCTTCAATGGCTCCGAAGTCAGCACAAGCTTTTCTATATATTCACGGGCAGTCTGCTCAATAAGGGTTTTGTCCGTCATCCCGACAAACCTCCTGCGGTAATACCGCTTAAAAATTTTTTCTGTGCAAGTCCGAACACTGCAATTGACGGTATAAGTCCGATTACCGACATTGCCAAAATCTTGCACTGCTCATAGCCGTTTCCTGTGCTGTCGGCGGATAGCCGCAGTATAAGCGAAAGGGGATATTTTTCCACAGAGCTTATCATAATTAATGGTGTGAGGAAATCGTTCATCGTCCACAAGAAAGTAAATACACATATTGACACTATTACAGGTCTTATACAGGGTACAAGAATATGCACGAGTATCTGCATTGAATTACAGCCGTCTATTCTTGCCGCTTCGTCAAACTCTTTCGGCACACCCTTGAAAAATTGTATCATCATAAATACAAAGCTGCCCTCCGCCGCAAATAATGCAGGTATGGTCAGAGGAATGTACGTGTCAAGAACTCCAAGCCTGCTCCACATAAGATACATAGGCATAATTGTAACAATGGCAGGCATAAACATAGTACCCATAAAAAGGGCGTAAAACAACCTTTTATATGGGAAGTCAAACCTTGCAAAGCCGTATGCTGTCAGCACTGTTGATATAACTGCAAAAAGAGTTTTGGGTATTATTATTGCAAATGTGTTGAAAAAGTAATGCCCCATTGTATAGTCCGTAACCGTCTGCCATGCTCTCTTATATACAGAGAAATCAAGGCTTTCGGGGATAAACCACACCGTTGAAAATATCTCATCGTTTGATTTGAAACTTGCTCCAATAAGCCACAAAAGAGGATATATCATAACAAGTCCGCACAGGGTAAGGAAGATGTATACAGCCGTTTTTTTCATGCGTCTGCCCTCCCTCTGCCCGTCAGCTTCGTCATAATTCCCACTATGAGGGCAATAAGCACGAACATAACCCACGAGAGTGCATTTGCATAGCCCATGTCGTGATAGCTGAACATCTCGTCATATATAAGCATACCAAGGGTATATGTGCTTTTCAGAGGGCCGCCCCCTGTTATCATGTAGGGAGCGTTGAACTCCTGCATTGCGGCGATTATCTGCAATACAAGGTTGAGGAATATGACATTTTTCAGCAGGGGCAGAGTAATTGCAAAAAAACCGCGTATTCTGCCGCAGCCGTCAACCTTTGCCGCTTCGTAGTATTCTTTCGGTATATCCCTCAATGCGTTGAGGAATATTATCATAGTTGAACCGAACTCCCATAGTCTTAACAGAATTATTATTCCCATAGCCGCCGATGTATCGCCGTACCAGCCCACAGGGCCAAGTCCTGCCATTTCAAGAAGCTGATTTGCCAGTCCGTCTGATGTGAACAGAAACTGCCACATAATCACAACAGCAAGATTTGAGCCGAGGATTGACGGTATATAAAACACCGTGCGGTATACTCCCATTCCCTTTATCTGCATATTCAGCACAAGGGCGGTAATAAGGGAGAAAACCAGCTTCAAAGGTACAAGTATTGCCGTATATTTCAGCGTTACTCCTGCGGCATTGAGAAAGCCGCTGTCTGTGAACATACGCCTGTAATTGTCAAATCCGATAAAATCAGCTGTGCGTATGCCGTTATAGTCCGTAAGTCCAAGGAGAAAGGAGGATATAAAAGGATATACCGTGAACAGCAGAAAGCCTGCTATAAAGGGCATTATAAGCAGTAATCCCGTATAGCTTTTCACTCCGATTGGATTGCGGTACTTTTTCTTCATTTTTTAATTCTCTCCAGATATTCGTTGATTGAAACATACATTTCACGGGCGGCTTCTTCCGTACTTACCGCGTTGAAGGAAACCTGCTCAATGGCGTTGTTGTAGTACTCTTTCATCTGTGCAAGCTCCATATACGGGCTTATTGTAACGGTATCAAGTGCTTCAAGAAGCTCGTCATTCTCCTTTGCCAGCCCTGTTAGAAGTCCGTTTTCTTCAAGGCTTTTTTCTGCGGAATGTGACGCAGGGATACCTCTTGAAGTACCCAGCACCTTTGCCGCTTCCCCGTCGTTGAGTATGAAATCAAGAAATTCTGCCGCTTCATCAGGATATTGTGTATTTGCCGATATTGTGTAAAGCAGAGAGGGTTTAATCATCCAGCCGCTGTTGTTTCCGCTTTCGTCGGAGATCATAGGGCCTGCCTCTAAAACTCCCTCGGCAAGTGACATTTCATACTTGCCCACAGAGCTACCCCATTCGAGAACTCCGCCGATACGTCCACTTATAAATTCGGGTGATTGATACAGTGCAGCCGTTCCGTCCTCGTCGGTACGGATGTCAACTGTACGGATTACCTTATTTTCCTCCAACAGCTTATAAAAATCAAGAGCTGCTTTTATATCAGCTTCGGTAAATCCAAGCTCGCCATCAAGGGTAATAAACTCCCTGCCCGTCTGCTGCTGAACATAGACAATTGCAAGATACCATGCCGTTCCACCTGATTGAGCATCAAGGTCAAGAGGATAAAGCCCCTCGCTGCTGAATTTTTCCCCGAGAGCAACAAGCTCCGTCCACGTTTCGGGATATTCCGCACCAAGACGCTTATACGTATCAGAATTGTAAAAAAGCCCTCTGCCGCTTACAGAAACGGTAATACCGTTCAGAATGCCGTCAACCTGTCCGAACTGCAGAACTTCCTCGTTGAATTGCGTAAGGTCAATTCTGTCGGAAAGCTGATTAAGGTCATAGAAGCCTTTTCCGTCGGGTGAAAATGATATGAGCCAGTCATAATTTATCTGCATGATATCAGGCTCTGTGCCGCCGCTTAACTGTGCGGTTACTTTTTCCGTCCAGCCGTCCCAGCCACCATATTCGGGAACTATGGTGATATCGGGATTATTTTCGTTCCACAGCTCGATTGCGTCAAGGGTAGCTTTGTGGCGGTCATCGCCGCCCCACCATGAAAAACGCAGTGTACACTTATCAAGCTTACCGTCGGGAGCTGTTACCTGTGATTTCCTGCCATTGCAGGCTGATAGAGAGCCAAGACAGCCCAATGCCGCTGTTATTAAAATAAATTTTTTCATACTCTCAATCCTTAAATATAATGATACTTTAATTATAAACTATAATTCCGGTAAAATCAAGTAGATTTTATTAACAAAGCATATAGGGTACCCAAAAAGGATACCCTATATGCTTTGTTTATCTGTATAATGGGGGAATTGAAACTTCTATATTAAAAGTCAGAAAAATTACACTCGTTTCAGTCTGCGGCGAAAAAACATTTTATCTGTTTTTTCTTCTTTGAGATGACCGTGAAGGAATACTCCGAATGCTATACTGTTTATAAGCAGAGCCGCAATCCATGCAGCTATTTCTGCATATGAAGTTGCCGCAAATCCAAATGTATCAGTGCATACTACGATAACAACAACTCGCATAATCATTTCAAGAACGCCTGAAATCATGGGGAATAAAGGCTTACCCATACCCTGACAGCCACTTCTCACTACGAAAAGGAAATCAACAGCAAATTTCATAAGTCCGCTTCTTACAAGATAACCCATTGCAAGTTCAATCTGCTGGTCGCCGTTGAGCATAAGCGATGCGAGAAAACGTGGGTAGAATACCATAACAGCTCCAAATACGATGTATGTAATCAAGGAAATCGATATACACACCTTAAAACCCTCATATATTCTGTGGTACTTCTTTGCTCCATAATTCTGGCTTGTAAAGGAGGACATGGCATTTCCTGCTGTGCATGAGGGCTGTATAAACAGGTTAATATATCTGCTGCAGGCTGAAAATGCCGATGTGTAGGCAACTCCCATACCATTAACGAAATACTGAACAGTCATGCTTCCTACAGCTGTAATTGAATTCATAATCGCCATAGGTACGCCGTTTTTCAGCAATTCAAGATGTATTTTGAGATTATCCTTGAAATGCTTCTTTGAAAGCCTGATTTCTTCTACCTTACGCAGTTTCATATAGCATATAACGGCTGAAATAACCTGCGAAATAACTGTAACTATAGCAGGTCCCTCAACGCCCATATGAAGTATATAAATTGAAACCCAGTTGAATACTATATTGAAAATAGTTGAGAAAATAATGGCTATAAACGGAGTTTTACTATCTCCAAGGGCACGGAGTATGCTCGCACAGAGATTATATGCAATTGTACTGAAAAGGCCGCCAAAGATGATATATCCGTACAACAGACTGTCTTTCATAATAATATCTGATGTCTGAAGCATTTCAAGTACGGGACGGAGGAAAATAACACTCAATGCCGTTAGCAGAACAGTTATTGCCACTGAAAGAAGTATTGATGACGCTATTGCTCTGCGAAGTTTTTCACGATTCTTTGCACCGTATGCCTGTGCAATGCTAACGGAAAATCCGTTTGTCAAGCCAAGTGAAAAACCAATTATAAAAAAAGTCAGCGACGACATATTTCCCACAGCAGCAAGCGGATTGTCGCCAAGTCCCTTGCCTACTATCATTGTATCAGCTATTGTATAAATCTGCTGAAGCATATTTGTAAGCAGCATAGGAAAGAAAAATCTCAAAACAACCGAAGATGTTTTTCCCTGCGTAAGATCATATGTTCTTGTCATACTGACTCTCCTTTCAAGGATTTCACATTGTATCGGGGTGTACCGATAGTTTCCTCAATGTTGGTTATTATGGAAACTATCGGCTAACCGCACTATCCCTCTCTGTGATTATATTATACTGAATTGCAAAAAGAAATTATATCAAAAGTATGGCTTTTTTTTCAAATCTATGGTATAATAGAAATTAAAAGGGGGGATAAAAATTGAACACTAACCGTGACCTTAATTATCGCCTGTATATTCAAAATGAGGAAAAATTCCACAGAACCTCATTTGACAGAGAAATGTCATTCTACCATCTTGTAAGCTCGGGAAATACCGAAGCAGTGAAGAATTATTTCGAAGAAAGAATAAGAGGTAATTTTTTTGACGGAAAAGGCGTTCTTTCTGATAATCCTGTCACAAATATCAGATACCATTTCATAATATCACTTGCCGTTATATCACGAATATGTATAATGGACGGTATGAATCACGATATTGCATATACCCTCGGTGATATTTACATAAGAAAGGCTGATAAAAGCACATCAATAGATGAACTTATTAATATGCAGTATGAAATGTTCATGGATTTTTGCAGCAGAATGAAAGAAATCCGTAAAAACAATGCAACATCCATACACATCAGAAAATGTATTGATTACATCTACGACCACCTTGCTGAGAAAATCACAATTGTTGATGCAGCAGAATTTTTGAAAATCGATCCCTCATATCTGTCAAAGCTTTTTATCCGTGAAACAGGCACAAGCTTCCGTAAATATATTATCAATACAAAGGTAAATACAGCCAAAAATATGATTGCCAATTCAGATTTAAGCTTTCTCGAAATATCACTTGCATTGGGATTTTCTTCCCAGAGTGCTTTTATTTCGACATTCCATAAAATCACAGGGGATACCCCCGGTGCATACAGAAAAAAATATCATGAGTTATAATGAAAGGAAAAAATTATGATTAAACCATACAGCCGCAGAGTATACTACTATGAAACAGATAAAATGGGAATAATGCACCACTCCAATTACATACGTATTTTTGAGGAATGCCGTGTAGACTTTTTACAGCAGGCAGGATTCCCTTTTTCAGAAATGGAGGCTCGTGGGCTTCTTATGCCCGTCCTCTCTGTGGAATGTTCCTATAAGCATCCGCTGAAATTTGAAGAACCCTTTGAAGTTGACCTGACTATTACAAAATTCAACGGAGTTTCTCTCTATGTTTTATACACTATTATAAATACGGATACAGGCGAAATATGTGCTGTAGGCAATTCATCTCACTGCTTTACAGATGACAAACTTAATCCCGTCCGCACTAAAAAATCACATCCCGATATTTTCAAGGTGTTTGACGATTACATGAAAAATAAGAAATAACACTTGTAATTTTATGGCAAACGTGTTATAATATACTTACAAGATTTATGGCAGTACCATACAGAACCTGTGCGGTATTACCCTATGAAAGGAGCGAAAAAATGGCTATTACAGAAGCTGTTGAAAACTATCTTGAAACTATACTGATATTGTCAAAGGCACAGCCCGATGTGCACGCTATTGATATATGCTCATATCTCGGCTATTCACGCCCGACTGTATCAATTATACTGAAAAAAATGAAGGACGAAAAGCTTGTAAACGTCAATAATGATAATCACATAACTCTCACCGACGAGGGCAGAGCTATTGCGGAAAGGATTTTTGAACGTCACAATCTGCTGTCATCTTTC
Organism: Ruminococcus sp.; assembly: GCA_045659945.1. GTDB lineage: Bacteria > Bacillota > Clostridia > Oscillospirales > Ruminococcaceae > Ruminococcus. Next base: position 48,761 of record JAZRCW010000041.1, on the reverse strand, counting down.
TTTATATATCTCGGAGTGAAAAAAGATCAGGCCCTTGAAGATGCCTGCAAAATTGAACACGACCTGTCAGAAGAAACATATGAACTGCTGAAAAAGCACTATGAAAAGCTGACAAATAATGCTGAATAACTCAATCGGAGGAATAATGGATAAATACAATAAATTCCGACAGGATTTCCCTGTATTCACCTACAAGAATTACACTATCGAAGAAACGGCTGAAACCGTAAAAATTGGCTATAAATTCTCTATTGACGGACTTGCGGAGTTTACCCCCTCATGGGTATTCCCCAAACCTGCTGATTTCACTGTAAGCGGCGACCTTACTTTTGAAAGGCTCGCTTTCTCCCTCGGTATGGCGGAGGCTGTAAGCTACTGGAAAGCCGCTTGCTCCCCTGTTATGCGTGTAGAATGCGGTGAACTTTCAACAGAACAGATACAGTGGTGGAAAAAGCTCTACTTTCTCGGACTTGGTGAATTTTTTTACATTAATGGAATAAACGCGGATATTGACAGCTTTGTAAATATCGAAGCCGTAGGAAAATTTGCAAATATATCAGCGGCAGATCGTACTGCCCCCACAGGCTGTCTTGTGCCCATAGGCGGCGGCAAGGATTCCGCACTCACTCTTGAAACCCTCACACAGGCAGGCATGAAATGCCGCTGTTACGCTATAAACAGCCGCTGTTCCATATCTGAAACGGTACGTGCGGCAGGCCTTTCTGACGATACACTTATAACTGCAAAGAGAAATTTTGACCGTTCCCTCGTTGACCTCAATAAGCAGGGATATCTCAACGGTCATACTCCTTTTTCTTCCGTAGTGGCATTTTCTGCGGAAATTACGGCATACCTCAACGGCTTAAAATATATCGTTCTCTCCAATGAGGACAGTGCAAATGAAAGCACTGTTGCAGGTCAGGACGTTAACCACCAGTACTCTAAAAGCTTTGAATTTGAACAGGATTTCCACAGCTACGAGGAAAAATATCTGAATACTGGAATATATTATTTCAGCTTTCTGCGTCCTCTTTCGGAGTTCCAGATTGCAAAAATGTTTGTGAGCCATAAAAAATATCTCCCCGTGTTCAGAAGCTGTAATCTTGGCAGTAAAGTTTCCCCAGATATATGGTGCGGTGATTGCCCGAAATGCCTGTTTGTGACACTTATTCTCTCTCCGTTCCTTACTCCAACGGAACTTGCGGATATATTCGGCAAGGATTTACTTAACGATGTGAATATGGAAAAATATTTCATTGAGCTTATCGGTAAATCCGAGCATAAGCCCTTTGAGTGCGTTGGAAGTATTGACGAAGTAAATCTCGCTGTATCTCTTGCAATTGGCAATATCCTTGAAAATGGCGGAAATATGCCCTATCTTTTCAAAAAATATATGGATATGGGAGCGTATCAGCCTGAACTGATAACTGTTAAAAATAAGGAATACTGCGAAAAATACAGTGAAACAAATCTTCTTCCCGACGAATTTGCGGCATTATTAAAAAAGGAAATGGAGCGACTTCTTTGAGTACAAATAAATTTATTGAATATATAAAAAATTACACCGAGGGCAAATCGGTGTGCATTCTCGGCTTTGGCAGAGAGGGAAAATCAACTTATAATATACTGAAAAAATATTGTTTCCCTGCCGAAATCGCCATATCTGATTTAAATAATATCAATCGTAAGGCAAATAATCTCCCCGATGATGTAACCCTTATCTGCGGTGAAAATTATCAGGATTGCCTTGACAATTTCGATATGGTTTTCAAAAGCCCCGGAATCGTTCTCAACAAGCAGCCAAAAGAGCTTAAGTGCCTTGTAACCTCCGAAACACAGGTATTTTTTGAGGTCTACCGTGAGCAGATAATCGGTATTACAGGAACAAAGGGAAAAAGTACTGTAAGTTCGCTTATTTACCATATACTGAAAGAAAGCGGCAAGGATTGCCGACTTGCAGGAAATATCGGTATACCCGTTTTCGACATTGCAGAGGAAATGACGGATGATACCCTCGTTGTCTGCGAGCTTTCCTGCCACCAGCTTGAATATATGACCGTTTCCCCTGCCTGTGCGGTTTTCCTCAATCTCTTTGAGGAGCATCTCGACCACTATGGCACTATTGAAAACTACCGCAAAGCAAAGAAAAACATTTACATTCACCAGCAGGACGGCGACTGTCTGCTTATTGAAAGCACTATCGCTCCCCGTCTTTCCAATGCTTACGTTTACTCAATTTCTGCGGAGGACTCAAAGGCTGATATTTTTGTCAGCAACGGCATTGTAGATAACAATAACAGCGGCGATACCTACATTATCCCCACAGAAAAAATCAAGCTTTTAGGCGTGCACAACCACTATAATATAGCTGTTGCATATTTTATAACAGCTCCCTTTGTGAATTACAAGGAGTTTGAAACAGCTCTTTGCAGCTTTAATCCCCTTGCTCACCGCCTTGAATTTGTGGGTAAATTCAACGGGATTCGCTGGTATGACGACTCCATTTCAACTGCCTGTGCTACGGCAATTGAAGCTGTGAAAAGCGTTCCCGATGCTAAAACAATTCTCATAGGCGGAATGGACAGAGGAATTGATTATACAACTCTTGTTGAATATTTCAAGGATATTGATATAAACGTAATCTGTATGGAGGCTTCGGGCAAGCGTATCTATGATATGATACAGGCGGCTGACTATGCTGATATGTCACGTATTCACCTTGTAGAACATCTCGAAGACGCTGTAAAAATTGCAGCTGAAATCACACCAGAGGGTATGAGCTGCGTCCTCTCCCCTGCCGCCGCAAGCTACGGTATATTCAAGAATTTTGAGGAGCGTGGTGACGCTTTCAAGGAATTGGTGAAAAATCTCTAACAAAAATATTAAGGCGGTCACTTTAAATGACCGCCTTTTGCTTATTTAAATATATTCAGCAATATCTGTGATACGACAACAACGGATATAAGGGCAATAGGATATGTTGCCGCATATGCAGAGGCTACATTCTCTGTCTTTGCTGTACCAATAAGCGTACCCAACGCAGGAGTTGATGTCATTCCGCCTGTAATTGAGCCGAGATTGTTCAGCAAACTCAATTTCAGCACATATTTTGCAAACAGGAAGCCTACAATCATCGGAACTACAGTCATAATAACACCGTAGATAAAGTAAATTCCCTTGAAATATGTGACGAAATTCGCTCCTCCTGCAATTCCTGCACCGATAAGGAACAGGATAAGTCCGAACTCTCGGAATACTTTAAGGGTTGAATCCTTTGGCATAACGGAAATTTTTCCAAATCTGCCGAAATGACCGAAAATCAATCCCATAAGCAGACAGCCGCCTGTTGTAGTGAGAGAAAAGCTGCCGAACTTTATTGAACCAACGAATATACCAACAATTGCAGCAAGAGCAAAGGGCATAATTCCGAAATCGTCCATTTCAATAAGCTTGACCTTATACTCTTTTTTTGCACCCTTTGTATCAGCTGTAATAAGCAATTCACGCTCCTTGTTCATATCAGCCTTCATAAGCTTTGGCATAATCTGAATAAAGAGTACAACGCCGATTACTCCGAAAAGATAAGCAATACCATATCCAACAGTTACATAATCTTCCAGAATTGCACCGTTTGCTCGGTCAGCAACAGTAGTCTTTGCCGCTGAAAATGCAGGGGTACTTGTAAGTGCACCTGCAAGAAGTCCTACCAGCATTGACGCTGTATTTTCCACAGGCTCTCCCGAAATTTTTGTATCAAGAAGAATACAGCCTGCACAGGTTAATCCGCCTGTGATAATTATTACAAGTCCAAGTAATACATAATTCTTGAAATTCTTCTTGAAGTTGCCGAAAAAATTAGGCCCTGCAATAAAACCAACAGAGGTTACAAAGAGGATAAGTCCCATATTTTCCACAACTTTAAGAGCATTCTTTACGTATGTTTCGCCGCCAATCATAAGGTTTTCGCTTAAATTCTCATAGAAGAAACAGCCGTAAAGGAGAGCTACAATGAATACTCCAGCGGAGCCGAGAGAAATGCCCTTAATGGTAACTCTTCCCAGCAAATAACCAACCGCCGCAATAAGGAATACGGAAAACATCAAAAAAACAATGGATGTTACAGAGATTGAAAAATCTCCAATATTAATCAATTCCACAGTAAACACACTTCTTTCATTATAATTTGGTATAAATTGACAATATCCCTATTCGCACAAATCGACGGACATCTGTCCGCCGATTATATTATATTTTATGCCTTACGTGCATATTTTGGAAGCAGCATAGGTGATGCTGTGTCGTTTGATATGCCAGCATTTCCAAGCTCACAATTGAATTTTTCAATATGCTCTAAAGTAAGCTTTTCGGGAACTGCTGTTTCCTTTGCCTTTGCAGCAGCATTTTTTCCTGCATCTCTGCCGAAAACGATAACGTCAAGAAGCGAATTGCCCATAAGACGGTTTCTGCCGTGAATTCCGCCTGCAACCTCGCCTGCGGCATAGAGATTTTCAACATCTGTTGAACAGTCAGCGGAGATATTGAGTCCGCCGTTCTGATAGTGAAGTGTAGGATATACGAGAATTGGTTCCTTGCGGATGTCAATGCCGTACTTGCCGAACATACGCATCATTGCAGGGATTCTCTTTTCAATAGTACCCTCTCCGTGCTTATACTCAATCATAGGAGTATCAAGCCATACAGCCTTACCGAGGGAAGTTTCAATTCCCTTGTCACGCTCCTGACACTCACGGATAATTGAAGCCGCAGTTACATCACGTGTTTCAAGGGGGTGCATAAACACCTCACCGTCGATATTGACAAGCTTTGCACCAAGAGAACGCACCTTTTCAGTTACAAGGGCACCGAAAATCTGCTCGGGATAGCCTGTGCCTGTGGGGTGATACTGGAGAGTATCAGCATAGAGAAGTCTTGCTCCCACACGGTAGCCGAGAATAAGTCCGTCAGCTGTTGCACCGTAGTGGTTTGAGGTTGGGAAACCCTGATAGTGGAGTCGTCCTGCACCGCCTGTAGCAATGATAACAGTCTTTGCACGAGCAACAAGAAGCTCCTTTGTTTCCATGTTCATAAGAACCGCACCTGCCGCCTTGCCCTTTTCGTCAAGGATAATTTCAACAGCCGCTGTAAAATCAACAACAGGGATTCCTCTGTTGAGAACTTCATCGCGGAGAGTACGCATAATTTCAGCACCAGTGTAATCCTTTGCCGCGTGCATACGCTTACGGGAAGTACCGCCGCCGTGAGTTGTTACCATTGTACCGTCAGACTCTTTGTCAAACTCAACACCAAGCTTATTGAGCCATTGAATAGCCTCGGGAGCCTTTGTAACAAGATTTTTTACAAGTTCAGGCTTTGCCGCAAAATGACCGCCGCCGAATGCATCGATATAGTGAATTGCAGGGGAATCATTAGGCTTATCAGCCGCCTGAATACCACCCTCTGCCATCATTGTATTAGCGTCACCGATACGAAGCTTTGTGACAATCATTGCCTTTGCTCCTGCTTCGTCAGCCTCGATAGCCGCAGAAGCACCTGCTCCGCCGCCGCCAATAATGAGTACATCTGTATCATAATCGGGAACAGAAAGGTCAACATCTGCCGCAGAAATTCTGCTCTTGCCCTGTAAAAGCTCTGCAAGCTGTGTGGGAACTTTTTCGCCTTTGTTTACGCCAGCGGAGAGGACTGTAAATTCCTCCTGCTTATAGTCGGGGTGGAAAGTTGCAAGGAGATTATCCTTTTCCTCTGCTGTCATTCTTCTTGGTTCTAAATCAGCATTTGCAGCTCTTTTTTCCGCTACGATTTTTGCAAGCTCGTTGAATTTTTCAATTTTGTACATATCCGCCCCTCCTTACTTTTCAATCTCTCGTGTATTGTAAAGCTCTTTGATTTCATCAACGGGCCTCTGCATGAGATTTTCAATAAGCTCCTCGAAAGTGCCATCCTTGATTTCCTTTACTCTGTCCTCAAGATGACCGCATCCCGGAGCGATATACTTACCATTGAGACGGCGTGCAAGCATTGCAACCTGTGGGTGAGATATACCAGCAGGACAGCGTGAGGAACATACTCCGCACATAACGCAGTCAAAGCTTTCCTCTGCACATTTCTCGTACTCACCTCGCTGTGCGTATGCGATATACTGCATAACATTAAGCTCCTGTGTACAAGCCTTTGTGCAGGCATTACAACCGATACAAGCGTAAATCTCGGGATAAAGCTGCATCATAATCTGCTCTGTAGGCTTTATCTCCTCGATGTTGTAAATTTGCTTTACAAGGGGGAAGAAAGGCAGTGTAGCAACGTACATACCCTCCTGTACCTCTGTCTGACAGGCAAGACAAGCGTGAAGCTCCTGCTTGCCGTGTATTCTGTAAATAGTAGCACAGGCACCGCAGAATCCGTTACGGCATCCACAGCCTCTTACAAGGTCATAGCCTGCGTATTCCATAGCAGTCATTATAGTAAGTCCCTGGGGGACTGCATATTTCTTGCCGAAAAGATAGACATTTACCATATTTTCCATTGCAATTACCTCCTTAATATTCATCGGGAAGTGCGTCAAGCTCGTCATAGCGGAATACAGGGCCGTCCTTGCAGACGTATTTATTGCCGATATTACATCTTCCACACTTGCCAACGCCGCATTTCATACGCAGTTCCATAGTGGTATAAACCTGGGTTTCTGAAAATCCCAGTTCTTTAAGTCCTGCAAGGGTAAATTTAATCATTATGGGAGGGCCGCACACCAGTACAGTCTTATTTGTGGAGGGTGCAAGCTCCTTGACATAGTTGGGAACAAAGCCAACGTGACCGTCCCAGCCCTCCTGTGGATTGTCTATTGTGAGATTTACCTGAATATTTGGATCAGCCATCCACTCGTCGATTATCTCCTGATAGTCAACAAGGTCATCTTTGGAGCGTGAGCCGTAGACAATCTGCACATCGCCGTAATTTGCCCTGTTGTCGCGGACATAGTTGATTACGGAGCGGAGAGGTGCAAGACCGATACCGCCTGCAACGAACAGCAGATCCTTGCCCTTTAATTCAGTTTCAACAGGGAAGTAATTGCCGTATGGTCCTCTTATAGTAATCTGCTGACCTACATCCATAGCGTGAAGCCATTCTGTGAGACAACCGCATTTCTTAATGCTGAACTCCATGTACTCCTTATTTGTGGGAGATGAAGTGATAGAGAACATAGCCTCGCCGACTCCGGGAATAGAAAGCATTGCACACTGTCCGGGCATATGCTCAAAAACCTTGCCGCCCTCAATGGCGTTTACTCTGAAAGTCTTGACATCGGGAGTATCCTGACGGACATCGGTAACTACTCCCACAAGGGGTATTAATGTATCATTATTCATTACTTATCCTCCAACGCTTTCATTACCTTGACAATATTAAGTGATACGGGGCACTTTGAAAGGCATCGTCCGCAGCCTACACAGCCGAATTCGCCCTCGTGATTTGAGGGGTGATATACAAGCTTATGCATAAAACGCTGTCTGAATCGTTCAAGCTGTGATGTTCTGGGATTTCCGTGTGCCATTTTTGTAAAATCGGAATACATACAGGAATCCCAGCAACGGAAACGCTTTATGCCGTGTCCTGTGTCAAAATCTCGTATGTCGTAGCACTGACAGGTAGGGCATACAAATGTACAAGTTCCGCAGCCGATACAAGCCTCTGAAAGCTCCGCCCATTTTTCGGAATTGAAATGCTCCATAAGCTTTTCGCCGCCGAATGAGTCGGTAGTAAGATTTTCAAGGGGCAGACGAGTCATAATCTCTCTTGCCTTCGCCTGTACCTCGGAAAGCTTTGTAACGTCGCCCTCCTCCAGCATATCTGAAATTGAAGCCACAAAAGCTTTGCCCTTTTCTGTAAAGGGAACAAAGAAATAACTCTCACTGTCAAAATATACGGAAACATCGCCGCCAGGTACAGTGGGATTTATGCCGAAAGTGGTACAGAAGCAGGTTTCCTCGGGGCGAGTACAAGCCATAGTAACGATTGTACCATGCTCACGGCGATTCTGATAAAAAGTATCAACAGGCTCGGCAAGAAATACGCTGTCAAGTATCTCAAAGCTCTTTGCATCGCACGCACGAACACCGAATACTACGAAATCCTCATTTTCTTTGCGTATATCCTTAACCTCGATAGTCTTTCCGCTTAACTTGAACTCTGCAAGATTTTCAGTCTGTGGGAAGAAGAAATCCTTTGCACTTCTCACTGTATTGAGTGCTTTGCTCAATGTCATTCCGCTTTCGTATTTTTTGAATTCAGCCGCTTTATCCTCACGGTCAACGGGGATATAAAGCGTCTGCTGTGAAGCTATTTTATCAAAAAGATCGTTTATCTTTTCAGCCGATATTTTAAGCATTACTCAACACCCCTTTCGTGAACGATTGAGGGCTCGCAGTCGTTTAAATCATAATCCGTAAGAGGACATTTTGTTGTTCTGTCAGCACCTGCCTGAAATTCGCCGTAAAGGCTGTTAATATCCTTGATGAACTTTCTGTTCAGCAGATGAAGCGGAATATTCTGCGGACATACACGTGTACACTCGCCGCAGTCGGTACATCTTCCCGCAACGTGGAAAGCACGGATAATATGGAACATCTTTTCCTCAAAGCTGTCAGCCGCCGCTTTCTGGTCGATACCCGATTTCGGATTATCGAATACACAGCTTTCACAGGTACAAGCAGGGCACACATTACGGCAGGCGTTGCAGCGTATACACTTTGAAAGCTCTCCCTGCCAGAAGTCAAAACGCTCCTGTGAAGTCATATTTTCAAGCTTTTCAACCATATCAAAACGCTTGGAGTTGAGAACATCTCCGTCATCGCCTATAAGCTCATCGTATTCAACGTGCTTCTTACTCTTACAGTTGGAGCATTTTTCGCTTATAGCCTCATAGAAAGGCATAGTTTCAGTACCGTATAGAGTTTCAATTTTCAGCGTGAAATTATCCTTTGAAATGCCTATAATTCCGCTTATACCCTTTGACTTAATCTTTTCAACGTCAAGCTTGGGCCCGCCCGGAATACCGATAACATACACGTTTTCACTGATAATTCTGTGCTCGTTCAGAAGCTGATTGAAGCTGTATGTATCGCAGGGTTTGAGGAAAGCAAGTATCTTTCCCTCTTTTCGGGATTCTTTTATAAGATATTTTGATAAATTCGCCTGTGTGAAATCATCACAGACAAAGTCTCTTTCAAGCTCCTCTGCTGTTTCAAATACAGCAGGAGTGGAATCGTAAGCAAATTCGCCCTTTTTCCAGCCCATAACACGATTTACTGTGCCGTCAGCAAGGAGCTCCTTTGCTCTTTTAATCATTGCTTCCTGCATCTTAAATCCTCCAATCTGTGGTTAGGGCCAAGCTTTCTTACATCTTCGGTAAACTGATTCATTACAGCGGCAAACTTTGCACCCTCTGCAGCAGATACCCATTCAAGACGGGTTCTGTTTCGCTCAATACCAAGGAAATCAAGCATGCTGTAAAGAAGTGTAATTCTTCTTCTTGTGAAATAGTTTCCCGATGTATAGTGGCAATCACCAGGGTGACAGCCGCATATAATTACGCCGTCTGCACCTTTCTGGAATGCACGGAGTATAAACATGGGGTTCACTCTACATGAGCAGGGAACGCGGATTATCTTTACATTTGTGGGATAATTCAATCTATTAGTGCCCGAAAGGTCAGCTCCTGCATATGAACACCAGTTACAGCAGAAAGCAACGATAACAGGCTCAAAATTTTCATTTACTTGCATATTGCGTCTACCTCCGACATAATCTGGCTGTTTGAGAAGCCGTTCAGATCCATAGCACCTGATGGACAAGCAACCGTACAAGCTCCACAGCCCTGACATACAGCAGGATTAACGCTTGCCACACGGCGGATTGCCGTTGTGCGGTCGGGCATTCTGAATTCCTTGTCCTGATATGTGATAGCACCGTATGGGCATACTTTTTCGCAGGAAGAACAGCCGTTACACATAAGCTCATCGCTGTGAGCAACACAGGGATTGCAGGTGATGCTGTTCTTGCAGAGAAGTCCGATAGCCTTTGCAGCTGCGGCACTTGCCTGTGCAACTGTTTCGGGAATATCTTTAGGTCCCTGACAAGCACCCGAAAGGAATATACCAGCAGTTGCGGATTCTACGGGACGGAGCTTCGGATGTGCCTCAGTGAAGAAATCATTTGTGTCCATTTGCGTTGTAAGCATTGTTGCCAGAGGACGGGCTGTCTTATCGGGCTCAATAGCCGCCGCAAGTACTACCATATCAGCGTCAATGTGAAGCTGTTCATTTGAAAGCAGGTCAGATGCCTGAACGTCAATTTTACCCTCAGCCTTTGGACTTACCTTGCCTACCATACCCTTGATGTAGTGTACACCATACTGCTCAACAGCACGGCGATAGAATTCATCAAAGTTCTTTCCAGGGGTACGCACATCTATATAGAATACATAAACTTCTGTATCAGGATATTTTTCACGGATAAGCATAGCGTGCTTTGCGGTATACATACAGCATATCTTTGAACAGTAGGGCTTGCCCTTTTCGTCGTCACAGCGTGAGCCAACGCACTGAACGAATACAATAGTGTGAGGGTGCTTCTTATCAGAGGGACGAAGAAGCGTACCACCGTTAGGGCCTGCCGCATTCATAAGTCTTTCCAATTCAAGGGAAGTCACAACATCGGGACACCAGCTGTATGCAAATTCATCGTATTTATCAAGCTTAATGGGATTGAAGCCTGTGGCAACCACAATTGCACCGTATTTCTGCTCAACAAAGCGGTCAGTCTGCTTATAATCGATAGCACCAACGGAACATACCTTGGAGCAGATTCCGCATTTGCCATTTTTCAGCATAAGGCAATGATTCGGGTCAATTGTAGCAACCTTCGGAACAGCCTGTGCAAATGGGATATACACAGCCGTTCTATTGTCAAGTCCCATATTGAACTCGTTGGGGACTTTCTTCATGGGGCATTTTTCTGTACAAAGTCCGCAGCCCGTACACTTTGTTTCGTCAACGAAACGTGCCTTTTTCTTAATTGTAACTGTGAAATTGCCTACAAATCCCTTTACATCGGCAATTTCGCTGAATGAGTGAATTGTAATCTTCTCATTCTGTGCAGCCTCAACCATTTTCGGAGTAAGAATACAAGCCGCACAGTCAAGAGTTGGGAAAGTCTTGTCAATCTGTGCCATTTTTCCGCCGATTGTAGGCTCTTTTTCAACAATATCAACTTCAAAGCCTGCTTCAGCAATATCAAGGGCAGTCTGGATTCCTGCGATACCGCCGCCGATAACGAGGGCACGCTTAACTACAGGGCTTTCACCTGCTGTAAGGGGTGTATTCAGATGTACCTTTGCAACAGCCGCTTTTCCAAGGACTATAGCCTTATCTGTAGCTGATGCTATCTCCTTGTGAATCCATGAACACTGCTCACGGATATTTGCAATTTCAACAAGATAAGGATTCAGACCTGCCGCAGCTGCCGCCTTTCTGAATGTATTCTCGTGCATACGGGGCGAGCAGGAGCATACTACAACACCTGTGAGGTTATGCTCTTTAATAGCCGCCTTGACTAAATCCTGTCCCGATTCGGAGCACATATACTGATAATCCTGTGACACAATAACTCCAGGCTCATTTGCAAGAGCCTCTGCTACAGCCTTAACGTCAACCGTTGCAGCAATATTTGTTCCGCAGTGGCAGACAAAAACACCTATTCTCTGCATATCTGCTCCTCCTTACTTCGTATATTTTCTGAAAGCTGTAACGATTGCCTGCTGTGGCATATCATCGTCAAGCATTGCGGGTATCTGGTCGGGTATAAGGTGATTATTCCCCTGCTTTCTCACAGCTGTAAGACGTACAGCCTCCACTACCTTTGCAGGCTCAACACCTCTGGGACATCTCTCCACACAGGCAAAACAGGTCAGACATTTATAGAGGGACTCCGAGTTCAGAAGCGGCTCTATATCGCCCTTTTCAACCATATACACAAACTGGTGAGGATGATATTCCATTTCAGCGAATGAGGGGCAAGTGGCAGTACATTTGCCGCATCTCATACACTTGCGGACGTTTACGCCGCTTGTAATATCAATCCAGTCCTTTTCGTACTTATTCATTGTCAGCCTCCTTAAGACCGAGAGCCTCCGCAAGAAGCTCTGTGAAGTAGTACACAGGCATATCGATGCCTGAATTTTTCTTCAAGTTATAAAGGCACAGAGGACAAGCTGTGATTATCATATCAGCACCCATTTCCTCTGCGGAAGCCATAACAGCACCGCTTCTCTTTTCAGCCTGTGCCTTATCCTCCATTGCGATATATCCGCCGCAGCACTCGTTTCTCTGGGCGTATATAACAGGAGTTCCGCCGATAGCCTTGATGAAATCCTCCATAATAACAGGATTTTCGGGGTTATCCATAGCAAGTGCCTTTGAGGGACGGAGAAGCAGACAACCGTAATATGCGGCAATTTTCTTGCCCTTGAAAGGATTTACAACCTTTTCTTTAAGTTTATCAAATCCCACAACATCACGGAGCAGCTCCAGATAGTGATATACCGTTGTTTTTCCTGTATAGGGCTCATCAAGACCAAGATAACGCTGTACCTTTACAGCCATAGCTTCATTGTGTGATATATCGTAATTTGTCTGCTTTATAACATTGTGACAGGCGGAGCATACAGTAACAAGTCCCTTTGTTTCTTCAGCCGCCATGAGAGTTCTTACAGCAGAAAGCTTTGTAGCAACCTCGTTGGTGGCTGTTGTATAAGCACCGCCGCAGCACTGCCAGTCATCGGGCTCAACAAGGCTGATACCGAGAGCCTCGGCGGATACTCTTGCATATGTATCCAGATCCTTCGCCTTTGTCCTCAACGTACAGCCAGGATAATATGTAAATGTTTCCATAGCACTTTCCTTTCTGTTGAAGCCTTATACCATCTGTTCGGGGTGGAAAACCTCATCGAACTTCTCTGCTGTAAGGAATCCAAGCTCAACACAGGCTTCTTTAAGGGATATATTGTCCTTGAATGCCTTTTTTGCAGTCTTTGCGGCATTCTCATAGCCGATGTATGGATTGAGAGCTGTTACAAGCATAAGTGAATTGTGGAGATTGTGGTGCATTTTCTCCTTATTAGCCTTTATGCCTACAGCACAATTGTCGTTGAATGACATAATTGACTCTGCAAGAAGTCTTGCAGACTGTAAGAAATTATATGCACACACAGGCATAAATACGTTAAGCTCGAAATTACCCTGTGAAGCCGCCATACCAACAGCCACATCATTGCCCATAACCTGTACCGCAACCATTGTTGCCTGCTCGCACTGTGTTGGATTTACCTTACCCGGCATAATAGATGAACCTGGCTCATTTTCGGGAATAAATATCTCTCCAAGACCGTCACGTGGACCTGACGCAAGCCAGCGTACATCGTTGGCAATCTTCATCATATCGGCTGCAAGAGCCTTTAACGCACCATGAGCAAATACTATTTCATCCTTTGACGTAAGAGAATGGAACTTGTTTGGAGCTGTAACAAACTTCTTTCCTGTGATATCGCTTATAGCCTCTGCGGATTTTTCTGCAAAGCCCTCGGGAGCGTTAAGTCCTGTACCTACTGCCGTACCGCCCAAGGCAAGCTCTTTGAGCTCCTCGCAGGAGGAAATTATCATCTTTCTGTCCTTTTCAAGGGAGGAACGCCAGCCGCTTATTTCCTGTGAGAACTTAATGGGAGTAGCGTCCTGCAGGTGTGTGCGTCCGCTTTTTACAATACCCTCGTTCTCTGCTTCAAGGCGGAGGAATGTTTCAATTAAAGTATCCACAGCAGGAATAACCTTATCCTCAATGGCAATTACAGCGGCAATGTGCATAGCTGTGGGGAAAGTATCATTTGAGGACTGGCTCATATTTATATCATCATTGGGATGAAGAAGCTTGCTTCCTGCAATTTCATTTCCACGGTTAGCTATAACCTCATTGGCATTCATATTGGACTGTGTACCGCTTCCTGTCTGCCATACAACGAGTGGGAAGTGGTCGTTAAGTGCACCGCTTATAACCTCATCACAAGCCTGTGTGATAGCCGCAAGCTTTTCTGCGGTCATTTTCTCGGGCTTAAGCTGATTATTTGCAATAGCTGCCGCTTTTTTCAGTATACCAAAAGCGTGAGTTATCTCACGGGGCATTGTTTCAATTCCCACACCAATGGGGAAATTCTGATGACTTCTTTCAGTCTGTGCTGCCCAGTACTTATCAGCAGGCACCTTAACCTCGCCCATAGAGTCATGTTCAATACGATAATCCATTGTAATTACCACCTTTACAAACAAGATTTAATCGGCAACACCGCACAAGCTCTGTGCGGTATTACCCATTCTCTTTTACAGAGATAGTGATTTTTTTAACAAGTGATCACATTAATAAAAACTTATTGGAATGTCAGCAAGTTTATTCACTGTATATTATCAGACATCTCCACAAGTTTCACTGTCGGAATTAAGACGATAGGAAAGTGTTGCAAGGCTGTCGCCAAGATGAACATTTTCCACCGAAACATCGGAATGATTTATACGCAGGTCGTAGTGTGTGAAATTCCAGAAAGCACGGATACCCTTTGCTATAAGTCTGTCAACCTCACGTGATGCCGCCTCCTGTGGTATGCAGAGAATTGCACACTGGGGACGATTACTTTCACAGAAAGCATCAAGTTCATCTATATGGGATATTGGGATATCACCTAATTTTTCACCGCTGAATGCAGGGTTGATATCAAATATTCCCACAAGCTCAAAGCCCTTGCTGTTGAAATCAATATGTGAGGCAATAGCTCTGCCGAGATTTCCTGCACCGAGAAGAATCATGGGAGTCAGCTTGTCAAGTCCGAGTATTCTTCCGATTTCAATTTTAAGAGCAGCTACATTGTAGCCGTATCCTTGCTGACCAAATTCACCGAAGCAGTTAAAATCCTGACGTATCTGTGAAGCGGTAAGTCCCATTTTCTCCGCAAGCTCTCTGGAGGATATACGCACATATCCGTTGGTTTCCAGTTCATCGAGAAAACGGTAATATCTGGGAAGCCGCCTTATAACTGAATTTGATATTGTATTTTTTGACATATTTCTGCCCTTCTTTATGTGATGCGGAAGCTGTTTTTCAACAGCCTCCGCAATCGGCTATTACATCATCTTATCAAGATTTACCTTGATTTCTTCAAGGAATGTCTTTGAATCAACCTTCTTCTTGTTTTCAAGCTTTGAAATAAGATAGAGGTCGCCTGTCATGATACCGTTTTCAATTGTCTGGATTGTAGCCTTTTCAAGCTTATCAGCAAACTCGCAAAGTTCGGGAGTATTGTCAAGTTCGCCTCTCTTGCGAAGTGCACCGCTCCATGCGAATATAGTTGCAACGGAGTTTGTTGATGTCTCCTCGCCCTTGAGGTACTTGTAGTAGTGACGCTGAACTGTACCGTGTGCAGCCTCATACTCATATATACCGTCGGGAGAAACGAGAACAGATGTCATCATAGCAAGTGAACCGTAAGCTGTAGAAACCATATCGGACATTACATCGCCGTCATAGTTCTTGCAAGCCCAGATATAGCCGCCCTCTGAGCGGATAACTCTTGCAACAGCGTCGTCGATAAGTGTGTAGAAATACTCAATGCCTGCTGCCTCGTACTTCTCCTTGTACTCGTTATCATAGATTTCCTGGAAGATATCCTTGAATCTGTGGTCGTACTTCTTTGAAATTGTATCCTTTGTAGCAAACCATACGTCCTGCTTAAGGTCAAGACCGTAGTTGAGACAAGCTCTTGCGAAACCTGCAATGGAGTTGTCAAGGTTGTGGAGTCCCTGAATGATACCGTCTGACTTTGCGAAATCGTGGATAAGCTCACGTGTTTCGTTGCCCTGTGCGTCAGTTACAACAAGCTCAGCCTTGCAGCCCTTTTCAACACGGATTTCAGCATTCTTGTATACATCTCCGTAAGCGTGACGTGCAATTGTGATAGGCTTTGTCCATGTGGGAATATAGGGCTCGATTCCCTTAACAATGATAGGAGTTCTGAAAACAGTACCGTCAAGAGCAGCTCTGATTGTACCGTTGGGTGACTTCCACATCTGTGTGAGGTTGTACTCGGGCATTCTTGCAGCGTTAGGTGTAATTGTAGCACACTTTACAGCAACGCCGTACTTCTTTGTAGCCTCTGCTGAATCAAGAGTAACCTGATCCTTTGTTTCCTCACGGTGCTGAAGTCCGAGGTCGTAGTACTCTGTGTTAAGCTCTACATATGGAACAAGGAGGATATCCTTAATCCACTGCCAGAGGATTCGTGTCATCTCGTCGCCGTCCATCTCGACGAGGGGTGTTTTCATAATAATTTTAGCCATTGGTTTTTACCTCCGTTTTTAAAAATACAGAACTGATAAAAGTCCTAATAAAAGCAAATGTGCGGGATAGAAAATGTAGAAAACCCATTTTGTATGCTTTGAGCCGCCTTTTTCTCCGTTATAGAGCATAAGCAGAGGAACAGGCAGAAATACGCCGAATCTGTAAAAACTTACAACTGCAAGGTCGCCTGTTTTAATCAAAGCAATTATCATCGGAACAATCATAAGCAGAAAAGCAACTCCGCTGAAAGCCATAAGCTGCTGTTTCTTATTTCCTCTTGCAAGTTCAAAAGCAAAAGTGAACAGCAGAGCCTTGCTTCCCCAGTCGCAGTATTCCGTCAGCATTGCAATGCCAAGAAGTGAAACAAGTTTCCATGCCGCAGGAATTTTTTCGTGGTTGTACACATGTAGTCCCACAAGACACAGGAAAAGCGTTGTTATCATGCTTTCCTTGCACTCTGCGAAGAAATGTCCTGTTTTATAAAAACAGAACGCAAAATGTGAAATAACCGCAAATATTCCCATTCGCATAAGATATTTCTTGAAATTTTTTGTATAGTGATATCCCTCCGACAGGAAAAAGCACATTACAGGAGCAGTAATTCTGCCTATAGCGTGCATAATCTGCCCAAGAGGAGAAGCCGTCGGTATCGCAAGCCAGCCTATGTGGTCTATAAACATGGCAAGAATTGCGATATACTTCAAATCCGAAGCGGTTATACCTTTTTTCTTCATGAGGTTAAGCCTCCGTTTTATGTCGTCTTAATCCAATAATACAAATACCGCAAATGGCAGAACCATAAGTATCACAAGGATAATATGACGTATTACAGCGTATTTCAAGGCGATACCCTGACGATAGACGCTGTTGAGAACTCCCATTCCCACACCGCCGATAAATCCGAATACAAGGTATGCCGCACCGCCCATGCCGAACATCTTTGTTATGGCAAGACCGAACAGAAATCCAAGTATGTTAGGTAATAGCATTGCAAGGCAGCCTAAATCCGAGCCGTTGTCTCTTGCGTCCCATGGTGTACTGCCCATACTTTCGTACATATCAGTACACGAATCAGAAGTGTGATGGAAATCGTCAAGAATGTCCTGAATAATCTCTAAAATTTTCATATAATATTTTCCCCTTTTAAATCTATATCATTAACACAAGCAGCATAATCATCAGTACGCCGAAAAACAGCAGACCGACAATATCAACTATCTTTTGAAATTTTGTCCATTTTCCGCTTTTAGCGTGTCTGAAAAGATTCATACCCCAGAATACCATAATCAGACCAATAAAAAATATAATCAATTTCAGCATACCCTCCGCAGAATTACCTGCGGAGAGCATCGCTGTCAGATTAGTTTTCATTATTTCATTGACTCTCTTGTGAAGTCAAGAAGTCCGCCTGCAAGGATAATATCCTTTGTACGTCCTGAAAGCTCACAGAGTACAGGGATTTCAGCACCGTTTGTCTTGTTTACGACTGTAAGCTCAGACTTGCCCTCGGCAATATCCTTTCTTACGTCAGCAAGCACAAGCACATCGCCCTCGTTAATCTTGTCGTAGTCAGCCTCGTTTACGAATGTAAGAGGAAGAATACCTGCGTTTACAAGGTTTGCACGGTGAATACGAGCGAATGACTTAACGAGAACTGCCTTAACTCCGAGGTAGAGAGGAGCAAGTGCTGCGTGCTCCCTTGATGAGCCCTGACCGTAGTTTGAACCGCCTACGATAATGCTCTTTCCAAGCTCCTTTGCTCTTGTGGGGAATGCCTCATCGCACACAGCAAAGCAGTGCTGTGAAATAGCAGGAATATTTGAACGGAGAGGAAGAATCTTTGCACCAGCGGGCATGATGTGGTCAGTTGTGATATTATCGCCAACCTTGAGAGATACAGGAGCATCAATTGTTTCAAGGAGAGGTGCAGTATCGGGATAAGGCTTGATGTTTGGTCCACGAAGGATTTCAACGCTGTCCATTTCCTCAACAGGTGCAGGAGAAACAACCATATTGTCGTTGATTGTGAATTCCTCGGGGAGCTTAAATTCGGGCATATCACCAATTTCCATAGGATCTGTGAGATAGCCTGTAATAGCTGAAATAGCAGCCATTTCGGGAGATACGAGGTAAATCTGACCGTCCTTTGTTCCTGAACGTCCCTCAAAGTTTCTGTTGAATGTACGGAGGGAAATACCCTTTGAATTAGGTGACTGTCCCATACCGATACAAGGACCGCAAGCACTTTCAAGAATTCTTGCACCTGCGTCGATGAGAATTGCAAGAGCACCGTTTTCAGCCATCATGTTGAGAACCTGCTTGGAGCCGGGAGCAATTGCAAGTGATACATCTGGGTGAACTGTCTTGCCCTTTAAGATGTGAGCAACTTTGAGCATATCAAGGAGTGATGAGTTTGTGCATGAACCGATACAAACCTGGTCAATTTTAAGCTTGCCGATTTCCTCAACGCTCTTTACATTGTCAGGAGAATGAGGACAAGCAGCAAGGGGAACAAGCTCGCTGAGGTTGATGTTCAGTTCTTCATCGTATACAGCGTCCTCGTCAGCAGAAAGAGGTACCCATACTTCTTCACGCTTCTGTGCCTTGAGGAACTGCTTTGTAATCTCGTCAGAGGGGAAGATTGATGTTGTAGCACCAAGCTCCGCACCCATATTTGTGATAGTTGCACGCTCGGGAACGGAAAGAGTCTTTACACCCTCGCCTACGTACTCGATAACCTTGCCTACGCCGCCCTTAACAGACATACGTCTGAGAACTTCAAGGATAACATCCTTTGCAGCAACCCATGGACGAAGCTTTCCTGTGAGGTTAACCTTTACAACCTTTGGGCATGTTATGTAATATGCACCGCCGCCCATAGCAACAGCAACGTCAAGTCCGCCTGCACCGATAGCAATCATACCGATACCGCCGCCTGTGGGAGTATGGCTGTCAGAGCCGATAAGTGTCTTACCGGGGATACCGAATCTTTCAAGGTGTACCTGGTGGCAGATACCGTTTCCGGGACGTGAAAAATAAATGCCGTGCTTCTTTGCAACTGAACCGATAAAACGGTGGTCGTCTGCGTTTTCAAAGCCACTCTGGAGAGTGTTGTGGTCAATATATGCAACGGAACGCTCTGTCTTTACTCTTGGTACGCCCATAGCCTCAAATTCGAGATATGCCATTGTACCTGTAGCGTCCTGTGTAAGAGTCTGGTCAATCTTTATACCGATTTCCTGACCTTTTACATACTCACCGTCAACGAGGTGAGCCTTCAAGATTTTTTCTGTAAGTGTTAAACCCATTTTTTAATCATTCCTTTCCAGCGATTTCGACACCGCTATCCACTTTATATTTTACACTATTTCACGTACTTTGTCAAGAAATAAACAATGTAAAATATAGCTGTAAATTCCTTTTTGTTAGCTGACTATAACAAACAAAAATAGCAAAGGCAATATCGCACAAAATATATGCAATATTGCCTTAAAATTTTTAGAGGTTCCCTTTACACATCATTTCTGATAATATCATCAAGAGTCTGTCTTTTTACTGCAATTCTCGATTCGCCGTTGTTTACGAATACAAGAGCAGGTCTGCAAAGTCTGTTGTAGTTTGATGACATTGAGAAATTATATGCACCTGTAGCACATACAGCTATAATATCCCCAGATTCTGCGTGCTGGAGAGGCATATTTTCACCGATAAGGTCGCCGCTTTCACAGCATTTGCCAGCAATAGTTACTCTTTCAGAGCGTTCTTCCCCTGCCTTATTTGCAACAATTGCCTCATATTCAGATTTGTAGAGGATATATCTTGGATTATCCGCCATACCGCCGTCAACGGAAACATAAGTTCTTATATTTGGAATTTCTTTTCTTGTGCCAACTGTATACAGCGTAATTCCTGCACTTGCGGCAATTGATCTGCCAGGCTCGATGTAGATGAAAGGACGGTTGATTCCGAGATTTTCACATTCGGAAATAACAACCTGTGAAACTCTCTCCATAAACACGCCAAAAGGCTGTGGGTCGTGTTCTTCAAGGTATTTTATACCAAAGCCGCCGCCGAGGTTAAGCCCCTTAATCTCATAATTCAGCTCATTCTTAATCTTTGCAATAAATTCAAGCATAACCTTTGCTGCTTCCTCAAAGGGGGCAATATCGAAAATCTGTGAACCGATATGGCAATGGATACCGTAAAACTCCACATTTTCGCAATTTATAGCCTCTTTTACAGCGTCAAAAGCCTCTCCCGTTTCAAGAGCAAAGCCGAATTTACTGTCAATCTGTCCTGTTTTTACAAAATCGTGGGTATGAGCGTCAATTCCGGGCTTAATACGGAACATAATATGCGGCTTTTTGCCCATTTTTCCTGCAATTTCAGACAGACGGTGCAGCTCGTCGATGTTGTCAACAATAATGTGACCAACACCAATTTCAACAGCATATTCCAATTCCTCGTTAGTCTTGTTGTTACCGTGGAAGCCAATTTTTGCAGGGTCAAATCCTGCCTTAACGGCAGTGTAAAGCTCCCCGATTGATACAGCGTCAAGACCAAGTCCCTCACTTGCAACTATGCGACACATTTCCATACATGAAAGTGCCTTGCTTGCGTAGTGAACACGTCCCATTTCACCGTAGAATTTCTTGATATTCTCATTAAATCCACGACAATTCTTACGCACAAGTTCCTCATCCATAACGTAGAGGGGTGTACCATATGTTTTTGCCAGTTCTACGGTATCAACTCCGCCTATGGTGAGATTTCCGTTTTCGTTTATATTTAAATTTTCAGATACAAACATTTTTAATCTTCCTTTCGGACAGAAAATCAATCTTCCGCCACTTCTTCAACAATTGCCCTCAATTCCTCAACACCCTCAAAGGTAACAGAGGAAAAAGGTATAACGTGCATATCCTCAAAACAAGGTATTTCGTTCTTGAAAGCCTCCATACGCTTGATTCGCTCCATTTTTTTAAGCTTGTCAGCCTTTGTGAGAACGAGTATGAACGGCATTTCCGTGTCAATGAGGAAATCTATCATTTTCAAATCATCCTTTGTTGGAGCGTGTCGCATATCCACAAGCATAAACACAATGCGAATATCTCTTTCGGAGCTTAAATAGCCGTCGATGAGTCCCGACCAGCGTTCTTTTTCCGATTTGGCAACCTTTGCGTAGCCATATCCAGGAAGGTCAACGAAATAGATATTTTCAAGTCCATAGAAATTTATTGTAGCCGTTTTACCTGGAACAGAACTTACTCTTGCAAGATTTTTACGGTTGAACAGCTTGTTGATAAGTGTTGATTTTCCTACGTTTGAATGACCTGCAAAAGCAATTTCAACCCTGTCGCCTTGCGGTAACTGGGAATATGTACCATAGGAGGCTACAAATTCCGCTTTATTATAATTCAGCTTCATAGCCGCCCTCCTTATATAATCGCATTGTCGAGAACATCTGTGAGATTTTCCGCAAATACAAATTCTATGTTATTTTTAACAGCGTCGTCAACTTCTTCAAGGTCAGGCTTGTTGGCAATAGGTATAACAACCTTTTTCAAACCGAGCTTGTACGCCGCCATTGTCTTTTCACGGAGTCCGCCGATTGGCAGAACCTTTCCGTGGAGTGTGATTTCGCCTGTCATAGCCACATCTGAACGCACCATACGCTCTGAAAGTGCCGATACAAGGGCCGTTGTCATTGTAACGCCTGCAGAGGGACCGTCTTTCGGAACAGCACCCTCGGGGGCATGGATGTGGATATCCTTCGTGGTGAAGAAATCCTTGTCAATGCCGTACTTATCAGCAATACTGCGGACATATGTAACGGCAATTCTTGCACTTTCTTTCATTACATCGCCAAGGGAGCCTGTAATTTCAATCTTGCCTGTACCGTCAAGCACAAGGACTTCAAGGGGCATAACAGTACCGCCAACAGCAGTCCATGCAAGTCCGTTTACAACTCCCACCTGATCCTTTTCAGATTTAAGATCACGGGTATACTTATGTACGCCAAGCCACTTTTCAACATCTTTTCCCTTGATGCTGATACGTTTTGCAGTACCGTCGGCAATCTTCTTTGCTGCCTTTCTGCAAAGTGAAGCAATGCGTCTTTCAAGACTTCTGACACCTGCTTCGCTTGTATAGTACGCAATAATATCATCAACGGCATCGTCGCTGATTTTCAGCTGTGTGCCTTTAAGTCCATGCTCTTTAAGCTGTTTGGGAATGAGGTGGTCTTTGGCAATGTGGAATTTTTCCTCTGCGGTATAGCTGGGGAGCTCTATAAGCTCCATACGGTCAAGAAGCGGTGCAGGAATATTTCCCACATCGTTTGCAGTTGTTATAAATACCGCTTTACTCAAATCAAAAGGCACTTCAATGAAGTGGTCACGGAAAGCACAGTTCTGCTCGCTGTCAAGGACTTCAAGCATAGCAGAGGAAGGATCGCCCTTTATATCGCTGCAAAGCTTGTCAATTTCGTCAAGGAGAATCATAGGGTCGGCAGTTCCAGCCTGCTCCATAGCCGTAATGATACGTCCGGGCATTGCACCTACGTAAGTCTTTCTGTGTCCTCTGATATCGGCTTCGTCACGTACTCCGCCAAGAGATACACGGACATATTTTCTGCCCATTGCCTTTGCAATGGAACGAGCAATAGATGTCTTACCTATTCCGGGAGGGCCTGCAAGACAGATAATCTGCCCCTTTATATCAGGGTTGAGAGTGTGAACGGCAAGGAACTCCAGAATACGTTCCTTGACCTTTTTAAGTCCGTAATGCTCGTCATTGAGGATAGTTTCAGCCTTATCCAGTGATATTTTCGTTCTTGTATACTTACCCCATGGAAGTTCAAGGACTGTATCAAGATAATTCTTGATTACAAATGCCTCCTGTGAAGCAGGGGGAAGCTTTGCAAGTCTGTCTGTTTCACGAAGCAGCTTATCACGGCTTTTTTCGTCTATTTTAAGCTTTATCACCTTTTCACGGAGCTCATAGACCTCGTCTGCCTCGTCCTCGCCAAGCTGCTCCTGAATAACTCTCATCTGCTCTCGGAGATAGTATTCACGCTGTCCCTTATCGATATTATTTCTTGTCTGTTCGTTTATTTCATTTTCAAGCTCAAGGATTTCCACCTCTGCGGCAAGAAAATGGCCAAGAAGCGTCAGCTTGTTTATTATATTCGTTTCCTCAAGAAGCTCCTGTTTGTCACGGTAATTGATATTTGAATTGAAGCATATCGACTCAAACACCTTTACAGGATCTGACTGTGACATAACCACAGAGAGCATTTCACGGGGCATTTTCGGAAAAAATGAAGTATATCGCTCAAAGATATTCTTCACGGTACGGACAAGTGCCTCCGCCTCGGCTTCGCTGTATTTCACCCTTGAATAAGTGGGAACACGCTTGACATCAGCAAGAAGAACATCGCCCTCATCCATAAGAGCAACCATGTGAGCCTTATAAACTCCCTCAACGAGAACCTTTACAACATTGTCAGGCAGCTTTAAAACCTGCTTTATTTCAGCAACAACTCCAACACTATAGAGGTCGCCCATTGTCGGTCTGTCAACATCTGTTTCTTTCTGTGCAACGAGAAAAATCTTGCCGCTGCCCTTGACAGCTCTTTCTATAGCATTAATCGTCTTTTCTCTTGAAGCGTCGAAATGCATAACCATTTTCGGATATGCAACAAGTCCTTTTAATGCAACAGTATAAAACGTATTGCATTTTTCTGTATTTTTACAGCTTTTCGTTTTCTGTTCCATATTTATCCTTCTCCAATTAATCAGTTAATCCATCCGAATTTACTTATACTTCTATATCTTATATTATACTATATTCTCTTTAAAAAAGCAAGTTCAAGAAACAATAACTGCAAAAGTTATATTTTTTTGTCAGAAATATATTGATTTTTTATATTTGATATGATATAATATATCTATATTGATAAAAGGAGTATGAATAAAAATGAGAACAATTGCTATAATAGGTGCTATGCCGTCTGAACTTGCTGATATACGCATTATGCTCGGAGAGGCTGAAACAAAGCGTATTTCAGGTTTTGACTTCTACATAAACGAATACAAGGGAAATAAAATTGTCAATGCCTGCTGCGGAATTGCGAAAGTAAATGCCGCTTTATGCACACAGGTAATGATTGACAATTTCTCCCCCGACTGCGTTATAAATGCAGGTGTTGCAGGGGGGATGAATACTTCTGTCAAGGTATGCGATATAGTTATATCTACAGAGGTTCTCCCCCACGACCTTGACCCCCACTTCCTTGCTGATTATCCCCCCTACTGTGCTGTATTCAAGGCTGACGAAGCTCTTATGAGTGCCGCTGAAAAGGTATGCAGTGAATTTTCTGTGAATTCTTTCCGCGGCCGTATTGTATCGGGAGAGCAGTTCATTTCCGACAGTGCAGTAAAGAACGCAATACAGGAAAAATTCAACCCTTATGCTGTTGATATGGAAAGTGCCGCTGTTGGTCATGCCTGCTATCTCAACGAAATGCCATTTGTAAGCGTCCGCTGTATATCTGACAATGCCGACGACGAGGGTGCAATGTCATTCGATGAATTTGAAAAAATTGCCGCAAAGCGTGTGGCTGAAATTGTTCTGCGAATGGCTGAAATTATGTAATTTACTCCCATAACGGGAGATAAAAAGGAGAAATAATCATGAAAAAATCACTTTCACTCTTATCCGCCGCAGTCCTCAGTGCTTCTTGCCTTTCTCTCTCAACTGCAAGTGCAGACGTAGAAGCAACACCAATTTTCTATATGAAAGCAGCAGAATCAAGCGATTATGTAATCAACGAAGAAATGAATGTTATCGAAATTGATTCACTTGAAAAAGAAATGACAATCAATGCAAAGATTTATTTTGCTGACGATTCCAAGAGTGCATGGAGCATATCTCCCAAGTGGAACTCCGACAGTGAATATATTACAATCAATGACATTTACAATCCCCTTGAAGTGGGAAATCTCAAGGAATTTGCATATGCAAAAAAGGACGCAAACGGTAATCTGACTGCTGACCACTGCACATATGATTTCTCAACAAATACAAAATATGGCTCAAAGAATTTCACTGTAAGAAGCAGTGACGGCAAGGCACTCATTCCCTACGGTGAATGGTCTGATTCATACGAGCTTCTCTCATTTGATTTCACAATTGACGCTGATACTCCCGACGGCACATACGAAATCTTCTTCACAAAAGACGAGGATAACAGCACAAGATGTGCTATGGACGCTACACAGAATCACAAAATTTACAAGTTCCCCGATAACGCTCCAGGTATTTCAGGTCTTAAAATTGTTATCGGAGAAGATAATCCATCAATGGGCGGCGAAGGCAGTACCGCAGAATACAACATCGGCGATATCAACCTTGACGGCAAGGTTGACTCCACTGACGCTACAGAAGCATTAAGCGATTATGCAACTATCCAGACAGGCGGTACATCTGCACTTACTGACCTGCAGAAATTCAACGGCGACGTTAATTTTGACGGTTCTATCAACTCCGCTGACGCTTCCAATATACTTGAATACTACGCTTATGTTTCAACATCTTCTGGAGAGCCCAAGTCACTCCTTGAATACTTCGACAGAACTATTCCTGAAAAGTAATTATTAAAATCAAACAGGGACGGCCAATTGTGGTCGCCCCTGTTGTGTTATACAAGATTATTCTTAATCGCAAATACCGCAAGCTGTGTACGGTCTTTCAGATTCAGTTTTTCCAGCAGCTTTGATATGCCATTGCGGACTGTTCCCTCTGCAAGAAAAAGCTCTGCGGCTATCTCCTTATTGTCATATCCGTCGCATATCAGACGAAGAAATTCAACATCACGTTCGGTCAAGTCGAAATTCTTCGGAGCCTGCTTCACAGGCTCTTTTTTTATTGCCTGAAAAACATTGTCACAGAATACGTTAATTCCCCCTGCCACAGCCTTGATTGAATTTATCACTTGGCTGCTATCCATTTCTTTGAGGATATACCCGTCTGCACCGCTTGACATTGCCTTTTCCACTGTTTCCTTGTCGTCAAATGTGGTAAGTACAAGGACTTTCACGCCCTTCAGCTTGTCCTTTATCTGGCGTGTGCCATAGCCGCCGTCAAAGTCGGGCATTCGCATATCCATAAGCACCACATCGGGTTCAAGACGCAACGCAAGCTCATATGCCTCTTTGCCGTTGCCTGCCTCACCAACTACCTTAATTTCAGGTTCTTCGCTCAATACCGCCTTTAAGCCCATGCGGAGAACTGCCACATCATCTGCTATAAGTACCTTTATCATTCAATCACCCTTTTTCCACAGGAATTTTCATCATCGTTGTAAATCCGTCCCCCTCAACAGAGGAAAATTTCACCGTTCCGCCTATTTCTTCAATACGGCGGCGGATACCGCTCAATCCGTTATTTTCCTTGATATTGCCGCAGCCTTTGCCGTTGTCGAATATGTAAAGCTCAAGACGGTCGTCAAGGAATTTTATAATTATATCAATTCTTTCCGCTCCCGAGTAACGCATTGCATTGGTTACTGTTTCCTTAACAGAATCGTAAACCTCACGAATACAAAATGCATATCTGCTGTCCTCTGTGCCCTGTACGCAGATATCAATCTCCATACTGCGGACAGCGTCTGTAACTGTTTTAACAGCTCTTGTTACGGATGTCATGAACTCGTCGTCACGGAGATTATTTATAGAGCATCGCAGCTGTGTTATGCCGCTTCGGGAAAGCCCGTCGATTTCCGCTATATATTGTGAAATATCGGCAGTATTACCGTTTTTCAGCTCCGCCTCTGTAATTTTAGCAAGGGAGCTTATCATTGTAAAAGTATGCCCTGCGGAGTCGTGAATTTCCTGTGCAATTCTGTTTCTCTCATGCTCGATTGAAAGCTTTTTTTCAGCCTGTGCAAGCTCATAATATTCGGTTATGTTGCTGATAAGCACAATTCCTGCAATTTCCGTACCAATATCGTTGCATATACGACTGATTTTTAGGTTATATCGTTCATTTTCCACAGAAAATTCCACTGAATTTCTATCCCTGTCAATTTCAGTCCCCGAAAGCTGTACCAGAGCCGCATAAAAGCCCGAAATATCCGAAAAAGCAACAGGCAGAAGTCTTTTCATCGCCTTATTGCTGTAGGTGATATTCCCCTCTGTGTCGAATACAGCCGCCGCTGTGCCTATGTTGTTAAAAGTATCCTGAATAGCTATCTGATTTATGTCAAGAAGTCCATATCGCCTTATTGCAATAAGCACCATAATGACGGAAAATGCAAAAAACAGCGGTGTAAGCTCGATTTCTGACTTAATAACTCCGCAGACCGACAATATATTTATCAGAAGCGGCACCAATGCCGCCAGAGCAAGAAACATGGATTGTGCCGATACAGTACTGCCCTTTGAATGGCGGATAAACATAAGGGAAATTCCCGATAAGATAAATATGTAGAACAAAAGTTGGAATATATAAAATAAAATTCCGTAGGTTATGCCGTTTATGCCGAGATCCTTGTAATACAGCCTGTGAAACGGATTTGTGACAATTACTGCATACATAACCGCTGATACAATGGGAAAAAATCTTACTTTATTTCTGAATTTCGCAGAAGTTTCCGAATATTCCGCAGAAAACATAAGCCAGAAAGGCGAAAACAGGCATATTCCCAGATTGCCGATGAGATAGCTTATGGTAAGCTGTGTGTTGTTTACGGAAAATAAGATAAGCAGCTGCGAAATAAGCCACAGCACAATTGAAAGCTGACAGACGATAAACAGCCTTGTCATGCGATTTTTATTGCCACGTGACAAAATCCATCCTACAGTGCCAAGCATACCGCACAGACCGATTAAAAGCAGTACTGACGCTGTAACAGTTACTGCCATATTTTCACTCCCTTTCAATGGCAATGCCGCACATATAATATGTGCGGTATTGCTTTAATATTTATTGTTTACCCCAATTCTTTCTATAATCGCCCGTGGGGGCTGCCCCACTCACCATGTCCAGTCTGAAAATGTCTTTGTAACAGTGTCTTTGATTGTTTCGCCTTTTTTGCGTCCTGCTTCGTTGATAGCCGCAATTATGATAAATATTACACCAACTGCAAGGAGGTATACCCACCAGCCTGCTGATGTGAAATACTTCGCAGTAAGAAGAACTGTAAGTATAACAAGTGCAATTGAAGAAACGCTGAACCATGTCTTGCTCTTTGCATAGAATGAGAAAATGAGAACTGCCGCTGTAACTGCAAGAACAAAAATTCTGTTTGCCATATTGTCGTGAATGATACCGTCAACTATAAGTCCGCCAAAGGCAAGTATAAACATCAAAGTAGATACAATCTTTGAAATTTCCTTGTGATTTCTCCAGATAAACTTGTATGCAACGCCGAGAAGCATTAATATACCGAGGTTTAGCTTGCTTGAAATGAGAGAAGAATCGAATGTGAGGAAAGGTCTGAAAACGAATGCGAATGATACGATAAGTGCTGATACTGAAAGAAGAACAGCCGCTGTCTGCTTGTTTGTATTCTTCTTGATAAATGCCGCTACATATATAGATACTGCAATGTATATCATGAAGCGTGTAACATCGTTGATTGTTGAAAGTCCGAATAATGTAATGAGAGATGCAGGAAGAAGAACGTCTATGCTTGTGCGTAAATTTTTCTTGTATACGATAGATTCTGGGAATACAACTCTTGAAGCAATTACGAGAAGTGCGAACAATCCAAGTACTATGTAGTTTCTGATATTGTCGCTCTTGACATGAACAACAAGAATATTAATAACTGTAACGATAAGAGAAATAACAGAACCTGCCGCTGTGATATTGTTTCTCATCATGCAGGAAATGATAAAGTGGAATATGCTGATTGCAATTGCTATGAAGAACAGCTCTGAATAAGGTGAAATTGCAAAAAGTGCAAATACTGCCGCTGTCATAAGAGTATATTCAGCTGAATGTGCTCTTACGGGGTGCTTTGTATAGAAATTGAATGCAACCGTCGGCAGGAAGATGAAGAACGCCGCCATAAGTATATATACAAGTGCAAGTGCACCGTATACGATAACTCTGAATTCATCAGTTGTACCTCCGCCGATGAATAAATGGTCATATGCCGTATAAGCCATACACAGAGGCATTAAGGGAAGTGCAATACCTGCCACAAACTGAATATCCTTTGACTTGTGCAGACAATAACCCATAATAATTGCAGTAAGAACAGCAGGGAAAAGAAGATTGAGTCCGTATACATCATTTGAATCTGCATTGAGAGCCACAATTGTACCGATTACAAAACCGATAAAAGATATAACTTTTGACGCTGTAAGATTTCCGGGGATAACATAATTGAGGGCATAAATTGCAAATGTAATTGCTCCGAAAAGAAGCATTGACCAGGGCTCGCCGATTTCGTCCTCAAGTCCGCCTGATACTGTAAATGCTGTGTATAAGCCAATGATATCAGCAAAAATGAACATCCACTTCTGATTTTTCAGGAAGCCGTATGCGAAAAGCTGAACAAGAATAACAGCAAGGATTGCAAATGTATACCATGTAGCGTTAAATGTTGTTGCAACTACATAAACCATAGCAATTATCTGATAGATAATTGCTGAAATATCACCGATAATTACAGCAGGATTTTCAAATACCGTACCTTTATGGGGCTTGAATATGTGGAGAATTGCTGTGATAATAAGCTGTGCAACACTGATGAATATAGCAAACTGATCGAAGTTATCAGAGGGCTGTTCGCAAAGGAAAATAATTGCAAGTGATACAAATGAAAAACCTGTGTAATGGAATGAAGCATGCTTGTAAAGAGTATGCCCTGCAAAAGCTGATACCGCCGCAAGAGCTGCCATAACTGCAAGGAACATTCCGCAGCCCATTCCTTCAAAGCTGAACCATTCACCGAAAAGCTCATAAAAGCCTGCCGTACCGAATGAAACTATCGCTATAATAGTTCCTATCATGTAAAATGCGGATGAGGTCTGAACAAGGTCAGCAGCAGCTTTCATAACTCCGCAGATTGCAAAAGCGATAACCGCCGCACCTGCAAGAGCGAAAACTCTTGTTACAGGCTCCATATTGAGCCAGTTGGCAGCTACAAAAGTTATAGCTGATAACATAATGAATATTGTACCGATGAGAAGCATAACCGAGGAAGCTGAAAGCTTCTTTTTAGGCGGCTTCGGAGCCCTGTAAACTGGACCATAAACATTTGTATTCTGCTTTGAACGATTTCTTTCGTATTTTACAAGTGCGGCAATTCCGAAGCCGATACCAACGGGCACGCCTATGAACAGCACCAGTAAAATAACCATTAACATCATTAATGTCATATAAAGCACTCCTTTCGCTTTCGGGAAGGTTTCATCTTTCCTCCCCCTGTGACTATATTATACCATATCTGACAAATATTGTAAGATGTCATTCGTCACTTTGTAAGTGACAAATGTCACTTTAGGGCAACTCTAAAAACCCGTTTGATTAAAGGAAAAACAGATAGGTATGGCAGCTGCAAGGAAACCTTCAGAAGGCGTGCTGCCGCACTCCGAGGGAGGTTGACGAAGCAGATGACGTACATAGCTGCTTTTCCTCAAAAGGGGTTTTTAGAGATGCCCTTTATGATTATAATACTATGCACAACGAAAAAAATCAATAAATATACAATTACAATTAATTACATTTCAGCATTTCTGTAATTCTTGCGGCATCTTTAAGCCATAAACCTTTCACTTTGTATTTTGAAGAAGTTTCCCCTGTAAACCATACCACAACGGTACACTTATGAAATATACGCTGAATAATATTCCTCTTTATCTGCACCATTGTAATATTTTCCCTTTTAGCTGTTACGGTGTGAAACATTGTTCCCGTCACACTGCGGAGTACAATTCTGTCGTTGTATACCGTTATTCCGCTTATGAAAAGTGCCGCAGTTTTTACCATAACGAGCCATACAAGAGGAATATATGACATTACAGCAAGGAATTTCCACAAGCCACGGTCATCCCAGAGGAGATAATCAGAAAAATGATACAGCAATGCAACGGCTATAATACTGAAAAACGGCACTCCTGCATAGCTGAAAAAGGAAGTGCGTGCAGGGCGGTATTTCATCACTTCTTCCCCGTCTGTGCCGAATAATCCAGTTTTTTTGCTTCGGCTCATGGGAAATATCACAGGCAAATGCGAGTCATAACCATACCCCGGACAACTTATATTCACCGTAAAAGCACCACATATCTTCATTATAAGATTTTGCCGCAGGTCAATATAATTTATATGTTCCGTTCTTATCCTGTTTTTTCTCCGCCTGAAAAGTCCGAAAGCCACATTTATAAAC
Source organism: Ruminococcus sp. (assembly GCA_045659945.1). Classification (GTDB taxonomy): domain Bacteria; phylum Bacillota; class Clostridia; order Oscillospirales; family Ruminococcaceae; genus Ruminococcus. The sequence goes on along the minus strand of JAZRCW010000041.1, from coordinate 16,912 downwards.
TCCCCGTCTGCTGAAACCTTAAACCATGCATACATAAGCAAATTTCTTATAAAGGAGATAAACCACATACCAATAAAGAAAAATGCCGCCATTGCAGCCGCTTTTGGTATGCCGCTCAACAGCTGCGAATAAAGCACCTCTGCCTGCCTTGTTACTCTTTCAAAGGCAATTGAAAGTATATCCTTTGCTATATCGCCGCCTTTGAAGAAAAATGCCGCAATATAGACAACTCCCGAAAATCCGCTGGAGAAAAACACGGAAAATAAAAGAACAGATACAATTCCCGGCTTGGGAATATCCTTTACAGCGTCCTCTTTTTTCACATCGGGCATACACTTCATTATTTCATCTGCCGATTTTCTTTTTACAAGCAGCTTTAAATCAGCTGATTTGTAAAAGCCCGCTCCCGTATCAAATCGTATACCGACAGCTTTGAACGGAACAAGAAAAAACAGTATTTCCTCCGCCGCCGAGCTAACGCTATTAAATGGTATTACTGTATTTTTTCTGAATATTACGCCCTTTTTATGGCAAAGCTTATTTTTGTCAATACTTATCTCTGAAAAATGCCACTGAATATAGCCGTATACAATAATTATGCCAATTACTGCAATATCAAGCCACGCACCTTTCAGCCAGCGGTATATTCCCGACAAATCAAATTTAAGAACGGATATACCACGAAGCAGAGGAAATATCAAAAGCCACAGATTTTTTGCGGAATACCGCATAATACGCAAGGGGTGTTCACGGAATTTCATATACTCCCCCTTTCCGCTGCAATGTCGATTATATCCTGCATATCCTTACGATTGAGGAACATAAGCCTAAGCCGTCCGCCGTACATGAACAATACAGCAAAATTAAGCCCTGTATGCTCCGAAAAAGGAGTCGTCACCGCCGTTGTATAACGTACAGCGGAAAATTCAGCCGTTCTGCTTGTGTGAAAAATCACACCACTGTGCTTTGTAATTCTCTCCCCGTCGGTTTCATAGCGTAAACTGCGGAAGTATAAAGGGATATATACAAAATCCAGAATTACTGCAGGAATGGCAAGTACAACCGCAGAAATTCTCGTATAATCGGGCACAAACAGCCTTACAGCCAATACTAAAAAGAACACAGCCGCAATAACCGCAAATCTCATATACCCTTTGGCATTTTTATCCGGCAAATATTTTTTCATTAAGCACCTACCTATGAATTTTCAGACTAATCTGCTTCATAAATATATTATAACTCATTTTTACATAAAAGTACACCTTTTTGGGAGGATTTTTTATGATTCTTGAAAAAATAAATAATTTTGTCTGGGGAAACGGACTTGTATTTCTCTTTTTATTTACAGGAGTATTTCTGACAATCAAGCTGAAATTAATCCAGTTCCGCCTGCCGTTTTTGCTGAAAAAATACGGTAAATCGGAAAACAGCGGCTTATCGCAGTTCAAAACCGTCTGCATGAGTCTTGGTACTGCTATGGGTACAGGCAATATTGTAGGGGCAGCATCTGCCGTTGCCATGGGAGGTGCAGGAGCCGTTTTCTGGATGTGGGTATCTGCATTTCTTGGCATGGCAACTGTTTATACGGAAAACATCTTCTCCGCCCGATACAGCGACAACGAACTGAAAGGCCCTATGGCTTATCTTACAAAAGGGCTGGGCTGTCCGCTTATGGCATTATTATTCGCTATATTCTGCGTTTGTGCATCGCTTGGCATGGGAAGTATGGCACAGATAAGCGTCTTTACCGAAGCTTTAGGTCAATGCACCGATTTCAGCCGCACTGTTGCCGCTTTGGTTATATTTGCCGCTGTATGGCTTGTTATCAGAGGCGGTGGTAAGAGTATCGGAACTGCCGCACAATATCTTCTACCTGTCGCCTCTGTTGTTTATGCCATAGCCTGCATTGCTGTTATAGTCTTGAATTTCAGCTGTATTCCGCAGGTTTTCGCAGATATATTCTCCGAAGCATTCAATTTCAGAGCGGCGGCTGGAGGCACGGCAGGCTATGCAATATCTGTCGGCATACGACGAGGACTTTTTTCAAATGAAGCAGGTCTGGGAAGTTCACCCATTCTTCACAGTGCCGCCGAGGGTACAACACCTGAAACGCAAGGGTTATGGAGTATGTTCGAGGTCTTTTTTGACACAATAATATGCTGTACGCTTACCGCAGTTACTGTTCTTTGCGGTTCTGAAAATTATTCCCCTGCCGAAGCACTGTCCGCAGTTATGGGAGATTTCTCTGAAATTTTTATAACCGCCGAACTTGGAATTTTTTCATTCTGCACTGTTATCGGCTGGTATTTCTGCGGTATGACTGCATTCAGACATATTTTCAAAGGCAAATACATAGGAGGTTTTGCTGTATTATATGCAGTTGTAGCCGCTTGCGGAGCATTGTTTTCAGCAAAGTCAATATGGCTTCTTTCCGACATATTCAACGGATTAATGGCATTTGTCAATATCACAGGATTACTGTTAATTATATTTTTCGACAAAAATAACAGCTTTTCCCCCTCTTGACATATTCTCAATTTTTGGGTATAATTATATTATCTCAATTTGTAACTGTATTAAAAGTTAAATTTGTGAATTATAGCGGTTTCAAAATATGATATCCGCTGAAGTGAATATATAAATGAATTCTCTAAAAAACGAAACACAAACGCAATCTAAAATGTGAATGAGTTTTTAGAGGTTCCCTGACTTACTATCTTCAACTTAACAAGGAGGACGATTTAGTGAACGAAAACAATGTAACAAGAAAACCAAGAAGAACACCTGTTCAGAAAAAAACAACAGAGCAGCCAAAGAAAAACACAAGACAGACTGTACCCTCAACAGTCCGCAAGCCTAAACAGCAGGCAAAGGAAATCAGAAGAACTCCCGTAAGAATTATCCCTCTCGGCGGTCTTAACGAAATCGGTAAGAATATGACCGTATTTGAATGTTCAAACGATATGTTCATTCTCGACTGTGGTCTTGCTTTCCCCGACGCTGATATGCCCGGTGTTGATATTGTTATCCCTGATTTTACTTATGTAGAACGCAATGCAGACAAAATCAGAGGTATCGTTATCACCCACGGCCACGAGGACCACATCGGTGGACTTGCTTATCTGCTCAAAAAGGTAAACGTACCCGTATATGCTACACGCCTTACTATCGGACTTATAGAGGGTAAACTGAAAGAACAGGGTATTCTCAATCAGGTGAAGCTCAATGTTGTTGAGCCAAGAAAAACCGTAAAAATGGGCTGCATGGCAGTTGAATTCATCAAGGTAAACCACTCTATCCCCGACGCTGTAGGTATGGCTATCCATACTCCCGCAGGCGTTATCGTCCACACTGGCGATTTCAAGGTGGATTACTCACCTATTGACGGGAATATTATTGACCTTGCACGCTTCGGCGAACTGGGCAGCAAGGGCGTTCTTGCACTTATGGCTGACTCAACCAACGCAGAACGTGAGGGCTGTACCCGTTCTGAACGCACAGTCGGCGAGTCGTTTGACCGACTTTTCAAAAAGGGTGAGGGCAAGCGTATAATCATTGCTACATTCTCCTCAAATATCCACCGTGTACAGCAGATTATCAATGCCGCAGCACAGTACGGCAGAAAAGTCGCAGTATCGGGACGAAGCATGATTAATGTAATCAACACAGCTATCGAACTGGGATATCTTGAAGTTCCCGACGGAATAATCATTGACATCGACATGATGAACCGCTATGAAAATGAACGCATAGTTCTTATTACAACGGGAAGTCAGGGAGAGCCTATGTCTGCTCTTACACGTATGGCGATGAACGACCACAGAAAAGTCAATATCACGCCCATGGACTTCATTATTATATCTGCTACACCTATCCCCGGAAATGAAAAGTACGTTACAAGAGTTGTAAACGAGCTTATGAAATCGGGTGCAGAGGTTGTATATGAGGCTATGTATGAGGTACACGTTTCAGGTCACGCCTGTCAGGAGGAGCTCAAACTCATGCAGGCTCTCACAAAGCCGAAGTTCTTCATCCCTGTACACGGTGAATACAAGCACCTTAAAAAGCATGGTGATCTTGCAGTACAAATGGGTATGCCCCGTGAAAACGTAATTATCGCAGAAATCGGAAACGTAATTGAATCCGACGGCGTATCAATGAAAGTCGTTTCACAGGTTCCCTCGGGACGTATTCTCGTTGACGGTCTCGGCGTGGGCGATGTCGGCTCAATTGTACTCCGTGACAGAAAACACCTTGCACAGGACGGACTTATCATAATCGTTATAGGTATCGAAAGAGCAGGAAATATAGTCGTAGCAGGACCTGATATCATATCAAGAGGCTTTGTATACGTTCGCGAGTCGGAGGAGCTTTTTGTTGAGGCAAAGGAACTTCTCAACAGCACTCTCGACAACTGCTCATATCATGAAATGCGTGAATGGAATACACTCAAGGGCAAACTCCGTGACGCACTTTCCGACTATATCTATCAGAAAACAAAGAGAAGTCCTATGATACTTCCTATTATTATGGAGCTCTGACAAGACACCGCACTGTGACTGTGCGGTATCGCTCTTATTCTCTGCCAAGGGGGGTTGAGATGTGAAAAAAAAGTTTCCTGGAGCTGCTCTGCTGATTCTCTGTGCTATCATTGTAAGTCAGCTGTTCGTTTCTCTGGCACTTTTTGAATACAATAAACTTTATGGCTCTGTCGGCATAGCGTCGGCACTTATACTCGCCATTGTACTGATTATTATATACGTGGTATTTTCAAAGAACTCACTGCGTTATTTCACCAAAATGAACAGTCACCTTGAAAATTCGGCTGCCGAATATCTTAATACACTTCCCGCACCTGTTGCGGTTACAGAAAAAAACGGCAGGATTGTATGGTATAATCGTGCTTTTGCAACAGATATATGCCCTGATATGAGCATTTACGGTATGGATTTCAAGGATTGTACTGCTGTGGATGTAAGGGATCTTATCAACGAGGATTCCGTCATATGCCGTATAAACAATTCAGTATACAAGATTAACTATGAGGAATTTACCAAGGACGACGTGACATTTCTGATAGTTTGCTTCGATGACGAGACGAAATATTATAAGCTTAAAAAAGAGTCCGAAGAAGCTCATCCCGATGTCGTGGTCATGACCATCGACACCTACGATGAAATTATGCAGAACGCAAAGGAAAGTGAAAAGGCAATTGCCGCAGTTGAAATTGAACAGCTAATTGAAAAGTTCATGGAAAACACCAATGGCTTTGTAAAGAAAATATCGCCGAATACCTTTTATGCTGTTTTGGAACACCGTCACCTTGAAAATAAAATACATGAAAAATTCAAGATACTGGATATGGCAAGGGAGATTAAAATTGCAGGGAAATATTCACTCACCCTGTCAATCGGCGTGGGTGACAATGCAAAAACCCTTGAAGAAAGCGAGAAAATTGCCCGTCAGTGCCTTGAAATGGCTCTCGGCAGAGGCGGCGACCAGGCTGTTCTGAAAACTGAAAACGGCTACCGTTTCTTCGGTGGTATTTCAAAGGGAGTTGAGAAGATGTCCCGTGCCAAAACACGTATTATAGCCAATGCAATGCAGGATTTATTCCTCAATTCTGGCAGAGTTTTCATTATGGGACACCGTTTCGGCGACCTTGACTCTATAGGCTCTGCCTGCGGTCTTGCAGGAGCGTTGAAGCTTATGGGCAAGGAGACTCATATCGTTGTTGACCGCACAAAAAACCTTGCGGTAAACCTCATAGAAACCGTTGAGGCACAAGCTGAACAGGGACTTTTCGTAACACCTGCACAGGCTGTACAGGCAATAAACGACAATGACCTGCTTATAATCGTTGATATCCACAACAAGGATATGATTGAATCAACAGAGCTTTACGAAAAATGCAGACAGGTCATAGTAATCGACCACCATAGAAAAACTGCCAATTACATTGATAATGCGGTTATTTTCTATCACGAGCCATATGCTTCCTCCGCTTCCGAAATGGTTACGGAACTTATACAGTATTTCCGATTTGCAGGAGATGAAAAAGTCCCTGCATACTGTGCTGAAGCTCTCCTCGCAGGCATTATGCTTGATACAAAGAATTTTGTTATGCGTACAGGAGCAAGAACATTTGAAGCAGCCGCTTTCCTGAAAAAGCTGGGAGCAGATACTGTTGCTGTCAAAATGCTTTTCTCAAGCTCCTTTGACTCATACAAAAATAAGGCGGAAATTGTTGCTTCCGCAAATATTTATAAAAATTGTGCCATTGCAATTGCCGATGCAGACTTTTGCGATATACGTATTGTTGCACCGCAGGCAGCTGATGAATTGCTTAACATAACAGATGTTGACGCTTCATTTGTAATATATAAAGCAAACTACGGGGCTAATATTTCAGCACGTTCTCTCGGTGCGGTCAATGTACAGATTATCATGGAAAAACTGGGCGGCGGCGGTCATCAGACTATGGCTGCCACACAGCTCAATGACATTTCCCCTGCAGAAGCTGCAGAGCTTCTCATTAAGGCTATAGACAGCCGAGATGAAGAAATTAACGATAAAGATTGAAAGGAATTTAAATTATGAAGGTTATCTACTTACAGGACGTTAAAGGTTCAGGAAAAAAGGGCGAGGTAAAGAACGTAGCTGACGGCTACGCAAGAAATATGCTCCTCCCCAAGGGACTTGCTGTTGAAGCTACTCCCGAAAACCTCAGCAAGCTTGCAGGACAGAAATCCTCTGCACAGTACAAGATTGATACAGAGAAAAAAGCTGCCGAGGAAGCTGCTGCAAAGGTAACGGACAAGAAGCTTATTATCAAGGCAAAGGCAGGATCTAATGACCGTCTTTTCGGCTCTGTAACAGCTGCTCATGTCGCTGACGCTCTCGATGCACAGCTTGGTGTTAAGGTTGACAAGAAGAAAATCACACTCAGCACTGACATCAAGAATTTCGGCTCTTACTCCGCAACAATCAAGTTCTACACAGGAGTTTCCGAAAAGGTTGATGTTGAGGTAATTGAGGGCTGATGGACGCTAACAGCTTATTCTCCGCCGCTGAATTTCCACACAGCATAGAGGCGGAACAGTCGGTTATCGGTGCGGTTCTTGCTGACCCTACCGTTATGCCCACTGTCATTGAAAAAATCAAACCCGAATATTTCTACAGCGAAAGCCATAAAAAAATATTTGGCGTTATCTACCGTATGTTTACGGGAGGTTCTCCTATCGATCCCGTTACTGTCTTAAACGAGGTTGAAAAGCTGGGTATATTCGACTCGGCTACAGAGGGAAAGCGTTACCTTATGGAAATCGCAAACACCCTCCCCACTACGGAAAACATCGAAAGCTACTGCAAAATCGTTGCGGATAAATATTTTATCCGCAGCCTTGGTTTTGTTGCAAGGGGGATTATTGACGATATCCAGTCAGGAGAAACTGATGCACAGCTTCTTCTTGATTCTGCTGAACAGAGAATCTACGATATACGACAGGGACGCAATGTAAGCGGACTTTCCTCTCTGCATGACGCTGTAATCGAAGCCTATGACAGGCTGGGTAAAATTACAGGTGAGGACAAGGAAAAGTATATCGGAGCCAAAACGGGATTTACCCTCCTTGATACTATAACATCGGGACTTAACAAATCCGACCTTATTATCATTGCCGCTCGTCCTGCTATGGGTAAAACCTCATTTGCAATGAATATAGCCACAAACGTGGCACGCCGCAATGATAAAGATGTTGTTATATTCAACCTGGAAATGTCAAAGGAGCAGCTTGCTACACGACTTCTTTCCACGGAAGCCCTCGTAGAATCGGGAAATCTCCGTAATGGACGCATTAAAACCGAGGAGTGGGTGCGACTTGCCACAAGTGCGGCATATCTCGGCACTCTGCCGATGTATATTGACGATACGGCAAGTATGACCGTTCAGCAGATGAAAGCAAAGCTCCGCCGTGTAAAAAATCTCGGATTGGTAGTTATCGACTACCTGCAGCTTATGGGTTCAACCTCACGCTCCGACAACCGAGTAACGGTAATATCCGAAATTACACGACAGCTCAAGGTTATGGCAAAGGAACTTAATGTTCCTGTTGTGCTCCTTTCACAGCTGTCCCGTGCTGTTGAAAGCCGTACAGACAAAAGACCTATGATGTCAGACCTCCGTGAATCGGGTTCTATTGAGCAGGACGCAGATATTATACTTTTCCTCTATCGTGACGCTTATTATAACAAGGAGAGCACAAAGCAGAATATCTCCGAATGTATTGTTGCTAAAAACCGTCACGGTGAAACGGGTACTGTAGAACTGATATGGAATGGTCAGTTCACACGTTTTTCAAATCCAGAGTATAATCAGCCGCCCGAGGGTTAATGAAAATGCTGAAAAAAATACGCAATACTGCGGAAAAATACAATATGATTAAGTCGGGAAATACAGTTGTATGCGGTCTTTCAGGAGGTGCGGACAGCGTATGTCTGCTGCTCTCTATGAGAGAATTATCAGCAGAATTGAATTTCTCCGTTGAGGCACTTCATGTCAATCACTGCCTGCGAGGAGCTGAAAGCGACCGTGACGAGCAGTTTTGTCGTGATTTGTGCAAGCGGCTTGATGTGCCTTTTACCGCTGTTTCCTGCGACGTTAAGGGATATTCCGCACAAAACGGCTTATCCTGCGAAGAAGCCGCAAGAAAACTGCGATACGGCATTTTTCGTGAAAATGCCGCAGGGAAACTCCTTGCAACGGCTCACAATGCCGACGATAACCTTGAAACCATGCTTCTTAATCTGATAAGGGGTACAGGATTGAAAGGCATTGCAGGTATTCCACCTGTAAGGGACAATATAATTCGTCCGCTTATTGCAGTTTCAAGGCGAGAAATTGAGGAATATCTGCAAAAACACGGTCAGAACTTTGTAACTGACAGTTCAAATCTCACTGACGACTACACAAGAAATAAAATCCGCCATAATATAATACCTCTTATGAGGGAGCTGAATGGCTCAATTACGGAAACAACCGTCCGTACAGCGGAAGTTCTTCGCAGTGAAAATCAGCTTATTGACGAAGCTGTTAATTCGGCTTATGAAAAATGCTTCAAAGACGGTATATTTATCGGTCTTGGAGAGTATAATCAGGTTATACGCAGACGGTGTATTGCCAAATATCTTTCGGAGAACTTCCTCCCCTTTTCAAACAAAAGGCTTACAGACTGCGATAATATACTTGTAAACGGCGGTAAAATAAATATATCGGGAAATATTTACCTCATTTCAGACAGAAATTCCTTCAGATTTGAAGAAATACAGGCTAAAAACAAACAGGAGCTTATTTCAAAAACTCTTGAAATAGGCGAAAACAGGATTTTCCCCGATTCAATTCTTATCTGTGAAATTGTCAATTGTGAAAGTTTGAAGAAAATTGACTTTGTTCACAAAAAGTTAACATTTTATCTGCTGGATTATGATAAAATAAAAGGAACAGCTATTGTCAGAAACAGAAAGTTCGGCGATAAGCTTAAACTCAAAGGACGTAATTTTACTTCCTCTGTAAAAAAAATAATCAATGAAACAATTCCCGTATCACAGCGGAACAGTCTGCATTTCATCGAGGACGATTACGGCACAATTTTTGCGGAAAAAATCGGAATTGCGGACAGAGTTACTTCCGATGAAAATACAAAAAGACTACTGAAAATTCATATTTTACGGGAAGGATAGGAGTGTGCAAGTTGACACCAAAAAAGAGCAGGGGCGGATTATCATATCTGCTGGTTTTACTCATATCAATATTCTGCGTCTACTTTGTAATTTCAAAGTTTGCGGATATGGGGCAGAAAACAGAATATACAAAAGTAATCTCCCACTTCGACAATTATAATGTATCATACTACGAACTTGACCTTGGTACAGGCGAGCTGACATATCAGCTTCGTGGTGAAAATGAAAAAAGACAATATAACGTGCCGTATGTCAGCATCTTCCTTGATGATACCGACAATTATCGTGTGGAATATAATAAAAAACATCCCAACGATCCGTTGGTACAAAACTACATCAAGCCAACAGATAACACATGGCTGCTTACGCTTATACCCATTGTTCTTATAATAGGTATTTCTATACTTATGTTCGTATTTATGATGCGTCAGAGCGGCGGAGGCGGCAAATACAACAACTTCGGCAAGGCTAATTTAAAAAATCAGGCTGACGCAAGAAAGGCCACTTTCAAGGACGTTGCAGGTGCTGACGAAGAAAAGCAGGAGCTGCAGGAAATTGTTGATTTCATGAAAAATCCGAAGAAATATGCTGAAATCGGTGCAAAGATACCAAAGGGCGTTCTGCTACTCGGCCCTCCCGGTACAGGTAAGACTCTCCTTGCAAGAGCTGTTGCAGGTGAGGCAAATGTGCCTTTCTTCCCGATTTCGGGTTCAGACTTCGTTGAAATGTTCGTTGGTGTGGGTGCTTCACGTGTCCGTGACTTGTTTGAACAGGCGAAAAAGCACGCTCCCTCTATTATTTTCATAGACGAAATTGACGCTGTAGGCCGTCACAGAGGTTCAGGTCTTGGCGGTAATCACGATGAACGTGAGCAGACGCTCAATCAGCTTCTCGTTGAAATGGACGGTTTTACAGGCAATGAAAGCGTTATAGTTATTGCAGCTACAAACCGCCGTGATATCCTTGATCCCGCTCTGCTTCGTCCGGGACGCTTCGACAGACAGATTGTGGTAGGCTATCCCGATGTAAAGGGCCGTGAGGAAATATTAAAGGTACACTCCCGCAATAAACCTCTTGGTCCCGACGTTGACCTTCACGTTATTGCACAGACTACACAGGGCTTTACAGGTGCTGATCTGGAAAATCTTCTCAACGAGGCTGCTCTCCTTGCTGCCCGTGCTGATAGAAAAACTATCTGCGAAAAGGACATTGAGGAAGCAACAATGAAAGTCATTGCAGGCCCTGAAAAGAAATCTCGCATTGTTACAGAACACGACAAGAAAATTACTGCTTATCACGAGGCAGGCCATGCTGTTGCAGCTTATAACCTCCCCACACAGGATAAGGTACATCAGGTTACAATTATTCAGCGTGGTATGGCGGCTGGTCTTACAGTTACACGCCCCGATACAAACGATATGCACGTTTCACGCAATCAGATGCGTGAAAGCATTGTAATGCTTCTCGGCGGCAGAGTTGCGGAAGAAATTTTCCTTGACGACATCTGCACAGGAGCATCAAACGATATTGAACGTGCTACAAAGACTGCTCGTAACATGGTTACAAGATACGGCTTCTCTGAGAAGCTTGGAACTGTAGCTTACGGCTCCGACAGTGACGAGGTATTCCTGGGCAAGGACTACGGTCACGTGCAGAATTACAGCCAGTCCATTGCAGCACAGATTGACGATGAGGTAAGAGATATCATCGAAAAGGCATATGCCGACTGTAGAGAAATCCTTACTGCAAATGCCAATAAAATGCATCTCCTTGCCGATTATCTGCTGAAATACGAGAAAATCGACAACGACAAGTTTGAACGTCTTATGCGTGGTGAAAACATTGAGGCTGATGAGCCTGCTGTTTCCCCTGCTCCCGTTCAGACTGAATCCGAAACTGCTGAAAACAGCGAAAATGCAGAAAAATAATTTAAAGGGTACCGAATTTTCGGTACCCTTTTGGTTTTACCAACATTGGATGTATTCAAGATAAATGTCCTCACAAGCTTCATATTCTGCTACAGTTTCTTTAAAGCCTTCGTCTGTTTGAGAAATTGATTTTAGTGTTGTTAAATTACATTCGCTATCCCATGTTTTCACAACTATATATTTAATATCGTCTCCGTCAGCAAATCCAGAAAATAATCTATTATTAGCCAAATCCAATTTAAATATACCCGTTGTACGGATTAAAAAAACATATTCATCGCCATTAAACGAGTACATTTCTACTGTTTCAATATTGTTTTCATCTCTGCATAACACTACTAACTCCGATTTCCCATCAGAATTTAAATCAGTATGGGCATAATAAGTAGTTGGATAATCTCTTGGAGAATATTTATTTGTAAATAACCTTTCCCTTGCAATTTCTTCATTTCCTTGCGGATTATTTGTTTGATAAAGTAAAAATTCAACATCATTAAAAAATACGCAATTGTCACATTCATGTACATGAGCGCGATATTCTTCCTCGGTAATAACAGTATCATTATGTTTGTATTCATCATACATATTACCATTTTCGTCATAATTATATCCTAAAATCCATTTATCAACCAAACCAAATTCAAGTTCATCATTATAATAACAAATATTCGTAACCATTGAAGGCGTTTTTGCATGACCTTCTATACTTTTTTCTGATTTGCATAATATTACGCCTTGTGTGTGCTCAACTGAAGTTTTAAATTCAAAATCTGTGCTGTTGAATTTGTATATTTCCATTTCCCAATGCAGATTAAATTCATTGTCTATAATCAATTCGGGAACAGAATCATCGTTTATGTCATAATAAGCATAATACATACTTACATAGTTATTTTTATTGTGTTTATCAAATCTGGATTTAAGAACTGCATCTCTTGCTTTGTCAAGGGTTTCCTGTGTGGGTTTATTGGTTGTGGCAATAGTTGTCTGTAATGTTTCTTCGTTATTGGTATTTGCAGCAGTTGTTTTTGTCTGTACTGCATTGCCGACAGGCTTTTTAACATTGTAAGGAAAGAAATTCAGCATTGCACTATCGCAGTTTTCATATTCTGCCCAGGCACTTTCGTATTCTTCCTTTGTGCAAGGTTCACTATTACGCAGATAAACGTGTTCGCCTGTGCCGTCTATAAATGGGTCTATTCCTGAGTAATAGAAATCCTGTAATGTGAAGAAATCTGATTCATGTGAAATCTCATTGTTTTCCCATGTTTTTATAAAAAGCGAATAACCGTTTTCGTGACCTTCAACTAAATCATATAACCTACGATTCTGTAAATCGAACTTCATGTCGTTAGCATTTGCCATCGTTTCCATAGGTATATATTCTGATCCGTCAAAATAGTTTAAACCTATACCTTTAGCGTCGGCTGCTGCTTCAATAAAATCATAAGAAATAAGCAATTCTGATACTGAATCATTGTTAATATCAAGATAAGCGTATTTTATTTCTAAACTGTTATAAAACTGCTCCTCGTCAGGCCTTACATACTGATTATATAATTCCTGAATATATTCCTCAATTCGCTGATTACGTGCTTTTTCTTCCTGCGTCTGATTTGCGGGTTCAGTAGTGCTTACAGCAGGCAGGTCAGGCTCAACAGGCTTGTCAATATCCCCTCTGCCTAAGTTTTTAATAAGGAATACGGAGCCTGCTGCAAGTCCCACAACTGCGGCAGTATTTACAACTCCTGTCATAATTCTTCTTATCTTGCTTCTGTTGTAAACCTCTACGTTTTCAACAACTTCTTCACTCTTGTTTATATCTGTATTATAAATCCCTGTATTTTCGCCCTTAATTGCGTCATTATATCTCTTTCTTGTCATTTCTAAAATCCTCTTTTTTGTCTTTTCGTCAAGCATGTCAATATCCGTCCCGATTTTGTCAATCTCGTTAAGTCCTGCGTTGTCAAGTATATCAAAACCTACGGTCTTTTTCTCTTTCATTAAAATCCCTCCTTTAAGGTTATACCTTCATTTGCAAGGAGCTTTTCAAGGCGGCTTAATGCCCTGCTGCACCGCACTCTCACTGATCCAGAGGTCATTGAAAGCTTTTTCGCTATTTCCTTTGAGCTTCTGTTAAAATAGAATTTCTGTAAAACTATTGTGGTGTCGGGATCTCCAAGGCTTTCTATGAGCCTTATCATTATATCTCTCAATTCCTCTTTTTCCGCTTCTTCCTCAATTCTTTTGTCGTCGGGAATATCAGCAAAATAGTCCTCCGTCGATACTGTTCTGCCGCTTTTTGCAGTAAGGGAATGAAACTTATTTATTGCCTTTCTGCTTGCAATTGTGCCGATATAGCCCTTAAAATCTCCGTCTAACCCATTGTTGTTATGATAATTGAGAAATACCGCAAGGAAAACATCACTGACACATTCCTCTATATCTTCACTTGTGGCACAGCTTCGCAGATTATTGTAAACAATTGTGTAAACGTAGTTTATGTATTCCTCATAAAGCTTACTCTGTGCCAGTGTTTCAGATTTTTCGCTCAATTCACGATATTCCTTGTCCGTCATATTCCCACCCCTTTCCACGCCTGTCAACGGCGTTTGTTTGTGTTGAATGCATTCTGTAATATATACTCCAACACTATTTCCAAAGTGTTACACTATTTCAAAAAAATTTCAAAAAATTTTTCTCTCCGAAAATTATATCATAATACGGGAAATACGTCAAGGCAACAGCAAAATACATAATTTCTAACGGATATTGGCGGTATTATTTAATGTCTATTTGTTTCACGGAATATTGACCTAAAACTTAAAATATGATATAATATAACTTGGAATTTTATTTGAAATTCCTGTCAGTAACAATTATAAATGTTACACTTTATATATTAAGGAGCAGATTTTATGGTTAATATTCCTGAGATTTTCGGCTGCAATGTTTTCAACGAAACTGTTATGAAAGCAAAGCTTCCGAAAAATACTTACAAAAATCTCAGACGTACAATGGAAAAAGGTCAGCCTCTGGACACAGAAACAGCTGATATTGTTGCAAATGCTATAAAGGACTGGGCTTTGGATCTCGGAGCTACACATTATACCCACTGGTTCCAGCCTATGACAGGCACAACCGCTGAAAAGCACGATTCTTTCCTTGCTGTAGGCCCTAATGGTACTGCACTTATGGAGTTTTCGGGAAAAGCTCTTATCAAGGGTGAGCCTGACGCTTCATCTTTCCCCTCCGGCGGATTAAGACAAACAAGCTCCGCAAGAGGATATACCGCATGGGATCCAACCTCTTACTGCTTTGTTAAGGAGGGAAGCCTTTATATTCCCACTGTTTTCGTTTCCTATACAGGCGAAACTCTTGACAAGAAAACTCCCCTGCTCCGTTCTATGGAGGCTTTAAGCAAATCCGCTGTACGCTTTCTCAAATTATTCGGCAACGAAAATGTTACCCGTGTAACTTCTACTGTAGGTGCAGAGCAGGAATACTTCCTTATAGATAAAGACAAATACGACCAGCGTAAGGACCTCGTCCTCACAGGAAGAACTCTTTTCGGTGCAAAACCTCCCAAGCGTCAGGATCTGGACGACCAGTATTTTGCTAACCTCAAACCAAGAATAGCCGCATATATGGCTGAACTTGACGTTGAGTTGTGGAAACTTGGTGTATATTCTCACACAAAGCATAACGAAGCTGCTCCAGCACAGCACGAAATGGCACCTATATTTACAACATCAAACCTGGGTGCAGACCAGAATGAGCTTGCTATGGAGGTTATGGAGAAAATTGCATTAAAACACAACCTTGTATGCCTGCTTCACGAAAAGCCCTTTGAGGGTGTAAACGGCTCCGGTAAGCACAATAACTGGTCAATGCGTACAAACGACGGTCAGAATCTTCTTGACCCCGGCGATACGCCTATGGAGAATCTCCAGTTCCTTACAATACTCTGTGCTCTTATTAAGGGCGTTGACGAATATGCAGACCTTATGCGACTTTCCGCAGCGTCAGCAGGAAATGACCACCGTCTTGGTGCCGATGAAGCTCCCCCTGCCATTATCTCAATGTTCCTGGGTGAGGAGCTTGACGCAGTTCTCCAGGCTATCGAGGAGGACGGTGTTTATAAGACAGAGGCTAAATCCTTTGAAATCGGTGTAAATGCACTTCCCTCATTCCCCAAGGACTCTACCGACAGAAACAGAACATCTCCATTTGCTTTCACAGGTAATCGTTTTGAGTTCCGTATGGTTGGTTCTTCCGATAATATCGGTTGCCCCAATGCCCTGCTCAATACTATCGTTGCAGAGGAGCTCGACTGGTTTGCAGATAAGCTTGAACCCGTCATAAACAGTGAACGCTTTGAAGAAGAAGTCAAGAAAATTCTTAAAGAAGTTCTTAAAAAGCACCGCCGCATTATCTTCAACGGCGACGGTTACTCAAAGGAATGGGTACTTGAAGCCGCCCGTAGAGGTCTGCCGAATTATCCCTCCGTTGTTGACTGCATGCCCCATTACACAGATGAGAAAAATCTCAAAATTCTCCGCAAACACGGCATTTTCAACAGAAATGAGGTTACTGCACGTACTGAAATCCACCTTGAAAAATATTCAAAAACCCGTCGTATCGAAGCACGTACAATGGTGGAAATGGCAAGAAAGCAGCTTCTTCCCGCAGGTCTTGATTACCTCGACAAGCTTTGCCGTTCAATCAGAACAAAGAATGAAATCGGCATAACATCAAATACAGAAAAGAAAATTGCTGAAAAGCTCAGTCAGCTTACTGACGGTCTCTACGAGTCCATTAATCGCCTTGAAAAGCTTATTGCTGAAGCTTGTGCTATCAAGGAAGTTCAGAAGCAGGCAGAATTCTATCACGATTATGTATTCGCTGAAATGAATATCATGCGTGAGATTGCTGATGAAATGGAAGTGAATATGCCACTCAACAGCTGGCCTATTCCTACTTATTCTGAAATTATTTATAACGTATAACATTAAATCCCCCGATTTTTTCGGGGGATTTTTGGTTGTCGAAAAACTATCGTTTTCTAAAACGGGGGTTTCCAAAGGACACTGTCCTTTGGCGGGGTCCAGAGGCAGAGCCTCTGGCAGGGTATGGGACAGAGTCCCATGCAGAGCAAAGCTCTGCGATGCGTTCAAGCGCTCTGCAAGGGGTGAATTTCAAAACAGTCCTGTGGACTGTTTTGAAAGAGGGGACGCTCTGCAAGA